>NZ_SADV01000009.1 GCF_006864135.1 Lysinibacillus sphaericus | reverse complement strand
GGACGTGGGAAAGCAAAAGGTTGTGTAGCAACATTTATTGAGCGAATGACACGGTGGTATGTTGGCTTTTTGATACCGGATCGCTCAGCTCAATCAATGGAAAGAGCAGTACGTCTACTTCATACTAAATTACCCAAAGGCGCTATAAAAACAGCCACAACAGACCGAGGTAAAGAATTTAGCTGCTATAAAGTGTTAGAAAATAACTTGAAAATTGATGTTTATTTTGCGGATGCCTATTCTTCTTGGCAGCGCGGAAGTAATGAAAATGGGAATGGATTACTTCGCGAGTTCTTCCCTAAGAAAACAAATTTTGAAGAAGTATCACCAGAAGAACTAACAGAATCATTAAACTATATCAACAACCGACCAAGAAAATGTCTTGGTTGGAAGACTGCAAACGAGGCTTTTAATGAGCAATTGTTGCACTTAATTTGACAAATCATCATACTAAAAAGTTTCTGGTAGTTTTGCAGGTGCTTGGTCGAATGGATATTGCTCGACAAAATCTGCTTGTACAGCAAGTCGTTTCGTGCCTCTATCAGCGCATGTCACGAGGGTTAAAATAGTTTTATCGGGGATGTCATTAATAACATAAACATCTGTAGCAGCGATAATTTCCTTGATCGTTATTTTGTACTCATAAATATTCGTTAAATCCGTTAAATAAATCGTATCTCCGATGTTCGCCTTGTATAAAGGGCCAAATAAAATATCTTTTTCCTCAAAGTAATGACCTGCTAATGCGTAGTTTCCTTGTCCGAGTTTTTGATTAGGCTTCATAGTGCCTGCTCCAACGGCAAGAGAGGCATTACCAACTCCTTTGACGATAGGAAGTTTCATACCAACACTAGGAACAGCGATACTACCAATGACAGGCATTTTTTTTGCGGTTGTTTGAGCTTTTAAAACTTCTGCAATGGATAAAGATTGCACTGCTTCAAATTCAAAATTGGCATCTGCGTTTTTGTTTTTTTCAATATCGTCTACACTGTAATCAGTTGTATTTAGTTGTTTACTCAAATGAGCGATAATTGCATTTTGAATGGGATTAATAAAAATAAGTAAGAGGCCAACGATGAGCATACAAATGAGTAGTGATAATTTAAATTTATTCATTTCATAGATCACATCCTAGTATTGAAATTACGAGTAACCGATTGAAGGTCGAGTTAAGCCGCAAAAACCGGAGAATCGCCGGTAAAAGGTGAAATTCCGCCGCTAAAAGGCCAAGTTCCGCCGCTAAAACCGAAAAACGAAGCTATTACAGCTTTCCAAACGTGCAAGGCACTATAAGGCTACAATACGTTAAAAATGGGTAGAGCTTTATATGCTCTACCCGTTTTACTCTTTATTTATCGCTAAAGCGCACGCCTGCAACACCGTAATGGTTTTTAGACATTTCTTCGATGAAGACTGTTACATTTTCTGGTGGCGCATTAACTGTACGAGAAACGGCTTCTGTTACTTCTTTTACTAGTGCGCGTTTTTGTTCTTCTGTACGACCTTCAAGCATTTTCACTGTTACGTATGGCATAATATTGCCTCCTTTATTGAATAATGTTGTATAGTGTTTATAAGAAAGTATAAACTTCTTACTTGTATCTAGGCATATGCGCAATGCCAGTGTCGTGTTCATTACGGTGCTAATGCGCTTAACTATGCTTTACTTTTATAATAGCAGAACGGAGGTAGTTAAAGTATGGCAAATGAAGAAAAAGCAAAACAAAAAATGGGCTTTACTATTATTAAAAATGACCCAACAGACGGACATAAGGGATTTGGTATCGGTTCGCTTTCGCTTGAAAACGTATCGCCAGTCATTATCGATATAGAAGAGGGGACGGCATCAGTTGAAATTGGTGCTATGCATGCTCGCAGTGATGTGGAACGAGGTATTAAATTTACGACAGATCGTGCTGATTCAGAAGGTGGGAAATCGTATTGGTTGGTTTGGGTGACGATAGACCATAAAGCGGATGGACCTTACTATGCAGGTGTAACTGCATGTGAAATGGTAGTCAATCGCGAAAAACGTCGAGGCTATAAAATTTTAGCTGATCATGTGAATAAAATGGATAAATCTATGAAGCGTCATATTATTGTTGAACATATGGACGCACCATCTAAAAAGGTGTTAGCTTCTTTCCTAGAAGAGCTTAATCCGGACTTGTGGGCACGTAGTGAGGAGCAATTGCGTCAAGATTTATTTGTTTAATAGACCTACAATGATTGAACAATATGTGACATTTTGCAATCGCTTTCGATATAAGGTTGAAAGTGGATTTGAAACAAAGTAAACTTGATGCAGAGCTTACATTTTAGTAAGCTAGGACGCTTGGTTCTGCGAATGTGATGAGCGCTATGCGGCATTTGAACAACCCAAACCCAAGCCAAATGCCCCATGATGCTCATCTACTTCGCGAACCATAAATAAGAAAAGCTTTCTGTTCCCACGGACACGGCTCCGGGGAAGAGAAAGCTTTTCTTTTTCGTATATGTCTGTACTTTGTCGAGAGCCTTCGTTAATTAAAACGTCTATCTCTGATAAAGGTTCCGCATGTTAATCTTTAAAGATGGAAAATGGAAGCATATTCCAGAATTTTCCCCACGTATTCGTATCGAGAATATCGAAGTTTGAACATTTTTCAGTTGGTACATCTTTCGCATCCATATAAACGAGACGTTGTTTAGGGCAGGCATCTGTTGCTAACTTACCTGATTCAATATCGATGACCGCACCTTTAACGTCTTTAGGCTTTGCAAAATCTTCGTTCTTTGTTCCTTTATTGACAGCCTCCATAAAGTCGATCCAAATTTGCTTTGTAGATGCAGTATCTTCTCTTTCTGTTAGATTTTTTCCTTGGTCATAGCCGTTCCACACGCCAGCAGTTAAGCTAGGTGTAAATCCAATTAACCATTGATCGCTATTTGTAGAGCCAGATTTGGCTGCATACGTATGCGTCATGCGAGAGCGAATGCCAATCCCTGTAGCTGGAGAATAATCACTAAAGACTGGATCGAAAATACCCGTCATCATTTCTGTTAAGATATACGTATTTTCTTTTGATAGAACAGTTTCATCTTCTTTATCAGCTTCTTTATTTTCATAGATGATATCGCCATTCGCATTTTTAATAGAAACAATAGTAGTAGGCGTAGTTTTTTTACCTTGCGATGCTAAAATATTATAAGCATTCGTCATTTCATATAATGTTGTTTCAGTCGTTCCAAGCGCGATGGATAAATTGTCCTTAGTACCGATATTCACGTTGAAGCGATCAGCCATATTATGAAATGCTTTAAATCCAATTTCCTCTAAAGTTTTCACAGCGTAAATATTATCTGAAATAGCGATAGCCTGGGCCATTGACATATCATGGTTTGCAAATTTGCCATTAACATTTTTGGGTGCATATGTGGCACGTCCATGATCATAAGTGAAAGTTGTCTCACCTACATTTAAATAGGTTAAAGGTGTATAACCATTCTCTAAAGCTGCCGCATATAAAATAGGTTTAATGGTTGAGCCTGGCTGACGTTTTGCCTGTGTAACTCGGTTAAATGAACTTGTAGCATAGTCACGACCACCAACTAATGCTGTAACGGCGCCTGTTTTGGATTTCATACTAACAAAAGCAGTTTGAAGATCGTCATTAGGCATATGTTTGGCAACAGCTCCCTCTGCCGCCTTTTGATGTTCTAGATTAAGAGTTGTTTGGATAGTCCAGCCACCTTCACTAATGTCGAGATTTTTCGATTTCAAAATTTCACTAGCCTCTTGCCATGCTACATCAAGGAAAAATGGTGCTACAGATTTTGCTGCAACCCAACTATCATTCTTTAAGACAAGCTTTTCACTTTCTGCACGTGTTTTTTCATCTTGCGTAATAGCACCTTGATCGGCCATCAGTTTTAAAATAACGTGTTGGCGATTAGTTGCTTTATCTAGATTGACAATAGGAGAGTAAATACTTGGACCTTTTGGAATTCCTGTTAACATTGCAGCTTCTGCTAATGTTAAATCTTTTGCTGATTTTCCGAAATAAAATCGACTAGCTGCTTCTACGCCGTACATACCATGTCCGTAGTAAACAGTATTTAAGTAGCCTTCCAATATTTCATCCTTATCATAAAAAACTTCTAATCTATAAGCATACAGTGCTTCATTTAATTTTCGTGTCCATGATTTTTCATGTGAAAGATATAGATTTCGAGCATATTGTTGCGTAATTGTACTTGCTCCTTGAACCTTACCTCCAGCCTTAAGATCAACTAATACTGCACCAGCGATACGAGAAAAATCAAAACCGCTGTGCTTATAATAATCTTTATCCTCAACAGCGACTACTGCTTTTGCTAAATAGGGGGACATCTCATCACGCCCAACCCAATAACGTCGTTCATTCGTAAAGTGATCTCCAATTTGGTTCTCATTTTCATCTAAGAAAATAGAGGCTTTAGGTACGGTTAAAGGTGGGGCACCAGCCACTTGAACATAGACGCGTAAAGCTATAAATGCTACTACAATTGCAGATGTAAAGGCGATAAAGAGGGTAAGTACTTTACGCGTACGCTTTACACGCTTTTGTTTACGTTGATAGCTTTTTCTCTGCATCCGACTTCACCTCGTTTTCTCACACTTGCGTATAGTATGTGTCTGAACATTCATATTTAATCGAAATTATTGGTAAAAACTATTGCACTTTATTCAAAAACATCTATACTTTTTTTGTACTGTTTGAAATGCTAGTGTTCGACAAAAAAACACACATTGTAGATTTTAATCGAATTTTGCTAGACGTTCCAATAATGTATACGAGGATACAAGGATAGAGGTTTCATTACATTCCTGTAAGTCCTTAATAGAGTAATGATAAAAGGTTCATCCTATTGAAGGATTTGAATGACAAAGATGTCATGTCAATAAGGTGATTGGAGTGATGAAGATGGAAGCTCCAGAAACGCCCCAGAAAGGATATCAACTCTAGTGGTAAAAATGAATGTAATAATTTTTTATATAGTGGAGGTTGAGTAATGAGATTTGATGAAGCTTATTCAGGAAACGTTTTTATAAAAAGTCATCCTACATATGAGGATGCTCAGGCGGTCATTTATGGTATGCCAATGGACTGGACAGTTAGTTATCGTCCAGGTTCACGTTTTGGTCCACAGCGTATCCGTGAAGTATCTATTGGGCTTGAAGAATATAGTCCATATTTAGACCGTGAGCTAGATGAAGTGAAATATTTTGATGCGGGTGATATACCGTTACCATTCGGTAATGCACAGCGCTCATTAGATGAAATTGAAAAGTATATCGAGAAGCTTTTAGCAGACGGCAAGATTCCTGTAGGTATGGGTGGCGAACATTTAGTATCGTGGCCTGTTATGAAAGCTGTATCTGCAAAATATGATGATCTAGCAATTATCCACTTCGATGCACATACAGACTTACGTGTGGAATATGAAGGGGAGCCTCTTTCTCACTCAACGCCGATTCGTAAAATTGCTGAACATATCGGACCAAAAAATGTCTATTCATTTGGTATCCGTTCAGGTATGAAGGAAGAGTTTGAATGGGCAAAGGAGAATGGCATGCACATTTCAAAATTTGAAGTGCTAGAACCATTAAAAGAAGTATTGCCGTCTTTAGCAGGACGTAATGTTTACGTAACAATTGATATAGATGTACTTGACCCCGCACATGCACCTGGTACAGGAACAGTAGATTGCGGAGGCATTACATCAAAAGAATTACTAGCGTCAATCCATGCGATTGCAGCAAGTAACGTCAATGTTGTGGGCTTTGACCTAGTTGAAGTAGCACCAATTTACGACTCATCTGAAATGACAGCAAATACAGCTTCTAAATTGCTAAGAGAAATGATTTTGGGCTGGATCAAATAAGAAGGTTCTTCGAAATAAAGCGATTGGAACGGGGTTAGCGATATGCTAGCCCCGTTTTTCTTATCCTTTTCAATATAAAAAAGAAGACGCCATCCAAAGATAGCGCCTTGATATTTCGAATAGTTCTATTAAGGGTTCGTTGACCAAAGTCCAGCATGCTTTAATACAACACGTGGATGAAGTTTTAGCTGAGCAACCATTAAATCTGCTAAATCTTCTGCTTGCATCACTTTTTCCGGATTGCCGTCTGTTAAGTTAAGCTCAACCGCCATATCCGTAGCAACTGTACTTGGCGTTAATGTTGTAACGCGAATGTTTTTCTTACGTACTTCAAGCATTAATGACTCACTTAGTCCGATAACCGCAGCTTTTGAAGCTGAGTATGCGCTTGTAATTGGTGCACCTTTTTGACCAGCTGTTGATGAGATATTAATGATGTCGCCTGTGTTGCGCTCTAACATCTCCGGTAATACAGCACGTGTTGTGTAGTACACACCTTTTACATTGACATCGATAATATTTGTCCATTCTTCAGGTGTTAAGTCCATGAAGTTACCGAATTTTGAAATTCCGGCATTGTTTACTAAAATGTCGATGGCGCCAAGTTCTCCGCGAATAGATTCAACGGCTGTAGTAATAGAGTATAAATCCGCCACATTTGCCACAGCGATTGCAACCTTCACATCATACTGCTTAAGTTCCTCTGCAACTTGTTGTAAATTTTCAAGAGTACGTCCAACAAGACCTACGTGAATACCTTCTTGCGCAAAAGCTACTGCTGTTGCACGTCCGATTCCACGCCCAGCTCCTGTAATTAACGCTACTTTTCCTGCGATTGTTTGCATGTTTTTTTGCTCCTTCGGTTGAGATAATTTTATTTAGACGAAAAAATAGATTAAGATTTGTCTTTAAGACTATCCTCATTTTACTACGGTTTTATACATTGTGAAGAGTGCACTTTTTAGTGCGGAGGTTACTAAAAGTTACTTATACGAAAAGGGAGTTAGCTCTATGTCAGATAAATTAAGAGAAGAGATAAAAGAGAGAATATTAAATAACGATTACCATTGTGAAAAAGAACTTACATTATCAATCATTAGTGGTAAATGGAAGGTCGTTATTCTATGGCATTTAGGCGTCGAAGGACCACATCGTTTCAGTGAGCTTCAAAGACTTTTTCCGAAAATATCACATAAGATATAATCAAATCAATTACGTGAACTGATGGAAGATGGAATTGTTCACCGAGAAGTGTTTCCAGAAGTCCCTCCGAAAGTCGAATATTCCATGACAGAACTAGGGATGACGTTATTACCAATCGTTGAGATGATGTATGAATGGGGGAAAAATAGAATCGATCAAATTAAACAAGAAAGCAATAACGAGGTCATTTCGGAGGATTTAAATTGTCAGTAAAGTTACCGAAAGCAATATGTCAGTCGTAAATACAGGTTAATGTGGGGCTGAAAGCGGGGAGGCATTATGAGGTCACTTTTAGCTTCACCTGTTTTTAAAGTTTGTCTAACATAATCAATTCAGGTATCAATTAATATTAGGAGTTCAAGGACTTCTTGGGAGAACAAAGCTCATTTACAAAGTGAGCTTTTTCTTTTTTCATTTCTTTGGAATTTTTTTGATTAATATCACATATCTTATTGACATAGCCAGGAAAATATTGTTACATTATAGGTAACGGATGTTACCTATTGGAGGAGGCGAATTTTTTGGCACCAAAAGAGCGATTTACAGAGGAAGTTTTAATGGATTGTGCTTTTGAAATGGCTAGGAAGAGTGGCATTGATAGTGTGAATGCAAGGGACGTAGCAAAAGAGTTAGGTTGTTCGACAAAGCCCATCTTTCGATTATTCACGAGCATGGACGATTTAAAGTATGCAATATATGAAAGAGCCAGCAATCTTTATAATGAAAGAATGTTTAAGGGTTTGCAAGAAAGTTCTTTTTTTGGAATGGGGTTAGCTTATATTAACTTTGCTCGCGAGGAAAAAAAGTTATTTGAGCTATTATTCCTATCCAATAAATATAAAATCTCAAGCTTTTCGGATTTAATAAATGACGTAGAAAACCAAGGAATTATAGCGCTAATTTCTAAATTAACGGGATTAACTGAAACCTCTGCTAAATCTTTATTCATCGATATATGGTTAACTACGCATGGGATAGCAACAATGTGTGCGACGAATACTTGCGATTTAGATAGCTCGGAAATTGAGGGTATTTTAAAAGATGTTTTTGAAGGTGTAAAACTAAAATTATTGAATGGAGAAAATAAATGAAAATGAAAAATTCACCTATTTTTTTATCGATATTATTTACTTTACTTGCACTTGTTTTTCCTACCATAGCCGGTGTAATTATAGCTGTCAAAAATATAAGTAGCATAAGTTCTATATTTTTAATTCAATTTATCTTCACTGCAAGTGGTGTTCTAGTTACTCTTTGGATCATGAGAAAAAGTAAATTCTCTTTCAAAGATTTCGGGTTTAGAAGATTTAAAGCAGAGGCTTGGATGGTTGTTATCGTTATTTTTGAGCTGGTTGCATTTTTTAATGGTATTACAGATCAAGATGGTTTTTCTGCGCAATACGTATTTATTTTGCTTCTATTTGTTATTGCCGTTGGTCTTTGTGAAGAGTTTATTTTCCGTGGCCTAATTTTTAAATATTTATCAGCGAAAGGGCTTAAAACGGCTATTATAGGCTCCTCTATTTTGTTTGGAATTGGACATCTTGCACATTTAGGTGCCGGTCAGGATTTTTTATTGACATTACTACAAGTAGCTTTTGCATTCCTCTTTGGGTTAGTTTGTGCAGAAATTGTTGCAAAGACAAAAAGTATTATTTTCCCGATTGTCTGGCACGCGATTCATGATTTTATTGGATTCTTGACCGAAGGTGAGCCGAATGTTCTTGCTGTTTCTATTTATATCTTTCATTGTCTAGTGTTAATTGGTCTCGCAATTTATTTCTGGAGAGCTTTATTTCCTAAAAAGGATGTTATGAAATTGAAAAATCCTGAGAGTTACGTTTAAACACGACATATCAAAAGGCATCTACTCATTCATTTGAGTGGATGCCTTTTTGGCTAGTCTCCTTAAGTCAAATTGAATAATAGGCGTTTCAAATATATAAGAGGAAATCCTTCGTTTAGCAGCAGAATTTGTTCAAGTGTTAACATACAGCAACCCTCATTTTAGTAAAAAATGAAAATTCCTACTATATAATATGACTGTAGATTTCCGGGGGATTTGTGTCAATGATAAAATAGTAAATGAATTTTAATAAATTACTGCCACATCGGATAGAATACTTACTTCTACCTTGAAAAAATATGAGGATTCATCCTATAATAAAAAGGTTATAGTAAAAACAATAAAAGGGAGCGTCCATAATGGCGAACGAAGCAAGATCGCAGGTGAACATTAAGCTCATTTCTAAGATTCATCCGATTGATGGGGAGTCTGAAAGTTATGAAATGTGGCTGACAGGGCAGCTACTTGAAAAAGCAGGAAGCATATATTTGAAATATGAAGAGGTGCAGGAGGATAAAACCATCCGCACAACTATGAAGCTAGGCAATGAACAGGCATTAATTATGCGTAATGGAGCAGTAAAAATGCGATTACCACTTAACATAATTGAACAACAAATGGGTCATTATGAGAGTGATTTCGGTTCAATGCCACTCGTCATTGACACGAAAGAAATGACATTTACAAAGCAGGCAGTAAGCGGAGATTTCCATGTACAGTACGATTTACTAATGGGTGGGCAATCCGTTGGCAATTATACATTAGACATTACATTTACGGAGGTACAATGATGAACGCAGTAGAACAAGTACAACAAGCCATTAAAGCAGCGATTGCACAGGCTGTTGAAAAAGCTGGCTTAGTCGAGGCTGGCACACAATTAAATATTCACCTTGAAACACCAAAGGATAAAGCAAACGGAGATTATGCAACAAATATTGCTATGCAATTAACGAAATTAGCAAAAAAACCACCTCGTGCAATTGCAGAAGCTATTTTGGATAATCTTGACACGGCAGGCACGGATATCGAGAAAATCGATATTGCTGGTCCTGGCTTCATGAATATTACTGTGCGTAAAGATTTCTTATCAGGTGTAGTAAAAGCAGTACTTGAGCAAGGTGCTGATTATGGTCGTTCTAATGCTGGCGCAGGAGAAAAAATTCAAATTGAATTCGTATCTGCGAATCCAACAGGTGATCTACATTTGGGTCATGCACGTGGAGCTTCTGTAGGGGATTCATTATGTAACGTGCTTGATATGGCAGGTTACGAAGTATCTCGTGAGTACTACATTAATGATGCGGGTAACCAAATTAATAATTTAGCGTATTCACTAGAAGCGCGTTATAAGCAAGCTTTAGGAATGGATGCTGAGATGCCGGAGGACGGCTACCACGGTCAAGATATTATTGAAATCGCTGGTAAACTAACAAGCGAGCATGGCGATGCAATTTTAGCAAAATCTGATGAAGAACGTTTTGCATTCTTCCGTCAACATGGTTTAGCGTTAGAATTAGACAAGTTAAAAACAGACCTTGCTAACTTCCGTGTAAACTTTAATGTGTGGTACTCAGAAACTTCACTATATGAAAACGGTAAAATCGAAGTAGCGTTAGATAAACTGAAAGCAAATGGTCATGTATTTGAAGAAGACGGTGCTACTTGGTTCCGTTCAACAACATTTGGTGACGATAAAGATCGCGTGTTAATTAAAAACGATGGTTCTTTCACATACCTGACTCCAGATATCGCCTACCATGAGGACAAAATTGTACGTGGCTTCGATAAATTAATTAATATTTGGGGAGCTGACCACCACGGCTATATCCCACGTATGAAGGCTGCTATTCAGGCGCTTGGCTACGACCGTGATACACTTGAAGTAGAAATCATCCAAATGGTTCAACTTTATAAAAACGGTGAGAAGTTCAAAATGTCTAAACGTACAGGAAACGCTGTTACAATGCGTGAGCTTGTAGAAGAGGTTGGCTTAGATGCAGTTCGTTATTTCTTCGTGAAAACTGCGGGCGATTCTCACATGGACTTTGACCTTGATCTTGCTGTATCTCAATCAAATGAAAATCCAGTGTATTATGCACAATATGCGCATGCACGTATTTCTTCCATTTTACGCTCAGCGAATGAGCAAGGCTTTGCTGCAACAACAGATCATTTAACGCTGTTAACTGCAGAAAAAGAAATTGATTTACTGAAAAAAGTGGGCGACTTCCCGAAAGTGGTAGCAGATGCTGCGAAGCACCGTACACCACACCGTATCGCCAACTACATTCAAGAAACAGCAGCTACTTTCCACAGCTTCTATAACGCTGAAAAAGTGTTAGATGCTTCAAATAAAGAGCTAACAGAAGCTCGTTTAGCCCTTATTACTGCTGTACGTACAACAATTGCCAACGCATTACGCTTAATCGGCGTATCTGCACCGGAAAAAATGTAATAATAATCTTTCTAGCCCCTGGCACGACAATGTGCCGGGGGTTTTTTGTGTTGAAATAGATTTGATAGCTAGAGGTGTTGAATCGACGGATAAAATCCGAAGCTCTTAGCGGCGAAATATTAGGATTTAGCGGCGTTCCTCGCATGGTTAGCGGCGGAATATTAGGATTTAGCGGCGTTCCTTGCATGGTTAGCGGCGGAATATCAGGATTTAGCGGCGTTCCTTCCTTAGTTAGCGGCGCAACTCATCATTTAGCGGCGAAATCAAACACCCTGCAGAATCGACGGAAGAAACAGTCAAAGCGACGGAAAGCCCCACCAAAGCGACGGATAGACCAGCCAAACTGACTAACAGCAACCAATAAATTAATTCAGCTACTTAAAGCGATTATTTTCTGTAAAATTCGGAAATCTTGTTGCGATTTACGTTAGCGTCAATGATATACTGATGGGAAACGGAAAGGGGGGATGGTGTTGAAGACGATTCAAGAAGTGGCTAAGGAGTTTAATGTTTCTACACGGACTATTCGTTATTATGAGGAACTAGGGCTGCTTAATCCTAATCGATCATCTACTAATCAGCGAACCTTTTCAAAAAAAGAATTAGCGAAGCTTAAGCTTATTTTCCGGGGGAAGCGGTACGGTTTTTCACTTGAGGAGATTAAGGAGATGGTGTTGCTGTTTGATTTTGATCGCACGGGCATTCAGCAGTTGGAACGCACGGTCGAATATGGGGAGCAAAAAATTCAAGAGATTGATAGCAAAATAGCAGAGCTTGCACAAATGAAGAGTGAATTACTGCAATTACAAGGCATATTTACAGAAAAATTAGCGACTTTAAAGGGAGAGATGGACGATGAATAGTTCGAATTTGTTAGCACGTAATGCGCGAAAATACCCTATGAGTGAAGCTGTTGTTTGTCAGGGCAGACGTGTGACTTATCGTAATTTAGATGAGCAAGTGACACGTCTTAGTCATGCTTTGTTAGAGCAGGGGGTCTGGCAAGGTGACAAAGTTATTGTTTTTATGCCAAATGTTGTAGAGTTTGTTGTTAGCTATTTTGCTATTCAGCGCATTGGAGCCATTGTCGTTCCGGTAAATGCAAAATTTACGCTGCAAGAGGTCGAGTATGTAGCGCAGCATGCTGATGCTAAAGCTATTCTCGTGCATGAGGCAATTTTTGCAGCAGTCGAAAACATCAAGGTAGTCCCTTTGAAAATCAAAACAGGTCAAGAAAAGGCTGGTTGGCTAAACTATGAAACACTTATTCAACATGCAAGCAGTCAAACAATTGATTGCCAATTGAATGAAGATGATGTTTCAACGATTTTATATACTTCGGGTACAACGGGAAAACCAAAGGGCGTGTTGTTTAGCTATCGCAATATTTTAACTGTAGCGCAAATGATTGCAATAGAAATGGAAGTAAAGCCAGAAAGTCGGATTCTTCTTATGATGCCATTGACGCATTCAGCTCCATTACATTTATTTTTAATGGCAGGAGTACTTGTAGGCTCGACAAATATACTAACGCCAACATTTACAGCTGATTTATTAATAGATTCAATCGAGCAGGAACAGACAACGCATTTCTTCGGCGCACCTGTCGCTTATTTGTTAACTGCCCAAATGCCAAGATTGCAAACGGCTGATATATCATCGATGAAATGGTGGGTTTATGGTGGAGCGCCGTTATCGCAAAATGAAATTCGCTTTATCCAAAAAGCTTTCCGAACGAATAATGTAACCTGTGTCTATGGATTAACAGAGGCTGGTCCAAATGGTTCATTATTGTTTGGTGAAGAGCATGCAACGAAGGCGGGGAGCGTTGGTCGGCGCGCACCACTTGGGGCGGAGCTACGGATTATTAACGACAATGGAGAAGATGTCAGTGTTGGTGATGTAGGAGAAATCGTGATATTCGGTGAGGGTAATATGCTGGGTTATTACAAGGATGATGTTGCTACAAAAGCTGCATTTATAGATGGCTGGCTGAAAACAGGTGACCTAGCTCGCATAGATGAGGACGGCTATATTTGGATTGTCGGGATGTTATTTTTTCAGGCGGTGTGAATATTTATCCGAAAGAAATTGAAGATCGTATGTTGAGCTATGAGGGAATATTTGAAGTTGCTGTAATCGGTGTGCCACATCCGGAGTGGGGAGAAACGGTGAAGGCCGTTTATGCCGCTAAAACGGAAACTGACGAGGATGGACTTAAAGCTTATTTGAAAGAGCATCTTGCGAAATATAAAATTCCACGCATCTTTGAACGTGTGGAAGCGCTACCACGAAATGCATCAGGCAAAATACTAAAACAAACTTTGAAGGGACAAGAGGTGAGATAACATGAAGGTTTTACAGCAGGAAGAAATGAAAACAACAAACTTTTTTAAAGAGAATGATACACTTCATAAAGTTTTAGAAATGATGCTAGATAAAGAGTTTGTGGACTATGCAAAACGTGAGCTAACAGATTTTGGTGAGCTTTGTGCTGGAGATATTGATGTGAGAGCCAAGCATACGGATAGAGAGGGTGAACCTCGATTACAAAGGTATAATGCTTATGGTGAAGAAGTGTCAGAGGTTTGGGTCAATGATGGCTATAAAAGAACAATTGAAGAGACGTACAATACCGGCATTGTTGGCTATGTGCATAAGGATATTCCGCAATTAGGTAGAAAGGGTAACTATGTCTATAGCTTTGCTCAAGGCTATTTACTATCACATGCTGAGCCAGGCTTTTACTGTCCTGTTACTTTAACGATGGCAACGGCTTATCTCCTTGATCATTATGCGAGTGATGAGGTGAAAGCGCGCTTTTTACCACATGTTTGTGCAACAGGAGAGACAGAGCTATATGAAGGGGCTACGTTTTTAACGGAGCGTCAAGGTGGCTCTGATGTTGGAGCGAATGTTGTGAAGGCAAGACAGGACGGCAATCAGTATCGTTTATATGGGGAGAAATATTTTGCATCTAACGCAGGAATGTGTGGAGTAACCATGGTATTGGCACGCATGGAAGGGGCTCAGGCAGGCTCAAAGGGCTTAACTTTATTTGCAGTTCCGTGGCGAAATGAGGATGGCACAGTTAATAATCTCCGCATTCGGCGTTTAAAGGATAAACTTGGCGTTAGAGCAGTACCTTCTGGTGAGGTGGAATTTGATGGTGCGCTAGCTTATGTCGTAGGTGATCCAAATAAAGGAATTTATTATATGCTGGAGGCACTTAATTTATCAAGAATTTGCAATGCGGTTGCTTCTATCGGTATTATGCGCCGTGGATATTTAGAGGCGAAGCATTATGTGACAAATCGTTATGCGTTTGGTAAGCCTTTAACGCAATATCCTATGATTCAGGATACACTAGGGAAATTCGCTGCCAAGCTTCATGTAGAAGTTGCCACAGTTTTTGATCTTATTCAGCTGTACGATAAAGTAACTAGTGGGCGAGGGAATAAAGAAGACATTATTTTAAACCGCTTGTATATTGCGATCATGAAAAAAGAAACGGCAGAGCAAGCTGTACATTATGCTAGTGAAGCCATTGAATTACATGGCGGAAACGGCTATATTGAAGATTTTGTTACACCTCGGTTATTAAGAGATGCACAGGTACTTACTGTGTGGGAAGGGACTGCGAATATTTTAGCTTTAGAGCTCATTCGCTTAGTTGATAAGTTTCATGCGCACGAAATGTTTGTTCGTGTCATGGAAGAACGTCTAGAAAAACTAACTGACAGTCCATTAGTCGAAATTGTAGCGGAGCAATTAGCAAAACTAGATGCAACTTTGCAAACATTTAGCTGTTTAGACGATGCAACGAAAACGTTTGAGGCAAAAAGGGTTGCAGAGAAAATGGCACATTTATATGAAAGTGTTGTAGCTGTCGAATGGGCACAAAGATTCGGCGGCAAATATGAGAAGCTAGCAGATATTTATTTAGAGCACACATGGGCATTACGAGAAATGGGTGCACCAATGAAAACGGTACAGTATTTTTCAGATATAGTCTAACTTATTTCGGCAGGTGTCCAAACACCTGCTGAAATAGAGGAACTCAGTCTAAGAACGCCACGTCCTGTGGCGACTACTGAGTGACCAACATCACGTTGGCCCAAAGCCTCTGGCGAATGTCACGGAATCGGAAAGAAGTTCACATAGGATGTTAGCCTAAAATCATCGCATCCATGCGATAACGGCTAACTGACCTGCATCACGCAGGCCTAAGCACAAAGCCGATCCCGGACGCAATTATGCCAAGGTATAATTGATTGTTTAGGAGTCGTCTCGAATGGAGGCGACTTCTTTTATTTTCATGTATAATAAAATCAACTGAATATTATAAAGGTTCTTTACTTAAGTAAAGTGAAAAGGGAAATCGGTGTAATTCCGATGCGGTCCCGCCACTGTATGTGTGAGTTTTTTCAATCTGCGCCACTGAAAATTTCGGGAAGGCTTGAAAAAGCGTATGGAGCACGAGCCAGGAGACCTGCCTTTATAGAAAACACGTTGTAGCCTACGAGGATAGGATGGTGGATTTTGTATATGTATTTTTGTGCAAATTTGACCCCCTCATTATTTTATGATGAGGGGTATTTGTTTTGGAAGATGAATGTCGATAAATTTGACAACATGGGCGATAAATCCAAAATGTTAAGCGATCAAAAACTAAAACGTATCGATAAATCAAAAAAACAATAAAAACTACGCACAAATAGACTAAGGAGGATTCACATGAAGAAAATTTGGAAAATAGGGTTATCAGCATTTTTAGCTATAGGCTTACTTGCTGCATGTAATACAAAAGAGGCGACAAATGAAAAGCCGTCATCTTCTGAGCAACAAGAGACAACAAAAGTAGAACAAGCAACATTCCCAATGACGATAACGGATGCTACTGGCAAGGATATTACGCTAAAGGCACCTCCTGAAAAAATTGTCTCACTCATTCCGAGTAACACAGAAATTTTATTTGGCCTTGGCTTAAATAATGAAATAGTTGGTGTGACAGATAATGACGATTATCCACCAGAGGTTACTAAAAAAGAAAAGGTTGGCGGTATGGATTATAATATTGAAAAAATTATTGCTTTAACGCCAGATATCGTTTTTGCGCATGCGTCGGGTATGGGTTATTCAAAAGGAGCTATTGAACAGCTTGAGGCGGCAGGTGTAAAAGTATTTGTAGTAGCGGATGCAAAAAACTTTAATGAAACTTACACAACAATTGAACAGCTTGGTCGTGCAACAGGAAAACTAGAAGAGGCTAAAAAAATTGTTGCAAATATGAAGGCAAAAGTTAAAGAAGTTGAAACAAAACTTGACGGTGTTGAGGCGAAAAAAGTCTTTGTAGAGTCGTCTGATGAGCCAGAAATTTATACAGCTGGTAAAGGTACATTTATGAATGAAATGCTAGAAATGATTCATGCCGAGAATGTGGCAGCAGATTCAAATAGCTGGTATAAAATTGATGCTGAACAAATTATCGCAAAAAATCCAGATGTCATTGTTGTGGCATATAATTACGTACCTGATATTTTAACGAAAATTCCACAACGTGCAGGCTTTGAGACAATCTCTGCCGTGAAAAATAAAGCCATAGTACAAGTGGATGAAAATATAACAAGTCGTCAAGGTCCTCGTTTAGCAGATGGTCTTGAGGAATTAGCGAAGGCTGTCTACCCTGAGGCGTTTAAATGAATAAAAAAATTGTAGCCTATGTAACAGCAATTACGCTTCTAATCATTAGCATCTGGTGTGGTGTGGCGATAGGCTCGGTTCATATTCCGCTAGAAGTATTGTGGAATAAGGCGGCTGATGAAACAGCCGCCAATATTTTATGGAAAATTCGATTACCTCGAGTTTTGCTTGCAGGGCTTGTAGGGGCGTCACTTGCAATTGCAGGGGCAGCTTTTCAAGGCTTATTAAAAAACCCTTTGGCTGACCCTTATACGTTAGGTGTTTCCTCTGGTGCATCAGTTGGCGCAGTTATGACGATTTTTTTTAGTATATCAATACCTGTAGTAGGTCATTTTACATTGCCGACCTTTAGTATGATAGGTGCCATATTAACGATGGTAGCTGTTATGGGCTTTGCTAGAATAGTAGACCGCTCGTTAAAAATGGAAACTCTTATTTTAACGGGGGTTATATTTAGTTCATTTTTAGGTTCCTTGATTTCTTTAATGATTGCATTATCTGGTGAAGAGCTTCGCCAAGTTATCGGATGGCTGCTTGGCTCAGTATCGATGCGTGGTTGGCCTTATGTTCAGATGATTATCCCGTTTGTCATAATTGGCACCATTATGCTTTGGACACAAAGACGCGAGTTAAATGTTCTGCTATATGGTGAAGAACGCGCGAAGCATTTAGGTGTTCATGTTAAGCGCAGTAAATATATTATTTTAGTGGGTGGATCAATGTTGACAGGAGCTGCGGTAGCTGTTTCTGGAACGATTGGCTTTGTTGGTTTAGTCGTTCCTCATATGACGAGAATGGTTTGGGGTTCTGATCACCGACACTTATTGCCATTGTCATTTTTAAATGGGGCAACTTTGCTAATTATTTGTGATTTAATAGCGCGAACAATTATTATGCCAAGAGAGCTACCGATTGGTGTCATTACTGCATTTATTGGGGCACCCGTTTTTTCCTATATTTTTTACAAGCAACGTAGAAGCAAGGGGGTACGGGCATGATTGTTGTTGAACATCTTTCCGGTGGCTATGAAGACGTACCTATCGTCCAGGATATAAGTTTTTCAGTTGAAAAAGGCAAAATACTAGGGATCTTAGGGCCGAATGGTAGCGGGAAATCCACACTGTTAAAAGTAATAAGTGGTATTCTACCAGCAAGTGCAGGCATTGTATTAGTAGATGGTAAAAGTAGCAGCTCTTACAATGCTCGTGCATTAGCAAAAAAAATGGCGGTGCTACCACAATTACATGCTAATGCTTTTTCAAATAGTGTACGGGAGGCAGTATCACTTGGGCGTTATCCACATCAAACAGGCTTCTTTTCAAGCTGGACTGATCGCGATGAACAAGCAGTCCAACATGCCATGATGCAAACTGGTGTGAAACGCTATGAACAGACACCGATGGAATTTTTGTCGGGCGGTGAGCAGCAAAGAGTTTTTGTAGCCCAAGCTCTTGCACAAACAGCTGAAATATTGCTGCTAGATGAGCCAACGAACCATCTAGATATTGCTCATCAACGTCAAATTTTAGATATGGTGCGAAAGGAAGCAATTGAAAGTGGTTTGACCGTTATTATGGTACTGCATGATATGAATTTAGCCTCCCTCTATTGTGATGAATTATTGCTAATGGAGGAAGGTCGGATGCGAGCATTGGGGGCGCCGCATGAAGTATTAATCGCTTCGCAAATCGAAGACGTCTATCAGGCCCGAGTTGTAACTTACGCACATCCAGAAATTCCAAAGCCTCAAATTACCATGATGCCAGCCTCAGTTGAACAGCAGCAGCGTGCTGTCATTACAAAAGAAAATTTCACTGTTACAGATCGTTATATTAAGCTTCAATCAGAGTTTCCGTTAAAAACAGTGTCCTCAGCTGTCCATAATCCGGGTATTGGTTGGTATGATTGTCTGTTAAATCGCTCTGTACCAATAGATTATGTCATTAGTGATGTTAAGAAAGAGGTCGCTGGATTTTTACTAAAAGATCATTTCTCATCTACAAGTACCGTCGTCATGTTAACAGCTGTCCCAACAAATCTTGTAGCTATAAATGAATTTAAAGCTTCCTTTGGTAGTGTCCTTGTTGCTGTTACGGCCGGAGTTGGCAATGCAGTTGATGTGTCTCGTACACATGACAGACAAGATGAACCACATATTGGTACTATAAATACATGGGTTATTGTTAATGGTTGTTTATCAGAAGAAGCGTTTTTCCAAGCAATGATGACGGCTACCGAGGCGAAAACAAAGGCATTGCAATCGGAAAATATTCGCGATGAACTTAGTGGTACAATTGCGACAGGTACTGCTACGGATAGTTTATTAATTGCAGCTACACAAAAAGGGGGAGAAATGCTGTATGGAGGTCCCATTACTGATGTAGGTAAGATTATCGGTAAAGGTGTTTTTGAAACAACTGTACAGGCAATAAAAAATTATCTTCATTCAACAGATACTCCTGCTGAATGAAGATAATGCCTCCGAACGCATTGTTTATCTGTGCGACAGCGGCAATTACGTCAAGGCGAAATTATAAAATAACTTTAGGAGATGAGAGAAATGAAGCTTTACACGAAAACAGGCGATACAGGGAAAACAAGTCTTATCGGTGGACGCGTTGATAAGGATAGCTTACGCGTTGAAACATATGGGGCCATTGATGAATTAAATTCTTTTATTGGTAAGGCTGTCAGTGAACTAGATCGTGAATTATTTAAGGATATTTTAATTGATTTAGAAACAATTCAACATGAGCTTTTCGATGCGGGTGGCGATCTTGCTAACGTCATGAAGGAACGTCATTATAAGCTAACAGAGCAGCCAATCGATGTGTTGGAAACGCGTATTGATGCATTATCAGATGAAGCACCGCCGTTACAGCGTTTTATTTTACCAGGTGGTGCACCAGCAGCTGCAACCTTACACATTGCTCGCACAGTAGCACGTCGAGCAGAGCGTCAAATGGTAACGCTTATGAAGGAAATTGAAGATGTACCGACAATTGTACAAAAATATTTAAACCGTCTATCTGACTATTTATTTGCAGCTGCAAGGGTTGTTAATTTTAGATTAAATGTCGCGGATGTTGAATATATTCGAAGCGGCAATGTTTTTAAAAAATAATTACCTAAAGTTGTGGTTATTGAGATGCATTCATTTTTCGATTAGTACTTTGAAGATTTATCGGAACAAAATCTCATTTTATCGGAACAATTTTAACTTTTATCTGAATAATTTCAGTTTTTATCAACTAAGGGTGATATGAGACCACGAGCAGAGAAACGAAAGGCTAAAGGCATCACGTTGAAATAAAATAACTACTTTGAAATCTAGCGCACTAAAAAAAGTCGATTTGTCATCAAAAACATGATGCAAATCGGCTTTTTGATTATCTATATTCTCATTAAAAATTTAGGGTGGTATTTTTTCTAGTAAAATGTAAGAATATAAAATTATCAGAAATATTTCTGTTTTATGTTGACTGAATGCTCACTCATTTATTAGAATAGGGATATAATGATGGAATGGCGTACATTTACGTATGAGCTAGCAAATTTATCACAAAGAGAGAAAGTTCGACAAACTAAAGGGGGGGACCAACCATGAGTCCATTAGTAATTGCAAACATTGTTCTAACAGTCGTGGTTGTGCTTTATGCAGTAGGATTGTTCTTCTATCTGTTAAAAACACGCTATAAGTTTGTACAATTGGGGAAAAAGATTGAATTTGATGAAAGTGTTAAAGAACGAATTCGTTATCTTATGGTCAATGTACTTGGCCAAAACAAGCTATTAAAAGATCCAAAGAGTGGTTTAATTCATGTCATGTTCTTCTATGGATTTTTGATGGTGCAGCTAGGTGCCATTGATTTAATTTGGAAGGGGTTAGTACCTGGATCACATTTACCGCTCGGTGTTTTCTACAGTGTGTTTACATTTTTCCAAGAGCTTGTGGTATTAATGATTTTAGTGGCGGTTGTGTGGGCATTTTACCGACGCTATGTAGAAAAGCTAGTACGTCTAAAACGAGGCTGGAAAAATGGTCTTGTCTTAATTTTCATTGGTGGGTTAATGGTATCCACATTACTTGCAAATGGTATGGGAATAATTTGGCATGGTGAAGGACTAACTTATACAGAGCCAGTTGCTTCTGGCATTGCTGCTATTTTTAGTTTCTTACCAGCAGCAGCAGCGACTGTTGTTTTCTATGTAATGTGGTGGGCACACTTATTAATTCTTTTGACATTCTTAGTGTATGTACCACAATCGAAGCACTTCCACTTGATTGTAAGCCCGATTAATGTGTACATGAATCGTTTAGATCGTACAGGTACTTTAACACCGATCGACTTTGAGGCATTAGAAAATGCTGAAGATGAGGAGGATATTCCGGCAATTGGTGTTGGACGTATTCAAGATTTTACACAAAAACAAATGTTAGATTTATATTCCTGTGTAGAGTGCGGACGCTGTACAAATATGTGTCCAGCATCAGGAACAGGGAAAATGCTATCTCCAATGGATTTAATCGTGAAGCTTCGTGATCATTTAACATTTACAGGTGCTGTTGTAACAAAGCAAAAGCCATGGGTTCCTTATCAATTCTTTGCTAATACAAAGGGGAATCAGCTAGCGATGGCAGCTGGTGCTGAGGGGGCAGTCATTGAAGATATCTACAGCCCTTCTTTAATTGGCGATGTTATTACAGAATCTGAGATTTGGGCATGTACAACTTGCCGTAACTGTGAAGATCAATGTCCTGTTATGAACGAGCATGTCGATAAAATTATTGATTTACGCCGTTACTTAACGATGACTGAAGGAAAAGTGAACCCTGATGCGCAACGCGCGATGACAAATATCGAGCGTCAAGGCAATCCTTGGGGCTTAAATCGTAAAGAAAAAGAAAATTGGCGTAATCTCGATCCAACAATTCATATTCCAACAGTGAAAGAGCTGAAAAAATCAGGCGAGGAAATGGAATATTTATTCTGGGTAGGTTCCATGGGGGCATTTGATAACCGCTCGCAAAAAATTGCATTAGCCTTCTGTCGTTTATTAAACGAGGCGGGTGTGAAGTTTGCAATTTTAGGAAATAAAGAGAAAAACTCAGGGGACACTCCTCGTCGTTTAGGAAATGAATTTTTATTCCAAGAGCTGGCAACAGCAAATATTGATGAATTTGAGAAAAACGACGTGAAGAAAATCGTTACGATTGACCCGCACGCTTACAATATCTTTAAAAATGAATACCAAGACTTTGGCTGGAAGGGCGAGGTCTATCACCATACTGAACTATTGAATCAATTGATTGAAGAAAATCGTCTTGCGTTAAATTACGAAGTTCATGAAACGATTGTTTTCCACGATTCTTGTTATTTAGGCCGTTATAACGATGTATATGATGCACCACGCGAGATATTACGTGGCATCCCGGGCGTTAAGCTTGTGGAAATGGAGCGTAATCGTGAAACGGCAATGTGCTGCGGCGCAGGTGGCGGTTTAATGTGGATGGAAGAGCATGTCGGCAACCGTATTAATGTAGCACGAACAGAACAAGCTTTAGCAACTGATGCATCTGTTATCTCTTCTGGATGTCCTTACTGCTTAACAATGCTTGAGGATGGAACAAAGGCAAAAGAGGTTGAGGATTCAATCGGTACATTCGATGTTGCAGAACTATTAGAGCGTTCTGTATTTGGTGAAAAAGTGAAAGCTGTCGAGGAATCTGTTGGAGAAGCAGCGGATGTAATGGCTGAAGAAGTAGTAGCTTCTATGGACAGTGTCGAACAAAACGAAAATACAGAAACGAACGCAGAAAAATGATGGCTATTGCAGAAATATTTTAGTTGTCTGAAAAATATAAATTGCACAATAAATAATTGTTTTGTAGAATAAGATTAAATGGAGATGGGAGTTGAACTATAAACTCCCATTTTTCATAGCTAGAGGTCGAGCGAGCGTTCAGTCAACATAGAAGCTTCCAATACTTCTTCTGGAAACGTAAAACAAAAGGGGTGTTTTACTTGAATAGAGCTGTAATTTTAGCAGGAGCAAGAACTGCATTTGGTAAGTTTGGAGGTTCACTATCAGCATTAAGTGCAAGTGACTTAGGTGCAATCGCCATAAAGGGGGCACTTGAGAAAGCGAATATCTCGCCTGATGAAGTGAATGAAGTAATTTTAGGCTCCGTTTTACAAGGGGGACAGGGCCAAATTCCCTCAAGGCAGGCTGCGATCAAAGCAAATTTACCAATAGCAGTGAAAACAGAAACGATTAACAAGGTTTGTGCGTCAGGGATGCGTGCTGTAACACTAGCAGATCAGCTAATTCGATTAGGGGACGAAGAAGTAATGATCGCTGGTGGTATGGAGTCCATGTCCAATGCACCGTATTATCTACAAAATGGTCGAACAGGCTTACGCATGGGCGACTCAACAATGGTGGATGGCATGCTATATGATGGCTTAACATGTGCTTTTAATAAGGCAAGGCCGCATATGGGAAGCTACGGTAATACAACGGCGAAAGAATATTCGTTAAGCCGTGAGGAGCAGGATGCTTGGTCGGTTCGCAGTCATGAACGTGCACTAGCAGCAATTGAAAAAGGTTACTTTGCTGAAGAAATCGTGCCTGTGGAAATTCCACAACGTAAGGGAGAACCGCTTCAAGTCGATACAGACGAGGCACCAAGGGCTGGTACATCAATGGAGGTACTTGCAAAACTCAAACCAGCCTTTGACAAGGATGGAACAATTACAGCAGGTAATGCACCTGGCGTTAACGATGGTGCATGTGCCTTAGTAGTAATGAGTGAGGAACGTGCAACTCGTGAAGGCAGAGAGCCACTTGCGGTTATTATCGGCCATGAAGAGGTTGCTATTGAGCCAGAGAACTTCCCACAAACACCAGGGCTTGTCATTAACAAATTACTGAAAAAGACGGGGAAATCATTAGCTGACATTGACTTGATCGAAATCAATGAAGCATTTGCAGCTGTAGCTCTTGTTAGCAAGCAGTTGGCGGATTTAGATGCTGAAAAGGTCAATGTTAACGGTGGTGCAGTTGCACTAGGTCATCCAATCGGAGCATCTGGAGCACGCATTATTTTAACACTTGCTCATGAATTAAAGCGCCGTGGCGGTGGTATCGGAATTGCTGCTATCTGCTCAGGTGGAGGGCAAGGCGATGCAATTATGATTGAAGTACCGAAAACAGGGGGACATGAATGATGGGAATTCAAAAAGTAATGGTTATTGGTGCTGGGCAAATGGGCTCCGGCATTGCACAAGTTTGTGCACAAGCTGGTTATGATGTCAAACTGAACGACATGAAGCAAGAATTTTTCGAACGTGGTTTGGGAGTCATTACGAAAAACCTGACACGTGATGTCGAAAAGGGTCGTAAAACTGAGGAAGAGAAGGCAGCCATTCTAGGTCGTATTAATATGTCACTAGATTTACAGGATGCTAGTGATGTAGATATTATCATCGAGGCAGCAGTGGAAAATATGGAAGTAAAACAATCCATCTTTAAGCAAATTGATCAGATAGCACCGGCACATGCCATTTTAGCTACGAATACATCATCTTTACCAATTACGGAAATTGCAGCTGTAACAAATCGTCCAGAGCAAGTAATTGGTATGCACTTTATGAATCCGGTACCTGTTATGAAGCTAGTAGAAATTATTAGAGGGTTAGCTACAAGTGATGAAGTCTACAAAGCGGTTGAAGACATGACAGTAAAATTATCAAAAACGCCAGTGGAAGTAAATGACTTCCCAGGCTTTATTTCGAATCGTATTTTATTACCAATGATTAATGAAGCGATCTACGCATTGTATGAGGGTGTAGCATCGAAAGAAGCTATTGATGATGTAATGAAGCTCGGAATGAATCATCCGATGGGGCCATTAACATTAGCAGATTTCATTGGTCTTGATACATGTCTATCCATCATGGAGATTTTACATGAGGGCTTAGGTGATAGTAAATATAGACCTTGTCCATTGCTTCGTAAATATGTGGCAGCAGGATGGCTAGGTAAAAAATCTGGAAGAGGCTTTTACGTTTACGAATAATCCTATGGGGATGGGATTATTCACAACGAAGTGTAATGCTACGGGACAACTTACAGGGGTGACATTATAGATGCATTTACAATTTACAGATGAACAAATAATGATGCGTGATATGGTTCGTAATTTCGCTCAGGATAAAATCGAACCGTGGGTAGAACGAATGGAGGCAGGAGAGTTTCCGCGTAAGCTCCTTGCACAAATGGGAGAATTAGGTTTAATGGGGATTACGGCGCCTGAGGAATTAGGCGGCTCAGCGATGGATTTTACATCGTACATAATTGCTATCAATGAACTATCGAAGGTTAGCGCAGTAATGGGGGTTATTTTATCTGTGCATACTTCGGTTGGAACAAATCCCATTATTTATTTCGGCAACGATGAACAAAAGAAACGTTATGTTCCAAAGCTTGCTGCAGGTGAATATTTAGGGGCATTTTGTTTAACGGAGCCTAGCGCTGGTTCAGATGCTGGCTCTTTACAATCCAAAGCGGTGCGAGATGGAGATGAATATGTCATCAACGGTTCCAAGGTGTTTATTACAAACGGTGGAGAAGCGGATGTTTATATTGTCTTTGCCTCAACGAAACCTACTGAAAAAACACATGGTATTTCAGCATTTATTGTTGAAAAAGGAACTCAGGGCTTAATCGTAGGTAAAGATGAACATAAAATGGGCTTACACGGCTCACGTACAGTTCAACTAACATTCGACAACTGTCGCATTCCAGCCGCAAACCTTCTTGGGGAGGAAGGGGAAGGCTTTAAAATTGCAATGGCCAATTTAGATGTTGGACGTATTGGAATCGCAGCACAAGCTCTAGGTATTGCTGAAGCAGCGCTAGAGGCAGCCACTGCATATGCCAAAGAACGTGTTCAATTTGGAAAGCCTATTGCAGCGCAACAAGGTGTTGGCTTCAAGCTTGCTGATATGGCGACTGCTGTAGAAGCAGTGAAATTATTAGTCTATCGGGCAGCGGATTTACGCACAAAAGGGTTACCGTGTGGAGCGGAGGCCTCGATGGCAAAACTTTTTGCCTCTCGTACAGCAGTGCAAACAGCGCTAGACGCTATACAGATTTTTGGTGGCTATGGCTATACAAAAGATTATCCAGTAGAGCGTTATTTCCGAGATGCAAAAGTGACAGAAATATACGAGGGTACAAGTGAAATTCAAAAGCTAGTCATTAGTAAACATTTACTTAAATAAGGTTTGATGTTTGTTGCATTGTTGATTTTTCAAGGATGATGTCGGATGTCGATTGCTAAAATAAAACGCTCGGGTAACCTGGAAAACCGATCAGGTCATGCAATGAATCGCCTAGGTACCTCGAAGAACGGATCAGGTAACCAAAATTTGCTCAGTTTCTCGAAGCAATATAGCAGGAACATTATCAAAAATTGAAATCAACAATATAGCACTAATAGAGTCTAACGAAAAGGGGAAATGGACAATGAACTTTCAATTATCAGAAGAGCATGAGCAATTACGCGAAATGATTCGTGATTTCGCTATTAATGAAGTAGCACCAACAGCAGCTGAACGTGACGAGAACGAAGAATTTGACCGTGCAATTTTCGATAAAATGGCGGAGCTAGGGTTAACAGGTATTCCATGGCCAGAAGAATACGGTGGTGCAGGCTTTGATTATCTTGCATATGTCATTGCTGTAGAAGAATTATCACGTGTATGTGCCTCAACAGGGGTAACTTTATCAGCACATACTTCACTTGCTGGATGGCCGATTTTTAAATTCGGTACGGAAGAACAAAAACAAAAATATCTTCGTCCAATGGCAGAAGGTAAACATATCGGTGCATATGGCTTAACAGAGCCAGGATCAGGCTCTGATGCTGGTGGCATGAGAACATATGCAAAACTTGATGGTGATGATTATATTTTAAACGGCTCGAAGATTTTCATTACCAATGGTGGAGTAGCAGATACATATGTTGTATTTGCAGTAACAGATCCAGAAGCTAAACATGGCACAACTGCTTTTATCGTTGAAGCTGGCTTTGAAGGTTTCTCGGTAGGGAAGAAGGAGAAAAAACTAGGAATTCGTTCATCTCCTACAACTGAAATTATTTTTGATAACTGTCGCGTTCCGAAAGAAAACATGCTTGGAGCTGAGGGAGAAGGCTTTAAAATTGCGATGACAACACTTGATGGAGGACGTAATGGTATTGCGGCACAAGCTGTAGGGATTGCACAAGGCGCATTGGATGCAGCGGTTGAATACGGTAAAGAGCGCGTGCAATTTGGTAAACCGATTACTGCTAACCAAGGTGTCTCCTTTAAACTAGCGGATATGGCAACTCAAATTGAAGCATCTCGACTGCTTACATACCAAGCGGCTTGGTTGGAATCAAATGGTCTACCTTATGGTAAAGCATCTGCAATGGCAAAATTAATGGCTGGCGATACTGCGATGAATGTAACGACTGAGGCGGTTCAAGTCTTTGGTGGGTATGGATATACGAAAGATTATCCTGTTGAGCGCTTCATGCGTGATGCAAAAATCACACAAATTTATGAAGGTACACAAGAGATTCAACGACTTGTTATCTCTCGTATGTTGACAAAATAACGTATGACAGAAAGAGATAAAAGACCCCAAGTACAGTCGACGGTAAAAGATGAAAATCTCATCGCCATTCGTCGAGAACAAATGATAGAGGGAGCCATTAAATTATTTAAAGAAAAAGGTTTTCATCGTGCTACCACGAGAGAAATCGCAAAAGCTGCAGGCTTTAGTATCGGAACATTATATGAATATATTCGTACTAAGGAAGATGTCCTTTATCTTGTATGTGATAGTATTTATCACCAGGCGATGGAGCGACTTTCAAGTTATGAGATTAAGGCAGGAACTATAGAAGAGTTAAAGGAAATGATTCGAGAGTATTTCTTGCAAATTGATAGTATGGTTGATGAGATGACAATCATGTATCAGGAAACTAAATCATTATCAAAAGAAGCACAACGCTATGTATTTAGTAAAGAGTTTGAAATGGTTGGTACTTTTGAGCGATTACTACAACGCTGTGTGCAATCAGGTGAAATAACGATGACGGATCAACAAATTCACTTGGCAGCAAATAACTTAGTCGTTTCTGGACAAAGCTGGGCATTCCGTAAATGGGCGCTCCATCGTCAGCACTCTATTGACGAATTTATTGAAATGCAAATAACATTGTTTATTTCAGGCATAAAGGGGTTCAAATAAGTTCCGTAAAGGGGTTGTCGGTAATTGCATAGTGCGACATTGCAATTACCGACTTTTTTTATCTTCATCCAGCAGTTGACGCCGATCTTTGAAGGTGAGGAGATAAATGCCGATGTGGATCCTTTTCATTGGGTGTCCAAACACCTACTGAAATAGAGGAACTCAGTCTAAGAACGCCACGTCCTATGGCAACGACTGAGTGACCAACATCATGTTGGCCTAAAGCCTCCGGCGGATGGCACGGATTTTGAAAGGAATGACTTGTGCCCGCACATTTCAAAATCCGGACGCAATTACGCCAAGGCGAAATTGATGTATAAAAAAGCTCATCACCAAAAGTAGGGGATAGTTTTTGGTAAAAACGTATGCGATGTAAATAAGTTGATTGGAGTGGAGACTGGGCGACTTCTCGGGGATCAGCGATAGAGGAACGAATGCTAAAAGCATCACATCCTGTGATAACGCCTTCGTGATCAACATCGTGTTGGCCCTAGACCCTGCAGCGTTGCGGATGTTTTCTGTGCGAAAGCGAAGTGTTAAAGTAGCGGCAGCAAATGTTTTGACTGTGCGAAAGCGAAGCGACAGCAACAAATGTTTTCTGTAGCGAAAGCGAAGCGGCAGCAACAAATGTTTTCTGTGCGAAAGCGAAGCGACAGCAACAAATGTTTTCTGTGCGAAAGCGAAGCGACAGCAACAAAGCGCCCAGTCGGAACGGAAATCAACCCCACGTTATGAAGATGAGCAGATAAAGAACATTAAGGGGAGAAAGTGGGGATTTCATATGACAAAGGTAGAAGTATATCGTCCAAAAAATCACGTACGTTTTGTTACAGCATCGAGTCTTTTTGATGGACATGATGCTTCGGTTAACATTATGCGACGTATTTTACAATCAAGCGGTGTAGAGGTAATCCATTTAGGACATAATCGCTCCGTGGAAGAAGTCGTAAATGCTGCGATACAAGAGGATGCTCAAGGCATTGCGATATCTTCTTATCAAGGCGGACATATGGAATACTTTAAATATATGTATGATTTGTTGCGTGAAAAAGGGGCGCCACATATTAAAATTTATGGTGGCGGCGGTGGTGTTATTTTACCACGTGAAATTAAAGAGCTACATGCTTACGGGATTGCAGGGATTTTCTCGCCGGAGGATGGTCGTGTCTTAGGGTTACAAGGGATGATTAATGAGAAAATTAAAGGGACTGATTTCCCAACTGCTACAGGTAACTATCAAGAAAAGTTGGATGCCATAACGACAGAAACACCAGAAATATTAGCAAATTTAATAACTGCTGCTGAGTCGAATGATGATGAAGAAACGAAAAAGATGCTAGAAGAAGCTCGCAAACGCTCAAAAGGAACACCTGTATTAGGTATTACAGGAACAGGTGGTGCGGGTAAATCTTCCTTAACGGATGAATTAATTCGTCGTTTCCTAAAGGAGTTTCCGGATAAACGCGTAGCTATTCTTTCTGTCGATCCGACAAAGCAAAAAACAGGTGGGGCTTTACTTGGTGACCGAATTCGTATGAATGCGATTTTTAATAATCGAGTATATATGCGTAGTTTAGCAACTCGTGGATCTCGTACAGAGCTTACGGCTTCAATTGGGGACGTGCTAGATGTAGCGCGTGTAGCGGGCTATGATTTAATCATTGTTGAAACAAGCGGTATTGGCCAAGGTGATGCCGAGATTACAAAATACACGGATCTATCCATGTACGTTATGACAAGTGAGTTTGGTGCTCCAACACAGCTTGAGAAAATTGATATGATTGATTTTGCGGATGTAATCGCCATCAATAAATTTGAACGCAAAGGCTCTGAGGATGCGCTACGTCAAGTGCAGAAGCAATATCAACGTTCACGTGAGCTTTGGGATGAATCACTTGATAATATGCCTGTGTACGGTACGATTGCCAGTCAATTTAATGATAAAGGAACGAATGCTTTATTTGCTGCATTAATAAATATCATTAATATGAAGACAGGAAGTAATTGGGAAACGGGATATGAGCAATTTGCGAAAACGCAAAAGCAAGATGTTATCATTCCAAACAATCGTCGTTATTATTTACGAGAACTGACAGATACTGTGCGTGGCTATCATAAAAAATCAGAGCAACAGGTAGAATTTGCTCGTCGTCTATTCCAATTAGAGGGAGCTATTGCAGCGGTTAAGGAAAAAGCGCCAAATGATGCACTTATCGCATCTCTCACTTCTTTAGCAGAAGGCGTTAGAGATGAATTAACGGCTGAGTCTAAACGTATATTGGACAATTGGCATGCTTTAAAAGAAGCGTATGCAGGAGACGAATTTGTCACGAAAGTTCGTGATAAAGAAATTCGAACAATTTTAAAGACAATAAGCCTTTCAGGTACAAAAATACCTAAAGTTGCCTTGCCGAAATTCGTAGATTATGGTGAAATTTTACGCTGGGTTTATAGAGAAAATGTACCTGGTGAATTCCCGTATACAGCGGGGGTATTCCAATTTAAACGTGAAGGTGAAGATCCGAAGCGACAATTTGCTGGTGAAGGAACGCCTGAGCGTACGAATAAACGATTCCATTATTTATCGAAAGATGATGATGCAAAACGTTTATCAACAGCATTTGATTCAGTAACGTTATACGGAGAGGATCCAGATTACCGACCAGATATTTATGGAAAGGTTGGAGAATCGGGTGTTTCAATTTGTACGCTAGAGGATATGAAAAAGCTTTATGCAGGCTTTGATTTATGTGCACCATCAACTTCAGTATCAATGACAATTAACGGTCCAGCACCGGTTATTTTGGCGATGTTCATGAACACGGCTATTGATCAGCAAGTGAAACTACGTGAGGGAGAACTTGGTCGACCTTTATCAGTAGAAGAATTTACGGAGACACGAGAGAAAACATTACAGGTTGTACGTGGAACCGTGCAAGCAGATATTTTAAAAGAAGACCAAGGGCAAAATACATGCATTTTCTCAACAGAGTTTGCGTTACGAATGATGGGAGATATTCAGCAATACTTTATCGATCATAAAGTTCGTAATTATTACTCAGTATCTATTTCTGGGTACCATATTGCCGAAGCTGGTGCGAACCCAATATCACAATTGGCCTTCACATTAGCAAATGGCTTTACGTATGTGGAATATTATTTAAGTCGAGGAATGAATATTGACGACTTTGCGCCAAATCTATCATTCTTCTTCTCTAACGGACTTGATCCAGAGTACACGGTTATTGGACGTGTAGCCCGTCGTATTTGGGCAGTTGTAATGCGTGATAAGTACGGCGCCAATGAACGAGCACAAAAATTAAAATATCATATCCAAACATCTGGACGCAGTTTGCATGCACAGGAGATTGATTTTAATGATATCCGCACAACGTTACAGGCGTTAATGGCATTACAGGATAACTGTAATTCATTGCATACAAATGCATATGATGAGGCCATTACTACGCCTACGGAAGAATCTGTACGTCGTGCAATGGCTATTCAAATGATTATTACGAAGGAACATGGCTTAGCGAAAAACGAAAATCCATTACAAGGGGCGTTTATCGTAGAAGAGTTAACAGACCTTGTAGAAGAAGCGGTACTTGAAGAGTTTGATCGTATCAATGATCGTGGTGGCGTACTAGGTGCAATGGAAACACAATATCAACGTGGTAAAATTCAAGAGGAATCTATGCACTACGAGATGCTAAAGCATTCAGGTGAGTTACCAATCATTGGTGTAAACACATACTTAAATCCGAATCCACCTTCAGAAGATGACATTAACAATATGGAAATTGCGCGTGCATCGACGGAAGAAAAAGAGACGCAAATTCATAATTTACAAGCCTTCTGGAAGCAACATGAAGGAGAGAACGAAGCGGCTCTTGCTCGTTTACAACAAGTAGCTGTAAACAACGGTAATATTTTCGCGGAGCTTATGGAAACTGTCAAAGTCGCTAGCTTAGGGCAAATCACAAATGCTTTATACGAGGTAGGCGGACAATATCGTCGTAATATGTAACGATCTTCTTGCTGTATAACAATTATTCCATTTTGTACAAAATGTTGGTGTAGTTGTAAGTGTCTAGTCTTAGGATTAGGCACTTCTTTTTATTTCCGTTATAATAGAAATGTAAAAAAAGGGGAGGCGCAATAGATGATGAAATCGGCAATTAACTACATCATTATTTTAGCTTTGGTGGTAGGAGTTATTTTCCTGTATGATAAGCAAATTGGCGCTGTTCCTTTACTATTATTATCTGTCTATTTGTTTTACATGGGGATAAAAAAAATGCGTGATATAAAAAACAGTAATTGAAGCTAGCAATGAGGATAATACTTTGTATATAATGGGTATTATGCTTATGATGGGAAGTTACTTTTGTGCGGCCTTTTTTTGCTGCGCTCCGAAAATAAAGCTATATGAATTTTAAAACGTCCATTGTGATGAGAGAAAGGAAGTGCACGAATGAATTTTCGTGAAATGACAAAAGAACAATTAGCGGAAGAATCGTTAATTAACTTAGCTTATGCAATTTTAAATGAAAAACGTGCCTCAGTGTCTTTTAATGATTTATTAACAATAATGCAAGAGCTTGTGGGCTATAGTGATGAAGAAATGAAAGCCCGCCTACTACAATTTTACACAGATTTAAATGTAGAAGGCCGCTTCTTATTTAATCAAGAAACAGGCTGGGGCTTACGTGAATGGTATAAAGTTGAACAGATTGAAGAAGAAACAGCTCCATCTGTTAAAACTCATAAGAAAAAATCTAAAGCTGCCGTTGAAGAAGAAGATGATTTAGATGAAGATCTAGATGAAGAAGATATTGACTTCGATGAAGATTATGAAGAATTCGTTGAAGAAGAAGATGATCTAGATGAAGAAGAAGCTGATAAAGAAGATATCGATTTTGAAGAAGAAGATATAGAGGACATCGATGAAGAAATCGACGAGGACTTTACTGATGAAGATGAAGAAGAATTTGAAGAAGAGGACGAAATCTAACTTATTTCAGCAAACAACTTCTGAAATAAGCCGATTCCGGACGTAATTATGCCGACGCATAATCGATGATAATTACTCTTTGAAATTTTCTTTCTTTTATCCTTGTAGTAAAAAATCTTGACTTCTATCGCGGTTCCGTTTAATCTTTTACTTGGGCTCCTTAATTAAAGGAGAAAGACCGTGTATGTAATACGCTCCCCCTGCAAACCTATGCAGGAGGAGCGTTTTTTTATTTTTTTAACTATATTCAGTCAAGTTCTCCCATGTTTATAGCTACGGAATGAATATAAATGCTCTAAATTATTCATGATGTATAATAATCGGTGACTGCGTATATGTTAGGATGATTTTTTTAAAAGGAAAGTAGAAAAGAGATAGAAACGATTACAGCTTCGAATCGACTACAATTTTGTAGGCATTCTCGGCTTTTCTTATTTTAGGGATAAGAAATATCAATTTCTTAGGCCGTAGAGACATTTGCACCAATGCTCAAGATTACTTAGCTTAGGGCGTGAATGCACTTTTCTTACTAGTAATTTCTAGAACAACATAAGGAGGAATTTTTTCATGACGAAGTATATTTTTGTAACAGGTGGGGTTGTGTCTTCACTTGGAAAAGGGATTGTAGCAGCATCTCTAGGTCGTTTATTAAAAAATCGTGGATTAGAAGTAACGATTCAAAAATTTGACCCATATATCAATATTGACCCAGGTACAATGAGTCCTTATCAGCATGGTGAGGTTTTCGTAACAGATGATGGCGCAGAAGCTGACTTAGACTTAGGTCACTACGAACGTTTCATAGATATTAACCTAGGAAAACATTCTACAGTAACATCAGGACGTGTTTATCAGTCTGTATTACAAAAAGAACGCCGCGGTGATTACAACGGTGGAACAGTACAAGTAATTCCTCACATTACAAATGAAATCAAAGATCGTATTCAACGAGCTGGTCGCGAAACAAATGCGGACGTAGTTATTACAGAAGTAGGCGGAACAGTTGGGGATATTGAGTCATTACCATTCCTTGAAGCAATTCGCCAAATGAAAACGAATTTAGGTCATAACAATGTGATGTATGTTCACTGTACGCTTATTCCTTATATTAAAGCTGCGGGTGAGCTAAAAACAAAACCAACTCAGCATTCTGTAAAAGAATTACGTTCTTTAGGTATTCAACCAAATATTATCGTTGTACGCACAGAGCAAGAAGTGCCACAGGATATGAAAGAAAAATTAGCTTTATTCTGTGATGTTCAGCCACACGAAATTATCGAATCTCGTGATGCAGAACATTTATATGAAGTACCACTAAACCTTCATGCACAAGATATCGATGATATCGTGCTTGACCATTTTGGCATTGAAGCTCCAGAGGCGGATATGGAAGAATGGCGCGAGCTTGTAGCAAAAGTGAAGAGCTTACCAAATAAACGAAAAGTAGCATTAGTAGGAAAATATGTAGAGCTACAAGATGCTTACATTTCTGTTGTAGAGGCATTAAAGCATGCAGGCTATGCATTTAATTCTGATATTGAGATTGACTGGATCAATGCAGAACACGTGAATGCTGACAATGTTGTTTCACTATTAAAAGGTGCTGACGCAATTTTAGTTCCAGGCGGCTTCGGTGATCGTGGAGTTGAAGGTAAAATTTTAGCGACACAATATGCTCGTGAAAATAATGTACCATTCTTAGGTATTTGCCTAGGTATGCAACTTGCAACAGTGGAATTTGCTCGTAACGTACTTGGTTTACAAGGAGCACATTCTACAGAGCTTGATCCAGAAACAGAATATCCTATTATCGATTTCCTACCAGATCAAAACGACAGTGTAGACATCGGTGGTACATTACGTTTAGGTTTATATCCATGTAAGTTAAAAGAAGGCTCAAAGGCAATCCAAGCCTATGGTCAAGAACTTGTTTATGAACGTCACCGCCATCGTTATGAATTTAACAATGAATATCGTGAGGCGATGGAAGCTGAAGGTCTTGTCTTCTCAGGTACAAGTCCTAACGGTAAATTAGTGGAAATTATCGAGTTACCAGAAAATAATTTCTTCGTAGCATGTCAATTCCACCCAGAGTTGGTATCACGACCAAACCGTCCACAGCCATTGTTCCGTGATTTTATCGGAGCAACATTTAAATAATGAAAAAAGAGTTGTCTCAAGTGCTGAGACAACTCTTTTTTTGATAGAGAGAACTTGTTTCTCGATAAAAGTCCAAAATGTTTCGATAAAATGAGATTTTGTTTCCATAAAAGCTCAAATAGTTTCAATAAAGAGCGATTTTGTTTCGATAAATCTTCAAAGCATTTCTGTAATGTTAGATTCTTTACAACTCTTCGTCATCAAGGCCAAGCATTTCATCATACGCAATTTTTACTGCTTCATAAACAAAAAGGGCAGCAATAGCATGTGGCACGACTATGCGCTTGCCTAAATCGTTCGGTAATAAACCACCGCGCATGCGTGTTGAAATATACGTATACGCTAAATCTGCTAATGGATTTTCAGAGTTATCAACTTCGCTAGCAACTGCTGCAAATGGAATAAACTGATTATTTAATTGCTGTGCTAAGGCTAATGCATCCTCATCGTGTGCACTACGTGTAAAAATGCATACACGATCAGCCTCGGTGATCACTGTATCTTTTGTCCAAGGGACTAACTTGGTAAAACGTTCAACAGCTTGGCATGCATTTAATTCGACAACTTGCATTTCGCCAAAACATGCGAAATAGACATTGCCTTCACCAATACCCGCTTGTGCAAGTAATCGCGCTGTTTCTTCAATAGCTTCCTCTTCAGTTTGTGTTATTCTTTGTAACAATCCACTTAATTGTGTTGTTAGAATTTTTGACATGATCCCACCTCAATCAATATTATAGGTATGATAAGAGTATAAAGCAAAAGCAGATAATTTATAATACTAGAAGGTATTAAGAGGTTAAAGGAGAATAATACATAATATAGGAAGTTTTGTGTAAGAATAATAACTCAAAAAGGGCGGAATGAAATGTGAAACGATTACTAATTGTCGATGATCAACCAGGAATTCGTTTGCTTTTAAATGAAGTGTTGAAAAAAGAAGGTTATGTTACATATTTAGCTGCAAATGGTATGGAAGCGCTGAAATATGCTGAGGAGGAAATGGATTGTGTCTTATTAGACATGAAAATTCCAGGGATGGATGGCATAGAAATTTTAAAGCGCTTAAAAGAGAAGTGGCCACAACTTCCAGTATTCATGATGACTGCATATGGTGAATTGGACGTTGTACAGGAGGCATTAGATTTAGGAGCAATCCGATATTTTACTAAGCCTTTTGATATTTTTGAAGTGCGAGATGAAGTGAATAAAACATTAAAAGTATAGAAAAACAGGCAGTGGTCAACACCGCCTGTTTTTCATGATTGTTATAAGATTTTTAGTAATTTTCTACCGTTTTATATTCACTAGCTGCCAAAATATATAAGTCATCACCATAACATTCGCTTACGTGCAGAAAAGAAGACGCTGTCGCGTAGAAAATAACAGCCTCTGCTTTTCAGAGGCTGAAACCTTCGTTCCGTTACACTACACTACGGTTGTGCACTGCCGCTGCGTTCTACTTCGCTTACGTGCAGAAAAGAAGGCGCTGTCGCTACGTTGCACTCCGCTTTCGCGTAGAAAATAACAGCCTCTGCTTTTCAGAGGCTGAAACCTTCGTTCCGTTACATTACACTACGGTTGTGCACTGCCGCTGCGTTCTACTTCGCTTACGTGCAGAAAAGAAGGCGCTGTCGCTAACGTTGCACTCCGCTTTCGCGTAGAAAATAACAGCCTCTGCTTTTCAGAGGCTGAAACCTTCGTTCCGTTACATTACACTACGGTTATGCACTGCCGCTGCGTTCTACTTCGCTTACGTGCAGAAAACAAAGTAACCTGAAATGCTTTTCAGGTTACTTTGTTTTTGCTATGATTAAATAGCATATCTATGTAAAAGAATAGTCCTAAGAGGAGGATTTTTAGTATGGCATTAGTATCTATGAAAGAGATGTTAATTAAAGCAAAAGCAGAAGGTTATGCGGTTGGTCAGTTCAACATCAACAATCTTGAGTGGACTCAAGCAATTTTACAAGCAGCAGAAGAAGAAAAATCTCCAGTTATTCTAGGCGTTTCTGAAGGCGCAGGTAAATATATGGGCGGATTCATCTCCGTTGTACACATGGTAAAAGGTTTGATGGAATCTTATGGCACTACAGTACCTGTAGCTATTCATCTTGACCATGGTTCAAGCTTTGAAAAATGTAAAGAAGCAATTGATGCAGGATTTACTTCGGTTATGATTGATGCTTCTCATTATCCATTTGAGGAAAATGTTGCGACTACTTCAAAAGTAGTTGAGTACGCTCATGCGAAAGGTGTTTCTGTTGAAGCTGAGCTTGGCACAGTGGGTGGCGACGAGGATGGCGTTATTGGTGGTATTATGTACGCTGATCCAGAGGAATGCCGTAAAATGGTTGAGCTAACAGATATCGATTGCTTAGCACCAGCACTTGGCTCTGTACATGGTCCTTACAAAGGAGAACCAAATTTAGGTTTTAAAGAAATGGAAGAAATCTCTAAATTAGCAGATTTACCATTAGTATTACATGGTGGTACAGGAATTCCAACAAAAGATATCCAACGCTCGATTTCATTAGGTACAGCAAAAATTAACGTCAATACTGAAAATCAAATTGCTGCTACTAAAGTAATCCGTGAAGTTCTTGATAATGATAAAGTTGTTTATGATCCTCGTAAATTCCTTGCTCCAGCACGTGAAGCGATTAAATCAACAGTTATCGGGAAAATTCGTGAATTTGGTAGTGCGCAAAAAGCATAATTTTTGTATCTAAAATGCTACAAAAGCACAGATGAATACACAAATAAGAGAAGTGTTGATGCTGTTATCGACCTTCTCTTGTTTTTGAAATGATAAATTCCGTGAATTCCCCGGAGGCTTTAGGTCAACAAATATTTATTGCGCGAAAGCGTAGTGCTGACGCTACGCTTTCGTACAGATAAATTGCCACAGGACGTGGCGTTCTAAGACTGAGTTCCTTTATTTCAGCGGGTGTTTACTCGTTGAAAGAAGTAAATATAAGGTTCATCACCAAAAGTTGGGGATGGCATTTGTGTGAAAACGAATGTAATGTATAGTAGTTGATTTTCAATCCAACTGAACGGCCATAGGAAAGCGCCCAGGTGGAACGGAAATCAACTCTACGTTATGGCAATAAGCCAAACAATGATCAGGAGGGAATATAATGAAATTTTTCATTGATACAGCAAACTTTGAAGAGATTAAAGAAGCACACGCATGGGGTATTTTATCAGGTGTTACGACAAACCCATCGTTAGTTGCTAAAGAAGAGAACGTTTCTTTCCATGATCGACTTCGTGAAATCACAGAGCTTGTAGATGGCTCAGTGAGTGGGGAAGTAATTGCTCTAGATGCGGAAGGTATGATTAAAGAAGGCTTAGAATTGGCAGCAATTGCTCCGAATATTACAGTTAAATTGCCAATGACTCCAGCTGGATTAGAGGCATGTCGCTTCTTTGCAGACAAAGGTATTAAAACGAACGTAACATTAATCTTCAGTGCCAACCAAGCATTAATGGCTGCTCGTGCGGGTGCTACATATGTATCACCATTTATCGGTCGTCTAGATGATATAGGTCAAAACGGTGTAGAACTAATTGAAACGATTGCAGATATTTTCACAATTCATAATATCGATACGCAAATTATCGCTGCATCTATTCGTCATCCGCAGCATGTAACAGCGGCAGCACTTGCTGGTGCACATATTGCAACTACTCCTTTTAAAGTATTAAAGCAACTTTTCCATCATCCATTAACGGAAAAAGGAATTGAAGGATTTTTAACGGATTGGAATAAGAGAAAAGGCAAATAATAAGATTATATAGTGAGCCAATTGCAGAAAAAATTACTTTCCAATCATGAGGGAGAACGCGAAATGGATGTTTATAAAATTACAGGCGAAAATCGTCTAAAGGGTACAATAAAAGTTAGTGGTGCAAAAAATAGTGCAGTCGCCTTAATTCCAGCATCAATTTTGGCGAACTCTCCAGTGACAATTGGAGGGATACCGGAAATTTCTGATGCATGGACGTTAAAGGCATTATTAGAAGAAATTGGTGGAGAGGTTTCATTTGAGGATGGCATAATGACCATTGATCCGACAGAAATGATTGCTTTGCCATTACCAAACGGCAACGTGAAAAAGCTTCGTGCCTCCTATTATTTAATGGGAGCAATGCTTGGCCGCTTTAAAAAAGCTGTGATTGGTTTACCAGGAGGCTGTTTCTTAGGGCCACGTCCTATTGACCAACATATAAAAGGCTTTGAGGCATTAGGTGCGAAAATCACTAATGAGCATGGAGCAATTTATTTACGTGCTGATGAATTAATTGGCGCAAAAATATATTTAGACGTTGCCAGTGTTGGCGCAACAATTAATATTATGTTAGCTGCAGTCCTTGCAAAGGGACGTACGGTTATTGAAAATGCAGCAAAAGAACCGGAAATTATTGATGTAGCTACTCTTCTCACTAACATGGGAGCTAATATTAAAGGTGCAGGTACAAGTGTTATCCGTATTGAAGGCGTAGAGGAACTTCATGGTACGGAGCATACGATTATTCCGGATCGTATTGAAGCTGCTACATTTATGATTATGGCTGCCGCTTTAGGTGAAGGCATTACAATTGATAATGTTATCCCATTGCATTTAGAGGCTATTATTGCAAAGCTTCGTGAAATGGGTGTAAAAATTGAAATCGGTGAAGAAAGTATTTTTGTGCCAAAAACGGATCTCTCCACATTGCACGCCGTTGATGTGAAAACATTAGTGTATCCTGGATTCCCAACTGATATTCAGCAACCACTTTCTGTTTTAATGTCTCAAGCATTTGGTTCCTCAAAGATAACAGATACAATCTATACAGCTCGATTTAAGCATATTGATGAACTTCGTCGTATGAATTCCAATGCACGTGTTGAAGGAAATACAGCTATTATTACAGGTCCTAGCAAATTACATGGTTCAACTGTAACAGCTACAGATCTTCGTGCTGGTGCCGCATTAGTATTAGCAGGCCTTTTAGCTGAAGGCGAAACGGAAATTCATGATATCTATCATATTGAGCGTGGTTATAGCTCACTTATTGAGAAATTACGTGATTTAGGCGCTGATATTCGACGTGAAACAATAATGGCCCGTGTAGCAGAGGCAAAGGAATAATGAGAGCTAAAAGTTTTGAACTAACTATGTTACAATAGAGGTAATTTGAATGTTTCGGCGAAGAAATATGCCGATAACGGGAGGCAAATAAAACAATGGAACGTAGTTTATCGATGGAAGTAGTACGAGTAACAGAGGCAGCAGCAATCGCATCCGGGAAATGGATGGGTCGTGGTTTGAAAATTGAGGCAGATGATGCAGCGACGACAGCGATGCGCGTGATGTTCGATACAATTCCAATGCATGCTACAGTAGTGATTGGTGAAGGCGAAATGGATGAAGCACCAATGCTTTATATTGGTGAAGAGCTTGGCCTACGTAATGGAGGTCCTCAAGTAGATATCGCCGTTGACCCATTAGAAGGTACAAATATTGTAGCGAAGGGTACAAATGGTGCAATGACAGTTCTTGCTATTGCAGATAAAGGTAATCTGTTAAACGCACCTGATATGTACATGGAGAAAATTGCAGTAGGACCGGAAGCAGCAGGTAAGGTAGATATTAACGCTTCTGTTACGTATAATTTATTACAGGTAGCAAAAGCTAAAAATAAAGATATTTCAGATGTAGTAGCTACACTTTTAGATCGACCACGTCACCAAGCAATTGTTGATGAAATCCGAGAAGCTGGGGCACGTATTAAATTTATTCAAGACGGCGACGTTGGAGCAGCTATCAATACTGCTTTTGATGAAACTGGCATTGATATTATGTTTGGTACAGGTGGTGCACCAGAGGGTGTAATTTCAGCTGTTGCATTAAAATGTCTAGGTGGAGACTTCCAAGCGAAGCTAGTCCCAGAAGATGAAGAACAGTTAGAACGTTGCAAAAAAATGGGTGTAGATGTAGATAAAGTTCTTTATTTAGATGACCTAGTTAAAGGTGACGATGCTATTTTTGCAGCGACTGCTGTAACAGATTGTGAGCTTTTAAAAGGTGTGCAGTATAAAGGAGCTTATGCATTAACACATTCAGTTGTTATGCGAGCGAAATCTGGAACTGTGCGTTTTGTAGAAGGTCGACACGCTCTTGATAAAAAACCTAGCTATTAATAAAAATTTCTTCTAAAATATACCTAGTGCATCTTTTTTGCGCTAGGTACCTTCTTCTAAATTTTCAACCATCCCATAGTTTTATAAGGCTATATTATGCTTCTTCATTGTTTTGCATAGTTAATTCAAATACCTATCGCTCTGCTTCAAGCTGATAGGTAGCCTATCGTAAAAAAACTTCTTTGTTAACCCCAAAAACAGCAATTATATTTTGAAAAAGACTGGAGTTGTGCATATGTCTACATTGACAATCGCTCAATTAGAAAACATGACGTTAAAAGAGCTTTACGCCCTTGCACGCCAATACAAAATTTCATATTATAGCAAGCTAACGAAAAAAGAATTAATATTTGCTATTTTGAAAACACGTTCAGAGCAAGAGGGTTATTTCTTTATGGAAGGTGTACTAGAAATTGTTTCGCAAGAGGGCTTTGGCTTCCTTCGACCAATTAACTATTCACCAAGTAAAGAAGATATTTATATTTCTGCGTCTCAGATTCGTCGCTTTGACTTACGAAATGGGGACAAGGTATCTGGTAAAGTACGTCCACCTAAAGAAAACGAACGCTATTATGGACTACTACAGGTGGATGCTGTTAACGGCGAAGACCCAGAAGTAGCAAAGGAACGTGTGCATTTTCCAGCATTAACGCCTTTATATCCTGATCGTCAAATTAAGCTTGAAACAACACAACGTAATTTATCGACTCGTATTATGGATTTAGTGGCACCTGTAGGCTTTGGGCAACGTGGATTGATTGTTGCACCACCAAAGGCAGGGAAAACTTCATTATTAAAAGAAATCGCGAATGCTATTACAACAAATTATCCGGATGCAGAGTTAATTGTCTTACTTATTGACGAACGCCCTGAGGAAGTAACTGATATCGAACGTTCTGTGAATGCAGATGTAGTGAGCTCGACTTTCGATGAGGTTCCAGAAAATCATGTGAAAGTTGCAGAAATTGTATTAGAACGTGCACGCCGCTTAGTTGAGCATAAGCGTGATGTTATTATTTTAATGGACTCTATTACACGTTTAGCACGAGCGTATAACTTAGTTATTCCTCCGAGCGGTCGTACGCTTTCAGGCGGTATTGATCCTGCTGCATTCCATAGACCAAAACGATTCTTCGGTTCTGCACGTAATATTGAAGAAGGCGGTAGCTTAACAATTTTAGCGACAGCTTTAGTGGATACTGGATCTCGTATGGATGAGGTCATTTATGAGGAATTTAAAGGAACAGGTAATTTAGAGCTTCATCTTGATCGCCAATTAGCAGAGCGTCGTATTTTCCCTGCGCTTGATATCCGCCGTTCAGGTACACGTAAGGAAGAGCTTCTGCTTGAGCCTGAGCAACTTGAAAAGCTATGGGCAATTCGTAAAACATTCTCGGACGCATCTGATTTCGCGGAGCGCTTCATGAAAAAATTACGTACGACAAATTCAAATGAAGAATTCTTTGAAAAATTAAATGAAGATATGAAAAAAGCTACTAAAGGTAAAGGCTTACTATAAAACATGGATCACCGTTGACTAGCATTAGTCGATGGTGATTTTTTTATTTATTTTAATCTTTTGTTATAAATAACTAATCATCAACTATTGTCAAATGTATATTTTGTATGGTACTATAGCAATGTATGCAACGTGTACATATGTAGCCGACATATTCGGGCTATGTAAGGTACAGTTCGATAATACTCTGTTCCAGATGGTTCAGGGCGAGAGGAGAAAACGAATATGAAACAAGGAATTCATCCAGATTACAAAGAAGCAACAGTAACTTGCTCTTGTGGTAACTCTTTCAAAACTGGTTCAGTAAAAGAAAACATCGTTGTCGAGTTCTGCAACGACTGTCACCCATTCTATACTGGCCGTCAAAAATTCGCGTCTGCTGATGGTCGCGTGGATCGTTTCAACAAAAAATACGGTCTTAAAAACTAATGTTAGTTTAATACCTGCCAAGCATGTGCTTGGCAGGTATTTTTTTCAGTATAATCAATTATGCCTCGGTATAATTGCGTCCGGAATCGGCTTTGTGCTTAGGACTGCAAATGTTTTTTGCGCCAAAGCGTAGCGTCTGCGGCACGATGCAGGTCAGTTAGCCGTTATCGCATGGATGCGATGATTTTAGGTGAACATCCTCTAAGAACTCCTTTCCGATTCCGTGACATCCGCCGGAGGCCTAACTTCTTTCAGTGGGTGTTTGGAGACAGCTGAAAAGTAGCTTAAATCCGCATTCACCTCACCAGCTATAGAGGTGGGAGACTGCTGTAGCTGAAAGAAGTTAAATGCCTAATGCGAGTCTTTTCAGTATCCAGATCGACATGAAGAAAGGGAGAAGACAAAATGGCACAGCTATATTTTAAACACGGTGCAATGAACAGTGGTAAATCCATAGAAATTTTAAAAGTTGCGCATAACTATGAAGAACAACAAAAACCTGTAATGATGTTTACATCAGGCTTAGATACGCGAGATGAAGTAGGTTTTATCTCAAGTCGAGTAGGCTTACGTCAACAAGCCATTCCTGTTTATGATGATACAAATATTTTTGAACTAGTAAAAAATAATACTGTAAAACCATATTGTGTACTTGTTGATGAAGTACAATTCCTAAAAAAAGAACATGTTTTACAGTTGGCAAATATCGTGGATGAGTTAGATATTCCAGTCATGGGCTTCGGTCTAAAAAATGATTTCCAAAATGAGCTATTTGAAGGCAGTCAGTACATGCTTACATATGCAGATAAAATTGAGGAAATGAAAACGATTTGCTGGTTCTGTCATAAAAAAGCGACAATGAATTTGCGTGTTGATGAAAGTGGAAAGCCTGTTTATACAGGTGATCAAATTCAAATTGGAGGAAATGATTCCTACTATCCGGTTTGTCGAAAATGTCACGTGCATCCGCCGCTATAATGCAAACTGATTCAGTTGATAGAACTAATAAAAAGTAGCATACATGCGGAAATTTCCTTATACTAAGTAGTGGAAATGAAAAATGTTCAAAAATATTCTTACGCGCTTAGCGTAATTCAAATTTAAAGTTTCTCTGCAAATACAAAAGAGCAAACTTCATAAAAACTTAATAGAGGTGAAAATCCATGTTCGATCGATTACAAGCAGTGGAGGATCGTTATGAAAGGCTAACAGAACTTTTAAGTGATCCCGATATTGTGAATGATAGTAAAAAATTACGTGAATATTCCAAAGAACAATCAGATATCCAGGAAACTGTTGATGCTTATCGTGAATATAAAAGTGTAAAAGAGCAATTAGTTGAAACACGTGAAATGCTAGATAGTGAAAAAGATCCTGATATGCACGAGATGGTGAAAGAAGAATTCAACCTACTAAAAGAACAGCAAGAAGAGTTAGAAGAACGTTTACGCATCTTATTAATTCCAAAAGATCCTAATGATAATAAAAACGTTATTATGGAGATTCGCGGAGCAGCTGGTGGAGACGAGGCGAATATTTTCGCTGGAGATTTGTTCCGTATGTACTCTCGTTACGCAGAGACACAAGGCTGGAAAATTGACATAATGGAAGCGACGCCAAACGCAATGGGCGGCTATAAAGAAGTTATTTTTATGATTAACGGTCAAGGTGCATATTCAAAATTTAAATTTGAAAATGGTGCGCACCGTGTACAACGTGTACCTGCGACAGAATCTCAAGGGCGTATTCATACATCGACAGCGACAGTAGCTTGCTTACCTGAGGTCGAAGAAGTGGATGTTGAAATCCATGAAAAAGATATCCGAGTTGATACATTTGCATCTTCTGGTGCCGGTGGTCAATCGGTAAATACTACGATGTCAGCTGTTCGTATGACTCACTTACCGACAGGTGTTGTTGTTTCGATGCAGGATGAACGATCACAAATTAAAAACCGTGAAAAGGCAATGAAAATTCTGCGTGCTCGTGTTGCTGATATGTATTTGCAAGAAGCACAAAAGGAAATCGATGCCACACGTAAATCAGCTGTAGGTTCAGGCGATCGCTCTGAGCGTATTCGCACATACAATTATCCACAAAACCGTGTAACAGACCACCGTATTGGTTTAACGATTCAAAAACTAGATCAAATCGTCGAAGGTAGACTAGGCGAAATTATTGATGCGCTCATTTTAGAGGAGCAAGCATCAAAGTTAGAGCGATTAAATGATGACCTATAATAGTGTATTGGAGGCCCTTCAATGGGCTTCTTCTTTTTTAGTGGATAATGATCGTGAGGACACGGCAGCACGTATTGTCATGCAGCATATACTTGGCACTAGCTATTCAGAAGTAATGTTACACCTTCAAGATGAATTAACGGCTGAACAAAAAGAAAAATTTAAAGAACTCATCAAAGAGCATGCGAGTGGAAGACCTGTACAGTATTGCCTCGGTAGTGAAGAATTTTATGGCCGTTCATTTATTGTCGATGAGTCAGTACTTATTCCTAGACCTGAGACCGAGGAATTAGTGCTTGGAACAATTAATCGTATGAAAAAAATGTTTAATGATCAAGCAGTGAAGCTTGCAGACATCGGAACTGGTAGTGGTGCAATTGCTATTTCTATGAAGCTAGAATGTCCAGAGCTAACAGTCGTTGCCACTGATTTATCCGAAGCAGCTTTAACTACAGCACAAAGAAATGCTCAAAGATTAGCTGCGGATATTGATTTTCGACTAGGGGATTTAGCGAAGCCTCTGGCAGGTGAGAAATTTGATATCGTGTTATCGAATCCACCGTATATTGCTTTTGATGAGGCGAAAGAGATGTCGAGTACCGTGCTAGAGCATGAACCGCATAGTGCTCTTTTTGCAGAAGAAGACGGACTTATTTTATATAGAAAGTTGGCTGAGCAGCTTCCGCCCCTTATGAGTAAACCTGCGTTCATTGGTCTTGAAATCGGTTATACACAAGGGGAGCAGGTGGCTCAATTCTTTAAAAATAGTTTTCCGCAGGCGACAATTTCGATAGAAAAAGATATAAATGGTAAGCCTCGAATGATTTTTTGTGAAATTCATGTATAAAGTATCTACTTCTTGCCAACAATGTTGAGCAAGGAGGGATTTTTATGTTAAACGAATACAAGATTATTAGATTACCTAAACGAAATATCATTCTAGCTTTTGCAAGATTAGTATTTATTGCGATTGCTTTACAATTATGTGTTTTATATATTCCAACATTAGTAGGTTTCGCAAAAGCGTCTATCTATCATGAGCAAGAAAATGATTTTCGTATACGCGTTATTGCCAATAGCAATACGAATTCGGATCAGCTTGAAAAAGAGGAGCTTGTCAAAAATTTAAAGCCCTATTTTACGCAAGTAGTAGCTAGTGCTGGAGCTAAAACTGTGGATAACGAGCAAATACTTTTATTAAAACAAGAAATTGAAGCGGAAATAAAAGAAAATTATCCACAGCTTCAGACACAAGTTGTAATTGGGGATAACTTATTTCCACCGAAGAGACAGAATGCTGTGCTTTATCCACAAAATTTATATCATTCGATTGTCGTGAAAATCGGTGATGCACGTGGTGATAACTGGTGGTGTAGCATATTCCCATCAATTTGTGAGCCTGCGAAAGAAGAAGTAAAAGAAGAAGTAAAAGAAGAGAAGGAACACGTTACATTTTTTATATGGGAATGGATTAAAGGTTTTTTTGAATGAATTGTTCACAAATTCAGACAACTTATGCACAATTTTTAATAAGTTATAAACATTATGTGGATAATTCAGTAAAAACGAATAATTGAAGGAAGGTTTTAATGATGGAAACCGTTTGCAAGATTGTGGACAGTAATGTGAATAGTCAGATAAATTATACACAAGCTATGGATATCTTAAATGCAGGTGAGGTCGTGGCATTTCCAACAGAAACGGTTTATGGCCTAGGAGCTGTTGCAACAAATGACACGGCAGTAAAAAAGATATTTGAAGCAAAAGGTCGTCCTTCTGACAATCCGCTAATTGTCCACATTGGCACGAAAGAGGAAGTTGAACTTTATATTGAGCATATTTCTGAAGTTGCCAAAAAATGCATGGATTTATTTTGGCCGGGTCCACTGACACTTGTAATGCCCGTTAAGCCAAATGTGCTGGCGGACAGTGTGACAGCTGGTCTATCGACTGTAGGCATTCGTATGCCGGATCATCCGGTTGCACTTGCCTTACTTCAACAATTAAAAAAGCCACTTGCTGCGCCGAGTGCTAATCGTAGTGGAAAGCCAAGTCCTACAGAAGCAATACATGTTCAGGATGATTTGGGAGGGTACATACCTTATATTTTAGATGGAGGCTCTACTGGGATTGGACTCGAATCCACAGTGTTAGATGTTACACACGAACCTCCAGTAATTTTGCGTCCAGGCGGAATTACAAAGGAAATGTTAGAGGCTAAGATTGGTCAAGTACTGCAACCTTCAAAAATAGAGCAAAAATTAGAGGCTACTCCAAAAGCCCCTGGTATGAAATATACACACTATGCGCCTAACGCCCCTGTGCTATTAATTGACTGTGATTTAGAGAAAGTTCATGGGGCTGTATATCAATTACAAAAACAAGGGCATAAGGTAGCGTTACTTGCACCAGTTAGCTTTGCTGACAGCAAGGCTGATTTTTATTTCTCAGTAGGAGAGGCCGGTAGTAAAGAAGAAATGGGTGCGACATTGTATCATGCGCTAAGAGCTTGCGATAAAACAACAGCTACAATTATCCTGGCGACTACTACATCGACTGAAGGGGTAGGGGCTGCAATTATGAATCGTCTTGAAAAAGCAGCCGGAGGAAAATGGTATACTCGTTAATAAAATACCTATAAAAATAGTATGCTAGAAGTAACTTCTGGCATGCTATTTTTGTATTCAAGATAACGTGAAACTTTAACATCATCCCACTGATTATTAGTCTTCACCAATCGGGCTTTTACGGGCAGTAAATCTCTCTGTATGTACTGATGCTTCGCTTTCTAGTACAGATCAATTACTGCCCGTTAATGCGGGATAAAAAGCTGCTTAGACTTTTATACTTGATCTATAGCTGTTGAAAACGTAGCAAGTTTTTTCTATAAATGAAGGTATTGTTCATTGTTGGAGTGACTTTTAACACTTAGTCGTAAGGAAAATGTATTATGATAATACTGTATTTTCGAGCATAAAATGATAAAATATTAGAGAGCGAAGGAGTGCTTTCTTGCAGGGGATTCTTGCAGGTATATTAACGTCTGTAGATGTGATTGGTTTATATGTATTAATACCAAATGTTAGATATCGATTTTTTTTATCCGTTTGGACAGCTGCTTTGCATATGCTGTTCCCGTTATTAGGTTTCGAATTAGGACACTTTTTAGTGCATTTCTTCTTAGAGTGGGGACAATGGATTTCAAGTATTTTATTATTTTGCATGGGCTTACATTTACTATTATTTACGCGAAAAGATGAAAAGGTTACTATTTCACCAATACTTTTAGCTGTGACTGCAAGCCTAGATACCTTTTCAGTAAGTATTTCTTTTGGTATGCTACACTTAGAGAAATCAGTATTTATTATAAGTGCAGGTGTAAGCGCGCTTATTTGCTCTTATGGGTCATTAGTCATTGCACGAAGAAGTCAGGTCTTACTTGGCGATAAATTCCAAATCATTACAGGGGTTTTTTTTATCATTATGAGTGTACTAGCCATCCGGCAATAGAGAAAACAATGGAGGGTGATAAGTATGAAAATACTATTTGTTTGCACAGGAAATACTTGTCGCAGTCCCATGGCAGAAGTTATTTTAAAACATAAACAAACTGACAATGTTGAGGTCCGTTCAGCGGGCATTTATGCCATGCCAAATGCGGAAATGTCTGCGCATGCACAACAAGTATTATATGAAGCAAATATGACGCATCAGCATTTAGCAACGCAATTATCAATAACTGAAACGGAGTGGGCTGATTTAATTTTAACAATGACAACAGCTCACAAAGCTACAATTATTGCTAATTATCCAAATGCAGAACAAAAAGTTTTTACTTTAAAAGAGTATACAAGCGAAGGTAGCGAAGGAAATGTTGTCGATCCTTACGGTGGTAGTAAAGAAATATATAAAGAAACATTTGTAGAATTAATGGAATTGGTAGAACGATTAGTAAAAAAAATTGAAGAGAATTGAGGGTCTCTATGAAAAAACAGTTTGGCTTACGACTTAAACTAGTATTATTTGTCGGTATTCTTGCACTGATCACGTACAGTATTAGTTTTATATTTATCGAATATTTACAACCTACCTTCTTCCCAGAAATTGATCGTAAACTATTTGAAATTTTTACTTATCTGTCGGGGATTGCATGGTCATGCATTTTGGCTGGAATTTTCAGTGTGATCTTAATTAAACCTTTACAAAAACTGGAAAATTCAGCTTCCCGGGTAGCAGAAGGAAAAATTGGTCAAGATGTAGAAATGCCGAAAACAAGTGATGAGATTCGCTCTGTTGCAGAGGCATTCCAACAAATGGTGTTGAATTTAAGAGGAATGGTGGAAAGTATAGATAATAACTTCCAGCAAACCAATCAATCCATTATCCAACTATCTGATGAAGCAGCTGTTGCAACAAAAAAAGCAGAGAATATTGCTTCTACAGTAAAGCATATTTCTTCTGGTGCAGAGACATCTGCAACGGCAGTCCAAGATACAGCTGAAGCTATTGAAGATGTACGAGCTCTCGCGACAGAAGTTAATAGTAGAGCAGAGGCATCGGCAACGCAATCTAAAGAGATTTTACATAATTTAACGACAACAACAAAAGCGATCGAAACATTAGTGAATAGTATTCAGCAAATCGCGGCTGGCAATACTGAGGCATTAGAAAGCATTCGTCTATTAGAGGAAAATGCCGGACAGGTAGAGCGCATCATTAGCTTAGTTGGCGATATTGCAGCACAAACAAATTTACTAGCTTTAAACGCTTCGATTGAAGCAGCGCGTGCTGGAGAACATGGGAAAGGTTTTGCCGTTGTAGCTGAAGAAGTTCGTAGTTTAGCGGATGAAAGTGCGAAAGCGGTACAGGGCATTACTTCCCTTATTCAATCCATGCAACAAAACGTTGAAATTGTTGTAAAACAAATGAATCAACAGGTGACATTTGCGACAAAAGAAGCTGCACGTGTATCAGAAACAACGACAGCAGTAGAAGGGATGTCTTCAAGTGTACACGAAATGGCGACAGCGATTGTAGAAATTTCTACACTTATTGAGCAGCAAATGCATAATATTGAAACAACTGCTCGTCAATCTCAAGAAGTTGCAGCCATTGCTCAAGAAACATCAGCGGGTGCACAAGAAGTTCGCAGTGCAGCAGAAGAACAAGCATACGCAATTGAGCAAGTAGAAAAACTAGCAGAAGGTTTAAAGAAACAATCTGAAGAGCTGCATAAAATGATTCAACAATTTGATAGACAAGCATAAATGTGAAGAATTTAGACTGTAGATAAACTCGAGTAAAGTTCGAGTTTACTACAGTTTTTTTATATGTTGTATGAAGGTTTGTATTTGGTGCCCGCATAGATGATAGTGGCAGATAGAAGAGGCAAAGTGAAGGATAGCCCGTAAAGTGACGGAAAGAAGAACAGCAACGACGGAAAGAACAGGCGAAGCGACGGATGGTACATCAAACTAAAAAAGCTTCTCATCTATTACGCCACACTCGCATTTTGCATACTACTGGCAATACATAGAGAAAATATTGATATAGCATGTCCACTGCAATTGCAAAGGTAAAAAAACTTTAGAAGATAGAATATTACGACAAAAGACCGTTATCCGAATTTATCAACATGATATTCACATTATCCACAGGAAAATAACTTTAAAAGTGAATGTTTTTATGTATGATTACAAGAAACGTTCGTCTTTTAGGGGAAATCAGCATAAAAATGCAAGAAAAATCATGTTATTCTTGAGATAGAAGTGGTACACTAGTGTTGACTATAATTTCGAAATGAGGGAACCCAGTGAGAATAGCAATTTCTTCTGATCACGGAGGCAATAACTTACGTCGTGAGATTATGCAGCTGTTAGATGAGCTACATATTAGCTACGAAGATTTTGGTCCACAATCTGCGGATTCAGTAGACTATCCTGATTATGCAAAACCAGTTACTGAAGGTGTTGCTAGCGGGGAATTTGATAAAGGTATTTTAATTTGTGGTACAGGCATTGGTATGTCCATTGCTGCAAATAAAATTAAGGGGATTCGTTGTGCTTTAGTGCATGATTTATTTAGCGCAAAAGCAACGCGTTGCCACAATGATTCCAACATTTTAGCAATGGGTGAGCGTGTTATTGGGCCAGGCCTTGCACGTGAAATCGCTAAAGTATGGCTTGAAACAGATTTTGAAGGTGGCCGTCATACGCGCCGCATTGAAAAAATCGCAGAGCTTGAGCAGTAAGAAAAGCAATTAAGTTTGTTTAACATATGTCCTAAGCTAAAAAGTGTCATCAAAGAAATTTGAGAATTTTAAGCTATGTGACATAAATAAATTTAGAAATAAAGGGGCTGAGCATAGTGGTTGTTCAACAAATACGAACACATTTGACTCAGTTACTCAGTGAATTTGAAGAGCAGGTAACCCTACGACCAAATACTATTTTTGTTGTAGGCTGCTCGACATCTGAAGTGATTGGTCAGAAAATTGGCACAGCAGGCGCGCTTGAAATTGGAGAGGCGATTTTTGAGCCGTTGCAGGCATTTGCAAAGAAACATCAACTACATCTAGCGTTCCAAGGATGTGAGCATATTAATCGTGCTATTACAATGGAAGTAACAACGGCAGACCAATTTGGTTATGAACCAGTAACAGTTGTACCAGTTCGTACAGCAGGTGGCTCGATGTCTGCTTATGCGTTTACGCAATTTACAAATCCAGTTGTTGTGGAAGCTGTGCAAGCAAATGCAGGTATTGACATTGGTCAAACACTCATAGGTATGCATTTAAAGGCAGTAGCTGTTCCAGTTCGTACTTCTGTGCGAATGGTAGGAGAAGCGGTTGTGACAATTGCAACAACACGTCCAAAGCTGATTGGCGGAGAGCGTGCAGTATATAAATAAAATTACCTCTGAAATCAGTGGTATACAAAGAACGATTATACTTAGGAGGCTTTTTCAAACATGGCATACGAAAAATTAGCAGTACAAGACAAAGCAGTATTAGACGGAATTCTTGCGGAAAAAAAACGTCAACAAGCAAATATTGAGTTAATCGCATCAGAAAACTTTGTATCTGAAGCAGTAATGGAAGCACAAGGTTCTGTTCTAACAAATAAATATGCTGAAGGTTATCCAGGTAAACGCTACTATGGCGGCTGTGAACACGTAGATGTTGTGGAAGATATCGCACGTGATCGTGTGAAAGAAATCTTTGGAGCAGAGTATGCAAACGTACAACCACACTCTGGTGCACAAGCAAACATGGCTGTATACCACACTATTTTAGAACCGGGTGATACTGTACTTGGGATGAATCTTTCTCATGGCGGTCACTTAACACATGGATCTCCTGTAAACTTCTCAGGTATTCTATATAACTTCGTTGAATATGGCGTAACAAAAGATACTCAAGTAATCGATTATGAAGATGTACGCCAAAAAGCGTTAGAACATAAGCCAAAACTAATTGTTGCAGGTGCATCTGCGTACCCACGAGAAATCGATTTTGCTAAATTCCGTGAAATCGCTGATGAAGTAGGAGCATATTTCATGGTGGATATGGCACATATCGCTGGTCTTGTAGCTGCTGGTGAGCACCAATCACCAGTGCCATACGCTGATTTTGTAACATCTACAACACATAAAACATTACGTGGCCCACGTGGTGGTTTAATCCTTGCCTCGAAAGAATGGGAACAAAAGCTTAATAAATCTGTATTCCCAGGTATCCAAGGTGGACCATTAATGCACGTAATCGCAGCAAAAGCTGTAGCATTCGGTGAAGCATTACAACCAGAATTCAAAGAGTATGCAAAACAAATTAAAGCGAATGCAAAAGCTTTAGCAGAAGTATTAATTGCAGAAGGTGTTGAAATTGTATCTGGTGGTACAGATAACCACTTGTTACTTCTTAATGTGAAATCTCTTGGTCTAACAGGAAAAGTAGCAGAGCACGTACTTGATGAAGTAGGCATTACAACAAATAAAAATACAATTCCTTACGATACAGAATCTCCATTCGTAACTTCTGGTATCCGTATTGGTACACCGGCAGTAACATCTCGTGGCTTCAATGAAGAAGACATGAAAGAAGTAGGTGGTATTATTGCTACGGTTCTTAAAAATCCGGAAGATGAAGCAGTAAAAGCTGAAGCAAAAGCTCGCGTAAAAGCATTAACTGATAAACATCCATTATACGTTTAATTTAAACTCTTTCAGCATGCTGAAAGAATTAAAGCCTCCGGACGTAGTTATGCCGGTGCATAATTGATTAGATAAAGCTGTGGTTAAAGTGGTAAATGCACTTTAACCCAGCTTTTTTTGCAATTGTCTTTAGTGAAGGTTGGGCGATTTATTGAGGATTGCGTCACGGATGAGCCATAGAGTGGGGGTGATATCCTTTAAGGATTCCTCGTGACCCACTTCTTATTGTGGCTGTCGCTTCGCTTTCGCACAGACAAAACATCTTGTGGCTGTCGCTTCGCTTTCGCACAGACAAAACATCTTGTGGCTGTCGCTTCGCTTTCGCACAGAAATATGTTATCTAAAGTGGAATGGAATTGACGATACGTTTCGGTGGTGAGCTGTTTTTGCTGATTTGGAAATAAAATACTCTAATTTTTGAATTTATTTACATAAACTTAGTAGGAAAGGATATATTATATAATAGAGAGAGACAAATAATGTCCAGAACTATGTTCAAAAAAGTGACAATTTATTGAATATTTATATACAATGTAGAGAGATTTAACTTCTTTCAGCGATTATGTCGAGGTATATTGATGGAGATAAAGGGAGGAGGGGCTGAATGGTTACTAATACAATGATCATAGAACATGAAATGCTTTTAAATACAATTCGTAGGTTAGGTGATAATTCTAAAGAAAGTTACGTTATTTTTGATGCAACAAATAACAATTGCATATTAGAATGTAATGATTCTTTTTGTACACTTACAAATACTACTCATTCGCAAATAATAAATATCGATTATTTTTCATTGATGTCAAACGAAGAACAGACAACTATTGAAATGATTAAAAATAAAATACATAGCGGAGCGATAGTACAAGAAAAGTTGCATCATAGTTGCTTCGATAAATCTCCTTTTTGGGCAGAGATACAAGCACTCCCGTTTCAAAATAATAAAAATGAAACATTATTTGTGCTAGTAGTTGTTAAGAAAGTTACTTACTATCAGACCGAAGAATTTTTAATGCGCCTTGAGAAAACGATGTACGAAGCGATTGAAAAGGACTATTCCTTCGATAAAAAGATGAGCGTTATTTGCAGTAGTCTAGATCAATTTTTTATGCAGAAAATTTCAAGTATGGTACTTGTTAAAACAGAGGCAGATCAATTACGAATTTTTAAAGGGAACGACAAACTAAAAGATTTGCCGGAGCGTTGTGATAACAAAAAATTTTTCAAGAGAGTTATGCAAGAGGAGACATCTATTCTAGTTAAGAGGTTGGATGAAATTGATATTCCAATAGAACATAAAATGTTTGCTAATTCATCTGAAATGCCATTTGGTTTGTTTATGCCAATATACAATCAACAACATCAAGCAATTGGATTGTTCGCGATATTTTTAAGGCAACATTCTAGTACTGATCAAAAGACTTTTGAAAGCATGCTCCGAAAAATCGGTGCACTTGTTGCATTGGCAAACTCATATGCAAGAACACAAAAAAAGATATGGGACTTAGTCTATATCGATATCACAACAGGGCTGCCTAATCGACATGGTTTTTTAAACAAGGTAGAAAAAGAATACAGCCAAAAGGGTAATATCAAAATCTTAAAGCCAAGCGAATTCCATCAAATTGTCGAGTTATATGGTCGTGAAGCGGGAGATGAACTTTTAAGACAAATTGCTAAACGTCTAAATGAAGAGAAGTATGATCAAAACGAATATATTGCTAGATTTACAAGCTCTAGTTTAATCATTACAAATGCGACATCGGATGAAGACTTTTTCTATTATAAAAGGCGGATAAAAGAGATTATTCGTCAGCCCTTTATTGTGGGTGGAAAGCAAATTTATATTACACTGAAGACTGGAATTGCTTTTTATAACCATGACATAAAAATTGCTGATGCGATTCGCTTTGCAGATAATGCTGTATCCTTCGCGGCCAATAAACCAGGTACTCATATGGAAATATTCACACAAGAAAGAAATGATGTGCTTGAGCAGCAAATGACTGTATTAAACCATTTGGCACAAGCAATAAAAAATAAAGAAATCTCGGTGAATTTACAGCCAAAGGTTGATTTACAGACAGGTGAAATTCAAAGTATTGAAGCGCTTGCCCGCTGGATTTCTCCAAAACTCGGTTTCGTGTCTCCCGCAATTTTTATTCCAGTGGCTGAAAGTGCAGGAAAGGTACGCGAAATCGATATTCAAATATTAGAGATAGCCCTTTCGTGGCTAGCAGAGCGCAAAAGATTAGGGAAAAAATTAGTGAAGGTAGCAGTAAATATTTCGCCTAATCATTTTTACTATGAAAATTTTGTACAGGATACACTGGCGCTCGTTCAGAAATACGATATTGAACCAAGATACATCATTTTAGAAGTAACAGAAAATATTGGATTAGTTGATTTTCAGACTGCTTTTTCTATTATCCAGGAATTAAAGGAGTACGGCTTTAAAACTTCGGTGGACGATTTTGGAACAGGTTTTTCATCACTAAGTTATTTACAAAGACTGCCGTTTACTGAATTAAAAATAGATCGAAGCTTTATTAATGATATTAATGATGCTGCGACACTTGCTATTGTCCGATCCATTATTCAGTTAGCATTAAACTTAGGAATGACTTCCGTCGCAGAAGGCATTGAAAATAAAGAGCAGGTTGAGATTTTACGTGCACTCGGCTGTACAGTAGGACAAGGTTATTTCTATTACAAGCCGATGACAATAGAACAGTTAGATGCAATACTCGATAAATAATCAAGGAGTTGTCCCAAATTTATTTTTGAGACGACTCATTTTTTCTGTTATACTAGGTGAGATAAAAATGAATCCGAACTGTTAGGAGAGAATCCCTTTGAGCAAAGTATACGTATTTGATCATCCACTAATCCAACATAAGTTAACTTATATTCGTGATAAGAATACAGGAACAAAAGAATTTCGTGAGCTTGTAGACGAAGTTGCAACATTAATGGCATTCGAAATTACACGTGATATGCCAGTAGAGGAAATTGAAATTGAGACACCTGTTACAGTTGCTAAAACAAAAGTACTTTCTGGTAAGAAAATTGCGATTGTACCGATTTTACGTGCAGGTATTGGCATGGTAGATGGTGTATTAAATTTAATTCCAGCGGCTAAAGTTGGTCATATCGGTCTTTATCGTGATCCAGAAACTTTAAAACCTGTAGAATACTATGCAAAACTTCCAGCAGATGTAGAAGAACGTGATTTCATCATTGTAGACCCAATGCTTGCAACGGGTGGATCAGCAGTGGAAGCGATCAACTCACTGAAAAAACGTGGTGCGAAGAGCATTAAATTTATGTGCTTAATCGCTGCGCCAGAGGGTGTAAAAGAAATTCAAGAACATCATCCAGATGTAGATATTTATATTGCTGCACTTGATGAAAAACTAAATGACCATGGCTACATTGTCCCTGGTTTAGGTGATGCAGGCGACCGCTTATTCGGTACGAAATAATACTGAACAATTTTCAACGGTAATAACAAGGTTCACCTCAAGTTATGATGAAAACCAATGAAAAATAGATTTAGTATGTAATTTTTAGGAAACTTATAACTTTTGGGAGCGTCCTTCAATATTGAAGGACGTTTCATAGTATGTTAGGCGAATTACTTCTCTTGAAGTCCGACACTTGCTTCATATGATGACGTTCAATGGAGGTAAGCACTTTTCATACAAATAAAACAAAGGACGGTGCAAATCGTTTTGACGAAAAAATGGAAAGTAATGACGATTTTCGGTACGAGACCAGAGGCTATTAAAATGGCTCCACTTGTATTGGAATTACAAAAGTATCCTGAGCAAATAGAATCGATTGTGACGGTAACAGCACAACATCGCCAAATGCTCGATCAAGTTTTAGAAACATTTAAAATTACACCAGACTACGATTTAAATATTATGAAGGATCGTCAAACATTAATTGACGTGACGACTAATGCATTACAAGGCTTAGACAAAGTCATGAAAGAAGCAAAACCGGATATTGTTTTAGTGCATGGTGATACAGCAACAACTTTCATTGCAAGTCTAGCTGCATTTTATAACCAAATTGCAATCGGACATGTAGAAGCAGGTCTTCGAACTTGGAATAAGTATTCACCATACCCAGAGGAAATGAACCGCCAGTTAACAGGTGTTATGGCAGACCTTCATTTCGCTCCAACGGAAGTATCTAAGAAAAACCTTTTAGATGAAAATAAAAACCCAGAAACAATTTTTGTTACTGGTAACACTGCTATCGACGCATTAGCTACAACAGTAAATGAACATTACACACACCCTGTGTTAGAAAAAATAGGGTCAGATCGTATGATTCTATTGACAGCACATCGTCGTGAAAATCTAGGTGAGCCTATGCGTCATATGTTTAGAGCGATTACTAGAATTTTAGCAGAGCATGAGGATGTACAAGTTGTTTACCCAGTTCATATGAACCCAGCTGTAAGAGAAATAGCTAATGAAATTTTAGGAGATCATCCGCGTGTACATTTAATTGAACCTCTAGAGGTCTTCGATTTCCATAACTTTGCGGCTAATTCTTATATGATTTTAACTGATTCTGGTGGCGTCCAAGAAGAAGCCCCTTCATTAGGTAAACCAGTTTTAGTACTTAGAGATACAACAGAGCGCCCAGAAGGTATTGCAGCAGGGACTCTAAAGCTAGCAGGCACGGAAGAAGAAACAATCTACTCTCTAGCTAAGCAATTAATAGAAGATAAAAATGCCTATGAAGTAATGGCAAAAGCATCAAATCCTTATGGTGATGGACATGCTTCTGAACGTATTGTGAAGGCGCTTCTGGAATTTTTACAAAAAAGCAAGTAATATCCCTTTTTGAAATCAAAAAATAAGTCTAATGTACTAATTGTCATAGGTGAGCTAATTTGCGAGCATAATTGTGTCGTAGATTAGCTTTTTTTTGCACAAACGTGAACATTGATTTTGAAGCTATGAATTTTCATACACAAATTTGTCAACAATTTGACAAGAGTATAGTGGCTGTGAAGTTTTTCTCCTTTACTAATTGACTTCAAATATCTCCTATTGTATGCTTACAAAGGGTAATAATGATAAGGGTTTCAAATCGTAAATAGTGGTTGAAACACTTGTTACATCAAGTTTCTACTAAATTGACAGTTCAAACCAACAACTGTCGATTTGCAACGTTTTGTGCGTTTCGGGGTGTAAGATATTTTTTGGGATTTACACCTGTAATTTCAAAATGACGCTCTCCCGTTACTATTCCGCTGTGAGTAGTGTTTTTCACTGCTCTTTTCTGATTTCACATAGTGGTCAGCAAACGTTTCTTTACTCGAAAAATTGATTCAGGAGATTATAAACCAATGCTAGATTTGCATCACATTTTTGCTGTGCAGAAGAGAGCGTTATTTTTTTTGCTCGCACTCTGTGCATTAGGCTGGGGATTTACGCCCTATCAGACGTTTTTTGCGGGCATCGCAATCGGTGCATTCTTTGGTACGTATAATTTTTGGATTTTAGTTCGCCGTATGGAGAAGTTTGATCGATCCATTAGTGAAGGGAAGAAAATAGGCTCGCTTGGTACAATGTTTCGCTTTGGATCAGGTGTAGCGGCAGTCGCTCTAGCCATTTCGTTGCCAAACTATTTTCACTTAATTAGCACGGTCATAGGGCTAATGATTCCGTACGTTTTTCTCTTTGTCGAGAGAATTGTGTCACATGTAAGGAACCGCTAATGTGCTTTAAATTAGAAAGAGAGGTGAAAAATAACAATGAATCATGAAGCTCCATTGCAAGTGGTTGATTTTGGTCTTTTTAAACTAACATTCAACCTTTCAACTGTAATGATGTTACTAGTTGCGGCTCTAGTCGTTTTCTTAATCGCATTTATCTCAACTAGAAGCCTAAAGTTAAAACCTACAGGTATGCAAAACTTTATGGAATGGATTATGGATTTCGTAAAGGGCATCATCAAAAGCAATATGGACTGGAAAACTGGTGGACGATTCCATATTTTAGGTATCACGCTAATTATGTTTATCGCGGTATCTAACTTATTAGGTCTTCCGTTCTCTATCGCCTATAACGGCGAACTTTGGTGGAAATCTCCTACAGCTGACCCAACTGTTACAATGACTCTTGCAGCAATGATTTTAGCCTTAACACATTTCTATGGTATTAAAATGAAGGGGACAGGCCATTATGTTGGTACATTCTTCAAACCAATGTCATTCATGTTCCCGCTAAAAATCGTTGAAGAGTTTGCGAACACGTTAACATTAGGTCTTCGTCTTTACGGTAACATTTATGCAGGTGAGATTTTACTTGGCTTAATCGCAAGTTTAGCTGTTACGGGTCCAATCGGATTCATCGGAGCAATTGTTCCAATGATGGCATGGCAAGGTTTCTCTATTTTCATCGGCTTTATCCAAGCCTTTATCTTCACAATGTTAACAATGGTTTACATGGCTCATAAAGTGAGCGATGACCATTAATATAAAGCATATATTTTATGCTTAAACAAAAAAAACAAACAATTCCAAGGAGGAAATTTTCAAATGGGTTTATTAGCAGCAGCAATCGCAATCGGTCTAGGTGCACTTGGCGCAGGTATCGGTAACGGTCTTATCGTTTCAAAAACAGTAGAAGGTATCGCTCGTCAACCAGAAGCTCGTGGCGTTCTTCAAACTACAATGTTCATCGGGGTAGCATTAGTTGAAGCCCTACCAATCATCGCAGTAGTAATCGCATTCATCGTAATGAACAAATAATTCAGTTGTACACTGAATTTTAGTGGTGGCGAAGCAGGAATCTCCAGATGAAACTTCGCCCTTCATTTTGGAACTGATAAAAGCTATGTGTAAATATAGCTTTTTAAAATAGGTAGTTTTTCAAGTAATTAAATTATTATGTTGAAGTTAAAGCTCTTGAAGGGAGTGAAACAATCGTGTTTTTAGATAATCTTGTACTAGGCAATGCTAGTCCTGGTTTCAATAGTGGTGATATCGCCGCAACATTAGTTATCTTCTTATTACTAATGCTATTACTTAAAAAGTTCGCTTGGGGTCCACTTATGGGCATCATGCAACAACGTGAAGAATTAGTAGCTAGTGAAATCGAAGCAGCTGAAAAAGCGCGCAAAGATTCGCATCAATATTTAGAAGAACAAAAGAGCCTTCTTAAAGAAGCTCGTACGGAAGCACAATCGATTGTTGAAGGCGCTAAGAAGCAAGGCGAAATGCAAAAAGAAGAAATTCTTACTGCAGCTCGCAATGAAGCAAACCGCTTAAAAGAATCGGCTTTACGTGAAATTGAGTCTGAAAAAGAAAAAGCTATTGCGGCTGTACGTGATGAAGTCGTTTCATTATCTGTACTTGCAGCATCTAAAGTCCTTAGCAAAGAGATTTCTGAGGCAGACAACCGTGCTCTAATTGAAGAGACGATTGCGAAGGCAGGGGAAGCTCGATGAGTAATTCAACTGTAGCAAAACGTTACGCACAAGCGCTTTTTGAATTAGCGCAACAAAAAAACATTCTTGCTGAAGTTGGAGCAGACTTAAATGAGCTAACAAAGGTTGTCAAAGAATCTCCTGATTTTTTAACACTTTTAAATGCTCCTAAGTTCTCTATCGAACGTAAGAAACAAATGGTAGCTGAAATCTTTGCAAGTGCAACGCCAGAGGTTTTACACACAGTTCAACTACTTGTTGAGAAAAAACGTGTAAACGAAGTGAAGCTTATTGCGAACGCATATGCTGAGCTTGCTGCACAGGCACAAGGTTCTGCAGATGCAACAGTATTCTCTACTCGTGCACTTTCTGCTGAAGAAAGCGCTAATATTTCTACAACATTTGCGAAACTTGTAGGGAAACAAACATTAAACATTACAAACGAAATTGATCCATCACTTCTTGGTGGTATTCGTGTTCAAATCGGTAATCATATTTATGATAGCTCAGTAGCGAACAAGCTTGAGCGCCTAAAACGTGAATTAATCGGTTAATAATTTAGAAATGTGAGAGGTGACATACATGGGCATCAAGGCTGAAGAAATCAGCAGTCTGATTAAACAACAGATTGAGAATTATGAATCTGAACTTAAAGTAAGCGAAGTTGGTACAGTTATCCGTATTGGTGACGGTATCGCACTTGCTCATGGCCTCGACAACGCCATGGCTGGAGAGCTTTTAGAGTTCTCTAACGGTGTTATGGGTATGGCTCAAAACCTAGAAGAAGGTAACGTAGGTATCGTAATCTTAGGTCCATATGCTGACATCAAAGAAGGCGATGAAGTTCGTCGTACAGGTCGTATCATGGAAGTACCAGTTGGTGAAGAACTAATTGGCCGTGTTGTAAACCCACTTGGTCAACCAGTGGATGGACAAGGTCCAATCAACACAACAAAATCTCGTCCAATCGAAAGTCCAGCTTTCGGTGTAATGGCTCGTAAATCAGTACACGAACCACTACAAACTGGTATCAAAGCGATTGACGCTTTAGTACCAATCGGTCGTGGTCAACGTGAGTTAATCATCGGTGACCGTCAAGTAGGTAAAACATCTGTAGCAATCGATACAATCTTAAACCAAGATGGCGAAAATATGATTTGTATCTACGTTGCTATCGGTCAAAAAGAATCAACTGTACGTGGTGTAGTTGAAACGTTACGTAAGCACGGTGCATTAGATTATACAATCGTTGTAACTGCTGCTGCGTCTCAACCAGCTCCATTACTTTACTTAGCACCATTTGCTGGTGTTTCTATGGCAGAAGAATTCATGTTACAAGGTAAGCACGTATTAATCGTGTATGATGATCTTTCTAAACAAGCATCAGCTTACCGTGAACTTTCACTTCTTCTACGCCGTCCTCCAGGTCGTGAAGCATACCCTGGTGATGTTTTCTACTTACACAGCCGCTTACTTGAACGTGCTGCGAAGTTAAATGAAACATATCAAAATGGTTCTATTACAGCTCTTCCATTCGTTGAGACACAAGCTGGGGATATCTCTGCATACATCCCAACTAACGTAATCTCAATTACTGATGGACAAATTTTCTTACAATCTGACTTATTCAACTCAGGTGTACGTCCAGCGATCAACGCCGGTCTTTCTGTATCACGTGTAGGTGGATCTGCTCAAATTAAAGCGATGAAAAAAGTTGCGGGTACACTACGTCTTGACTTAGCTGCATTCCGTGAACTTGAATCATTTGCTCAATTCGGTTCTGATTTAGATAAAATCACACTTGCTAAACTTGAGCGTGGTAAACGTACGGTTGAAGTTCTTAAACAAGACCTAAACAAACCACTTAAAGTTGAAAAACAAGTTGCCATCCTTTATGCATTAACTAAAGGTCACTTAGATGATATTCCAGTACAAGATATCGTTCGCTTTGAAGGTGAATTCTTAAGCTGGTTAGATACAAACCACACAAACGTTTTAGATCACGTTCGTACTACAAAAGAGCTTGCTCCTGATGCGGATTATGTAGAAGCACTAAATGCTTTCAAAAAAACTTTCGCTAAATCAGAATAAGTTCGAGCTAGTCACTTGATTAAAAAACAAAAGGTGGTGAAATACCAGTGGTAAACTTACGCGAAATTAAAGGTCGTATTAATTCTACAAAGAGTACGAAACAAATTACGAAAGCGATGCAGATGGTTTCTTCTTCAAAGTTACGTCGTGCAGAGCAAAACGCTAAAGCGTACGTTCCTTACATGGAAAAAATTCAGGACGTAGTAGGCGCGATCGCTTCAGGAACAAAAGACAGTGGACATCCAATGTTAACTGCTCGTCCTGTTAAGAAAACAGCTTACTTAGTCATTGGTTCTGACCGTGGTCTTGCAGGTGCTTACAACTCAAGTATCCTACGTCAAGTACAACGTACAATTGACGAGCGTCATAAATCAAAAGACGAATACGTTATTTTAGCGGTAGGTCGTGTTGTTCGTGACTACTTTGTGAAACGTGATCATAATGTCATCAGCGATGTTGTCGGTCTTCCGGACCAACCATCATTTGCTGATATTAAAGAAATCGCTCGTAAAGCTGTTGGTATGTTCACTGATGGTACGTATGATGAACTTTATATGTACTACAATCACTTTGTCAGCGCAATTGCTAACGAAGTGACAGAGAAAAAACTTCTTCCATTAACAGATCTTGCACCTGCTAGCAGTAATGCTTCTTACGAATTTGAACCATCTGGTGAAGCAATTCTAGAAGTATTACTTCCACAATACGCGGAAAGCTTAGTTTATGGCGCATTATTAGATGGGAAAGCAAGTGAACATGCTTCTCGTATGACTGCTATGAAAAATGCAACTGATAATGCATCTGATCTTATTTCAGACCTTTCATTGCAATATAACCGTGCACGTCAAGCAGCAATTACACAAGAAATTACAGAAATCGTTGGTGGAGCTGCAGCCTTAGAATAGGCCCAGCTTCCCAATGTCGTATAAGAATACGATAGGAGGGTACACAGTAATGAATAAAGGACATGTTATTCAAGTAATGGGTCCAGTTGTTGACGTAAAATTTAACAATGGCCAATTACCAGCAATCTATAACTCATTAACAGTTAAGATTGAACGTCCTAATGAAGAACCAACAATTCTTGCTTTAGAAGTTGCTCTTCATTTAGGTGATGATTCTGTTCGTACAATTGCAATGTCATCTACTGATGGCTTACAACGTGGAGCAGAAGTAACAGACTCAGGAAAAGCTATCTCAGTACCAGTTGGTGAAGTTACTCTAGGTCGTGTATTCAACGTACTAGGAGAAGTAATCGACTTAGGTGAAGAGATTCCAGCTGACGTTCGTCGTGATTCAATTCACCGCGAAGCACCATCTTTCGATGAGCTTTCAACTACAGTTGAAATTCTTGAAACAGGTATCAAAGTAGTAGACTTATTAGCACCATATATCAAAGGTGGTAAAATTGGTCTATTCGGTGGTGCCGGTGTAGGTAAAACAGTATTAATCCAAGAATTAATCAATAACATCGCACAAGAGCACTCAGGTATCTCTGTATTCGCTGGTGTAGGTGAGCGTACTCGTGAAGGGAACGACTTATTCTTCGAGATGAGCGATTCAGGCGTTATCAAGCAAACAGCGATGGTATTCGGTCAAATGAACGAGCCACCAGGTGCACGTATGCGTGTTGCTTTAACTGGTCTTACAATGGCAGAATACTTCCGTGATGAGCAAGGTGCTGACGTACTTTTATTCATCGACAATATCTTCCGTTTCACACAAGCAGGTTCTGAGGTTTCTGCCCTATTAGGTCGTATGCCTTCTGCAGTAGGTTACCAACCAACACTTGCAACTGAAATGGGTAAATTACAAGAACGTATCACATCTACTAACAAAGGTTCTGTAACTTCTATTCAAGCGATCTATGTACCAGCCGATGACTATACTGACCCGGCTCCGGCTACAACTTTCGCCCACTTAGATGCAACTACTAACCTTGAGCGTAAATTATCAGAAATGGGTATCTACCCTGCGGTTGACCCATTAGCTTCGACTTCTCGTGCTTTATCACCAGAAATCGTAGGCGCTGAGCACTACGCAATCGCTACTGGCGTACAACGTACAATCCAACGTTACCGTGAATTACAAGATATCATTGCTATCTTAGGTATGGATGAATTATCTGATGAAGATAAACAAACAGTAGAACGTGCTCGTCGTATTCAATTCTTCTTATCTCAAAACTTCCACGTTGCGGAACAATTTACTGGTCAAAAAGGTTCTTATGTACCTGTTAAAGAAACTGTTCGCTCATTCAAGGAAATCCTTGATGGCAAATGGGATCATCTACCAGAAGATGCTTTCCGTCTAGTTGGTTCTATTGATGAAGTAGTTGAAAAAGCGAAAAGCATGGGCGTAGAGGTTTAATACTAGGGACGAGGAGGAAAAAATATGAAGACAGTTCTAGTCAATATTGTCACTCCCGACGGCCCAGTATACGATTCTGAAGTATCAATGGTAATCGCTAAAACAACTTCAGGTGAAATCGGTGTTCTTGCAGGCCATATTCCTATGGTTGCTCCACTTGCAATAGGTGCAGTGAAGCTTAAAAAAGAAGACGGTTCTACTGAACTTGTTGCTTTAAGCGGTGGTTTCATTGAAGTTCGCCCTGAAAAAATCTCAATTTTAGCGCCGTCTGCTGAAATTGCTGAAAGCATTGATGTTAAACGTGCTAAAGAAGCCGTTAAACGTGCTGAAGGTCGTCTTCAAGGTAAACATGATAACATTGATTTCAAACGTGCTGACCTAGCATTAAAACGTGCGTTGAATCGTATCAACGTTCATGAGGGTAATATCTAATTCAAATTTTAACGGGCAGATTCAACATCTGTCCGTTTTTTAACATTGTGCTATCGTTTGAGAGTAACGCTAGAGGAATTAATTTGGAGGAACCAACATGGAAATTTATGAGGCAATAGGACAGGAAGCTTTAATAGGGATTTTATCGCATATATTTTTTATCGCTATAACTTTTTATGCGCTACAAGCGTTTATGCTAGAAAAAATCTTTAAGAAGAATAATGTTTTTCAAATCCAATTAATTTATATTTTATTGAGTATTGCGATAGGTTCAGTCGTTTCGAATTTCTTTCTGCAAATTTCAAATTGGTCAGGGAAGCTGCCATATTTATTTTAATAGCCCCTTATTACTATCTATACGTTAGTAATTAAATTTACATGTTTCACAGGGCTTTATAATATAATTTATGTGGTCCTTTGAAATATGTAAAAATTAGTTAATTTTTTCCAACAAGTGTTTTCTTAGCGAAAGTGAAACACCAGCTACAGATGTTTTTTGTACCGAAAACAGTCGTAGCGACAGGTACAGAAGTCTCCCATCTCTTAAGGTGATGAGATGAATTCGGACGCAATTATTCTTCGAAATAATTGATATAAATCCATTAGATTTGGTTTTTGTTCACAAATACTTGGGTAGATATTAGAAATTAACGCCTTTCTTCCGTGTTATTGGTCATTCACAAAAAAAAAAATCATGCGTACAATAAATAAATAGCAAAATATCAATAAATGACGTAAAATAGTGATTTGGAAGCTTGAACGAGCGTAAGAAAAGTTGTACTATAGAGTTGTTTGTTTACTGATTATGACATTATACTTCTTTTTAAAATAAAGTTTTGATAGATTAATAGATTGAATTCGGAGGGACATAGGGTGGAAAAAATAATAGTGACTGGCGGCCAAAAGCTACAGGGAAAAGTGCGCGTAGAGGGCGCAAAAAATGCGGTGTTACCAATCCTAGCAGCGGCTTTACTTGCTTCTAAAGGAGAAAATGTAATTAAAGAAGTCCCTAACTTAGCAGATGTCTTTACTATAAATGAAGTACTTAAAAGTCTAAATGCGGCAGTTACATATATACCTGAGGATAATACAGTATATATAGATACAACAAAAGAACTTTCTAGTGAAGCCCAATTTGAATTTGTCAGTAAAATGCGTGCATCAATTTTAGTGATGGGTTCCTTACTTGCTCGAAATGGCTATGCTCGTGTTGCTTTACCAGGGGGCTGTGCAATCGGGTCACGTCCAATTGAGTTACATTTAAAGGGCTTTGAAGCTATGGGAGCAAAAATTTCTTTTGGTCATGGATATGTAGAGGCGAAGGCGGAAGGACGTTTAAAAGGCGCAAATGTGTATTTGGACTTCCCTAGCGTTGGGGCAACTGAAAATATTATGACAGCTGCAGCCTTAGCGCAAGGAACAACTGTAATTGAAAATGCTGCAAAAGAACCTGAAATTGTTGATCTTGCAAACTTCATTAATAGTATGGGGGGGCGTGTCATCGGTGCAGGTACGAATACGATTCGTATCGAAGGAGTCGATACATTATATGGAACAGAACATCATATTATTCCTGACCGTATTGAAGCTGGCACATTTATGGTTGCAGCAGCAATTACAAAAGGGGATGTAACGATTGAAAATGCTGTTCCCGAACATATGACAGCATTAATTGCAAAGATGCGTGAAATGGGTGTAGAAATAACTGAGCTTGATGAAGGAATACGTGTACGTGCTCCTAAAACATTAAAAGCTGTTGATATTAAAACTATGCCACATCCAGGCTTTCCGACAGATATGCAATCTCAAATGATGGCCTTAATGTTAACTGCTGAAGGTACGAGTATTATTACGGAAACGGTATTTGAAAATCGTTTTATGCATGTTGAGGAGTTCCGTCGCATGAATGCCGGTGCTAAAATAGAAGGACGTTCTGTGTTTATCGAAGGGCCTGTAAATCTTCAGGGTGCTGAAGTAATGGCGACTGATTTACGAGCTGCGGCTGCATTAATTTTAGCAGGTCTTGTATCTGAAGGTGTGACTAGAGTGACAAAGCTTCATCATTTAGATCGCGGTTATGTCGACTTCCATGGCAAGCTGGCTGCACTTGGCGCACAAATTGAACGTGTACCAGTTGAGGAAGTTATCATTAAAGAGAAAACAACTGTTGAATTACCAACAAAGTAAATAAATTTATAAACCCTTTGCTTACGAGCAGAGGGTTTTTTCTTATTAGTTTAATCCATGCTAGGGAGAGTTTTATAATTGGTTATCTTCATAACGTGAGGTTGATTTCCGTTCCAGCTGGGCGCTTTGCCGCTGCCGCTTCGCGCTGCGCTGCAGGGTATCGGGCCAACACGATGTTGGTCACGAAGGCGTTATCACAGGATGTGATGCTTTTAGCATTCGTTCCTCTATCGCTGATCCCCAAGGAGTCGCCCAGCCTCCACTCCAATCAACTAATAGCATGGCATACGTTTTAAAAACTCTAATAAATAGGAATTAACAGCCTCTTATATGACGGAAATACGCTTCTTTTCAGCATCCTTTACATATACAGCCCTCAGTCCGTTTACCATCCTATATTGAAGTTCCCTTCACCAACGGTCACATATTTTGAAGAGTTTTAGCATATTATTCCTTATGAAAAAATGGATAATGAGTATAGGCATAATTTGTTTGATTGGAGCATTATATATGCTTCCTGTGGCATTTGGTGAGAGACTTAAGGTTAAGGATTCGCCTGCAACAACAGAGCAAGCTTGTGAAATATTCATAGAAGTGGAGGGACAACAGGAGAAAATCCCTTTAGAAACTTACGTAACTGGTGTGGTAGCTGCCGAAATGCCTGTTTCATTTAAAAAAGAAGCTTTAAAGGCACAAGCTATTGCAGCACGGACTTACGCGTTGAAATCGACAAATTACGGTAAAATAGCTATCGCTCCTACTGTTGCTAGACAAGTTTTTTACAATAAGGAGCAAAGAAAAGAGAATTGGACTAGCAATTTCCCGGGGAATGAAAAGAAAATTGTCGAGGCTATTAATGAAACGAAAGGACAAGTTCTTCAATATAATAATGAATTAATTACGGCAATGTTTCATTCTACGAGCAATGGAAAAACAGAAAGTGCCTACGATTTTAGTGGCAATGATGTCCCTTATTTACAAAGTGTTACTAGTAATTCGGATTTATCATCCCCAAAGTTTTCAGCGATGAAAGAATGGACATTAGCTGAATGGAATGCACTGTGGCCTGTGAAATGGCAGGTAAGTGACTTCAACCGTGTACAGTTATTTGTAAATGATTCAGGACGTGTTGAGCGCATGCAGTTAGGTAAGAATGTGTGGTCAGGACGAGAAGTGCGAACACTTTTAGAAATACCATCAACGGATTTTAAAATTGCCTATAATTCTGCCGCTGGAAAAGTGCAAGTAAGTACGAAAGGATACGGGCATGGGGTAGGAATGAGTCAATATGGAGCAGAGGCTATGGCTAGCGATGGGAAAACTGCTGACGAAATTTTACACTATTATTATCAAGATATTGAAATAAAAAAGATAGATGCATGTTTAAAATAACTTCTAGTTGTTCACACTGCCACTAGAGGTGATGAAAATGAGAGAGGATAAAAATAGTAAAACTTCTCAAAATCAAGATGAAAAAGTTCAATTACAGAAGAAACCATGGTTTTGGCCAGCAGTTTACGCTGGTGGTGCTCTAATGCTAGCAGGTTTGCTACTTGGTTACAATAGTCTTGTATCCAAAGTAGAAGAAGCTCCGTCACCAAACGTAGCTGAGGTAGATTCAGGTCCTGTAGTTGAAACAAATGCAAAAACAGAAACAATGAAGTACCCATTCAAGGAAGCGAATCTTAGTAAGATGCAAGTTTCACAAGAGTTTTATGAAGTAGAAGCTAATGCAGAGTCGCGTGAAAAAGCACTAATGGTATTTAATCAAACATTTACGACATCTTCCGGTATTACTCTTTCTATGAATGGTGAAGAATTTGAAGTACTTGCAGCTCTAAGTGGTAAGGTAAAACAAGTTAAACTTGACGCATTTACAGGCAATAAAATTGTTATTGAGCATGCAGATGGTAAGGAAACACATTATAGCTCTGTAAAAGACATTGCTGTCAAGGAAGGCGATGAGGTAACACAAGGTCAATTACTTGGAAAAGCGACTGACAATGAGTGGAACCAAGCAGCTGGCGTTAACTTGCATTTTGAAGTACTAGAAAACGGAAAATATATGAATCCGAAAAAATTACTAGCCTTTTAATTGAAGTCTCTCACCTTTATAGGTGGGAGACTTCTGCTAGTTTAAGTCACTTTTCAGCGTTAGCATAATTGATGATAGGAAAATTCGTAGATTTTAACTATAGTAAATAATAATTTTACATTGAAAGAAATAAATACTAAAAAATGCATAAAAAATCGGAATTTTATCGTGAAAATGTAAAACGTGTTCTGAATAGCTTTGTCCTCACATAAGGTGAAGAAATGCGCAGACGTGCATCTGATGCCATTTGTGAAATTGTGTGGAAAGGACGAAGAACGTGCACGAGCACATTCGGAAGCGCTGCATACGCCTCGGTGAATTATTGATTGAGACGCGTGAAACTGTGCGTGTCCTCGCGAAAATGACAGGTTATTCAAAAAGTACGGTGCACAAAGATTTAACAGAGCGACTGCCAACAATTCATGAAGGATTAGCTGAGCAAGTAAAGGAAATACTCGCCTACCATAAGGCCGTACGTCATATTCGTGGAGGAGAGGCAACGAAAAACAAGTGGAAGGAAAGAACGAGTCAAGATTGATTCGTTCTTTTTTTGATGCAAAGGACAAGCTTCCTTACATAAAATCGACTGAGTACGAAATTGGGATAAACATTGTGTATATTAGTTGGTTGTAGTGGATAATGGGCGATTCCTTTTAGATCACAGTGTCATAGATGAGACCCTAGAGCGAAGCGTGTAGGGGTAAAAAGACTAAAAGCATTACGTCCTAGGATAACGGCTTCGTGACCAACATCCTGCTGCCGCTACGCTTTCGCACAAAAAACGCCTGTTGCCCCGACGCCCCAAGAAGCATTGCTCTTCGCGAAAGCGAGGCGTCAGCAACAAATGTTTTAACTGTGCGAAAGCGCAGTGTAACGAAGCGGCAGCAACAAATGTTTTAACTGTGCGAAAGCGCAGTATAACGAAGCGGCAGCAACACAAAGCGCTCATTCGGAACGGAAAACAACCGCATGATAGGCGATGAGTCAAAAAAGTGCTGAAACGATTTCTTCTTTTCAAGAAGTGTTCATATAATTGAAAGAATGCAGGTCAGTTAACTAAAATTAGGTGTAATTACCAGTTGAGTATGATAAAATATTCTAGATAAACAGATAAAAACGAACGTTATGTAGTTGGAAATGGCGGGAAGGAGAAATTATAAAATGTTTTCGAAAGATATAGGCATTGACTTAGGAACTGCGAACGTATTAATTCACGTTAAAGGCAAAGGAATCGTCTTAAATGAACCATCAGTTGTGGCGATTGATAAAAAAACAAATAAAGTGTTAGCGGTAGGAGAAGAGGCTCGCCAAATGGTAGGGCGTACACCGGGGAATATTACTGCAATTCGTCCACTACGAGATGGTGTCATTGCAGATTTTGATGTTACAGAAGCGATGCTAAAACATTTCATCAACAAATTAAACGTCAAAGGATTTTTAGCTAAGCCACGTATTTTAATTTGCTGTCCAACAAACATTACTAGTGTTGAACAAAAAGCGATTCGTGAAGCTGCAGAAAAATCTGGTGGAAAAAAAGTATACTTAGAAGAAGAACCAAAAGTTGCAGCTATTGGAGCAGGTATGGATATATTCCAACCTAGCGGCAATATGGTAGTTGATATTGGCGGCGGGACAACTGATATTGCAGTCCTATCAATGGGTGATATTGTAACGAGTGAGTCCATTAAAGTGGCAGGAGATATTTTTGATAATGATATTTTACAATATATTAAAAAAGAATATAAATTGCTAATAGGTGAACGTACTGCAGAAGCCATAAAAATTACAATTGGTACAGTCTTTAAAGGTAGCCGAAATGATTCAATGGACATTCGTGGTCGAGATATGGTGACAGGTCTACCGCGTACAATAACGATTCACTCAGAGGAGATTGAACGTGCATTACATGAATCGGTTGCTATGATTGTTCAATCTGCAAAAAATGTATTAGAAAAAACACCACCAGAGCTATCAGCAGATATAATTGATCGTGGGGTTATTATTACTGGCGGTGGTGCATTATTACATGGTATGGACCAGCTATTAATCGAAGAGCTAAAAGTACCTGTGTTCATTGCAGATCAACCTATGGATTGTGTAGCAATTGGTACAGGCATTATGCTTGAAAACATTGATCGAGTGCCCGCATCCTTATAAAAATTTAATGAGGTGATTCCTTTGTTTAAAGGGTTTTATACAGTTGCAACTGGTATGATTGCACAACAAAGACGAACAGAATTACTTACCAACAATTTATCAAATGCAAATACACCTGGATTTAAAGCAGACCAATCAACAATCCGCTCATTTCCTGACATGCTCATGTCGAGTGTAGGAAAAACGAATGCACCTGCTAACCAGCAAGCAGGCTCTCAATATATGAGCCAAGTTGGCGCATTAAATACAGGGATTTATATGCAAGAAACATTACCAAATTACATACAAGGCCAAATCTATAGCACTGATTTCACGACAGATATGGCTTTGATCGATGGAAACTTACCGCAAAATGAAGATGGCACTTCTGGATCTATTTTCTTCCGTTTAGCACATCCAAATGGGGGCGAAGCATATACACGCAACGGGAATTTTACATTAGATGGCCAAGGCTATTTAGTAAATCCACAGGGACTGTATGTGCTATCAGACAGAGGTCAACGCATCCAGCTGCCGAATGATGATTTTCGTCTAGATGAGAACGGGGCAATTTATGTTAATAATCAGCAAGTAGCTCGTGTTGGAGTATCATTTTCAGCGAATCCGAACATGCTACGTAAGCAGGATAATGGTTTAATTCGAACAGAAGATGGTGGGAACTTACCGACAGCTTACGGTGCCAATGGCGTAGCCTTTACACTGCGTCAAAATTATCTAGAGGGCTCAAACGTAGACTCTAGTCGTACAATGACTGATTTAATGACAGCATATCGCGCTTTCGAAGCTAACCAAAAAGTGTTACAGGCTTACGATCGCAGTATGGAAAAGGCTGCAAATGAAATCGGGAAAGTATAATAGGCAAACTGGAGGCGTTTGAACATGTTACGTACAATGATGACTGCAACAAACACAATGGGGCAATTACAAAATAAACTAGATACTATTAGTAATAACATTGCCAATAGCAGCACACTCGGCTATAAATCCCAAGAAGCTACATTTAATGAATTGCTTTATCAGCAATATAATAATGACAAGCAAGACCGAGCTGACCGACAATCACCTGTTGGCATCCGTTATGGATCAGGTGCAATGCTTGGACAAATTCAATCAAATCAAAAGCAAGGCTCTCTCCAAACAACAAATCGTGACCTTGATTTAGCCTTTACAAAACCAAAGCAATATTTCAATATTTTAATGCCAGATGGTGAAAATGGCGCAAAAACAGTGTATACTCGTCAAGGTGACTTTTATTTATCACCATTAAATAATGGAACAGTAATGGTTGTAACTGCAGATGGATATCCATTGGCAAACTCAACAGGACAAGCTATTACATTACCGGATAATGTAAAAAGTTTCGCGATCCGTGATGGAGGCGTATTAGAAGCATCATATCCTAATGGAGATGTTATTCGTACTGATGTAGCAGTGACAGAGTTCCAAAAGCCACAGCTAATGGAGAAAATTTCTGGCGCCTATGTTGGATTGCCGAATAACCTAGCTCAGCTTGGATATACACAAGCTGAAGTTGTCACTGAATTACGAGGAGCAAATCGTCAGCAAATTGGCATGCAGAGCGGTTCGCTAGAAATGTCGAATGTAAATCTTTCAAAAGAAATGACGGATTTAATTCAGACGCAGCGTTCTTATCAATTTAATGCAAGAGCTGTAACTTTAGCCGACCAAATGCTTGGGCTCATTAATGGTATTCGATAGTAAATCCGTTATTACTGTTTAGTAAGTAATGAAGAGGAGTACAATCTATGACAAACGATTCAAGTCGAGGTTCTATGCAAACAAAAGAAACCGATACGCCACCAGAAGAGAAGGAACACCGCTCAAATGGAGAGCAACGAGAGGTTCGCTGGGTGCAAATACGGCTGATTCCGATTTGGCTTCGCGTTGTACTTATTATCATCTTAGTTGTTATTGCTGCAGTTGTAGGTGCAATGTTTGGCTATAGTGTAATTGGACAAGGTAAAGCCATGGACGTTTTTAAACCAGAAACATGGCAGCATATATTTGATATTATGAATGGTAAAGAATAAAATTATTCTTTACCATGCTTTGTGTTTACATAAAATATTTTCATTCATTAGGTGTCAAACACCTAATGAATAAAGATGTAGCCTCCGGCGGATGTCACGGATTCTATTCAACGCATTACGCCAAGGCGAAATTGATATTAAGGGGGAAAAGAAAATGTTAACAGCAGAACAAATTCAAGCAATTTTACCGCATCGTTATCCTTTTTTATTCGTTGATCGTATCGTTGAATTAGAAGAAGGCAAGCGTGCAGTTGGTTTAAAAAATGTCTCTATGAACGAAGACTTTTTTAATGGGCATTTCCCTGGCTATCCAGTAATGCCTGGGGTTTTAATTGTAGAGGCGCTAGCACAAGTTGGTGGTGTAGCATTATTAAATGCAGATGAATTCAAAGGTCGTCTAGCTTTCTTGACGGGTATTGATAATTGTCGTTTCAAGCGCCAAGTAGTACCGGGAGATCAACTTCGATTAGAAGTAGAGTTCGTGAAACTACGTGGAGCAATGGGCAAAGGTCACGGTGTGGCCACAGTCGATGGAGAACTAGTATGTGAAGCGGATATTTTATTTGCTATTGGGCCTGAACAGCCAAAACAGGCTTAATTTGCAATTATAGGCTAAAAGATATAAAATAATTATGTCGAGTAATGTCTTTACTGTTAATCTTTTTAATAGTTTATGACATTCCGTACTTTTAGTGATGTGAATGCAGTTAAAGATATCACGATTATTTAAATGTTTTATAAAAATGCAATGGCGTATATGTGATTGTAAATTGAAATACATGTAATTTTAGTTTTGTTTTTAAAACGTAGGAGGATTATATAGATGTATAAGGAATTGTCTTCAGGTGTTAAAATTAGCATTACGCGTTCGATTTCAACATCTTTTGAATCATACTTAGCAAGTATTGATTGGAAAGAAGAGCGTTTTTCTATGGAAGACTTTATTGCTAGCTGGCAAACTTATTTTCAAGATAATGCCGCATGGATCGAAAAAATCCCAGCAGATGTTTTGATGAGTACTGAATTCCATGAAGAGATGGCGCAAAAAATTGATGAAGTAATTGCAAAAATTTTAAATGAAGAACCAACAGCTAAGCAAATTGAAACAATCGAGGCCATGCAAAAAGAGCTAGGTACAAATTATAGCTACAACTGTAAAGCAGAAGCAGCATACGTTGAACAACTGTTAAAAGAAAAACAAAAATAGTTTGTAAAAAAATCGGATAGTTCCCTCCTTTCCCGGGCAATCTATGTAGGATCACAAATACACACATTGTATTTGTTGACATAGCATCGAGAAAGGAGGATTTTTCTATGTGGAGAATGTCATTTTTGGCAATTATTCTTGCTGCTTTATTCCTTGGAGGTTGTAACTGGGGAAACAGAGCTGTTGAAACAAGACCAGCGGAGAATGTTAAACACGACGTTCGCCGAGGTGTTGAGAAAGTAGAAGAAAGAAATGACGTTTACAATCGTGACGTTAATGGTGTTAACCGTAACACTGTTCTACCTGAAGCTACAACACCAGGCACTACTGGTCCAAGAACTACAACTCCGGGTACAACAACACCAGGTACAACAACAGTACCAGGTACAACAACACCAGGTACAAATGCTGATTTAAATAGTACAAATGGCTATAACAATGTACCAAATGCAAACGGTGTTGTTAAAGAAAAGGTCGTCGAAGAAAAAGTAACGCGATAATATAAAAAAGAGTGTTTCCATCCAATGGAAAACACTCTTTTTTTCATTTAATGTGGGAGAGCAATACTCGCGGGAGAGAAGTGAACACTCGCGAAGAACTACTAATATTCTTAGGAAGAGCGTTTTCAGGTAATTGGAAAACACGATATTTGTATATTTTATCTTAAAAGTCTACCTGTCCAATAAAAAAATAACGATGCAAATTTTTGCATCGTTAAATCGAGATCAATCATTTTTGAGTTTTGGTCGTTCTTTCATACCGTGTGAGAAACGGTCCAATAGCTTATCTAACGTAACTCCCTCAACTAGTAATTCGGCTAGTAATTGCTCAGCATATTTCGAGCGTTTTGTCTTTAGTGTCCCTTTTAAAAGGACAGAGATGTGCTCGCCGATTTCTTGAACTGTATGTACGACAACCTGGAAAGGGGCAGGCTCATTATCTGGAAATGAAATAACCGCACGTACATTAAAGACAGTAGCATTTGCTAAAAGTTCATCAAAAATTGAACGATATTGACGGTCCATAAACAGTTCGAGAATCCAAGATTGATGGCTATTCTCCTGGTTAATAATAATACCATCGACTAAAGGGAAAGGTTGCATGCCGTCTTTTGTGACAAGGTCAAAGGAAAGCATCTTAAATGTTTTCATTATGTAAAATCCTCCTAAGTCGGTCATCCTTTTTAGTATAACATATTCAATTAGCTCTGTTTTACTTCATTCCGCAAGTGTTTTGGTAGCGACAGGTAAAGGGGGGAGGTGAAGCGGTATTAAGTCACTTTTCAACATCCGCTGAAATAGAGGTGCTCACGTGGCATTACCGTAATGGCCGACATCGTGTCGGACCTCATGTTGCTGCCGCTAAGTTAGCCTTGCGCTTTCACCGATTCCAGACGCATTGTATATCTGCGCGACAACGGCAAATGTATTCTGTAGCGAAAGCAAAGTGTCAGCATCAATTATGCCGATGCATCATTGATGATAGGATTAATGCTGTGTTTTCGCACAATCTGCAAAAACAGCGAAATTGCATATTTCAACAATTAGCATTTGCTATTACAGCGAAAAGCATTCTGCCCAAAAAATCTTTCAATACATGAAAAGTAAAATGCTCAATATATCCAATTTATGATTAAAAATTAAGGGAAATGATAAAAATCGACTTTTGCCAACGTTGGATTAATTTTTGTAAGATGAGAGCAATCAAAAGCAAAGGAGGTGAATCAATGAATCAAGTCGGACTGGTCGGAAGGTTAACAAAGGATCCAGTGTTACGACACTTATCTGGAAATCGCGTGCAAGCACATTTTACTCTAGCCATTAATCGCAATTACAAAAACAGTCGTGGGGAAGTGGATGCTGACTTTATTCTCTGTACAGTATGGGGAAGGCTTGCAGAGCATATCGTCAAATATTGCGGAAAAGGCTCATTAATTGGAGTGAATGGTCGAATTCAATCAAGATCATTTTTAAATGAAGAAAGCACAAAGGTTTTTATAACAGAAGTAGTCGTAGAAGATGTCCGATTTTATCGGCTTAAGCAAAGGGATAGCGAAGGGGCAATTGTGCCTCCAAAGCCACCAGAAGAGCAGGAAGGCTTAAAGGATTTTGTGCTACCTGAGGCAGAAGTACAATTGCCAGCAATATAGCAGCTCTAATTGTTACATACGGGGCAAGGGACAAGTTGTCTGATCCGCCATTCTCCTTCTATTCTTGCGCCGTAATCGATTTAGAAAGGATGATGTCTACATTTCATAACGAAGTTCATTGCTGAAGACCGCACAGCAATGAGCATATTAAACACAACTAAATATATATATGAAGTAAGTAGGGGAAGAAGTAACAGTAAGATCCACTGAAATAAAAGAGCGCCAAGAACGTTGTGCTCTTGGCGCATCTCGCATCTTTAAAAATCGAGTTTCATTAAATCACGAAGTTCGTCATCTTCTAATTCAGTTAACCACTGGCTTGATTGAATTAGTTCTTCTGATAGTGCAGATTTTTGGGCTAGCATTTTATCAATTTTCTCTTCGATAGTACCAATTGTAACAAACTTATGCACTTGTACAAATTGTGTTTGGCCAATTCGATATGCACGGTCTGTCGCTTGATTTTCAACGGCAGGATTCCACCAACGATCTGCGTGTAATACATGATTTGCTGCTGTTAAATTGAGCCCTGTTCCACCCGCTTTTAAGGAAAGGATAAATATAGGAAAATCTCCTGCCTGGAAAGTCTCAACTAAGCGGTCACGCTGCTGCTTAGGCATTGCACCTGTTAAGAAAGGTGCATCAATATTATATAGTTCACTAAAACAATGCTGTAGTAATTGCCCCATTCCAATATATTGTGTGAAAATGAGGCACTGCTCGCCGTTGTCCACGATTTCTGTAGCCATTTGCACGATACGTTCTAATTTCGTAGAACGAGTAAGCATTGATTCGGCATCCTCGAAAGGTTCTTTTAAATACAAGGCAGGATGATTACATAATTGCTTTAACTTACTGAGCATCTTTAAGACGCGTCCCTTCTTTTGAAAGCCTGTTAATTGCTCCAGCTGATCGAGCGTCTCTAATATATATCCTTCGTATAGAGATGCTTGCTCAGTTGTTAATGGGCAGTATTCATGAGACTCTTGTTTATCTGGTAAGTTAAGCTGTAAGTGTGGGTCACGCTTTGTACGACGAAGTAAAAATGCTTGAATTTTTGCACGTAACTTCTGTTTATGTGACTCAGACTCATCTCGTTCTATCGGTAAAATAAATTCTTCATTAAAGCGACCGAAGCTACCTAAATAGCCCTTATGGATAAAGTCAAAAATTGCCCATAGCTCCGACAAACGGTTTTCTACTGGCGTACCCGTTAAAGCAATATGATGCGTCCCTTGTAATTTACGAATAGCCCTTGATTGTAGCGTTTGCATATTTTTAATATTTTGAGCCTCGTCTAGCACAACGGTTGCCCATTCTACTTCCTGTAAAAACTCTGCATCCTGTGATACCGTGCCATAGGTAGATAAAATCACATGTGGTTTTTCTCTTCCTACTAGCTGTTTAAAAGCGTCTTCCTTTGCTCGATTCGCCTGATAATGCGTATGCACACTCAAGGAAGGAGCAAAACGAGCAAGTTCCTTTTGCCAGTTGCCTAGTACAGACGTAGGGCAAATAATGATGGATGGTTTTGAATCCTCAGTTGTATCATAAAGATGAAGTAAATATGAAATAAGCTGAACTGTTTTACCAAGACCCATATCATCAGCTAGGCATGCACCAAAGCTTTGTTCTCGCATAAAGACAAGCCATTCAAAGCCCTCATGCTGATAAGGACGTAATTCTGCCTGCAAAGATGTAGGAACCTGTACAGTAGGGAGTCCTTTTTTCTCCTGAAGCTGCTCCATATAGGATTTCAGCGATTTTTGCAATTCAAATGCAAAAATCGGGTCATCTCGCATTGCATCATCGGCATCTTCTTCTTCAAGAGGTAAGGATAAATCCTCTGGTAGTTCACGGAATAGTAATTCGCGAACGGTCCAGCTTTCATCTTCTGCTTGCTGCATCAATGCACGCATTTCTTGCATCCAGTTCGCATCGACTCGGAACCATTCTGTACCAATACGAATGAATTCGCGTTTCTCATCTACAAGCTTTTTAAATTGCTCAGGTGAAATGGACTGGCCATTCATAGAAAACTGCCATTTAAACGTTAAAATATCATCTAGTCCAGCAACCTTTTTTGTCGCTACATTGCCAGTACTTACGCGAACACGCATTTTTGACTGTTTTAAATCTTTTAGCCAAGCCGGTAGTACAACGTCAAAGCCGAGTGCTTGTAATCTTGCTAAATCTTCACGTAAAAATGTTCGAACTTGTAAATCGTCAAGCATAATGCGGATGAAAATATCGCTACGTAAATCTTCAATAGAAAGAAGATCTACAATTTGTCTTTGTTGTTGTTCAATAGCATCAGCATACATTTGCCATTTTGCCGGTAGAGCATCAGCAATTGGTAGTGACTGCTTTCGCATAGCTGGCGTCCAGTAGTTTTTGGCTGTAGGCGTACTTAGTACTGTTTCTAAAAGCCAAACATCTGAATCTTCCTCAGGCTCACCTAAGCGTAGGGAGACAGTAACTGCACCTGCCTGTCGTTCTTGCTCTAGTGGCCAACCACCACGCAAGAAAAATGGCATTAGTTTTGGTAAATCAGACAGTATAAGACCTACTTGAGCTAGTTTTTGCTGCACTGCCGTTTCTAATAAAGCTGTATCTTCACCTTCTATAGGGAATGTTAGCGTGGAAAAATCATCTGCAATTACTGCGTGTGACCAGAGCGAGGGCTCCTGCCAATACGTTTGTAAAGCAGACACTTTTTCTAGCCAAACCTGACTTTCTGTGTTCGTACCTTGCCAGTCAATAAAAGGATGCAGATAGCGCCGTGAAAAAATATCAAGGAGCTCAGAGGTTGAAACTTCAATCGTACGTTCTGAGCGATTGGTTAATAAACCATAGACATTCGCTTCATAGTTAAAAAATAATGAAGAAATGAGTGAGTCTGCTTCCATTGCTGCACCATCAGCAGTATATCCCTGTAACGTAAAATATCCTTCCTGTGCTGCATGAATACGAAGCTGTTGCTTTTTTGAAAACGGGGAAGGAGCATTTATAGTCATCATACTAAGTTTCCTTTCTCAATTTCTTCTTGTAATGCACGAAGTCGTTTATACTCTGCACGAATTGTTTGCATATATGTCTCGAAATAAGCAGTTTTACCAGCACGCTTTGCTGCACTGCGCATACTTTTCCAGATTCGTACAGCCTGCTTATAGTTCATACGTGATTTTTGTGTAATTTCAGCCATGGCATATAGATGATATAAGGGCAATACTGTTGCAGGCGCAACCTGAAGTACATCTTTTAATCCACACATTTCTAAATAAGAAAGGGAGGAGAGATTTAACTGATGGAGGGCTGCCCATTCACGATAACGTCCTTTTTTAATAAGAAGGAACGAAAACGGTTGAAGCCCATAAACACCAAATGCACTATATAATGTAACTTCCTGTTCTTCCGTAAGCTGTATGTCCTCGTATAAAAGCTGAAATTGCCTTACATATTGAGCACGTTTTACAACTGGTACTGTTTGCTGTAAAAAGACTTCGGTAAATGGTAGCATTGCACGTAAAATAATGGACTGTGCATGTGATTCGCCAGCACGTTTTGCAAAAGTAGCCAGCTCAAATAGGTCCTGCATATGTTGTCCATCAATATGTGCAATGCTTTCCTGTAATAAACTTTCTTTTTGTAGCAGCACATAAAATAGCAGTTTTAATGACTGCAAGGAAATCTCAGGTGAAGGATTCTCAAGGTTATTTATAAGTGCTAATTCCTGTTCACGACGAGGCTTTTCATAAAAAAGCATTGCCCAAAGTAGCATATATATTTGTAGTCGATCAGCAAATAATCCTTGTCGTTCCAATAAAAGTTCTCGAACTAACTCCTGAATCGCATCATAAAATGGATCAGTGGCAAAAAGTCGTGATCGTCCCGTTAGCTCCGTCAATGTACTTTCGAATGATTGGACACTTTGATCAATATAATATTTCATATAAGGAGAATCCAAAGAATGTCCTTTTGTTTCATTTAAATGACGCCATATTGTATTAAAGATCGATAGCTCCATAAAAAGCTTATAAAGTGGCTGCCACTCACGCTCGAAAGGCATATGCCGTTGAAGTCGCTCCAATGCATCTGTTCGTATAGCTGAAAGGCCATATCCTTCTAGAATTCGCCCAGGTGGCAATAAGCGTTTCATGACTTCATCGACCATCAATCTCCAGCTTTCTGGACTTCGTTCATCTGCTAATGATTTTAATTGCACTGATTTTTGAGCGCGCCATGCACTTGACCAATTTTGCACCGAATCAAAATACTGATAAAGAGCAAGCAATGAGCCAACCTGATGTCTACACCATTTCAGCTGAGGACAGTTACAGTGCAGCTCCTCTTTAGCAAAATCAATTTCTACAGTAGCAGGTCTGACATCCTGTACGCTTGCATATAATGTAGAACTTGCTCCATTAAAACGTTCAAAGACAACTGATTTATTTCGCACTGAAAAAACAGCACGACGCACTAGCTCTTCGTCTTCAGTAGAGGAAGGATGTAACGCCTGTTCAGCTTCCTGTAATTTGGTAAGGATAAATTCTTGGTGTTCCTTAGCTAATTGGGCAATAGACAATGCCATAACCTCACTCCTTTCAAAATGTATAGCTAGTGGGCATGTGTAAATATAAGAAAAAAAGACTGTCCTTCCATTATACGATTAAAATGCGTACATGATAAGCTGAATGATTTGAAATAAAAAAATCGAGGAGAAGATAGTTAACAAGATAATTTATTTGTGTTAAAATCTGAATAATCAGATAAATAGGGAGGGATAAGGATGATGCAAGTTCAATATATGAAGCCATTTTACACAAAAATCACTGGAGATAAACTACGTCTAGTGTTTGCTTATCAATATTTCTCTATTTTAAAAGAGAATGAGATTTTCCATTTCATTCCTATCGAAGGTAAAGAGATGATTATCAACTTGAATACACAACAAATTGAAAATATATCCGAGGTATTTGTTTTCCAGAAAGGGAATCGTTTTATCCGACTGCCATTATATCAATTATTATTAATTACAAATGTTCATGAGCATCTAGCACCGATTCTTGAAAGCGCTACTCCAAAGCCTCAGTTACCACTTGTATCTTCAGTGACTGTTGGCGAAGTAGATCAGCTCATTGCAGAATTGGAGCAGCAAAACATTGATAATTTAATAGACCAGGCATTATTAGATCATAATAAAGATCTCTTTTTTGAACTTCTACAACAAAAGAACCATCAACTCGGAGGTTTCGAAAATTGAATACACGGTATTGCAATTAAGCACCTACTTTTCATATGTGAAAAGCGGGTGCTTTTATATATCGATGGGTCTAAAGTCTAAAATGTGGAAATGAACTAAAAGTTATTGATGTATAGAACCTACTAAATTAGAATACATTACCAAAATAAACTTAAAGGAATCTAACATAGACCGATATAAACAACAATGGGGGTGGTGAAATGATGCTTGGAAAATGGTCAGCAACGGGGTTGTCAATTTTAAATAATATGAATAGTCATTACGGTGCAATGAACAAGGCAATGCTTCGAATTTCTTCAGGCTACCGCATCAATAGTGCTGCGGATGATCCAGCGGGACTTGCGATTTCCGAAAAAATGCGTGCGCAAATACGCGGCTTGAACATGGCAGCGAAAAATATCCAGAATGGTATTTCACTTGTTCAAACAGCTGAGGGTGCACTAAATGAAGTACATGATATGATCCAACGCATGCGTGAGCTCGCAGTCCAGGTGAGCAATGATACTTTAACAGATAGTGATCGGGAGAACCTCGATAAGGAATTTCAAGAATTGAAAAAAGAAATTCAACGCATCTCGAAAGACACTGAGTTTAACACAAAGACATTACTAAATGGGGATTATGCTACAAACGGTATTAAAATTCAGGCAGGTGCCAACGCAGGCCAAAGTATCGAGCTGTTTATTGGCAATATGGGGGCTGGAGCACTTGGCTTGGACGATAAGACATCCATCGCAACTCGAAACGACGCCAACAAAGCAATTTCCACAATGGACGAGGCTTTAAAACGTGTATCAAGCGAGCGCTCAAGACTAGGCGCCTACCAAAATCGCCTAGAGCACGCCTATAATGCAAACGTAAACACAGCAGAAAACCTACAAGATGCCGAATCCCGCATTCGCGATGCCGATATCGCAAAAGAAATGATGAACATGGTAAAAGCACAAATCCTAATGCAAGCAAGCCAATATGTACTAGCAATACACATGCAACAAGCACAATCGATTCTAAAACTACTCGAAAGCGGAACAACAAGGAATCCCCGATACTAAAGGAGATTCCTTTTTTTAGTGGGAGTTAGAAAATGAAAGTAAGTCGCTGATAAAAGAGGTGCAATCGCTGAAAGAGAAGTGAAAGCTGTTGATAAAAGTGGGACAATCGCTGATGAAAGTGAAGCAATCGATAAAGAAGAGAGGATCGCTGATTAAAAGCTGAACATCGCTGATAAGAGTGAAATAATCGCTGATAAAGAAGGGAACATCGCTGATAAGAGTGAAACAATCGCTGATAAAAAGGTGAACATCACTGATAAGAGTGAAACAATCGCTGATAAAAAGGTGAGCATCGCTGATAAGAGTGAAACAATCGCTGATAAAAAGATGAACATCGCTGATAAGAGTGAAACAATCGCTGATAAAGAAGAGAGCATCGCTGATAAGAGTACAACAATCGCTGATAAAAAGTGAAAACCGCTGATAGACATGCTATAATCGCTGAAAGAATCCTAAACTAGCTGATAAACCTATTAAAATTCAAATAGAAAAGGAGAGAATTGATTGCTAGTAAAACCCTTTGCACCATCTCCATTGACAAAAGGACTTCAAGCCCTTGTGACTCGGTTACAGCCCACGCACCCACAATATAAAAATTTTCAGCAGGAACTTAAAAATAAAGAAGCAGGCGATTTTGGTGAGCAATATGTTATGAAGGAACTACAGCAAATAGCACTGCTCAATGATTGCTACATTTTTCACAATGTAATACTTCCCTCTGTTTTTCCCATGCAAATTGATATTTTACTCATTGTCCCCAACGCTATTATTCTATTAGAAATTAAAAATATTCGAGGAACTGTACATTTTAAAAGTGACCCACGCCAGCTCATTCGTACATCGGAATCTGGGGAGGTTCATGTTTTTACGCATCCTGAAATTCAACTTGAACAATATATTCAAGGTATGAAACATTTCTTAGACACCCAACATATTTCTATACCCATTTATGGGGCTGTTGTCTTCCCATTTAATAATGTAAATATTCATCGAGAGGATGGACGATTGCCGATTTTAATGGCAAAAGAGCTACCGATATTTCTGCATCAACATTTAGAGAAAAGTAAAGAGACGACAACAATGACAGAAATTAAAACCATTATTTTGTCACATTTGCGGAACAGGGCACCATTTCCGCTTTGCCAATACTATCAAATTGATGCCTCTGCTTTGCGGCGTGGTGTTTATTGTGAAAACTGTGGGGAGTTTGGGATGGAGAAATTGCGCATGACTTGGTATTGTCCAAGTTGTAAATTTCAAAGTAAAACCGCACATATACGAGCACTACTGGATTATCACATGCTAGTAGGAGATACAATATCGAACAGTGAATGTCGTGAGTTCTTGAATATTGAGAGTCAGTATATAGCAAAACGGCTTTTACAAAAATTAAATTTATCAAGTATCGGGCCTGATCGAATTAGGAAGTACCATTTGTCCGACTTATATAGGAATTCGCCGCTAAAAGAGTGAGTTGCGCCGCTAACCAAAGAAGAACGCCGCTAAAACCCGAAATACCGCCACAAACCGACAAAGCTTTTGCTAATCGGACACAGAAAACAGCTACAAAGTAACAAATTGATTCACACTTTCAGTGGAAAGATGTATACTATAATGCAGAACAAAATGCATCACGCATTTATAGAACATATAACATAACTACTCGTTTTTGAAACGGAAGGAAGAATAGAGAATGACTAAATCAATTTGTGTCGTTGGACTTGGCTACATCGGTTTACCAACGGCTGTAATGTTTGCCAACCACGGCATAAAAGTACATGGGGTGGACGTAAACCCGGCAGCAGTAAAAAGTATTCAAGAGAAAAAACTTCATATTGAAGAAAATGGATTGCAGGAGCGCCTGAACAAAGCAGTAGATGAAGGTTTCTTAACTGCGTCAACGACACCACAGGAATCGGACGTATTCATCGTTGCTGTTCCGTCGCCAATTAATCCTGATAATACAGCGAATTTAGAATATGTGCGTCAAGCTACGGCTTCGATCGTGCCACTCTTGAAAAAAGGTGACCTTGTCATTCTTGAATCGACAGTACCACCGAAAACTGTAGAGCACATTATGCTACCAGAGTTAATCAAAGCAAATCTTGAATTTGGTGTAGATTTATTTGTATCGCATTCACCAGAGCGTGTAATTCCTGGTCGTATTTTTGAAGAATTAGTGAACAACGACCGTATCGTTGGTGGGATTGATGACAAGTCTGCACAAATGACAAAAGAGCTTTATCAAACATTTGTAAATGGTACAATCCACCTTACAGATGCCACTACAGCTGAGTTAGTAAAAGTAATGGAAAATACTTATCGTGATGTAAACATTGCTTTTGCCAATGAGCTTGCAAAATTAGCAGAGAAGTTAGACGTAAACATTTGGGAAGCGATTAAATTTGCGAACTATCACCCACGTGTAAATGTTCACTTCCCAGGTCCTGGTGTAGGTGGTCACTGTATCGCGGTTGACCCTTGGTTCCTAGTTGAGCTAGGTGGCGAGACAGCACAAATTATTCATTTATCTCGTAATACAAATGATAGTATGCCAAGCTTTACAGCACAAAAAACACAAGCAATCTTAAATCAAAACAAAATTGCTAGTGGCAAAGTAGCTGTTCTTGGACTAGCCTTCAAAGGTAACGTAGATGACATGCGTGAAAGTCCATCTACAATCGTTATTGACGAGTTACAAAATCTTGGATTAGAAGTTATTTCATACGATCCACACATTAAAGAAAACAAACATGCTACACAAACACAAAGCTTAGAAGAAGCGACAAAAGATGCAGATATCATTGTTGTTCTAACGGATCATAATGAATTCAAAGCATTAGACGTTGCAGAAATTACAGCGAAATCAAAAATCGTCTTTGATACGAAAAACTGCTTAAAACGCGATAAATGGGAAGAAGCAGGCTTCCAGTTCCACCTTTTAGGAGATGCGAAAAACCGATGAAAGAAACAGTACTTGGCATCAATGTCAATACGGAAGGCTACGATGAATTAATGGAGATGGCATTCGAGCGTATTGAAACAAAACAAAAGGCGCTCGTTGTTGCCATCAATCCAGAAAAGATTATCAAGGCAAAAGAAGACCCTGCTCTAAAGAAGCTACTTAACGAAGCGGAATTTCAAATTCCAGATGGCATTGGTGTTATTCTTGCTTCCAAAATTCAAAAAGGGCAAATTCGTGAACGTGTTACAGGCGTCGATATGATGATGAAGCTTTGCGAGGAAGCGGCAAAACGTGGCAAGCCTATTTTCCTTTATGGAGGAAAACCGGGTGTTGCAGATGCGGCCAAAGCAAAACTAGAATCATTATTTCCTTCTATTAAAATAGTCGGCACACAGGACGGCTATGAAAAGAACGAACAGAAAGTACTTGACCGCATTAACGAAGCGCAGCCTGATCTACTTTTTGTAGCGATGGGCAGTCCAAAGCAAGAAAACTGGATTAATGCAAATCGCGATCAATTACATCCAACTATTTATCAAGGCGTAGGTGGATCATTCGATGTGCTGGCGGGTACAGTTAAACGTGCACCAGAGATTTTCCAAAAATTTGGCCTTGAATGGTTTTATCGATTAATGAAAGAACCTAAGCGTATCAAGCGTCAAATTGCACTTCCATTATTTTTATTGGAAGTGGCAAGGAAGAAACGTCAATAATTTTAAAAATTGGTATTGTCGTTTTAAATTGAAAGTGTTAGACTGTATTTGTATAGGAATTTCCTCTATGAAATAAATAGAATTCCCTGCAAGGAAACAACGGTTGGTAGCCCAAGCGAAAAAAGCTCAAGCATTTATATGCTTGAGCTTTTTTCGTGTCTAGAAATATAATTCTGCACTTAAAACATAGATGCATTATCCAAAAATCCCACAGAACATTCACCGAAACGTCTTCTTATTTTACGCCCTTACATTTTCCATAGAAGCAAAAAGAATTACCAATTTTAATAGTAATAAAAATGGGTTGTTGGCCTATAATTGTTCATTAATGTAAAAACATTGAATGCATAAGGGTTGTGTACCAAATTATTGTTGGAAAAGATGTGTAATAACACTTGAAAAATCAGCTTAAATAGATGACAATGGTAAAAGAGAGTTGTATGCCCATGTTTTTCCGGAAATGAATTAGAAACTTTCCCAAAATATGATTGACAACTTTTAGGTATGCAACTATACTTTTATGTGTAGTTGTTTATTTACTGCATTTCTATGTATTTGTAGTAGAGACATATTTTATGAACTTAGAGGAGGAAATTTTTCTATGGCTAACCAACCAAAGAAATACAAAAAATTCGTAGCAACAGCTGCTACAGCTACATTAGTAGCATCAGCTATCGTACCAGTGGCTTCTGCAGCAAGTTTCACAGATGTACCAAATAGTAACTCTCACAAAGATGCAATCAGCTCTCTTGTAGACGCTGGTATCATCAAAGGATATCCAGATGGCACATTCAAACCAGACCAATATGTTTCTCGTGGTCAAGTGGTTAAATTATTAGGTCGCTGGTTAGAAACTGAAGGTAATGAAATTCCAGCTGACTGGAATACAAAACAACGTTTCAACGATCTACCAGTAACAACTGCTGATAAAGAATTAGTGCAATATGCTGCACTTGTTAAAGATGCAGGCGCATTTAATGGTGCAAACGGCAACTTAAACTACTCACAAAATATGGCACGTCAACAAATGGCAATCGTTTTAGTTCGTGCTATCAAAGAAATCCAAGGCGTAGATCTAGTTAAAGAGTACAAAGATGCTAAATTCACGAGCGAAATCTCTGACTTAGGCGGTCTTAATACTGAACAACGTGAAGCAATCACTGCTTTAGAGTATGCTGAGTTAACAAAAGCAGCTACACTACCAGGTAAAGCATTCAAACCAAATGACACAATTACTCGTGCTCAATTCGCTTCTTTCTTAGATCGTACAATGAAACTTGAAGTACCATCTCATGCAAAAGCAGCTGTAAAAGCTATCAACAACACAACTGTTGAAGTAACATTTGATCAAGAAGTTGACAACGTACAAGCTCTTAACTTCGAAATCAAAGATCTAGAAGTTAAAAACGCAGCTGTAAAATTAACTAACAAAAAAGTTGTTGTTTTAACTACTGCACCTCAAACAGCTGACAAAGAGTACACTGTATCTCTTGGCGGCGAAGAAATCGGTAAATTCAAAGGCGTTAACGCTGTAATCCCAACTAAAGTTGATTTAGTTGAAAAATCAACTCAAGGTAAACTTGGTCAACAAGTAACTCTTAAAGCACAAGTTACTGTAGCTGAAGGTGCTTCTAAAGCTGGTATTCCAGTAACATTCTTCATCCCAGGTTCTGCTAACGGAGTAAAAGCTCCTGTAACAGTTGAAGCTTTAACTAACGATGAAGGTATCGCTACTTACTCTTACACTCGTTATGCTGCAACAAACGATACAGTAACTGTATATGCAAACGGTGACCGTTCTAAATTCTCAACTGGCTATGTATTCTGGGCTGTTGATCAAACATTAACTATTACTGAAGTAACTGAAGGCGCTACTATCAACAACGGTGCTAACAAAACTTACAAAGTAACTTATAAAGATCCAGAAACTGGTAAACCGGTATCAGGTAAAACATTAAACGTTTCTGTTAAAGAAAACATTGATGTAACTGTTGATAAATTACAAAACGTAACTATTAACGGTACTGCAGTAGTACAAACAAGTGATATTAATACTAAAGCAGCTCAAATTAAAACTGATTCAAAAGGTGAAGCTACATTCACAGTTTCAGGTTCAAACGCTGTAGTGACTCCAGTAGTGTTCGAAGCTACTCCAATTAATACTACAAACACAAACGGTACAGTTGTAACAACTGGATTTAACCAAAAATATACTCCAGATACACTACAAGCATCTGCTGCTAAAGTAACATTTGGTGCTGTTCAAGCTTCATACAATATCGAAGTAAAACGCGATGGTGGAGAAGTAGCTGCAACTGGTCTTAAAAATGGACGTAAATACAATATTGTTGTTAAAGATAAAGATGGCAAATTAGCTGCAAATGAAACAGTAAATGTTGCATTTAACGAAAATATTGATGGTGTTATTTCTACAGTAACTTCTGCTAAATTTGTTAAAGTAGTAGATGATGAACAAGTTGCTTTTGATGGTGACAAAATCACTGTTAAAACTAACTCAAAAGGTGAAGCAAGCTTTGTCATTGCAACTCCAGATGATAAAGTAAACACTTATGCTACACCTATTGCTTGGATTGGCATTAGCAATCAAAATGGAGCAAACTTAAATAAAGGCGAACCATTCGCAATTGCTCCTATTTCTTACTTCCAAGCTGAGTATCTTGAAGGTTCTAAACTAGTTTCTAAAAACGGTTCAAAAGAAACTTCAAAATTCAGTGGCAAAGATAAAGCTACATTTGAAGTACAACTTACAAACCAAAGTGGTAAAGAAGTAGCTACTTCAGGTTATGAAATTAAAGATGTATCTTATACTATCTATAACACTGGTGCTGAAGATGTAACAGTGAATGGTGTTGACATCCAACCTAATCGTGTTCATACTTTAATTGCTCCAGATGGGAAAATTGCTGTTACTTCTAAAGATGAAAAATCTACTTCTGTAAAAGTTATAGCTACAGGCGTTGCTAAGAAAACAGAAAATGGAATTGTAAAAGAATTTGCATTCACTTCTAAAGAAGCAACAGCAACATTCACTTCTACATCTGAAGTAACTAACTTATTTACTGGCAATATCAAATCATTCAATACTGATAAGAAAACTGTCGTATTTAATGATAAAGATGGCGATAAAGCTGCTATAAAATATGCTGGTGAAACAGGTAAAACATATGTTTATAAAAATGTAAATGGTGCACCACTTTCTGAAGCGCAATTTGTACAACTTCTTAAAGATGCAACTGGCAGTGTAAAAGCAACTTACGAAGTAAAAGATAATACTGTAACATTCTATGTTCTTGCTATTAATAATGGTGGAGATAAACCAGCTGATACAATTGCAGTTGGAGAAGAAGATACTTCAGTATCATCTATTAAAGTGAAAAATGTTGCAGCAACTGGATCAGGTAATACTTATAATGTAGTATTCCCAGTTGGTACAGATTTAGCTGCTATTAAAGCAGAAGATGTAGTAGTAACTACTACAAACTCTGGTGCAAAAGTAGCGAAAGCAACAACTGCTAATAATGGTGCTACTTGGACAGTAGAAGTAACTGCAAAAGATGGTAAAGCAAAAGCAACTTATACTATCAACGCATCAGTATCAGCAACTGTATTAAACTCAGCTAAAATCACTACTGAAGCAAAAGAAGGTAAACCAGAAGCAGGTACTCCAGGTACTAAAGGTAGTGTTGAGCTTTCAGGTGTTAAATTTACTGCAACTGATGCTGCAGGTGGTAACGGTGATGGTATTACAGTTAACCTTGTAGTCGGTACACCAACTGCAGGTGAAGCTTCAGCTGCATATAATGCAACTAATAAAGAAGTTACAGTTACAATTAAAGATACAGCAACACAAGGTGATGTTAAAACAGCGATTGAAGCATTACCTACTGCTGATAAAGTAGTTACAGCAACTACAACAGCTGATACTACTGTAGTAACAGCTAAAACTGGTAAAACAACAGGTGGATATGTAGCAGCAACGCAAGCAACTAATGGAGAATTGGTATTAACGTTCTCTGACGCTGTAGAAACTTTAGTTGTTGGAGATATCTTAGACTTAACTGTTGATGGAAAACCAGTTTCTGGTACAGTTGCAACAGTTAGCGCAGATAAAAAAGTTATTACTGTATCACATGCATATAATGCATCAGTAGTAGTAGATAAAGCCCTAACAGCTATCAAATTCAAAAACGTTGACCTTAAAGATGCTGGTGGTAACACTGTAAAAACATCTACTGTTATTACTAAATAATTCTAATTAAAATATTAGATAATGGTCCTGTGGGAGAAAAATCTCCTACAGGGCTTTTTCTATTTATGCAATTCCCCATTAGATCTGTCAGTCAAAAATAATTAACTGAAAGTGATATACAGAATAAACTTGTGATACTTCCTCTTTCCTTATTAAGTGAGAACTTTAGAAGAGTTCACAAAACGCCCACTTCAATTTTCAATTTGAAGTGGGCGTTTATTGTACATTGTAATCGTTTCCAACTTAGCCTAATGATAGGTTGACCGTGCTGATACTAGTCCAATAATGCGATGTTGGCTTTCATGGATGGTTTCTAGCTACTTTGTCTTTGCTATATGTTGCCATGTAAAAAATACCTCAAAGTTTGATTTTATAGCTCTAAACTGCGCCCCGATTGTTTGACACACTCTAACTTTGGGCTACGGCACCATAAGATTCTATTTCTTTTGATATAAAAGTATTTTGTCCTTTTTAAAAATTTAGCAAATAAGATAAATTGGCTCCTTATCAGAGTGTTATTTGTATTTATGTGTTAATAATTCGTTTTAAATTACTAAATTCCCTGTAGTAAATACGTATTCTTGATATTACAATTTTTTAACATAATATAAATACTATTAAAATAGTGAATTAATAATAATATGTTTACATATATATGTAGGGGGAAATATGTTTTGAATAGTTCAGCTATTTATGGCACGCCGTAGACGATGAAGTAAATCGACAGCCTAGATAGAGAGAGACGGAAAAAGGTGGAGATAGCAAAGTTAAGTTTTCTTTGTCGTTAATTGCAATCTAAACAATTTTAAAGACAGATACTGAAAAAAGCTTATTTTGAAGGAATCATAGTTAAATGAAGAAACAATTCTATAATTCTTTTGCAAAGTCTTCTCTTAATAGAGGGAAGGCTTTGCATTTTAAAAACTAACTTTCCTAAATTTGAAAGGAGAATTAACTAGATGTCAAAGAAGAATTGGAAGAAGCCGATAAACGCCTTTTTAGCAACAACTCTAGTCGCGAGTGTTGCCGCACCAGTAGCACCACTCACTGTACAAGCTGAAACATTAGCAAAGGATTTAATCATTTCAGAGTATATAGAAGGAAGCTCCTTCAATAAAGCCATTGAAATATATAATGGTACAGGTGCAGCGGTTGATTTAAGCAATTATACGTTAGAGCTTCATACGAACGGGGAAGTTACCGCGAAAAATAAAGTGAATCTGACGGGTACTCTAGAAAGCGGAGCTACTTATGTTTTATATCATAAAGATGCAGCTCCTAACATTAAAGCAAAAGGAAATCTAGAAAACTCAACTGTTATTAATTTTAATGGAAATGATCCAGTCGTTTTAAGGAAAGCTGATGAAATAGTTGATTCCATTGGACAAGTTGGACCTTCAGCGGATTTTGCTAAAGATGTAACTTTAGTAAGGAAGAGTTCAGTCTTTTTGGGTGATACAAATATTGAGGATCCATTTAATTCAGCTTTAGAATGGACTTCATATCCGGTAGATGATTTTTCTAATTTAGGGCAACATGTTATGGATATTGATTCAGGTCAGCCTGTTGACCCTGAAGCACCGGGAATTCTTTCAATTGGAGAAGCTCGGAATAAAGGAGTAGGTGAAACTGTAACTATTAAAGGTAGAGTTGCAGCAGGCTTGAAAAATACGTTCTCCGTCCAAGACGAAACAGGTGGTATTGCCGTAAGACCTACTAGTTTAGCTATGTCTATCGGAGATGAAGTTACTTTAAAAGGTAAGTTAGCTGACTATCGTGGGCTACTACAATTAGATGGTGCTACAATCGTTGAAAAGGTTGAAAATGCCGGTTTACCTTCTCCAAAGGTAGTAACAGGTGCTCAAGTGAATGAAGATAGTGAATCACAGTTAGTAACAGTGAAAAATGTTACGCTCACAGACGTTCAACAAGGGGCTGGATGGGCAAACTTTACTGCAAGTGACGGAACGAATTTCCTCGTACGAGATGAAACAAATTCGCTAGATCTAGCTGCCGGTACAAACTATGAATCTATCACTGGTATTGTTCAACAATTCGATAAAGACTATCAAGTAATTCCTCGATCAAAAGCAGATATTGTAGTGGATAGTTCAGCATTAAAGCCTGCAAGCGCATCCCCTGGAAGTGGAACGTTTGTTGGAAAGACAACAGTTACTTTAACAACACCGACAGCCGATGCAGAAATTTATTACACATTAAATGGCACGGTGCCAACTGATAAAAGTCTTAAATATGAGACACCAATTGAAATTAGCAAAAATACGACTTTAAAAGCAATAGTTAAAGCGAAAGATGGCACATATAGCAAAATAACTACATTTGATTATCGCATTGCTGATCAACTACAAATTCATGATATTCAAGGTGCGGGGCATGCTTCAACATTTGATGGTAAAACAGTTGAAGGAATTGAAGGAATCGTAACTTATTCATTTACGTTAAATAATAATTGGTATTATACGATTCAAACGCCAGATGAATTGGCTGATCATGATCCGAATACTTCTGAAGGAATTTTTCTGTACAGTGGAAAGAAACCATGGCCAATAAAGGTAGGGGATTTAGTATCTGTTAAAGGTAAAGTAAGCGAATATGCTTACGATGGCTATGATGATAGGCAGCAAACAGATTTAAAAACAACTCAAATTAATGTGCGTGACGATCAAGATGGAAAAGTAGAAGTCATTAAAAGTAGTGTAGCTTTACCAAAAGCAATTGAAATCGATAAGCTAAAAATGTCATTTAGTCAAATAGACAGCGATCAACTCCAAATTTTTAATCCAACAATTGATGCTATTGATTTTTGGGAAAGTATTGAAGGCATGAGAGTAAAAGTTGGAAACGTGAAGGCGGTAGCACCACAGGAGCATGGAGATTTAGTAACAGTACTTGAGGATGAACCAACGGACACAATTCACGGTGGGGTATTGTATGAGAAAGAAAATGCAAATCCAAACAGAATTCAATTCCGATTAGAACCGAATGGGGCTGCACGTGATTTTGAAGTGGCTACAGGAGATAAATTTAAAGGGCCAATTACGGGAATCGTAGGCTATTCCTATCAAAACTTTAAAATCTATGCTTCTTTAGATGAGATGAAGGCAGCTTATAAAAGAGGAGATACTTCACCAGAGACTACAAAAATCGTAAAGGCAGAAGATAAGTTAACAATTGCCTCGTATAATTTGGAGAACTTCTCTAATAACAAAACTTCTACAACTGATGATAAAGCAAGAAAACTAGCAAGAGCAATTGGTATTGATATGGGCAGCCCCGATATTGTCGGCGTAACTGAGGTGCAGGATAATAATGGGCCATCTGCAGGAGATTCCAAAGCGGATCAAAGTTATAAAAGGTTAATTGACGCTATTAAAGGTGTAGGTGGTGTCGAGTATCAGTATGTTAATATCGATCCAATCAACAATCAAGACGGTGGAGCACCGGATGCAAATATTCGAGTTGGTTTCCTTTATAATCCAAAGCGAGTTAAGCTGAAGGAAGGTATCCCAACAGGAGATGCCACAACAGCTGTTGGTTATCAAGATGAGAAATTAACATTGAACCCTGGACGAATTGATCCGGCAAATGGAGCGTTTAATAGTAGCCGCAAACCTTTAGCTGCACAATTTGAATTCCAAGGTGAAGATGTAATTGTTATCGCAAATCATTGGAATTCTAAAAATGGAGATACGCCTTTATTTGGTGCGATTCAGCCGCCACAGTATGGGAGTGAAGGGCAACGTAAAAAAATCGCCAACATTGTTTATAATTTTGTTGGGGACATTAAATCAAAAAATCCAGATGCAAATATTGTTTCTTTAGGTGATTTTAATGATTACCAATTTGCAGATGCTCTTAAAATCCATGAAGGTCAATTGATGACAAATATGATTAATAAAGTGGATGCTTCGGATCGTTACACATATGTTTATCAGGGGAACTCACAAGTATTAGACCATATTTTGGTGTCAAACAATCTAAAAGACAAAACTGATGTCGATATTCTTCATATTAACGCTGATTTTACAGACATGGCTGGCCGTGCAAGTGACCATGACCCTGTAATGGTTCAAATCGATGTTAATAAAGGCTCAACTGTTGAACCGATTCAGCCTGAAATAGTATATGATTATAAGAACTTCAAAACAAACAAATTGACGATAAATAAACCCAGTGTGGCAGTGCATTTAGATGCCCAATCCGTTATTCCAAAAGGTGTATTCCTTAAAGGTGCTTATGCGGAATTACATGGAGAAGGCTTTAAGACGACTGATGTTTTCCTTAGTCCAGCTAAAGCAGGGATGATTATCGACCTTAAAGGCAATAGCGTGAAAACACTCACAATTGAAGGTCCAAATGTCAGTGAAATAAGAGGCGCTGAAAATATAGATATACAATCGATAATCTATAAAAAGGGCGCAGCTCCTGAACAAATTAAATTTACAAATTCGAAGGGGGATCCCATTGTGGATCCTTCTTTGCCTTCAGAAAACAAACAACCAATCATTAAAAATCCGATTTCAAACAAAACTGTAGCTGTTGGAGAGGAAATTCGAATTGATTTAACAGATCATTTTTCCGATCCTGATGGTGATAAACTTTCATTTACGGCTACAAAGGGTACTATAAGTGGAAAATTATTAACACTCAATTTAGATGAGGGTAGTCATATTGTTGGCGTTACAGCATCTGATGGCAAGAAAAGTGTCACGACAAGCTTCAGCGTGACAGTAATTGCTAATGATTATTATGCAGGCGCATATAACAAGGAAGGTCAAGCACTAAAAAGGGCTCTTCATGATATCATTTCTGAACAAAAGGTACTTTCTTATGATGATGTTTGGGATGCTTTAAAGTATACAGATGAAGATCCTAATAATCCGAATAATGTCATTTTATTTTATGCTGGGAAATCTAGTCCAAAAACAAACAATGGCGGCAATGTAGGAAACTGGAACCGAGAGCATACGTGGGCAAAATCACACGGAAACTTTGGGACAAGCAAAGGACCCGGAACAGATATCCATCATTTACGCGCAACCGATGTACAAGTTAATAGTTCAAGAGGAAATTTAGACTTTGACAATGGGGGTAGTCCAGTCGCTGGTTGTAATGGCTGCTTTAAAGATTCAGATTCATTCGAACCACCTAATCGCGTAAAAGGTGATGTGGCACGTATACTATTATATATGGCAACTCGTTATGAGCCTGGAGATAAGGTTGATCTTGAATTAAACGATAAAGTCAATAATGGAACAGCCCCCTATCACGGTAAACTCTCTGTTCTTTTACAATGGCACAAGCAAGATCCTGTAGATGAATATGAAAAACAAAGAAATGAAAGAATTTACGATATCCAAGGCAATCGAAATCCGTTTATAGACCATCCTGAATGGGTGGAGAAGATTTGGTGATGGAAAGTTCCGATAATGCAGTGACCTTAGACTTTCGATATTACTTTCTTCTTTATTAATAGAGAAGAGAGTACTCAAAACGCCACTTCAAAGTTAAGTGGCGTTTGTTTATCTCAAATTCTAATCTCATTGAATCAAGACGTTGATTGATTTTCTTTAATCCGCTTAAAACTTCCTCCAACGATTTCATCTCTCATCTATTAAGTATATCTAATTTGTTAATCTATCTCTCTTTAATATAAGCCCCTCATTATAGCATAGATAACAAGTATCTCCATTGCATTGATCGACAAACTATGACAGACTTAAATGAGACATAATAGTTTTAGGAGAATGTTTAGTGATCAAAGAGTGGGATTTACTGCGTGTGGTGGCGTGTTTGTCTATCTTATTATTACACACCTCTTCATGGATTATTATGGAGGTAGGTGTAGAGCCAGAGCAGTCGTTTTATCTGTTTTTACGGATTGCGCTCTGTTATGCAACGCCGACGTTTATTTTGTTGTCTATTTTAATTTTGGCGAATCGTTATCAGGTTAAAATACCGAATAACTTTTGGCCGAATAGAATTCAATATATCTTTCTACCATATTTAATGTGGGCCATACTTGATTCTGTAATTGTAGAGATAATTTATCACAATGGCTTAGTATGGGAAAAGTTTGTTAGTAATGTTGTTTACGGTGGGTTTGTAGGCTGGTTTGTTGTGGTTATGATGCAGTTATATGTAGTCTTTACGTTGATGAAGCGTTTTAAATGGTCTATGGCTTGGTTTTTACCGTTATGTGTGCTGATTATGTTAATCCATCATTCATTGATTGCCTTGCCATATCCATTTTTTGAAGAGAATGATCTCATGTTGCGTTTACTCTTTACGGGCTGGCTTGGTTATTTTGCGATAGCATATGCGATGGGTATGTATTATACGCAGATTGCTGCGCTTGCGAAAAAGTATCGTTACGCGATGGTTGTGTTGTTCGTGTTATCTGCTATCTTTTTATATATCCGTCTGCAGCTCGGTTATACAGAGACGCATTCGAGACGACTTGATTTAATACCGCTTGTTATAAGTATCGCCTTGTTGGTAATTGCCTGGGGGCAGTCGCTACCTTATACGAAAACGGTTCAATTGCTAAGTCGATATGCGTTTATGATCTATCTCATTCATTGGGAGGTTCTGCGGATATCAACAGGATGGTTTGTGGATCATTTTAATAGTACGCTTGTGCGAGTGCTATTGCTAATGTTGTGGGCGCTAATTGTTTGTATTACGGTGACGAAGTTAATTTCGATGCTTCCATTTAGTCAGTTTGTAATTGGGAGAATAAAAAAGCGTACCGCATAGGAAAAGCAGTGATTTCTTTAATTATAGAAATCACTGCTTTTTTTGTTTCACCGGTAGCAAATAGGGAAGCACCGCTAGGGATAGAAGTATCGCCGATAGCATCTACCATTCCGCAGTTTCAATAGATTCACGAATATGGCATACGATACGAGGCATGCGTTCCAACCATTTTAATAAGCCCCATTTTCAAAGCAAATTAATATAATAAAAACCCCATGCTATAAATGTCCAGCACGCCCCGTGTTAAAAGCCCGTGAAGCAAGAATCGCTGATACCTCCAAGAAGATCGCTGATAAAAAGCTAAGAATCGCTGATACCTCCAAGAAGATCGCTGATAAAAAGCTTAGAATCGCTGATACCTCCAAGAAGATCGCTGATAAAAAGCTAAGAATCGCTGATACCCCCTAAGAAGATCGCTGATAAAAAGCTAAGAATCGCTGATACCTCCAAGAAGATCGCTGATAAAAAGCTAAGAATCGCTGATACCTCCAAGAAGATCGCTGATAAAAAGCTTAGAATCGCTGATACCTCCAAGAAGATCGCTGATAAAAAGCTAAGAATCGCTGATACCCCCTAAGAAGATCGCTGATAAAAAGCTAAGAATCGCTGATACCTCCAAGAAGATCGCTGATAAAAAGCTAAGAATCGCTGATACCCCCAAGAAGATCGCTGATAAAAAGCTAAGAATCGCTGATACCCTCAAGAAGATCGCTAATAAAGAGCTTAGAATCACTAAAAAGCTATGACAACGATAATCTCAAGAAAATCGCTGATAAAATACCAAATAATGATAGAATAACTGCAATTGCTGATTAAAAAGTGCCCAATTTATAAGTCAATTTCTGAACATAAAAGTAGCTTATATAATATACCTAAAAATTAATAATATATAAAATTTCTGGAAATATCTAATAGAATATAGGAAATACAAGAATAAATTACCTACCTGATTGTGACATGAGTTCACGAATTGTTCACTAATGGTTTTTAATCAATTATTGCTTGAAAGTCGAAAATTGTAGAAATTTGGATGGTAAAAATGACATGGGTAAGATGGTATATTTTCCTTGTGGCAGTAAGGTTTGTCTGTTAATTTTCAGGATGGTAACAATAACAATATTTGTACAAATTATGGTTTAAAAACCTTTAGAACTAAAGCATTACCACAATTTTCATTCCAGGTATTTCATTTTGAAATTTATCATCTCGTACTCTTATAATGAAGTCGTAGTCATGAATATTGGCTAATTTATCTAGGAGGTAATTTCATATGAAACAAAAATATAGTAAATGGGTTGTAGGCGCAGCATCAGCAGCCCTAGTAGCATCAGCAATCGTACCAGCAGCAAGCGCAGCAAGCTTTTCTGATATTAAAGATAATGACCATGAGGACGCTATTTTAGCATTAGCAGACGCTAAAATCGTAGCAGGTTACCCAGACGGCACATTCAGACCGGATGCTGTAGTTACTCGTGGTAATGTAACTAAATTCTTAGGAAAATGGTTAGTTTCAGAAAATTACGAAATTCCTGCAGACTATGCAACAAAAGCTCGTTTCACTGATTTACCAACATCAACATCTGACAAAGAGTTATTACAATATGCAGCACTTGTTAAAGATGCTGGCGTATTCAAAGGTTCAAATAACCAATTAATGCAAGCTAATAACATGAGCCGTGAGCAAATGGCAGTTGTTTTAGTACGTGCTATCAAAACTGTTTATAACATAGATTTAGTAGCTGATTACAAAGATGCTGACTTCGAATCTGTTATCACTGATTTAGACAAAGCTACAGCTACAGAAAATCGCGAAGCAATCATCGCGTTAGAATATGCTGGTATTACAAACGTTAAAACTATACAACAGTTCAATCCTAAAAACTCAGTAACACGCGGTCAATTTGCATCATTCTTACACCGTACGATTACTATGGGTGAACAAGCATCTTTAACTGTTAAAGAAGTTAAAGTTGTAGATGCAACAACATTAGAAGTAACACTTTCTGATGACAAAAAACACACGGTAACATTACCAACTCCACTTCCAGAAAACAAAGAAACTAAAGTAGAGTTCGTTATCGATGGCAAAACTTATTCTGCTGAAGTTACATATGTAACTGCGGTAAAAGTAAAATCTGTTGATGCAGTAAATGCAAAAACTTTAGCTGTAACATTCAATAAACCAGTTGAAACTGAAAAAGCTAAATTTGAGCTTAAAAAAGATGGCTTCAAATCTAACTTCTCTTCTATTACATGGAACGAAGATAAAACAGTTGCAACAATTGAATTAACAAGCAAAATTACAAAAGGTGAATTCACTGTAAACGTAACTGGTCTTACAGATGAAGCACTAACTGGTTCTGTGAAAACAGAAGACGAAAAAGTTTCTTCTATTGAAATCCTTGGTGAAGTAGCTCCATTAATCGACAATACAAATACAGCTACAATCGGTTACCAAATTAAAAACCAATATGGTGAAGATATTACAAAATTAAACGCTTCATCATTAACAGTTTCTGCAGCAGGAGCTAAGGCAGATCCAAATGCAAACGGCTCTATTACAATCACTAAAGATGGCCTTAAAGAAGGCGACAAAGTAGTACTTACAGTGATCCATGGAGCAACTGCAACTACAACAACACAAACTGTAACAGTTTCTGCAAAAACAGTAGCATCTGACGTAACAATTGGTGCTCTTTACAACAAAGATGGCAAAACTTTAACTGAAGATACTGCTTTAGCAAAAGATAAATTCTATCTTCCTGTTACTGTAAAAGACCAATACGGTAAAGAAATTACTGAATTAAAACGTCTAAAAGATGAAGTTCTAGTAACAAATACAAACCAAGCTGTTGCAACATTTGGTGAATTTGAAAAACAAACAATCGAAGGCAAAGAAGTAGTTGTTCTTCCAGTTGATAAGATTGTGGCAACTGGTGATACAAACGTAATTGTTATCGCTAAAGCAACTGGTAAAAATGGACAAGCGACAGTGAAAGTTGCTGAAGGTGTACGTGCTGATTCAGTTACATTAGGCGCACCAACAAAAGTTGTTACTGCTGAAGCAGACATCCTATTCCCATTATTTGTTTCAGACAAACAAGGTAATGCTATTAAGGATACTACTGTATTAAACGGTACTAAAGGTATCTCTATTACTGGTGGATCTTTAGTAGAAAAAGATGGCGAGCTTTATGCAAAAGTAGCAGGCGCTAACGTAAAAGAAAACACACCAGTAACTGTTGTTGTAACATCTTCAACTGGTAAGGTTGCGACTCAAACAGTTATTCCTAAATCTACAACTGCACCAAAAGTAATCACTGGCTTAAATAGCAAAGTGAGCACAGCTATCCGTGAAATTGCTGGTGAAAAAGTAGAAATCACTGCAAAAGACATCGTAGTTGAAGATCAATTCGGTCAAGTTATTTCAACTGATGAGCTTCTTGCAAAACTTGCAACAGCAAAATACACAATCGAAGCATCTACAGATGAAAATGCACCATTCGAAGTAACAGGTAAAATCGGTGCTGCTGACAACAAAATTACAGTAGCATACAAAGCAGGCGCTACTAAAACAACTGCTAATGTAACATTCAAACTTGTAAAAGAGGATAATACTGCAATTGAAGCAAGTACTTACTCTAAACAATTCTCAGTTGTAAAAGATAGCTCATTCACTTCTTATAAAGTAGAAGATATTAAACCTATCTACGTAACTGAAAAAGAAGCTGGTAAAGCAGATTTAGTAATTCCGGATAAGTATGGCAAAGACATCGTTGTGAAAGCAGTAACTGCTAATGGTGGAGAAGTTACACTTAAAGCAGGTTCTGACTACACAGTAAAATCTGCAGTTCTTACAAACGTTGCAGATGGTAATATTACTACTGATGATGCAGCTAAAGTAGAATTCGATAAAGATGCTAAAACTGCAACTGCAAAAGTAACAATCACAATCAATGCTACTGGTGAAGAAATCGTGAAAGAAGTAACATTCTCTAAAGCTGCTCCTAAAGTAGAAAAAGTAGCTGTAGTAGAAGATGGTAAAGCTCAACAATACATTAATGGTGACGCTGTTAACTTCGTAACAACTTCTTCTTACAATGTAGCTGCTGACTTCGACTTAGATGCATTCTTCAAATTAACTGACGTAGTTGTTACTGACCAATACGGCGTAATGGCAACTGTTGCTGAAGCTGATGCTACTGGCGTAGTTAAAGGCCAAGCTGTATTTAACGGTGTTCCAACTGCTGCTGCAACACTAACTTTATCTAAAGTTTCTGGTGAAGTAGTATTCAGCAATAACGGTACAGCTACAGCATCTGCTACAGGTAAAGCTGGAGACGTATTCAATGCTCGTGTAAACATTGGTGGTCAAAGCGCAACTCCTGTAAAAGTTACAGCTAAACAAGACTTCAAAAACTAAGAAATATTTTTTAAACAGTGGAGGTTCGAGTTAAATCGAACTCTCCGCTGTTTTTTTTATTTATGATGAGCAGGGGTAATGGATAGAAGAGCGATAACGACGGAAAAAGAGGGAGAACGAGAGAAAGAAAAATCGCAACGCTAAATAAAATCACAAAAATGACAAATTTATCTCAAACCGACGAACTGGGTAGTCAATAGATGAGACTTCATAAAGTGTCTCACCCCAACATTCGATAGAAAAAAGAAACTCTTCATAATTGAAGATTATGAAATATTTGGATTCCCTTATACGTATTATAATAGTATGATAGACAAAATATGTTAAGGGGTTGAGCTGGTGATGAAGAAGCATACTTTATTTCAAGGGGCAATAGTTGCTGCATTAGCGACAAGTGCGATTGTAGTAGTACCAACTGCACAGGCAACAGATAAATTTTCTGATGTTGATTACACGAAGGAATATGGTGTAGCGGTAAAGGATTTAGCTGAACGCGGAATTATTAAAGGTTATGCTGATGGCACGTTTAAGCCATTCGTTGATGTGACGCGTGGACAGGCTTCGAAGATTTTAGCAGGTCTTCTAGGGCTGGATACTAAAAATGTAATGGACCCACAATTTACAGATGTAAAACCGAGCGATGAATATTATGGGGCCATAGCAGCCTTAGAAAGTGAAGGGATTGTCTCAGGGTTTGCTGATGGATCCTTCGGTGTCAATCAAGCGATTACACGTGAACAATTAGCGCGAATGCTAACAACGGCATATCATTTAGAATCTACTATTGGTCAGACATTACCATTTAAAGATATTGTAAAATATTCAGATGCTTTTTACGCAGTCGCTCCATTGTTTGAGAATAATATAGCAAAGGGGATTACACCTACTACTTTTGGTTTAAAAGAGACTGTCAATCGTTCGCAGCTTGCGTTATTTATTCATCGTCTTGAAGCTATGCAGGCTAAACGAGTGACCCAAACATTTACTGCACAGGAGTTTAATTCAACTAATATTGATGCTTATTCTAACGATAATCTAACGCCGGATGGAGAGCATGAATTCTTCCGTATTCTTCGAACAAATAACGGTATGAAGATAGAGGCGTTACAAGAGGGATCGGGCTATTTCATGCTGGTTGGCTACAATATTGATAATGATGAAAATTATGAAATCGTCGAAATGCAAAAATATAAAATTGATGTAACAAAAGTAGATGGAAAATTACAAATTAACTGTCAACCAACAGATGAAGTGACACCTGGCTCAGCACTGATTTTTGAGCAAGATTTAGGCTTTGATCCGAAAAATATTCAGCTAACTACAGCTGCTGGACAAGCTGTTAGTGATAAAGTTTTCAGCTATAAGCCATATAAATTTGATGGCTGGGATGAACAATCGATTCCTAAGGGCGGTAACTATGTGCTGTCGTTATTACAAGCAGGTGACTATATTGCGACTTTCTCTGATAATAAAGGACATTCGGTACGTGTAGGTATCCATGCAGAATCTGATGGCTATGGATTGTATTCAACATCAGCGATTGAAAAAAGCAGTGCGTTCATTCCAAAAAGTGAAATTGGCTTTAAGGTGAAAGATTTCAAAATTGAGCAATACACAGGTGCAATGCATGATCATAAAATAGTTGATGTCGAGCTTTCAGCAGATGGTGTCACTGTAAAAAGAGTCGGAAAAGGTAATTCTGCTTTTTCTGTCCGTCTGAATGGAGAAAATGGTGAGAAACTATATGTACATGGCATGATCCATGAGGTAAGTGGTATAGCAGCAATGAACTATGAACTAGTGACACAAGAACAAATGGAGAATTCATCATTTAATTAAGAAACCGGTAGAAAAGACAACATCGCTGATAAACATCAGAGAATCGCTGATAAAACCAGATAAATCGCTGATAAACATCAGAGAATCGCTGATAAAACCAGAAAAATCGCTGATAAACATCAAAGAATCGCTGATAAAACCAGAGAAATCGCTGATAAACATCAGAGAATCGCTGATAAACCAGATAAATTACTGATAAACATCAAAAAGACGCTAACAGCACAAAAGCCTACCCAATTTTTCATGCGGGGAGGCTTTTGTATACTAAAAGACTATATATTTTACGTAGTCTTTCCAACCGATCTCTTTAAAATTTCGCCACTCGATTTTTTTAAGAGGTATTGAACGGAAGGAGCGAGCTAAAATATTGCGTTGTTCATTTGCGATAATAGGTGTTCCAGCATCCATATAGCCTGTAAAGATCGTAGAATCTGCCGTTTTAAAGGCAACCTCGATATCCTCAAGGCGTATTTTACCATTTTCATCAATCGTATAAACGCTATGTTTATTATTCTTTCCAGCCTTCACCCATGCGGACTTCACCTTAAGTGCGTTGGATGCCTGATTTACGGTAATAGAAGCTTTACCGACAGTTGAAAATGGAATGTTTTCTAGTATGTCATCTTGATGCAGTATTACCTCATAGCTTGTAGGTTTTGGTAGCTTTGCAGACTTAGCTAGTTCATTTGCCCAAAGGGATTCCTTATTTGCTGGTATCATTTGTTTTTGAAAGACAATACCAGATAGATCCTCGTCGTTATGCGGCAGTTTAAAACTAACGGTTTGTCCATCTTCAACCTTTTGCCATTCATCCTCGGATAAGTAGGCAAGCATAGACTTTTCAGATGAATAGATTTCAAATGTTACCGCACCAGCTTCTTCAGTGATTTTTGAGATGACACCATCTACTGGGCAAATAACACCTTGGCGCGCTTTAATTTGGCCAATTTGTGCGTCCATTAAAGCTATTTGACGATTGGTCTCTGCAATATGACGGTTCAGTATTGCCACTGCAGTTGATGGAGAAGCTTGCTGACCTAATTCAAATTTAACAGAGACATTTAATTTCTCACTAATTTGGTCGGTATTAATAGAGCTTTTTGGGTCATTGCCTCCACCGTATTCAGATTCTATATCCGCTAAAGCAGATTCTAAATCACTTAATTCAGTTTCGTAAGCAGTGCGTTCAGCCTCAAGCTTTGCTAATTCACCGTCAACTTCCTCTGTTTTGTAGGTAGCTAGTAAATCATTGGCATGTACTTCCTGTCCACGTGTTACATCTATTGCAGCGAGATTTTTCGCATCTGCTGAAATCGTATAGGTTTGTGTTGGTGCAACAATCGCATCCTTTTCAACCGTTTCTACACGATCACTAGGTGTAGCTCTTTGGAATTCATTGATAAAGTAGGATCTTGCTACTTTACTATCATCCTTAAATACAAAATAAGCATTTACACCAATTAATAACGCTATCACAATAATACTTAAACTTGTCCAAGGTCTGGATTTAATAAAGCGCATCATCCTAACCCCCTTGTAATCCATTCTTGTAGTGGTAACACACTAATCATTCCGATAAAAATAGCCATTACTACATAAAGACCAATAATTTTTGCTAATAATGCCTTTCGATCTGACCACTCCTCCCATTTCGAAAGGAACGTGTATTGTACAATAATTGTTAATACAGTTGCTACGGTTAGTTGGTTGATAGCAAATAGTACATAATCCTTATCAATTACTTGCTGAGCTATAGGTGCAAGTGAGAAGAACGAGAAGTTAGTAGTGTAACCAACAGCATAAAATACAGCAAATAAAATTGTCTTTTCAATAAGTAAAAATACCATTACATAAAGTTGTACCTTCTGAATCCATTTGTAAGGAATGTCTGTTAATAGATGTAACAAGTATGTAACGCCATAATAATGGAAGCAATAATAGATAACTCCCCAGGCAATAACCCCAACCATTGATAATAAACGGGCTGTATAGTATTCAGTTGGATGATTCGATGCAAATAAGGTTGTTAAGCTTTCAGTACCCATGCCCCAAAACTCACGAACGGCGAATAGAAGCAAAAAGAGTATAAAAACTGCGAAGGATCGCTTTTTATATCCTCTTAGTTCTCCTTGCTCAACAGCTTGGGTAAAATAAGTGGGATGCATTAAGCTGTGCCAAAATTTATATTGATAAAACATATATAGCTCCCTTTCTCGTAAATTAAATCGTAAAGTTGTAGTATACATCTAATTACTGGAAAATAATATAGTAGAAATGCTGAGTTTTTCATGGATTTCCCTCGAAAAAGAGAAAATTTAATCGTTATTTTAGACAATTATACAAAGCTTTTATTCGCTAGTTTGAGTAATGTTTTCAACAAAATATTTTCTGGAAAATATAAGGTGCAAGTATATATAGAGTAGCGCTTTCAACAGACGAGCGCTGTTTCCTCTAAGCTTCGTTTTTACACGATAACTGTCGTCAGCGGCACATATTCTTTTATGTAGTAAATTTGTTCGTCTAAAGTCTATAGCATTTTTACTCGCAATTAGTCATCTTTTGCCAAAATTTCTTCCAGAACAATGCACATAATTCAATTATATAGTATCCTAACAATAACTTCCTATAAAAAGACTATTCAATCTAAAAAATATTTCTGTTAGTGCAGAGGATAAGCTTCTTTAATAGATTAGCTTGAAATAGGATAAAATGCACCGATACAAAAGGTAGCAAATTAGAAATAAATGATACATATCTATTTACCTATATAAAAGAAAGGGTGGGCATTTTGAAGAAACAAATACAGATTGGTGTAATAACAAGTCTATTACTAACTCCGACGGCGATTGCCAATGCTCAAGAAGGGCAACCTCAAACAATCTCTCAGGAAAATCAAGTAGCTAATGTGAATATAGCAGCAACAAATGCAAACGCTAAATCACAAACTATTGCACAATATGGAAAACTATCTGAAAAATCGACAACGACAGAAATGGCTGCTGCCAAAAGAGATTTAGCATTTTTAAGCGATAATTTTGACATTGATGAAATCGAATTTATTACAGCTAAATACAACTATATAGAAAAACAAATAATTTTATTAAGCGATCTTAAGAACATTGGTACAAGTATGAAGGGTATCTCTTATACTAGTAAAACTTTCATTAAGGATGTTAATGATGCATGGAATAGATATCAGACATTTTTAGGTGCAACGGATGCTGATAAAACTTATTTATATGTTCAACAAACATTTAAAGGTGCTGTTAATACTGCAACCAACAATAAGGCTAGAGCTATAGTTAAAGATGTTACGGGTAAATCCCTCCAATATGATTTTGAAGGGGCTGCACTCATTGCTTATTTCAAAAGTAACGGGGCAGATATTGCGAAACTTTTAAAAATGGTTGATGATGCAACTGTAGTAGACAAAACAGTTAAACAATTAGAAACTCTTGTATTAACCCTAAGTAATCCAAATTCTGATGCTACTAAAATTAAGGAAATTACAGATGGCATAACGACTGAACTGAACAAGCTCACAGCTGACCAAAAGAAAATTGTTATAGCGCATAATCCAAATAGTGCAGCGGTTACACCATACAAAAAATATACAGAAGTGTTAGCCAACCAATCTACAGCTGATAAAGTAATTGCGCTAGTGGAAAAGTTAGACCCAACTGCAAAGGATTATACTACAAAAGCGAAGGCTGCTAATACTGCTTACTTAAAGCTAGATCCTGCAAAACGTGAATATGTGAAAAACTATAAATCGTTGAAGGATCAAGTAGAGGCGATGGATATTGTGACACGCATCATGGCTTTGAACCCATCGCAAAAAACATATACGGAAGTAGTTACACAGTTAACTGCAGATTATGGGAAACTATCATCTAACGGGCAACAACTTGTAACGAATTATCCTGCTCTTCAAACCGCGAATGGCTATATTACAACAGCTAAAGATTTCGACAATCGTGTTATCGCTTTAGCCAATGAGCCAGATATTACGTTTGTAGGGAAAGTAGCAGCGATGTCTGCAGAATATAAAACGATGGATAAAAATGCGAAAAAATTAGTAACACAATCCAAGACATTAACAACTTATGAAAAAAATAATGCCAATGTTGTGAAGGTTATTAATGCAATTGCAGCTTTAAATCCAGCAAATAAGGATTATACAAAAAAGGTTTTGGCAGCACGTAAGGCATACAATGCATTAGACTCTGCCTCACAAAAACGCGTAACAAACTACAATCAGCTAACAGCAGTTGAGGATGTTGCTACATTAATAGGCTTGATTGAAACATTGAAACCGACAAGTAAAACATTTTTAAATGATTTAGATTCTGCGCGCAAAAATTACGATGCATTACCACCAGAAAAGCAAAAAGTTGTCACAAACTATGAAAAGCTTGTCACAGCTGAGACTGAGCTGAAATCTGCACATACGGTTATTGCATTAATAGATGCGGCAGTGCCTAATGATCCAGATTATTTAACGAAGCTTATGAATGCTCGCGTTGCTTACGATAAACTAAATTCAGGACAGAAAAAGCTTGTTTCTAATGTGAAGGTGTTAACAGATCGTGAAAAAGAAGTAAAAGCAATTTTAAATACTATGGTGCAAATCGATGGTATAGAGCCGGGCACAAGTAAATTTGTCAGTCAAGTAAACTCAGCGCGAAAAGCGTACGATAAGCTGACAAAAGACCAAAAGCTATATGTCAAAAATATTGCTATTTTACAAAGCTATGAGCCAGCTGCTAAAGTGATTGAATTAATAGGCAAGTTAAAGCCTTCTAGTAAAACGTTCAATGCGGATACAGTACAAGCTCGAGCACTATACGATGCTCTAAGTAAGGACATGCAGCAATATGTGACAAACTACAATTTATTACAAGCTGCTGAAGCAAGCATCTTAGGTGCAGGAAATGTACAGCGTATGATTGATGAGCTTCCGACTGTCCCGGCAAATCAATATATTAAACGTATTGAAGAGATACGTGCAGCATATAATGCATTACCAAAAGATCAACAATATGCGGTTGAAAACTATAAAACATTGCAAGAGCAAGAAAAAATTATTAAGCCTGTCATTAGTGTTGTCAATGAGATTGATAAACTGATGACATCGAAAAATATGGACAGCCAATATCAAAAGGTGTTAAAAGCATATGATAATCTTACTGCAACTCAACGTAGATATGTTTATAACGAGCAGCTACTTCTTTCATTAGATAACGTTATTAAAGTTTATCAAAGTATTGCAGCCTTAAAGCCAAGCGACAAATTGTATTTTGGTATGATAGAATCTGTACGAAAAGATTACGATAGCTTAAGTACTGTAGATAAGCAAAGAGTATCTAATTACAATATTTTGCTTGAAGCTGAGAAAAATATGAGTGAAGTAAAGAAAATTGTTGGGATTATAGCTGGTCTTAATCCGGCTTCTAGCACATATATTCAAGATGTAGCGAATGCTTCTGCTGCATATAAAGCATTAGATTCTAAAGTAAAAGGACAAGTTCTTAACTACGATGCTTTAAAGAAAGCAGAAAAAGATGTAGCAGCAGTGTTAAAAGTGGTGAATGCGATTGGTGAGCTGGACCCAGACGCTAAAACGTTTGAAAAGAAAGTACTGGCTGCACAAAAACTATACGACGCACTTACTCTTGAGCAGCAGGATTTAGTATATAATTATCGTATTTTACAAGATCACTTAAAAACATTAGGTCTAATATAAGGAGAGAGGGCAGGTCCCTCTTTTCTTTCTTTATAATAAGGAAAGGAAGCGTTCATTGGCGACTAAGAAGGTACATAAAACATGGGCTATTGCAACCGCGGCACTAGTTGTCCCCTGTGTTGCAGCCATGCCTGCGGAAGCAGCTGCAATGCCATTTACAGATATAAAAAATAGCGGAAATGAAGTTGAACTATACAAGGCAGTTAGTGAATTATATAGCCAGTGAATTGTATTTGGGACAACATCGACTACGTTTAGTCCTTATCAAAATTTAACACGAGGGGAAGCGGCGTACTTTTTGGCTGAAGCTCTAAAATTGGAGACAAAAAATGTAGTAAATCCTGGCTTCAGTGATGTACCGACCTCTCATAAATATTACGGACATATTGCCGCGCTTGCTGAAAAGGGTATTATTCAAAAAGGTACAAATTATAATCCAGATCATTTTATTAATCGAAGTCAAATGGCAAAGATATTGACAATCGGCTTTAATTTACAGCAGGCAACAACATTATCTGCACCTTTTTCAGATTTTACAAAAGAAAATGAAACTAATAGGTATATTCAAACGTTATTAAATTATGGGATTACACAAGGAACTAGTGCGACTACATTTTCACCTTATACAGATGTTCGACGCGGTCAAATGGCTTTATTCCTATACCGCACTTTGCAAAAAACTGAAGACGATTTCTATATTATTAGCGTTGAATAAATGAGAAAACTCACTCTTAAGTTATTTTCAATCTTAGAGTGGTTTTTTTGAAACGATAAAGGTAAAATTAGGTAATAATGGAATATAGGTGTCGCATCAATCAAAATTGGGTGTAAACTGCATTAGAATGGTGACAGTGCTTTTATTCCCCATGAGGGAAATCAAACATAAGTATACTGAATTGGATACGATCCCTAATTTGGTCGTTAGGAAAACATATGGTGGGAAATTTGTGCCATTAGAGTACTATACATAATTAAACGAAGGAGGAGATAGCTATGTTTAAAAAAGTATCTAGTGTTGTTGGTATGTCTCTTATTTTGCTGACTACATCATATGCTGTGCCTCTGACAAACACATCTGAAGAAGTATTGGCAGCTAATATTGCAAAAGATGTTTCACAATCACATTGGGCAAAAAGCTCAATAGAACATATGCTAGAAAAGCATTATATGACAAATTATCAGGATGGCTTCTTTAGACCAGAACAACCGATTACTAGGGCAGAGGCTGCCGCTGCAATTGCTCGTTCCATGAAGCTAAAACTGGATACCGATTACACTCCTAATTTTACGGACTTATCGGATAATCATCCGTACTATAAAGAAATTTGTGCCTTAGTGGAATTAAAGATATTACAAAATGGTGATTGCTTCAACCCTGATGCACCTTTACAACGTGCACAAATTGCCAAAATGTTAATACTCGCGTATCAAATTGAAGTCGATTCTCAAAATCATAGTAAGTTTAGCGATGTTAAGGAGGGACATTGGGCAAAAGACTATATTGAATCACTTGCAGATGTGGGTGTTATTAAAGGGATTAACGCACAGCAATTTGCACCAAATCGATTGGTAACACGTGCGCAATTTGCTTCTTTGGTTGAAAGAAGTCTCGACTTTTCAACGAAGGTAACAAATCTCGAGGTAGCCTACGATTATTTATCCAAGTCTTATATTCCGACAAAATGTTTTTCACCAACCATGTCTAATGATGTAATACGTTTAGTCAACGTCGAACGACAAAAAAGAAAGCTACCCTCCCTTAACTATGATGCAGCTTTAACACAAATTGCCGTTATTAAGGCACAGGATATGGTGAATCGACATTATTTTGAGCACGAATCCCCTTACTACGGTATGCCCTGGGATTTGGCAACATTATTCGATTATCCATACACGAGCTTAGGAGAGAATATAGGAAGAAAAATTCCAACACCCGAAGCTGCCGTCAAAGCATGGATGGCTTCACCGGCACATCGTGAAAATATTTTACGAGAAAATTACACAAATACCGGGGTAGCAATTGCAGTTGATAGCAATGGATATTACTATTGGGTGCAGTTATTTTCTAGTCAATAGAATGTGCGGCGGGATGAGGGAATGACCTGTCCCATGAAGCGAAGAAGGGACTCGCGTGAAGCATGAGAATACCCTCGGAGCAAAGAATGGCAGATACTTGCGGAGCAAAGGCGAATCCCTGTGGAGCATAGGCAAATACTCGTGGGGCATAGGCCAATTAGCGGCGGAATTTCAAGTTTTAGTGGCGTTCCTTGCTTGGTTAGCGGCGGAATTTCGGGTTTTAGCGGCGCAACTCACACTTTTAGCGGCCAATTCCAACATAAGCCAATACTTGCGGAGCAAAGGCGAATCGTCGCAAAGCATAGGCAAATCCCCGCGCAAAGCAAAAGAATTACCCGTGAAAGGTAATTAAATACCGCACGGGCCCTACATCATAAAACGGAAAATTGAATCGGAAATGCGCATATTTAACAACTAAAAATGGTTCATCACCAAAAGTTGTGGATGACTTTTGTTAAAACATCTACTATGTAAATAGTTGATTGGAGTGGAGACTGGGCGACTCCTCGGGGATCAGCAATAGAGGAACGAAGGCTAAAAGCATCACATCCTGTGATAACGCCTTCGTGACCAACATCGTGTTGGCCCGAGACCCTGCAGCGCAGCGGATGTTTTCTGTGCGAAAGCGTAGTGTTAACGTAGCGGCAGCAACAAATGTTTTCTGTAGCGAAAGCGAAGCGGCAGCAACAAAGCGCCCAGTCGGAACGGAAATCAACCACACGTTTTGGTGATGATCCCTAAAAATTGAAATTTAACTAAAATCTGTAATCTATTGTGACAAAGCGTAGCGAATATTACAGGAATGTTACAAAAATCCCGATTATCCATTATTTAAAACCCATATTTTAGCGCTGATAAACCACGAAACGTTGGTATATCAGTGTTTTTTTGTGCTTTAAAAACCGTTACACAATTGAAAAGTTAATATAGCATCTTTTATGATAGTCTATTTATAGGCAAAAAAAGTTCTGAGAGGGGTATACCGAATATATGAAAAAGAAATGGTTATTACCGATTTTTGCATCTTTCATGTTATTTACAACAACTCAAATAGATAAAGCTGAAGCAGCCACAACATCTGATGTAACTGATACAGCGTCAAAATATTTAGGTGTTCCATATCTTTATGGAGGTACAACTACTAAAGGGCTCGATTGCTCAGGATATACAACTAAAGTCTTTGCAGATTTAGGTATTGAATTAAACCGTACTTCAGGCTCGCAATATCAACAAGGTACCGTGGTAGCAAAGAAGGATCTTCAAGTTGGAGATTTACTATTCTTCAATACTAGTGGTAAAGGTGTTTCGCATGTAGCTATTTACATTGGTGACGGGAAAATGATCCATTCACAAACAGGTAAAGGTGTTAGTTACTCAAATGTAGATGATCCTTATTATTGGGGTTCTCGTTACATTGGTGCTAAACGTGTAGCAACATTTGATAGTGAACAAGCAGAAGCTGTTAAAGAAGAAGTAAAGGAAGCTGCGATTGACTTTACAGTTTATGCTTCTCGTGCTGAAGTGGCAGTGCAAATTGCTAAAGCACTTAACTTGGATACATCCGATAAAAATACGAATTTTACAGACGTAAAGCCAACAAATGAACATGCTGGTGCAATTGCTGCTGTATCGAAGTTAGGTATCTTTGCTGGTGATGGTAGTGGCAAATTTAATCCATCTTCACCGATAACACGTGCTCAAATCTCGAAAGTATTAGTACAGGCCTTCGGATTAAAGCAACAAGGCAATGTTGTAACATTTGCTGATGCTCCTGCAAATCATTGGGCAAATGAATTTATTTCAATTCTTTCTTCAAATGGTATTACAGAAGGTAACGGAAATGGTAACTTCGGTTACGATGAGATGTTAAAAATTTCTCAACTTCAAACATTTATTGAACGCGCACAAAAATAACAATAATAATCAAATTCCGTATTACTTAGACAAGGGCTACGTTTAAAGTAATACATTGCAAGGAAGTTCTTTTATATAATGTATAAATTGAGGAGAGTTTGCACTTGCAGACTCTCTTCTTTTTATGAAATTTACAAAAATAGGAGTGATGCCTATAAAACAGTTGAATAGTGATGTTCGTATGATAGTTTTGTCGGTGCAATTTTGCTAAAATGAACACGAGAACAGGAAGGGAGGAAATAAGACATTGAACCTCAAGAAAGTCAGTCTTATATTATGCGTCTTATTCATATCAGCTTCTATGTTTACAATACATAGTGCCCAAGCAAGTGGTGGGTTTGTAGATGTTCCTAAAGATCAAGAAGCTTATGAAGAGATTAATTATTTAGTTAGTTTAGGTGTTATTAAAGGATATACGGAAAACGGCAAAACGTATTATAAACCTTATAATAACGTAACGCGTGGACAAGTTGCCAAGATGGCTGTAATTGCTTCAGGTAACAAACCACTAGTTGTCAATAAATCAAGCTTCTCTGATGTAACAGTAGGCACAGAGCTTTCGGGCTATGTAGAACGCGCTATACAGCTTGGACTATTTAAAACAAATACTCAGGGGCAATTCTTACCGGATAAGCCTTTAACTCGTGATGAAATGAGTTATGTATTAACAAAAGCCTTTAAACTTGATACAAGTGAATATCAAAATATCGATTCTCCTTTTGTAGATGTAGGTATTACTCATCCATATGTTACATTTGTGAATACGATATACTATAACGGTATTACAAAGGGAACAGGTCAAAATTATTATCCAAATAACAAAGTGACACGTGCGCAGTTTGCATTATTTATAGCGCGTGCAAAAAGTGAAAAGTATCGTTTAGAGCTACCAGTTAAAGGTGTAGGTGTACCTGATACAAAACAGGTCATTGGCTTAGTTTCTGTAACAACTGACGCATTAAATATTCGTAAATCAAAAGATTCTTCATCTACTGCTAATATAGTAGGTACAGTAAACAAAGGTGGTAAACTATCAGTCTATGCAGTTGAAGGGGACTGGTTAAAGGTTACTTATAAAGGTGCATTTGCTTATATTCATAAAACGTATGCACAGTTTTTAGATGCTGACGGTAACGCATTAGGGAATGTCCAAAAGCAAGTTACTGCAACACAAAATTTAAATGTTTACGTAAAACCAACTTCTTCTTCAAAAGTTATAACAACAGTTAATAGCAAAACGAAATTACCAGTTTATAAGACAGTAAGTGGCTACCATCTAACTGTAGTAAACGGTATACCAGGTTATGTCGTGGCTAATAGTACAGAGGATGTTGAAGTAGAACAACCTTCTACTCCAGATCCAACTCCACCTACAGTTTCTGGTGATGTATTAGGTCGAGCGACGGTTGACAGTTTAAATATTCGCAAAGAAGCTAACTCTACTTCTACGGTATTAGGTAAGCTGAAAAAGGGCGAATATATTCAAGTAAACAGTATTAACGGTTATTGGGCACAAGTTACTTATCAAGGTCAAAAAGGGTATGTCCATAAATCATACTTAAAGCTACTAAATCAAAGTGGTAATCCATTGAAAAATCGAATTATCATTCTTGATCCCGGTCATGGTGGTAAGGACCCTGGAGCTGTTGTAGGTTCTTATTCCGAAAAAGCTATCACATTAAAAGTCGGCACACTTGTGAAGCAAAAGCTAGAGGCTGCGGGTGCGAAGGTATATATGACTCGTACAGGGGATACGTATCCTTCATTACAAGACCGCGTTGACTTTACAAATGCTAATTACGGTGAAATCTTCGTAAGTATCCATGTTAACTCAGCAGCAAATACTGCTGCACTAGGTACTGAAACATATTATGCAATTTCAACAGGTGATATGTATCAAGAAGACATTGATCTTGCGACATTTGTAAATAATCAAATTGTTAATAACTTAAATATGAAAAATCGTGGTGTCAAAGAACAGCAATACTATGTTATTCGCAACACGATTATTCCAGCTATCTTAGTTGAGCTAGGCTTCCTAACAAATAGCGAAGACCGCGGTAAAATGACGAATGATAAATATGCTGAGTTATTTGCTGATTCTATCTACAAAGGGATTTCACAATACTACGCGAAAAAATAATAAAACGGGCTACATTGTTCAGTATGAACGATGTAGCTCTTTTTGTTTGGTGCTTTAAATACTATGAGCATTGGTAGACTTAAATTCTATTATTTAGAATTTAAGTTGTAACACTTTCATCTATATGATAGTTTTACCTGTGAGATTTTGTTAATATTAATGGTAGAACAAGAAGGGAGGAAATAAGACATTGTATCTCAAGAAAATTTGTCTTATATTATGCGTCCTTTTCGTTTCTGCTTCAATGTTTACAATAAATAGTGCACAAGCAAGTGGCGGTTTTGTAGATGTTACGAACAAGGATGACGCATATGAAGAAATCAATTATTTAGTAAATTTAGGTGTTATTAAAGGGTATACAGAAAAGGGCAAAACGTATTATAAACCTAACAACACCGTAACGCGTGGACAAGTTGCCAAGATGGTTGTTGTTGCTTCAGGTAACAAGCCTCTAGTTGTCAATAAATCAAACTTCTCAGATGTAGCAGTCGGCACAGAGCTTTCAGGCTATGTGGAACGTGCTGTACAGCTAGGCTTCTTTAAAACAAATATCAAGGGACAATTCTTACCAAACAAACCTTTAACTCGTGATGAAATGAGTTATGTATTAACAAAAGCGTTTAAGCTCGATACAAGCGAATATGAAAAAACCGATTCTCCTTTTGTAGACGTAGGCATTAATCATCCGTACGTTTCATATGTGAATACGATTTACTATAATGGTATTACCAAGGGAAGTAATCAAAAGTATAATCCAAATGAACAAGTGACACGTAAACAGTTTGCGTTATTTGTAGCGCGTGCGAAAGAAGAAAAATACCGTTTAGATATCCCTGTTAAAGGTGTAGCTACACCTGATTCATCACAGGTTATTGGCTTAGTTTCTTCAACAACAGACGGATTAAATATTCGTAAATCAAAAGATTCTTCATCTACTGCTAATATTGTAGGAACTGTCAATAAAGGTGGAAAACTATCAGTATATGCAGTTGAGGGAGATTGGTTAAAAGTTTCCTATAAAGATACCTTTGCTTATATTTATAAAACGTATGCACAGTTTTTAGATGCAGATGGTAACGCATTAGGGAATGTCCAAAAGCAAGTTGCGACAACACAAAATATAAATCTTTACGTAAAACCAACCTCTTCATCAAAGGTTATTTCAACTGTGAATAGTAAAGTGAATTTACCTGTATATAAGACAGTAAGTGGTTACCATCTAACTGTAGTGAATGGTGTACCAGGCTATATCGTGGCTAATAGTACAACGGACGTTGAAGTAGAAAAACCTTCTACCCCAGATCCAACTCCGGCTCCAAAACCAGAGCCGAAACCAGAACCGAAACCAGATCCTACTCCACCAACAATTTCTGGGGATCTATTAGGTAGAGTGACAATTGACAATTTAAATATTCGTAAAGAAGCTAACTCTACTTCTGCGGTAGTAAGTATGCTAAAAAAAGGCGAATATGTTCAAGTGAACAGTATTAACGGTTATTGGGCACAAGTGACTTATCAAGGTCAAAAAGGGTATGTCCATAAATCTTATATAAAGCTACTAAATCAAAGTGGTAATCCGTTGAAAGGTCGAATTATCATTCTTGATCCAGGTCATGGCGGCAAGGACCCTGGAACTGTTGTAGGTTCTAATTCCGAAAAAGCTATTACATTAAAGGTCGGCACACTTGTGAAGCAAAAGCTAGAAGCTGCAGGCGCGAAGGTATCTATCACTCGTACAGGGGATACGTATCCGTCATTACAAGACCGCGTTGACTTTACAAATGCTAATTACGGTGAAATCTTCGTAAGTATCCATGTAAACTCAGCAGCAAATACTGCTGCACTAGGTACCGAAACATATTATGCAGTGTCAACAGGTGATATGTTTAATGAAGATATTGATTTAGCGACTTTTGTAAATAATCAAATTGTTAATAACTTAAATATGAAAAATCGTGGTGTTAAAAAAGAACAATATTATGTTATTCGCAACACGATTATTCCAGCTATCTTAGTTGAGCTAGGCTTTCTAACAAATAGCGAAGACCGAGCTAAAATGACGGATGATCAATATGTTGAGTTATTCGCTGAATCTATCTACAAAGGAATTTTAGAATATTACTCAAAACAATAATAATGAAGAGCTACATCATTCAATAGTAGGCGATGTAGCTCTTTTTGTTTGATTTAATACTTTGCGCTTTAAATAGTATGATTATTGTAGAATTGAATTCTATTATTTTAAATTTTGGTATAATAATTACATATGTGTAATAGTTTTACCTAGGAAATTTTGTTAATATTAGTGGTAGAACAAGAAGGGAGGAAATAAGACATTGTATCTCAAGAAAATTAGTCTTATATTATGCGTCCTTTTCGTTTCTACTTCAATGTTTACAATACATAGTGCACAAGCAAGTGGCGGATTTGTAGATGTTACGAACAAGGATGACGCATATGAAGAAATCAATTATTTAGTAAATTTAGGTGTTATTAAAGGGTATACAGAAAAGGGCAAAACGTATTATAAACCTAACAACACCGTAACGCGTGGACAAGTTGCCAAGATGGTTGTTGTGGCATCAGGCAAAAAGCCACTAGTTGTTAATAAATCAAGCTTCACGGATGTAACGGCCGGCACGGAGCTTTCAGGCTATGTAGAACGCGCTATACAGTCTGGTCTCTTTAAAACAAATACAAAGGGACAATTTTTGCCAAACAAACCTTTAACTCGTGATGAAATGAGTTATGTGTTAACAAACGCGTTTAAGCTCGATATAAGTGAGCATGAAAATATCGATTCTCCTTTTGTAGACGTAGGCATTAACCATCCATACGTTTCATATGTGAATACGATTTACTATAATGGTATTACCAAGGGAAGTAATCAAAATTATAATCCAAATGAACAAGTGACACGTAAACAGTTTGCGTTATTTGTAGCGCGTGCGAAAGAAGAAAAATATCGCTTAGATATCCCTGTTAAAGGTGTAGCTGTACCTGATTCATCACAGGTCATTGGCTTAGTTTCTGCAACAACTGACGGATTAAATATTCGTAAATCCAAGGATTCTTCATCTACTACTAATATAGTAGGTACAGTAAACAAAGGTGGTCAACTATCAGTCTATGCAGTTGAAGGAGATTGGTTAAAAGTTTCCTATAAAGATACCTTTGCTTATATTTATAAAACATATACACAGTTTCTAGATGCAGATGGTAACGCATTAGGGAATATCCAAAAGCAAGTAGCGACAACACAAAATATTAATCTTTACGCAAAACCAACCTCTTCATCAAAGGTAATTTCAACTGTGAATAGTAAAATGAATTTACCTGTTTATAAGACGGTAAGTGGTTACCATCTAACTGTAGTGAACGGTGTACCTGGTTATATCGTGGCTAATAGTACAGCGGACGTTGAGGTGGAAAAGCCTTCTACTCCAGATCCAACACCACCTATAGTTTCTGGGGATCTATTAGGTCGGGTGACAGTTGATAATTTAAATATTCGCCAAGAAGCTAATGCTACATCTGCGGTAGTAAGTAAGCTGAAAAAGGGCGATTATGTTCAAGTGAACAGTATTAACGGTTATTGGGCACAAGTTACTTATCAAGGTCAAACAGGGTATGTCCATAAATCTTATATAAAGCTATTAAATCAAAATGGTAATCCGGTAAAAGATCGAATTATCATTATTGATCCAGGTCATGGTGGTAGTGACCCGGGAACTTCTTATGGTTCTATTACAGAAAAAGACATTACATTAAAGGTTAGTACTCTTGTCAAGGGAAAACTGGAGGCTGCAGGGGCAAAGGTATTGATGCCTCGTACTGGAGATACGTTCTCTCCGCCACAAAAACATATTGACTTTGCACATGATAATTACGGCGAAATCTTCGTTAGTATCCATGTTAACTCTGCAGATAGTACTAAAGCAAAAGGTACCGAAACGTATTACGCTAAAACACCGGGTGATATGTATCAAGAAGATATTGAACTTGCGACATTTGTAAACAACCAAATTGTTAAAAACGTAAATATGGAAAATCGTAAGGTCAGACAAAAGAATTACACCGTAGTTGCTAATACGATTATTCCATCCATTCTAGTCGAGCTAGGCTTCCTAACAAATAGTGAAGACCGTGCTAAGTTGACAGATGATAAATATCTTGAGTTATTTGCGGAATCCATCTACAAAGGGATTTTAGAATATTACTCAAAACAATAAACAAAGAGCTACAGCGATCAAAAGTAAACGCTGTAGCTCTTTTTGTTTAATGGGTTTGGTATTTTAGCGGCGGAACACACAGTTTTGCGGCGAAATGAACACTTTTAGCGGCGGAACACACAGTTTTAGAACCGCGAACATCGCTGATAGAACCGCAAACATCGCTGATAGAACCGCAAACATCGCTGAAAGAACCGCGAACATCGCTGAAAGAACCGCAAACATCGCTGAAAGAACCGCGAACATCGCTGATAGAACCGCAAACATCGCTGAAAGAACCGCGAACATCGCTGATAGAATCGCGAACATCGTTGATAAAACCACGAACATCGCTGATAGAATCGCGAAAAAGCTTGTTAGCAGCGAAACTTTATGGTTTAGCGGCGTTCTTTGCTTGGTTGGCGGTGCAATTCTATGGTTTAGCGGCGTTCTTTGTGTGGTTGGCGGCGAAACTCAAAGTTTTAGCGGCGCAACGAACTTCAACCGGTGATACCTATCCCTTAGTAGCTATTTTGAATTTGCATGAAGTGTTCTATTTACGAATTGAGCAAAGTTTTGACGTGTTACTGTACCATTTGGTTTAAATGTCTTGTCGGCATAGCCTGTAGTGATGCCAAGTGAATATAAGGCTTGGACATCTTTATAATAAGCATGAGATGTCGGCACATCTAAGAAAGTATTATTTGTGTAACCTTGTAGCTTGAAGCCGTTGACAAGTGCTCGTGCCATGACAGCGCGGGTCATTGGTTGGTGGGCATTGATTTTGCCATTTTCTACTGCAATAATGCCGTAGCGTAAGCCTGTTGCTAAAACAGCATAGCCATAATCACCTGCTTTGATGTCACTTGCATTTAAGGTAGCTGAGCTTGATGCTGGAACCCCTAATGCTCGCAAAATCATTTCTGTTGCTTGTAGGCGAGTTAATGTCCCCTGTGGATTAAATTTCCCATTAGTTCCTTTCACAATGCCTAATGCATATAAGTTTTTAATATCAAAATAGGCACCATTCGATGAAGATACATCTGGGAAAAATGGAGCGGAAGCAATTGTCGCTTTGTTGGAACCTTTTGCGCGCGTGAGCGTTTTAATTTCTGCAATCGTTGCAAATTTTTCATCAGCATTTTTGCGATCATCGCGCCCCCCTATAAAGGATGTACGTATCGTATATGTTCCGGTAGCTAAATTACCAGGCATAGTAATCTGATATTTTTCCACATGGGTACTAATATCTTTTTGATCGGCATTGACTGTTGTGGAATCAGCAGCAAGTCCTGGAATATAACGTTCATGTCCAATACCAACAACTTTATCGTTTGCGTCTAAAATTTCTACTTTCAATGTACCGCGTGCAGGCACATTACCATTGTTTTTAACCGTTACAGTGGAGTAGAAAACAAATTTACCAGACGGTGCTACATAACTTTGCACCCCGTCAGAGTAAAGCGAAAGGTTATAACGGCGGGGCACATAGCCATTATGTTTTTCGGCTACCCAATTTAAAGCATGCTTCATAAATACTTGTGCATCCTTGTCACCATTAGTTGTTATATAAGCAGCACCATTTTCGTTATCCTGCCAATCCGTTTGATCATTAATATTTATATAATCATAGATTTTGAATCCAATTTGAACAACTCTGCCTTTTCCGTATTCAATCGCATGGGCTGCGCCAAATTCATTTTTTTTCATTGTTTTAGGTTTGTCTGTGTAATTGTAATCTGAGAAATATAAAATAGGTGTTGCAGATCCACCTTGCCAAGGCTTCATGACTTCTACCCAATCACGATCTGTTTTTGTTAGATTAAGCTTGCTTTTGCCAAGCTCTTTTGTTGTATTTTGAATAATTGGATGAACAGTATTTATATTGCTTATTGTAGAATTTCCTAACACAATATCGTCAATAAAACGGGAATTAAAGACTTCAGTTAAATTATCCCACTCCATTACCCAAGAATCGACATCGTAGATCAATGGAGAGAGATCCATTTGACCGAGTTTAGGGAATTTTGTAGATTCATTACGGGCTGTTTGGAAGGCAAAAATTGCACCACCGCCATTTCGGACGTACATTTTGACATTTTCGCGTTGCTGATGATTCATCATGACTGTATAGGCAAAAACGATTGCATCATATTGACTTAAACTTTCTAAATTATTTAAGTCTTTCTCATAAATTTTCTCTACATGGAAGCCTTGTTGCTGATAGAGAAGAAAAGCTTTTAGTTCCTTATTATATGTGGAGCTATAGTCAACCTTTTCAGAAACACGTTTGCCATTAAATGTTCCACCAGGGTGTGTTGTATTGGCATATTTTTCACTACTTTCAGAGAAAACGACACCGATTTTCTGTGCTGCTTTAGCTTGTGTTGGTGCTAAAAAAACTACGAGCATAAAAGAGCATGCTAAGAGTAGTGAAACGAATAATTTCTTCATAAAATCCACATCCTTATTTTTGTACTTTTCTTCAATTACGCGATTGCGTGCTAATTTTGAATTGTGCTTAAGCCATGAAATTTGCATTACTTAGTTATCATACAACTAAATAATGGATAAAACATTAAAAGTTGGTTATTATCGTATGGCGATTTGAAATAGATTGTCGATTTGAGGCTAAAATTGTGTTGTCAGAGCAAAGAGGGACAACAGTTGAGGAAATTTATGCAGTTAATTTTGGGTATAAACTCGTAATTTCGTTCATCACCAAAAGTTGTAGATGACTTTTGTTAAAACGTCTACTATGTAAATAGTTGATTAGAGTGGAGGCTGGGCGACTCCTCGGGGATCAGCGTCAAAGATGAGACCCTGCAGCGCAGCGGATGTTTTCTGTGCGAAAGCGCAGTGTTAACGTAGCGGCAGCAAATGTTTTGACTGTGCGAAAGCGTAGCGACAGCAACACCAAAAGCGGCTCATCGGACGCCCCCAGGAAAGCGCCCAGTTGGAACGGAAATCAACTACACGTTTTGGTGATGATCACGTAATTTAGGGAAAAAAGAAAAATATTGCATAATTTTATGTAAAATCAATTCATTCCTTTCTATAAGTCTACCTGTATTTATGATATAATAACTCTTGTTTTGCTTAGTAAATAAAAGAATAAACAATTTTGATTCGCGATAGAGGAGGGCAATCACATCTTCTGAGATGTATGACATTTATGAATAAACTGAAACAAACTTTTGCAAAGGTCAACAAAATTGATACGTTTTCGCCGTATTTCTTTTTACCTTTTATATTAATGCTCTATTTCTTTACAAGTCTATTTGATTTTCACCGATTTGAATTATTTAATTTACGAGTATCAATTTGGCCAGCAGTATTTTTAGCAGTAATATGCTATTACATTGGTGTGTATATTATTGATAAGTTACAATGGACAATCCCATCATTTGGTTTATCCTTCTTAGGGAAATATGTTGTTCATTTTATCGTATTTTTAACTTTACTTGGTTTAGTTGCATATGTATTAATGATGATTAAAGGTGGTGGATTAGGAATTTCTGATGAATCTAATCGACGTAACCTTGATCCAAAATTAAACTTCTTTGCTCAATTATTATGGTATGGCATTTTACTATTATTATCATATAAAATGATTTTAGAAAAAAATATAACATGGAAAAAAACATTAATCTACGGCTCCATTTATGCTGCAGTAATGTTCTTATTCCTATTAATGGGTTACCGTACACCATTAATTATTATGTTATTTACTGGTATTATCATTTTCCATTATGTTGTAAAACGAGTGAAATTAACATGGTTCCTTACAGCTCTGTTTGTGATCGGGGTAGCCTTCTCAATGTTTGGCTTCCTTCGTGTTGTATCAGAGGATACAACGAAAGAATTTAATAGCCGCGAACAACCAGATGTAGAATTGACTGAAACAGAAAAGGAAAAGCTGTTATCAGTAGAGCAGCAAGTTAACTTAACACCAAAATGGATTCGTTCAATAAATGGTGAGAGTGTAACAGGCCATATTGTTTTAAGTAAAATTATCGAATATACGCAGGAGGAAGGTTACCTAAATGGGGAAATCCATGGTGGTATCTTTAGTACAATTTTACCAGGTGAACAAGTTTCACCACGTATGAGAGTAACAGAAGTTGTAAACTCTCTAGCTGAATCTGAAGGTAAATATATTACACGTCCTAACAGAACAACAACACCAACATTTATTGGTCAATTATTCTTAGACGGTGGTTATCTGCTTGTAGCGATAGGCTTCTTCTTATATGGTGTATTAATCTCATTAATTTATAATAAAGTAAAGCAAGGCGGTATTCGTAGCTTCCATTCGGTAGCTTATGCATTTGTCATTACCGTATTTACAGTGTCTATGCATACAGGCTTACTTGATTTAATCTTTATTTTAATGCTTGGCTTTGTCATAATTGCGTCAGCGATTATTAAAACAGATAAGAAAAAGCTTTCATATTAACAATAATAGAGATGTCTCAAATGTTATTTGAGGCATCTCTTTTTCATTAGGGTGTTCCTAAGGCAGGTGGATGTCGATAAAATTCAGAAGTTGGATGACATTTGTTTTGCCGAAAAACCATATTATATTTAATGCGACACCTTAACATTGCCATAATAGCTTTTCAACAACATAAAAAGTCGCCCTACGTTATAGGACGACTTCTTTTTTTATTTTACTGAATTGATCACTTGTACATAGTCTTTGCTAACGAAAGCTTTTCCTGTATACAGTTTATCAGAAAGGACCTCATACCAGCCGTTTGTCGCAGAGCTTGTGATGATCACAGGCATGCCACTTCGTGCATATGTGAATAGTGGGCTAAAGCTAGTAGCTGCGCCTGTACGAACGTTTAAGCCGGTTGTTGTTGTTATACCGATTGTGTATGGATTTTTGGCATCCTTAAAGCCTAATGCTTTTTCAGCACGGTAATAGTGTCCTGCAATTTTTGCGCCCCAGTATGGATCAGAAGCGTATTTCACGTTAAAGCCAAGAGCTTTTGAACCTACTACTGCACCATTCGCAAAGTTTCTACCAGGTGAACCCCCTGGAGTAATGTAGTTTGGCTGTAGGAATTTTTCAACAAGCTCATTGATATTGTCAACTACACTATCAAACTTTTTGTTTTTTGGGTTCGTATCAGTCACGTACAAACCAAATAAGTTGTTTAAGTCTTGTGCCTGATTACTCATGCCATAAGCACTCTCATGCTGAGCAAGTGCCAAAACAAGCATTGCGTTAATTTGAGATTTTTCTTCCACATCTTTCAATGTTTTCCCTAAACCTATTAACTTACTTTTCTTTGTAGCATCTTTATAACTGCTAACTCCTGTACTCTCAACCTCTGCTAGCTTATTCATTATATAAGCATCTAGTTCTTGTGCCGTATATTGTGTTTGGGCACGGGCAGGTAAAAATTGATAATAGTTATAGGCCTCACCTTTAGAGGAGCCGTTGCCGTTTGTGAAATAAATACCGTCCCAGCTATAGTATTTTTCGCCTTGCTTCATAAATGATGGCGCTTTTCCGAAAACATAGCTAGAAGAATACTTATTTGTGTTGTAATCGTAAAGTGTGTGCTTAATTTCACCATTCACATTTTCATAGTAAGAACGACCTTTGCTCATTGAAAATGGGATTAATGTAACATCAGCGTGTTTTAAGTAGCCGACTTGACCAGCTAATCGAACTTTTACTTGTGTTGCATCACTGCTGAGGTATTCCATTTCTGTATTAGCCGCAACCCCAAGCGAGTCATTAATTGTTTCAGATTTTAGTGCTACATAATTATTTGTAACAACATAGCCTGAAGGCATTTTCACAATTTTATCACTTTGGACAATAACCTGAGTGTTTTTTGTCACAGCTTTTTCAGCAGCTTCGAAGGTAGAGAAACCTTGATTACCAACTAATGTGCCGTTTGAAATTTCCTTAACAGCATATTTAGAAGATCCGGTATTTGTATCGCCACCGTTTGAATTACCACCGTTAGTATTGCCGCCGTTAGTATTGCCATCGTTAGTATTACCGCCGTTAGTGTTACCACCGTTAGTGTTGCCACCGTTTGAATTACCACCATTAGTATTACCGCCGCTAGTGTTGCCACCGTTAGTATTACCACTGTTTGAATTGCCATCGTTTGGATCACCAGCAAGTTGCATTAGACGGACAATAAACGAAGATGCTTGTCCAATTGTTGCATTTTTTTTAGGCATAAAGTAACCATTATCGCCTTTAATGATTTCTAGTTTTGCACCTATAGCTACTGCTTGACGGTAGTCTTTTATTATAGCTGCATTGTCCTTAAAGGTAATAGTAGAAGTACCTTTAGGAATGTTTAAATAATCGATAGCTCTCTCAAGCATAACCGCCATATGCTGTCTTGAAACAGCGGCATTAGGCTTAAATGAACCATCTCCGTAACCTGTAATAATGCCAGCTGAAGCAGCAAGCTTAATATCCTTTGCATGTACATATGTATCTGGGACATCTTTAAAGACTATGTCGCTAGTCGCTTCAAGATTCATGGCTTTAGTTAAATAAGAAGCAAACTCTCCGCGTGTCACATTGGCATCTGGACGATAACTTCCTTTTGCATCTTTTATTAATGCATTTTTGGAAATTAAATAACGAAGACCCGGTTCATGTGAATGCCCTGTTAGTTCATCAGCAGATGCCAGTTGAGGTTGCCAAAAAAGCATGCCGATTACTGTCATGAGCAAAGCGATGATTGATAGTTTTTTCATATTATACCCTCCTAGACTTCTACATCATTTTACCAAAGTTATAGAGTAACGATAAGGGTCAAATGTTAGAAAAATCATAAAATGAGACTATATAAATAGTTTTCATGACAATTCATATAAAACTGGAAAATAGCATAAATGTTCCATGGATATTTTGTCATATTTTTGATAGTGTTGTAGAAGTAAAACATGTGAAGGGAGAGTTGAAGGCTCCATTTTATTCAGGAGCGCAAAAAAATGAAAAAAATAGCGAAAAATTTACTAGTTCTAGTTGTATTATTGTCAATGGTTGTTAGTCCGTTAAATGCCTATGCTGCCCAAACGGTCAAAAAGGAATATAAATTGTCACATGGTGTGCAGTATAAACAATATACATACAGCAGTACCAAAACAAATTCTATTAATCATCTTGCTATTAATGTAGACGAAACGACGGAAGTACAATTAGGTATGCCCGCGAATGTCAATGGCAGAGAATCGACAGTAGCAAATGCTAATCGTAATTCACGCGAGGGGAATCGTGTAGTTGGTGCTATTAATGCAAGTTTCTTCGATATGTCAGCAGGTTTCCCATTATTTTTACTAAGTAAAGATAATGTTATTTTAAACGGTGGTGCTGTTTCAAACGGCTCCGATGAATATATGAATGTCCCTACAGCTTTTGGTGTTTCTCCAGATGGCAGTGGTGTCATTGACTATTTTGATTTTAATGTAACCCTTTCTCACAAAGGTAAAGACTATAAAATGACAGGGATGAATCGTGCACGTAATATATATGAAGGGATTGTTTACACACCACAATTTTATAGTAAAACAACAAATACAAATGAATATGGTTTTGAAATCGTAGTAGATACAGGAGCTCCGATTACTGAAAATAAATTTGGTCAAACATTGACAGGTAAAGTTACACAAATTACACCTTATGGATCAAAAGAAAAAATATCCATCCCTTCAACTGGCTTTGTCGTATCATTACAAGGTGGGGATTGGCACAGTAAGCTAAACCAAATTGCAGTTGGAGATGAGTTGAGTGTTAACTTCGCTATTGATAAGCAATGGCAGGATGCAAAATTTATCATGGCAAGTGGTCCGTATTTAGTAAAAGATAATAAACCTTACATTATGATGAGCACATCTAGTAAGCGTGCAACAGAGGTTACAGCACGTACTATTGTGGCGACAAGTAATAATGGAAAAACAGTTCACTTTATTACGGTTGATGGAAAACAGAAACATAGCGCAGGGATGAATATGGTTCAACTTGCGAACTATTTAGTGTCGCTTGGTGTTGATCGAGCAATTAACTTAGATGGTGGCGGCTCAACAACGATGGGTATTCGAAATTACGGTAATAATAATGTCGTATTAGCGAACCTACCATTAAATGCAGGCAATGCGCAACGTCTTGTGTCCGCAACATTACAAGCCGTAAGTACGGCACCAACTGGCAAAGGAAAATATATTAAATATACGAATAGTACAAGCTATGCAACTCTTTTAGCAGGTGCTTCGTCTAGTATAGCAGTACAATATATTTTAGATGAAAACTATAATGCGCTACCATTAGACGGTCATGTATCGCTAACATCTGAGAATAATACTTTAAAAGTTAACGGCTTGAACTATACTTCAACGACAGCTGCCAATGATCGCATTATCATCAACCACGATGGCACACCTGTTGAATCATTCCAAGTGAAAGTAGTAGATGCTCCAGCAACAATGGACATTGCACCAAAGTCAAAAACAGTAGGAGCAGGCGAAACTGTTAAATTTACTATGGATGCAAAGGATGACGGTGGCAAACCGCTAGTTTACAATGCATCACAGGTGAAATGGTCTGTAGAAGGTAATATCGGTACGATCACTAGTGATGGTAAGTTTACAGCTAAAAACCCAGGTGCTACTGGTAAAGTAGTAGCGACTTTAGGAACAAAACGTGTAGAGGCTGCTGTAACTGTAGCACAAGCTGAGTTGTTTAAAGATATTCCAAGTAACTATGTGTACTATAAAGAAATTGAGTATTTAACAAAAAATAATATTATTACAGGTCATCCAGATGGCACATTTAGACCAAATGACAAACTTACACGTGCACATGCAGCAGTTATTATTAGTCGCGCACTGGATTTAAAAACATCAAACGTCAAAAATCCAGGCTTTAAGGATATTCCTGCGAATCACATATATTATAAACAAATCGCAGCTGTAGTTGAGTCTGGCATTATGAGCGGTAAGGGCAATAATGTCTTTGATCCTGATGCTACTTTAACTCGTGCACAAATGGCGAAGGTTGTAGCTTTAGCTTATAATCTAAAAGGAACAAGCAGCACTAACTTTAAAGATGTATCGAAGGATTATTGGGCATACACATATGTTCAACAGTTAGCTGCAAACAAAATTACAACTGGTTATGGTGATAACACCTTTAAGCCAGATGAAGCGATTAGTCGCGCTCATTTCGGATTATTCCTTTATAGAGCAATTAATCAATAATTGTCGTCCTTAAAGAATGGCTTAGCATTTAAAAAATAGCAAACTAGTCGTGTTACCTAGTTTGCTATTTTTCTCTTTTAAATAAAAAGGTTATTGATTGGGACCTTGCAATTAAATATTTAATTGATATTTATTGAAACCGTATAAGTTGATTAACGGCTCAACGGACGCTCTAAGGAAGCGCCTAGCCGCAACGGAAATCAACCTTACGTTATGTTGATGAGCGAACATATCACAAGATTAGTAGCAACTTTTGAAGCTCATCTTATATTTACTATTTTTAAAAGAACGTAAATGTGCAATTGTGGTATAATCTCAGTATTAAAAAGTAAAAGGATGTTTTTTAATGAAAATAGGCATTGTGGGGAATTACGGCAATGATAATAATGGTGATGAATCAATATTATACGGCATTCTTCAACAAGTAAAACAAACATTTTCGGTAACTAATGATGACATTACCGTTTTTAGTAATAACACACAACAAACATCCGAACGTTATGGGGTACATAGCTATCCATTGTATTACAGGAAGAGTAATTTATTTAAAACGTTTATCCATACCTATAAAAATAATAAACAATATGTATCAACATTTGACCTCCTCATCATTGGTGGTGGTGGTATTTTAATGGATTTTTATAAACGTGAGGCTCACCTGTATGGAGCGTATGCAATGATGGCAAAGCAAAGTAATGTTCCCTACATTATTTACGGATGTGGCGCTGGACCACTTGATACGATTTCTGGGAAAATTAGTATTCGCGCAATGTGTCGTTATGCAGCAAATATCTCTGTACGTGATCCCCAGTCTAAAAAGCTTTTGCAAAGTATTGGGGTGAAAAAGCCAATAGATATTATTGGTGATCCTGCATTTACATTAAAAGGTGATCGTCAACATTACGCCGAAAAACCAATTAAAATAGGTGTATCAGCGGTTCCGTACTATAATGCAAACTATTGGCCAGAAGGAAATGTTGAAAAATATGATGCGTATGTTACAGGTATGGCGAAAAATTTAGATCATGTAATCTCTGAGCATAATGTCGAAATTACATTCTTTGCCACAAAATACCCGCAGGACGTCACTGTGACGAAGGATATTCAGAAAAAAATGCAACAACGTGCACACACAAAAATTATTGATGAAAATTTGGTGCCGGAGCGATTACTTGATGTAACTGAGGAACAGGATATTATTATCGGTACACGTCTGCACTCGCTTATTTTAGCAACAAATTCAGAAACTCCGATTATTGCGATATCCTATCATACAAAAGTACAAGATTTTATGTCCTTTGTAGGCGTATCAGATCGTTGCTTACAAATGCAGGATATAGAGGATGATGTGAAGGCTCTAGCCACATTAGTTGGCAAACTAAGTAGTAATTGGGACCAGTCGATTGCGGAGACGAAACAAATTGCTACCCATATTCATAAAGAGGCCATGCGTGGTCAGGAATTAATGAAAAAGGCAGTGACACGTCTATGAAAAAAATACTCGTCATTAGTAATATGTATCCAACATCTGATCATTTATCATTCGGTATTTTTGTGAAAAACCAAGTCACTGCTCTTGAAAAAGCAGGACTAGACGTAGATATATCTGTAAATACTAATCCGGCAACCGGTAAGAAGAACACCATTATGAAATATACAAAATGGGGTTTATCGACATTGATGAAAGGCTTAAAAAACAGAAAGTCTATTGATGTCACACATGCACATTATGTGTTTCCATCTGGTATGCTGTCGCTCCTATTAAAGAAAATGTTTGGTATACCATTTATCGTTACTGCTCATGGTGGTGATATTGAGCGCATGGCGAAGAAGAACGCAAGAATTCGCAATTGGACAGAGAGTATTTTACGTGAAAGTGAACATATTATCGCAGTAGGTCCTGTCTTAGCTCAACAAATTGAACAAGATTTTGGGATTGAAAAAGGTAAAATCTCTGTCGTTAGCATGGGTGTTAATCGTGAGGTTTTCACAAAAGGAAATCAAGTGGCAGTGTGCAAAGAACTGCAATTAGCTACTGAGCCATTCAGATTTTTATTTGTAGGAAATGTTATAAAACAAAAGGGCGTTGAAGAGCTGTTACAGGCTTTCCAAATGTTAAAAACAAAAGTATCTCGGCCTTTAGAGTTAAATATTGTAGGTTCTAGAAGAGACCAGGCATTTTTCCAATCATTGCAACCATTAATCAGTGAAGACGTCAAATTTATAGATCCACTAAAACAACAAGAACTAGTAAAGTGGTTCCAAGCAAGTGATGTCTTTGTATTACCATCCCATTTAGAAGGTTTTGGATTAGTGGCATTAGAGGCATTAGCGACAGATACACCTGTTATTGCTTCAAATGTAGGCGGACTTGTATCTTTGCTTGGAGAGGGCGCAGGGCATTTAGTGGAGCCCGAAAATGCGATGGTTTTATCTGAGGAGATGCTGCGTGCCGTGAACACGCCAAAAGAACAATATATGAATCGTGAAGCGATCAACGAAGTATTAAACATTCACGATGAAAAAAATATAACAGCTCGTTGTATAGATATTTATAAGTCGGCCATTGAAGGTAGGGATGGCCTATGAATAAATTTATAAAAATAGTTGGGGCAGTTGCGATTATTAATGTCGTGGCCCGTGTATTCGGATTTTTACGTGAAATGATTATCGGATACTACTATGGAAGTACCCATATTGCTGATAGTATTTTCACAGCTTACACAATTCCAAACTTTTTATATCTAGTCGTAGGTGGTGCATTTACTACTGCTGTTATCTCAATTTATAATCGGGAAACAACGGATCGTGCGCTATTTGTTAAACAGTCCTTCACAATTGTCTTGTTAACGGTTTCAATAATGACAATTCTAATGTTAGCGTTTACTAACCCTATTATGGAGATGTTTAACCAAAGTAAAAATAAAAAGACGTTTAGTCAAAGTGAGTTAGATTTAGCTAAAAATCTATATTATTGGATGATGCCTTCGTCAATTTTACTCGTATTGTCCTCATGGTATAGTGGATTGCTAAACGCAAATCAAAAATTCCATTTGTCTAGCTTTGCAATTTTAATTTATAATGCAATCTTTTTAGTGATTGCTGTAGGTTTAGCCTATTTTATCGGTCCAATTGGATATGGTATTAGTGCATTAGTCAGTGCAGCAATAATGGTATATTTCCTGATTATTGGATATCGTAAGTTGGATTCATTTAAGGTTGGTTTTTCATTTGAACGAAATATTGCATCAAAGCAATTGTGGATAATGACTTTACCGATTATGCTCGGTGGGGCAACCATTCAAATTTATGCATTATTACAGCGTGTTTTTGCAGGAATGTTATCTGAAGGGGCAGTAGCTGCTGTAAACTATGCCTCAAGACTTATGCAATTCCCGCAAGCAATTTTAATTACAGCAGTAACGACAGTTATCTTTCCAATTTTGAGTCAAAAAGAAGCAGAGAATGACCTTACTTCCATTAAAAGCTTATACTCAAAAGGGCTACATTATCTATTGTTGTTACTTTATCCTGTAACAGTCTACTCATATTTTTATGCAGAGAATCTTGTGCAGGTTGTTTATGAACGTGGTAATTTTGATGCAATTTCAACTGCAATTACTACACCAGTACTGGCAATCTTCTGTTTATCGATGTATTTTTTAGCTGCAAACGGGTATATAACGCGCTTTTATTATGCAAAGGGTGACTCAATGGCACCTGTTATCTTCAGCTTAATAAATGTATTTGTTATTAACATTGCCGTTATTATGTTACTTGTTGATAAGTGTGGAGCAGAAGCAATTGCATGGGGTACATTAGTGAGTTCAGTAACAAACTTTATTATGCTAATTATTTATGCAGCCTATAAATATGACTTGAAAATGGGGATTTTTAGCAAAGAGCTGCAATTTTTCAGATCAGTTCCGCCAATGATTATTATCACGATTGTTTTGTATTTTTCAAGCAAGTTTTTAGTATTTGACAACATATGGATAACTTTTATTGTAGGCCTTGTTATTTTTAGTGCAGTAGTTGTTGGCTCGTACTTATTATTTGGCGTGAAAGAAGTAAAAGAATTTAGTGATAAACTAAAACGGAAATATTTAAAATAATGGGGAAAAGTGGGTATCTTAGAAAGCACTGGATACCCACTTTTTTTATTTTTCAGGTGTGTTGATATGCTTATTGTTGTTCGATAAGGAATTTTACTAAGGTGCTCCCATTAGGCCCCAGTGGAAAAGCGAGTAGCCTTTAGTGGATAGCAGTGTCCTCTATTTAAATCGAGTGGAAAAAAGGTCATTAACACACCTGTTTTTGTCAAAACTCGATTGGACATTATAAGCACTATCTGCAAAAAACTTGTTATATTTATAATATTTTATAGTGAAAAAATAGGAGCTGTATTATAATTAGTTTTATTAATAGTGGTATTTTTTATGAACATATGGATAAATTGGCATTATTTCAGTGATGCCTAAAGGACTATGACTACTACAAATTAGATAAGGTGGGAAGTATGGCAAGAGGTAGGAAGGTTAATTCAAATGGTGAACGAAGTAAACAATTATTGCTTGAAAAGGCTTTAGAGTTATTTTCTGAAAAAGGGTATCATGATACAAAGATTAGTGACATTGTAAAAGCCGCGAATGTAACACAGCCAACTTTTTATTTATATTTTGAAAGTAAGGATGCTCTCTACACCAATCTGAATAAACGATTTCAGCATGGGTTTGATGAAATTATGAGTAAACAATCAGTAGAAGGTGAAGAGGGATTAGAAGGCTTTGTTACAGAGCTAAAGCAAAAAATACAAATGTTATTCGTTTACATAATTGATAACCCTAAATTAACAAAAATTGGATTATTTGAATCTAAGCAGTCACTTGTAGTTAAATCTCGACTTACACAGCAATTTACTCACCTTATACATCGTTATGATTGTGCCCATATATTACAATCATATTGTGCAGACATAAACATAGTTGTAGATAGTTTTGTAGGGTCCTTAGAGCGTTTAATATTAACAAATTTACTTGAACAAAAAAAACAGCCATGCGAGTTAGCAAGCGACTTAGTTCATTTATACTTTTTAAGAGAAGTAAATACAAAAAAATTGAATGAAAATTCCTCTCACCATATAAGGTGAGAGGAATTTTTCATTTCTTAACTGTAATATGAAGATAAACGCCTTTTTGAAGCTTATTGCCTGTTTCTTTTTGAATAGATGGATGAACGAGTAGCATATATTCTTGCCCACTGTTTAATGGTTTTGATGGAGTAACAAGTAATGAATGACCATCAACTTTTGTAGTAATGGGTACTTCGTTACCGCCTAAAGCAACGAGTTGTACACTACCTTCAGCAATTTGCGAAGCGAGTGCTTGTGAGAATTTCACAGTAAATGTTTTAGAAGTTGGTACATTTTTCAAGCTTTCAAGCTCTTTATAATTTGTATATTGTGCTTTAATTGCATCATAATGTGCCTGGTAAATAGGAGCAGTCTTTGTTTGGACGTTCGGTTTTACCCCAACCTCATTAATCGTTTTCCCTAATGGACCTGTAAAATTACCAATTGTAAGCTTTAAATAGCTACCATCCTGCAGTTCAAAAAATCCTTGCATACAGCCTTTTCCATACGTAGTTTCTCCGTATAAAATAGCAGATTGCTGATCTTGTAATGTTGCTGCTAACATTTCAGAGGCGCTAGCACTATAACGGTTTACTAGAATACGTGTATCAGCTGGGAATTTTTCGTTTTGATTGACTGCACGTATTTTATAAGAGGCATGTGCTTCTTCCAGTAAGTAGGCAATTTTTGCTTTCGGGAATAGCCCTGCAATCTCCTCAGCTGTTGATACATAGCCTCCACCATTGTTTTGTAAATCAAGTATAAAAGAGGTTGCACCACGCTGTTTTAATTGAATAAGCGCATCTTTGACAAGCTTTGCACCGTCTTCTGAGAAGGATGACATAGCAATATAGCCAACATCCCCAAACAGTAACGCAGATTCCACATTCGGTAATGTGAATTTTTTCCGTGTAATGGTTGTAGTTGATGTTTTACCATCTGCATGCCGGAGCGTCACTTCTATTTTAGTATTGTCGTCACCAATTAATAAGGAGGAGACTTCTTGGGTAGAGCTTCCTACTACGGATTGTCCGTTAATGGCGATAATAATGTCTCCAGCAACTACACCGGCTTTAGATGCACCGCTATCCTCAAACACTTGTAAAATATGAATGCCATCTTCATGTTCTTCGATGATTACACCAATTCCAATTGTTGATAGATCGATGCTATTCATATAATCTTCAAGTTCATTTTTCGTAAAATATGTGGAGTAAGGATCTAGCATATCAATGATTTCAGGAATTGTTTTAGCTTTTTGCAAATTTCCGTGGATGGTTCCAACATAGTTTTCCTCAATAATTGCCTTGATTTCCTTTACAAGCTGTTGTTCATTGCTTGCAGCAGAAGCATTTGTCAATGGAATGATGAAAAAGCATAGAACGAATACAAAAGACCACAATATTTTTTTCATGGGACACCTCTTTTCTAATTAGCTTTATTATACATGAATTTCCATATAACCGTGAATAGGAAAGGAGGGGTTTACCTACAAAAAAAAGAATCTGCTAGCCATTTGCGAAAAAGTAAGTTTAGGCAAGATTCCTAGACAGTCGTTGTCTAAAAGAAGCTTGAAGCTTATTCGCAAAAAGCAATCAGATTCTAGTCAGATGAAGAAATTAAATAAGTCTCTTCTATTTTTTTGTGAGCTTATGAATGACCAAGCCGATAAGCGCACCGATTATTGCAGGTACAAGCCATGCTAGACTTTGCTCGTATAATGGCAAAGTTTTTAAAATGTTCACATATGGTGCAATTGTAATTTTCATTTCCTTTAAACCATCATTCAAACTAACAAAGAATGTAGGAATTAATGCTAAAATGTAGACAATTCTCCCACCTTTAAAGAAGGAATCGAAAAGCGACAGAACCATCAACACCATCGCTAGCGGATAGATGATTAATAATACAGGTAATGATGCACTAATAATTGTAGAAAGACCAACGTTTGTTATAGCAGTACTGAAAATTGTGAAAATTACTAAAAACGTTTTATACGAAACTTTAGGAAATAGTTTATGGAAATATTGAGCATTGGCAGTCAATAAACCTACAGCAGTAGATATACACGCTAGTAAAATTGTAGCAGATAATATGATAGTTCCAAATTTGCCAAAAAGAACTTCTGCTGATTTCGCAATAATTTTCCCACCATTATCAAAAGTACCAATTGCATTAATACTAGTGTTACCAATTTGCCCAAGTGAGATATAGACAAATGATAAGCCAATAGCGGCAACAATTCCCGCGAAAATTGTCGTTTTGACTTGCTTTTTAGTATTTGACATACCCATGTCGCGCAATGCTTGCAAAATAACGATCCCGAAAACGAGTGCACTTAGTACATCCATTGTTAAGTAGCCTTGAACAAAGCCTTCAGTCAACGGTGACTCAGTGTATTTTCCTATAGCTACCCCTGGTTCACCCATTGGGGAAATAAAGCTTTTAATCGCTAGTAGTAAAATAACGGCCAATAGAACAGGCGTTAAAATTTTCCCGACGCGATCGACAAGCTTTGAAGGGTTAATAGCTAAGAATAGTATAAAGGCAAAAAATATTACAGAAGTAATGAAAAGTGGTGCCCAATGATCTGTTGCTGATTCTGGGAGAAATGGGACAATTCCGATTTCATAAGATACAGAGCCTGTACGCGGCACTGCAAAAAATGGTCCAATCGCTAAATAAACGATTGACGTAAAAATAATACCAAAGGTAGGGCCGACACGATTAGCAAGTATTTGTAAATCGCCACCCGCTTTCGCAATTGCAACTATTGCTAATAGCGGTAATCCGACACCTGTTATTAAGAAACCAATCATTGCTGTCGTAATATGTTCACCAGCTTGTTGACCTAATAAAGGGGGGAAGATAATATTTCCGGCACCTAAAAATAAGGCAAATAATAGTAAACCTACTGCCAAATTTTCTTTGATGAAAAGCAAGATGTTCTTCATAAAAATTAAAACTCCTTTAAAATTGAAAAGATGAAACTTTCTAAAAATTTTAAATACAGAAGTGTATGTTATCACATGAATACTAATCTTGCAATTAATATTCTATTACAATTTGTAAGAATCTGTCGGAATCAGTAATTTTCATAAATTGTTTGAAAAATAGTCATTTTTTCTGATTTCTGATTTCTTAAATATCTAGTATGATAGACACACAAGGAAATATTTTAGCACGAACGGAGGAAAAATGATATGAAAAAGGCAAAAAAATTAAGAATCCTTGCTTTAAGCACTATTGCTACTTCATTTTTAGCATTACAGACCGCAGAGGCAGCTACATATACCGTGCAAAAAGGAGATACTTTAACTAAAATTGCCCAAAGCAATAAAGTAACAGTACAAGACATAAAAAGCTGGAACAATTTAAAGAATGATCTGATTTACGTCGCGCAAAAGCTTGAAGTTTCAAAGCAAGCTACAAATGATACGGTAAAACCTTCAAATCCAACAACAAAACCGACAACACCAAAACCAACAACACCAACAAAGCCCGCAACTGTTTCACATACAGTAGTTAAAGGCGATTCATTATCCAAAATTGCTAAGCAATATAATGTAACAATAAAGGACATTAAAGACTGGAATGGACTTACGACAGACACAATTTACGTTGGACAAGTGTTAAAATTATCTCCAGTAGCTTCATTACCCGAGAATGACACAGTACATAATAACGGATCTTCAGATGCGGGAACATCAACAGTAACGTCTAAAGATTCTACAGCTAATGGACAAGCTATTTATAAGAAAACAGTGGATGTAGCTAATTCATTAGTAGGAACACCATATCTCTATGGTGGCAACACATCTGAAGGTCTAGATTGCAGTGGCTTTATTTACTACGCCTTTAATCAAGGTGGTTTAAAAATTGGAAGAGACAGTAGCGAAGGATATTTCTACGGCAATACAACACTAATTAAAAATCCGATAGCGGGAGATTTAGTATTTTTCCAAAATACGTATAAAGATGGAATATCTCATATGGGTATTTATATAGGTAACAATAAATTTATCCATGCAGGGTCAGACGGTGTTGAAATTTCGGACGTTACATTCTCTTACTGGTCTACAAGATTAGTAGCTTATAAACGTTTCGACACTATTAAATAAAGTAAAAGCGATTATTGCAAATACGCAATAATCGCTTTTTTCATGGAGTTAAATAAAAGAGCAGGAATGAAGGCTAACAGTTGTTGATAGAACATAGAACAACGCTGATAAAGGTGCTAGAATCGCTGATAGAACGCGGAGCATCGCTGATAAGAGCCAGAACCGCTGATAAAAAACGGAACATCGCTGATAAGAGAGCGAGAACCGCTGATAAAAAACGGAACATCGCTGATAAGAGAGCGAGAACCGCTGATAGAAAACGGAACATCGCTGATAAGAGAGCGAGAACCGCTGATAGAAAACGGAACATCGCTGATAAGAGAGCGAGAACCACTGATAGAACGCGGAACAACGCTGATAAGAGAGCGAGAATCGCTGATAGAAAACGGAACATCGCTGATAAAGGTGCTAGAATAGCTGATAGAAAACGGAACATCGCTGATAAAGGTGCTAGAATCGCTGATAGAAAACGGAACATCGCTGATAAGAGAGCCAGAACCGCTGATAGAACGCGGAACAACGCTGATAAGAGAGCGAGAACCGCTGATAGAACGCGGAACAACGCTGATAAGAGAGTGAGAACCGCTGATAAACATCAAATATCGCGGTTAGAACATCGACAGCACTGATAAGAAAATAAACAAATAAAAAACCCTTCTTTCTAAAAAAAGAAGGGTTTTCAACATTTTATTGTGTTACGCGGGCTGTCCAACGAGAAAGATCGGCATCTTTTGCGTCAACAAGCTCTGCAGGGAAGATAAATGTCCATGGCTTTGTTGAGTCTGGTTGTACAGTTAATATTGGATCCATTTTAAATGAACCTTTAGCAATTTGTTTGCCTGTTGCGTCAATAATTTCTAGTGGTAATTGTTCTAGGTTAATCGCTTTATTATGTCCGTTACGAATGAAGATAGACACATTTAAATTACCGTTATCAGCAAGTTTCGCTTGTAGGCCGGTGAAGTTTACTTCTGTTTCACCTAACTTAGGTAAAGTTTTTACGATTTTTGCAAGTTCCTCTTTTTGTGCTTCAGGTAGTTGTTTCTCCCATGATGGGTCTAATTCTAATTGGTGACCGCGAAGGGAAACAAGGTTGAATGCGATTTTCCAGCCATCTTCTGGTACTTCATCGACTTTTATCGTTGATTTTTCAAATTCAAATACCCATGGACGAGCACTTTCTGCTGGAATTGTGCCAAGTGCTGCAAAGTCGAATTTTTTAGATGCTAAAAGCTCGTCATTTTTATCCATAATAAACAGCTCAATTTCACCAAGCTCAATTGCTTGAGATAATGATGAGCGGAAAAATGCACGCACTTGCCATTTTTTAGAGCGCATATCTTCTTCTATACTAATAGAAGAAAGTGATAATTGATTTGGCTTCAATGGTTCTAGCTCATTAGCAAGGAAGTTAAAGATATACTTTTGCTCTTGAGGCACTTCCCAATCTGGATGGTAAGATAATTTTGTCACAACATCCTGATTATTGTCTGTATTTTCTACTTTGATGTTTTGCAGTAAATCTTTAGAGTCGATTGTATTTTCTTGCCCAAGTTTGTCTGATTTTTTAAAGAATGAGAATAAGCCCATTATTGTACCTCCATTTGTGCTTCAATCATTTTCATGAAGCCTGTAATTTCAATAATAATAGAACGACGTAATTCTTGGAAATTCCTTCCAAATAATTCAAGTCCTTCACGTTGGTAAATTCGCATCGGGTCTTCTTGTTGGTAATGGCGTAAGCCGATTCCTTCTTTTAAGTGGGCCATGTTTTCTAAATGCTTTACCCAGCCACTGTCTATGTAGCTTAGCATCACATTCGGAATAATAGTCATTACTTCTGCGTTATCAGCGAATTTTTCCATGCGATCAAGCAACTCTTGTTCAGAAGGTTGAATATCAGCTAAAATTTGCTTTACTTTACCCACTTCACGATCTATTGTGACAGGAGTAATAAATAGTGAATTGAGAGAGCTTTCCATTTGATCGTAATCCCATTCAACTGAAGGGAGTTCATCTGAAGCAGCTTCGCGAACAGCAAAATCAACCGTTTCACTTAGCATTTTTTTCAGCTCACCCATTAAATCTTCACCAGCTAAAATTTTATCACGTAGACCGTAAATAACTGTACGCTGGTCATTGATAACATCATCTAATTTTAGGTTGTATTCACGCATACCGTGTTGAGAGCCTTCAACAATACGTTGTGTACGGTTAATAAGTTCTTGAACCTCTTTATTTTGGATAATGCCGTTTTCATCGACAACCATTTTTTCTGAGAATTTTTCAACCTCTTCTTTTGCATAACGGCGGAACATATCATCTTCAATAGAGAGAATGAAGCGGCTTTCGCCTATGTCACCTTGGCGACCTGAACGACCACGCAGCTGATTATCTACACGGCGGCTTTCATGCTTTTCGGTACCGATGACATATAAGCCTCCAAGTTCGTGAACTGCTTCATCTAGCACAATATCTGTACCGCGACCAGCCATATTGGTTGCTACAGTCAGACGGCCTTTCTGACCAGCTTGTGAAATCAGCTCAACCTCTTGCTCAACAGTTTTAGCATTCAGCAATTGGAATTTTAAGCCTTCTTTCTTTAAGTATTCGGCCACTGTTTCGGATTGCAGTATTGACGTTGTCCCAATTAAAACAGGTTGTCCCTTTTCGTGACGACGTTTAGCTTCAGCAGCTACGAACTTATATTTATCTTCTTGTTTGTTGAAAATAATATCAGGCTGATCGACACGTTGACGTGGACGGTTTGTTGGAATTTGAATAACTTCCATGCCGTATACTTCACGGATTTCTTTTTCCTGAGTTTTCGCCGTACCCGTCATCCCAGAAAGCTTCGGATACATACGGAAATAGTTCTGAATTGTAATCTGTGCCTGTGCTTTATTTTCTTCAGTTATCGTTACGCCTTCTTTTGCTTCAATTGCTTGATGTAAGCCATCAGATAGCGAGCGACCTTCTAAAACACGACCTGTGAACATATCAACAAGCTCGATTTTGTCATCTTTTACGATGTAATCAACATCACGTTTGAACATTACGTGTGCACGCACTGCTTGGATCACGTAATGGTAAAGTGTTTGGTGTTCAAGATCATATAGATTATCAACATTGAAGGCAGCCTCAACCTTTTCAATGCCTTTATCTGTTAAAGAAGTAGCTTTTGTTTCATCATCAAAATCGTAATCTTCTTCTTCTTTAAAACGTTTAGCTAGCATAGAGGCAATGCGATGTAGTTCATCATTCGCAGCCATTTTCCCAGCGATAATAAGTGGTGTTTTTGCCTCATCAATAAGTACACTATCGACTTCATCGATAATGGCGAAGTGATAAGGACGCTGTACTTTATCAGCCAAGCTGTGAGCCATGTTGTCGCGTAAGTAATCAAATCCGAACTCAGTACCTACACCATATGTAATATCTGCGTTATAGGCTTCTTTTTTGGCATCCGGCTCCATCATCGGTATATTTAAACCAACTGTTAAACCAAGAAACCGATGGATTTGACCGACAAGCTCGTAGTCACGCTTAGCTAGATAGTCATTAACAGTAATAACGTGAACACCTTTACCTTCTAATGCGCGTACATACGAAGGTAGAGAAGCGACAAGCGTTTTACCTTCACCTGTAGGCATTTCTGCAATATTGCCTTCAGTTAAAACAAGGCCACCGATAAGCTGTACATCAAAATGACGCATACCTAATACACGTTTTGAGGCTTCACGTACAACAGCAAATGCGTCTGGGATGATAGATGTAATTGGTTCACCTTGTTCTAAACGATCCTTGAAAATAAAAGTCATTTCTTTTAATTCATCATCTGACTTATTAACATATTTTTCTTCAAGACTATTAATTTGATCTACTATTTTATAGTAGCGTTTTAATTGACGAGCACTAGTATGCTCATTGTTACGTTTAAAAATTGAGAACATGAAATTTACGCTCCTTTTAAGTTGTCTAAATGCTAGACACAACATTATTTTATCAAATTTTACGAATGATGACTACATTTGACATGCAGCATTCTTCCAATTCGAAAAAGAAGGAATAATATTTGTGAAATGGTGGAAAATAAATAGAAAAAGTATATTTCGGCGTCTGTTCGTGCTATAATCAATTAGAATTTAAATGTAGATTATTTTTTTGAGGAGGAGAGACATGCTCTACGTGTCTTTAATAGCAGCATTTGTTGCTTCAATATTGTTAACTCCACTAGTTAAACGATTAGCATTCAGAATAGGTGCTGTCGATGCACCAAACTATCGAAAAGTACATGCACGAATTATGCCAAGACTTGGGGGATTGGCGATTTTCCTTGCGTTTTTAATAGCTGTGGCTATATTCCAGCCGATTTTGATATACAATGAAAATGGTAGCGATTTTTTACTGGCAATTATAATTGGAGCTTGTATTATCGTAGCAACAGGTGTCATTGACGATATGCGTGAAATCTCTGCAAAAGCAAAATTAATTGGTCAGCTTGTTGCGGCACTTATCGTTATTTTTGTAGGTGGAATTCAAATTGAGATGATTAATTTACCATTTGTAGGTGAATTAAATTTTGGATTACTAAGTATCCCTTTAACAATTCTTTGGATTGTTGGTATTACAAATGCCATTAATTTAATTGATGGCTTAGATGGCCTAGCTGCAGGTGTGTCAACGATTGCCCTTATTACTTTAGCTATCATGGCTTTTATTATGGGCAATATGTTCGTTTTAGCTATCGCATCCATTTTAGCGGCAGCAACATTTGGATTTTTATTTTACAATTTCCATCCAGCGAAAATTTTCATGGGAGATACCGGAGCCTTATTCCTAGGCTTCATGATATCGGTGCTCGCATTGCTTGGATTTAAAAATATTACGGTCGTAACATTAATTATCCCAGTTATTATACTAGGTGTGCCGATTTCTGATACATTCTTTGCGATTGTTCGACGTGTACGTATGAAGAAAAAATGGTCTGATCCAGATAAATCACATTTGCATCACCGTTTACTAGATATGGGCTTCACACATCGTCAAACAGTACTCATTATTTATGGGATTGCCATCATGTTTGGTTTAGCAGCCATCATTTTCTCAATGGCAAAAGTATGGGGTGCCATTTTACTCGTAGCTGTCATTTTAACTGCAATTGAAATTTTGGTTGAAGTCATCGGACTCGCGGGTAAAAACTATAAACCACTATTGAATTTTGTGCGGATATTTAATAAATAAAACATTTAAGCAACCACCTATTTTTATGGATGGTTGCTTTTTTTATGAGACTTAGAGTGAAGTGGACTTATAAGAAGTTTGAATCTATGCGAAAAAAACCTCAGGTGGACTGAAGAACTGCTTGGGTAAAGAGAAAAACGGTAGCGTTACTTGCTTGATTAGCGGCGGGATTTCGGGTTTTAGCGGCGTTCTTTGCTTGATTAGCGGCGCAACTCATACTTTTAGCGGCGATACCCAATATAAGCTGGACAGTTTGACAAAACTAAAGTCAGGGATGAAAAACTTTGTATAGAGTTTTTCACAATTTTAAGGACTTGGCGAAAAACTGCTCAGGTAGGCTGATGAATCCCTAGGGTACGGTGGAAATACGCTCAGGTAGAATCAGAACTGCTCGAGTAACATGGAGCAAAACTCAGGTCCAATCTATCTCTACGCTAAGCAAACATCGCGATATAATCATGCCATAACAAAAAGCCTTTCCACAAATATAAAGTGGAAAGGCTTTTATAGTTACTGAGTGCTATCTTTATCTGTTGAATCTTTGCCAGCAGCGTTATCTTTATCAGTATTTTTATTCGTTAAGCTACTAGATGCTTTATTAGTGTCAAGATGGTTCTTTAGCGTTTGTGATATTTCATCAACTGATTTTTGATTTAATTGATAGTAGTAAACACCAGTAGACATATCATCTGTACCATCTAATGTTAAAGAATCGATACGTGGCATCCCTTGTGATAAATAAGATAGGAATGACTTCATTTCGCTAAATTTCATATTTGTCTTCATATTATCACCAAGTGCTCTAATGACATCATCGTATTTTGTAATGGATCCTACAGAAGAAACTTTATTGATGATCGCTGTTAAAATCTCTTGTTGACGTTTGCCGCGTTCAATATCACTGTCTTGCTTACGTGTTCTTGCTAGTGCAAGTGCTTGACTTCCGTTTAAATGCTGTAAACCTGGCTCTAAATTGATGGCATTGCGATCGAATTCGTCTTTTTCGTGTAACTTGTACGGTACTTCTGCTTCAATTCCACCTAATGCATCAACAACATCAATAAACGCATTAAAGTTCATACGAACATAGTAATCAATTGGCACATCTAATAGTTTTTCTACTGTATCAATTGTTGAAATTGTTCCACCATAGGCATGTGCATGAGTAATTTTATCCTTATGTTTTACAGAAGGGATATATACATATGAATCTCGAGGGATACTCAACATTTTAATTGTTTTTGTTTTATTATTTAATGTTGCTAGAATAAGAGCGTCCGAACGTGAGTGGTCAGAGCCTTGCCCGCGATTTTCACTATCATCAACACCGACAAATAGGATTGAAACATTATCGTGTACTGGTTCTACCTTCTCATTACGAAGTGCAGAAATGTCTCGCCCTTTTAATTCTTCGTGTGCCGAGTCAGCTGCATGCTTTACTTGCTTCGTAATATATACTCCATAAGCAGTTGCACAAATTAGTAAACTAGCAACAAGAAGAAGGGAAATCTTTATAATTAGGGAGGCTTTAGACGACCTCTTTTTGCCTTGCTTTTTAATTCTATTTTTCATTTTTAATATATTCTCCTCTAAATTTTGGGAATAATAAAGCGATTAAACACAGTAATTTTAGAATATGCGTAAAAGATAAAATAGCTCAATATTAAAATTATACTATGGATATTTAGTATTCGACAATTAAAACTATTTATTTTACAACAAATTCAATAAATTGAGCTTTCTCAAAAGTAATGTTTGCTTGTCCATTTGTCATTTCTATTACCCAGTTTTGAAACTGTTCTTCTTCCTCTTTTAATACGGATACAATAATTTCGACGCCTTCTAAATAGCGAATTTCTTCTAAAGTATATGAAGAACCTCGAATTTCATTTTCTACTTTACCTAACCATGTGTAATCAATAGAAATGTTCATAAAATGGTGAAGCTTGCGTTCTACTACTTGAGCAGCAAGTAATCCTTCTGTTGTCGCTTTTCCATACGCACGAATAAGACCGCCACCGCCAAGCTTAATGCCACCAAAGTAGCGTGTGACGACAACGACCGTATCTTTTAACCCTTGTTTTTTTAGGACTTCTAACATAGGGACGCCAGCTGTGCCACTAGGTTCCCCATCATCGTTTGCTTTTTGAATATGATCATGTTCTCCAATAATATAGGCTGAACAATTATGTGTTGCATTATGATGCATTTTTTTTATGCGTTCAATAAAAGAAATTGCATCCTCTTCCGTTTCTGCACGTTCTATATAAGTAAGGAAACGAGATTTTGAAATAACAATTTCACTTTCTCCGTATCCTTTTACAGTTAAATAGTTTTCTCTCATCAGTATCAATCTCCTTTAAAGTAGAGTTCTATTCTATAATTTTCATAAAGAAAAAGCATTAAATTTTAACATGGGAATGCTATAATAGATGTAGACTATGTAATTGGTCTATTGAAATAGTAAGTAATCATAAGACATTAGACTGGGGAGTATACTATGTTTTCAAATGATACCTTCGATTTAAAGTCGCTTGATGACATATTTAATCGAATGTTAGAAACAATCATGAGCTCAAAAGATGATATCTTTATTATAAGCGAACAAAGCCGAAGAAGTTTCGAAGATATGAAAATAGAGCTAGAAATTGTTCGAAAACAAGTTTCAATTGTTATTGATGAAGGCGATGCTTTAGAAAAGAGTACACAGCTTGCTAAGCAAAGACTTGTGTTAGTGAGTAAAGCTTTTGATAATTATACCGAAGATCAAGTTAGAGAAGCATATGAAACCGCGCATGATTTTCAAGTGAAGCTCTCCGTTATTAGAACACAAGAAAAGCAACTACGTGATAAAAGAGATGATTTAGAGAGAAGATTAAGAGCGTTACTCGATACGATTGAACGTGCAGATCATATTGTCAATCAAGTAAATGTCGTTTTGAATTACTTAACTTCAGATTTAAGAAATGTTGGTTTAGCACTAGAACAAGCAAAAATGAAACAAGATTTTGGTATACGTATTATTGCAGCACAAGAAGAGGAACGCAAACGTCTATCTAGGGAAATTCATGATGGACCTGCTCAAATGCTGGCAAATGTACTAATGCGCACTAATTTAATAGACAGGACGTATCGTGAAAAAGGCATTGAATATGCTTTAGATGAAATTGCTGATTTAAAGAAAACGGTGCGTAATGCTTTATCTGAGGTGCGACGTATAATCTATGATTTAAGACCAATGGCACTTGATGATTTGGGGATTGTTCCGACATTAAAAAAATACTTATCGACAGTGACTGAATATAATCCTGGTGTTGAAGTTCATTTCCAATCGAGAAGCACCGAAAAGCGTATACCATCAAACTATGAAGTATCTATTTTCCGATTAGTGCAAGAATGTGTAACAAATGCCATGAAGCACGGGAAATGTAAAGATATTTGGGTAAGACTGGAGTGGTTGAAAGATGCCGTAAATATCGTTGTAAAAGACGATGGTATAGGTTTCAATCCACAGGAGGTTAAAGACCATTCTTTTGGGATTTTAGGTATGAAAGAACGTATCGAAATTTTGGATGGGACAATCTCAATTAAAAGCGAGATAAATCGAGGTACGACGGTGTTATTTAAAATTCCGTTAGAAGTAGAGTAAAACGATTGTTGGAGAATTTTAGGGGGTAAAGACAAATGACGAAGATTATTATTGTAGACGATCACCAGCTATTCCGCGAAGGAGTAAAACGTATTTTAGATTTTGAAGATACATTTGACGTAGTAGCAGAAGGTGACGATGGTACAGATGTGGTTTCTTTATATGCTGAAAATCAACCAGATGTTGTACTAATGGATATTAATATGCCAGGGAAAAATGGAGTAGAGGCAACGGCAGAATTAATTAGTGAATTCCCAGATGCGAAGGTTATTATGTTATCCATTCATGATGATGAAACATACGTAACACACGCGCTGAAATCTGGATCACTTGGCTATATGCTAAAAGAGATGGATGCTGACGAAATTGTCGAGGCCATTAAAGTAGTTGCGAATGGTGGATCTTACCTACATCCAAAAGTAACTAAAAATTTAGTAGCTGAATTCCGTCGTCTTTCTGAGCATGAAAATAAAGGTAACTTCCATCAAACAGAAATTCGCCGTCCATTCCATTTACTAACGAAACGTGAATGTGAAGTATTACAATTATTAACAGATGGACAATCTAACCGTACAATTGGTGAGACACTGTTCATTTCTGAAAAAACAGTTAAAAACCACGTTTCAAGCATTTTACAAAAAATGAATGTAAACGACCGTACACAAGCTGTTGTTACAGCCATTAAAAATGGCTGGGTTGAAGTACGCTAATAGTATATGTTTGAAATTAAAGCTGTTTTTAAAGGCTACTATTTTATTTAGTAGTTTTTAAAACAGTTTTTTTACCTTCTTTCAGCAAATGCCTTTGTACCGAAAGTAAAGCGAACGCTACAGAAGCCTCCCGCCTCTAAGGTGGTGAGATGAATGCAGATTTAAGCTACTTTTCATCAGGTCGGCGGATGTCACAAAGCTGATTCCGGACGCAATTATGCCGAGGCATAATTGATTAAAGTATACCGCTGTTCTTTTGTGGCGAAATCGTAGCGCTGTCCACAGAAGACTTCTGTAATGTTTACACTTATTGGACTACATTAGCTAAATGCCGTATAAAGGTGTAACAATTTATACATAGTGATTACATAAATAGTGCAACATTTTAAAACCATGGGCGTCATAAGGAAGATGTAACGCCTAAATGTTGAAAATGCACAACAAAATTCCTACAACGGAATTTATATGCTACAATATGCGCGGGAGGTTTTTTGATGTTAAAGAAAAGTTTTCTAGCAGTTTTAACCTTATTAATGTTAACTACATTAGTGTTAACTGCCTGTGGTAATAAAAAAGATGATGAAATGAGTGCAGAAGATAGACAAAAAATCATTGATGATGGAACCGTCAGATTTGAAACGAATGGTGGGAAAATAACAAAGGCAGAAAATATCCCTGCTGAAGAAAACAAAGCGATAATAGCAGCCTTTAATGAATATATTGCAGCTCTCAATTCAAAAGAAATTGATCGTTATATGGAAACACTCTCAAAGAATCCAAAAGGTTTCAATTATGAAGGAGAAAAGAACTACATTACAGATGTATTTAAACAGTCAGACGTTAAACGAGATGCGAAAAATACTACGATTATAAAATATAGCGAAAATGAAGCACAGGTCTATTCCAATATAACATCGCATTTGGTACAAACTACAACAAATGTAAAGCATGAAAGTGCAGGACAACAAGTTACAGTATTCGTCAAAGAAGATGGACTTTGGAAGGTCACTAGCGTCTTCTATACCGGAGATGAAACGAAATCAACTACTGGCAAATAAAATGAGGATATCTTTATTCGGGCTCATCACTAAGAGTTGAGGTTGGGTGATTTTCTGAAATTAGCGTCAAGAGCAAGCTAGATAGAGAAACGAAGGCAAAAAGCATCGCGCCCAACGACTCATTGGACTTGCCTAGCTGGAACGGAGATCACCCCAAAAGTTATGGTGATGTGCCTTTACTTACTTAATAGAAAGATTTATTAAACGAAGATAAATCCGTATACATAGAAAATGAATGTGAAATGGACGCTAAGTTATCAATTTAGCAGATGTCTAGAATGTTGAAAGAGGGAAGAGCACTGACCACTATTCGACATTCAGACGAGATTACGCAATGTCGTAATTCATTTCACATTCATTTCTTTTTATTGTAAACTATGTAGAATAGGAGAGTGGACATGGATGAGGACAGCAATCGTAACAGATAGTACTGCATATATTCCGGCTGAGGAACGAGAACGCTTAAACATTCATATGATTCCGTTAAGTGTAAATATCTCAGGGCAACTATTTGCAGAAGAAGTAGATATCACAGCATCTGAATTTTATGATAAAGTACGTGGGGCAAAGGAATTCCCAAAAACAACGCAGCCCCCAATTGGAGAATTTGCCTCTCTTTTTGAGGAGCTGGCAAAAGAGTATGATGAAGTCATATCTATTCATTTATCAAGTGGAATCAGTGGAACATATCAAGGTGCGATTCAAGCAGGCGATATGGTGGAAGACATTGATGTATACGCTTTTGATAGTGAAATATCCTGTGCGGTACAGGGTTTTTACGCTCTAAGAGCAGCTGAAATGGCATCTCATGGCTTTTCTGCAAAAGAAATTCTCGCTACATTGGCGGACATGAAGCAATCGATTCGTGCTTACTTCATTGTAGATGACTTAGCGCATTTACAACGCGGGGGACGTTTGTCTTCAGCAGCTGCATTAATTGGCGGATTATTACAAGTAAAGCCAGTACTGCATTTTGTGGACAAGGTTATTGTACCTTTTGAAAAAATTCGTACGCGAAAAAAAGCATTAAAGCGTGCGGAGGAGCTATTAGCTGAGGATGTTCAAAAGTATGAAGCACTAGACGCTGTCGTGATCCACGGCAATTGCCAGGCTGAAGCAGAAGAATGGCTAGCACAACTAGCAGCAACCTACCCTAGCGTTAACTTTAAATTAAGTTATTTCGGTCCCGTCATTGGCACACACTTAGGTGAAGGCTCAATGGGGCTCGGCTGGACAAAAAAATAATAGTAAGTGAGACAGTCTCTACAACAAATTTGTAGAGGCTGTTTTTTTTATTTTGAGTGCATACTGTTTTGCTGGGTAAGTGGGGAAGCGCCGGTAAACCTGTGAGAATCGCCGCTAAAAGTGCCAGAATCGCCGGTAAACCCATAAATATCGCTGCTAAACCTACTAGAATCGCTGATAAAAATCACTCATATGAAAGGAGCAAAGCAATGAAATACAAAGGTTGGTTATTGCCACCTAAATTACGAGATTTTCATGAAGGACGTATTTGGTTAAAGGAGCATACCCCATTTTCAAAGGAAGATATCGAGAAATCGATCAATCACAAATATCTCCGTATAATAGAAGGAATCCAAAAAGAACCACATCTAAAATGCAATCGTTGCCATAATGATAATCCACAGCAATTTACAACGTTTGATTGTTCAAAGTGCCAACAGCAATGTGTATATTGTAGACATTGTCTAAAAATGGGCAGAGTGAGTAGCTGTACGCAATTGATGATTTGGACAGGCCCTCGTGCCATTAGAACAAGAAAGCATACACTCAAATGGGCAGGGCAATATACAGTGCTTCAACAGCAAGCGGCAAACGAAATGCTAGAAAGTGTTAAAGCACAACGTTCTCATCTCTTGCATGCAGTATGTGGAGCAGGAAAAACAGAACTGCTTTTTCCAACTGTACATTATGCGTTAGAGCAGGGCTTACGGGTATGTATCGCTACGCCCCGTACAGATGTAGTGCTAGAGTTATATCCACGTTTTCAAACAGTTTTCCCGCAAACAATAATCCATGCACTATATGGTGGATCACCGAGGCAGGAGGGTTATGCACAGCTTGTGTTGGCTACCACTCATCAGCTTTATCGTTTTGAACGAGCGTTTGACGTTATGATTGTTGATGAAGCTGATGCATTTCCGTATACATTCGATGAAACCTTACAAAGCGCTGTACAAAAGGCTAAGTCGGAAAACGCTCCAATATTGTTGGTCACAGCAACACCTTCACATAAATTACTGACTCAGTATCAAAATGAAAGCTATTCATTTATCCCAAAGCGTTATCATAACCGTCCATTACCGGTCCCTCGATTTCATTCTCTATGGAACTATGAAAAAAGCTTAAAACGTGGAAAAATCCCGCGAAAGTTAAAGCGATGGACAGAGGAACGCCTTGCACGAAAAGAGCCTTTTTTATTATTTTTCCCGAAAGTAGAGTTAATGAAAATAGCTACGCCTCTTTTTCAGTTATTAGATGAAAGCATCATGGCGGTGCATGCGGAAGACCCTGATCGTAAAGAAAAAGTGCTTAAACTACGTTATGAAGAAGTTCCAGGTTTACTAACAACGACCATATTAGAAAGAGGAATTACGATAAAGAATGTACAGGTTGCAGTTATTGGGGCACAGTCAACCATTTTCACTTCTAGTGCACTTATACAAATTGCTGGGCGAGTTGGGCGAAATGCTGATTTTTCGGATGGAGACGTCGTATTTTTTCATCATGGCATTACGATTGAAATGGATGATGCGCGTACTAAAATTCTTTATTATAATAAGAAAGGATTTTCACAATGAATAAAATTGAAACACTTTGCTTATTATGCTCACAGCCTTTGCCATCTGCAATTTCATGGAAAATACTTTTAACCAAACAATTTCAATCAACTATCTGTGATCGATGCTCAGCTCGGTTTGAATATTCCTCAACAGCAACAGCACTTTACCAATATAACGATGCGATGAAAGATTATTTGCATCACTATAAATTTCTTCAGGATGTCGCACTTGCTAAAGTATTTCGGCAGGAGCTACAAGCACGATTCAAATATGAAAAAGCAACCATTATACCGATTCCAATGCATCCCACTAAACAAAGGGAGCGTACCTTTTCGCATACGGAGGAGTTATTAAAGGCTGCTACTATTCCTTTTATACAACTTTTAGAAAAGACAACGGCAGAAACACAAAGCTCCAAAAATAGAGAGCAACGTATCCAAGCAGCTCCCCTATTTCGTCTGATGACTGGAGCATATGTAGACCATAAAGAATATCTTCTTTTTGACGATATAAAAACGACGGGCACCACTTTGCAGCATGCCACCGAGATTTTAATGAATGCGGGTGCTAGAAATGTCAAAAGCTTCACACTAATTAATGGATGAAAATGCTAATGCATTGTGTATAATAGATTACGAGTAAATAAGATTCGTAGCTAGCAGTTATTATTTTCATTCAGAAAACGATCTCCACTTATGAAAGTAGGGAGATGAATACGGATGTGATCACTTTTCAGTGGGTTCCCAGACACCTACTGAATGAAAATAAAGCCTCCGGCGGATGTCACGGATTTTGAATTGTGCGGGCACAATTCAAAACCCGGACGCATTGTTTATCTGTAGCGAAAGCAAAGCGTCAGCTACAATTACGCCAAGGCGAAATTGATTTAAGAGGAGGAAGAGTAGATGGCAGAGGTTCGTAATTGTCCGAAATGTAATGAGTTTTTTAATTATACAGGGGTCAGAGAAGTATGTCATAAGTGTGCGCAATCTGAAGAGGACTTATATCAAATCGTTTATCGCTTTTTACGTAAACGTGAAAACCGTGCTGCGACAGTAGAACGTATTGTTGAAGCCACTGGAGCTGAAGAGGAGCTATTGTATAAATGGGTACGTAAGGGGCGCTTACAGACTGCGATGTTTCCTAATCTTGGCTACCCATGTGATAACTGTGGTCACCTAACGACAACAGGCAAGCTTTGTACAAAATGTCAGGATGAATTAAAAACGGAGCTACGTACATTTGAAGCGGCGAAGGAGTTCCGTGAGAGTGTGGCAGAACGTGATCGTGTAACATATCACGCAGAACGAAAACGTTAACTTCTTTCAGCGAGTGTCCAAACACCTGTACCTGTCGCTATGTTTTTGGTACAAAAGACATCCGCTGAAATAAAGGAACTCAGTCTAAGAAAGCCACGTCCTGTGGCAATTTATCTGTGCGAAAGCGAAGCGACAGCAACAACGACTGAGTGACCAACATCACGTTGGTCCAAATCCTCTGTCGGATTTCACGGATTTGGACAGGAGTTCAATTTAGGATGTTAGCCTAAAATCATCGCATCCATGCGATAACGGCTAACTGACTTGCATCACGCAGGCCTAAGCACAAAGCCGATTCCGGACGCTAATATGCCGAGGCATAATTGATAAGCCTGAAGTGTGTTAATTTTAAACAAAATTAGCACACTTTTTTACATTTGAAAACTTAACATTATGTGAGACAATCCGAAATAATAGGAAGATAAGCTTTTTAGATAGGGGGGGATTAAATGAAAATTACATCTTATGGGATTAATGCAGTGAACGCCTATAAAAATCAGGTGCGCAATGTAAAATCAAGTACGAACAAAGCATCCTTCGCAGATAAAATCGAAATTTCTAAGACTGCACAGGAGATGCAAGGAGTTTCAACATACAGCACAGAGCGTGCAGAACGCGTGCAACAACTAAAAAAAGATATCGCTTCTGGTGAATACAAAGTGGACGCTCGCAAAGTTGCAGAAGATATGCTGAAATATTATCGTTTCTAAGGAATATCAGAAAGGGTGCTTAGCAAAATGTCTACAGAAGCGATCTGTTCTACATTAACAAAGCTAGAAAGAATGCATAAAAGCTTATTTGAACTAGCCGTAAAAAAGACTGAAATCATTACAGCTGGTGATATCGAAGCACTGGACCAAATGCTCAAGGATGAGCAGGCGCATGTAGCGGCCATCGATAAGCTCGAGCAACAGCGTCAGAAACAGGTAACGGACTACCTTGAAGCAAAAGGAATTGCTTCAACTGACAAAGCAACTGTCGCTGATGTCATCGAGGCTGCTGAACAACAGACTGAAAAAGATACGCTCTCAGCAGTACGCAATCGATTATTGCAAATCATTAACGACTTAAAAAAACAAAATGATTTAAATCAAAAGCTAGTGTTCCAATCACTACAATTTGTCAACTTTACATTGGATGCTTTACAACCTCGTCCTGAGCAAATCAACTATTCTGGCAATGAGGTTCGTGGCACAAATACAGTGGCAAAAAAATCATATTTCGATTCTCAAGCATAGTCTTTTTAAGAAATCAATTGCTGAAAAACGGTTATTAAGGGAGGAAAAAGAATGCGCTCTACATTTATGGGCTTAGAAGCTAGTAAACGTGGCTTATTTACACAACAAACAGCTTTATACACAACAGGACATAATATTTCCAATGCAAATACATTAGGTTACACTCGCCAACGAGCAAATATGCAAGCAACTCCTGGTTTTCCAAGTCCAGGCTTAAATCAGCCTGTCTATCCTGGACATCTTGGAACAGGGGTAGAAGTAAGCTCGATTCAACGCATGCGCGATCAATTTACTGATCGACAATATCGCCAGGAAACGAATAAGTTAGGTTATTGGGATTCAACAGCAAAATCGATTTCGCAGATGGAAGATATCATGTCAGAGCCTTCAGAGTTTGGTATTAACCAATCTTTTACAGATTTTTGGAAGTCGATGGAAGATGTTATTGACAACCCAAAAGATACAGCTGCACGTCAAGTATTAATTTCTAAAGGTGTTGCAATTGCTGAGTCATTTAAATATATGGATAGACAGCTGAAACAGATCCAAGGTAATATCGGGAATGAAATTAATGTATCGACGGATAAAGTGAATTCAATTCTTAAACAAATTGCAGCTCTTAATAAACAAATTCAAGAAGTTGAACCGAGTGGTTATGTGCCAAATGATTTATATGATGCACGTGATGTATTAGTAGATCAGTTAAATGAATACATTCCTGTAACGGTTTCATTGCAAAAATCAGGTGGTTTAGCAAAAGATGTTGCTGAAGGTTCAATGACGATTACATATGTATCAGCGGATGGTACTCCTATTAAATTAGTGGATGGTAGACAATACGCTGCACTTGCAACGATGGACACGAACAATCAGCGCATTGATGGTGATGTAGATGATCAAGCGACAGGGAGCTATGCTAACTTTAAGGAAATTAAAATTGCAGCTGTTGGCGAGCCACCAGGAGATCCAGCGAATGGAATTGCAATTGATTACAAGCAAATGGAACCTGGTAAAGGTACATTACGTGCATTGATTGATGCGTATGGGCATAGCGGTGGACAAGGTACTTATCCAGAAATGCTTGCTAATTTAGATAAACTAGCAAATGAATTTATAACAAAATTTAATGAAGTTCATAGTAAAGGTTTTGGTTTAGATGATAGTACAGGTCAGAACTTTTTCTCTGGGACGACTGCACGTGATTTTAACGTAGTAATTACTGATCCGAAGCAGGTAGCTGTATCTGGGGCGAAGGGTGAGGAAGGTAATAACGAAAACATGCGTAAGTTAGCGGCGCTACAATCGCAGGCTCAAGATAACTTAAAGAAAGGTACATTCCAAAACTATTATAAATCATTAGTAGGGGACTTAGCGGTTAAGGGACAGGAAGCTGAACGTAGTGCATTTAATTCTGAAACAATGCATTTGGAAATCTTTAAGCGTCGTAATTCTATGAACTCAGTTTCCTTAGATGAAGAGATGACTAATATGATTACATTCCAGCAAGCATACAATGCCAATGCACGTATGATTACAGTGGTAGATGAAACATTAGATAAAATCATCAACGGTATGGGAAGAGTAGGGCTATAATAGCCACTTAACTGAGAGGAGATAAATTTATGCGCGTTACACAATCAATGATGTCGAGTAATATGCTACGCAATTTAAATACAAGCTATAGTAAAATGTCTAAATATCAAAATATGTTGGACTCAGGTAAAGTAATTACTAGACCATCCGATGATCCAGTTGTAGCAGTAAAGGGAATGGGCTATCGTATAGATCTTGATAAAAACCAACAATACCAACGAAATCTACGTGAAGCAAATACATGGTTAGATACAACAGACGAAGCGCTTGATCAAGTAGGCGGAGCTTTAAAACGTGTAAAGGAGCTTATTGTACAAGCGGCTAACGATACAAATACCGCTGATGATCGTCAAAAGATCAATGCAGAAATGCAACAGATTAAGGAACAATTGCGTGATATCGCCAATACAAAAGTGGGCGAAAACTATATTTTTTCAGGCACGCACACAAACCTACCACTTTATACGGATAAAACAGGTCCGCAAAACCCAGCAATTTCTACTGGGGGAAATAAGCCGATTGAAATCAACGTTTTTGATGGTATCTCGATGAATATTAATACTCAAGGTGCTGATTTATTTGAGAATATTGATGGGTTTATGACGCACGTAACAACACTTTTAGAAAGTGGGGCAACAGGTCCGGAGATTGGCAATGCACTCGGTTTAGAAGTCACAAATGGTGCTAATAAAATTCCTGGATTAGATGGTATTTATGAAAATGCATTGGCTGTAAGAGCAGATGTCGGCGCTCGTCAAAATCGTGTAGAGATGATGGAAAATCGACTAAGTCTTCAAGAAGTAAATGTAACAAAACAACTATCTAAAAATGAAGACACAGACTATGCGAAGACGATTACAGATATGGTTACACAGGAATCTATTCACCAAGCCGCTCTATCGGTAGGAGCAAAAATCATTCAGCAAACCTTAGTAGATTTTATCCGATAAAATCTACAAGGTTCTGCCCCGAAAGCGAAGCGACAGGGGTAAACTTTATAATGAATAACAGAGCGTTTGAACAATATGTTCAGGCGCTTTTATTGAAAGGAGAATAGTAAATGCGATTTCCACAAATTCAAATTCAAACAACCGATGCAAAAATAGAACTTGAAATTAGCAAGCCTCAACAGCAAATTGAACAGCCAAGAGCTACTCAATCTATTGAACAACCAGCTGCTATCTTGGAGATTCATACAACTAAAGGTGTTTTACAAATCGACTCTTCTCAAGCTAGACGAGATATAGGGATGTTTGGTCCTTTGGAATCAAGTGCAAACTATGCTGAAGAAGGTAAACAAGGAGCACTTCAGGGGATGGCACGTAGAGCAAGCGAAGGACGTCTTTTAATGGAGAATGCAGGTAAAGGACAAGGACGTGCGATAATTCAAAATATCGCAAAACAGAATCATGGTCCTCATCGTACTCCGTTTAATATTAAATTTGTCCCATCTGTAGGTTCTGTGAAGATTGACTATACACCAGGTACTACAGACATCAATATTGAGAAAAGAGATCCAATAATTGACGCAAAGGTGAATAAACCTATACATGACTACACACCTGGTAAAGTAACTAGTACAATGGTACAAAGACCAGATGTTAACATCGACGTAATTATCTAAAGGAGCGCATAAAAGAATGAAAATAGCTACTAAATTTTTAGGTGAAATCGAAATTGTAGAACAAGATATTCTGACATTTGAGCAAGGCTTATTAGGTTTGGAAGAATACAAAAAATTTGTGTTACTACCTATAGACGCAAACCTGCCATTAGTATTACTTCAATCAGTTGATCAAATGGAAATTGGTTTTGTCATAGCGTATCCATTTGCCTTCAAAAAAGATTATAGCTTTGATATTAGTGAAGATGATCGTGAGCAACTACAAATTGAAAAAGAAGAGAATGTTCTTACATACACTATTGTTACAATGAAAGAAACTTTAGAGAATTCTACTATTAATTTGTTAGCACCTATCATTATTAACATGGATAAAAAACTTGGTAAACAAATTGTCCTCCAAGATAATAAATCCTATCCGTTACGCTACCCAATGCAAACATTGGAAGGAAGTGCGAAATAATGCTAGTCCTTTCACGTAAAAAAGATGAATCTATTATGATAGGTGACCAAATTGAAATTAAAATATTAGCAGTGGATGGCGAACAAATTAAAATTGGCATTGTTGCACCAAAAACAGTGAAAGTACATCGTTCCGAGGTTTTTGAAGCTATCCAAGCACAGAATAAGGAAGCGTTGTCAGCATCATCAAACTTCTTGGAGCAGCTAAAGAAAAAATAATGTATATATGCTTTAGCAATAATTTTAAATTTAGTAATCTATTACATAAAAAAAATAAAAAAACTTTAAAAAAACTATTAAACATTTCCAACTAATTACGATATATAGAATGTAAGGGGCAGGAAGTACATACATACTACCTAATCCGATATTCCACACGGATGTGGAATAACAAAAACAAACATTCAAGGAGGAATTCCAAATGAGAATTCAACACAACATTTCAGCTTTAAACACACACCGTAATCTTTCTTTCAACAACACTGAAGCTTCTAAAAACTTAGAGAAATTATCTTCAGGTTACAAAATCAACCGTGCTGGCGATGACGCTGCTGGTTTAGCAATTTCTGAAAAAATGCGCGGACAAATCCGTGGTCTTGACATGGCGACTAAAAACGCTCAAGATTCAGTATCTTTAATCCAAACTGCTGAGGGTGCTCTTAACGAAACACACGCTATCCTACAACGTATGCGTGAATTAGCAGTACAATCTGCGAACGATACAAACGTATCTACAGATCGTGATGCACTTCAAAAAGAAGTAGATGCATTAACTTCTGAGATTACTCGTATTTCAACTGATACAGAGTTCAATACTCAAAAATTATTAAACAGTAGCTTCAAAGGGAAAGTATTCCATATTGGTGCGAACAAAGGCCAAAATATTACATTAACTATTAAAGATATGGGTGCTAAAGGTGTTGGTGTAAGTGGAGTTAAGATTGATAAACAATCTGCAGCTAACACAGCTATCTCGACTATCAACAAAGCTTTAGAAACAGTATCTACACAACGTTCTGCTCTTGGTGCAGTACAAAACCGTTTAGAGCATACAATCAACAACTTAGGTGCTACTTCTGAAAACTTAACAGCTGCTGAATCACGTATCCGTGATACAGATATGGCTAAAGAGATGATGGGCTTCACTAAGAACAATATCTTAATGCAAGCTGCTCAATCTATGTTAGCTCAAGCTAATCAACAACCTCAAGGTGTCCTACAATTATTACGATAAGACTTAAATTCTTTAGAAGGCTCTCTCTGAATATTGAGAGAGCCTTCTTTATTTTTTTCAAAAAATGCCGATATACAAAATGAGGTGATAGATATATATATGGAATTACTAAATATTAAAAGTATAACTGCAAAAGACGGCAATGAAACGTTTGAAGTGAATGGTTATTTATTGCATAGTAAATATAATCCTAATCGAGAAGCGGAAAGTTTGATAAAGAAAGAGATTAATAAAAATTACGTAAATGTTATTTTGGGATTTGGAGGAGGATACCTTGCTAATGCACTAGTAAAAGAAGAAATAAGTAATGATAAAATATTATTTATTGAACCTATTACCACTTTTGAAAGATTTAATACTAAACAATATGATATTGTTTTTGGGGATAATTTAGATACAATACATGAAGCAATTGAAGGAAAGCTCCGTTTTTTTAGTAGAAAGATCAATGTAATTTGTGCACCTAACTATGATAAAATTTTCCCTTCTTTATATGTGAATGTTTTGAAAAAGGTGAAAGACCTCCAGAATTTAAACATTGTTTACAATAATACAGTTAGGGATTTGAGTGTTACATGGCAGGAAAATAGTATTCGTAATATGCTACCAACATATACTAATGGATCTTTAAATGTATTAGAAAAATATTATAATTGCCCAGTAATAGTGGCATCTGGAGGACCGTCATTAACTAAACAATTGAATTTACTGAAGGATATTAGAAAAAATGTTATATTAATTGCGGCTGGTTCAACTGTAAATACCTTGATAACACATAATATTGAACCTGATTATATCATAACAATTGATGGGTCTGAAATAAATTATGATTCTCACTTTAAAGATTTAAAAGTTAAGTCAGCTGAGCTAATGTATGCTTCAACTAGTCATTATAAAATACAACAAAATTTTAAAAATAGACAATATGCTTTTTTAGATACTAGGGAAAATAAATATAAGGAGCATATGAACAATACACTTGGAATTGACTTGCCTAATATTTTAGGAGGTGGCTCGGTAGCAAATTTTGCATTAAGTATTGCTCGTTATCTATCTACAGGACCAATAGCCTTAATAGGACAGGATTTAGCTTATACTGAAGGTAAGACTCATGCAGAGGGAAATAAGAATTTAAAAGCAGCTGATACAAGGTTTCTAACTTTTCAAGGAGCATTTGAAATAGAAGGATACTATGGCGATAAGGTAATGACAGACTATTCGTTATTTTCTATGAAAGAAAGTTTTGAGGAAATAATGAGGCAGATTGAAGACCCTAATACAATTTTTAATTGTACAGAGGGTGGATTGAAGATAATGAATATACAGCAAAAATCCTTTGAACATTTCTGTCTTCAATTTGTAAATCGAAATAGTGAAGTGAAATTATATAGTGTAAACGAAAACAAAAAAGATTTGGCAAAATATATAAGTACTGCTAGAGAGGAGATAAGAATTTATAAAAATATTATTTTAGAGTTAAAGTTGGCTCAACAGGCATTAGAAAAAAATACTTTAACTACAGAATTTGCTCCTAGTATTTTAAAAACGTTAGATGATGTAGATATTAAGGTAGCAAAACTAATGAAAAAAGTAGTTATGGAGCGTATTAATGATCCTATTACGTTAGATGTTATGACTAATTATGAGGCTCAAGGAGAAGAAACTCCAGAACAAAAATACCAACGTGTTTATGAACAAAATAAAGAGTTATATGACAGACTAAGTAAGGCTACTGAACAATCTATTCAGTATACACTAGATGCAATTAGAGAAGCGGAAGAGCTTAAGGGGGAGTAAAAATGGAGTTTAATGAACTTATCGAAAGTTATAATGACTATGTTAAGAAGATACCAGGTGGGGCTATATATATTGCTAACTACTTACGTGAGGACAAACTAAATGATGCTTTAATAGCGATTAAAGCTTTTTCAGAAGGTGTACTTTGGCTTTCGCAAGCATGTGACCTATTAGTAAAAAACGGTGCTGAAGTAGCATTAAATATTGAGCAAATACAAGAGTTTTTAATAGAGGTAAACGATGGTTTAGAAAAGCAAGATTACGTATTAGTTGCCGATATGTTTGAATATGAAATCGCTCCTTTTTTTGAAGAAGTAGTTCGCGCAAAAGGTACGGTACAATAAATTGCAATGGCTAGTAGAACGAGCGAAAAATGCAGAACCTACATTACAGTTAAATGGGGTCTTTATCTATAGCAAGTACCGACCAAAAGAAGATGCTTTACGCTGGATAAATGCCGAGATTAATGCAGAGGCAAAAAGTTACTTATTAATTGGTTTGGGTTTAGGATATCATTTAAAGGCACTTATTAGCCAAAGTAAAAATAAACCCGTGACGGTATATTATTTTGATAAACATGAATATGAATTGTTTTTAGCTCATAATAGTGATCATTGGTGGAAAAAGGAAAATGTACATATAGTTCATGATTTAAGTCAAAAAGAACTTCATGATAATGTTCAAATTTTACTTCCAAATGTCTGGATTAAAGGGATTGGTCAAAGTCATCCCTTATTTTCAATTTTAGAAGTGATAAAAATAAACCAACTTTCTCTTAAAAGAGATTCAAGTAAAATGGAAGAAAATTTTTACTACAATACTATTTTAGATGACGACATCATTCAAGTAAAAAAACAGAGTAGAATTGGTTGTTTAGTTGCAGCGGGACCATCGCTGAACGATACAATACTATGGTTAAAGAAGTATCAACAACAAGTGGATATTTATGTTGTAGGGGCGGCATTAAAAAAATTATTGGCAAATGGAATTATACCAAAAGGTGCGATTTTATCTGATGCTAATGATGAGACTATACTCCAGTTTCAAGATTTAAATTTTGAAGGTGAGTTGTATTATTTATGTACTGCAAACTATAAAAGCGTAGCTCTACATTGTAGTAAACGCTATATACTTTTCCAGCAAGGATATAAATTAGCTGAGGAAGAGGCTGAAAAGCGAAATGCACCGCTAATTGAAACAGGGGGATCTGTAGGGACCACAGCCTTTAGCTTACTTGAGTATTTAGGATACGATACTGTAGTTTTATTTGGTCAAGATTTGGGATTCCCGGGTAATCAAACGCATGCAATAGATTCTACATCAGGGAGAAATGCTTCTAATGATACTTTTTTAAGAAATATAGAAGCAAATGATGAAAGCAATATTCATACAACAGCGATGTTCCAAGTATTTTGGTATTGGTATAATCAAAAAATGGAAAAAACAAAAGTGAAAGTATTTAACACGGCTATAAAAGGAGCCAAAATCAAGAAAGTTCCTTTGATAAGAGAAGAGAAATTTGCAGAATTAATAGCAAAAAAAATGAATAATTATTTAGAAGAAGAGGGATAAGTGTGATGCAAAAAAAGATTTTGGTAACAGGAGCAGATGGCTTCATAGGCTCACATTTAACAGAAACATTAGTACGACAAGGTTATGATGTTCGTGCGTTTGTTTATTATAATTCATTTAATTCATGGGGCTGGTTAGACCAGTCATCATCGGAAATTAAAACATCATTGGATGTGTTTGCGGGGGATATCCGTGATCCGTATGGTGTTAAAGAAGCTATGAAGGGTTGTACGCATGTCCTTAATTTAGCAGCTTTAATTGCAATTCCGTATTCCTATCATTCTCCTGCAACGTATGTAGATACAAATGTGACAGGGACATTAAATGTTGTACAAGCAGCAAAAGAGTTAGGCGTAGAAAAGGTGGTACACACTTCTACAAGTGAAGTATATGGGACAGCATTATACGTACCAATCGACGAAGAGCATCCATTACAAGGGCAATCACCTTATTCTGCATCAAAAATTGGTGCTGATCAAATGGCTTTGTCATTTTATCGCTCATTTGATACACCTGTATCTATTATTCGTCCGTTTAATACATATGGACCACGACAATCTGCTCGAGCGGTTATACCGACAATTATAAGTCAATTGGCAAGTGGCAAAACGAACATTAAACTAGGAGCTATAAGCCCTACACGTGATTTTAACTATGTAAAAGATACAGTTAACGGTTTTATATCTGTAATGGAATCTACTAATTCAATTGGTGAAGTCATTAATATTGGTTCAAATTATGAGGTTTCAATTGGTGAAACTGCACAAATGATTGCAGATATTATGGGTGTAGATTTAACTATCGAAACAGATGAAAAACGTTTCCGTCCTGAAAAAAGTGAAGTCGAACGTCTTTGGGCAGAGAATAAAAAGGCGAAGGAACTACTAGGGTGGGAGCCACAATATGGTGGCAAAGAAGGCTTCCATCGAGGTCTTGAAGAAACAATAGAATGGTTTACAAATCCTAAGAACTTATCTCAATATAAGGCAGATGTTTATAATATATGAATACTCAATGGTTGGAATTTGCAGATAATGTAAAGCAGTTTTATGGAAAAGAGTTTGTGCCTTTACATGAGCCCACGTTCAATGATAAAGAAGTTGAATATGTGACAGAGTGTGTAAAATCAGGTTGGGTGTCCTCAGTGGGAGCTTATGTTAATCGTTTTGAGGAGGACTTAGCTGAATTTGTCGGTGTTAAGCGTGCAGTTGCTGTTGTAAATGGTACATCTGCACTGCATATTGCATTAAAGGTTGCAGGCGTAAAGGCAGAAGACGAAGTTTTAATGCCTTCACTTACTTTTATTGCAACAGCCAATGCTGTGTCATATTTAGGTGCAGTTCCACACTTTATAGATGTTTCCTTTAAGACTTTAGGTGTTGATGCAGATAAATTAAAAATTTACTTAGAGCAAATTGGAAAACTACAAAACAATCAGCTTTATAATAGAGAAACAGGAAGACGTATTTCAGCACTTGTACCGATGCATACATTCGGTCATGCAGTTGATGTAGAAGGGTTACTTCAAGTATGTGATATGTATAATTTGATTCTTGTTGAAGATGCAGCGGAGTCATTAGGCTCATATTATAATGGAAAACATACAGGTAGCTTTGGAAAAGTAAGTGCAATGAGTTTTAATGGCAATAAAATAATGACAACTGGCGGTGGTGGCGCGATTGTGACAAATGATGATGCATTAGCTGACTATGCCAAACATTTAACAACAACTGCTAAAGTTCCGCATCGATGGAAATATGAGCACGATGAAATCGGGTTTAATTACCGCATGCCGAATTTAAACGCTGCGTTAGGCTGTGCGCAATTAGAAAAAATGCCGATGTTTATCCAACAAAAGCGCGAGTTAACAAAGCAGTATGAGCAATGGGTGGTTAATTTAGATGGTGTTCATTTATTTAAAGAGCCTGCAAATACTAAAAGTAATTATTGGTTACAAACAATTATACTCGATGAGCGATTAAATCGTGATGAGGTGTTGGACTTTTTAAATGAGCAAGGTGTAATGAGTCGCCCTATTTGGACGCCGATGCACCACTTAGCAATATATCAAAACTGTCCAAAATCAGACTTAAGTGTGACAGAACAGTTAAATAAATGTGTTGTCAATATTCCTAGCACACCAATAAGTGAGGGGTCACGATGAAACGTAAAATTTGTATTGTGACTGGTACTAGAGCAGAGTACGGTTTATTATCAAATCTTGCTAAGCAATTTCAAAAAGATAAAGAATTTGATTTACAAATGGTTGTAACGGGAATGCATTTATCTCCAGAGTTTGGAAGCACATATAAAGAAATTGAAAATGATGGTTTTTTGATTGATGAAAAAATAGAAATTCTTTTATCTGCGGATTCTCCCACTGGCATCGTGAAGTCGATAGGACTTGCCACAATTAGTTTTGCAGATGCACTTAACCGTTTACAACCAGATTTAATTATCATTTTAGGTGATCGTTTTGAAATGTTAGCAGTCGCTCAAACAGCGCTTATTATGCAAATACCTATTGCACATATACATGGGGGTGAATGTACTTTTGGTGCGTATGATGATGCTATTCGTCATGCCATTACAAAAATGGCTACCTGGCATTTTACAAGTACAGAATCCCATCGTAAACGTGTTATTCAATTAGGCGAATCTCCAGAACGTGTCTATAATGTCGGTGCTCTCGGAATAGAAAATATTGCGAATTTGAACCTCCTGACGCGACATGAACTATTTCAAAAACTTCAGCTTGATGAGCAACGACCTATGTTTTTAATAACATATCATCCTGAAACGAATGGTCGTATAAATGGGATATACGAATTGTTAAAGGCATTGGAAAATTATCCTGATATTAATCTAGTGTTTACTAAATCAAATGCTGATAATGGAGGAAGGATGATTAATGAAACTATTCAACAATTCATATTAAATCATAGTAATGCTAAAATATTTGATTCACTGGGTCAGTTAAAGTATTTAAGTGCAGTGAAGAATGCTGATGTTGTTATTGGAAATTCTTCTAGTGGGTTAATTGAAGTTCCTTATTTAGGGACACCTACTGTTAATTGTGGAAACCGTCAGGAAGGGCGTGAGCATCCCAATTCAGTATTTAATACAAATATGGATACTGAAAATATACGTAATACTATTGAAAAAGCAAGGGAGTTTAGCGATAAGTATGAACATATATTTGGTGATGGAATAGTATCTGAAAAAATAATTACAGTTTTACGCAGTTTACCTTCATTTTCTATTCAAAAGGGGTTTTATGATTTATGAAGAATAAAACATATATCATCGCTGAAGCTGGTGTCAATCATAATGGTTCATTGAAAATGGCAAAAGAGCTAGTAATGGTTGCAAAAGAAGCTGGGGCAGACGCGGTAAAATTTCAAACATTTAAAGCAGAAAATCTAGTTACAAAGCAGGCACAGCAAGCAGCATATCAAGTTGAAAATTTGAAAGAAGCAACATCTCAATTTGCAATGTTAAAAAAGCTAGAATTAACTTACGAGGAATTTATTGAATTGCAGTCATTTTGTCAAACAGAGCAAATTGAATTTCTATCGACACCTTTTGACTTTGAAAGTGTCGATTTTTTACTAGATGAAATTGAGATTGCAACGGTTAAAATTCCTTCAGGGGAATTAACGAATGCACCATTCATTCATTATATTGCAACGAAACAAAAACCAATTATCTTATCCACTGGAATGGCAACTATTGAAGAGATTCACGAGGCATTAGCATTTATAGCCTATGGTTTAGTGAAATCTAAGGAACCTGTTACGATAGAGCGAGTATATAGTTTTTATGCTACTGAAGAAGCGAAAGCAGCGTTACAAAAATTCGTAACACTTTTACATTGTACCACACAATATCCAGCGCCAATGGATTCCATTAATTTAAAAGCGATGCTTGAAATGAAAAAAGTCTTTCAATTACCTATTGGATTATCAGATCATTCTGAAGGAATCCATATCCCGCTTGTAGCAGTAGGTATGGGTGCAACAGTAATAGAAAAGCATTTTACATTAGATAAAACGTTAGAAGGACCGGATCATGTGGCCTCATTAAACCCAGATGAACTTAAGTCAATGATAATAGGAATTAGAGAAGTAGAACAGGCTTTAGGAAATGGCATAAAATGTCCAACACCTATAGAACTACAAAATCGCATTCCTGCACGGAAAAGCTTAGTTGCTAAAAATCAGATACAAGCAGGTGAAGTATTCTCGGTTAACAATTTGACTGTAAAAAGACCTGGAGATGGTATTCAACCTTCTAAATACTGGTCTTTCATAGGTGAAATTGCTTCAAGATCATATGAAGAGGATGAGCTAATAGATGAATAAACCAATTATTATTATTGGGAATGGGGGGCATGCCTCGGTATTAACAGAAATTTTACTTGCACAGAAGCAAACGATTACCGGATTTACTGCACCGACTATAGAAGAGAATGATTTTGATTTAACTTACTTAGGATCTGATGAGGTAATAGAAGATCATAATCCATCTGACATCGAACTAGTACTTGCTATAGGGGCTGTTAAGCCGTCACCATTAAGGGAAAAAATATTTAATGCATTTACGCAAAAAAAGTATCATTTTAAATCTGTAATCCATCCTTCAGCCATTATTGCTCCTTCCGTTCAATTAGGACAAGGAGTTCAAATAATGGCTGGTACTATTATTCAAACGAATACAACAGTTGCCGATAATAGTATTATAAACACTGGTGCGCTAATTGATCATGATTGTCAAATAGGTTCCCATATACATATTGCGCCAGGCACTAAGATATCGGGTAGTGTCCATATCCAAAAAGGGACACATGTCGGAACAGGTGCAACAATTATTCAAGGCATTCATATAGGATCAAACTGTTTAATTGGTGCAGGAGCAGTTGTGGTTAATAATATTGCAAATGGCATAAAAGCAGTTGGCGTACCTGCAAAGGAAGTGTAATTCTATGAAGCAATGGCAAAAAACATTAGTTAATAAAAATAATACTTTACTAGATACAATGAAAATCATTGATGATTCTTCTTTGCAATTTGCAGTAGTCGTTGATGAAGAACAACATTTACTTGGGACTGTAACGGATGGAGATATTCGCCGTGGTATTTTGCGAGGTGAGGGTCTCGATGTAACAATTACTTCTATAATGAACCCAGATCCAATAAGTGCAAGGAGAGGTAAAAAATATCATAAATATAAGCAACTAATGAAATCTAAAATGCTTAAGCAGTTACCTATAGTGGATGATAATAATAGAATTATTAATATACTTTTTGCTGATAATATTGAAACTTCTTTAAATAAAAACAAGGTTGTATTAATGCTTGGTGGACTAGGTACAAGGTTGCGACCATTAACAAATGATACACCAAAACCAATGCTTAGAGTTGGGAATAAACCTATTTTAGAAACAATAATAGAAGGTTTTAAGCAATATGGCTATACTGACTTTATTTTCTCTGTGAATTACAAAAAAGAGGTTATCCAGGACTATTTTCAAAATGGAGAAGCATTTGATGTAACAATTGAATATATTGAGGAAGACAAGAAAATGGGGACTGCCGGGGCTCTTTCATTACTAAAAAATAGACCGACGAAACCATTTTTTGTGATGAATGGAGATTTGCTAACACAAATTAACTTTGACCAACTTATGCAATTCCATATGGAGCATAAATCAGTTGCAACGATGTGTGTAAGAGAATATGAATATCAAATTCCATATGGTGTTATTGAAACTGATGGTACAGATTTGGTGACAATTAGAGAAAAACCAATTCATCGTAGTTTTGTAAATGCTGGAATTTATGTATTAGATCCTGATGTGCTTGACCAGATTCCACAGGATAAGTTTTATGATATGCCTTCTCTTTTTGAGAGAATGATTGAAAAAAATAGTAAAACATCTGTATTTCCAATTAGAGAATATTGGTTAGATATTGGACAAATGGATGATTTTAATAGAGCAAATAATGAAATTAAGGAGCTTTTAAATGAAGCCTAAAGTTTTAGCAATTATCCCTGCACGCGGAGGTTCAAAAGGTGTACCACGGAAAAACATCAAAGAATTAGCAGGAAAACCACTAATTGCATGGACAATTGAAGAAGCAAAAAAGTCAAAATATATTGATAGAATAATTGTTTCGTCAGAGGATAAAGAAATCTTACAGGTGGCCCAAAAATTTGGTGCGGATGTTCCTTTTGTACGACCTGCAAATTTAGCAGAAGATACAACAGCTGGAATTGAGCCAGTTTTACATGCTTTAGAGCATTTTTCTGACTACGAATATGTTGTTATGTTACAGCCAACATCTCCCCTGCGCTTAGTTGAAGATATAGATGGATGTATAGAACAGCTTTTACAAGAAAATGCGGAGTTCTGCGTTAGTGTATGTGAGGTAGGGCAATCGCCTTATTGGATGTACACATTAGATAGTTCTACTAAAATGCAACCATTGTTGAAACAACAGACTTTGATAACGAGACGTCAGGATTTGCCGAAAGTATATACGTTAAATGGGGCAATATATCTTGCGAATATTGATCTTTTAAAACAAACGAGAAACTTTATAACAGAAGAAACTATAGCATATGTTATGCCAGTTGAGAGATCGTACGATATTGATACAGAAGAAGATTTTAAGATATGTGAATACCTTTATACGAATCACTAATAAAAACTATTTAATTTATAATAAGAGAAATTAGGATGTGTAAATATGAGGCCGATATTAATTCCAGATTATTTTGAAGAGTTTAGTTGTATTGGTGGTGCTTGTGAAGATACTTGTTGTGCTGGCTGGAATATTACGGTAGATAAAAGGACTTATCAAAATTATCGTAAAGTCAAACATCCAGAAATAAGAGAGAAGCTACAACGTTATGTGAAGCGTAACCGAAGTCAACAGGACGATTCGAGTTACGCAAAAATAGTGTTAGATGAAAATAAGAAGTGTCATATGATGTTAGAGGATGGGCTATGTGGTATTCATAAAGAATTGGGAGAACAGTTTTTATGTAATACTTGTGCTACTTATCCAAGACAATTTACTAAAGTAGGTTCTTTTGTTGAAAAAAGTTTAACTTTATCTTGCCCTGAGGCAGCAAGAGTTGCTCTCTTGCGTGAAGAAGGTTTAGGTTTTATTGAGACAGAGGAGCCCAAAGATACTCGTGGATTAATGAGTAATGAACTTAATTTGGAGAAGCATCCACTATTTTGGGATTTGAGAGTTTTTACTATTCAGCTGATGCAAAATCGTAAACAACCTATTGAAATCCGATTAATAATTTTAGGTCTATTTATTCAGAAAATTGAGCGATTAAAATTAAGTGACTTAGAGCAACAGCTACCTACAATTATGGAAGATTATTTAAACCGCTTAGATAACGAAGAATTCATTGAATCATTAAAAAATATTGAAGGGAACTTAAATTTTCAGTTAAGTTTGGCTAGAGACTTAATACGTTATCGCATGTCTGATGGTGGAGTGTCATCGGAAAAGTATTTAGCGATTCTACATCAATTATTAGATGGATTATTATTAGACGAAAATGACAATAAAGAAGTGCAGGACATGGATCAATCAATTGCTAAATACCAACAGAGCTATCTAGAATTGTATGAACCATTTATGAAAAAGCAAGGCTATATGCTTGAAAATTATGTTGTCAATTATATATTTAAAAACCTATTTCCATATGATTATAATACAATGTTCGAGAGTTATATGATGCTTGTTATTCATTTTACACTCATTAAATTACATATGATTGGTATGGCCTCAAAGCAGCAAAAATTAACTCAAGACATGGTAATTGAATGTATACAACAACTTGCAAAAGCAATTGAACATAATTCTTCTTATTTACAAGGCGTTCGTAAGGGTATGGAGGACTCAGGTTATACTACAATGGGACATATGTTTGTGATGATTAGTAATTAATTATAGTTAGTTGTGGCAACGTAGGATAAAACCCGGATTAGATATGGAAAAAATTTTAAAAACACTTTTATGGAAGCCCATAACGGCCTCTCTGCAAAAATTTAGGAATAAAATCCTCTGGAATTAAACACTGGTACACTCGTTTGCCGTAATAATGAGTTATTTATATTATTCTCAACTTTTTATCCCAAGAACTGCTCCATTATATATATGAGAATTTCAGTTTTTCTTGATGATTTCTGGAAAAACTGAAATTCTTTTTAATTTGTCCGATATTATTTTTAGTAACGCCTGTAAGAAATTCAAGGGGGATGTGGAAACATGCGTATATCAGAAAATACAAATATGGATGCAACGCTGATAATGCAAACTGGTACTAAAGATAAGCCAGCAGTCGAGGGAGGAATGAATCAAGGAAGTGAAGTTACTATAAAAATACCTACATCTAAAGTTGAACAAGTCCAATTACTTGAAAATACTGAGGAAACTAAAGCTAAAGTTCAACAAGCTGTAAATACAATGAACCAAATGTTAGAAGTTACACACAGCGCAGCGAAGTTTGTATATCATGAAGGCTTAGAACGATATTATGTGACGGTGGTTGACCAAAATACCGAGGAGGTAGTAAAAGAAATACCTCCCAAAAAGCTATTGGACGCATTTTATGAAATGCAGAAAATGCTTGGTATGATTGTAGACAAGAAAATATAAAAACATTAATGAGGAGGAAAAGAGTATGGTAACAAGAATTGGCGGTTTAGCGTCTGGTATGGATATTGATTCACTTGTAGAGAAATTAATGAAGGCAGAACGTATGCCTTTGAATAAAACGTTTCAACAAAAACAATTATTAGAATGGAAACGTGATGCATATCGTAATGTTAATGCAAAGTTAAAAACATTCGATACTTTCTTATTAGATAAAATGATTCTTTCAGGAAAAATGAATCAAAAAACTGCAACGTCATCAAATGAAAATTTAGTATCCGTAAAGGCTACTTCAGGAGCAACTGGTAATATTACAATTGGTGGTGTATCACAATTAGCTTCTGCAGCTCAAGCTGTAGGTAATCAAACAGAATATACCGGTGACTCAAAGTTAAGTGAGCTAAACTTGAATGTAAATTCTATTTCTATCCAATCAATTGGTAAGGATGGTAGATTAACAACAGAGGCAACAAAAGTTAATTTTACTAACGATATGACAATTAATGATTTAGTAAAGACAATTAACGGTACTAGTGCAGGTGTTACTGCTTTATTTGAAGGTGGAAAATTGTCCCTAACTGCTAAAAATACAGGTAGTGAAAAAGGTGGACAAGGTGAAATTATTGTTACCGGTGGATTGGAAGTATTTAACAAATTAGGCTTCGCATCAACTGATGGTAAATTAGCTAGCAATGGTAAAAATGCTATGTTTGAAGTGAATGGTATTCAAACAGAGCGTTCATCTAATACTTTTACAATTTCAGGTTATGAAATGACATTAAAACAGACTTTTAATGCTGGTGACGTTGCTTTAAAGCAATATGAGGCTGCAAAATTAGAGCTTAAAAATGCACAAGATGCTATGGTAGGACCAAATGGGCTTACTCAAAAGTACATTGATGGTGCGAATCGTTACTTTGGGACATCTTTTTCTACGATAGATGAATTGAAAAATGCTACATTACCTCCTAGCGCATTTAAGACAGATTTTGATACTGCATACAATGGTAAATTTGCTTCAACTTTAACTGAGCAGGAGCAATCGGTTTATAAAGATTTTGCTGATAAAAATCGTATTGCGAAGTTAAGTGATGATGATATTGATACTATTAAAAATAATGATTTTGATACATTAAGAGCGATGAGCCAGTTCAGCGTTTATAGTGATGCAGATTTAAATAGAATGAAAGATAATGCAGATAGCCTTGAGAATTTCCGTAACCAGGCAAATAATGAAGCAGATGAAAGACTTTATAAGGGAACTAATAAAAATTTACTTACAAATGATGAGGCAATTACGTTTTTAAATAGCATGAACGGTAAGACAACAGAAGAAATTAAAACTGCTATAAATAATCTTGCTGATGGCTCTTTAAAAACAATGCTGAAAGATACAGATGTAGAACAATTGCAGTTCCTTTCGCAGGATTCAACTAGACTAACTGAATTTAAGGATATTGCGACAAAGCAAGTTACTTATGAAAAAGAAAAAGCGAGTTATGATAGTGTAAAAAGCAACTATGAAGCTGGCTTGCAACGTGAAAAAGATGCGGAACAAGCTTATGCTAATGCTGAAGAAGTAAAGAACAATACTCCAACAGGTGGTACGACAGCAGCCCCTGTCACAATGCAAGCTACTTCTGATACAAAGGCAGCGAAGGAACAAATCACGGAGTTTGTTGAAAAATATAACGAAATGATTGATGAGTTTAATAAACAGCTAAAAGAAAGTAAATATCGTGATTATGCACCACTAACAGCTGAGCAACGTAAAGATATGAGTGAAAATGAGCAAAAGCTTTGGGATGAAAAAGCGAAGAGTGGTTTATTGCGTAGTGATTCAATTATTCGAGATGGTATAACAAAAATGCGCGAGACATTTATGGGTAGTGTTGCAGGCCTTGGTGATAAATTCATGGATTCATTAGCTGAAATTGGGATTACTACTTCAAAAGATATGAAAAATAATGGTAAGCTTGTTATTAATGAAGGAAAACTAGATGCTGCATTAGAAAAAGACCCAGACCAAGTGTTTAAAATGTTCTCTCAAACTGGTAGCGTCACTGCAACAGAGGATAGTCGTGGAATTGCATGGCGTTTACGCGATGAAATGAAAAAAATGACAACCCAAATTGAGAAACAAGCAGGAAGAGATGGAGCTGTTAACAATACATTTAGTTTGGGTAGGGCAATTAACGAATCAGATACGCGTATGACGAAATTACAAGCTAAACTAAGAGATGTCGAAGCTCGTTATTGGAAACAATTTACAGCTATGGAGCAAGCAATCAATAAAGCAAACAAGCAATCAAGTTTGTTCTCATAAGGTTAAGGTTTTGGCTTGTTTCTAATTAGCAAAGTAGGAGAACATTATGCAATTAATAGATCAACTATTACAGGTATCAGCTAATTTATTTAAGCTATTGGGAGACAGCCCAAATGGTGAAGAGCGTGATGAATACATTGACAACATCAATAGCATGTTGGACAAACGTGGAACGATTATTGAAGCTTTGATTCAGGAAGGATTTCATTTCGATGAACAAAATCGCATACACGGTACGTTACTTGAATTAGATAACGGTATAAAAGAACGATTGGTTGCTGTCATGAACGCTGTAAAGCAGGATATGGCAAACCTACAAAAAACGAAAAAAAGTGAACAGCAATACTTCAATCCCTACTCGAATGTTCGTGTAATGGATGGGATGTATTATGACAAAAAGAATTAACATTATATCTCTATTTAGCGTGGCGGACGCCGCCGGCTAATGAAAGATAAAGCCCCGGCGGATATCATGGATTTTAAATTGTAACACAATTCAAAATCCAGACGCATTGTTTATCTGTGCGAAAGCGAAGCGACAGCAACAATACCGCAGAGGCGTATTTGAGTTATTAGCTTTTCTTCATAAAATGGTTTAAACTAGTAGAAAAGTAACATTTCAAAGGAGTTGTCCTTTATTGGCAGCAAATTTAACAGCACAAAATGCATACAAACAAAATAGTGTTACAACTGCTTCTCCTGGCGAGCTGACGTTAATGCTTTATAATGGTTGTTTAAAGTTCCTACATAAAGCAAAACATGCGATTCAAGAAAAAAATGTCCAGGAAAAAAATACGAATCTTATAAAAGCACAAGCGATTATTAGTGAGCTTATGGTGACATTAAATATGGACATCGAAATATCAAAAAATATGCTTGCTCTCTATGAATATATGAATCGTCGTTTAGTCGAGGCAAATATTCAAAGTGATGTCGCTATTATTGAAGAAGTTGAGGGATTAGTGACGGAATTCCGTGATACATGGAAGGAAGTTATTCGCATCAATCGACAGCAGCAATTCGGTCAGGGAAACACTGGACAAATTTAGACAATAAAAGAGGCCATCGATTAAGGTGCTGCACCCCAAAAGTTAGAGTAATAAATCTAACTTTTGGGGTGTTTTTGTATGGCGAAATATAGCCAAGGTTTTAAATTAGGTTCTATAATATTTGTTGGGGTATTCACACAATTACACGCATAAAAAAAGCACAGATTCACTGATTTATATATACTTGAATTGTCTAGAAACAAGTAATAGAAAGGTGAACTGTGCAAATGAATTTTAACATGAATATCCCAGGATTAAAAGATGTAGAGATTACAAAAGTAGAAGAAGTAGGCGAACGAATCGCATTGTATGTACAATTGCCTAAATGTACCCATCAATGTCCAGTTTGTAAAAAACAAACATCGAAGGTTCATGATTACCGTATACAAAAGATCAATCATTTAAAATGGTTTGAACGTCTAACTATTCTTTTCTATAAACGTCGTCGTTATGCTTGTGATTGTGGAAAGCGTTTTTCTGAAAAATCCCCCTTCATAGATAAATATCAACACTACTCAAAAGAATAGAATCATGTGGTGAGTATACGTGCTATTAAAGCCAAAACATTTAAAGAAGCTGTAGAAGTACTGGGTACATCAACCACGACGGTCATTCGCCGTTTTAAAAAGGTAGCGAATAAACAATTAGTAGAGGGTGTACGTTTACCAAAAGTGATTGCGATTGATGAGTATAAAGGCGATACAGATGCAGGTACGTATCAGCTAATAATTGCGAATGCGGAGACGCACGAGCCGATTGATATTTTACCGAATCGTAAAAAAGAAACAATAAAAAATTACTTAAGTCAGTATGGAGCAGATGTTGAGATAGTGGTTATGGATATGAATCCAAGTTTTAAAGCAGCTGTTCGTCAATCGCTAGGGCGACCTGTTATTGTGGCAGACCGCTTTCATTTTAGCCGTTATATCTATTGGGCAATGGATGAAGTGCGCCGTCAAGTACAAAAAGAATGGGACAAATACAATCGCACAAAATGTAAACGTATGCGTCATGTATTTTATAAACGTGCATCTAAATTATCACCGAAACAACAGTGGTACTTACAGCGCTATACAGAAATGTCTGAAGCATTAAAGTAGCTCATGAATTAAAGGAAGCCTATTGTGAATGGTTTGATTGGGCAAAGACAAAGAATGATGTCGTAGAAGTGAAGAAACGATTACTAGCTTTTTACCGTAAGGTAGAAGAGACAAAATTACCAGCTTTCTTAAAGGCAATTCAAACATTGAAAAACTGGCAAGTAGAAATCTTAAATAGCTTTAGTTTTGGTTATTTCAACGGCTTCTTGGAAGGCATTAATAATAAAACAAAAGTGATGAAACGGAATGCATATGGCTTTCGACGCTTCAATCACTTTCGAGCAAAAATCTTATTAAATTTAAATTATAAAGAAATCGGAGTTCATTTGGGCTAACGTGCTGAAAGATTAGGGTACCCAAACATTAAACTTAGAACTTTTATTTAAAGAGATGAATACTAGTATATGCCAATGAGATATAGCGAATTCCTATTTTTTGATAGAAGGATTATGATTAGTAATATTAATCAATTATGTTATTTCGCATGATAAAAATTTTAAGCTTCCGGATTTATTCTATTGAAATTTATGCTATTTTCTATTTCTGAAGAATTACTCTCTTCTCTAAAATCCAATTTGTATAGTAGTCTATTATTTCTTCTACATTAGTATCATTTAAATTATCATTTAATTTAATTAAATCTGTCTTAAAGTGTTCAAAATCGACTCTTCCATAATTATCAACACTATCCTCTGTTTCAAAATAAAATTGAAAATCCCTCGTATAAATTACAGCTTTATAAGTTTGATTCGGATGATAAGATTCTGTCATGACTTCTTTACGTTGTTTTCCACCGAAATCCTCTAATGTTTTACCATGCAATTTTTCTTTATCATATTCGATATTTAATAAATCCAATATTGTAGGGTAGATATCAAGATTGCTCATTAATTTATCACTAGTTCCTTGCATTCCCCCTCCTAACAACATAAATGGTACTTTTGTTCTCCCATAGTTTAGGAAATGCTTTGGTTCTCGCTCAAAATATCCTTGCCCATGATCAGAGTGAATAATTAGAAGAACGTCATCTTCATCATAATTATGTTTGATATAATTGAAAAGAACTGATAAATGTAAATCGATTCTTTTCAACTCTTCTCCATAACGGAGAATTTTATTTTCTTCATAATCTGTAAGTACGGAGGTATCTCCCTTTTTAGAAAATAATCGATTTAGTACATTAGTATTTACTTGACTATTAATAGATAAAAAGATTTCATCTGCGACATCATGTAAATCAGGTATAACTAACCAAATATAGTTATTTTTATCTTTGAATGTTTCTAAATGATCGATAACCTCTTCCATGATTTCTCCTGCACCAAAACCACCCATGGAGTTTTTAAATACAATTCTATCAAAACTTTTTCCATAGCCGTGGGGTGGTGTGCCGCGCCAATCACCAGTAAAGGAAGCGGTAAAATATCCTGATTTACGAATCTTTTCAATTAGTGATTCTTGCTTCTCTGAAAAATCATGTCCAAATGTTGAGTGGTATTGGCCATGTGCAATAGTATCCATTGCAGTAACTAGCCCTGCGTTACTTGGAAAAGTCCAATCAGCAGAAGCATAGCAATTTGTATTTTCGTATTTACCATTAAAAGTATTTAAAATATTTGGAATCAATAATTCTCTATCATTTTCTTCTAAGTACTTACCAGATAAACCATCGATAAAAACATGAGCTACTAATCTATATTTTTTTGGCTCATCATTCAATGCAATCGGATTACCAATAAATATAGGTTTATTAGCAGTTATTTCAATTTCTCCTGGATCAAATGTCAAGTAGTTATATTGATTAAACTTTAAAAGAGAATTAGTAAAATCGTATGTAGTATTATTTATTTTAATTGTTAATTCAGTATCTTTTTCTAAAAATGAAAAAGGTAAGGTTGTTTTCTTATTAAAAACATATTGATAATGTTTTGCTTCATGTCCTTGAAAATATTCCGTTTTTGTAACATACCTACTATTAATATCAATGTTTTCTGTAAATAATGATTTGTATAAATTTGTCATATTTTCATTTTCAGTACCACGATTTTGAACCTTACGAATTATGCTTTCTCCAAATTTATTTAAAGGATAGACCCGTTCATCAATTTCTTTAGAAAGTTGGTCAACTTTATTTAGGTACTTTTGTAATTGTTCTGATGAATAAATTTGTTGTTTTTTTAATGTATATACCATTTCATTGAGATTATTTCGTACAGCTTCGATCTCTTCTTTATACTCTGATAATCTTAAACATCTTCCAAAATGATAAAAGCTATTATCGTATTTTTGTAAAGTGAAATGAATTAAAGCAGCATTAAAATGCAGTGAATAGGAATATGAAAATTGCTGTAATCCTTCTTTGACTTTCAAAGCAGCTTCTTCAATGCTCCCAGATTCGAATAATAATGTTGTGCTAACGATGTAATAAGTCTCAGTTTTTGCAACTTTTGATAACTCATCTAAAGCATTATTTACTTCTGCTCTTTCTTCTTTCCTTAAACTATCTTCAATTCGATTGTGCAAATTTTTTACAATCTCAATTATATTTTTACTTGACAAAACTTTTTCCTCCTACTATAAACTCATGTATTCAAAGTTTTTATATAGTATAATCTTTATAATACATAAACACATTTTACCAAGTTTTGATATTGAATGAAAGGTTTCAAAGAAATGATACATAATATAAATACTGCTGTTATTTTAGCTTCAGGATATTCCAATGCTTTCGGCATACCATCTTGCTTATTAAAAGTTGACCACCAAACTATGATAAAAAGAACAGTTGATATGTTGAAAAATAGAAATATTTATGAGGTTTATATTATCGTGGGTTATAAAAAGAACTTAATTATAGAAGAGTTAGAAAATGAAAATGTAAATTTTATAATCAATTCCATATATACATCCACTGGCACGATGAAATCATTAAGTCTACTGAAAAAATATCTAAATAAAGATTTTATTCTAATAGAAGGTAATTTATTTTTTGATGAAAATATTCTTACAACACTGCTAGATTCGCCTAATCCAAATTGTATTACTTATACTGCTTTAAATGGATCTATGGAGAAAACTTTTATTGAATGTACTGAAAAGAATCATTTAATTTTCATGTCAACTTCTAGTGTGGCGGTTGGAATTTCTAAAATATCTATTAAATTGTTCAGAGAAATGTTGGTATTAAATGAATCCGCTACTTACAATTGGTTGAACTATAAATATTTCATGTTAAAGTGTAGTAAAAATTTGCCCATATCCTTTATTAATGTAGATAATAAAAAATGGATTAATATAAATTCTAATGAACAATATAATAAAGCAGTCGAAGGTATATATTCTAATATCTATCGAAAAGTCAGCGAAAAAACAATTCAGTTTATTACAAATTATTTACATCAAGCTATTGGAACTCAACCTAAAGAAATTAGGAAAATTGAATTCTCTGGAGGTATGACCAATAAAAATTATAAAATTACTTTAACTGATGGAAATGAATTGCAAATTAGAATACCTGGAGCTGGAACAAATAGTCTAGTAAATCGACATAATGAAATTATTAACTCTAAGGCGATAGCAACGCTAGAAATTAATGTACCTACTTTTTACTTTAATGCTCATGACGGTGTCAAAATTGCGAAATATGTAAAAAATGCACAGACTTTGTCGAAACAATCAGCTAGAATTACAAATAATATGGAGAATATAGCTACTATTTTAAAGAAGTTACATACTTCTAATGTTAAAATGAATAACGCTTTTTCATTTATAAATATAATCCAAGATTATGAATCTGTTATTATAACCAAAACAAATAAATATTACATAGATGAAAAATACCCTGATTTTTCCAAATCAAAAGAAAAAATAGAATATTTAAATGATAAAATTCAGCAACTAAAATCCTTTTCCATATGTCCTTGCCACAATGATCTAGTTCCGGAAAATTTCATCAAATCGAGCGAAGGAAAACTTTTTTTAATTGACTGGGAGTATTCGGGATATAATAATCCTTTTTGGGATTTAGCTGCCTATATTTTAGAAAGTGACTTGACGATAGATGACGAACAGGAATTTTTAAAATTCTATTTTCAGCGTCCTCTTTTAGAAGAGGAGTATTTTCAGTTGAATTTTTATAAATCAGTACAGGATATCCTTTGGAGCCTCTGGACAATTATAAAAGAGTTACATGGTGACTCTTTTGGAAATTATGGTTACAAAAGATATGAAAGGGGATCCAATCTATTAAAGGGGTTGGATTACTGTTGAAAATGACACAATACGAGATAAGGGGACAATGGATTGGTCTTTTGGGTGGAATTCTATGGGGTGTCAATACGATAATCATAGGAATTATTCTATCTTGCTCGATTTTTGAAGATTATCTTTTTGTAGCCCCTTTAATCTCAACCTTTTTACATGATACTTTTTCGAGTATATGGATGTTATTTCATACTTTACTTTTTAAACGAACACAACAGCTCAAACAATCATTAAAAAGTAGGGATGGTAAAGTAGTAATGATTGCTGCGCTTTTAGGGGGCCCAATAGGAATGTCTGGATTTATGTTGTCCATTTATTTTATTGGTCCTTCCTATACGGCTATTATATCTTCGATGTATCCTGCAGTAGGATCTTTTTTTAGCTTTTTATTTTTAAAAGAAAAAGTGACTACGAAAAACATTATAGGACTTTCTCTTGCCATAATAGCTACAATTTTTTTAGGGTTAACTTCACAAGAAGAACCGCAAAATTTAATTTTAGGATTATCTTGCGCTTTATTATGTGTTTTAGGATGGGGATCTGAATCTGTTATCTCCGCTTATGGTATGAAAAATGACATATTGCCTTCTATTGCTTTACAAATAAGACAAACAGTTTCTGCAATAGTATATGGCTTGTTAATAGTCCCGATTATTGGGGGTATTTCTTTAGTAAAATTAGTATTACAAGACTTTACAATTATTTTATTTGCATTAACTGCATTAGCGGGCACTGCTTCATATTTATTTTACTACACATCGATTAATCGCGTTGGTCCTATTAAAGCTATGGGATTAAATATTAGTTACTCTGCGTGGGCTGTTTTATTCGGTCTATTACTAGGATTTGAAGCAGGAGTAAAAGAATTTTTATTAGCCTTGCTTATTATTACAGGATCTATCTTGACAACAAATAATCCAAAAGAATTTTTTACAATTATATCTTTCAAAAGAGGTGTAAAACTATGAACGCAATTATACTTGCAGCGGGACTCGGATCTCGTTTCGAAGAATGGACAAAAACAAAACATAAAGCACTTTTGCCAATAAATAAAGTACCTAACTTAGAAAGAACTATTCAATTTTTAATTGAAGCAAAAATCAATGAGATTTACATTGTTACTGGACATTTAGCTAATCAATTTGAATATCTGACAAAAAAATTTCCAGGAGTAAAATTAATCTTCAATGAAATGTATAAAGAATATAATAGTATTTATAGCTTCAAATTAGCCCTACCTTATTTTGGGGATTCATTTATCATCGATGCAGATACGGTCTTTCTTGAAAATATTTTTTTAAACCTTAAACCTATACAAAGTACATATTTTACAATTATTCGAATCGATCAAGAAAATGAATGGTGTCCAATATTAGACAACAATCAAAAAGTAATAGATATAAAAATCACTGACGAACAACTCCCATCTTTATCAGGGGTTTCCTTTTGGGAAATGCAAGACTGTAAAATAATAAAACAAAACTTTTCAAATTACTTGCAATCCCAAAATCTTAAAAAAACTTCCTTATACTGGGATAACATACCTTTGGATTTAATTGAAACTTTAAATATCACTATTTTTCAATTAAAACAAAATACTTTATATGAGATGGACAATCAAAAAGACTATTTAAAAATTATCAAGTCAATTTCATAATAACTCTATTTTCGGAGTAAGATAAAAGGTTCTAAAACTTGTTATTGAACTGCCCTACAAAAATGAGACAAATAAAAACACCTTTCGTTGAAAAATGGTTATGTACCCTATCAAATCAACGTGAAGGTGTTTTTTCTATGGGGAAGAGAGTCACACTTTAGCAGTAAAAATGAAAGCAATTGAACTGAGATTAGCGGGTAATTCCTACAAAACAAGTTTTACAAGAATCGATTATTCGTAATTATTTTCAGCTGAAAATATGGATGAGATGGTACAAGAATGGCGAATTACATCGCCTTAAACAGCCTGTAGGAAACTATTACCTATGACAAAGGAGGAGAAAGTTTTGCTAAGTTACAAACTGGAGAATCGTTATTTAAAGCAGCAAATTGAAGGTTTATAAAAGTAAGCAGTGTTGAAGAAGAAAGTAGTCCCAAAAAATTCAAGTACAGCTAGTTAAGGAGATAAAAGAAATCATGCCGATTAATGAAATCCGCAGTGATTTAGGCGTGAAGGCTGGCCAATAGAAATAAGCTAACACAATATGAATATATGAATCGTCGTCTAGTTGAAGCAAACATTAAAAATGAGATCGCTATAATTGAAGAAGTTGAAGGATTAGTGACGGAATTCCGTGATACATGGAAGGAAGTTATTCGCATCAATCGACAGCAACAATTCGGTCAGGGAAACACTGGACAAATTTAGACAACATAGAGGCCATCAATTCAAGATGGTCTCTTTTCTTTGCAAAAAATACGAGACAAGGCATTTTATATCATACAAAAGGGAAACATTTAACTAGTCATAAAATAGGTCTTTATCCGGTAAAATATGTTACTTATTCCCTCTAGATGTAAAACATGCATCGTGTCATAATCAAGCTAAATAGATGTTTCGAATAGTATTGGGGTGGGTATATGATATTTAAGCGCCAAGAAGGCTTTCGATTTAAGTTCGATGAGCCTGTTAAAATGACTTTTGCGATATATGAGGATGGAAGGGTGAATCAAGCGCAAACGGCAATGGCTGATTTGCTTGATATTAGTCCACGAGGTTTAAAGATGTTTACTGAAGTGGATTTAGGTGTTAATCCTCCTCCTTTGGATTTACGCTTTGTTCTTGATACTAGAGAGGTACGAGCTTATGGTGAAATAATTTGGAGCCGTCCTTTTGGCAAGGGCAAACAATATGGCGTGAATTTTAATGATCAAGAATCGGTTGAGGATTTGATTGTCGAAGAGTTGAAACTACGCCGAAGAAGAGAAGCTGATGAGGCAAAACTAAATAGCATTAATTCATAAAGTGAAACATTCAACAGTGGGGATTTTGTTCAACCCATATCAGCAGATGCTACACATTATTGTAGGAAAAAATTTTTTTGAAAAAAAGAATTATTTTAGAGGAATTTCGCACACTTGTGTAGAAATATAAAGTATAGCAGTTATAAAGGAGGAGTTTACATGTTAAACTTTAACATTCGCGGTGAAAATATTGAGGTAACTCCAGCTATTCGAGAGTATGTTGAGAACAAAGTCGAGAAAGTTGAACGTTATTTTAACGAAGATGTTAACGCCAACGCTAACGTAAATTTAAAGGTTTATAATGACAAGCAAACTAAAGTGGAAGTTACAATTCCAATGAAGAACTTAACTCTTCGTGCAGAAGAGCGTCATAATGATATGTATGCTGCGATTGACTTAATCGTTGATAAATTAGAACGTCAAATCCGTAAGCATAAAACAAAAGTAAACCGTAAATTCCGTGAGCGTGAAGGTACAGGCCTTTATTTTGCTACTTCTCAAGCAGCAGCAGATGCATCAACAGAGGAAGACGAATACTCTATTGTTCGCACAAAGCAATTTGATCTAAAACCGATGGATCAAGAAGAAGCTGTCTTACAAATGAATATGCTAGGGCATGATTTCTATATCTTTACAGATGCAGAATCAAACGGCACAAATATTGTCTACAAACGCAAAGACGGTAAATATGGCTTAATTGAAACAACTTAAACTTTAATATGTACAAGGGCTCTCGCGAAAAGCGGGAGCCTTTTTATCTTCATTCAGTAGGAATTCTACCCTCAATAGTAGTGGGATGAATGCAAATATACCACCAAACACTTATAAGATAAGACTCTAGCAGATATCAAGGATTTCGAAAGGAGTCACTATAAGGTTGTTAGCCTAAAACCGTCGCTTCCTAGGACAACGGCTAAAGGACCTACGTCGGTGCCGCGGTCGCTACGTTAGCACTGCGCTTTCACGCAAAAAAGATCTGCCGCTGCCGCTACGTTAGCACTGCGCTTTCGCACAAAAAAGATCTGCCTAGCCTAAACACAATTCAAAATCCGGACGGCATTGTTTATTTGTAGTGACAGCAACAACAATTACGCTAGGGCGTAATTGATATGATTTCCTTTCATGCTAGGGACTCTGTTTGCATGAATCTGTTATACAATGGTAAAATGAAAGTTGAGACTATATAGGAAGTGAAAAAATTCATGGTAAACCTATTAAATAAATTATTTGATTTCAATAAACGTGAACTAAAAAAATTAGAAAAAATCGCTGACCAGGTTGAGGGATTCGCTTCTCAAATGGAACAGCTTTCAGATGATCAATTACAAGCGAAAACAGAAGAGTTTAAAAAACGCTATGCGGACGGAGAGCATTTAGATTCGATTCGTGCGGAAGCTTTTGCGGTTTGTCGAGAAGGGTCAAAGCGTGTGTTAGAGATGTACCCATTCCGTGTGCAAATTATGGGTGCTGCGTCATTAGATGAAGGTAATATTGCGGAAATGAAAACCGGTGAAGGTAAAACGTTAACGGCTACAATGGCTGTTTACCTAAATGCCATTACTGGTAAAGGTGTACATGTTGTGACAGTCAATGAATATTTAGCGAGTCGTGATGCTGAAGAAATGGGGCATTTGTATAATTTCTTAGGCTTAACGGTTGGTTTAAACTTGAACAGCCTATCAAAAGAAGAAAAACGTGCAGCCTATGAAGCTGATATTACGTATAGTACAAACAATGAGTTGGGCTTTGACTATTTACGTGATAATATGGTGCTTTATAAAGAAGAGCGTGTACAACGTCCGCTACATTTTGCAGTAATCGATGAGGTTGACTCGATTTTAATTGATGAAGCGCGTACGCCATTAATTATTTCGGGTCAGGCTGGGAAATCGGCGCAGCTATATAAACAGTCGAATGCATTTGTTCGTATGTTAAGTGCAGAAACAGATTACACATACGAAGAGTCGACAAAAGGTGTTACGTTAACAGATGCTGGTGTTGAAAAAGCAGAGAAAGCATTTGGCATTGATAATCTATTTGATTTAACACATGTGCGTTTAAACCATGCGATTAACCAATCGTTAAAGGCACATGTAAGTATGCATAATGATGTTGATTATGTTGTACAAGAGGGCGAAATCATTATTGTTGACGGCTTTACAGGTCGTTTAATGAAAGGTCGCCGTTACTCAGATGGACTACATCAGGCAATCGAGGCCAAAGAAGGCGTAGAGATTCAAAATGAATCGATGACGATGGCAACAATTACGTTCCAAAACTACTTCCGTATGTATCAAAAGCTTTCGGGTATGACAGGTACTGCGAAAACAGAGGAAGAGGAATTCCGTAATATTTATAATATGAGTGTTGTCGCGATTCCTACGAATAAGCCGATTGCTCGTGATGACCGTCCGGACTTAATTTTTGCTTCGATGGAAGGGAAATATAAAGCGGTGGCGGCAGATATTGCAGAGCGCCATAAAGCTGGACAACCAGTTCTTGTTGGTACGGTCGCAATTGAAACATCTGAAATAATTTCGAATTTATTGGATAAACATAAAATCCCACATAACGTCTTAAACGCGAAAAACCATGAGCGTGAAGCCGAGATTATTGCGAATGCAGGTACAAAAGGTGCAGTAACAATTGCAACAAACATGGCTGGTCGTGGTACAGACATTAAGCCTGGAGAAGGTGTAATGGAGCTTGGTGGTTTAGCGGTAATTGGTACGGAGCGTCATGAATCTCGTCGTATCGATAATCAGCTGCGTGGTCGTTCTGGTCGTCAAGGGAACCCAGGTATTACTCAATTCTATCTATCACTAGAAGATGAATTAATGCGTCGTTTTGGCTCCGATAATATGAAGAACATGATGATGAAATTAGGGATGGATGATTCACAGCCATTACAATCTAAAGTTGTTTCAAGAGCAGTAGAATCAGCTCAAAAACGTGTTGAAGGTAATAACTTCGATGCTCGTAAACGCTTATTACAATATGATGATGTGTTACGTCAGCAACGTGAGATTATTTATAAAGAGCGTTACGACGTATTAGAAACAGAAAATATGCGTGTGCTTGTAGAGTCTATGATTCAAGAAACGATCGACAACATTGTCGCATTGTATACGCAAGGTGAGCAAAAAGATTGGCATTTAAAAGCAATTGATGACTTTGTCGCAGCAAATCTATTAGATGAAGGCGATCTAAAGGTGGAAGATTTCCAAGGTAAATCCGCAGAAGAGATTAACCAGCTAATTTCTAACGCTGTCCAAACGCGTTATAATGAAAAAGAAGAACAGCTTACACCAGAACGTATGCGTGAATTTGAAAAGGTAATCTTACTTCGCTCAATTGATACAAAGTGGATTGATCATATTGATGCAATGGATCAGCTACGTCAAGGTATCCATCTTCGTGCATATGGTCAAAATGATCCACTTCGTGAGTATCAACAAGAGGGCTTTGCTATGTTTGAGGATATGGTCGCTTCCATTCGCGAAGATGTAGCAAAATATGCGATGAAGGCAGAAATCCATAATAATTTAGAGCGTGAAGAAGTTGCAAAAGGTCAAGCTGTTAATCCGAAAGAGGATGGTGGCTCAGCTCCGAAAAAGCAACCTGTCCGTAAAGCTGAAAATGTCGGACGTAATGATTTATGTCCATGCGGAAGCGGTAAGAAATTTAAAAACTGCCATGGTGCAGCTCAATAATATTCGAAAAAGATCATTTTAACTGTATGTTAAAATGGTCTTTTTTTCGATGTTTTAGGATATTTTCACGATCCGCCTGCTGCTAGCTAAGACTAAAGCGAATGTGCGAACAACCGCAAGTTAGTAAGTAGGAGGTTTTTTCAAGCAGCGTTTAAATGAGTAGGAATATTAGAAAATTCAAAAAGAGGTATATGATACTACAACAATAGGTAAATAGTTCAATGAAAAGGGTAATGTTTATAACTTTCTTGTGATTTATTATGAATGTGTGAATAGTTGAAAAGTTTTGGGTATTGAGTCTGTTTTTAAATAAAGGGGGGATTTATGGATATATATAATCCTCGAGGAAACATTGGAGTTTACCAATATATTTATTAGTATACTCCTTTTTACTAGAAAAACATACAATTTTGAGGAGGATTGACATGCATAGTGATGACATTATGAGTAGTAAAACGATGCTGTATATACCGGAATATGATGCCAATGGTAACTTGGGTACACGTGTAATAGAAAGGGATCGCGAATATATATCAAAATTAGCGCCGACAAAATTAATGGATTATAATCTACGTTATTTCGGTTCTAGCTTAAGAGGGGCTTTCGATGGATCAAGAATGATACTTGGAAAGTTGAATAAAAATCCAATAGTTGTTCATGAACAAAGTAATATTGTATGGTTTCCAAGTAAGTCTTATTTACGACGTGACTGTAAATGGTTTGCTGTTCATCATATCCAGGACTATCTAGCTATCGATAAAAAGAATACAAAAGTAATTTTTATGAACGGCTATGAAACTAATGTGGATCTAAGTGTTAGATCATTTGAAAACAGAATTCAAAGAGCTTTTCTACTAAAATATAAACTGGAAAAACGAACAAAGAATTTATTAGTTCAATATGATCAAGGTAAAGTATTTCAACGTATGGCACACGATGTTATCTTTAAGGATGAAGCTGAAAAAGACTGAAACGAATGCTGAGGTTGTAAAAAAGTATGTTTTCCGCTGTAAAAACGTTATAATAAAGAGACCGGGGCTTTAAAAATGAAGTATCAGTATTTTAAAAGTTTGCCCCATAAATAATGTTCGGAGGATTTAACAATGATTGAATTAGCAGATGTACGTAACGCGTTAGACACTTCAGCCAAAAAATTGGCGGATTTTAGGGGGTCTCTTTGACTTAGAAAACAAAGAGGCACGCATTCAAGAATTAGATGAAATGATGCTTGAGCCAGGTTTCTGGGATGATCAGCAAGGGGCACAGGTAATCATTAATGAGAGTAATGGCTTAAAGGCAACTGTTAATGAGTATAAAGATCTATTAGAAACATATGAGAACCTAGATATGACGTTAGAGCTATTGCGCGAAGAGCCTGATGAAGAATTGCAGGAGGAGCTAGGCAATGAATTAGTAGAATTCCAGCAAAAAATGGGCGATTTTGAGCTGCAATTACTATTAAGCGGTCCATACGATCAAAATAATGCAATTTTAGAGCTGCATCCAGGAGCAGGTGGTACGGAATCTCAGGATTGGGGCTCGATGCTGCTTCGTATGTACACACGCTGGGCGGAAAAACGTGGCTTTAAAGTCGAAACAGTTGATTATCTTCCAGGCGATGAAGCAGGGATTAAATCTGTAACATTGTCCATTAAGGGTCATAATGCTTATGGCTATTTGCAAGCAGAAAAAGGTGTCCATCGTTTAGTACGTATTTCACCGTTTGACTCTTCTGGTCGTCGTCATACATCGTTCGTTTCTTGTGATGTTATGCCTGAATTCGATGACAATATTGAAATTGATATTCGTACAGAGGATTTAAAAATTGATACGTATCGTGCAACAGGTGCAGGTGGTCAGCATATTAATACGACAGATTCAGCTGTTCGTATTACGCACATTCCAACTGGTACTGTCGTACAATGTCAGGCAGAACGTTCACAAATTAAAAACCGTGAAAAAGCAATGACAATGTTAAAAGGGAAACTTTATCAATTAGAGATCGATAAGCAGCAGGCACAGCTAGATGAAATCCGTGGTGAACAGAAGGAAATCGGCTGGGGCTCACAAATTCGTTCCTATGTATTCCATCCATATTCAATGGTGAAAGATCATCGTACAAATGAAGAAACAGGTAATGTAGGAGCGGTGATGGATGGTGATGTAGATCCATTCATTAATGCATATTTACGTTCAAAAATTGGCTAATGAAAGCCTCTCAGAGACACAATGTAATTGTGCTTTGAGGGGTTTTTTAGTTTCTAAATCAATTGTGCCTCGGCATAATTGCGTCCGGAATCGGATTTGTATTTATCACAAAGAACTCCTTGTCGTTTCCGTGATATCCGCCGAGAGGCTTAACTTCTATCAGCGGATGTTGGAACACCCGCTGATAAGTGACTTAAAACCGTATTCATCTCACACCTATAGGGGTAAGAGACTTCTGTACCTGTCGCTACGCTTTCGGTCACAAGACATGTGCTGAAAGAAGTTAAAAAGGTGGATGATACGGAGCGTCTTGGCTAATCTCCTTGCGTTCATTCATGTAATGTTTATAGAGCATCGATGCATTGACAAATTGCTTGCTGATTGAAGCATATTGAATAGGTAGCTCAATCTGTTTATCATTTTTCAATGTAACGATACAGCCCGTTTTACTCGCTACAATATTTGAAATGGCGTGAAGTCCAATCCAAATATTGTGGATAGAGTTTGGAGAATACGTTGGTAGAAAAATACAAGGATAACCATAATCATAAGCAACAACGATTGGAAGCTTATGTTGATTGCCGAAAAAGCGTTTGGCGGAATGTCTTGCTGCTTCATAGGTTGTTCCGAGTGAGATACAAGATTTTCGTAATATATGCATTGGTTTCCTAGTGACGATAAGCTCATTATGCTTATCAATGACCCGTGTGAAAATTTTAGAATCATACTGCATTGGCTGAAGTAAATAGGTGTTGAAAGACATTAAATACCCATTGATGTAGTTTGCTGACATCTATGTAAACCTCCCTTTTCTATTTGTTATTGAAGTGTAGAGCATAAAATTGATTTCTGAAAGTATAGACAAAAGGAGAAAACCGTTGATATTTCAAGCGATTGTATAGAGAAATTGCTTGAAATTGCACGAGATTAATAGTAAATCGAAGTGATTTTCAGTTCTTAAGCATTGCATTTTAACTTCAATTTTCTTATAATTTAGAAAAGGATCGAGGTGAGATCGTTGGATAAATATTATTCGTATACAGATTTTCTAAAAGCCGTTGGTCAGTCAAAGAAAGTTGATGAGGCAGAGAAATTATTAAACGAGATTTATTTAGATTTATTTTTAAATCATATCCAGCGTATGCATCGTGAAGAGCAGCTCATGGTTCTGATAGATAGAGCACTCGATGACAAAGATGAAAATGCATTTCATCTATACGCAGCCGAACTAATAACCTTACACCAAGATGCAAGTGAATAATATGACGAGCCCGCTCTCCACTTATTGGGGAGCGGGATTTTTTTGCTATTTTTGTGCCAGCTGATCAGATTTACCGGTAATAACCCGAGATTCCCTCTAAGGTAATGCATTTACATTTTTCCATCTCGATTAGCTAACATTTGGGAAGGGTAATCTATTGATAGATAGGTTGTAATTAGTACATACGTTCTATCGTAATTACCTTAAATAGAGTAAACGGAAAATTTTTTACAAACATTCGTTCGTTAAATGTTCGAAATTTAAATAATGCTATGCTAAAATATATGTATCAAATTGGTAGGAAAGGACGGGGACATGTATGCAAACATTTGATTTACAAGCGCCATATACGCCTGGTGGAGATCAACCACAGGCAATTGCGGAATTAGTGGAGGGTGTACGTGCAGGTAAACGTCATCAAACGTTGCTCGGTGCAACAGGAACAGGAAAAACGTTTACGATTTCTAATGTCATTAAACAGGTAAAAAAACCGACACTTATTATGGCACACAATAAAACATTAGCAGGTCAATTATATAGTGAGTTTAAAGAGTTCTTCCCTAATAATGCAGTTGAATACTTTGTCAGCTACTATGATTACTTTCAGCCAGAGGCATATGTACCGCAGACGGATACTTATATCGAGAAAGATTCAAGCATTAATGATGAAATTGATAAGTTGCGTCACTCTGCAACATCTTCATTATTCGAGCGTGATGATGTCATTATTATAGCATCCGTGTCCTGTATATATGGTCTAGGTTCTCCAGAAGAATATCGTGAAATGGTCGTATCGGTGCGGACTGGAATGGAAATTGAACGTAATCAGTTGCTTCGAAAATTGGTCGATGTACAGTACGAGCGTAATGATGTGAGTTTTACACGTGGGACGTTTCGGGTGCGTGGAGATGTAGTGGAAATATTCCCTGCATCTCGTGATGAGCATTGTATTCGCGTGGAGTTTTTTGGGGACGAGATCGATCGAATTCGTGAGGTGGATGCGTTAACTGGTGAAATATTAGCGGACCGTGATCATGTAGCTATTTTCCCAGCATCCCACTTCGTTACACGAGAAGAAAAAATGCTAAAGGCCATTGAAAATATTGAAAAAGAGTTGGAGGAGCGTTTAACTCTTTTACGTGCAGAGGATAAATTGTTAGAGGCACAGCGTTTAGAGCAACGCACTCGCTACGATTTAGAAATGATGCGTGAAATGGGCTTTTGCTCAGGTATCGAAAACTACTCGCGTCATTTAACATTGCGTGAAGCGGGGGCAACTCCATATACGCTACTCGACTATTTCCCTGAGGATTTTTTACTTGTTGTCGATGAAAGTCACGTTACGTTACCACAAGTTCGAGGGATGTATAACGGTGACCAAGCACGTAAAGGTGTGCTAGTTGAGCATGGATTCCGTTTGCCATCAGCACTAGATAACCGCCCTTTACGTTTTGAAGAATATGAGAAACATATACATCAAGCTATTTATGTATCAGCAACACCTGGCCCATATGAGCTTGAGCATTCTCCTGAAATGGTGCAGCAAATTATTCGACCAACAGGGCTACTTGATCCACAAATTGACGTACGTCCTATTGAAGGGCAAATAGATGATTTAATAGATGAGATTCAAGGTCGTATTGCTCGTAATGAACGAGTGCTTGTAACAACATTGACGAAAAAAATGTCAGAGGATTTATCGGCTTATTTGAAGGAAATGGGCTTGAAGGTTGAGTACTTGCATTCCGAGATTAAGACGTTAGAGCGAATTGAAATTATTCGCGAGCTTCGCAAAGGTACTTATGATGTTCTAATCGGTATTAACTTATTGCGAGAAGGGCTAGATATTCCTGAGGTTTCGCTTGTGGCGATTTTAGATGCTGACAAGGAAGGATTTTTACGTTCAGAGCGCTCACTTATTCAAACAATTGGACGTGCTGCACGTAATGCCAATGGTCATGTCATTATGTACGCAGATAATATGACGGATTCGATGAAAAAGGCGATTGAGGAAACGAAGCGTCGTCGAAAACTGCAAATGGCATATAACGAAGAGCATGGCATTACACCGAAAACGATTGTTAAGAAAATTCCTGATGTTATTCGTGCGACACAGGTGGCAGAGGAAGAAGAGTCTTATGTAACGAAGGCAACAAAAGGTAAGAAGCTGACGAAGGCGGAAAGAGAGCAATTACTTGCAACTCTGGAAGTAGAAATGAAGGAAGCGGCAAAAGCACTCGATTTCGAACGTGCTGCTGAGCTGCGCGATACAATATTTGAATTGAAGGTAGAAGGGTGAATGGCTTGTGAAAAATACTGAAATTGTCGTGCAAGGTGCACGAGCTCATAATTTAAAAAATATCAATGTCACAATTCCACGCGATCAATTAGTCGTGTTAACAGGGTTATCGGGCTCAGGGAAATCATCATTAGCGTTCGATACGATTTATGCCGAGGGCCAACGTCGTTATGTTGAATCCCTTTCAGCTTATGCCCGTCAATTCCTTGGTCAAATGGATAAACCAGATGTCGATGCAATAGAGGGATTATCTCCTGCTATTTCAATCGATCAAAAAACGACGAGCCGTAACCCACGTTCAACAGTTGGGACAGTAACGGAAATCTATGATTATTTACGTTTGCTATTTGCGCGCATCGGTAAACCTATTTGCCCTAATCATGGTATTGAAATTACGTCCCAAACGATTGAGCAAATGGTCGATCGTTTATTAACTTATCCAGAAAGAACGAAAATGCAGTTGCTTGCTCCGATGGTATCAGGGCGTAAGGGAACGCACGTAAAGCTACTGGAAGATTTAAAAAAGCAAGGCTTTGTTCGGGTACGTATCGACGGTGAGCTACGTGATTTAGATGATGCAATTGAACTTGATAAAAACAAAAAGCACTCAATAGAAGTAGTCATCGATCGTGTTGTGATGAAGGAAGGTGTCGCGGCACGTCTTAGTGATTCTTTAGAGACAGCATTACGTTTGGCAGATGGGCGTGTACTTGTCGATGTGATGGAACATGAGGAATTATTATTTAGTGAGCATCATGCTTGTCCTTTATGTGGATTTTCAATCGGGGAGCTAGAGCCTCGCATGTTTTCATTTAATAGTCCGTTTGGAGCTTGTCCAAGCTGTGATGGTTTAGGCTCAACACAAGAGGTAGATCTTGATTTAGTAGTGCCTGATTGGGACCGTAGTTTATTAGAGCATGCTATAGCACCGTGGGAACCAACAAGCTCTCAATACTATCCACAATTATTAAAGGCTGTGTGCGATCATTATGATATTCCAATGGACGTCCCAGTAAAGGATCTTCCGAAAGAAAAGATGGATAAAATTTTATATGGTTCTGGTAAAGATAAAATCCACTTCCATTATGAAAATGAGTTTGGCAATGTGCGAGATCAAATGATTGAATTCGAAGGTGTTGTCCGTAATGTGGAGCGCCGTTTTAAAGAGACAACGTCTGACTACGTGCGTGAACAAATGGAAAAATATATGGCGCAGCAAGCATGTCCATCTTGTAAAGGTTATCGCTTAAAGCCTGAAACATTAGCTGTAAAATTAGCAGATAAACATATTGGTGAAGTTACACAGTATTCGATTCAAGAAGCTGATACATTTTTCAAAGAGCTAGATTTATCAGAAAAGGATATGAAAATTGCTCGACTTGTTTTACGCGAAATTGAAGAGCGACTTGGCTTCCTTGTCAATGTAGGGTTAGATTATTTAACGTTAAGTCGAGCGGCAGGAACACTTTCAGGGGGAGAAGCGCAACGAATTCGCCTTGCGACACAAATCGGTTCGCGTTTAACGGGCGTACTCTATATTTTAGATGAGCCATCCATCGGCTTGCATCAACGTGATAATGACCGTCTTATCAGTACATTGCAAAATATGCGTGATATAGGCAATACGCTTATTGTTGTTGAACACGATGAAGATACAATGCTGGCGGCTGATTATCTCATTGATGTTGGTCCTGGTGCAGGTGTGCATGGTGGTCAAATTGTAGCGGCCGGGACACCACAGGAGGTAATGGAAAATGAAAAGTCATTAACAGGGCAATACTTAAGTGGCAAGAAGTTTATTCCACTACCGATTGAGCGACGCAAACCGAATGGGCGCAAATTATCGATTAAAGGTGCTAAGGAAAATAATCTTCAAAATGTGAAGGTTGATATACCACTTGGTTTATTTGTTGCAGTGACAGGTGTTTCAGGGTCAGGTAAATCAACGCTTATTAATGAAATTTTATATAAGTCATTAGCTCAAAAGCTTAATCGTTCAAAAGTGAAGCCAGGAGAACATAAAGAAGTAACGGGAATGGAAGAGCTCGAAAAGGTAATTGATATTGACCAATCACCAATCGGTCGTACACCTCGCTCTAATCCAGCTACGTATACAGGCGTTTTTGATGATATTCGAGATGTTTTTGCCACAACAAATGAAGCAAAGGTACGTGGCTATAAAAAAGGTCGCTTTAGCTTCAACGTTAAGGGAGGCCGCTGTGAGGCTTGTCGTGGTGATGGTATTATAAAAATTGAAATGCATTTCCTACCAGATGTTTACGTGCCGTGTGAAGTCTGTCATGGGAAGCGTTATAACCGTGAAACGCTTGAAGTGAAATATAAAGATAAGAGCATTGCAGATATTTTAGATATGACGATTGAAAATGCAGTAGTATTCTTCGAAAATATTCCGAAAATCCAGCGTAAGCTACAAACGATCGTGGATGTAGGATTAGGCTATATGAAATTAGGACAACCTGCTACAACTCTATCCGGTGGTGAGGCACAGCGTGTGAAGTTAGCCTCTGAATTACACCGTCGTTCAACTGGTAAATCATTCTATATTTTAGATGAGCCGACAACGGGCTTACATGCGCATGATATTGCACGTTTACTCGTTGTTTTACAGCGTCTTGTAGAAAATGGCGATTCCGTGCTAGTAATCGAACATAATTTAGATGTCATCAAAACAGCAGACTACATTATCGATTTAGGACCAGAAGGTGGAGATAAAGGTGGTACTATTGTTGCGACAGGTACACCAGAAGAGGTCGCTGAAGTCAGTGGCTCTTATACTGGGAAATATTTAAAACCGATATTAACAAGAGATCGTATGCGTATGGAAGCTGTTTTAACAAAGGCTTCTCAATAAAGTCCCAAAAATTTCGCAAATTTCCTAAGGAGATTTGCGAACTTTTTTACGATAAGGGGCATACTGCGAAGGCGGATGTCGATAAAAATTAAAAGTTGGGTGATAAAACGTGAAAGTTAATCGATAAACTTTAAAAGTTGGATGACATTCTATTAAAACGTATGTCATGTGAATAAGTTGATTGGAGTGGAGGCTGGGCGAATCCTCGGGGATCAGCAATAGAGGAACGAAGGCTAAAAGCATCACATCCTGTGATAACGCCTTCGTGACCAACATCGTGTTGGCCCGAGACCCTGGAGCGAGCTTTGCGAGTGAAGCGGCTCATCGGACGCCCCTAGGAAGCTTTGCTCTGTGCGAAAGCGTAGTGCTAACGTAGCGGCAGCAACAAAGCACCCAGCCGGAACGGAAATCAACCAAACGTTATGGTAATGAGCCTAAAATAAGATATATTCCCAATTTTTCGTTTTTTGGTGAAACTTTTCACAAAATGAATCGTATAAATAATATAACGAACTGAGGGAGGCTATTTTTATTATGCAAAATGAACGTCAACGAATTTTAGAACTTGTGGAAAAAGGAACAATTTCAGCGCAAGAGGCGATTACATTATTAGAAGCATTAGAGCAACCTAGCAAGTCCACTCAAAATGTTATGAATGATGTGGTAAATGAGGACCAGTATTCCTCAACAGAAAAAGAGTCAGTATTTAAAGATGAGAGTCAAAACGAACAACAATCGCCAAAAGACGAAGATTTCTCTAAATATTTCCAAGAAGAAATGCGAGATTTCCGTAAAGATTTATCACAAATTGGTTCCCTCTTTATGGATATGATGAATACGGCAGTAAAAAAGGTTAAAGAATTTGATGTAACTTCTCCATTTGGTGATAAATTCGAGTTTACACATACGGAAGAAGTTTCAGCTGAACGTGTAGACAAAATAATTGCTGAATTACCGAATGGCAATTTTTCATTAGAAACTGCTGAAGGAGATAGCTTCCAAGTCATTTGCAAAGTAAAGGCACCTCTTGTTAATGATAGTGAAGAAGAAACGCGCGCTAACTTCCTAGAGCAATTCGTTGTCAAGGAAGATGGGGATTCATTACGAATTTTAAGTCAACTTAAGCTTGTTCAAGTAAATGTTAAAGTACTTGTTCCAAAGGATAAATTAGAAAAATTATCAGTACGTTTAATGAACGGTAGTGTTACTTTACAAGATACGGATTTCGAGCAATTAAAAGTAAAAACATTAAACGGTGCGATTAAAGGCTCTAAGTTTAACTTTGGAAAGGCAGAAGTAGATTCGTCAAATGGTTCCATTGAATTAACAAATGTTCGTGGTAAAGATTTAGAGGCTGAAACATTGAATGGCCGTGTCTATTTAGATGGTGCATTGGATGAAGTTGCAGCAAAATCGGTTAATGGACATGTTGTTGTCACTACTTGCTCAACTAATTCATCGAAAATCAAAGCACAAACAGTCGCAGGAGCTGTTGAATTGTATGTGCCACGTACAATATCGTTAAGCGGTAAAATTGTTACGAATTTTGGTAAAGTAGATGTTGGTATTCAAGACGCTTCAAAAATTGAATCACAGGATCAATTTTTATCAAAAGTAGTACGTTTTGATAAAGAAATAGAGAATGCTAATCGTTTATTTATTGAAGGTGAGTCTAAAACAGGTGCAGTTTTAGTACGCTATACAACAACTGACGAGCAGCATATTTAACTAATAAAAAGCATTCAGGCTAAGCATAACAGCATAACTGAATGCTTTTTTGCTGTTTGAAAACATAAGAAAAGCAGAAATCGACTTTCCACTATTGGGCTCGATTTCTGCTTTCTTGTATGTCGAGTTTATGTTAGTTTTGTGGCAATGAAATAACGAAATAGCAGGAACTACCACGGAATGAAATGAAACTGTAATAATAAAGGGAGAAATAGAGTGCTATAATAGAGAATGAAATACCTCTTACATGGTAAGAGATTTAGGTGGTTTAAATATGATAGAAATGAAGAATGTGACAAAGAAGTATCCAAATGGCGTTGTTGCGACAAATGGGATTTCTGTTAACATAAAGCAGGGTGAATTTGTCTATGTTGTAGGTCCAAGTGGTGCAGGTAAATCTACATTTATTAAATTAATGTACCGCGAGGAAAAAGCTACTTCTGGAGAAATCACTGTTAATGGCATAAATTTAGCAGAATTGAAAAATAAAAAGGTACCATTTTTACGCCGTCAAATTGGTGTCGTTTTCCAAGACTTCAAACTGCTACCTCGTTTGAATGTTTATGAAAATGTAGCGTTTGCACTAGAGGTAATTGAGGAAGACCCAATAGAAATTCGCCGTCGGGTAATGGAAGTTTTAGAGCTCGTGGGGCTAAAGCAAAAGGCAAGAATGTTCCCTAATGAGCTTTCAGGTGGCGAACAGCAGCGCGTTTCGATTGCACGATCTATTGTGAATGTGCCAAAGGTCGTTATTGCAGATGAGCCTACTGGAAATCTTGACCCTGAGACATCATGGGACATTATGAATTTATTCGAAGAAATTAATGCAAGAGGTACAACTATTGTGATGGCAACCCATAACCGTGAAATCGTAAATACGATTCGTCGTCGAGTAATTGCAATTGAAGGCGGAATGATTGTCCGTGATGAGCACGGAGGTGACTACGGCTATGAAATTTAATACAGTAAAACGCCACTTCCGAGAAAGTGTAAAGTCTCTTGGTCGTAATAGCTGGATGACTATTGCCTCAGTTAGTGCAGTTACAGTTACATTAATATTAGTAGGCGTATTCGCGCTTATTATGATGAACTTAAATAAAGTAGCATCTGATTTAGAGAACGATGTTGAAATTAAAGTGTTAATTGATGAAACAGCAGATAAAACTGGTGAAAAAGCGCTCATGGAAAAAATAAAGAAATTGCCAGATGTCGCCGAGATGACTTATTCGACAAAGGAAAATGAATTAACGAAATTAGTAAAAGATTTTGGGGACGATTTTAAACTATTTGAGCAAAGTAATCCATTACGTAATGTTATTTATGTGAAGGCTTCAAATCCTCAACAAACAGCTACTGTTGCTAAAAAAATTGATAAATTTGAGTATACATATGACGTTATGTATGGTGAAGGCAAAGTAGAAAAACTATTTAATTTCTTAAATATTAGCCGCAACGTAGGGATAGTACTTATTTGTGGATTATTGTTTACAGCAATTTTCTTAATTTCTAACACGATTCGAATTACTATTATTGCACGTCGTGATGAAATAGAAATTATGAAACTTGTTGGAGCAACGAATTCGTTCGTGCGTATCCCATTTTTATTAGAAGGAATGTGGCTCGGAATTTTAGGTTCTATTATTCCGATTGCGGTCATCGCAACCCTTTACCACAATATATATAGAATTATTGCGCCCCGATTAAAAGGCGAACTTGTTCAAGTACTTGATTTCTCACCTCTTGTGTACCAAGTAAGCGGTCTACTATTACTCATTGGTGTACTAATTGGTATTTGGGGAAGTTTCATGTCCGTACGTAAGTTTTTAAAAATCTAGCTTTCGTTAGGCTCCACAAGTTGTGTTAGCCGGAATGACAATCAACCAAAATAATAGTCGAAAAGGAGTTCAACCGGTGAAAAGTATGGCGAAAAACTCATTGAAAACACTTGCTGCAGCATCTGCATTATTTCTTTTTATCCAAACTCCATCAGCGTATGCAACTAGTTTATCGGATTTAAAAGATGAAAAAAAACAAATTGAATCAAAGAAAGATGGCTTAAATTCATCCATCAATAATAAAACAAATGCTATTAATGCAAATGAAAACAAGCAACAAAAATTATTAGATCAAATTCAATCATTAAATGCTGAAATTGATAAAACAAATGGCAATATCAAAAATGTGAGGGCGGAAATCCAATCTACAAATGCAGAAATAAAAACATTAGAAGATTCTATTGCGGAGCTTTTGCACAAAATTGAAGAGCGTGATTTATTGTTAGAGGATCGTGCCCGTGCCATTCAGGCGGGTGGCTCTGTTAGCTATTTAGACGTGTTACTTAGTTCTAATAGCTTCGTAGATTTTATCGATCGATTCTCTGCTGTCAATGCATTGCTTGAAGCGGATCGACAAATTATCCAGGATCAAAAAGATGACAAGCAAAAATTAGAGGAACAAAAGCAAGTCTTAGAAAGTAAACGTCAAAAGCTCGAAGATAAAAAAGCTGAGCTTGATCGTTTAAAAGCATCATTGGATAGACAGAAAGCTGAGAAAAATAAATTAATTGATCAATTAGAAAAAGAGCAAGAAAAGCTGAAATCAGAAAAAGTATTGCTTGAGAAAGAATATTCTGAGGCCCTTGAGGTTAGTGCAGAATTACAACAAAAAATCATCGATGAACAAAATCGATTAGCTGAAATTGCTCGTCAACAAGAAGCGAAACGTAAGGCAGCCGCTGCTGCCGCAGCTAAGGCAGCTAATTCAAACAATAGTGGTGGTGGGTCAGGACCAGGATCTTCAACAGTGGATGCCCCACAATCGAATGGTACATGGATTAAGCCAACAAATGGTCGTTTAACATCACCTTATGGCTGGCGTAATATTGGTGCAGGTCCAGAATTCCACTACGGAGTCGATCTTGCAAATAGTACAGGCACTCCAATTTGGGCAGCTGCTGACGGTGTTGTTGCCTATGCTGCACCACTTAGCACGTATGGTAATGTTGTTATCATTACACATTCTATCAATGGCGAAATTTATACAACAGTGTATGCACACTTAAATTCTTTCAATGTTAGTGTTGGTTCAGAGGTATCCCAAGGTCAGCAAATTGCAACAATGGGTATGACTGGACGCGTAACAGGACCGCACTTACACTTCGAAGTGCATATTGGCGCTTGGCGTGGACAAGCAGTCGGTAGTGTAAACCCATTGAAATATATTCCAGTATAAAAATATTGAAAGCTATACATTAGGATTACGCTAATGTATAGCTTTTTTATATTTCTATTAAACTTCTATAATATTGATTGGGTATCGACACATCAAGATGAAAGCGAATGTTCGACACTTCTACCAAAAAGATTTGTTAGTCAAGATGTCAATAAACTGAGGAAGATTGGCAGTCAGCGCAAAATATTGGGGAATCTTCACATTGTGCGCTTAGAAATGATTGATAGAAAAGGCAAAGTGACGGATAGAACATCAACTGAGTTCATGTAGGTAGGAGCAGTCTGAATAACGTTTGGGAAAGCAACATAATATGCTCATCTCAATTTTTGAAGTTTAAAATATACTCATCTGTACTTATTTTATTAGCAGATGCATAATTTGGAAGCCTTTTTCCTAGTATGCCATCATTTTATGTAATATATTTGTAGTGTGAATACCTATATGGGTATTTCAATAGAATTGTTTATCAAGAGTCTATTCTTTGATGTTTCAGGAAGATTTTTTGAACACGGTGTGAAATGACAGTTCATATAAAGATTATATGCTATGCTGTAGCTATCTGGAGGATTTATTAGATGAATAACACAGAATGGTTCTCTATTCGAGCACTAACATTACCAGCAACAGCTGTTGCTTTACTTGTGGCCTTTTTCATTGTATGGCTAGTTTTACAGGTACAATTTTCTAAGAAATGGGCGGGGGTATATGGTGACGCGGTCTTTACCTTTATTGTCGTTTGGAAATTTAGCATAATTGTCACTGATTTTAAAGCTGTTATCGCTCAACCATTTTCGCTCCTTTATTTTAATGGTGGAACAATGGGTGTCTTATTAGGGGTAGTGGTAGCGTCGTTACAGCTTTGGTGGAAGCGACAACAATTTCAGTTTGACGCAACTGGAGTCGCTGCCTGTAGTTGGGCAATCATTTTAACGCAATCGATTTATCAATGGCTTGTAGTGTTACTAAATGATAATCAAACCACTAGCGAAGTGATAACTTTACTTGTGCTAAGTACACTAACAGTCCTCATATTATGGAAAATAACAGCTATCAACCGTGCTTTATTTTTATATACGATTGGTTTTATGATTGTTACTCTCTTTCAGCCATATGGTTTATGGCAACCGGCAGTAAGTGTGAGCGTCATATTACTTATATTAGGTATAGTGATTCAGCGTTTTGCTGGCACGTCTAAATGATACGGTTCAAAATAAAGTACTAAATTATTGGGAGGTAAGGAATGAAAAAAAATATTGGGCTACTTATCGTCGTATTATTAGTAGCTGTGATGATTGGTACATATGTTAAACAGCAGATTGATAAGGATCGTGAAATTGAAACAACTTCTCTTGGAAAAGAAATGGATGAACGAAAGATTGGCTTAAGCAATGGAGATACGCCACCGGATTTTACTTTAACAAGTTTGGATGGTAAAAATGTAACTTTGAGTAAGCTTCGTGGAAAAAAAGTTGTGTTAAACTTTTGGGCAACATGGTGCCCACCGTGTAAGGCAGAAATGCCACATATGCAAAATTATTATGAACAATATGCTAAAAAAGATAATGTAGAAATAATAGCTGTCAATTTAACAAGTGAAGAACGAGATGTTACAGCTGACGCAAAAATAGATTCTGTGATGACATTTAGAGATAGCTTTGATTTAACATTTCCTATTTTACTTGATCAAGACCCGAAAAACTCAATCGGCATTGCCTATCAAATATTGACGATTCCTACAACCTATCTTATTGATTCAAATGGATATATTCAACGTGCTATAAAAGGGCCGATGAATGTAGAAATGTTAAAAAAATATGTAGATGCATTAGACTAATCAAATCAAAGAATCTGCTCCTTTTCTTAAAAGAAACGAAGCAGATTTTTTATTTGGTTATAAAGCGCCCACGATTCGTGATGGGTACCCGCGCTAGGGAGGTAAATACCCGCGATTGTCGATAGAGTACGTGCGCTAGAAATCAAATACTCACGATCTGCAATAGAATACTCTTGAAACAAAAATCATAGTATTCAACAAATTATTTTGAAGTTTAATCTTGTATGTTTGAAAAATAAACTTCATACAGTAGAAGAGACGGAGGAGGGAAGGTTTGCGCAAAATAATGGCTGGTGTCGGCGTACTTGCTAGTAGTCTATTGCTAGGTAGTGGAGTTTATTTTGACTGGTTTAATTTAGGGGATAAAAAGGAGCCGGTCGTTACAGAGGTTGATTCGATTAATGAAGCGTTGAATTTAATTGAGGAAAAATCTGTATACAGTACGAAAAAAGATGTTTTAGTGGAGGGGGCACTTCGTGGTATGGCCGATGCTATTAAGGACCCTTATAGCACCTATTATTCGAAGGAAGAGGCGGAACAGCACCGACAAATGTTAGCCGAGGAAAGAGTAGGCATAGGGATTGAGCTATCTGAAAATAACGGAAAATTTATTGTTGTATCTCCAGTCCGTTCGTCCCCGGCAGATAAGGCAGGAATGCGCTCTCTCGATGAAATTGTACAAGTTGATGGCGTTCGGGTAGATGGAAAAAAGATGAGTGAATTAATGCATTTAATTCAAGGGGAGAAGGGGACGAAAGTAACTATTGTCGTCTATCGTCCAAGTGAAGATAAACATATTAAAATGACGATGGAACGAGCTGCAATTTCTAATAAAACAGTAACGAGCGAAGTAGTGAACGTAGAAAATACTCCGCTAGGTTATGTGGAAATCGCACTCTTCGGTGAGAAAACAGCAAATGAGTGGGTTGCCGAAACGAGTAAATTGCTTCGAAAAGATATAAAAGGGTTAGTGATTGATGTGCGGGATAATCCAGGTGGTTATTTACATAGCGTCGCAGCGCTACTGAGCACAGTATTGGAGAAAGGCAAAGTGTTTGCCTATATGCAAAATGCTGAAGGTGCTATGGAACCATTAAAAACGGAATCAAAAAGCTTTGATGAAAAGTATTTACAGACAATGTACAAGATACCAATTGTTGTTTTACAGAATGCGGGCAGTGCATCTGCTAGTGAAGTACTTAGTGGCGCTTTAAAAAGCTGGGGACGTGCCTCCCTTATTGGTGTCAAGAGTTTTGGAAAGGGAACAGTTCAGGAGTCTTGGTCGCTGAAAAATGGTGGAGAGCTTAAACTGTCCACAAATAAATGGCTGACGCCAAAGCGCGAATGGATTCATGGGCAAGGTATTGAGGCTAATTTAGTGGTTGAACCAAATGAATTATTCGCTTTCCAAATGCATCCATTATCAGGGAAATTTAAAGAGGGCGATATGAGTGAAGAAATTGCTTATACGCAAAATGCTTTGAAAAAGCTAGGCTTTAAAATTGCTCGTTTAGACGGTTACTTGGATGAATCGACGGAGGAGGCAGTTAAACTTTATCGGGAGGATAAGAAATTGAAAAAGGCAGAAGATAATTTTAATTTGGACACTACCTTCTTTAACAGCTTAAACGAAACGTTGAAAAAATATAAAGAGGACCGTCAAAATGATTTACAGTTCCAAATGGCGACAAGCTTTTTACTGCACAATATTAAAGGAGAATAATAAATATTAGGTATGTTGAATTTAAGAAGGTAGATCGGTAAAAGGATTTTTTTGTCGATATTTTGCTTGAATCCCCATTTTAGTTGATTGTAGCGGAGAGTTACTTCGTGCTCTTGTCGCAGAGCGAAGCTTTCCATAGAAAGCGAGTAGCCCGTTGTAGCTTTAATCATTAGGTCTAATTAAATTTATGATAGTAACCTTGATTTAGGAGCATAGAGCATGTTTTGAAAAAATCGATCAAGCATGCTCTTATTTATTTATAAATAAGTTTTATTATTTTTAAAACCCTAGCACTAAAGCCCTCATAAGCTTAATAAGGAAATGTAAAAATGATTTTCTTATGACTCATATAGGAGTGGTAATATCGTGATTGCAGCATTTGATTGTGTCAGGAAGTTGAATCCAAATGTCATAAGAGCTTATCCTCATTCTTCATATGCTTCTTGTAAAGTATCAAAACTATAGTTTGCATCAGAAAATACATCTTTTCTTTTTCCGCAATTCAATTGGTCCCTAAAAAACAATGTACTTTCTTATTTAAACATTTTATAAGTGGAGATCTTTTTAATTTTATCCCCTTATTGAACTAAACTGAATTTTAGATAACAATAAAACATTAAATTTACTAGATTGTGAGTCTAATATTAATTTGTTTTCTAAATCATATTAAATAGGTAATTTCTCAGTGGAATGAAAAGCTACCGATTTTTTTAGAAAAAAGTGTTGACCTTTTTAAATTAAGAGTGTAGTATTATACAAGTCGTTAAGACAACTACTAAAAAACAGCTAAATTAGTTGTTGACATAGAGTTTACGACATGGTATTATATAAAAGTTGCCACTGAGAAAACGGCGGCGAAATGAACCTTGAAAACTGAACAAGCAAAACGTAATCAATAAAGTTTTTATTCACTAACCATGAGTTAGTGAACGAAACAAAATTTTGGACATCAAACATGATGCCAGCAAAACAATTTGAGCTAATCAAATTTCTTTTTATGGAGAGTTTGATCCTGGCTCAGGACGAACGCTGGCGGCGTGCCTAATACATGCAAGTCGAGCGAACAGAAAAGGAGCTTGCTCCTTTGACGTTAGCGGCGGACGGGTGAGTAACACGTGGGCAACCTACCTTATAGTTTGGGATAACTCCGGGAAACCGGGGCTAATACCGAATAATCTATTT
>NZ_SADV01000008.1 GCF_006864135.1 Lysinibacillus sphaericus | reverse complement strand
GGACGTGGGAAAGCAAAAGGTTGTGTAGCAACATTTATTGAGCGAATGACACGGTGGTATGTTGGCTTTTTGATACCGGATCGCTCAGCTCAATCAATGGAAAGAGCAGTACGTCTACTTCATACTAAATTACCCAAAGGCGCTATAAAAACAGCCACAACAGACCGAGGTAAAGAATTTAGCTGCTATAAAGTGTTAGAAAATAACTTGAAAATTGATGTTTATTTTGCGGATGCCTATTCTTCTTGGCAGCGCGGAAGTAATGAAAATGGGAATGGATTACTTCGCGAGTTCTTCCCTAAGAAAACAAATTTTGAAGAAGTATCACCAGAAGAACTAACAGAATCATTAAACTATATCAACAACCGACCAAGAAAATGTCTTGGTTGGAAGACTGCAAACGAGGCTTTTAATGAGCAATTGTTGCACTTAATTTGACAAATCATCAATAATAAAAAGCCACTCATTTGAGTGACTAATATTTTTATTGCTTATGAATATATATTAAAAACTCCAACCATAAGATTTCACTTCAATTGTAGAAATATTTTTTATAACCTCTGATGGTACATCAGGATAACTTAATTCGAAACCAGCTTCACTACCAGGTGCGATTCCTACATCAACACTACCTTTTAACGCTCCTAATAAATTTCCGTTTGCATCAAATAGAGCCGCAGCTAAACGTACATCATCTTGTTGTTCTTTAGTAATATTCTTGACAACACCAGTTACCTTGTATCCGAAATCTCCTGCGATACCTTTTGTACCACTAACTTCTAAAACGTTAAGATCCTGTTCGGTTTTATTGAAACTGAAATAAACCTAACAGAATCAGAGCGTGCCATCGTTTAGAGAATAGAGAACGCCCAGTGCCATTTTATAAATGGCTAAATGAACGTGATGATCGTACACAATCTACAAGTGGTGGAGAATAAGAAAATGCTTTTGTGATATAAGTTCTGAAAAATTATGAATTAACTTTTAAATTACATTTGCGTAAAAGAGTCCAATATCTACATTCGCAATAACTAGCGCTATTGCAGGTACATGGTGGATCCCAGGTATTGGGGAAATTGTAATTACTACTGCTGGAGACATTTTAGTAGGTGGTGCAGTAATCAAAGCAGGTACATGGATTTATAATACATAGAAGCTTATTTTGCTGAAAGAACTTATAATGAACATAAAAAAAAATGGACTAAAACAGATTGTCACACAGTAGATAGTAATAAAAATAAATTACCTATGACTGGAATTCCTCTTACTAGTCGTGACAGAACTGCAAATGGCGCTTGGAACGGAAAAGTTGAGCAAAGAAGATATTATGATAAAAATGGGAATGCTGACATGGATATTGACTATACAGATCATGGCAATCCAAAGCAACATCCAAAAGTACCCCATAGACATGACTGGAATGGTTATAACGGAGGCCCTGCGTATTAAAAAGGAGGTAAATATATGACAGAAAATGAATACTTAGAATTCATAAGCCATCTCGCAATGAATGATGAACTGAATTTTAGTTATAAAGATGATGATTATTGGATAAGTCATAATCCTGGTAAATCCTATCTAACAAGATCTAAAGATCAATATTCTCAAGAATTTAATGGATATGAAGAACTCCTTGAAAAGGGAACAATAGAAGGCAAGAAAATCTCGGAAATATATTCAGAAATAAAATGGTGAAATAGACTGTTTTATTGTTCAACCGTGATGGATGGTCTTAAAATCAAGGTAAACATTATAGTTATTAACCAGCGTTGTGGTATGTCCTCCTGGGACGTCTATAGGTTCAGATAGAATAAGTTTGAATCAACTGAAAAGCGCTTCAGATCCTTTGTTATCAAGGATTTGAAGTGCTTTTCCTTTTTCGAGAATAAGTTAGAAAAGGATGGAGAATGAAAAGCGAGAAAAGTTTTTATGGAGAAATATATCATATCATCTAAAAAAAGAAACTTTAAAAAAATGGAGAAAGAAAATATCACTGCATACTAAAAAAAGTTATAAAATTATCGTTTAATAGGCGGAGCATAAATCAATGTTTATGCTCTCTTTTTTTGTTTTTGTCTATAAACCTGTCGATTATACTGCTGGTACGACGCTATCAGACGCTTCTCAAAAGCTACAAAAAGAAGAGGTTTTTTAAATTAAAAGATTAATATAATTTATGAAAACTCCATATCCAAATTTTTTTAGGGAGTAAAGCATTTTCATTACAAGCAGATAATCTGTATTTATCGTTAATTTCATTAGTAAATATAATATCGTTTTCATAAATCTCAAAAGAAATTGATGTTAAAGGGAAAGAAAGATCTTCCCCAATAGGTTTAATAAGGAACTCAACCTAATCAATTAGTAGCTATCTTTATGGAAAAAGGGTGGGAACAAGTTGTCGGTGTACTTGGTATTTTACAATCTGGTTCAGCATACGTACCTATTGATCCGGCACTTCCGAATGAACGTATTCTATATCTACTGCGTTCTACAGGTGTAAAAATTATTCTTACCCAATCAGGAATGAAATCTCAAATAGAATTACCAGAAGAGATATCTATTTACGAAGTAAATGAGCAATTTTTGTCAGATTGGTCTGACGAACCGTTGCCATTCGTTCAAAGTCCTGATGATTTAGCCTATGTAATATTTACTTCTGGCTCCACAGGTGATCCAAAAGGAGTGATGATTACTCATTCTGGTGCAGTAAATACCATTATTGATATAAACAGCAAGTTTAATGTAACGGAGAAAGATCGTGTGATTGCACTTTCAGCCTTACATTTTGACCTATCAGTCTATGATATATTCGGAAGTCTTGCCGCAGGTGCTAGTATTGTCATACCTGATGCAGATGCCGGGTTTAATCCAAAGCATTTGGAATGGCTTTTGAGCATTGAGAAAGTTACAGTGTGGAATTCAGTCCCTGCTTTAATGGAGATGTTTATGAATCATTTATCGCAGAAAAATGGATATGCTGACAATCTTAGACTAGTTATGCTGAGCGGGGATTGGATAGCCGTTTCGTTGCCAGAACTTATTCGTTCGTATTCATCTACAGAATTAATTATAAGTTTAGGAGGTGCAACTGAGGCTTCTATTTGGTCTATTTTCTACCCTATTGAAAATTTGCAAGCTAGTAGTAAAAGTGTACCTTACGGAAAAGCGCTTTCTAAACAAAAAATGCTTGTCTTAAATGAGTCACTAGAACCTTGCCCTGATTGGGGTACAGGACAAATTTATATAGGTGGTATAGGATTGTCTACTGGATATTGGAAAGACCAGGTCCGAACAAATGAGAATTTTATCTATCATCCTAAGACGAAAGAACGTTTATACCGAACAGGAGATTTGGGTAGGTATTTACCAGACGGCAACATTGAATTTATAGGTAGAGAAGACTTTCAAATAAAAATTAATGGATATCGTATTGAAATAGGTGAAATTGAATATATGTTACTTCAACATCCTGCGATAAAAGATGTAGTTGTTACTGTGGCTGACGAAGGAACAACAAAAGACTTTTGGCTTTTTATATACAGGCCCATGGAGAAACTGTCGAGAGTAGAAATTTACGAACATTTCTTATTCAAAAATTACCCGAATATATGATTCCAAAAAATTATATAAAAGTTGATAATTTCCCTTTAACTTCAAATATGAAAGTAGATCGTCAACTTCTAATAAGAAATGTAGATGTAGAGAGCTTAACAATTAATTGTTACGAAAAACCTCGGACTGTAGTAGAAAAAAAATAGCCGAAATATGGTCTAGTTTGCTTGCATTGGATAAAATAGGCGTACATGATAGCTTTTATGAACTTGGAGGAGATTCTTTACAATCAATGAAAATGATTGAGGAAATCCGAGAAACTTATCAAATCAATTTCCCTTTAAGGGCGTTATTACAAACCAGTACAATTGAAGAGATGGCCACTTATATTGAAGAGCAATTGGAAATAGAAAACAATTCGGTTAAAGCAAGGTCGTTTGAAGGGAATGTTAAAAATGAATCAGTTAACTCTCATTAAGTACAATCCATGGATCGTTACTTTTAAAGCTATAAAGGCACCACGTCTACGCCTTTTTTGCTTCCCTTTCGCTGGGGGGAATGCCCTAACATATAAAGATTGGGGTGACTATTTACCTGAAGATGTTGAGGTATGCTGTATTCAATTACCTGGTAGAGGGAATCGATTGCTCGAGAAGCCAATTTCTAATCTTCCGAATCTTTTAGATGCACTCCAAGAAGCATTTTTGTCGTTTATAGATGATGTTCCTTTTGTATTTTTTGGACATAGTATGGGCGCATTAATAGCCTTTGAGTTCACCCGTCATTTGGAGAAGCGTCATGGTGTTCGTCCAGTTTGTTTATTTGTCTCTGCTCACAGAGCACCACATTTACCACGGAAATCTTCAACTTTTTATCATACTCTACCAGATAATGAACTTTTAGAAAGGGTGAAGAGTCTAAATGGAACACCAGATTGGTTCTTTGAGGAGCAAGAACTTGTTCAACTCTCTTTACCTATGATAAAAGCTGATTTAGAAATATGTGAGTGCTATGTTTATGAACGAGGGCCGTCTCTGAAAATTCCTATCATTGCGTTTGGCGGAACACGAGATAAAGAAGTGAGTGAAGAGAGTATTTTGGAGTGGGAAAAAATTACAAATTCATCCTTTCAAATGTTTTTGTTACCAGGAAATCATTTCTTTTTAAATAGCTCGCAGGATCGTCTTCTTTCTGAGATATATAAATATATACGTACCATATAAAGTCGTGTATAAATGGATAATCCCTGTTAACAGGATGTTAAAGAGCTTCGAAAATGTGTATACATATGAACGTTCGATAAAGAGGGTTCGAGCATTGAAGAGTTTTTATATCCACTTATTTGTATATATAATTGTTAATTTAGGATTGATAATTATTAACTTATTCTCTTCACCGGGAAGCTTATGGTTTATTTATACTTTACTAGGGTGGGGAATCGGAATTGTAGCACATGGTATTTCAGTATTTAGTAGTGGCACGTTTTTGGGGAAAGAATGGGAGAAGAAGCAGTTAGAAAAATATATGAATAAAAAATAAATTCAACTTTAATAATAAATAATTTCGATTTACCTGAGACGTTTCAAAAGCTCAATGTTTTTGAAACGTTTTTTCTTCTATTTAGATGCATGAAAAGGATTTGTTGAATAAATTTGGACTGGAATTCCACCAATTCGAAGTGTTAAGTGCTTGATGTGTCTAAGAGGCAAAAACTTAAATATGCAACTTATTAAAGAAAATAAACACCTTGTAGTTAATTTAATACATTTCATTTAGATTTTTAATTTTATGGAAAATTAGGTGGTATTATTATTTATAGTGGCATGGAGGTCTAGATGAAAATAAAGATAAATATCGAAAAGCAATATGATGAAATAGAAGTACACATTTATGCAAATGAATATAACGCTGAAATTGAACAGTTGATGAAACAATTAAAAAAGAATGAAGTTAATGTCATTGATGGGTATAGGGATAATGAAATTCACATGTTAAAAACAAATGATATTCACTGTATCTATGCAGAAGGTATAAAAGTTTTTTTTCAAACTGAAGAAGAAGAATTTGACTCAAAGCGGAGAATTTATGAATTGGAACAATTACTTGGCGACAAATTTGTGCGTGTCAATAAATCAACTCTTGTTAATATTTCCAAAATTACCTCTATACAATTAGGGCCACTTGGATCAACACAACTATTTTTAGAAAATGAGATTTCCGTTGTTGTGAGTCGAAATTATTTAAAGAAACTAAAACAAGCACTCGGTATTGGGAGGAATTAACAATAAAAATTTTACAAAATGGGATAATTGGACTTCTTATTGGATTAAGCACGTCCTATGTAATAATAACACTGGGTAGTGTTGCTAACCCAGGTAGTTTAATTAGTGGTCAAGATCTATTAAGAGAGCTATTGACTGCAGCAATTATGGGTATTTTAATTGGCATTGCAACACTTATATTTGAAACGGGAATTGTGTCTTTCAATGTCCAATTAACACTTCATTTCTGTTTTGTTACTATTTGTGTCTTCGTCGCAGGACTTGTCGGCTCTTGGTTTGAATTATCAAAATGGCATACCATCTGGCCTGTTTTTTTAATTGAAGCCATCGCCTATATCATTATTTGGATTCTATTATGGCTACTAACAAAGCGTGAAGTAGATGAAATTAATAACTTATTACAAAATAGAAAGAGAGGTTAGTTAAATGGAATTAGTAATTGACGTGAAAAATTTAAGTAAGAAATACGGTTCACATGAAGCCGTGAAGGGAATTTCGTTTGAGGTAAAGAAGGGTGCATTATTTGCATTTTTAGGGACAAATGGTGCTGGAAAATCTACATCTATTGAAATGTTGTGTAGATTGTTGGAAAAAACTTTAGGATATGTAAAAATTAATGGTGTGACTCTAGGTAGTCGAACAAATAATTATTTAATTCGAAAAGCAATTGGCGTTGTTTTTCAGCAAAGCATTTTGGACACACGTCTAACAGTGAAAGAAAATATCTTACATCGAGGTAACATATATAACTTGACAAAAAAAGAATTACAAGAAAACTGGGGATTTGTGAATCGCTATTTACATTTAGAAGATATTGCGAAGAAAAAATATGGGACATTATCTGGCGGTCAAAAGCGACGTGCAGATATTGCAAGAGCAATTATTCATAAACCAACTATTTTATTTTTAGATGAACCCACAACAGGCCTTGATCCACAAACACGCGTCTTTGTTTGGGATGCAATTAAAAAGCTACAAGAAGAAACGAATATGACAATTTTTTTGACTACTCATTATATGGAAGAAGCTGCTGTAGCAGATGAAATAGTAGTAATGAAGGAAGGAAAAATCGTGTCTAAAGGTACACCAAATACATTAAAAGAGCAATATACATATGATGAATTATTTGTCTTTTTTAATAACGGTGTAGATGGTTCATCATTACTAACGCAAAACAATCTTAATTTTGATGAGAAAAATGGCGAGTATCGCGTGCGTGTTCAATCTACCATTCATGCACTTGATATTTTAAAGGAACTTCAGACTTTTATCAGCTCATTTGAAGTAAAGAAAGGTTCGATGGACGATGTATTTATTCGTATCAATGAGGAGGTGCCATTAACATGAACACAATGTTGAATTTGGTTAATAGGCATAATAAAGTATTTCGACGTGATCGTATGCTTGTATTTTTTTCAATCTTATCAGTGATTATTGTTATCATGCTGTATGCGATTTTTATTCAAAAAACACAAGTAGATGCTATTGAACAATTAGTACCAGCATCGGATCAATTGAAAACTATGGTGAATGAATGGATGGTTGCAGGCTTACTCTCCATTATTGCTGTAACTACGACGTTAGCAGCTCTAGGTATTTATATAAAGGACTTAGAGACAAAAGTAATGGCTGATTTTTTAACAACTCCTAATGCACGTGCAAAAATTCAATTAAGCTATGTTATCAATTCCTTGCTTATTGGCTTTGTTTTATCGCTTATTGGGTTAATTGCATGTCAATTATTTATTGTGTTCATGGGCGGATCCTGGTTTACGTTTGAAAAAATAGTTCAACTCATTGGGATTATTGTACTTGCGGTTACACTAAGCAGTGTTTTTAACCTATTTCTTACTCTGTTAGTCTCAACACAAAATGCTTTTTCAACTTTAAATACAGTCGTAGGTACCGCTATTGGTTTTTTATGCGGAGTGTATGTGCCACTTGGCGCAGTACCTGATTTTGTACAAAAAATAATCATGGTATTCCCGATTAGTCATACAACAGTTTTGTTTAGAGAAGCTTTGATGCGTGATTCCCTTGATAAAGTTTTTGAAGGAGCACCTGAAGCAGGAAATACTTATGAAATTCAATTTGGTGTCCATTATGAATGGAACGATATGATTTTTTCCCCTATGCATAGTGTAATTTATATTATTGCTTCTATTATTGTTTTTACGCTTATCTCATTATGGCTATATGGCAGAAAAAACAAATAAATATTTACTCAACTTTCGTACACTAAAATATCAAGACATTACTTTCCAAACCTTAGTTAGGACGACCAACTAGCAGCAAATTATAAGTTTTTATTACTACTTATTAATGGACTAGAGGTATTTATTCGTTAAATACACATTATAACTTCATTTGCACTAGTGGAAGAACCACATACGTACTTACCGTACGTATGTGGTTCTTTTTGTTAATCAGCATGTTTGTGTCCCTTATAGGAAAAGTGTTTAAAACAAATTTGAATATAAATTACCGTACTTGTAGATGCGTCCAAAAAATGTTAAAACCCCTACTAGTTTATAAAGTTCATCCTTATATCATAGTTAGAGTCATTGTATACAAGGTTGTGAACAGCTAGAGCCAACTCGAAGGACGATACGATTTTATGCCGTTTTCCCTGTTTTAGAATAATTTATATAAAAAACGGAAAGGAATATGTGTAAAAATGTTGGAGTTGATAGTGATGGAATTTGATAAAGAGAAAGAAGTTTACTGCTACAGCTGTCGAAAAAAAACTGTATTTACTCGAAAAGATATGCATAATAAAAATGGGGTAGACAGTCACTGTAGTGAATGTTCTGGTTTTTGGTTTGAATGGCAAAATCGAGCCGTGGAGAGAGAAATGGAAAAGTGGATTGAATATAATAAACGGCTCATAAATTAGCATAGTTAATGATAGCACAAGAGGAGCTAAAACTTATAAAAAGCGTTATAATACAATAGGAAGAAACTCAATAAAGAGAGATGGATTTTAACATGAACGAACAATTAGAAGATTGGATTACACGTTTTCAAAAGGAGAAAGATATAGAGGCTCTCGCAAACTTAAAAGATTATTGCTACTATATGATTGAACCTTTAATTGAGGAATTTACGGAGAAATACGGTAACGATGCTGGGGAGTTATTACGATTAAAATGGGATAAGCGTTTTTATTTTATTTTTACAAAGTATCAATTAAATGTTGGGCTGCCTTTAGATTCTTTCGTTAAAAATACGTACCGTTTTTATTTTATGCAGGTTTTAAAAAAAGCGGGCTATTGAATTACATATAGGGGAGTGTTTCAAATTTGAACATGGCTCCATAAAAAATCCTTGGCTCGTATAAAAGCGAGACAAGGATTTTTGTGTTTTATCATGCTCTTTGGCAGGAGAATAACGGCCTGTAAAAGCCTAATTGGGGAAGACTAATCTTCAGTAGGGGATGAAGAAAAGCGCCTACTGATGAAAGTTTCTCTTTATTGATACATCATATCTTCTGCAAGGTGGGCAAATACCTCACCGATAATGGAGTCTTCATCATAAACGGAAGAACCTGTATTTTCCTCAGGTTGCGCAAATGGAACTTGAGCGAGAATACTTGTCTGAAGCTCATCTGCTAATTTTTCTGCGCCACCTTGACCGAATAAATAGTTCTTTTCACCATTTGAGTTTTCGAAGTAGGCCATGTTTTCAACTACACCAAGAATCGTATGTTTCGTATGTTGAGCCATCAGACCTGCACGAGAAGCAACATGAGAAGCTGCAAGGTGTGGTGTTGTGACAATAATTTCCTGCGCTTGTGGAATCATTGCCGCCATATCAATGGCTACATCTCCTGTACCAGGTGGTAAGTCTATAAGGAGATAATCTAATTCATCCCAATGTGTATTGACAAGGAAATTACGAATCCATTTGTTGAGCATTGGGCCACGCCACATGACAGGTTGGTTTTCGTTTGTGAAAAAACCCATCGACATGATCTTCACACCATGACTTATTACTGGAATAGCCGTTTGGTCAATCATTGTTGGCTTTTGTTGAATCTTCATCATGGCAGGAATACTGAAGCCATATATATCGGCGTCTAAAATACCTACACGTTTTCCAAGACGGGCAAGAGCTACTGCTAAGTTAATTGTCACGGTAGATTTACCGACGCCACCTTTACCACTAGTAACTGCTATAAATTTAACACCAGAATCGGGAAGAAGCATTTTAGGCATACCTTTATCCGTCACTTTTTCTGATTTTAAAGAAGCTGTTAAACTACGACGTTCGTCATCTGTCATAGAACCAAATGTAATGGAGACTTTTGATGCGCCGATCGCTTTCAACGCTTCTTCAACATCTTGTTGGATTTTGGCTTTTAAAGGACATCCTTGAATAGTCAAAATAATATCAAGTGAGATATCCGTACCGTTGACTTGAATATTGCGTACCATATTCAAGTCAACGATGCTTTTATGAAGTTCTGGATCATCGATTTTCTGCAAAGTTTTTATAATGTGTTCGTTCGTTAGCATATTAGAAACCACCTTCCTATTTTAGGCCTTTGCCAAGCCCTTTTAAGAAGTGAACGCCAAAGTTTACAGCACGATTAACATCAGGATCGTTTAACATTTTGAACAACTTAAAGGCACTAACCTTTTCGTCCGATTCAACGGCCTTGTTCGCTTCATTTATACCAGTATTTAAGCCCTCAACAAGCTTTGTTGTTGTTTCGGGATTCAGTTCGGTTAATGCTCCCGCAACACCCATTAAGTTGTTGATAATATTCGTCACTGGCTTACGCGTTAATTGACCAAGAGCAATATGTGCAACATCCTCTTTTGCTTCAAGTAGTTTCGTAGCAGCTTCTAGCGCTCCAATATCATTTAATTCTGCCATGATCGTAAAGACCTGGTTCACCATTTCTTCATTCTCAGAAAGAAGTTGCTTTAAATTCTCTAACTTTTCTTCCTTTAGTTGTTCTTCTGTTTTTTGCGCTTTTTGAATTGTCGTAATTGGTGCTGCCATGAACTCACTCCCTTTCGTTAGTTGTTAAGTGAACGTAGCCAGGACGATTCCATTTACGTTGTACCTCAACACCATTTTGTGGATGACGTTTTTTATAACGCGGATTTGTTCTAGGAAGTGGTGATTTTCCTTTTTGTTTCAATACTTCAACGCGTACTTTTGTTTGTTTATACGCCGGAGTCGATGTATTGATGTCTCCAGCTGGGCCCGTTAAGAAATTAATCGCTGAATCTTTGCTAACCGAGTTCATTGGTAAGAAAAGTTCATTTCCTTGTACGCGATCTGTTACTAGGGCATTTAATTTTAATGCGCCTTGAGGAGACACTAAACGAAGAAGAGCTCCATCTTCAATGCCGCGTTCTTTTGCTAGTTCTGGTGATACTTCAACAAAAATTTCAGGTACTTTCGATTGAATACCTTTTGATTTATTTGTCATATTACCTTCATGGAAGTGTTCAAGCATACGGCCATTGTTAATATGACAGTCATATTGCGCTTCATATTCAACCGGTCTAATCCAATCATTTAAAGCAAAACGAGCTTTTTTGTCAGGGAAATTAAAACCATCTTCATATAGTAAAGGTGTGTCTTTACCATCATGGCTACCCCAACAGAAGCTACCCCAATTTTCTAATACATCATAGTTCGCTTGCGAGAAGAATGGAGCAAGACTAGCCATTTCAGCAAAGATTTCACTTGGGTGACTGTAATTCCAGTCAGCACCTAGGCGACGTGCTACTAATTGAAGGATTTCCCAATCGGCTTTTGATTCACCAAGTGTTGGTAATACTTGATATAGTCGTTGTACACGACGCTCTGTATTCGTGAACGTACCTTCTTTTTCAAGAGAAGGTGCTGCTGGTAAAATAACATCCGCATATTGTGCTGTACGTGAAAGGAAGCAATCTTGTACAACAAAGAAGTCTAATTGTGAAAGTACTTTATCTACATGGTTAGCATCGCAATCTACAAGTGCCATATCTTCCCCAACTAAATACATTGCTTTCATTTTACCTTCCATGATCGCATCTAACATTGCCATATTCGTACGACCTGGTTCAGGTTTGATTTTCACACCATATGCTTCTTCAAATTTCTTACGTGCTTCGTCGTCTATTACTTTTTGATTACCTGGTAATAGATTTGGTAGTGTACCCATATCACAAGCACCTTGAACATTGTTGTGACCACGAAGAGGGTAGGCACCTGCACCTGGACGACGATAGTTACCAGTAGCTAGAAGTAGGTTAGAAATTGCAGCTGATGTATATGAGCCACCTGTATTTTGTGTAACACCCATACCCCAAAGTACACATGTACCGTCAGCATCACGAATCATTTCAGCAACATTTATCAACGTTTCTTTTGCAATGCCCGTTTCTTTTTCTGCATATTCTAGTGTGTATGTTTCAAGTACATCTTTAAAATCATCAAAGAAGTGCACGTTCTCTTTAATGAAGGCTTCATCATGCCAACCTTGATCGATCATATATTTTGTAACGGCCATTAACCATACTTGGTCTGTTCCTTGTTTTGGACGCATGAAAATATCAGAACGCTCAGCCATTTCATGTTTGCGAACGTCGGCAACAATTAATTTTTGACCGTGTAACTTATGGGCACGTTTTACACGAGTAGCTAAAACAGGGTGACCTTCTGCAGGGTTGGCCCCAACAATAATAACAAGGCCAGCTTTTGCGATATCTTTGATCGTTCCAGCGTCGCCACCTATACCAACTGTGCGTAGTAGGCCATCTGTAGCTGGAGATTGACAATAGCGTGAGCAGTTATCAACATCGTTTGTTTCGAATAATTGACGTGCCATTTTTTGAATTAAGTAGTTTTCTTCGTTTGTAATTTTTGAAGAAGAAATAAAGCCGACAGAACCAGAACCGTGTTCTTTTTGAATGCCACCTAGTTTAGTAGCAATTAAGTCAAGCGCTTCATCCCATGAGGATTCAACAAATGCATCATTTTTACGAATTAATGGTTTTGTAATTCGTTCTTCAGAGTTGATGAAGTCCCAACCGAATTTTCCTTTTACACAAGTAGAAATAGCATTTACAGGACCGTCAGAAGGTTGCACTTTTAAAATTTTGCGGTCTTTTGTCCAAACTTCGAACGAACAACCTACTCCACAGAAAGTACAAACTGTTTTTGTTTTCTTCGTACGTTTACTACGCATTGCAGCTTCGACTTCAGAAACAGCGAAGATACCGCTATACCCAGGTTCAACTTCCTTAATTAAATTAATCATCGGATCTAATGTATCTTGTTTAAGCCCAGTCATAAAACCAGCTTCACCAAGCATTGATTTTTCCATTAAGGCATTACATGGACAAACTGTAACACATTGTCCACAGCCTACACATGAAGAATCGTTAATGGCAACGCCTTCATCCCAAATTACTTTTGGTCTTTCGGCTTCCCAGTCAAGAGATAATGTTTCATTAACTTGTAAGTTTTGACAAACCTCTACACATTGTCCACATGCGATACATTGGTTTGGATCATATCGATAAAACGGGTGAGACATGTCTACTTCGTGTGGTTCAACTTTTGGTTGATAAGGATATTTTTGATGTTCGATTTCCATTAATTCTGCTGTGTTGTGTAATGAACAATTTCCGTTGTTATTATCGCAAACTGTGCAGTACAGCAAATGATTTTCTAGTAAACGGTCCATCGCTTCCGTTTGTGCAGCTTTCGCTTTATCAGAAGTAAGTTGGATATCCATGCCGTTTAGTGCTTTTGTTGAACAAGAGCGAACTAATTGTCCATTCACTTCGACGATACATGTATCACAAGTTTCGATAGGATCAACAGCTGGTACATGACAAATTTGTGGATGGGCGATGCCATTTTGATTAATGGTATCAAGTATTGTAGCTCCCTCTGCTACATCATACGGTTGGCCATTAATTTTAATTGTAGTCAAGGTATTTTCCTCCTTTTGCTCTTTGAGACTTATTTGACAACAGGTTAATACTTAGGATAAACGGGAATAGAGTTACGAGTTTTTTTATTTTAATTGTCTTGTTATTTTTAAAAAATTGTCTTGTTAATGTCATTTCCCAATTTGTCCAATTTCTACACCAACATAGATGCAAAAACATGTAGTATTAGTTGTCGATGTTGATATTGCTCAAAAATAAAAAAATCCACCATGAAAAGGCATGTACTAACATGCTATTTATTCATGGTGGATAAAATTCTTAACAGGCCTTGCTAAAAATTCAATCAACTTTTATTTTTTATTCAATATAACTATAGAATTTAAATATTAAAACCACCATGCCTATAGTTCAAACTTATTTGTATGAAACCATGACAAAGGAACCAAAATACTTTCATTCCATATGTAATACCAATTATTATAGCCTTTTCAGCCAAAATCGACAATATTTATAATAAAATTTATCTTCATTCAGTAGAAATTCCTATCTCAGAAGGTAGTTAGATAAATTCAGATGTAGCTTCTTTTTCAATAGGTTTCCCTACTTCCTGAATGAAGATAAAGCCTCCGGCGGATGTCACGGATTTTGAAAGGAATGAATTGTGCGGGCACAATTCAAAATCCGGACGCAATTACGCCAAGGCTTAATTGATCGAGGACTGATAATAATTATCATTGGATATTTTCTCTTTAATTTTTATTTAAGTTGCTATATTATTAACAAACTGTAAGGGTGACCCCGTGAACATTGGATAAAAAAGATTAATTACGTTGGGAGAATCGTTAAAATGTCAAAAAAAGTGCATGAGTTCAACGACATTATTCGAAAACTACGCAAAGATATATTTGGAAAAGGACCAGAGCGTATTCATACAGTTTTCGTAGAGAACATGGCTGTCTCAACTTTATATGGTAATATCACACCGACAGAAAAATTTATTGCGAGTACGACTGAAGGGTTAAAAATGGTTCATGCTGCACGTACAAGAATGATTCAAGATTTGTATACTAAATCACCTCCAGACGGCATGGAAGAATTGATGGGCACTAAGTTACTCCATTTATTTTCAGATATCAAAATTGAAGAGGATTTTGCTATTTCTGTCTTTGTTTTTGAAGATAATATTAGTGAATAAAGGGGATGCCATATGGAACGCGCAGTAACTAGAGAAATAATACGTGTTGAAGGTAATCAAATCAAAGAAATAGAAGATACTGTTGTCACAGAATATGCGGTCACAGTGAAGATTAATGAGCAAGAATTCGTGACGATGGTTTGCACACCAGAGTATGTAGAAGATATGGTTATTGGCTATTTGGCTTCTGAACGAATTATTCGCGATTACGAAGATATTGAAGCCATTTGGCACCAAGAAAAAGAAGGTTTTGTGCACGTTAAAACAAAGCGTGTGAATCCTTACTTTCAACAAATTCAAAATAAACGTTACATTACTTCTTGCTGTGGCATGAGCCGCCAAGGGTTTGTTTTTGCTAATGATGCATTAGTAGCTAAAAAAATGGAAGGCATTCATGTGCGTATTACTACAGATGATTGTTTTCGTTTAATGCGCGATATGCAAGATTTGGCCGAAACATTCAAACAAACTGGTGGTGTTCATAATGCAGCGCTATGTGATGCGAATGGCGTTTTATTAAGCCGAATAGATATTGGGCGTCATAATGCCTTAGATAAAATTTATGGTTATTGCCTAAAAAACAAAATTAGCATTCAGGACAAAATTATCGTATTTAGCGGAAGGATTTCATCTGAAATTTTACTTAAAGTATCGAAAATTGGCTGTGAAATTGTGCTGTCTAAATCGGCTCCAACAGAATTAGCATTGCAATTGGCAGAGCAACTCGGTATTACGACGGTAGGCTTTATTCGCCAAAATACACTTAATATTTATACACACAAAGAACGTATTCAATTACCTACAAATAAAATGAAAGGAAGAGATTAACATTACTAGTCTACAAGACCAACTACACAGACCATTAAGAGATTTAAGGATATCCGTAACAGACCGTTGTAATTTTCGTTGTCAATATTGCATGCCTGCAGAAGTATTTGGTCCAGATTACGCTTTTTTACCGTCCGATAAAATATTGAGTTTTGAAGAAATCGAAAGATTAGTAAAGATTTTCGTTTCATTAGGTGTGAAAAAAGTACGCATTACTGGTGGTGAGCCTTTACTACGTCGTGATCTGCCGACATTAATTGAACGTCTACATCGTATAGCTGGAGTGGAGGATATTGCCTTAACGACCAATGGCACATTGTTGAAAAAATATGCCAATGAATTGGCGAGAGCAGGTTTATCACGAGTAGCTATTAGTCTAGATTCTCTAAATGAGGAACGTTTTTTCGAGATGAATGGCCATCGAGGAAAGGTGAAAACTGTATTAGAAGGTATAGAAAAAGCGGCAGAAGCGGGCTTACAAGTGAAGATCAATATGGTCGTTCAAAAAGGAAAAAATGAGCAAGATATCATTTCGATGGCAGAATATTTTAAAGAGAAACAGCATATTCTTCGCTTTATTGAATATATGGATGTCGGTAATTCGAATGGTTGGCGGCTAGATGAAGTTGTGTCAAAGAAAGAAATCATTGACCAAGTCCATCAACTTTCCCCTCTGCATCCTGTTGACCCTAATTATAAAGGGGAAGTGGCTACACGTTATCAATATGAGGATGCTCAAGGTGAAATTGGCGTAATATCATCTGTAACAGATTCGTTTTGCTCCAGTTGTTCACGTGCCCGTATTTCGGCAGAGGGAACATTATATACGTGCTTATTTGCAACAGAAGGTACGAATCTACGAGAATTGTTAAGGTCAGGGGAAGATGATGAAACGATTACCCAATGCATTTCGAATGTTTGGGAAAATAGAAAAGATCGCTATTCCGATGAACGAAATGAACAGACAATGGAAAAAAGGAAACACTCAAAAATTGAAATGTCACATATCGGTGGTTAGACGAAATAGAGTGGTATTAGTTAGTGCTGTTAGTATGGGTGTGAAAAACAGAAAAAAATCGGCAAAATAATGCCGATTTTTTATCTTCATTCAGCAGAAAACTACTGCCCTAGAAGCTGCGATATGGATGCGTATGAGGTTTCTTTTAAGTGGGTGTCCAAGTACCTGCTGAATGAAGATAAAGCCTCCGGCGGATGTCACGGATTTTCAAAGGAATGAATATAAGGATGTTAGCCTAAAACCTTCGCATCCTGCGAAAACGGCTAACTGACCTGCATCCTGCAGGCCTTAGCACAATTCAAAATCCGGACGCAATTACGCCAAGGCGAAATCGATTTGATGTTTATTTATGCACAAAGTCGCCACTTTTTCCGCCCGTTTTTTGAACGAGGTATGTTTCTTTAATCACCATAGATTTGTCGACGGCTTTACACATATCATAAAAAGTCAGAGCAGCAATGGATACAGCAGTTAATGCTTCCATTTCGACACCTGTTTTACCATTACATTTAACTGTAGCTTGAATGTGAAGTTCGTAACCTACTTCTGCTTTTGTATATTCGAATTGTAGATCTGTTCCTTGTAACATAATCGGATGGCACATTGGGATAATATCAGCAGTTTTTTTAGCACCCATAATCCCAGCAATTTGTGCCACTTGCGTAGGGTCGCCTTTTTTAATGCCTCCCTGTTGGATAGCTTGATAGACTTCATCGGATAACGTGATTGTACTACGAGCGATCGCTGTACGGTTTGTGATTGTTTTATCTGAAATGTCGACCATTTTCGGACGACCTTCTTCATTCCAGTGTGTAAAATTACTCATTATTAGACTCCCTTTCAAATGTTTGTAGCCAATCTTGTTGAGAATTGATATTGATAAATGTGGAGCTTTCTTCAAATGGGACATAACATACTTGAAGTTGCTCTAACAAGACTTTCATACTACGCTTGTTTTGTTGGACTAATTGCTGTGCTTTTGGTAAAGCGCTGCGTCGATATAAAGCAGCAAGAGGTTGTAATCTTGAAGCTTGTTCAGGAACAATCGCATCATAACGATCATCGATAAATGTGAGCATAGTTTGGACAAATTCTGCATCAATAAAAGGCATATCACTAGCAATGACGAAAAACCACTCTACTTCCGGGAAACTTGTCATTATATTATGCAAGGCAAACAGAGGACCTTGATGAGGCTGTTTTTCAATAATCCATTGGACATTTTCTTCTACAAACTTTGATTGCAAGCTAGCATTCGTAGCAATAATTAAAGGCTGTAGTTGATTTTTTTGTAAGGCTATGAGACTGTGCTTATACAAAGGTAGACCAGCAAATAATTCAAACATTTTCGGTTGACCATACCGTGAAGATTGGCCGCCAGCTAAGATAACACCAGCCATTTTCATATGCGATTCAACTCACCGACAAAATGTTGAACAGTAGGAAGAATTAGTTTTGTCATGGCAAGTGTCACGGCATTAGTTGAACCTGGTAGTACATAGATAGCCGTTTTATCGCGACTGCCTGCTGTTGCACGACTAAACATGGCTTTTGGGCCAATTTCTGCATAACTTAGTGTTCGAAATAATTCACCAAAGCCCATCATTTCTTTTGCGAAAAGAGGGAGGATCGTGTCGTAAGTTTGGTCTCTCGGTGTAAATCCTGTTCCTCCTGTTACGATAATGGTATTAATGCTTTGATCTTCGCACCATTTGAGTACATGATTTGAGATTTCGAGAGGTTCATCTTTTGACATTTGGTAGTCTACTAATTCAAATGAAGCTTCTTGAAGTAATGATTGAATACGCTGACCACCACAATCATCCGCCTTCGTGCGTGTGTCACTCACTGTTAAAATGGCAGCTCGGATAAGAAGTTCGCTATGTGTGGGATGCAAGGTAAAAGACCTCCATTTATAAAGTTGTTTTTGTTTTTGCTGAAAAACATTGCTTTTATTATAAAGCTATATATTAAAAGGTCAAACTAAAATTCATAGAAAGAAAGGCAAAAACGTTTATGCATAATAGATATTCTAGACAACAATTATTCAGCCCAATCGGAGAGAACGGGCAGCTACTACTAAAAGAAAAGCATGTCCTGATGATAGGAGTGGGTGCTTTAGGTAGTGCTAGCGCTGAGGCGCTTGTAAGGGCAGGCGTCGGAAAGTTGACGATTATTGATCGTGATTATGTAGAGTGGAGTAATTTACAAAGACAACAACTATATACCGAACAAGATGCGCAAGAACAAGTACCGAAAGTAATCGCTGCAAAAAAACGACTACAAAGCATTAACGCAGAGGTAGAAATTAACGAATATATTCTTGATGCGTATACAGAGCAAATAATCCCACTGCTTGCAGATGTAGATATTATGGTGGATGCAACGGACAACTTTGATATTCGTTTTATGATGAACGATCTTGCACAAAAATATCAAATTCCTTGGGTTTATGGTTCTTGTGTTGGCAGTTATGGCGCTACTTATACGATTGTGCCAGGTAAAACACCTTGTTTACATTGTTTGCTAGCAGCGATGCCCAATACAGGGATGACATGCGATACAGTAGGAATTATAAGTCCGACTGTTCAAATCGTAGCAGCTTATCAGGTGGCTGAGGTATTAAAGTTTTTAGTAGGTGATGAAGAAGCATTACGAAAAAGTTATTTAACTTTTGATGTTTGGCAAAATCAACACTATGAAATCAACGTTGAAAAAATTCGTAATCATGATTGTCCATCCTGTGGCAAAAATCCGACCTATCCGTATTTATCATACGAAAATCAAACAAAGTTAAACGTATTATGTGGTCGCGATGCTATTCAAATACGTCCAGTAAAAACGATTCATTATAATTTTGATCAGCTCGCAGTTCAACTTAGTCCCTATGGTGATATTCAGCAAAATCCTTATTTACTATCTTGCCAAGCAGAAGATTATCGACTAGTGATTTTCCAAGATGGACGAGTTGTCATTCACGGTGTACAAGATATACAAAAAGCTAAAACCATTTATTATCGTTTATTCGGATAAAGGAGTGTTGTAAAATGTTGAAAAAAAGAAAACCGATCGCTATTGGAGAAGCTGTTCAACGTGTCATGGAGTTTGCCTTCCAAGAAAAAATAGAAGTCGTTTCACTACAGCAAGCACATGGACGTTTTTTAGCAGAAGATGTTGCTGCGGACCAAGATGTACCAGCGTTTGATCGTTCACCTTATGATGGTTATGCTATTCGCTCGGTCGATAGTCAAAGGGCAAGTTCCGACAATCCCGTAACCTTTAAAGTAGTAGGGGAAATTGGCGCGGGCTATGTATTTGAGGGAGAAGTCGGTGATCGAGAAGCGGTGCGCATCATGACAGGAGCTCCTATTCCGAACGGATGTGATGCAGTCGTTATGCTAGAATTAACGCACACATTTGAAGAAGACAATCAACCTTATATGTCGATTAAACGCTCTTATGAAACAGGAACAAATATTTCCTATAAGGGAGAAGACGTTCAAAAAGGCGCAATTCTTATGGAAAAAGGACAATACATCAATCCAGGTGTTGTCGCATTACTTGCTACTTTTGGTTATGATCAAGTACCTGTTTTTCGAAAACCAATCGTTGGCGTAATTGCAACAGGAAGTGAATTACTAGAACCAAGTGATGCTTTACAGCCAGGAAAAATTCGTAATAGTAATGCCTATATGATAATGGCTCAAATTGAACGTGCTGGAGCAACCGTCAAATATTTTGGTAAGTTTAGCGATGATCTAAATTTATGTATTCAAGCTGTTGAAAAAGCTCTTCAGGAAGTAGATATATTGATTACAACAGGAGGAGTATCAGTAGGTGATTACGATTACTTACCTGCCATTTATGAAGCCATTGACGCACAAGTACTGTTTAATAAAGTGGCGATGCGACCAGGTAGTGTAACAACTGTTGCTGCTCGAAATGGTCAATTATTATTTGGACTTTCAGGTAACCCATCAGCGTGCTATGTTGGTTTTGAATTATTTACACGACCTATTATTCGTACGGCTTTTGGCAATAAGCAACCACATTTACGTAGAGAGCACGCTATTTTAAATGCGGACTTTAAAAAACCGAATCCGTTTACTCGTTTTGTGCGTGCTACTGCTTCTTACGAAAACGGTCAATTAGTTGCAGTTCCCTCTGGTTTTGATAAATCTAGTGCAGTTTCTTCCTTAGCAGAGGCCAATGCTTTTATTGTATTACCAGGTGGATCACGTGGATACGAAAAAGGCATGCAAGTTGTCGTCGTATTGTTAGAAGATTTGCAGGGAAGTGAGTGGCCATGGGACATCATCGAGAAATCTTACAAATCGTAGGCTATCAAAATAGTGGCAAGACAACGTTAATGGAACAGCTCATTACACAAGCCACCACAGAAGGTTTTCGTGTAGGAACAATCAAGCACCATGGACACGGTGGTATCCCTATGATCGAAAGTTCAAAAGATAGTGTTCGTCATGAGAAGGCTGGCGCAAGTGTCACAGCAGTTGAAGGAGAAGGTACTTTGCGCATGAGTATTCACCAAAGTAACTGGCAGCTTGCTGATATACTAGCTATTTATGAAACATTTAATATGGATATCATTTTCATTGAAGGCTATAAAAATGAAGACTATCCGAAGGTTGTTCTTTTGCGCAAGGCGGAAGATAAATCTTTGCTAGAAAAAGTAAGCAATATCATCTGTGTTCTTTATTGGCCTACATATCCACTAAATAAACCGTTAGATTATCCAATTTTTTCGATTCAAGAAGAAGCACAATATATAGAGTTTTTAATGCAGGAAATGAGGAAAAAATCATGACTACAGCATTGTTTGAAATCATTGATAAACCAATTGATGTTGAAGAAGTTAGACAAAAAGTATCAGATCGAAATGCTGGTGCGATCACTGTTTTCATCGGAACAGTACGTGAAATGACGAAAGGCAAGAAAACACTACATTTGGAATATCAGGCTTATCCAGCTATGGCTATTAAAATGTTTGAACAAATATCTAAAGAAATACAAGAACGATGGTCAGAAGCGAAAGTAGCCATTACACATCGTGTTGGCCATTTAGAAATCTCGGATATTGCCGTAGTAATTGCGGTGTCATCACCACATCGTAAAATAGCCTATGAAGCCAATGAATATGCTATTGATCGTATTAAACAAATTGTGCCTATTTGGAAAAAAGAGTATTGGGAAGATGGGACCGAATGGATTGGTGATCAATTAGAAAATGTTCCTTATCCAAAAGGAAATCCATCCATCAGTGAGGAGGAATCTTGTGATTAACATATTACTATTTGCTCACTTACAAGAAAGTATCGGTGAGTCAAAATTATGTGTAGATCTGGCAGACAGAACAATTGGAGAAATTAAAGAATGGATGGAAAAACAATATCCACACATTCATTTACAACATGTTATGACAGCAGTAAATGAGGAATTTGCAACAAATACAACGATTGTAACAAAAGGGGATACAGTCGCGTTTATTCCGCCCATTAGTGGAGGGTAAAAGAAAAGATGTAGTTGGTACAGTTTAGGTACCGACTACATCTTTTATTCTATTTATCTTGAAAAATCCGTTAGTAGGAGAAGAAACCCCGCTAAGTTCACTTTATGCCTTTATGAGATGAACGCTCAGAAGCATAAGGAAGGAAATACCTATCATACAAATCACCCATGACCAAGCGAGTGACATGTTACCTGAGCCAATCGCCATGTAAATAGCAAGCGGCGTCGTTTGCGTTTTGCCTGGAAGGTTTCCTGCAAACATTAAGGTTGCACCAAATTCACCTAAAGCTCGTGTGAAACTTAAAATTCCACCTGAGACAATTGACTTTAAGGCAAGAGGGATAGAAATAAAGAAAAAAACTTGCCATTTGTTAGCACCATCAACAAGTGCAGCGTTCTCAATGTCCCCATCAACAGATTCAAAGCCAGTTTTTGCTGATTGATACATTAAAGGAAATGCCACAACAGTAGAGGCAATGACCGCCGCCCACCATGTGAACATAATGGGTTGATTAAAAAGCCATGTAATCAAGTTACCTAGCACACTGTTTTTACCAAAAATAATAATTAGAAGAAAACCTATTACAGTAGGAGGTAATACTAATGGTAAAAGTAATACTGTTTCTAGAAATAATTTTCCTTTGAAATTACGTTTTGCCATCCATTTACCAAATAGAATACCAGTTACTATCACAATTACTCCTGACACAAGCGCTATTTCGATAGAAAGTTTAAGAGGTGACCAGAAATCCGTACTCATCTATTAATGAGTTTCTTGAAAGCCGTATTTTTTAAATACTTTCATCGCTTGCTCACTTTGTAAATAGTGATAAAAATCTTCCGCTTCTTTTGCATGCTTACTATCTTTAATAACACCTACAGGATAAATAATAGGTGTATGGGTATCTTCTTTAGCTGTAGCAACGACATCGACTTTTTCTGACACAAGGGCATCTGTTTTATAAACCAACCCTGCTTCAACATTTTCAGTTTCTGTATAAGTTAGAACTTGTCGTACGTCTTTTGTATACACTACTTTTGATTCTACATTTTCCCATAGGTTCATGTTTTTCAATGTCTCTATGCCGTACTTGCCAGCAGGAACCGTTTCAGGTGTACCAACAGCAATCTTATCAACTTTTGTTAAGTCTCCAAATGATTGAATATGTTTTTCATTTTTCTTAGGAACGATTAACACTAATTCGTTCGCTAAAAGATCCGTTCCTTGTTTTTTGTCGATTAAATCTTTTTGAACTAGCTCATCAAACTTATCTTCTGCTGCTGAAAAGAACAGATCAACAGGAGCACCTTCTAAAATTTGCTGTTGTAAAGCACCAGAACCACCAAAGTTAAATGTGATTTTAATATTATCGTGCTCATTTTCATAGGCTTTTTGAAGTTCTTCTAATGATTCTTGTAAACTAGCTGCCGCAGAAATGGTTAATTCAATTGGTTCGTTTGTTTTGTTGTTGCTCTCTTGGCTACTACAACCTGCTAAAATGCCTACCAGTAGTAACAATGAAGCTATTAAACTATAATACTTTTTCATTTTGATTATACTCCTTTTATAACTCGTTATAACAAGACATAACTAATTATAATTAGTTATGTCTAAAAAAGAAATACCAAATTGCTAGAAATGCTCAAGATGTTAAAAATATGGTTCATCACCAAAAGTTGTGGATGACTTTTGTAAAACGTATACTAGTAAATAAGTTGATCCTCGTTCCGTCTGGGCGACTCCTTGGGGATTGGCGATACAGGAACGAAGCTAAAACCATCACCTTCTGTGATAACGCCTTCGTGAACGCCCAGTCGGAACGGAAATCAACCACACGTTTTGGTGATGATCCAAAAATATTATAATTACGTTACTATTGTAATCAATAGAAGTATAAGGGGAGATTTTTTACATGTCACATGAACATTCCTATACGATTGAAGAGGTTGCTCAATTATTAAAGGTTTCGAAATTAACGATCTACGATTTAGTGAAAAAGGGGGATTTACCTATTTTTCGTGTAGGTCGTCAAATGCGTGTGGATAGAACCGATTTACAATTATATATCCAAAAGAGCAAGACAGGGGCAACTCCTGCTGCTTCTACAGCCTCGACTACTCCTTCGATAAAAAATAAAAAAATTATTATTAGCGGACAAGATTTAGCTTTAGATTTATTAGGAAAATATATAGAGAAAAAACAATCAAATAAAGTATTGCGCTCGCATGAAGGTAGCTTTAATGGTGTCATGGCGCTGCATAACGGGGATTGTGATATTGCTAGTTTACATTTGTACGATGGTGATACAGGGGAATATAATACACCTTATTTAAAAAAGATTTTTGTAAGTCACTCTTATATTCTTCTCAATCTGATTTCACGCCGAGCAGGCTTTTATGTTCAAAAAGGAAATCCATTGCAAATTCAATCAATAGATGATTTTAAGACTAAATCATTAAAATTGATGAACCGTGAAAAAGGTTCAGGTGCTCGTACTTTCCTAGATGAACAATTACGTATTCATCACATATCTCCATCCTCAATAGATGGGTATAACGAAGAAGAAATGAGCCATATAGATGTAGCCTCTGCTGTCGCAAATGGGTATGCAGACATCGGCATAGGCATTGAAAAAATATCAAAACTCATAGAGGTTGACTTTATACCACTTATTAGAGAACGTTATGATATTGTCTTATTAAAAACACCTGAAAACCAACTGCTGATTGAATCGGTAAAAGAGATTTTAAATTCACCAGAATTCCAATCAGAAGTAGTCGCACTAGGAGATTATGACGTCACTCAAATGGGACAAGTTATATATGAAACGCTTTAACTTCTTTCGGTACTATAAATTAGGGTGTCATTCAGAAGATACAATACATGCAACGTGAAGTAGTTGATGGGAGCGACTCCTTAGGGATTAGCGTGACAGATGAGACCTTAGAGCGAGCAAGTAAAGGAACGAAGGCTAAGACCATCACGTGCTGTGATAACGCCTGCGTGACCAACCTCGTGTCACTGACCGCTTCGCTTTCGGCAAAAAAACATCCTGTCGCTGTTGCCCTAAGCCGCAAATCGTATGCGCTAAACCAGACGGACCTACTAATACAAAGAATGTGCATTTTTCAATATGTGTTAGCTTAATAAAGCTCATTTGTTAAACTTCATTTCAAAGGATAACTAAAATAAAAGTCATTGTAATATATTATATTGAAGATTAATAAGGAATGAATAGGAAAGGAACTTGTGATTCTTTTTGCTTCAAATGGGTTTTCCTTTTTATCTTCTTGCTTAAAATATTAAGTAAATTCAAGGTTCAACTAACGAGTGTATTGATCTAAAAAGGATGAAATATACCTCGTAGTTGAACTTATTTTTGTAACGAAGCGGGTAAGTAAAGAAACTAAATTTTAGAAAATCTACATTTGCACTAGACAAATATGATTTTTTCTTATATATTAAGTATAATAAAATCGTTTTCAAGAGAACAATAAATTCACATATTACAAAGAGTAATCGTGTTTTGTTTGATGCTTTTTGTAATATGTGGATTTTTTCTTTTGAACTAAAATGATTTTACTTAAATACAATTAATGGAGGTCATGCAAAATGGCACAAGGTACAGTAAAATGGTTTAACTCAGAAAAAGGTTTTGGATTCATCGAAGTAGAAGGTGGAAATGACGTTTTCGCTCACTTCTCAGCTATCCAAGGTGACGGCTTCAAAACTCTTGAAGAAGGTCAAAAAGTAGAATTCTCAGTAGAAGAAGGCCAACGCGGACCTCAAGCTACAAACATCGTAAAACTTTAATTTTAATGATGTAACCATAAAAAGGCATCCTTTCAGTAGGATGCCTTTTTTTTATGCAAAAAAAGAAGTGTTGTAATGGAAAAAAGATTGGTTAAAAATAAGTATAAAAATTGGTTCATCATCAAAAGTTGTGGATGACTTTTGTTAAAACGTCTACTATGTAAATAGTTGATTGGAGTGGAGACTGGGCGACTCCTCGGGGATCAGCGATAGAGGAACGAAGGCTAAAAGCATCACATCATGTGATAACGTCTTCGTGACCAACAGCGTGTTGGCCCGAGACCCTGCAGCGCAGCGGATGTTTTCTGTGCGAAAGCGAAGCGTCAGCTACAAATGTTTTGACTGTGCGAAAGCGTAGCGACAGCAACACCAAAAGCGGCTCATCGGACGCCCCAGGAAGCTCTGCTCTGCGCGAAAGCGAAGCGGCAGCAACAAAGCGCCCAGTAGGAACGGAAATCAACCACTCGTTTTGGTTATAATCCGTAAAATTGAAATTTGATACAAGTTTGATCGTCTACATAGTAAGAAGCATAAACTTTGAAGCGTAGGGGGATATATATGAGTAAGAAAAATTTGATAATTATGATAGTAGCATTTATTGTGGAAGTTTTAATTACGTATTTTATTGCTTCATTTTTCTCCGTAAGAATGATCGAGGTAATGTTTTTCACTGGTATAGTCTTCGCTGGGGGCACTTTTTACTTTTCAAGTAGTGGGGGAGTTATATCTAGATTATTTGCATCTCAAGTTAGTGGGCAAACAGGCATACTTTTGAAAAGAGAACGTTTCACTTATAAATTAGGTCCGATATTTACTGCTTCAATTATATTCTTTTTAATTGGATTGGTATTCTTTATCTTATTGGTTTGGGGAATAATCCCTCCTAGCCAAGCTTAAATAATGGTGGATCAACAAAACTATTTACTCTATACACCTATAGAGAATTGCTGTAGACAAAGTTACAGTAACTTTGTCTACAGACCCCCTATCATAAAATTAATCGCTGAGCATTGCTTTTAATGTTCGTTTTTGCCAGCCTAGCTTGAAGTATGCGTATTGTAATACAAAATGTACACAGAAGGCAGCAGGGTAAGCAATCCAAACGCCATTTAGCTCGAATGTAGTGTAGTGCGATAAAACAAACGCCAATGGTACCTCGACTACCCAAATGGCGATGACTAGGAAAATTGTAGGCCATAAGACAACACCCGTAGCTCGCATTGTAGCTGAAACGGTTTGTGTATGGCCAAAAATTAAATAACTCCAAAACGCGATATATAAATAATCCTTGGCGATAAGTACCGTGTCCTGTTTATCAATAAAGAAAGATAAAATAGGCTCCGCAAATAAATACATGATTAAAATAATCGCGCCACCTAAAATATAGTTAACGAGCACACCAAATTGGCGAATTTTTTTTATCATATCCGTAGAGTTTGCCCCTAAAGCTTGCGCCACAAATACTGAGGTCGCAATAGCAATACTCATCGCCGGCACCTGTGCATAGCTAGCGACCTGATTGACAACACCGTAAGCAGCAGTAGCATCGGAGCCGTAAACATTAACAAAGCCTATTACAGCAATTTCTGCTACAGAGATTGCAACCATACTAATGCTTGCCGGAATGGCTAATTTTAATAATGAAGCTAAAATATCCTTCTTTAATTTAAAATGCTGTAGAATCGATTTGTCTAAGCGTAAAATATGCTTTGTTTTATGCAAGTAGGCAAATAATAATAACATCGTCACTAGATTGGATAAAACAGAGGCATAAGCAGCGCCGTTCAAACCAAATTTAGGCAGACCTAGCCAGCCGAAAACTAATGGTGGTAGGAAGGCGATATTTAAAATAACACTTATGACTAAAAATAAAAAAGGTGTTTTGGAATCACCTACACCACGCATAAAGGTTGTGTACACCAAATACCAGAACATAATTGGTAATGTGAAAAATAAGATTTGAGCATAGCTTATACTCATATCTAAAATATTTGCGGGTGTTTGCATAAAGCGTAAAATCCACTCAATAAAAAAGCCACCAAAAATTGCGACAACAATCGATAAAATCGTTGTAAAGGCTAAAGTTACCCCTACAACCTCCTTCATCTTCTCATGATTGCCAGCCCCATACGTTTGCCCTACTAAAATCGAGCTTCCTGAGCCAATCCCAATAGCAAATGCCATTAAAAAGAAGAAGAATGGAAAAAATGCTGAAATTGCGGCTAGCGCATCAACACCTAAATTGCGCCCAACTATAAACATGCCAAAGACTTGCCCTAGTGACTGCAGCACATTCGCTAGCATAACTGGGATTAAAAAGTTAAAAAAAGCTTTTTGCAGTTTCTTATCATCATGTAAAATTTGTTGGTTCATTTTTATCCCCTCTTGGGTTTTAATAACCCATTTCCTTTAAAATATGTGATAGCGTGCGCAGGCGTTCGCCAATTAGTTCACCATCCGCACTTAAAGCTTGATTAAAGAGCTTAATATCCTCATCAATTTGTTCATTTTCCGTACATACTTCCACTGTCATTGCATCCCCTTGTAAGCCAATACGTTTAATAACAGGGTTTTCTTCATCATATAAATGATCGTAGCGATAAGCTTCCTTAAAATGAAGCTGAGATTCACATACTAATATAGCAAGGTCAAGCACACGATGAAGTGGTAATTCTTCCGATTGACGTGACCATTTACCACCTGTATGACGCCACACTTTAGCCGAAATATCAACCTTGCCTCTGTCATTCCATTGAGCTAAGCCAAGTGACAGCCCTTGCGCATCTGTATGATAAGCAGTGCGCCCATCAATATTGGCATAATTTTCAGCAACAATAACAGGTTTATGCTTTAAATGAGTAGGTATTTTCATCAATTACATCCTCCTTTGTTAGTTCAATTTTTAGTAATTTAGTAAATTACTGCATTAGTAAATATAACATTGGACAAATCCGGAGGTCAATCTTTATGTGGAAAATTTTTCGTATAATGGGTCCGACGAACAAATTAGTTGAAATGTTATATTGTAACACTGCATTGATTAAAGGGGATAGTTACTACAATTTATAGAGAGTAGACTGAATTCGTTAAATTGGTTAAAATGGTAATTGGTTTATATAATGGAAATCAAATAGGCATTATACTTTGAATATCGGAAAAACGAATGAAAGAGGGTAATAGAATGAGAATCCAACCTACAAATAATAATTACATAAATACGATTAAAAAAGGTGAAAATAATAGACTATCTCCAGATTTATTTTTAGATAAAAATAAAGAGGCAAAAGTGAAATATGAAATTATAAGAGAAGGTGGTTATATTCGTCATTATATAACAAAATTAAATGGTGAAAGAGTAATGATTAAAGAAACAAAATTACCAAAGGGACAAGATACAAATCAAAGCACAGGCGGGATGACCGACGTTTTGTTGGATAGCCTAATCAATCAATTTACAAAAACTTTAGATCACCAAAAATCTGATGAATTATTAAAAAACGGAATAGCAGGTCAGAAAGCCAAAGAAAAATTAATGTTAGCTTATCGAAATTCAATCTAGGTACGTTTTAAGAGAAAACGATAATTAAAAAGGGTTATGTAGGTGATTGTTTGTGCAGGTTAAAAAGCGTTTAGGTTATTATATATCTGCTTTGTTAGTCGTATTACTTGTAGGAATTGTTGTGAAAAATGTATTCATAAAAGAAACAACAGTCAATCCGATAGTAGAAAATGAAGATGGAACAAAACAGCTTGTTTTTGATGCAAAATTAACACGATTAGACGAATCAACAACAACATTTAAAGAATACAATGGAAAGGTCCTAATCGTTAACTTTTGGGCATCTTGGTGTGGACCATGCCAAGAAGAGGCTTCTGAATTTAGGGATTTTTATAACAATAAAGCAGAAAATGTTGAGCTGTTAGCGATCAATGCAACTTCTAATGATAGTAGTGAAAATGCCATGAAATTTCAAGAAACATACAATTTGAATTTCCCTATATTTCTTGATATAGACGGTAAGCTTCAAAAATCATTTGAAATAATGGCTTATCCAACAACTTTTATATTTGATTCTAAAGGTATATTGAAATACTCGATAAAAGGAGAGCTTAATCAAAAAGAATTAAATAAATATATTGATACACTCTACTAAACTGTAAACACTGTTCCTTTACGATGGGAGCACTTTTCTGTTGGTGTCACTTTTAAGAAAAGAGGGGGATTTTTATGTATCAGCGTTTAAATGATTTTTTTAAGTCTTGGGCGTTCGAAGCAAATTGTACACAGGGGTTATTAAATAATCTAACTGATGAATCTCTTAAACAGGAAATAACGTCTGAAAATTGGACTTTAGGACGTATTGCTTGGCATACTGTTACTGCAATTCGAATCATTACTTCAAATACAAGTTTACCATTTGATGCTCCATCTAAAGATTATCCTGTTCCCACTTCAGCACAATTTATTGCAGATAGCTATTCCCAAACTAATACTGCATTTGTGAAAGCAGTAAAAACAAATTGGACTGATCAAACCCTTCACGAGGACATCAATTTTTTCGGTCAAGAAATGCGAATTGGTACATTGTTAATGTTCTTGATTCAACATCAGAATCATCATCGGGGACAAATGACGGTTCTTATGCGACAGGCGGGATTAACTGTCCCAGGCATTTATGGGCCAGCTAAAGAGGAGTGGGCAAATTTCGGTATGGAAGCTCCAAAAATGTAAAATTAATTAGGACGATGATAGTGTGAAAATAGCTGTATTATCAGATATTCATGGACATAAAGATGCATTAACAGCAGTGTTATATAAAATAAAGAAGTATCGATAAGATATATAATTTAGGTGACACTCTTTACGGACCGTTATTCCCGTTAGAAACATATGAAATGATAAAGAGTACAAATATTAAAAGTGTAAGTGGGAATTGTGATCGGATATTGTTGGAGTCTTCATCGGAAAATCCAACCGTGCAATATGTAATAAACGTGCTCTCAGAAGAACATAAAAGTTGGTTAATTAACCTGCCATTGTCGATTCAGACAGATGATTTTTACTTTTGTCATGCTTCACCTGAAAATGATGAGCTATATATGTTGAATGAAATAACGCCAAATGGTGTTACTTTAAAACAGACAGAGGAAATAATGAAATTAGTAAAAGATATCCCACAAAATATTATTTTTTGTGGTCACTCCCATTTTCCAACGATTGTTTATTTACCTAATAACAAAATCATTATTAATCCAGGCAGTGTCGGTTTGCCTGCTTATGAAGAAGTTGAACCGTTCTATTATAAGATTGAATCCGGTACACCATTTGCGAATTATACAGTCGTAGAAAAGCGGAATGGTGAATGGATGATTGAGCAGTTAAGCATCCCTTATGATACTAAGGTAGCTATTAAACAAAGTGAAGTTCAAAATAGGTCTGATTGGGCCAGAGCATTAAAATGTGGAAGAGTTTAAGGTGGTATTTTAATTTCTCTCAGCGGGTGTCCAAACATTCGCTGAGAGAAGCTAAAGCCTCCGAGGCAATTATGCCAAATTAATAGGATAATAAAGTAAAAGGACTTGTTGATAAATCATACAAACAAGTCCTTTATTGTATCATTTTAAATATTGACGTGAGCTTTGCTCCTTCGCTGTAATTACTTTTAGTAGGTCCTTCTTTTGGATAAATAAAATAACAGAGGCTTGAACTGTCATTGCTAAGACGAGCAGAATGAAGTGAGAATTGTGACTGAAATTTAATGAAAGAAAATAAAATATTGGTGCAGATGATAAGTATGAAATATATTGGTTTTTAGTTACTAAATAAATTATGGTTGAAATACATGTAGTTACTAAAAGGAGTTCAAGTAAAATCTCGATGGAAGCACTATCAATAGTATTAAGTAATTCGTTTATATAGGACATATTACAAACGCCCCTCCTTAATCTTTTTAGTAAATTGTAACATATTAGGTAATAGTTTGAAAGAAATGGTTCTGTTTGAGATCCTCATTGTGGAAATATTTTTTTTAACAATAAAAAGAGGCTTTCCTATAAATATTTGGAAAGCCACAAGTTTATCATTATAGTTCTTCCTGAAAATAAATTTTGTAAAATTTGCGATTTGTAGATTCATCGTAGCCTACTTCAATTAGTTCTTCCACTTGCTCGATATCCTGTACATTTACCTGGATTTCAATATTAGAATCGAGTTTAATTTTCCGTTTATATTTTTTTTCAGCCTTTTCAAGCGCACTTTCAGAAATTACGGTTTCATATGGTTTTACCGAATTTATAATAATATCTTTTTGTGTTGGTTCAGCATTATCAAATACTGTTTCAATATAATTATTTACTTGAAATTCATCTTCATTTCTAAAGTAATCAAGCGTTTTGTTTAAAAGCCCAAGTTTCTCGGTATTTGTAAAGCTCTCTTCTTTTAAAATATATTTTTTGCATTCTGTTAACGCTAAATTCGTTTTGTAATAATGTTCATCAGCTGCTTTAATCTTTAAAAATCGTTCTTGCCAGTAGACAATATCTTCTTTCCTTTTTGTTTTCATAAAGACAGCAGGTGCCTCATCCGTTCCCATATCTACGATAATGGCCATGTTATTAATTTTCTTTACATTAATTCCATCAACACCATTGACGACCATTTTGTTGTGATCGTTTTTTACATCTAAAAACATTTCCTTTTCATCAATTTTAACGATGGCGATTATTTTTTTAGCTTCTGTAGCTAGAAAACAATTGTCAAATAATCCAATAAACAATTCGCCACTTTTAATGTTAGGATGTTGAGATACACTATGTAAGTGTTTAGCAATGTTGATTGATTGTTCTAAGAAACTAGTCTCCTGATCAAATATTGCCCTCACATATGTGTAAACCTCGTTTAAGGCAATGTCTGTTTCATGAAAAAATTCGAATTGCTGCTCTAAATCGATTTTGCTAAACGCTAGCTGTATAAAAGCTGCCTCTAGCATGACCTCTGGCTGTGATAATGATTCCTCACCTAACACGAGTGTATCGTCAATAAAATGTAAAATATATTGTAATAACTTACTTTCACTTACTTCAAGCATGTTTTCCACCTTCTAAAATTTCATTGTAGATAATATACCATATCATATCCCTCGCAACATTTTCATGTATTTTATTTTTACGAATAATAAAATAAAAAAGAGCATTGAATACATGCATTTAAGAGATTTGTTGATACATCTGTTATAAGGAGAGACTATGGGTTCTTTATTAAATAGGGGAAACTCCTTTGAAATCACAAGTGCATAACCTTAAATTGATATTGATGGTAGCGGAAGTATACTAGGATTAAATGGAACTATGCATGAAGAAATCTACAAAGCGAAGAGGTCTTGATATGCTTTATAACATTAAACCAATAGCTGTAGTGAGCAATAGTCGAACAATGATTGAAGACGACAATTGGGGTGGCGTCATGTCTACTATTGAATTGACAAAAGATATGTATGAATCATCTTTAAAGGGGATTGATGATTTTTCTCATTTAGAAATAATTTTTTATTTTGACAAAGTGGCAGCTGAAAAAATTCAATATGAAGCGAGACATCCAAGAAATAATACGGACTATCCGGAAGTCGGTATTTTTGCACAGAGAGGTGAAAATAGACCTAATAAAATAGGCGTAACAGTTGTAGAATTACTAGAATTAAAAGATAGAACATTAATCGTTAAAGGCTTAGATGCTATTGATGGAACACCAATCATTGATATAAAACCTGTAATGAAAGAATTTTTACCGAAAGGTGAAATAAAACAGCCATGTTGGGCAACTGATTTAATGAAGAATTATTGGGACTAGTATATATTGAAACCGAGAGACTAGTAATTCGTCCATATGCTTTCACTGATTTGGATGAGTTATATGCAGTCGTTTCTGAGCCTAGTTTTTACTAATTTATCCCAGAGGACGTGCCGAGCCGCGATGATGTTCAGCGAGTAATAGAGTGGTCCATTCAATGTAACTTAAAAAACAGGCCAACTAAAATACATAAGCTTAATCTAGCTATTGTAGAGAAGCAGAGTCAAAAATTAATTGGTTATTGCGGGCTTGGCCCCGAAGATGCAAAAGACACAGAAGTCGAAATTTATTACGGTATTTCTGAAGCTTATAGAGGGCGAGGAATAACAGCTGAAGCAACAAAAGCTTTGATGAATTATGCATTTTATAAGATTGGTTTGCCAAAAATTATTGCTGTTGTTCATCCTGAAAACATGGCATCTTTACGAATTGTAGATAAACTGGGAATGAGCTATGAATATACGTATAACAATCTTAATTCGGAATTGAAGGATTTTGAAGGACTGCTTCATTATTCTATAGATGCTAAAGCATATCAATGAAGTAAATGAATATGTAAAGCTTAAATTCTTCCTCGAGGATAAGTCTTAGATGAGATCCTGGATCGGATGAAGCGAGTTAGGGGAACGGAGGCTAAATGCATTACGTATTTTGATAACGCCTTTTGTTGATGCTGCTGCTTCGCATTCGCGCATAAACCCTTTTGCGGTCGCTTCGCTTTTCGGACAAACGACGCCCTGTGGAAGGCGCTCAGTCGGAACGGATATTTACCCCTCGTCCACGTTAAATTCATTAAGATAATAGCTTTTCAATAACATGGGACTTCTACTTAAATGAGTAGAAGTCTTTGTTTGTTATTGAACAAAATACATACGTCCATTCTCATATCCCCTTATGCATTTAAAACAGAATAGTCCTATTTTTCTGATTTTTAAGACCGTCTTAAGGTTACGATTAAATAGCTATAAGGTTATTACGTTATTCTTTCTTTAAATGAATGGAAAGGGGAAACATGATGGGATTGAAACGGGTTTCGTTCGTTGATAGTCTTCGTGGATTTAGTTTGCTTGGGATTTTACTTGCTAATTTAGTAATTTTTCAATATGGCATGCATGGAGCCTTAAAAAATTTATCATCACAAAGTGCAGGGGATTTTGTGAGGGTATTTATTGGTGGATCTTTTATGCCTATTTTTACACTGTTATTTGGATTTTCTTTTATAAAGCTAATTGAATCTGTACGCGAAAAAGGGATGAAGAGTCGATGGATTATACTTCGACGGAGCATGGGACTCATTTTATTAGGCTGGCTGCATACTACATTTATATGGGAAGGTGACATACTCTTATATTACGGTTGTATGATTCTGTTTTTGTTACCATTCATTAATCGAAAAGCAAAAACAATTATCATATGGGCTAGTATTTTCTTTGTATTTTCAGTCGCAATTATAATGAATATTAACTTAAATCTCCCAGCAAATCAGCAGGATATCAATGCATATATTGAAAAAGCAGATACCATTTATGCACATGATAGTTATTTAGATGTCGTTAATTTTCGTCTAAATAGGCTAATGCCTGAACAAGAAACATCTATCCTATTATTTGTAGCGCCATTATTTTATGCACCGTTGTTTTTACTTGGTATGGCGCTTGCAAAAATGCGGGCATTTGTAAATATAGAGCGGGAACAAAAGTGGTATAAGCTAGGTATGATACTTGTACCTATAGGGATACTATGTAAATATTTGAGTTTAAAAGAAGGAGATTTGTCAACTATGCTTCAGATGAGTGGGGCACAAGTTTTAGCGTTAGGCTATGTATGTGTAGCCGCCTTACTCTATAAGAAATGGCGTACGTCGTCTATTATTCATGCCTTTGAATGTGTTGGTAAGCTGTCTTTAACTAATTATTTAATGCAATCTATTATTTGTACAACTGTATTTTTTGGCTATGGTTTTGGGTTGTTCGGAAAATTAGGTGTCTTGAATGGGATGTTATTTGGATTAGGCATTTATTGTGTGCAGTGCATTGGCAGCGTCTTATATTTTAAAAAATTCAAGCGTGGCCCATTTGAGCAGGCTTTACGGATATGGACGAATTGGTCGATTGATGGTCGATTAAAGCGAAAAGAACAGAGTATTAATAGTGATTGAATAATTTTACAACAAAGGGGATGAGAGAAATCCCCTTTGTAACAGCAGCCCTCGAATATGGTTCTAGTGAATAAGAGTAAATACTATATGTCCTGGTAGTGAATAACGAATTTGACGAAGGGAATAGAGATGAATCCAGAGGAAAACGAACCATGCGAAGTCTCGTATCGCCAGAAGAGATTGCAAATGTGTTAGGTTTCTTAATTTCAACGGATACTTGATGGTGGATTAACTTCTTAAAAATCATGAAATTTTAATGATCAAAGGATGAAATGAATGGAAAACCGTATTGATCAAAAACTAAGAGAGACCTCTCACTAATGCCACCTATAGAATTAGACAATTTGGAGGCTACTTGGAGGATTAGTAGCAACTGCTCAACCTGCTCCGATAGCAGACAAGATTTTTGTTGAAAACAAAACAAAATGATGCAAGGACCAGATGATAATGATTCACTATGTTTTAGAATTTAGGAGCCATAGGAAAAGGTGGAGGAAATGCCAGCGCTTTTATGGATTCATGGAGGAGGGTATGTACTAGGTGCTCCAGAGGGTGATGATTTACTATGCCAACGGTTTGTGAATGAAGCAAATTGTATTGTAGTATCGTTGGACTATAAAAAGTCGATTTCATTAAAGTGATACCTAAAGTAAAAGGAATCTGCGTACATTAAAGTATGCAGATTCCTTTTATATTGATTATTGTGCAATAGATTGTGCTTTATCGATAATTTCTTGTGGGATGTCGATTGTTTTTAGGTGATTGAATTCAGTGTATGTCACAACTGATTTTGTTTTCATTGATAGTTCTTGATCTTCAACTTTCATTTTTAAATCGAAATTCATATCCAATTTATTTGTATCGAAAGTCTTTTTATCAATTTCTAGAACATAGTGTATTTTATCGATTGTTAAGTTATCAAGTGGGTTTTCTTCAAGACCCATATCTTTCATTGATTTGCTAATTTCTGAATCGATAAGTTCTTTAAATTTATCGCCCTTAGCGTCTAAAGATAAGATATATGCATTATCTGTTTGCTCGAATTTGAAATCTTTGATAAAGTTTTTAAGCTGTTCTAATTGTGCCTTAGCGTCTGCAGATGATGCAGTTTGTTCCATCATTGCATCAAATTGCTCGTTTGGTAATTTATACCAAGTTTTAGTTGTTTCATCCTTCATAAAAAAGCCTTGATCTTTCTTCATGTACATATCAATCGGCATTTCCATACTTTTTTGATCTGCACTAGCCATATCTGGCATTGTCATTGAACCTGATAAGTGCATAGCAATAGGATCGGTAACTACATCCATATCCATTTTCGATTTGATGGAAAACTCCATAGATTGTTCGCCTGATCCAATTTTGGAATCTTGAGTCGTCTCCATTTTTGCACTCGTGCTTTTAATGTCAGCTTGGCGTTCTATCGCTTTTTCATACACTTGCTCTAAAGTGAGTTTACTTTTATTAGTTGTGTCTTTCTTAGGGGTAGCGCTACTGTTACAGGCAGCTAGTGTCAGTGCTAGTGCTCCAACACTTAAAACTTTTAAAAATTTGTTCATTACTTTCATCTCCTATTCGTTGGTAAAAACATTACCTATTAGTATACATTACTATAATAGTAAAAGTTTCATTATTTTAAAAACAGTACTAATTCAAAAATAAAATAATAGTAAATACCTATCGCATGTCTTGATTGATAAGTCTTCTTACTCACTATGAGTAGCAAGAAAATTTATTCATAAATAATAATAAATGATTAATAAATCCGTTGCTAGTTATTGTGAAATATTGCAATGGTGTTTTTTTTAACTAAAACGTGGGGGTGATTTCCGCTCTGGCTGGCGCTTAAACATTTGTTGCTGACGCTTCGCTTTCGCACAGAGCAAAGCTTCCTAGGGGCGGGACGTCCGATGAGCCACTTGAGCAACGAATGTTTTCTGTGCGAAAGCGTAGTGCTAAAGAGGCTACAGTAATAGGAGGTTAGTAACGAAGGCTTTTATTTTTACCGATGCAGGTTCAAGTACAACGCCGATTCCAGACGCAATTATGCAGAGGAATAATTAATATGGTCAGTGATTGCTATGTTTGCATAAGGAAGAGTAGGGGGAGGGTTGTTCGGTTTTGAGTTGGGTCTACTTTCAATGGTGGAAAAATCTATTTACAAAAAGAAAAAGCCGAGAAAATGATATCATTTTCTCGGCTTTGTTTATCAATTATAGCCCCAGATCATTGCGAATAATGTACCAATGATTGTGACAACACCTACGAATACTGAATATAAAATCGTTGTATATAACGTTTTCTTGTCTTCAGATTCACCGATGTGCATGAATAATACTAATTGTACAGTTGCTTGCGCAAGAGCAGTTATTAGTAAAACGGCGAATGCCATGTTAAGAGACATATCGAATTTAATAACAGCTAAAGCTACAACAGTTAGTAATAGTGAGAAGCCGAAGCCCATCACATGTTGTTTTGGGAATAGTTCCTTCATCAGCTAATCAGTCCTTTCAAGTAGACGAAGCTGAAGATGAAAATCCAAACAACGTCTAAGAAGTGCCAGTACAGTGAGAAGATAAACGCTTTGTTAGCCGTTTGTGGGTTTAAACCACGGCTAGCTACTTGGATTAAAATTGCAACGCCCCAGAAGAAACCGAATGTTACGTGGGCACCGTGCGTACCAAGTAAAGTCATTAATGCCGATAAGAATGCACTTGTTTGAATTGTTGCACCTTCATCAACATATGTGATAAATTCATCAATCTCAATGCCTAAGAAGCCAAGACCTAATAGAAGTGTGATGATGAAAAATGCCATCATCGCTTTTTTATTGCCAATACGCATTGCGTGAACACCAAGACCAATTGTGAAACTACTAGTTAATAATAAGAAAGTTTCCCATAATACTGGTGTTAATTCGAAAATCTCAGCGCCATTTGGGCCACTACCTGTACGTGTTTGAAGTGTGAAATACACTGTAAATAGTGTGGCGAATAATACGATTTCGGCGCCAAGGAAAACCCAGAAACCGAAAATTTTCAAGCGATTTTCTTCTGTACTATATTCTAATGGAAGTGAAGAATCGATTTTCATATTATTTATCACCTCTCAAGCTTTTCTCAGTTGCCATAACTTCTTCAACTGAAATGTATCGACCATGATCTTTTTCAAATGAACGGTGAATCATAAAGCCGAATACACCAATCATACTAATGATGGCTGGAATCCATAGATTAAATACAGCGAAGAATGCTGCAAGGAAGAAGAATCCGCTCATCCAGAATGGTGTGCCAGTGTTGTTAGGCATGTGAATCTTTTCAATTTTACCTGCTGTAATATCGCGACCTTCTTTTTTCGCGAACCAGAATTCATCTAAACGAGTAACAGTTGGAACTACTGCAAAGTTATATTCTGGAACTGGAGAATGAGTAGCCCATTCTAACGTACGACCATCCCAAACATCTGCTTTTTCATTACGTGGCATATGTTTCCAGCTGTAGTAAATGTTATATACGATTAACGCAAAGCCGACAGCAAGACCAATACCACCGATGAACGATAGCATGTTCAATGGACCGTAGCCAGTTGACTCAGAGTAAGTGTACATACGACGAGCGTAACCATCTAAACCTAAAATGAATAGAGGGAAGAATGTTACGTTAAAGCATACTGCGATAAACCAGAAACCAGCTTTACCTAGTTTTTCATTTAAACGGAAACCGAACATTTTTGGCCACCAGTAGTGGTAACCTGCAAGTACACCGAATACTGTACCTGGAATTAATACATAGTGGAAGTGGGCAACTAAGAACATCGTATTATGATATTGATAGTCAGCACTTGCCATTGCTAGCATTACCCCTGTAACCCCACCAATTGTGAAGATAGGAATAAAGCCAAGAGCATAAAGCATAGGAGTTGTAAATTGAATTTTACCGTGTCTCATTGTGAGCAACCAGTTAAATATTTTAACCCCTGTCGGAACAGCGATTGCCATTGTAGTAATAGAGAATACGCTGTTTACCATTACACCGTGACCCATTGTATAGAAATGGTGGGCCCATACTAAGAATGATAGTAACGAAATTACAACCATACTCATAACCATTGATTTATAGCCATATAAGTTTTTGCGTGCAAATGTCGCAATGATTTCAGAGAAGATACCGAAAGCAGGTAGGATAACGATATAAACCTCAGGATGTCCCCAAACCCAGAATAGGTTGGCCCAAAGCATATCCATACCGCCATTTTGCATGGCAAAGAATTGTGTACCGAATTGACGGTCAAGCATCATTAAAGCAAGTGCTACAGTTAATACTGGGAATGCAAATACGATAATAATGTTTGTTATTAAAATTGACCAAGTGAACATTGGCATTTTCATTAATGTCATACCAGGTGCACGCATTTTAATGATTGTTGCGATGAAGTTAACACCAGTCATTAACGTACCAATCCCTGATAATTGTAAAGCTAAAGAATAGTAGTTGTTCCCAACAGATGGACTAAATTCTGTCCCAGAAAGTGGGAAGTATGCTGTCCAACCAGCATCAGGTGAACCACCAATGATAAATGATAGGTTTAGTAAACCGCAACCAGCTGCAAATAGCCAGAAGCTGACTGCATTTAGACGTGGGAAGGCAACGTCACGTGCACCAATTTGCAGTGGGATAACAACGTTCATTAAACCAATTACGAATGGCATAGCCATGAATAAAATCATTAATAAACCGTGTGTTGTGAAAATCTCATTATAGTGTTGTGCATCAAGAAGTCCATTATCAGGAACTGCCGTTTGTGCACGCATTAACAATGCATCGATACCGCCGCGGAATAGCATCAAAAGTGCTGTAGCGATATACATAATACCGATTTTTTTATGGTCAACAGTTGATAGCCAGTTTTTGTAGAAATAGCCCCACTTTTTGAAATACGTAAGGCCAGCTACGATAACCACTGCTCCAACTACGATACTAATAGCTGCCGCTAAAATCATCGGTTCTTGCATAGGATGGAATACTTCTTCCATACTCATTGGATGCGCTCCTTTCGGGTAAAAAAATTAATGTGAATGTGTAGCTTCAGAATGATTTCCATGATCCATTTTAGAGTGATCCATTTCTTTCTCAGACATATTCATATCACTATGATCCATGTCTCCCATTTTCATGTGTTCACTGTGTTCCATTGGAGCAGGTCTAAATTCTAAGTGTGTAGATGAATAGCTTGAACGACCAACATGTTCTGCTTTTAATAGTTCATCAAATTTTTCTTCTGTTAATGGTTTTTCTTTTGTTTTTACATCAGTAGCCCATTTGTCGAAGTCTTCTTGTGTCATAGATTGCGCTTCAAATTCCATTTCAGCAAAACCGCGACCACTGAAGTTAGAGTTTCGGCCCATGAATGAACCAACCTCATCTGCAGCAAGGTGAATAGTTGTTAACATGTCACTCATCGCGTATTTTTGACCAGCTAATTGCGGAATCCAGAAACTTGTGATTGGTCCGAAAGAGTAAAGTTTGAACTCAATTGGACGGTCAGTTGGAATATTTACATAGTTTACAGTTTCAATGCCTTGCTCTGGATAACTAAAATGCCATTTCCAGTTAGAAGATGATGCGTAAATAACAAGTGGCTCTTTATTGTCATAACCTTCTGGTGTTGACTCTACCGTACTTGTTGTTCTTACAGTAACAATTGCTAAGAATGCCACTATGATAATAGGGATAACTGTCCATGTAATTTCAAGTAGATGACTACCCTCTTCGTGAGGAGGCTCATAATCGGCAGGTGTTTTTGAAGCACGGTATTTTGTTAACATAAATGCTAAAAGCACGTACACGACTAGTAATATAAAGGCCATTGTAATAATGGATAAAATAATTGTGTCTGATAATGTTTTGGCATTTGGCCCTTTTGGATCAAAGATTGTTAGGGGTTCGCAGCCAGAAAGAACTGCAAGCGCACCGAATGCAATAAACATTAAGCTTAACTTTTTCTTCATGTTTGACTCCTTTCTATAAAACGGCTATTCATAAATTTCATTTGTTTTATATAGATCGAATTTATAAATAGTGGGTAATACGGTCACCTCTTTTAGTTGTTGTACCAATCAAATAATAAGAAAAACTTACAATGGCATGGTTCATAATGAAACATTGAATCTAGTATTTGATTGGTCTAGTGCAAGCGTTCGCAAAATCATTAATTTGTGTAATCGATTTTTTAGACAAAGTATCATAATCAACCGACACAAAATGTCTTTGTTTGCAAATAGGATTATACGCTCGTTTCAAAGAAAAAAAATTATTTTTTTATATTTTTAATAGTAAACCGGGGATGATTATGAACATTTTTTGAACAAAAATCGTTATTTCAATATTAGTATTTTTGCATTTAATTAAATAAACACTGTTGAAACGTTGAAAACACTGAGTTTCTTGTGTTTAACCATGTAAATAGTTTTTTTTGTGAAAATATCATTTCACATTTTAGACTTCATTTTGTAATAAAATTGCCGCTATGTTGAGGTTTTGAGTGCTTTTTTGTTGCGTTTTTTTGAAAGATGAGTACGCGAAAAGATGGATTATGGATATATCAGGATAAATTTTAAATGTAAGGGATGAATGGGAAGGGGGATAATATTAATTATGTTAATATAATTATTAGATTCCATATAATGTAATACGAATATTTTATCCAAAAAGTAAAAATAGCAAACTAAGGATATCCTCGGTTTGCTATTTTTGGTTACAAAGACGAAAATAAATGTTCTAAGCAGAAAGAAAGTGATTTATCTTTATTTGACACAAATACGCCAGGTAATGAGTATGATTTTAAGCTCCTAACTTTAGCCATTTTGCTACTTGTCCATAGATAGTATTTTGAAGTTTTGGGGCTAGGTTATTCATCTTTAAGGCGAAGTACAATGTTTTCATTAAATTTAATGTGCATGTACGTCCACTAAAAAAGGCTTCGTTATAGCCTTGAGTCACTAAATGCATTTCAAATTTATCAAATACTTGATCGACAAATTCTATTAATGCTTCCTCGGAATAGTTACGAGCTAGTAACGCTTCAATTATATTCATTAAGCGTTCCTCCTCATCGTTGACGAAGACAGTATCTTTCCATGTAACAAGTTTTAATGCATGCAAGATGAGTGGTGCATACTGTAAGTTAAATTTAGGGTGTTTAATCGTCATGGCTGCTAAATCTGCACCATGTGCAATGCTATGCGCCCAGCCCTTATCATGAACATGACCTCGTGTATCTTTTTCCAATAATAAATAGCGGCCAATCTTTTGAAAGAAAGCTTGTAGACGATCATCATTTAATACTAGTAGTTCAGCATCTTTTGCAAGAATACCTGCTGCAAGTAAAGCAGAAAACGAACGTGTAAAGACACTATCTGTCAATTCTTCACCTAGCTTTAAATATAAAAAATCGTCGCTTGTAACAGTATCAAATAAATATTGTAACTGTTCGGTGCTCAATAAATTATCGCTAAGTATATTAATAAAAGTACGATAAATTAATTTGTCGCGTAATTCGGCATCTGGTGAACCAATGTGCGTTAACATTTCTTGTAACAACCAATCGCCTTTTTGTAACATTAATTCTTGTTGAGCTGAATGTGTCATAGTGGAAAATGATTGTAAAGTATTTTTGATATCCATATGTAATTCCCCCGAAGTTAAGTTCATTCTCTATAAGAGCATTTTTTTTAATGTATTCCTTGATAATCAGTAGTCTTTGTAATTACTTTTATAACAATTCGCAGACATAGTAAATGCTTTTAGAGCTATGCATTTTTATTATAGCGTTTCAATGATAAATTGTGAGTTGTGAAGTTTTCTAATGATATAGGAGTATATTCACAATGGGAATTCCAGAATCAACAGAAAGTTGATATGATAGACAAGCAACAAAAAGGAGTAGACTTAATAAACGAGCTCAAAACAAAAGACATACCTATTAAAGTATGTCTCATCCTAGTTTTGATATAACGGCTGACTTTATACCGAGCGGCCATTCGATAAAGGTATTTTGATTAGTTTTTAATTCTACAAGAATATTTGCATTTATAATGGCATCGATTAGCCATTCACTATAATGAAGGTTCGGTTGAGCGTGCATTAAGATTCGTTGCATATCTTTTTTGTTGATACTTAGCAGTTTATAGTTGCATTCAATGTGTACATTTTGGGGAATAATAAAAAGTGACTCATGTTGGTGTCCAAGTGAAATGGAGCCAGGAATGTGACCTTTGATACTTAAAATATGTGTAATCGCTTCTTGTGTATATACATCAATCTTAGTTCTTGTGAGTAGTTCAAATTCAATCGGATAATCCTTCAGATGGGGACCGTCCGCTGTAGATAACGATACAACTTTAATTGATAGTGCCTCATACATAGGAGAGATGCTACTACCAAATTCACTTACTGTATCTATTAATTGCATGTATTCCACTCCTTATGAAGAACTTTAAATTACAAAGCTGGTGTCTGTAAATAGTAATAAAAAAGATATTATTAATTATAATACAATTTATTACAAAACATGAAATACTAAAGTGAATACTTTTGTTAGAAACGAGCAGTGGATAGATTGTATATATGTGTTGTCATTTACTTAAAAAGTTGAAAGTGACATTTTTTAAAACGTATTTCAACTAATGGGATTGATTGGAGTGAAGTTGGGGAGCGTCCTAGATGTGTGGCAAACCTTCGAGGTCAAATAAGAGTAGCTTACTGGTAAAGTGTTCAGTGAATACGGAAATCAACTCCATGTTATGATGATTATTCAATAAGAAACTAATAAGTAAAATAGAGCTAAAGAGGTGAGAAAAATGACAAAGCGAAAACGGCATGTTATCAAACATGACAATATTGTTGTTTTTCCTGGTGCTGTTCAAACATTAATACGTGAAGGACATATGTATGCGGAAAATTATCAATATGAAGAGGCTGTGGCAAGCTTTGAAAGTGCATTTTCATATGAAGATGGAGACGAAAGTGCATTAAGTACCTACGCGTATGCTTTATATGAATTAAAAGCATACGATAAAGTTAAAAATGTTTGTGAGCAATTGTTTGCTATGGGGACGACATTGTATGTAGAAGTAATGGAACTGTATGTTACAGTATGTATGCAGTTAAAGGAATACCATCAAGTAGAATCGTTAATTACGACATTAATTGAAGAAAACGTACTTCCAGAAGATCAGCTTGAGAAATTTGAACGCATAAGAAGCTTGAATCAAGAGGTTGCTAAGAATCTCCAAAAAAAAGAGGATGCTAAACGATTGTTAGAAGAGCAAGAATATGAACTTTCGAAATTTAGTGCATTAACGCCAAACGAACAATCTATTCGACTGCATCGCTTAATGGATACGAATGTACGACAATTAAAAATAGCATTGAAAGCTATTATTGAATGTCCAACAATCCATCCATTTGTTCAGAGCTTAGCATTAATTCTATTAGTGGAACAAGAAGTGTCGATTGACATTACTGTCTCAAAATTTGATGAAACAATAACTGTTAATCCTAATAATTTAGTCCTACCAAATCAGTTGCCTCAGTATAGGGAAGTAAAAAAAATAATTGAAAATAAATTAGAGCAAGACCCAGCGACGTTGGAAATGGTACAATATTTAATGGCGAAGCATTCCATTGTAACGTATCCGTTTGAATGGCAACCATTCGAAGCCGATGATATTGCTTATAGTTATATTGACTTTGTACAATCGATGCTCGGAAAAGTACAGGAAATGGATTATGAAATCATTGACTTTTTACAAATGTTAGAAAAACTAACTGAACTACATGAGGTATGAAATAAGTTGAAACTATACGCATCTATGTTATACTAAAATGGTTGTCAAAATCGTAGTTACGAATGAATTGTCTAACATTTAAACTTGATTATTTATTTGGAGGTATTTATACATGTCAGCAAAATGGGAAAAACAAGAAGGTAATATCGGTACTCTTACAATCGAAGTATCAGCTGCAGAAGTAGACGCAGCAATGGACCAAGCGTTCAAAAAAGTTGTGAAACAAATTAACGTTCCAGGTTTCCGTAAAGGAAAAATGCCTCGTAAAATGTTTGAACAACGTTTTGGTATCGAATCTTTATACCAAGATGCATTAGAAATCATCGTTCCTGATTCTTATTCAAAAGCGATCGATGAAGCTGGAATTATGCCAGTTGATTACCCAGAAATTTCTGGTACAGAAAACTTCGTACACGGTAAAGATTTCACATTTACTGCTCAAGTAACAGTGAAACCAGAGCCGAAACTTGGTGAATACAAAGGTTTAGAAGTTACGAAACTTCCAGTAGAAGTTACTGATGAAGAAGTAGAAACACAAATTCAAGACCAATTAGCTCGTAAAGCAGAGCTTGAAATTAAAGAGGACGAAGCTATCGTAGAAGGCGATACAGCTACTATCGACTTTGAAGGTTTCGTAGGCGAAGAAGCATTTGAAGGTGGTAAAGGTGAAGACTACCCACTAGAAATCGGGTCAGGCTCATTCATCCCTGGCTTTGAAGAACAACTTGTAGGTGTAAAAGCTGGTGAATCTAAAGACGTAGTTGTTACTTTCCCAGAAGAATACCATGCAGCAGAATTAGCTGGTAAAGAAGCTACTTTCAAAGTAACTATAAAAGAAGTTAAAACGAAAGTTCTTCCAGAACTAAACGACGAATTCGCTAAAGAATTAGACCCAGAAGTTGAAGGTGTCGATGCTTTACGCGCTAAAATCAAAGAGCAAACTGCTGAACAAAAACAAGCTGAATCTGATGCAACACTTCGTGATCAATTAGTTGAAAAAGCTGCTGAAAATGCAGAATTTGAAGTGCCTGCTGGTATGATCAACTCTGAAACTGATCGTATGTTACAAGAATTTGGTCAACGTTTACAAATGCAAGGCATGAACTTAGACCTTTACTACCAATTCTCAGGTCAATCAGAAGAAGATTTACGTGGACAAATGAAAGAAGAAGCACAAAGCCGTGTACGTGTATCTTTAACACTTGAAGCAATTGCTGAAGCTGAAAAAATTGAAGCATCTGAAGCTGATATCGCAGCTGAATTAGAAAAAATGACTGCTCAATTTAACATGACTAAAGAGCAAATTACTGGAGCTTTAGGCGGCACAGCAGTTCTTGAAAACGACATTAAAATTCAAAAAACAGTTGAATTTTTAGTGGAAAACGCTAAAATTACTGAATAGGATTTTTTTGTAACTGGATAAAAAAATGAAAACAAGGTACGGCATTAAACCGTGCCTTGTTTTATCACATATTTTTTATTTAGAATAAGCTAGATTCCCCTTTTAGTTCAGTTAATTATATTATTAGTATTACGACTACTTTCACCGCAAAAAGCATCCTCCAAAAGGAAATACTTTTTTGAAAAGGGGATAGGCAAAGGCCTTTACACTTCTCTAATACATAGTATTGTTTGACTTTTCACACGATGCTAAAATTTGACTTTATTCAGTAGAGATCAAATTGATGTCACAATTCTTCCAAATGAGGAACAACGAAATACATCCTCTTCTGAATGAAGTTAAGCCTCTGGCGAATATAAAAGATTTTAACTTCTTTCAGCCATTATTTTCTGTAGCGACAACAGCAAATGTTTTCTGCGCGAAAGCAAAGCGACAGCTACAATTATGCCGAGGCATAATTAATAGAAATATAAGTTACTTGAGTATTTTTAACTTGTATTAACGGTATTTCAGTGAAGCCACAAGCCAAATATCAGTCGAGAGTCAGAAATCTTGACGGAAAGAAAGGTCTTTGGTCGTTAGAGGTTTCTGAAGAATCAGTCAGTTATACACACAGAATTCAACTACATGCTAAGGTTAAGAGCTGGAATTCATCAAGCTAATGAATGGGCATTATTTGCAATAATGATAATGTTTTTTGTGCAATAAATGTCGAAAACTTTTTGAAATCTTGAAACATAAACGCCATGGTGTAAATAGATGCAGACAATTTATTTGATAAAGATTCAATAATCTTGTAAGATTGTTGCTTGAATAGGGGTGAAACATATTGTTCAAATTTAATGATGAAAAAGGCAATTTAAAATGCTCATTCTGTGGAAAACCACAAGAACAGGTACGTAAACTAGTTGCAGGTCCTGGTGTTTATATTTGTGATGAATGTATCGAACTTTGTTCAGAAATCGTTGTAGAGGAACTGGGTGTTGAAGAAGAAATCGAATTCCAAGATATTCCAAAACCAAAAGAGATCTTAACGATTTTAGATGAGTATGTAATAGGGCAAGAACGTGCTAAAAAAGCTTTAGCAGTTGCGGTTTACAATCACTACAAACGCATTAATACAAATAGTAAAATTGATGATGTAGAATTAGCAAAATCGAACATTGTGTTAATCGGCCCAACTGGTAGCGGTAAAACTTTATTGGCCCAAACATTGGCGCGTATATTAAACGTTCCTTTTGCTATTGCAGATGCTACTTCTCTAACAGAAGCTGGTTATGTTGGTGAGGACGTTGAAAATATTTTATTAAAATTAATTCAATCCGCAGATTACGATATCGAGCGTGCTGAAAAAGGAATCATCTATATTGATGAAATCGATAAAGTTGCACGTAAATCCGAAAATCCATCCATTACACGTGATGTTTCTGGTGAAGGTGTACAACAAGCTCTTCTGAAAATTTTAGAAGGTACAGTTGCAAGTGTTCCACCACAAGGTGGTCGTAAGCATCCACACCAAGAGTTTTTACAAATCGATACTACAAACATCTTATTTATTGTGGGTGGAGCATTTGATGGAATAGAATCCATTATTAAACGTCGTCAAGGTGAAAAAGTAATTGGTTTCGGTTCAGATCCAAACAAAATTGATATGGATGAAGGCTCAATTATGGCAAAGCTAATTCCAGAGGATTTATTAAAATTTGGTCTAATTCCAGAATTTATCGGTCGATTACCAGTACTTGCAAGTCTAGAACAATTAAACGAGGCTGCGCTTGTACAAATTTTAACGGAGCCTAAAAATGCACTAGCTAAGCAATATCAAAAAATGCTTGAACTAGATGGTGTTGAGCTTGAGTTTGATGAAGGTGCTCTTTCTGAAATTGCAAAAGAAGCAATAGAACGGAAAACGGGTGCACGTGGTCTTCGTTCAATTATTGAGTCAACAATGCTTGATGTAATGTACGAACTACCTTCACGCGAAGATGTGAAAAAATGTATCATTACGGCAAAAACAATTACGGATAAAGAAAAACCGAAATTGCTTCTTGAAGATGGCACTGAACTCGATGAAGGTAGCGACACAAAAACTTCAGCATAACGAACAGACACTATGTCTATTGTTATGAGATAAAGAGTAATTTAGCTGACTTCGATTGTGCAATATTCGCACATATCGACAGTCAGCTTTTTATTCATTCATACATAAAGCCAACTGTAATTAGATGAAATTTTTGGCTCAATTGATTAACTAGTGTGAATCAGCTTTTTAGACACATACTAGTAGCGTGGGAGTGAATAAGAAAATTTTGACGGAGGTGAATACCCGCATGGTGACAATACAAAAAACAACAAGTGTACCATTATTGCCTTTACGTGGACTTTTAGTATACCCGTCGATGGTGTTACATATTGATGTGGGTAGAAATCGTTCTGTAGCGGCGCTAGAACAAGCGATGCTAGAGGACCAATTGATATTATTGGTAACACAAAAAGAAGTGCATGATGAACAGCCTGATGAGGAAGATTTGTATACAGTTGGTACGATGGCATATGTCAAACAGATGCTAAAATTACCAAATGGAACACTGCGTATTTTAGTGGAAGGTGTGGCGCGAGCAACATGGTCTAACTATCGGGCGCTAGAAAAATATACGATTGTTGACATCGATGTTAAGGAAGAATCAAACGGTAAGGATGTAGAAACGCAAGCTTTAATGCGTACGTTGTTAACGTATTTCGAGAGATACGCGAAAGGCTCCAATAAAATTACACCTGAAACCATCAGTACTGTGGCAGACATTGAAGAGCCAGGTCGTTTAGCAGACATTATTGCATCGCATTTACCCTTCAAGATTGCAGATAAACAAGAAGTATTAGAGATGCTCAATGTAAAGAAGCGTTTAGATCATTTAATTATTCGTTTGCATGACGAGCAAGAAGTACTTGATCTTGAAAAGAAAATTAATACAAAAGTTAAGCAATCCATGGAGCGTACACAAAAGGAATATTATTTACGTGAACAAATGAAAGCTATTCAAACTGAGCTAGGAGATCGCGAAGGAAAAACTGGCGAAGTAGCTGAATTACGTAAACGTATTGACGAAACAGGAATGCCTGAATCAACGAAAGAAGTAGTGCTTAAAGAGTTGGATCGCTACGAGAAGCTACCAGCGGCTAGTGCAGAGAGTGGCGTCATCCGAAACTATATTGATTGGATTGTTTCATTACCATGGACGAATGCGACTGAAGATCGCATGAATATCGAACATGCGGAGAATATTTTAAATCGTGATCATGACGGGTTAGAAAAAGTAAAAGAACGTATATTAGAATATTTAGCTGTACGTCAGTTGAAAAAATCGTTACGTGGACCAATATTATGTTTGGCTGGCCCTCCAGGTGTAGGTAAAACATCATTAGCTCGATCTATTGCAGAAAGCTTGGATCGCAAATTTATCCGTATTTCATTAGGTGGGGTACGAGACGAATCGGAAATTCGTGGTCATCGTCGTACGTATGTTGGGGCAATGCCAGGTCGTATTATCCAAGGGATGAAAAAGGCAGGAACTATTAATCCTGTGTTCCTTTTAGATGAAATTGATAAAATGTCTAATGACTTCAGGGGAGATCCTGCAGCAGCAATGCTTGAAGTTTTAGATCCGGCTCAAAATAATACATTTAGTGATCATTACATCGAAGAACCTTATGATTTATCAAATGTATTATTTATAGCAACTGCGAATGATTTAAGTACAATTCCTGGGCCATTACTAGATCGTATGGAAGTAATCTCGATTGCTGGTTATACTGAAATTGAAAAAGAGCAAATTACGAAAAATCACTTAATACCGAAACAGTTAAAAGAGCATGGCTTGAAAAAAACACAAGTTATTATTAAAGACGAAGCAGTAGTGGATATTATCCGTTATTATACTCGTGAAGCAGGTGTTCGCGGACTAGAGCGTCAAGTCGCAACCCTCTGTCGTAAAATCACTAAGATCATCGTTTCTGGTGAGAAAAAACGAGTAACAGTGAGCTCGAAAACGTTAGAGGAATTACTCGGTAAACATCGTTTCCGATATGGACAAGCGGAAGAGGAAAATCAAATCGGTGTAGCTACTGGGCTTGCTTATACAACTGTGGGTGGTGATACATTACAAATTGAGGTATCATTAACACCTGGTAAAGGAAAATTGCAGTTAACTGGGAAGCTCGGCGATGTCATGAAGGAATCTGCTCAAACAGCTTTATCGTATGTCCGTTCAAAGATGGAAGATCTAAAAGTGGATGCAGAATATTTTGAAACACATGATATTCATATTCATGTTCCTGAAGGAGCTGTTCCTAAAGATGGACCTTCCGCAGGTATTACTATGGCAACCGCAATTGTTTCTGCAATTTTACACCGTCCAATACGCCGTGAAGTCGGTATGACAGGTGAAATTACATTACGTGGACGTGTACTGCCAATAGGTGGCTTAAAGGAAAAAACACTCAGTGCGCATCGAGCGGGTTTAACGACAATTATTTGCCCGAAAGATAATGAGCGAGATATTGAGGATATTCCTGAAAGTGTACGCGAACAACTAACATTTAAACTAGTGTCATCGGCTGATGAAGTATTAGCCCATGCACTGGACGGAGGTTTTTAAGAAAATGAAAGTCCATAACGTAGAAATGGTCATAAGTGCTGTAAGACCAGACCAATATCCAGAAGATGGACTGCCAGAATTTGCACTAGCCGGTCGTTCAAATGTGGGGAAGTCCTCCTTTATTAACCGAATGATCGGTCGTAAGGCTTTAGCACGTATTTCTTCTAAGCCCGGAAAAACACAAACGCTTAATTTTTACAAAATTGAAGAACAATTATTTTTTGTAGATGTTCCGGGCTATGGTTATGCAAAGGTTTCAAAAACTGAGCGTGAAGCATGGGGAAAAATGATTGAGCGTTACATCACTGGACGCAATGAATTAAAGGCAGTCGTACAAATTGTTGATTTACGTCACCCCCCTACAGCTGATGATCGCATGATGTATGATTTTTTAAAGCATTACAATATTCCTTGTATTGTTATTGCAACAAAAGCGGATAAAATTCCAAAAGGTAAATGGGATAAGCATAAAAAAATCGTGAAAGAAACGCTAGACATGGATAAAAATGATCCTCTTATTGTCTTTTCTTCAGAAAAAGGACTTGGCTTTGAAGAAGCTTGGCGTACGATCGAAAATAAAATGTAATAAAAAAACATCTATTGAGTCTATTATTTAGGACAGTAGATGTTTTTTTATTAAATAATAGGGAGAATCGCTTGATGAATGGAACAACTGACCGATAAATTAAATAGGAGGTGGACTAAATGGATATCGCAGCTTTATCAATGGCCATGAATCAAGCAACTTTAATGCAAAATGTATCTCTAGCTGTAACGAAACAGGCAATGGAGATGCAACAGCAAAATACAGAACAATTAGTTGAAATGTTAGATGCTCCACATCCGACAGCCGGACATACAATTGACGTTCAAGTATGATGAAGCAAAGGTAGCTTGAAATTGGAAGCTACCTCTATCTTTATGTCTAATGGTAGATTTAAAAAGTAAGTAAAAGCACTAAAATGTAACTTTTATAATAGGAAAAACTACCAATAATACGATATACTATATTAATAACAATTTTTTAGGAGGCGGGATTTATTGAAGAAGATTCCATACATACTAATGATTGTGTTACTAACGGTTCTCGGGTATTCATCGAATAAAACAGCTCATGCTGCCCAAATGGTGACTGGAACCTTTGTTGATGTAACATTTTCAGAATATGCAAATGCTAACGGAGTAATAGAAAAAAAGCTTAGTAAAATTACTTTGCAAAATGAAAGCGGTCGTCAAGTTACATACAATATAAATGATAATGCCCGCCTGTATATAAATAATACAGTGACAACAATCGAAGGCTTTAAGATGGGAATGCAAGTAGAAGCGGAAATTTCTCTTCGCAGTGTTGTTGAGTTGCGAGGTACTTCTAATTCTACAAGTGAACCAGAATCTCCAACAGTTGCACAAAATACAAAAACACTTGCTGGAGTAGTGACAAGTATTGATCCAAATGGACTATTCATTATGCTGAAACCAGATATTGGGGAGGAAACGACTTACTATATAAATAAAGATACAGAATATCAAAAAAACTCCTCAGCTGTCGACATTAGCGCCTTATATGTAGGGGATCGTGTTAAGCTTAGCCTTAAAAATCGAAACACATCTATTATCACAAAAATAGAAATTAGTGAGACGGGTACATTAGTTGAAAACCTATATAAAGGTGAGATACAGACAGTTAATGCCAATACAAATAAATTAACTGTCAAAAACCAACATGCTTTTATAAATTGGCAGTTTGGCTCGGACACAACAACGGCTTTATCAACAATGAATTTTTCATCGAAGGTTCCGATATATGTTGGCAATACAAAAATTGAAAAAGGTCAGTTGAAAAATTACATTGGCAGTCAAGCATATTATGCAACAGTTAAACAATTTGGCAAAGAAGTGATTGAAAAGATTGTTGTGTTGAAAAACAATGAGCGCACTTACTATGAACCTATGCTTTCTGTAGATACTAAATATCAATTATTTAAACTTAAATCTGCCGGTACATTATACTTCCACGATGGAACAATTTTAATTAGAAATGGTCGTTTAATTGAACCTACTGGCTTATTAGCGTATGGTACAGCCTTTGTAATTTCGGACGGTGCTGCACGTGATCATTATGCCCAAGTTGTTCAAGTAACAAGTGATAGCTTTATGTCACCAAACTTATCAGGTCATGAATTATATTATGGACGTTTATCACAAGCAGATGGCTATTTAATCGAAATTGATGATGCGATGAAGATCGAGTCAAATGTCTTCAAGAAAACAGAGCGAACTGTTCTATCTGTTAGTAATTCAACAAAAGCCATAGTAGATAATGGTAACAAAATATATAGTGTCATTCCTGATATTGAGCTTCATTTATATGAAGGCGAATATGGATACTTTTATGTAAAGGATGGTCATGTGCAGGCCCTTCATATGCTTAATAAAGCGAAGCCTGTTGCACCATTAATGTTAACTGGTATACTACAGTCAGTTAAATCGAAATACCCAGCAGTAATTAATGTGAAGAGCGTTAGTCAATGGCAAAATGGTCGCTGGTATGAAGCTGGTGAAATGATTGATATGAATATTGACCAAGCTACAATTATTAAAGCTGGTAAAGTAATTCAAGCCTCTGATTTAAAACCTTCTGATCGTTTAGTAGTATTATCAGATCGTTTTGTCAAAGCTCATTTAATATTAGTTGATTAATCAATTTAGAAGTCTGTGAGTCTTCTGCGAGTTTACGTTAGCACTGCGCTTTCGCACAAAAAACAATTGCCACTGCCGCTACGCTATCGCGCAAAAGACATCTGCAGGCCTAAGCACAAAGCCAATTCCGGACGCAATTATGCCGAGGCATAATTGACCTTGAAATTTTCAGGTGTGTTGATAAAAGCAGATAAGAATAAAATCAACACACCTGATTTTTTTGTAAAGTGGATGAAATTTATTGACAGCTTCAAGATGCGGATAGGTATGGAATGAAAGTGAGGGACAAAAAAAGAATGCGAAAACATTTATCTAAAATAATGTTAGTGGTTCTTGCTGTATTTATTATTGGAATTACTATCCCAGAAAATGCATCAGCTGTTTCATTAGAAACAACAGGTGCTGTAAAAAATGAATATACATATGAGGAAGCTGTTTTCATTACAGGAACACCCATTATATTTAAAGGTACTAGTAAAGACATTAAAATTACACAAAAAGAATCTAAAGGAAAGTTAACCGAAACACATAGTCTAAAGCTAACAGCAAGTAATGGTGCGACATTGACACGAAATATGACCTATGAATCTGATGTCGTAGATTATGCTACGATTGGTCAAAAAACATCGAATGGTGTAGTGAAAAAGTATACTGAAAAAATTGTTGTTGGGAAAATAACATATACATTGGTAGATTACCAATTTTCACAAGGGACTGTAGCGGACAATCGTGCAGCCTCTGATTATTACTCAGGTAATGTGATTTCAAGAAAAACATATGCCTTTCAAACTGGAACTGGAAAAAATGCAGTTCAAAATACAGTAACAATTGATACTGATAGTCGTCATGCCGGCTATGAAAACTTCTGGGGAGCGACAGAAACACAAATAACAGAAGCTGTTTATAAATATAGCGACGGTAAGACTAGCCATGTGAAAAACCGTTTATCGACAAGCAAATCACGTATACTAAACTATGAAGAAAACCTAGGAAGTTTAGGTAGCTTTGATGGTGGATATGCGGTAGTAAGTGAAAAAGATGTTATTTCTGAATATACGTTTGATTTATACTCTGGACAAAAAGGTACTCTTGATTTAGATAAAGAATATATGCCGACAATAGAGCGTTTAATCATTCCTAAGTTCCGTGATCTATCAAAGCATTATGCAAAAGGAGCTATTGAAAAATTATACTCTTTAGGTATTTACTCTGATGCAAGTAATTTCTTCTCACCAAATACCCCTATGAAGCGTATTGACTTTACAACGGCGATTGGTAAGGCAGTTGACTTACGTGTTATGGAAGAACCGAAAACGAAAAAATCGACATCAGCTACTAGTGTTTTTAAAGATGTTAAACGTACGGTAAAAGATTATGCCTATATTGAGTCTGCGTATAAAAAAGGAATTGTTAAAGGTGTAACGCCAGAGTACTTCCAACCTGATAATCAAATTACTCGAGCTCAAGCCGCTACGATTTTTGTACGTGCATTAGGGCTAGAAAATAAGGCGCCAGATCCAGGCTATGTGACAAAGTTTAAGGATGATGCGCAAATTCCAAAATATTCAAAAGACGGAATATACATTGCGAATGAGTTAGGCTTAATGACTGGTGACCCTATAACAGGTCGATTTAATCCAGATCAACCATTAACGCGAGCACAAGCATCCGTAGTATTAGAACGTTTCTTGAATTATTTGGAAAGCGATTTAAAACAAAACTATCGTGATGACATATTGTTCTTTAATTAACGAAAGGGCTGAAAAATAAATGACCTATGCTAAAAAAGCATTTCTATCTCTGCTTTGTTTCGTACTAATTTTGGTGACAGCAGCTCCAGCTGTGACCCAAGCGGCTACGACAATTAATGATGTCCCAACAAATAACGGTAAATACAAAGCTATTTCGTGGGCAGTCGATAATGATCTACTCTCATTAAATAGCGCTAATAACTTTTTACCTAATGAGCAAATAACTGATCGAGAGCTTGTTGTAATGTTTGCTAAGCTCGATAAGAACTATGCATTAACATATAACGAAAGTGTCGCATATAACTTTTACAGTGAGTTTTATTTACCGTTCAATGGTACTTACACAACAGCAAATCGTTCGAAAGCTGTTACACGTGGACAATTTGCGCGTATATATGCTGCCTTTAAAGGTTTAGATTTAGACGAGCCTCAGGCAGTTCAATATTTATACACAAATGATATTTCAACAGGAAGCACTGGTAAAAAGACATTTGCCGATTTCGATCCTTCTACAAAGCTGACTCGTGGAGATATTGCTGAATTTTTATATCGCAGTGTACAAAACGGCAACTTTGCTGTACTAGGATTAAAACGTGCAGCAGCAGGTCGTGATAATGATAAAATCACATTACCGCCAGGCTTCATGGGCTCAAACAACGCAGAATTTGAAGTGCCAAAAGATAATTCTAATGATTTTACTGGACCAGAGTATGTGAATAATGCTCTTCAAAGTATTGATGTAGAAAAACCAGATTTAATTGCAAATAATCAAGATTCAACGCTCATTACTGTATCTTTAAAAGCTTGTAATGGTGATCCAATACCTGATGATAAATCTTATACATTCCGTGTAACTTCGTCATATGGAGCAAAAATCGTTGACACATCTGGTGAGGCTGTTCGAAATGTACAATCAGATGGCTCTACTGTCTCTGCAATTGTTATAGCACCAAAATTAACAAAATCTGTACGTGATACAATTACATTTGAGCTTATTAACAACACAGATCCTGGTATGAAATGTCTTGTAGGTGAGAAATTGAATGCACATGTACGTTACTCACCTCAGCCAGAAATGCGCATTGATTATCAAGTGTATGATCCAGCAAACACGGATGATGAAAATGGAAATGTCACACCTCCATATGTACCGTATGAAAAATTACCAACTTTCTTTACTGAAAACATTATTAACGTTCATTGGATTAATCCAGAAGAAAAGCTATTTAGTATTGGACAGCAAACGAATGTAACAAATAGTTTAGGAAATGTGGAAAATAAATATTTACAATATGGTGGCAGTGATAAAAATTACCCTGCATTAGGCTATGAAAATGCCATCTTACAGTTTGAGAATTATAATATTTCTGTTTGGCTATTCGAAACAATTATTCAAAAACGCTTAAAGGATTCTATTAGTGATAAGATTGAAATTATGTATATGATTTCAGATGATGGGCGTCCTATTTACCGTATTCAAGGAATCGATGATGCGATTGCCTCACAGGTTGAGAATATTAATCCAGTCGGTTCTATTATTCAACTTATGGGCTATATGCCAGACGAAAAACAGCTGACGCTCGAGCATTATGATAGTGTCATGAAAATTTATGCAATTCTTACAAGCTTAAGTAACTATGATCGAACAGTATTATTAAAATACCAAGGTGGTAAATTACTCGGTCAAGTAGAAGCCTATAAAAAACGAGTGGAAGCATTAAAAGAAAGTGCAGATGCGGCATCAAGACCATCGGGTAAAGATCGTTATACGAAGGTTATGGTTACATTAGTAAGACCAGGTGGAGAAATTATTACTGATTACCAAGGAACAGTGAAAATTAAATTTGATGGTGTTGAGAAAACAGCTTCATTTGTGACAAATACTTCGGATTATGTAAATCACACAGGAAGCCCAGGGACAGCTGTAGCGTACTTTGATTCGGTTATTTATGGAAAATCAAAAGCTGAAGCAACATTAGTTAATAAAATAGATCCTCGTTATGCAACAATATTGAAGGATTTTAAAGATAAAACAATACCAAAGGAAATTTTCACAAATCCTTACTTTAGTAAAAATTCTTGTTCTTTAGCAACAGAAGTTGCTTACGTAGTTGATTACTCTGCTTCCATGAAAGCTGCTGATCAAACAAATTATCGTGGTAAGAAGATGATGGAAGTAATCAATCAAATTAAGGCTAAAAATAATATTGTTATTGAAACAAATACAAAAGCTACTGTTCTTGGAGAGGGCAGCACAGACAATGTCTTGAAAAAAGATCTATATAAAGCATCAAAAGAGAAGGGTGCTACAGATATTTTTGCAGGTATAGATCTCGCTCTGTCTAAATTCTCAAATGACTCGAAAACTTCAAAAGCTATAATTGTCGTATCAGACGGTAAAACAAGTAAATCTAAAATGACAAAAGTGCTGAACGATGCGAAAAATAAAGGGGTTAAGGTTTACACTGTAAGTATCGGTAAAAAATCACAAGTCAATGATGCAATTTTAATGCAACTGGCTACTGAAACTGGTGGTACTTATTACCACGCTAATGATAACTTACAATTACATCAAGTTTTCCAAAAAATTATTGATGCAATTTTATGTAAAACTGCGCCTTCAAGTTGCGTGAATCCTGAAGATTTATTTGAAGAAGCGACAGTCACTCTACGCAAAGGCAATATTACGATGAATGCAAGAATCGATGGTAATTGCTCAAATGTTGCAAAGATTAATGTACGTTTCCCTTCTTTAAGTGGAGATGTGCAATTTGAATTGACAAAGCGTAGTGATAATGTCTACATGCTAACAAAAACAGTGCAAACAATGCAGGACTTCAAAGTTAATAATGAGATTGAATTCGTAGCATATGATAAAGACGGTAAAATTATAACTACTAAAACTGTGACAATCGCAAATTAATAGATAAAAGTTAAGCTGAACTAATAGACAAAATTAGTTCAGCTTTTTTTGATTTTATATACTTATTACCATAACGTGGGGTTGATTTCCGTTGCACCTCCAATTCAATCAACTTATCTTCATCATATAAGTCAAAAAAATTTATCCTAACCTTCGAAATGAAGCTTTTATTTAGTTAATTTATTAAATTTGGCAATAATACACCTAAAGATACTTTAAGGTGATGATTAATGTACAGAAATGTTTATCTTAATTTAGAATTAGGGAACAATAGTTAAGAAAGTAAATTTAGCCTTGTTAAAAATAATAATTCAACATAGGCATTTTTCTTACGTCAATAATAATTAAAAGAACAATAGAGTTGTAAGATTTGGTTTAACTTTATTGTTTATTCCGAAAGACATATTTACCTAAAAAAAATAAAATAATTGATTATCCTTATTCCAACGTGAAAGTAATAGTTTGTACGTATGAATAATTAGGAATTGCCTTTAGGAATCTTCAATATCAATCATCTTTTATTTGTTCATCATCAGAAGATAGGAATGCCTTTAATAAAACGTATATCATGTGAATAAGTTGATTGGAGTGGAGACTGAGCGACTCATTGGGGATCAGCGTCACAGATGAGACCCTGCAGCGAAGCGAAGCGGCTCATCGGACGCCCCCGGGAAAGCGCCCAGTCGGAACGGAAATCAACCAACGTTTTGATAATGAGAGAAAATGTTCTGGAAAACATTAAATTTGAAACAGGAAGTATAATTTGTTACACTTAGTTTATAATAATTCTAATGTAGATAACGAATTTTAGTTCTTCATGACATGTTCACAAATTATTGATGAACTCTTGTCGAACTGTGCTATAATGAGATTTGTTAATTAGAACGTGAGAGGTGTTATTCATGCATACCATCGTAGTAGGCTTGAATTATAAAACGGCGCCAGTTGAGATTCGTGAAAAGTTATCATTCATAGAGAGTGAACTACCACAGGCAATGGAAGCGCTACAGAAGCAAAAAAGTATATTAGAAAATGTTATTGTTTCGACATGTAACCGCACAGAAATATATGCAGTAGTTGATCAATTGCATACCGGACGTCATTTTGTAAAACAATTTTTAGCGAATTGGTTCGACTTACCTGTGGAGACATTTTCTTCGTATTTAACAATTCGTGAAGAAGATGAGGCAATCGAACATTTATTTAAAGTGACTGCTGGAATTGATTCGATGGTACTTGGCGAAACTCAAATTTTAGGACAAGTACGAAAAAGCTTCTTAAATGGACAAGAGATTGGAACGACAGGAACGGTTTACAATCAGCTATTTAAACAAGCAGTGACATTTGCGAAGCGTGCACATAATGAAACGGCTATCGGTGAGAACGCGGTATCTGTCTCTTATGCAGCAGTTGAATTAGCGAAGAAAATATTCGGATCTTTACAACGGAAACATGTAGCAATTTTAGGTGCAGGGAAAATGGGGGAACTTGCTATTGAGAACCTTTACGGTAGCGGTGTAGGAAAAGTAACCGTCATTAACCGTACGTTCGAAAAAGCAGAAAGTTTGGCAGCTAAATTTGACGGTGAAGCAAAATCTATGAAGGAACTACAATGTTCGTTATTAGAAGCGGATATTTTAATTACGTCTACAGGTGCAACAGATTATGTTATTGACTATGAATTGATGCAATTTGTTGAACGTTTACGTAAAGGTAAACCATTATTTATGGTCGATATTGCAGTTCCTCGTGATATTGATCCACGTGTTGGAGATTTACCAAATGTTTTCTTATATGATATAGATGATTTACAAGGCATCGTCGAAGCAAACTTAGCAGAACGTGAACGTGCTGCGGCTGATATTTCATCGATGATTGGCAAAGAGATTGGGCAATTTAAAGATTGGGTTGCAACTCTTGGCGTTGTCCCTGTCATCTCGGCTTTACGTAAAAAAGCGAATCATATTCAAGAAGAGACAATGATTAGTATTGAAAATAAAATGCCAGATTTAACGGATCGAGAACGTAAAATTTTAAGTAAGCATACGAAATCTATTATTAATCAATTGTTAAAAGAACCAATTTTACAAGCTAAGGAAATGGCAAATTCACCAAAAGCAAATGAACAGTTACGTTTATTCCAACAAATTTTCGGTATTGAGGATGCTGTGGAAGCTGAAGTTACTGTGATGACAGAACAAGAGCTTGAACGCAAAAAACGCGTACAGTCATCACAAACTTCCACTGAACCAAAGTATTCTTTCTAAAGATAACTATGTGTTCGGGGTGTAACTTTAGAATTATTAGTTGTTCCTTCGAGTTTCTTTCTCGTGAACGAGATTTTCTACTGATATTAAATGAGGCGTTTTCGTATCTGTGTGGTAAACTAAGGATACGAAAACGTTTTTTTCTAGGCTAAAGTACATTACTTTAGCACTCTCAAAATAAAGAAGGGATGTCTATTGGCTGATTTGACAATGACAAGGCTCTATGAAGTAATGATTGTCTTGTATGGGATCAGTCTAGTATGTTACTTTACTGATTACTTTTATAAACAAATAAAAGCAAGGCGGATTGCTTTTTGGCTTGTCTCATTCGTATGGGTAATTCAAAGTGCCATTATACTATTAACTTTTGTGGGAACGAAGCGTTTTCCGATTTTATCGTTGTCAGAAGGGATTCTCTTTTATTCCTGGTTGCTCGTGACATTATCAATTATTTTACACTGTATTGCACGGGTTGATCTACCGGTGTTTATTATTAATATACTAGGATTTTTATTTGCTAGTATCTTTACTTTTATGCCGAAACGGTCAACAGGAGTAGTTAGCGATACTTTAATTTCGGAATTGCTTTTTATTCATATATCATTTGCAATATTATCGTATGCAATGTTCTCGTTAACATTTGTTTTTGCGATATTGTATTTAGTATTATATCGTTTGCTAAAAAAGAAAAAATGGTCACATTTATGGACAAGGTTACCATCACTACAGCAGACGAGTAACTGGATGAATGTTTCATTTTTCATTGCTATTCCAGTGCTATTTGTAAGTTTAGTTTTAGGGTTTGAATGGGCACTACTAACGCTAGAGAGTTTTTCAATTTTTGATGCGAAGATTATTGGGTCCTTTATTATTTTAATTTTGTATTGCTTTATATTGTATGTGAATCGTAAGAGTAAGCTGACAGGGACAAGTTATGCGTGGGTACATATATACGCTTACCTATTAGTTGTTGTTAACTTCTTTTTAGGAAGTAGTTTATCACGATTCCATTTATGGTATTAGAAGAGAGGTTGGAGACTGTTGAGAAAAATTATTGTAGGTTCTAGGAGAAGTAAGCTAGCTTTAACTCAAACAAATTGGTTTATCAATGAGTTAAAAGCTGCTGGTGTACCATTTGAATTTGAAGTGAAAGAAATTGTGACGAAAGGTGATCAAATTTTAGATGTGCAGCTATCTAAAGTAGGTGGTAAAGGGCTTTTCGTAAAAGAAATTGAACAAGCACTTTACGACAAAGAAATTGACTTTGCTGTTCATTCTATGAAGGATATGCCTGCAGTACTGCCTGAAGGATTAGTAATTGGCTGTATTCCACCACGTGAAGATGCGCGTGATGCATTTATTTCAAAAGGACATGTGAAATTTGCCAATCTTCCAGCAGGAGCTGTTGTTGGGACAAGTTCTCTTCGTCGCAGTGCTCAACTTTTAACAGTCCGTCCAGATATAGAAATTAAATGGATTCGTGGAAATGTGGATACACGTTTAGCTAAACTTGAAACTGATGAATACGATGCTATTATTTTAGCAGCAGCTGGACTAAAACGCCTTGGCTGGAGCGATGATGTAGTTACTGAGTTTTTACCTGTTGAAGATTGTTTACCAGCAGTAGCACAGGGCTCTCTAGGTATTGAATGTCGTGGAGACGATACGGAGCTATTAACAGAATTAGGCAAGTTAACAGATAGCATTACGTGGCAAGAAGCGCATGCAGAACGTGCTTTCTTAGCTGCTATGGATGGAGGCTGTCAAGTACCTATCGCAGGATACGCAAAGTCTAATGGGGAAGAAATTACATTAACCGGACTTGTTGCTGCTCCAGACGCTTCAGTTGTTTATAAGGAAACTGTTGTGGGCACTGATGCGGAAGCAGTTGGAAAAGAGCTTGCTGAAATTTTAACGAAGCAAGGTGCTTTTGAATTAATTCAACGAGTAAAGGCAGAGCAAGATGCAAAATAATTTACCTTTAGAAGGTAAAACTATTATTTTGACAGGTACATCTAAAACGACAACAATAATAGATGACATTACAGCTTTAGGTGGCCAAGCAGTAATTGCCCCATTGATTGAAACTTGCGAGCTGATCAATAGAAATGATGATATGCAACTAGAGTTTGCGCGTCAATTTGAATGGCTCATTTTTACGAGTCAAAATGCTGTAGAAGCTTTTGCTAGTAAGATGCGACGATTTAGTGTAAATGCAGCGCATTTTCCAGGGAAAATTGCTTCTATTGGTACTAAAACTACTACAGCCCTAGAACAGCTAGGATTCCATGTGAGCTTTATGCCTTCTATATTTAGTGCAGATGTATTTGTTCAAGAATTTCCTAGTGTAGCAGGTAGCAATCCTACATGTCTATTTATTCGTGGAGAAAAAGCGAAAAAGACATTGAAGGAAGGGCTGCCCTTTAAATTGAAGGAATGGACAGTTTATGAAACGATTGAGCGACACGACCAAAAGCAATTAATGATTGAATGTATCCGCGCGAATAGCGATGTCACAGTGATTTTTGCTAGTCCTTCCGCTGTTGACGTCTACGCCAAGGATGTAGCTTCGGTAGTTGGTTGGGAGGCAGTACGTGTAGCCGTAATCGGTCATATTACAGAAGCAGCTATTTTGAATCACGGTGCTATTGTGGATGTTATGCCGAGCGTATATACAATGCAAGCAGTCATCGAGGAAATAACGAAAGTAGGAGAAAGAAAATGACAAAATTACAATTTCAAAGACATCGTCGTTTGCGTGCAAATGCTGCCATACGATCAATGGTAAAAGAAACATACTTACACAAAGAAGATTTAATTTATCCAATCTTCGTTATTGAAGGCGAAAACATTAAAAATGAAGTATCTTCTATGCCGGGAGTTTTTCAATTTTCATTAGATAAACTTGAAGCTGAGATTGATGAAGTTGTTGCTTTAGGTATTCCTGCGGTTATTTTATTTGGCTTACCTGTAGAAAAAGATGCAGTCGGAACTGGTGCATTCCATGATCATGGTATTGTGCAAGAAGCAACACGACTTATTAAAGCTCGCTACCCAGAGCTTTTAATCATTGCAGATACATGCTTATGTGAATTTACAGATCACGGTCATTGTGGCGTAATTGAAGGCGATCAAATTTTAAATGATCCTTCATTAGATGTTTTAGCACGTACAGCAGTATCACAAGCAAAAGCCGGTGCGGATATCATCGCTCCTTCCAATATGATGGATGGATTTGTGGCTGCCATTCGTGCAGGTCTAGATGAAGCAGGCTTTGAAAATGTTCCGATTATGTCATATGCCGTAAAATATGCATCTAGCTACTATGGTCCATTCCGAGAAGCAGCTGATGGTGCGCCTCGATTTGGTGATCGTAAATCATACCAAATGGATCCATCGAATCGTATGGAGGCATTCCGAGAAGCAGAGTCGGATATTGCAGAAGGTGCAGATTTCTTAATCGTTAAGCCAGCTCTAAGTTATTTAGATATTATTCGAGATGTAAAAAATAACTATACATTACCGATTGTTGCGTATAACGTTTCTGGTGAATATGCAATGATCAAAGCAGCGGCTATTAATGGCTGGATTGAAGAGAAAAAAGTAGTGCTTGAAACGTTACTTAGCATGAAACGCGCAGGCTCAGATTTAATTATTACGTATCATGCTAAAGATGTTGTACGTTGGTTGGAGGAGAAATAAATGACGCGTTCTTACGAAAAATCAAAACAAGCTTATGCTGAAGCAATTAACTTAATGCCAGGCGGTGTTAGTAGCCCAGTACGTGCATTCAAATCCGTAAATATGGATCCAATCTTCATGGAATCTGGTCACGGTGCTATTATTAAAGACATTGATGGCAATGAATATATTGATTATGTATTATCATGGGGACCTCTTATTTTAGGTCATTCACATCCTGAAGTTGTACAAGCAATTGCAGAAACAGCAGCGAAAGGCTCTTCGTTTGGAGCGCCTAGCTATACAGAAAATCGATTAGCCAAATTAGTGTTAGATCGACTTCCTGGTATGGAAATGATTCGCTTCGTGTCTTCTGGTACAGAGGCTACGATGTCTGCTTTACGTGTGGCTCGTGGTGTTACAGGACGCGATAAAATTTTGAAATTTGAGGGTTCTTATCATGGTCACGGAGATTCCTTACTAATTAAGGCAGGCTCAGGGGTAGCTACATTGGGCTTACCTGATAGTCCAGGTGTCCCAGCGGATATTGCACGTAATACGTTAACAGTAGCGTACAATGATTTAGAAGGAGCAAAACTAGTTTTCGAAAAGTTCGGTTCAGAGCTTGCGGCAGTAATTGTTGAGCCAGTCGCAGGAAATATGGGCGTTGTACCTCCACTACCAGGCTTCCTACCAGGCTTACGTGAATTAACAAAGGAACATGGATCATTGTTGATTTTTGATGAGGTTATGACAGGCTTCCGTGTTGACTATGGCTGTGCACAAGGTTATTTTGATGTAACACCAGATATGACAACATTAGGAAAAGTAATTGGCGGTGGACTTCCTGTCGGCGCATTTGCAGGGAAAAAGGAAATTATGGAGCAGGTAGCACCAGCTGGTCCAATCTATCAAGCTGGGACATTGTCAGGGAATCCATTAGCAATGACGGCAGGCTATGAAACATTATCTCGCCTTGATAATAGCTCTTATGAATACTTCAAAAAGCTAGGAGATCAATTAGAGGCTGGTTTCCGTGAAGCAGCAACGAAATACAATATTCCGCATACTGTAAATCGAGCTGGTTCAATGATAGGTTTCTTCTTTACGAATGAAGATGTTATAGATTTTGATTCAGCAAAAACGTCTGATTTGCAATTATTCGCTGAATACTTCCGTCTAATGGCAGAGGAAGGTATCTTCTTACCGCCATCTCAATTTGAAGGTTTATTTATTTCTACCGCACATACAGAGGAGCATATCGCAAAAACAGTTGATGCCTTCCATAAAGTATTTGCACAATTAGCAAGATAATAGGTTGTTACAAAATAGCATGCTAGAAGAATTTTCTGGCATGCTATTTTTTGTGGTTTACTAATGTTATTTGCCTTTGTCTGCAATGGCTTATATTTTTGCGGTTCATTACCAAAAGTTGTGTATGACTTTTGTTAAAACGTCTACTATGTAAATTAGTTGATTGGAGTGGAGACTGGGCGACTCCTTGGGGATCAGCGATAGAGGAACGAAGGCTAAAACCATCACATCCTGTGATAACGCCTTCGTGACCAACCTCGTGTTGGCCCGAGACCCTGCAGCGAAGGGGCTCATCGGACGCCCCCAGGAAGCTCTGCTCTGCGCGAAAGCGAAGCGTCAGCGGCAATGTTTTAACTGTGCGAAAGCGTAGCGACAGCAACAAATGTTTTAACTGTGCGAAAGCGTAGCGACAGCAACAAATGTTTTAACTGTGCGAAAGCGTAGCGACAGCAACAAATGTTTTAACTGTGCGAAAGCGTAGCGACAGCAACAAATGTTTTAACTGTGCGAAAGCGTAGCGACAGCAACAAATGTTTTAACTGTGCGAAAGCGTAGCGACAGCAACAAATGTTTTAACTGTGCGAAAGCGTAGCGACAGCAACAAAGCACCCAGTCGGAACGGAAATTAACCACACGTTTTGGTGATGATCCATTTTTCCCCGTTAAATGACAATGAATGTATGGTCGCTTCCGCTTGAAAAAATTTTTATTAAAATTATAACTTTCAGCATAGCCAAATTGTGGGCGAAATCGTATATAATAGAGCTATTCGTAAAAGAAAGTAGTGAATTGATATGGCAACTGGCACACATATGGTCGAAGTACCCGTAGGAATTGAAAATGTATGGGATTTCGTCAGTGATATGGAAAAATGGGCAAAGCTTGTCCCAGGTTATAATGCACATGAAATGATTGATGAAAAACATTCAAATTGGACGTTTAAAGGCAATGTTGGTGTTTTGAAAAAAACAGTACAAGTAGAGATTACTATTTTAGAATGGGTAGAGCCTACAAAAGTAACATTCGAATTAAAAGGACTTTCTGATAACTTTTCAGGAAACGGTTATTTCCTAGCAGAAAGTATTGATGCAGAAAATACAAAAATGACAGGCTTTTTAGAAGTAACTGCAGGAGGATTAGCTGGTCCGATTTTAAATCCAATCTTTAAGCCGATTGTACCTAAAGCAACACAAATGTTAACAGATCGTGTAGCAAATAAAATTAAATTGGTGAATGTATAATACCGCTGTTAACTTCTTTCAGCGGATGTTCAAACACTCGTTAAAATAGGGGAACTCAGGCTAAAAACTTCACATCCTGTGAAAATGCCTGAGTGACCATCCTTGGTACCGCTGACGCTTCACTTTCGCACAGGCAAAAAACACGTTGCTGACGTTGCGTTAGCACTACGCTTTCGCGCAAAAACATTTGTTGGCCCAAAGCCCCTGGCGGATGTTACGGAATCGGCTTTGTACAAGCACAAAGCCGATTCCAGACGCATTATGCCGAGGCATAATTGATATAAACAGTAAAAAGGCATGCTAGACGTTCTAGTATGCCTTTTTTAGGCTCATTATTGGGGCTGATTTCCATTACGGCCGGGGCGCTCCCCTTGGGAACAATACAAAATCCGAATGCATTGTATATCTTCAAGAAAACAAAAAGTGACAGCTATATTTTTACGCCAAGACGAAATGGATTAATCATCCTATAGCATACTATCCTTCGGAACTTCATATGATGCAAGGGGAGGGATTATTATCGAACAGAAAACTTGGAATATGAGTGAAACTTTTTGTTTTCCTGGTTATGGCAGTCCAACAGAAATAGCAGATGTACAAATTAAGCCACGGTGGCAGACGATGCAGTTAGAAGATTCTCTACGTTTAATGGGTATCTATCATATCACAGCGCATGTTCGTTTTGATTTTCAAGACATGAAAGCTTTCCTTGATGATGAAGAATTAGTACAAATTAATGCTCTCGATATTCAAGGGGATACTGGTTATTTTGAGTATGCAGTTCCTTTAAATGTGGATTTACCAAAGGAAGCAGCTATTGAAGATTTAACGGTAAAGGATGTTCGACCTAAATTGACGAATCAGATGTGTCAGCTCGAATGGACGGTTACAAGTATTTTTAATGAGCCTGAGCCAGCATTCGCTTTAGAAAAACAGCCTGTTACTGTCAATGCCTCAGCTCAAATAGAGAAGGGATCCCCTATAAAAGAAACGGCAGCTGTAGTAGCTTCGATTCAAGAAGAAAAACCTGCGGCTGTAGTAGCTTCGATTCAAGAAGAAAAACCTGCGGCTGTAGTAGCTTCGGCACAAGAAGAAAAACCTGCGGCTGTAGTAGCCTCGGCACAAGAAGAAAAAACTATAGCTGTAATGGCTTCGACACAAGAAGAAAAATCTGCAGTTGTAACAACTTCAGAACAAGAGGAAAAATCAAAGTTTGTAACATTTGCAGTAAAAAAGGAAAAGTCTGAAGCAATAGTAGCTTCAGACAAAAAAGAAAAGCCTGAATCAGCTGAGCAAAAAACAATGTTGAGGGAATCCTCAAGTCATATTGTAGTCCGTGAATCCAGCTCCTGGCATGAAGTTCCATCGATGATTTGGGATTTAACGGAAGATTATACACCGCTAAAGGTTCGTGTTTCAAATGACTTCATTCAAAAGTAAATAGCATAGAAGTAGCAGGAGCAATAAGATGATAAAATCTCCAGATGTTGGAATGATGATGACACGTATAAACTGAAAAACACAAATTGGTACAATTATCGTTTTGCAATAAAAACGAAATTGTCGTAACCATGGTGGTAAAAGCCAAGGATTATACTTACGTCGTCGCATTTGAATTTTCACTTCCTTTTCTAGTAGTGCTTCCTAAAAATGACTAAATCACTTGAAAAAATGCACGATTTTGCGGTACAATGTGAAAAAGTCGAATATAGATGCTATGACAGGGAAGAGTAAATTATTAGTACATTTTAAGAGAGGAAACGGTAGCTGAAAAGTTTCTATTTGTACCTAATTGAATGTAGCCCTCGAGCAGCTTTAGTGAACTAACAGTAGTTAAAGCCGGTTAAACACCGTTACCGAATTGAGAGCCAGTAGTAAAAGGTTTAAGCGAGTAGTACATTTTTTTCTGAAGAAATGTGTGGCAGCTTAACTCGCCTCTGCTGGAATTAAAGGTGGTACCGCGAATTTAAACTCCTTCGTCCTTTTAGACGTTAGGAGTTTTTTTTATTTTCATTAATCTTCTGGTACATGTGCCTCTAGCTGAGACATAAAAACAGAACGATTGGTACGATCTCACACCGGTAAAATTATTAAGTCAACAGGAGGAGTCAAAATGACAGAAAACATTTCAATGCCTACAAAATATGATCCGCAGTCCATTGAAGCGGGTCGTTATGAATGGTGGTTACAAGGGAAATTTTTTGAGGCGCAGCCTACAAGTGATAAGGAGCCTTATTCTATCGTTATTCCACCACCGAATGTAACAGGTAAATTACATCTTGGTCATGCTTGGGATACAACATTACAAGATATTTTAATTCGTATGAAGCGCATGCAAGGTTACGATGCACTGTGGTTACCAGGAATGGACCATGCAGGTATTGCAACACAGGCAAAAGTAGAGGCCAAACTACGTGAAGATAATATGACACGTTATGATTTAGGGCGTGAAAAATTCCTAGAAAAAACATGGGAATGGAAAGAAGAGTATGCTGGGCATATTCGCGATCAATGGGCGAAGCTTGGTCTTGCATTAGATTATTCTCGTGAGCGTTTCACACTAGACCAAGGTCTTTCCGATGCAGTTAAAACTGTTTTCGTTCAATTATATGAAAAAGGCTTAATTTATCGCGGTGAACGCATTATTAACTGGGACCCTGCTGCAAAAACAGCCTTATCAGATATTGAAGTTATTTATCAAGATGTTCAAGGTGCATTCTATCATATGAAATACCCATTAGCTGATGGCTCAGGATATGTGGAAGTTGCGACTACACGTCCTGAAACAATGCTAGGTGACTCTGGGGTAGCCGTTCACCCGAAAGATGAGCGCTATCAACACTTAATCGGTAAAACAGTTATTTTACCAATCGTTGGCCGTGAAATTCCTATCGTAGCAGATGACTACGTAGATATGGAATTTGGTACTGGTGTTGTAAAAATGACACCAGCACATGATCCTAATGACTTTGAGGTTGGTAACCGCCACAACCTTGAACGCATTCTTGTTATGAATGAAGATGGTACAATGAACGAGCTTGCTGGCAAGTATAACGGTATGGATCGCTTTGAATGCCGTAAGCAAATCGTAGCTGATTTACAAGAATCGGGCGTGCTTATTCGTATTGAAGAGCATACACATTCAGTAGGTCACTCTGAACGTTCTGGTGCTGTTGTAGAGCCGTATCTTTCAGCACAATGGTTCGTAAAAATGCAACCACTAGCGGATGCTTCACTTGCTCTTCAAAAAGATGAAGAAGGAAAAGTGAACTTCGTACCATCTCGTTTCGAAAACACATATTCTCGTTGGATGGAAAACATTCGTGACTGGTGTATCTCTCGTCAGTTATGGTGGGGTCACCAAATCCCAGCTTGGTATCACAATGAAACAGGTGAAATTTACGTAGGAAAAGAAGCACCAGCAGACGCAGAAAATTGGACACAAGATGAAGACGTTTTAGATACATGGTTCTCGTCAGCACTATGGCCATTTTCTACAATGGGTTGGCCAGATGAGACAAATGAAGAATACAAACGTTACTATCCAACAAGCACACTTGTAACTGGTTATGATATTATTTTCTTCTGGGTTTCTCGTATGATTTTCCAAGGTCTTGAATTTACAGAGCAACGTCCATTCAAAGATGTTTTAATTCACGGTTTAGTACGTGATGGTGAAGGACGTAAGATGAGTAAATCACTTGGCAATGGTGTAGACCCTATGGACGTTATTGATCAATATGGTGCCGATTCATTACGTTACTTCTTAGCTACTGGATCTTCACCTGGTCAGGATTTACGCTATACAACTGAAAAAGTAGAAGCAATTTGGAACTTCTCTAACAAAATTTGGAATGCCTCTCGTTTTGCTTTAATGAACATGGAAGGTATGACATTTGATGAAATCGACTTAACTGGTGAAAAATCAGTTGCCGATAAATGGATTCTAACTCGCTTAAATGAAACAATTGAACGTGTAACATCTCTTGCAGAACGCTACGAATTTGGCGAAGTTGGCCGCGAGCTTTATAACTTTATTTGGGATGATTTCTGTTCTTGGTATATTGAAATGGCGAAGTTACCGTTATACGGTGATGACGAAGCAGCTAAGAAAACAACTCGTTCTATTTTAGCTTACGTTTTAGATCAAACGATGCGTCTATTACATCCATTCATGCCATTCATTACAGAAGAAATCTGGCAGCACTTACCTCATGAAGGTGAATCAATCACAGTGGCAGCATGGCCAACTGTACGTACGGATCTTCATTTTGCTGAGGAAGCAGACAATATGAAGCTCCTAATGGATATTATACGTTCAGTACGTAATATTCGTGCGGAAGTAAATACACCTATGAGCAAAAAAGTACCGCTATACATTTCAGCGAAAGATGTTGCAACGGCTACAGTGCTTGAAGCCAATAAAGCCTATTTAGAAAAATTCTGTAATCCAGAAACGCTAACAATTGGAGAAAGTTTAGAAGCTCCTGGTCAGTCAATGACAGCAGTAGTTACTGGAGCTGAGCTATTCCTACCTCTTGTTGGACTTATTAATCTAGAAGAAGAAATTGCTCGTCTTGAAAAAGAATTAGAGAAGTGGGCAAAAGAAGTCAAACTTGTAACTGGTAAGTTATCGAATGAAAAATTCGTGTCCAAAGCGCCAGAAGCATTAGTAAATGCAGAACGTGAAAAATTAGCCGATTACGAAAGTAAACATGCGGTTGTATTAAAACGTTTAGAAGAACTGAAAAATATGTAAGATTGGGACAGCGGATGGCGAAAGTCATCCGCTGTTTTTTGTATGCAACAAAAGATATGTGTTGTTTTAGGTGAAAATATTTAGTAATTAGATCATGTGGGAGCACTATGGTACACAACAACTACAATAGTATGAAATCAACTTAAAAACACATTGATTCTCACTTTTTAAAGTGTTTTTATGTGTGTTTTTAGCTTTCATTCAAAGTATAAGAGTTTTTTTCGAAATGTATGTGTATTGGGCGCTACTTATACTAAAATAGAGATATTGTAGTAAGAGGGAGTGTTTCTTTTGTTTAAAACGATGCAAGAATGTACAGATTTTATTTTTACGTTAAAGGCAGTTGATTATAAACGTGCACCTCTCGTATTAATACGAGAGGTATTAGCACTTCTTAATAACCCACAGGATAGGCTACGAGCTATCCATTTAGCAGGCTCAAATGGAAAGGGATCAACAGTGAATGCGCTGAGAGAAATGTTACAACATGCTGGCTATAAAGTTGGCGCCTTTACTTCACCCCATTTAGAGCGTGTTAATGAACGTATGACTATTAATGGAATTCAAATTTCTGATGAACAATTTTTACACTATATGAACAACATTGCTAAGATTATTGAGACACATTATGAAGGTGACTTTCCGAGCTTTTTTGAAGTTGTAACACTTATTATGTTCCAACATTTTGCGGATCAAGAAGTGGATATTGCGCTGATTGAAACAGGACTGGGTGGACGTTTAGACGCTACGAATGTCATAACGCCCTTAATGTCAATTATTACAACGATTTCACTAGAACATACTGCGTTTTTAGGAGATACATTAGCAAAGGTAGCGTTTGAGAAGGCTGGCATTATTAAAGAAAATATACCTGTTGTAGTGGGTGTTAAAAGTGAGGAGGCACTTACTGTTATCGAAGAGGTAGCAAATGAGCGTCATGCCCCATGTTTTGTTTTAGGGAAGAACTTTACGGTTGAAAACATTGAACAAGGTACTAATATACAGCATTTTAATTACCGAAAAGAAAATGTGGAGATGGTAGATGTCCCATTAAAAATGGCAGGGCAGCATCAAATAAATAATGCAAGCCTTGCGATTACAGCAATCCTGACGTTAAGAGAGAATGGAGCCATTGATATTTCAGATGAATCAATTCATCAAGCTCTGGCAAAAGCTCAATGGGCTGGCCGATTTGAGCAATTACCGGGCAATATTATATTAGACGGAGCACATAATTCTGAAGGAACTACCGCACTAATTCAAACGCTTAAAACGGTCTATCCACGCCAAAACTATCGATTTATATATGCAGCATTATCGGATAAAGATCATGCGAAAAGTATTACTTTAATGGATAGTATTGCTACATCCATTGCATTTACACAAATTGAGCTCCCGAATGCTATGCCTGCTGATCAATTAGCTGCATTATCTACAAATACGAACAAAATGTATAATGCGAAATGGCGTGAAATGGTTCAAACGATGCTACACCAAAGAACTAATAATGAGGATGTTATCGTCATTACAGGCTCATTGTATTTTATAGCTGAAATACGACAATGGCTACAGGGGGAACAACGATGATTCCAAAATTGAATAGCTACAAGGAAAAGTGGAATGTTCAGAGTGATGATGTTATTAAACCTGGTCTAACTGCGATTGAAGAGGCATTGGCACGAGTAGGTAATCCAGAAAACAAATTGCAAGTCGTGCATTTAGCAGGGACTAACGGTAAAGGCTCTACACTTACATTGCTAGAATCTATCGCCAAAGAACATGGCTTACGTGTTGGTAAATTTATGTCTCCTTGTATTGTGGACGTACATGACCAAATTCAAGTAGCGGGTCAAGCTATTACAGAAGCGGAAATGAATGATGTATTTCAACAAATGCAGACTGCCGGACTAAGTGGGAAACTAACAGATTTCGAACTTTTAACGGTTGCAACATTTTTACACTTTGTCGCTAGTGATGTAGATATTGCCCTTATTGAAGCAGGAATGGGGGGCTTACTTGATAGTACGAATGTGGTTACACCAATTGTGTCAATCATACCGAGTATCGCATTAGAGCATACGAATTTTTTAGGAAATACGATTGAAAGTATTGCCCATCATAAAGCAGGAATTATTAAGCCGTATCGTCCAGTTATTATCGGGGATCTACCGTTAGAAGCGAAGAAATTAATTTATCAGGAAGCTCAAAAAAAGTATGCATCCGTTCTTGAACTAAATCATCAATTTTATGTGGAACAAGAGAAAGATGGAGAGAGCTATATGCATAACGACAATGGCTTCCATATAACAAAGCTTACGCGCACTATGAAGGGGGCTCATCAGGCAAATAATATGGCACTAGCTATTACAGCCTTTTTTGAAGTGGCGACGGCATTAGAGTTACAAGTTAGTGAAGAAGCTGTTCAAAAAGCTGTGAAAAACGCAACTATTTTAGGACGTTTTGAAGAAATTATGCCTTATATTTTTTTAGACGGTGCGCATAATCCAGCGAGTGCAAAAGAATTAGTAGCAACGATTAAGCAAGAGTTTCCAGATGAGCAGATTACTTTTGTAATTGGTATTCTTGCTGATAAGGCTGTAAAAGAGATTTTGCAGCAATTCGAGCAGGTAAGTGATTATTTTTACTTTGTTGATTTCAATAATCCCCGTGCGATGACTGCTCACAACATGCTTAAGCTGTCGAACGCTTCTCATAAAGCAATTTTAGAGGATTATGTGCAATTTTTAAAACGACAGTCAGAAAGCAAATCGAGAACGATTGTATCGGGTTCGTTGTATTTATTAACGGAAGTACGTAGTAGATTAAAAAATATTTAACATCTAGTTGAGCGAACAATATATTTACAGTAAAGAATCAGGTACTCATTAAAAATGAGTCCTGATTTTTTTAATTTAGTGTGAATAATAATTCATTAATTTTTGAGTATTCCGCCTTTGATTCCCTAGAGGCTTTTTTCTAGTGTATTCCCATTTATTCTCTTGCATACTAAACGAAAATTTTTTCTTGGTGAAAACGAATAAAAGCGCCCAGTCGGAACGGAACACAACCATACGCTATGGTGATGCTCTATTTCTGTCTATTAACTCCTTTTTTTATTGAAGCAAAATTAATCTTTGATAGAGGTATTGATAGTAGAGTAAAGAATCCACCTCTTTTTTTATAGTAAAACTTTCGTAGCAAAAATATTTAAATTTGAAGTGAAACATCGAAAATAACTATTAAATCAAAATATAGTAAATTCGCATTTACACATTCTTTCATACATATACTTATATATCAAATTGTAACAATACCGTCTTGTCTAAATTGACTTTGATATGTTAAAGAAAGAGGTGATGGTCGAATGAAAATTGTCAGTCATGTGATGAAAAAACAAGTATTTCGAGCGATGATAATTGGAGGAATAGTTGGACTTTTTGGTGTAGCCCTTTTTTTAGGTATTCTTCAAGCAAGTACTAAATTTTCTTTAAAAAATGATAACGCTGAAGTAGCCACTAAAAGTAATAATGGTAATTCATCAAAAGAAACAATTCCGACAGCAGGAGGAGCAACGAACGGACCCTTATTTTTTGCAAGTCAAGCAGGGGTCTATTCAAATTATGAAAGTGCAAGCTCGTTTGTAGCTGAACATCCTTCATTAAAAGAAAGTGCCATTGTCGAGGTTGACGGAAAATTTTATGTTTGGACAAGTATGGTTACAGATGAAAGTCAGCTTGTCTTTTTAAAAGATCCTGCAACATTTAAAAAAGCATTTACTTTAAGCGGTGACAGTTGTAAGGAGGCAATGATTGCAGAACTTCCATCTGTGCTAGCTGATAAAAATGCAACAAAATTAAATTTTAAGGATAAATCGAAGGATTCTACGTTGCCTGCTGATTGGCAATCTATTGGAGCGGCAGCCTCGTCTATTTCAACAGATATTAGCATCGTTCGCTTACAAGTTTTTGCTCATTACAAATCGAAAAATGCTTGTCTTCAAGTGAAATTTTAAGCACAAAAGATGATGAAATAAGCATTATCTTGATATTTAGAAAATTTTCAAATCCAAAATTCTCCGTTATGATAACTAATAAGGAGGAATGGTCATATAATGTTTAAAACAAATCACAAGCTAGTGCTAGCTTCAGCTTCCCCACGAAGAAAGGAATTGCTTGCAATGCTATCACTCCCATTTGACATAATAACTAGTGAAGTAGAAGAGACAAGCGTCCAGGCAACTACAATGCAAGATTATGTGAAAGGTGTAGCTCTATTAAAAACACGTGATGTGGCGAAAAAAGCCCCAAAAGCCACGATTATTGGAGCAGATACGATTGTTGTTTATGATGATGAGTTACTCCATAAACCTAAAAATCGTGAGGAGGCAATTTCTCACTTATTGCGCTTATCAGGTAAGCGTCATGCGGTCATGACAGCTGTTGCCATTATTGAGCCTAACGGTAATGAAACTACATTCGTCGAAGAGACAAATGTTGTTTTTCATCATTTATCGCAAGAGCTCATCGAAGCGTATGTAGATTCGGGAGATCCTTTCGATAAAGCAGGTGGTTATGGCATTCAAACTGCTGGAACCCTTCTAGTTAAACGAATTGAAGGAGATTATAACAATGTAGTCGGCTTACCACTTGCAACGTTGTTTACGCATTTGATAGCACTTAATATTATCCAATTTGCGAAGGAGTGAAGCTTTTTTGCCAAATGATGTTTTACCAAGGACAATGATACGAGACGTTAATATAGAGGATCGACCACGCGAAAGACTACGGAGACAAGGAGCGATGAGTCTATCGAATCAGGAGCTGCTGGCGATTTTACTAAGAACAGGCACGAAAGAAGAATCTGTTCTTGTACTTGCAAATCGCGTTCTGAGCGTTTTTGAACGTTTACATCATTTGAAACATGCAACAATAGAAGAAATGGTTGCTATTAAAGGGATTGGTGAGGTCAAAGCCATTCAATTATTAGCGGCAATTGAACTCGGTAGACGTCTCGCACAGAAATATAACGATGAAAAATATACGATTCGTTCACCGGAAGATGCAGCTGCCTATTTAATGCCTGATATGACCTCACTGAATCAGGAACATTTCGTAGTTCTTTTTCTGAATGTGAAAAATCAAATTATTCATAGGCAGACGATTTTTATAGGCAGTCTAAATGCTTCGATCGTCCATCCTAGGGAGATTTATCGCGAAGCTGTAAAAAGATCAGCGGCTGCTATTATTTGTGCTCATAATCATCCTAGCGGTGTTCCAACACCTAGTGATGAGGATATTGAAGTGACGAGAAGAATTTTAGAGGCTGGTTATATTATAGGCATAGATTTAATTGATCATCTTATCATCGGTGATCATCAGTTCATTAGTTTGAAAGAAAAAGGATATTTTTAACTTCTTTTAGCGGGTGTCAAACATCCGCTGAAAGAAGTTCAAGCCTCCGGAGGATGTCACGTAATTATGCCGGGGTATAATTGAGCTCTGCAATGTATTTTGCAGAGTTTTTATATTTCCTCAAATTGGATAAAATAATCAAATCGCTTTATTATTTTAAAAATAAATATTTTGTAATATTTTGCGGAAAACTAAAAATAATAGCGAACCTTTTCTGATAGAAAACGTTACTGTATTCGTAGAAATGTCTATAATATTCACAAAAATTGGTAGCCTATTACACGTTGTCTTACAAGAATAAAAATTATATGCTAATCTATACATACTATTTTTGTTTGGGTGGGAATTAAAATAGTATTTTTTCCGCGAGAAGAGGTATGTGGCACTACAAATTCTTGCGTTTTTCCGTTATAATGAACGGTATGATTTTATTTTTATTCAGAAAAAGACTCTCACTCCAACAGGTGTGAGATAAATGAGTGTGTGTAGTTTTTTTCAGTAGGTGTCTAACACTAGGTGAATGAAGATAGAGACTCGGGGGGAATACGCCTGGGTGCAGTTGATGTCAACGAAAGTATGGCTTAAATAGAAAGGGAGTACACAAATTGTTTGGATTAGGAAGTAAAGATGTCGGGATTGACCTTGGCACAGCGAATACATTAGTGTTTATTAAAGGGAAGGGAATCGTTTTACGCGAACCTTCAGTTGTAGCGAAAAATACAAAAACGGGAGATATTGTTGCAGTTGGTAATGATGCGAAAAATATGATTGGTCGTACACCTGGGTCAATCGTAGCAATCCGTCCTATGAAAGATGGCGTTATTGCTGATTTTGATATTACTACAGCAATGATAGAATACTATTTAAAAGAAGCTTGTAAAAATTCTGGTGGTAATTGGAAAAAACCGAATGTTATGATTTGTGTGCCTTACGGTATTACATCGGTTGAACAACGTGCGGTTATTGATGCTGCTCGCCAAGCAGGCGCTAAAGAAGCATTTACAATTGAAGAGCCATTTGCAGCAGCAATCGGTTCGAACTTACCAGTATGGGATCCAACAGGGTCAATGGTCGTTGATATCGGTGGTGGTACAACAGAGGTAGCGGTTATTTCTTTAGGTGGTATTGTAACAAGTGAATCCGTGCGTGTTGGCGGGGATGCAATGGACCAATCTATCATTTCTTATATTCGTAAATCATATAACTTAACAATTGGTGAACGTACTGCAGAAGCAGTAAAAATGGAAATTGGTACAGCATTGGCTGAGGGTTCAGAAGAAAGAATGGAAATTAGAGGACGTGACCTTTTAACAGGTTTACCAAAAACGATCGAAATTTCTTCGCAGGAGATTTCTGAATCTTTACGTGAAGCGGTAGCATCTATTATTGATGGTGTTCGAAAAACCCTTGAACAAACACCTCCTGAATTATCTGCAGACGTAATGGAACGCGGAATTGTACTAACAGGTGGTGGTGCGTTATTAACGAATTTAGACAAAGTCATTAGCCAAGAAACTAATATGCCAGTATTTATCGCAGAAGATCCACTAGACTGTGTTGCTATTGGTACAGGTAAGGCTCTAGAACATATTGATTTAATTCGTCAACAACAAGTTAAAGGGTAAGGGGGTTTAGGCAATGCCACATTTTTTTTTCAATAAGAAATTAATTTTGCTACTCGTAGGCATGGTTTTTCTTGTGGCATTGATTAGCTTCTCATTACGTGAACGGACGAATGCAACTTTACCAGAGCAAATTATTAAAGACACTGTCGGCGTCGCACAATCTATTGTTGCGAAGCCGGCGAATTATATTACTGGTGTTTTTAATAGTATTGATTCCCTCTTAAACACGTATGAAGAAAATAAACGTTTAAAAGCACGCTTAGATGAATTTGCAGCCGTACAAGCTGAGGCATCGGACTTGAAATCTGATATTAAAAAGTTTCAAGAGCTTACGGACAAATCGGAAAGTTTAAAAGCTTATGATCCGATTCATGCCACAGTTATTGCTAGAAATCCTGACCAGTGGGAACAGAAGATTATTTTAGATAAAGGATCTTCACATGGTGTAGAAAAAAATATGGCAGTTATGACAGCAAAAGGGTTAGTTGGTAAAGTTGTTTCAGTGACACCCTTCACGTCTGAGGTAGAGCTTTTATATACTGATAAATCAAACTATCGTGTTTCTGCGATGGTTCAAGGAGATAAACAAGCATACGGTTTAATTGAGGGCTATGATAAAGAGCGTAATGAACTCATCATGAAGCGAATCGATTCAAGTTTAACAATTAAAAAGGGTCAGCAAGTTGTTTCATCAGGACTCGGCGGTATTTTCCCTAAAAATGTGCCAATCGGAGAAATAACTGAAGTAAGTACAGATGATTTTGGATTAACAAAAATGGCCTATGTTAAACCAGCTGCTGATTTTTCAATTTTAGACTATGTTGTTATTGCTAAACGGTCCGCTACCGTAATAGATGGATTTGATAGTAATAAATCTGTTGATAATACATCGAACAAGGATTTAACACATCCACAAAAGGGTAAAGAGGAGGCGGAATAATGGTTCGGTTTCTCATCCCCTCTGTGGCAGTTTTACTATTTTTGGTAGAACCGGAGTTTGCTATGTTTTCACCGATTGAAGTGAAAGGGCAAATCTTTTATTTAGTTCCGAGATTTTTAATCTTATATTTAATATTTATATCCATCTATTACAGCCGTCAGCGAGCGGTAATGTATGGACTTTTTTTTGGTGTCTTGTATGATGTGTTTTACATTGATATTATTGGATTATATTCAGTACTGTTTCCGCTTATTTGTTTTTTAGCAGGGTCTATTGTGAAAGTTATTCATCAGCACTTAGTTGTGACAACGACGATTTCAGTTGTTTTAGTAGCAATTTTAGAATTTATACTCTATCAATTCTTCTATCTTATCGACTTTACAACGATCCCATTATCGGAATTTTTACGTTCACGACTGCTGCCAACGATCATTGCAAATGCACTGTTTTTAATGATTCTTGGTTGGGCCTTCAAGTATCTAATTAATGCGCGTGTCTTGCAGAGAGCACGTGAAGTTTCTTAATAAAGAACAACGTGGGGTGAGGCATTCATGAAAAAACAGTTAGTTAATATGAAGGGGACAAAGGATGGATTTGTTCTTCGTTTAGACGATCAATGTTCGTATGTCGATTTAGTAGAAGAGCTTAAAAAGAAAGTGTCAGAAAGCGGTATCGATAGTAAAGTAGATGTACAATTATATTTGGGCTATCGATACTGTTCTGCTGAACAAATCAAAGAGCTTATTAAAATTGTTCAGGAAACTGAGCAATTAATTGTTTCAAAGGTGCAAAGTGAAGTACTGACTGTCCATGAGAGCAACCAGAAAAGGATTGAAAGTCAACAAGATACATATATTGGTGTGGTCAGATCGGGTCAAGTTCTGCGTTCGTCAGGAGATATTATTATCGTAGGGAATGTCAATCCGAACGGACGTGTAGAAGCGGGTGGCAATGTGTATGTCCTAGGTAAACTCAAGGGCATTGCGCATGCTGGTGTTCATGGTAATAAGGAGGCAATCATTGCAGCATCTCTTTTTGAAGCCACACATATTATGATTGCTGATCAGGTTCAGGTAATGTCGGACGAACATGTAAAAGCAATTAAACATGAAGAGATGACTTGTGCATTTATTGGCTTGGATGGACGCATTACGTACGATCAAATTCACGCGTTAAAAAATATTCGACCATTATTAAATGTGTCTAAGGGAGGTAGCTAGTGTGGGAGAAGCGATCGTCATAACTTCAGGTAAAGGCGGTGTCGGAAAAACAACGACAACGGCTAACCTGGGGACTGCATTGGCTCTACAAGGTAAGAAAGTATGTTTAGTAGATACCGATATTGGACTTCGTAATTTGGACGTAATTTTAGGTCTTGAGAATCGGATTATTTATGATTTAGTAGACGTTGTTGAAGGGCGCTGTAAGATTCATCAAGCGTTAATTAAAGATAAACGTGTAGATGAGAAACTATTTTTATTACCTGCTGCTCAAACAACAGATAAAAATGCTGTTAAACCTGAGCAGATGAAGAGCTTAGTAGAAGAATTAAAAAGAGACTACGACTATGTTTTAATAGACTGTCCAGCGGGCATTGAACAAGGCTATCGCAATGCTGTTGCCGGTGCAGATCATGCAATTGTTGTAACAACACCAGAAATCTCTGCCGTTCGTGATGCAGATCGAATTATTGGCTTGCTCGAACAGGAAGAAATTACTGCACCTAAACTAATTATTAACCGCATTCGCCAGCATATGATGAAAAGCGGTGATACGTTGGATGTTAATGAAATTACAACACATTTGTCTATCGATTTATTAGGGATCATCGTAGATAATGAAGGGGTTATTTCATCATCCAATAAAGGTGAACCAGTAGTAATGGATCCTACTAATAAAGCATCTCTAGGCTATCGTAATATTGCCCGTCGAATACTTGGCGAATCTGTGCCACTTATGGCCATTGAGGATGAAAATAGAGGTGTATTTTCAAAACTAAAAGCGTTATTTTCTAAATAATCATCAGCCTTTTCGTGCATTTGTACGAGAAGGTTTTTTTCTTGTGCATGAATGGACATGCAATCTCATATAGTGTGAAAAAAGGATGAGGGCTTGTTTAAAAAATGGAAATGGTTGGTCACAATAATGCTTGTGGCCGCAATTATACTTGTAATACGTTTAGAGGATCAAGGTGTATTGGAAACACCTGTGAGGAAACTTGTTACAACATCAGCAGATTTAACCTACTTAAGTGAGCTCGGACAAAGCTGGCTAAATAAAGAGGATACAACAATTTTAGTTTCGAGTGATGTTGGGCAAACTGAACTATTATCATTTGCCAATGCGCAAGTTTTTAAGGAAGGTTTTTTATTGCAATATGACATGGGCCTACCGGTTTATGCTGGAAAGAATGGACTTGTCGTTTTTACAGGGCATACAAAATATACCGGTAAGACAATGACAATAAGCTATGATGATGGTACAACAGCATCCTATGGTATGCTGGATAGTTTAGCACAACTTCCATATACAACGGTGCAGGCAAACGATTTAATCGGCATGAAAGAGGCGGGACAACTCTATATTTCGATTGAAAAAGATAAGACACAATATAGCTTAGAGCAGATTGTACAGTGGCTTGAAACAGCGGCGTCCAATGAAAATTAAACTACATCTTCTATGCATCCCTCTCGTATTTTTAATGATTTTTACTGGCCAAATCGCTTATTACGCCATTATTTTATCTTCGTTATTATGGCATGAAGCTGGTCATTTGTTAACGGCAATGTTTTGTGGCGTAAAAGTAAAATCATGCGTTATTACACCTTACGGAGGGGAAATAGAATTTGAAAATCCAGCGGTTGTGCCTGCAACGTCACTCCTTTGGATTGCCTTAGGGGGACCAATCGCTACAATATTAGGGATTGGCCTCGCTTTTTTTATGCCAGAACTGCTTGCTACTAAACTTATTAATGTGCAACTTGTGTTATTAGCAATCAATGTTTTACCGATTATTCCGTTAGACGGTGGTAGAATATTTTTAGCATGCTTATTTTTATTCAATCCAAGTGTTCGTGCGTTTGAATATTACTACTGGTTTTCTCTTCTAATTGCCTTTATACTATTCATGGTAACTTTATGTTACCTTCCACAATCTATTTATTTAGCAATTTTATGTTTATTTATATGGCTTCAAGTGTTTAAGGAATGGAATTATCGAAAATATCGTTTAGCATTCGAGAAATATGTAATGAATAGATTGACTTAAAAAAAATCTTGTGGTAATATTTTAATGTTATTGTTTGTAGCACCTGTGCTACTGCAACCGCACTGGAAAGGTTTAAGTATCGTAGGATCACCTTTATAAACAGGCGAGTCTGAGTCTAAGAGGAGGTGCAGTAAAATGTACGCAATTATTGAAACTGGTGGTAAACAAATCAAAGTAGAAGCTGGTCAAGAAATCTATGTTGAAAAATTAGGTGTAGAAGCTGACGAGGTTGTAACTTTCGATAAAGTTTTATTCGTTGGTGGCGAAAACGTTAAAGTTGGAGCTCCATTCGTAGAAGGCGCTACTGTAACAGCTAAAGTTGTTAAAGAAGGCCGTGCGAAAAAAATCGTTGTTTTCAAATTGAAAGCTAAAAAGAACTACCGTCGTAAACAAGGTCACCGTCAACCTTACACAAAATTAGTTGTTGAAGCTATCAACGCTTAATTGTGAGGTGTAGCGAATGATACAAGTTACGATTCATCACGATGAAAATAGACATGTGTCAGCATTTGAATTTTCAGGACATGCAGAATACGACGAATCTGGTAAGGATTTAGTATGTGCTGGAGCATCTACAATTGCCATTGGTACAGTAAATGCTATTTATGCACTATTACAATTACAGCCAGAAATCGAACAAGCTGCTGAAGGTGGAGGTTATCTTAAGGTAAACTTACCGTCAGAATTAGAGCCTGAGATTGATGCGAAACTACAGTTAATTGTCCAAGTAATGACTGCCCAAGTGTATTCGATGGTGCAAAATTACGGACAATACATCCAAATCAACTACAACCAAGTAGGAGGTGGAACGGAATGAAATTATTATTAACTTTAGACTTACAATTTTTCGCATCGAAAAAAGGTGTAGGTTCTACTAAAAACGGACGTGACTCTGAGTCAAAACGCCTTGGTGCTAAACGTGCTGATGGCCAATTCGTAACTGGTGGTTCAATTCTTTACCGTCAACGCGGTACAAAAATTTACCCAGGTACAAACGTAGGTCGTGGTGGTGACGATACACTATTTGCTAAAGTTGACGGCGTTGTTAAATTCGAACGCTTAGGTCGCGATCGCAAACAAGTATCTGTATACCCAGCATCACAAGAAGCTTAATCTTCTAAAAAGATAACATAAAGCGGAGGACTGCATTTATTGCAGTCCTTTTTTGGGCTAAATTTCAATGAAGAATTAAGGGAAAAATACAGCAAAACTTGTTATACTAGTAAGGATAACTTTATTGGAGTGAATGGGATGAACAATCAATCACTAACCATTAGTGAAGTATTACGTTTTGCAAATCATGATTATGTGAATCAGCTTCAGCTTATTCGCATGAATTTAGATTTAGGTAGAATTGATGAATCAAAAAAACTTATTAAAGAGTATTCAGAGCAATTACAAGTATTTTCTATCCTTAATCGTCTACAATTACCCCAAACAATAGAATGGCTGCAAACAGCAGGCTGGCGCTACCCTTCATTACCAATGAAGTTAAGCGGTGAGATAAAAAAGCCTGTCACAAATACTATTGATTTGGAAGTTGTAGATTACTTAAACAAAACAGTTATGCATGTTTATGATACATTAGATCCATTTACAGAGCAGAGCTTTGTGCTCGATGTACGTGTTGACGATCATACATTTGCCGTGACATTCACGTTAAATGGGCTATGGAGTGCTGATGCATTCACCGAAAAAGGTTTGAAACAATTCGACATTCAAACAGTGGAAGAGACAAATACGTCTTGGATATATGTATTGAGTGCAAGTAGGGAGTGAATTAAATGTTTGTCGATCACGTCAAGATTTATGTAAAAGGTGGCGACGGTGGGGATGGAATGGTAGCCTTCCGTCGTGAAAAATTTGTACCGAATGGTGGTCCCGCTGGTGGCGATGGAGGTCACGGTGGGAATGTTGTATTTCAAGTTGAAGAGGGTCTGCGTACATTAATGGATTTCCGCTACAAACGCCACTTCAAGGCTGACCGTGGTGAGCATGGTATGAGTAAAGGAATGCATGGTAAACGTGCAGACGATTTAATCGTTAAAGTACCACCAGGCACAGTCGTAATGAACGAAGAAACAGGCGTTGTTATTGCGGATTTAGTCGAGCATGGTCAACAAGCGATTATCGCAAAAGCTGGTCGCGGTGGTCGCGGGAATTCCCGCTTTGCAACACCAGCCAATCCTGCTCCAGAACTTTCTGAAAAAGGTGAGCCAGGACAAGAATTAAATGTTATATTAGAGTTGAAAGTATTAGCAGATGTAGGATTAGTTGGCTTCCCAAGTGTAGGTAAATCAACATTATTATCTGTTGTTTCTGCGGCAAAGCCAAAAATAGGTGCTTATCATTTCACTACAATCGTACCGAACTTAGGAATGGTTGAAACAGATGATCATCGTAGCTTTGCAATGGCCGATTTACCAGGTTTAATCGAAGGTGCGCACGAAGGTGTTGGTCTAGGTCACCAATTCCTCCGTCATATTGAACGTACACGTGTTATCGTACATGTAATTGATATGTCGGGGATGGAAGGGCGCGATCCTTATGAAGATTACTTAACAATCAATGATGAGCTAAAACAATATAATCTTCGTTTAACAGAACGTCCACAAATTATTGTGGCAAATAAAATGGACATGCCAAATGCAGAGGAAAACTTAGAAATTTTCCGTGAAAAAGTGGGAGAAGATACGAAAATCTTCCCAGTATCAGCGGTTTCTCGCCAAGGTTTAAAGCCGGTATTATTTGAAATTGCCGACTTACTGGAAGTGACTCCTGAATTCCCATTATTCGACGATCTAGATGAAGAATCAGATGCAACGGTACTTTACAAACACCAATCTGAAGCAGATTCAATCGAAATCTCTCGTGATCCTGATGGTACATTCATTCTTGGTGGATATGCGATTGAGCGTATCTTCAAAATGACAGACTTCAGCCGCGAGGACGGTGTACGTCGTTTTGCACGTCAATTACGTGGTATGGGCGTCGATGAAGCATTACGTGAACGTGGTGCACAAAATGGAGATATTGTACGCTTATTGGAATTCGAATTTGAATTTGTCGACTAAGAATAGGTTTTAGGGGGAAGCGTATGAAGAATGTTGCGAATCAGCGATATTATTTAGTTCGTGAAGATGTTTTAACGGATGCTATGCAAAAAACTTTGGAGGCGAAACACTTACTTTCAAGTGGTTCGGTATCTTCCATTTGGGATGCGGTAAAGCAGGTGGATTTATCGCGTAGTGCGTTTTACAAATATCGTGATGCTGTATTTCCTTTTCACTCAATTGTGCAGGAACGCATTTTAACAGTCTTTTTACAGCTTCAGGACCGTAAAGGAACACTTGCAAAGCTTTTAGAAACAGTGACAATTACACATTGTAATGTACTGACTATTCATCAAACAATACCGATTCAAGGACGTGCTAATGTTACATTGTCATTAGATGTAACTAGTATGACATGTGAACTTGATGATTTAATACAGCAACTCAAACGTTTAGATTTTGTAGAGTCAGCGGAAGTAATTAGTTCTGGTGCATTGTAACTGAAAGCAAGCTTGAATTTTTGACAGAATGTAAGTAAACTCAAAAGGAGCAGTCCCATGTGGTGTAGTGATATCGCTTCATGGGACAGCTCCTTATTCTATGCTAAGAGCATATATGAAAGCATCACATTCTGTCTCAATCTAACATTTGATGGAGAAATATAAAGTGGTTTTTATAGATTTAAAATTCCGAATTTTTCATTAGTTAAATTTAAGAAGCTCATTATCAAGAAGTTGAGGAACTATTTGTTAGAACGTTGTCATGTATATAAGTTGATTTCCGTTCCGACTATATGACTCCTTGGGGATCAGCGTCACAGATGAGATTCTGAAGCGAGCAAAGCGAGTGAAGCTGCTCATCGGACGCCTCGAGGAAAGGACGCAGTCGGAACGGAAATCAACGCCACGTCATGGTGATGAGCCACCTTAATATAAAATCAAAAGCTACAAGTTGTAGTGAAGGAGGTAAATGTAATGACAGAACAACAATGGGAAAAACGAATTGGCTATTTAGGACCAGAAGCATCATTTACATACTTAGCAACAAAGGCAACTTTTCCGAATGAGTGGCTTGTCCCTTGTTCTACAATTCCAGAATGTATTGAAGCAGTAGCTGAGGGGAAGGTAGATTTAGCGGTTGTACCACTAGAAAATGCTTTAGAAGGATCTGTATCGCTAACGCTTGATTATCTATTCCATGAGGCGACCTTATATGTTACAGGTGAGCTTCTATTAAAAATACAGCAGCATTTAATGGTCAATAAAGCACAAAAGGACAATTGGGAATCGATTACAGGTGTTTATTCACATCCACATGCTCTAGCCCAATGTCATAAATACTTATTTTATCGTTTCAGCCATGTTCCGTTACATCAAACGACATCTACAGCAGCAGCTGCAAAATTTGTATCTGAAAATCCAAACGAGTGCATGGCGGCAGTTGGAAATGCAGCGGCAGCAGTTAAATATGGCTTAGAAATCGTTCAACCTGATATTCACGATTTCCATTTTAACCATACACGCTTCTTCGTATTATCAAAGCAAAATAGACGATTGCCGCAAGAATTATCTGATGGACAGGCGAAGACAACTTTCATGATTACATTGCCAACGGACCGTTCAGGGGCATTACATCAAGTATTATCAGTATTTGCATGGCGACAATTAAATTTAAGTAAAATCGAATCACGACCATTAAAAACAGGCTTAGGTGATTATTTCTTTATGATTGATGTATTAGCAGATGAAAAGGAGCCTATGATGCGTGGTGCTATGGAAGAACTAGCTGCACTTGGTTGCAAGGTGAAGTCACTTGGTACATACTTTACTTATCTAACATCGGACGAGTAATTACAATGGCTAGGAGGGATTATTGTGGGGGGCATTATTTTATTTGACGGAGTGTGCAATTTTTGTGATAGTAGTGTGCAATTTATTATCAAATATGATCGAGCAGAGTATTTTCAATTTGCGTCCATCCAAAGTGAAGCTGGGCAGGCATTACTTGCACAATATAAAGTACCAGAAAATATTGATAGTGTCATTTTAATTGAACAGGGAAAGGTATATTTTGAATCTACAGCAGCACTTAAAATCTGTAGGAGATTAGATAGTTTTTGGCCTGTTATTTGTATTTTTATCATAATTCCTCCATCTATACGCAATAAAATGTATCGATTATTTGCCAAAAATAGATATCGTCTTTTTGGACGAAAAGAAGCATGTTTAATGCCGACATCTTCACAACGAAAAAGATTTCTCTAACTTTTAAGCTATCCAAGTAAAGTGGATAGCTCTTTTTGTTGAAATCTGTAAAGGAGAGCTCAAGTAAATCATTTAATGCAATAAGCTGCTAGTCTTTGTGAAAGCTAGCAGCTAAGGAAAGCTTGTTAAATTATTGATCTACAACTAAGTAACCCTTTTTTTGTAAAGTAAGTTCAATTAAATCTAAAATGTCAACAGAAGGTGCAGAAATAACATGAAGATGTGTACCACCTGTAAGTTCGGATAAATAACTTGCCTGTGTTTCATTGACACGCTGAATAAATTGTTTTACCTCATGACGGTTAGAAACCATAATGGATGCGGTAATTTCCCCATAAATTGGGTGTTCAACAATAACGTTTTTTACTGTACCACCGCAATCAACTATTGTAATAAGTTCATCTTCTGCATCCGCGGCAGTGTGGAAGCAAGGAATTGTACGTTCAACAGTTTGCTGTAATTGTTCCTGATGCATATAAAGATATCCTTGGCTAGTTGCAATAATAGGTTCATTTCTAGCCTTTAATAATGTCATATCATTGACAATGACTTGTCTAGAAACATTAGCGAATTTAGCTAGGTCCGTCCCTGTTATAGGTGCTGCGCTTTTTTTTAGTTGTGCTAGGAGTTGCAGTCGGCGTTCTTCGCCTAACATTTTTTTCATAAGAGATCACCTCTGCTTGTAATAAAGGAAGCAGTTTTCCTTAAAACTAGTGTACCATGAAGCATTTCTAACTGCGTGAAATTTTTGTATCCAAATGAAACATTGAACATATGATACGAAGAGAGGAAGGGAGGAAAAAATTGCGTATTCATATTGTCCAAAAGGGAGACACGTTGTGGAAGATTGCGAAAGAGTACGGAGTTTCGTTTGAAGATTTAAAGCGGCTGAATGCCCATCTTGCTAATCCAGATTATATTGTACCGGGCATGGAAATTATCCTACCTGAAAAAATACACAAAGAACCACATAGAGAACATCATCGAGAAACAGATTGGGGAATGCATAGGGAAGGACATAGGGAAGGACATAGAGAGGGTGGACATAGAGAAGGCCAGAGAGAATCCCATAGGGAGGGGCATAAGGAGCACATGCACAAAGAGCATATGCACAAGGAGTCACCTACAAGGCACGTTAAAGAAAAAGAGGTGCAAAGACCAACGCCACCACCAATTATTGTACCACCGCCACCAATGCCAGAACCACAGATGATTCCAATTCCTTATCCAATGCCAATGCCGATGCCTCAGCCAGCGCCTGTTGAGCTTAGCTGGAATCAAAACGTTGTCATGCCAAGTGTAGAGCAAAATGTTTCTCCAATTCAAATACAACCACAGCCCGTAGCCCAACCGGAGGCGCCACCACCAGCACCAATGCCGCAACCGATTTTTATCATGCCACAAATGCCTGCAGTACCACATTGTGCAAGCTGCCATCAGCCAGTGCATCATCATATGTATTGGCCGATGCCGATGCCAATGCCAATGCCAATGCCTATGGAACCGCAAGTTGAGGCGTATACAATGCCAGAGCAACCATCATGTGAAACGGGATGCGAAAAAGTTGCTGGGGCGGGAGATTTCTTAGAATCTAGTACATCTCCATTCTTCCCTATGAGCCCTGAATATCAGCAAATGCCGGAAATGGAACAGCCATGTGGTTGTCATGCACAACCAGCCATGATGCCGACGTGGCAAATGGACCCATGTTACTGTCCACCGCCATGTCCACCACCATGCCCAATGCCATGTCCATCACATTGCCATATGCCACATGCTTCGGTAGGACCATGGATGTCACCGCATTTTTCTCCAGGCGGGATGACGCCTTATCGATGGTGAAAAAGCGTATATCATTGAAGAAGTAAAACCTAATATTTGGAAGTATAAATATCAATCCAAAAATTATTTTGTGAAACGAGCAAAGCAGATAGAAATAGCGGAAAAGGTAAGGGCTATACATCGACGACTTGGACATCTGGAGCCCTCGCTAATCTTACCTTTAATGAAAAGTGAAGATGAGTATTTAATCGTGCAAGATTGGCAAGAAGGAAGTCATAGTGCTAATTTTGCACATAAAAAGGATCGGAAGGAATCACTAAAGCTCTTAAATACATTACATGATACACATAAAAAAATTGCTTGGCAGCGGGTGCCAGGTTTGCACACCTATTCACAGCTTTTAAAATGGCAAATGCGTCATATGCGTTTTAAAAGCAGACGGAATGAATTTCGTGCATTTTTAACAAAAGAAGAAATCAATCAAATTTTACATTATAGTGAGAAATCGTTACAGCTAATCGCTCAGGAAGATGTAGCTGAAAAAGAAACAACGCTTTTACATGGAGATGTCGTCCATCATAATTTTTTATGGTGCTCAGATGGGGAATTACGTTTAATTGATTTTGATTTGGCTCACCTTGGGGAAGCAGATGATGAATACATTTTATGGTTACATCGTGTATTACCTGCCGTAGATTATGACCTTGGTAAAATATTTGCTGAGCTACCAGAGTTGAAACGATTAGATAAAAAAAAGCTACATCGTTTAAAATATCCAAATGAGCTATTACGTGAATGGCTTTTTGCAGTGGATTTACCATTAAATCAACAACTGGTATTTTTAGATTATTTAGTGCCATTTACAAAACGGGCCCTCACATATTGGCCAAAACTGTGGTACGATATTGATAAAATGATAAAGAAATGACCGTCTTTTGGCGGTCATTTTTGTTATGTGAACGACTACTTGTGTTATTTCTTATAGTCGAGCATTCGTTCGTAATATGCTATAATCGAAGACGATGATTGTGAGGGATTATAGAATGTATGATTATTTAAAAGGACAAGTAAAGCGTATAACTCCTGAGTATATCGTCCTTGAACAACAAGGGATTGGCTGGCAGCTAAATACACCAAATCCATTTGCGTTCCGGACATCGGCCCTTGAACAACAAATTTTTGTTCACTTGCATGTACGTGAGGATGCACAAGTGTTATATGGCTTTCCAAATTTAGATCAACGAGAACTGTTTCGTAAACTTATTTTAGTGTCAGGAATTGGACCGAAGGGTGCACTTGCTATTTTAGCTACTGGGAACCCGCAACAGGTTATCAGTGCCATTGAACGAGAAGATGAATCATTTTTAGTGAAATTTCCTGGTGTGGGTAAGAAAACGGCACGTCAAATGATTCTAGATTTAAAAGGTAAACTTGGCGGATTGTTGGAGACTATTGAGCTACCAAGTACAGAAGATGAGCTACCGTTATTTGGTGTGAATCCATATAAACATGAGCTTGAAGAAGCTATTCTTGCCTTAATGGCACTTGGTTATTCTGAAAAAGAATTAGAAAAAATACGTCCACAGCTCGAAGAAAATGACAAGCTTGAAACAACAGATGCATTTATGAAACAAGCTTTACAATTGCTATTAAAGTTAAAATAGTGAAAGGGGGGGAAGTACATGTCTGAACGTATGATTGCTAGTGAGGCAGGTAGCTATGATGAACAGTTTGAATTATCTTTACGGCCACAAAGATTAGCACAATACATTGGTCAACATAAGGTCAAGGAGAATTTACAAATTTTCATTGAAGCGGCAAAGCTTCGTCAGGAAAGTTTAGATCATGTGCTGCTATATGGACCGCCTGGACTTGGTAAAACTACATTAGCTGCTGTTATTGCTAATGAAATGAATGTCAATGTGCGCATGACTAGCGGCCCTGCGATCGAACGTCCTGGAGATTTAGCAGCTATTTTAAGCTCACTGGAACCAGGGGATGTGCTATTTATCGATGAAATTCATCGCCTGCCTCGTGCCATAGAAGAGGTGCTTTATCCTGCGATGGAGGATTTTTGTTTAGATATTGTCGTTGGTAAAGGCCCTGAAGCGCGTTCTGTACGACTTGATTTACCGCCATTTACACTCGTTGGTGCAACAACAAGAGCTGGGGCATTATCAGCACCTTTAAGAGATCGCTTTGGCGTGTTGTTGAGGTTAGAGTATTATGATAATACGTCACTTGCAGAAATTGTTGTACGTAGTGCGCATTTATTTGCTGTTGAGATTGAGCAAGTAGCAGCACTTGAAATGGCGACACGCTCGCGTGGTACACCCCGTATTGCTAACCGTTTGCTAAAACGAGTGCGAGATTATGCACAGGTGCTCGGAGATGGTATGATAACGGAGGGACTTGCTAAGCAAGCGCTTGAGCTATTACAAGTCGATCCTAGAGGGCTTGACCATATTGACCATAAACTTGTGACCAATATGATTGAGCGCTTCCGTGGTGGCCCTGTAGGCTTAGATACGCTGGCAGCATCTATAGGCGAGGAACGTGTAACGATTGAAGATGTGTATGAGCCATATTTGATGCAAATTGGCTTTATACAGCGTACGCCACGTGGACGTGTGGCAACACATTCAGCTTACGAACATTTTGGATATGAATATCCCCAACAAACCTAGAAGAAGGAAGTATTTTCATGCGTGTAGAAGATTTTGATTTTGAATTGCCAGAAGAGCTTATTGCACAAACACCACTTTTGGACCGTACAGCTAGTCGTTTAATGGTAGTGACGCCAGGCTCGAAAAATGTAGAGCATCATCATTTTGCTCATATTTTAGATGAGCTACAAGCGGGAGACTGCCTTGTGTTAAATGATACAAGGGTCTTACCAGCTCGTTTAATGGGCGTTAAAGAGGAAACGGGTGCTCATATAGAAGTACTGCTATTAAAGCAAATGGCAGGTACGGATGAATGGGAAACACTTGTTAAACCAGCCAAACGTGTAAAAGTCGGCACAGTTGTAACATTTGGAGATGGCTTACTGACAGCTACTTGTACAGGAGAGCTTGATCATGGTGGGCGTACATTTGAGTTTAAATATAATGGGATTTTTTATGAAATTTTAGAGCAACTTGGTGAGATGCCACTACCTCCATATATTCGTGAAAAATTAGAGGACAAGGATCGTTACCAAACCGTTTATGCAAAAGAGCGTGGCTCAGCTGCAGCACCAACTGCAGGCTTGCATTTTACAGAAGAATTATTAGCGCAAGTAAAAGCAAAAGGGGTCGAAGTTGTATTTATCACTTTACATGTGGGACTTGGAACTTTCCGTCCCGTAAGCGTAGATTCAATTGAAAATCACGAAATGCATGCTGAATTTTATAGTGTAACGGAAGAAACCGCATCTATCATAAATCGAGTAAAGAGTAATGGTGGAAAAGTGATTGCAGTTGGTACTACCTCTACACGTACACTAGAAACTATCGGCTCTAAATATAAAGGCGAAGTGCGAGCAGAACAAGGTTGGACGTCTATTTTCATTTATCCGGGATATGAATTTACTATTGTAGATGGTTTAATCACAAACTTCCATTTACCAAAGTCTACCCTTGTAATGCTTGTTAGTACGCTTGCAACAAGAGAAACAATTTTAAGTGCATATCATCAAGCTGTAGAAGAAAAATATCGTTTCTTTAGCTTTGGTGATGCTATGTTTATTCGTCCAAAAGGAGAATAAAGAAAAAATCGGAGTACTGTTTTTACTTTAGATAAGAGAGGAATTTTTATAATATGACACAACCAGCAATTCGTTATGAGCTACTTCATACTTGTAAGCAAACAGGAGCACGCCTTGGCATCGTGCATACACCACACGGCTCTTTTGAAACGCCAGCTTTTATGCCTGTTGGTACACAAGCAACTGTTAAAACAATGTCACCTGAGGAATTAAAGGACATGAATGCAGGTATTATTCTGTCAAATACGTATCATTTATGGCTACGACCAGGTAATGATATTGTTAAGGAAGCGGGTGGCTTGCATAAATTTATGAACTGGGATCGCCCGATTTTAACAGATTCAGGTGGTTTCCAAGTGTTCTCACTTAGTCAATTCCGTAAAATCGAAGAAGAAGGGGTTCATTTCCGCAATCATTTGAATGGGGATAAATTGTTTTTAAGTCCAGAAAAGGCGATGGAAATTCAAAATGATTTAGGCTCAGATATTATGATGGCTTTTGATGAATGTCCACCTTACCCTGCGACATATGACTATATGCTGCAATCAGTAGACCGTACAACTCGTTGGGCTAAACGTTGTAAAGAGGCACATAAACGTCCAGAAGACCAAGGTCTATTCGGAATCATTCAAGGTGGAGAATTCGAGGAGTTACGTCGTCGTTCTGCTGAAGCATTAGTAGAGCTAGATTTCCCAGGTTATGCAATTGGGGGGCTATCTGTTGGTGAGCCTAAGGATGTTATGAACCGAGTGTTAGAGTTTACAACACCGTTAATGCCAACGAATAAACCACGTTATTTAATGGGTGTCGGTTCACCTGACTCATTAATCGATGGTGCTATTCGTGGTATTGATATGTTTGACTGTGTATTACCAACACGTATTGCCCGTAATGGCACATTAATGACATCTGAAGGTCGTTTAGTTGTTAAAAATGCAAAATATGCACGTGATTTCGGACCAATTGATCCTAACTGTGATTGCTATACATGTAAAAACTATTCACGCGCATATATTCGTCATCTAATCCGTACAGAAGAAACGTTTGGTATCCGTTTAACGACTTATCATAACTTACACTTCCTATTGAAGTTAATGGAACAAGTACGTGAGGCAATACGTGAGGACCGTCTGGGTGATTTCCGAGAAGAATTTTTCGAGAAATACGGCTTTAATGGACCAAACGCGAAGAACTTCTAGTATTAGTAAAAAGTCATGTAAATTTGTGTGAAATGTGAATATTTCTAGCAAAAAATTGTCTATCTTAGAAAAAATATTAGTAATATAGAAAAATTTTGGGCTTGTCCGTCGCTTTTTTATGGTGGAATAGTCTATACTAATTAAGAATTGGAAAGGGGGCAAAAATGATGGAACAATATTCTGGCTTAATCATGATTTTAATCATGTTCGTTGCAATGTGGTTTATTTTAATCCGCCCTGCTAAAAAGAGACAGCAGGAAACACAAAATATGCAGACTAATTTGCAACGTGGAGATAAAGTTATTACAATCGGTGGCTTACATGGTGAGATTGACTCAATTGAGGACACAACTATAACATTAAAAATCGCAGACAATGTGCGCGTAAAATTTGATCGTCAGGCAATCGGACGTATTGTAAATAACTAATATTTATCTTCTTTCAGTAGAAAATTTCCGCATCTTAAAATGAGATGAATAGGGTAGAGATTCCTTTTCCGTGGGCATGCCAAAAACCTACTGAAATAGAGGAACTCAGTCTAAGAACGCCACGTCTTGTGGCAAGTTATTTGTGCGACAGTGACAGTAACACCGACTGAGTGACCAACATCACGTTGGTCTAAAGCCTACGGCGGATGTCACGGATTTTCAAAGGAATGAATTGTGCCTGCACAATTCAAAATTCGGACGCAATTGCGCCAAGGCGAAATTAATCTTAAAGGCGTTGTCCAAAAAGCGGACAACGCCTTATACCATATTTATAGCTTTGTCAAAATGCAGAATTCATTTTTGACAAGGCTTTTTTGTATAAAAAGTAACGTATACGGTCACCTTATTGTATGGGGGTGACTGCATGGAAGAATATTTTACGATTATTTTTAGAACATGCTTTTTATATGTGTTTATCCTAATAATTTTTCGTTTAATGGGTAAACGTGAGGTCGGCGAATTGTCTGTAATCGATTTAGTCGTATCCATTTTAATGGCTGAGGTTGCTGCATTTGCACTTGATGATTTCGAAAGTCCATTATTTAATGTAATTTTGCCAATCATCATATTGTTTTTCATTCAAATAATAACTGCATATATTTCACTCAAAAATAAAAAATTCCGTGACCTAGTTGATGGTGATCCAGTAATGCTTATAAGAGATGGTGTCATTTTAGAAAGTGAAATGCGCAAGCAACGCTATAATTTAGATGATTTGTGTCAACAATTACGCGAAAACGGAAATGCTTCCGTTACAGATATTGCTTATGCCTATCTAGAGCCCTCCGGCAATTTGTCGGTATACCAAAAAGATGAAAAGGCATTTGTTTACCCACTTATTATCGACGGTGATATTCAGGATAGGCATTTAAAGGTCTTGCATAAAGATACTGATTGGTTAATGGCAGAGCTTGCTAAAAATAATATTACGGATAGTAACACTGTATTTTTTTGTGTTTGGGAGGAAGATCGGCTTCATATCCAGCTGAAAGAATCTTAAACTTTCTTGGCCAGCTTACGAAGGTAGCGCAAATCAGTTATGCGCAACTGATTGGTAAATAGTAAGAAAGTAAATAGTAAAAACAAGGTTACACAGCTACTTAAAATAAAAGGCAGTGGCATTATTTGCATCAGGAAATACTGAGTAACACAAACAGCAATAAAGCAGCTATATGGCACTACAAACATTCTAAAGCCAGCACGCAAATTTTTGCGCTGTCTTACTGTTGCAATATGCAAGAATGAAGTTAATAAAACGCCAAAGCCAATTGCTACAACAGCACCTTTTTCCTGTATTCCAGGCTGAGAAGCAAGTACGAACATAACAAAGAGTTTACCAAGACCACCATAAATGGAGTTCATCATTGCTGCACGAGCCTCACCGATTGCTTGTAATATAGAATGCAATGGACTTTGTATATAATAAAAATAAAAAATTGGGGCCAATATTTTCACATACCCACGATTTTCTTGTAAGTGAAAGAGCTTTATAGCTAAGTCGTCTCCATGAACGAAAAAGTACGTAGCAGCCACACAGCCCACTAAGGATGATAGTCGCAATGATACAGAAATGCGTTCCTGTAGGAGTGGTATATGCTGGCGTGCAACGGCATCACTAACAGCCGGTATAAGGACAATCGAAAGTGCAGCAGATACAAAGGCTGGGAATAATAATAGTGGGACTAGTACACCCGAAATAACCCCATATAAAATTGTTGCTGCGGAGGCCGTTAATCCAGCCATTGTTAAAGCCTTTAAAAAAATGATCGGCTCTAAAAACCAAGTAAAAGATCCAAATAGCCTGCTTCCTGCAGAAGGAAGGGCAATCCGCAACATCGGGGAGGCAGGATAAGCCTCGATTTTGTTTTTCCGTGTCAATAATTTTTTCTTTGAGACAATATAATGCATCCACAAATACAAGAAAGCAACAACTTCAGCTAGAAGCGTAATACCCATAGCAGTGGCTGCTGTAACGGCAGCGTTATCATAGGCAGCGACAAAAGGCAGTGTAAATGTGATGAAGCTAATGCGAATAATTTGTTCAATCATTTGAGACCAAGCTGTTGGTGTAATTTTCGCAATACCCTGTAAATAAGCGCGCAATAATCCAGAACCAACTGCCACTGGTACAGCAAAGAGTGCAATCCAAAGCGTGAATGTTGTTTGTTCATTATGTAAAAGAGTAGACGAAATATATGGTATTGTAAGTGCAACAATCGGCATAAAGATGATCATTCCAATAAATGACCAAAGTATAGCCGTACGCATAACACCAAAGATGCCCTCGCGTTTGTTTTTTGCTAGTAACTCTGCTACAATTTTTGCCACAGCGATAGGTAGTCCAAGTTGAATGAGTGAGATGAAGAAAATGAACGCCGGATAGACGGTCATATAAATGCCGACTGCCTCTTCACCAGCGATACGCATAAACTGCATTCTATAAAAGAAGCCAAAGAGTTTCGATAAAAAAATTACGAACATTAAAAATAGTGTACCCCGTACAAAAGAACTCATGCCATCCGTCCCTTCTCAAGCCACAAAAATTCATTTACACTATTTGTATGCAGACATGTCTTACGATACAACTTTGATTGGAGATGATTCAAAATGAGTATGCAGTATGAGCAACTATTTGAAAAAATTCGTCCTGCAATTGATAGTAAGATGGAAGAGTTTAAACATTATCAATACGATGCGATTACAGCAGAAGAGCTATGGCGTTTCTGTATAGAAAAAAAATGGCGCAAAAAAAATATTGAACAATTACGTTTACATGAAATTATCTCCACTATTTTTTCAGTATCACCGTCCGATATCGTATCATTTAATCAAGTAGAATTTTTACAAAGTAATGATTGGTTTACAGAATTGAATACGGAAGAGTTAAAAATGCTACTTGGTCCGGTTAAAACTTAAGAAGAAAGTGTGAAATTTGTCAAATAATAAAAGAATACTAAAAGTGTTGAATTGACACCAAGCGCAACGTGTTTCATAATGAGTGTGTTGCGCTTTTTTTATTTGTATAAGTATATTTATTCAAAAACCGCCTAATAACTTTTGTAAATTTGGGGGGATTACACCTATACAAATACAGGGATAAATTTGCGCGTTATGAACGATTGAAATAAGTAGAGCAACCTTTTTGAAGCACAGGCAACATTATTCTAAAGGAAAAGGAGGAATAAACGTTTCAAAAGGACTTGCTATTATACTTGTTTGTAGTGTAAGGAATTGCCTTACACAATTCGAGGAGGATTTATAAATGAAACTAAAAAGTCGTATAGTTGCATTCGTACTACTAATGGTTATTTTTACAGCAACCATCGGTACGACTGTAGGCGGCGTCTTAAAGGACATTAAGCTAGGTCTTGACTTACAAGGCGGGTTTGAGGTTCTTTATGAGGTGAAGGAATTACACAAGGGAGAAGAAATTACACAGGGTGTTTTGTCGGCAACAGCAACAGCTCTTAGCCAACGTGTAAATGCTATCGGGGTAAGTGAACCGAGCATTCAGGTTGAAGACAAAAATCGTATTCGTGTGCAATTAGCGGGTGTCGAAGACCAAGAATCAGCACGTAAATTATTGTCTACAACTGCAAATTTAACATTCCGTGATGTCGATGACAATATATTGCTGGATGGTAATGACTTAAAGCCAGGTGGCGCTAAGGATTCCTTTGACCAGCAAAATCGTCCAATTGTTTCCCTAACATTAAAAGATGGAAAGAAATTTGCTGATATAACTAGTAAAATTGCCGCTAAACCAGCAGGTCAAAATTTACTCGTTGTATGGTTAGACTTTGAAGAAGGTGTTGATTCATATAAAGCTGAATCACAAAAAGCGAAGCCTCGCTATGCATCTGCAGCAACAGTTAACCAAACATTAAATACAACAGATGTAATGATTAGCGGGAATTTCACAGTTGAAGAAACAAAAAATCTAGCGGGTATTTTAGATGCTGGAGCACTACCAGTAAAGCTTAATGAGATTTATTCTACTTCAGTAGGTGCACAATTTGGTGACCAAGCACTGAAAAGTACAATTTTGGCAGGTGTTGTGGGGGTAGTAATAATATTCTTATTTATGCTATTCTACTATCGTTTACCTGGCTTTATATCCATTATTACACTTGCGATTTTCACTTTCCTAGTATTAGTTGTATTCGATTGGATTAATGCAGTGTTAACACTTCCGGGTATTGCAGCTATCGTGCTCGGTATAGGGATGGCAGTTGATGCGAATATTTTAGCAGCGGAACGTATTCGTGAAGAACTACGAGTAGGTTATTCAGTTAAACAAGCATTCCAAATTGGCTCGAAGCAGTCTTTATCAGCAATTGTTGATGCACAGCTAACTACATTATTAGCAGCTGCTGTATTATTCCAATTCGGGACAAGCTCTGTAAAAGGGTTTGCAACAACTTTAATTATTAGTATTTTACTAAGCTTCTTAACTGCTGTTTGGGGTTCTCGTGTACTATTAGGTTTACTAGTCAACAGTGGCTATTTTAACAATTCAGCGTGGTTTGGTATTGCCAAATCTAAACAGCATAGCTTAGATGAAAATATTGGAACATTAGATTTATCAACGAAATTTGATCGTTTTGACTTTGTACACAACCGTAAGAAATTCTATACATTCTCATTAGCTATCCTTGTAGCCGGTTTAGTGGTTCTTGGTATATTCCGTCTAAACCTTGGTATTGATTTCCAAAGTGGTACTCGTGTTCAAATTGAAGCGGATCAAACTTTAACTAAAGAAGAAGTATCTAAATACTTAGATAGCATTGGCTTCTCGTCTGACGATATCGTTTTGGCAGGTGAAAAGAACAACTCTGCGGTTATCCGTTATAAAGATGATCTATCGCAAGCAGAAATTTTAAAATTCAAAAAAGAAGCGGGCAAAAAATATGGTCATGAGCCAGGCATAAGTACAGTATCACCAACTGTCGGTAAAGAGCTTGTGAAAAATGCTATTAAAGGATTATCTCTTGCGGCTATTGGTATCATTATCTATGTAGCGGTTCGTTTCGAATGGCGCATGGGTATTGGAGCAATTGTCTCGTTACTACATGACGTATTCTTAATAGTTGCTGTATTTAGCTTTATGCGCTTAGAAGTCGATATTACGTTTATTGCAGCTGTACTGACGATTGTCGGTTATTCGATTAACGATACGATCGTTACGTTTGACCGGATGCGTGAAAACTTAGATCGATATGATACGATTAAAGACCGTGAAGTGTTAGCGGATATCGTTAACAAATCATTACGTCAAACGATGGGTCGATCTGTTAACACAGTGTTAACGGTTATTATCGTTACTGTGTCACTTCTTATTTTAGGTGCACCGTCGATTCAAAACTTCTCAATCGCGTTATTGATTGGTTTAATCACAGGTATGTATTCTTCCATTTGTATTGCTGCACAAATCTGGTATTCACTTAAAGTTCGTGAAATGAAAAAATCAGATGGGCAAATACACAAAAAAGAGAAAAAACAATGGGGTACTGACGAACCTACTGTTTAACATAAGTCTTTAAAACAGGGAAAGGAAACATTTCTTTCCCTGTTTTCTTAAAAAAAGAATCTGTTGCTTTCTTTGGAAAGCAGCAGATTCTTTTTATTTTATTAATTTCGCCCCATAATTCCGTGACATCCGCCGGAGACTTTAGGCCAATAGATGTTTTTTGCGCGAAAGCGAAGCGTCAGCAGCAGATGTTTGGACACCCGCTGAAAGACGTTAAAGTTTAAATTGCAGTAGTAATGCTTGGAGTTGCTGAGCGTTATTGCTTAATTCCTCAGCTACCTCATTCACCTGCTGCATTGTTGCAGCTTGCTCTTCTACTGCTTCAGCAATGATTTGTGAATTGCTCGCTGAAATACTTGCCCCATTTGCAATTTCTGTTACAGAGGCAGCTACCTCTTCAGTACTAGCTGAGATTTGTTCCGAAGTGGCTGATATATCTTCAATTTGGTCAGTAAATGTTTGCACAGACGCTGTAATAGAATCAAATGCATCACCGGCCTCATGAATTTTTGCTACACCATCCTGGACAGATACTAATCCTTCATGCACAGCAGCTGCAACATTTCTTGTATCCGTTTGAATTTCATTTGTAAGGGCAACAATTTGGCCAGCAGATTGCTTGGATTCTTCAGCAAGCTTTCGTACTTCATCTGCTACAACAGCGAAGCCTTTGCCGTGCTCACCAGCTCGTGCTGCTTCGATGGCAGCATTGAGCGCCAGTAAATTTGTTTGTTCAGTAATAGCCGTAATTACTTTTGTAATTTGCCCGATTTCTTCAGATTGCTTACTTAGCTTTTGCGTTAAATCGGCAATTTGTGTAGTTGACTCAGAAATTGTATCCATCTGCTCCTTGGCAGTCGTAATAGTTTTCCCTCCGGTATTGGCAAGCAGCGTCATATTTATAGCATTGTGATGCAAATTTTGAGTAGCCTCAGCAATTCGTTGTACACCAGCAGCTGTTTCATCCATAGCTAGAGCACTTTGTTGAGAGGCACTAGCAGATGAAGCTATATGGTTTGACGTGTCTTGTACTCGATGTGAGATGTCGCTTGTAGTTGTTGTCACTTCTACCGTGCTAGCGGAAAGCTCTTCAGAAGCGGCAGATAATTGTGTAGCGTTGTCCTGAACATTTTTAAGTAGGACAGATAAATTCTGTTTTAACGCATTCACTGCTGTGGCAAGTGTACCAATCTCATCTTTTGAGTTATGTTCCAGCTGAGCAATTGTTAAGTCACCGTGTGCTAACGTATCGGCTGCATGAATCACTTTACGAAGTGGTTGAATGATGGAGCGTTTTACAAAATACATAAAATATAAACCAACAATTGCACTTATAACAAGTAAGACAATTGAAATAATAATAGCTCGCGTAACTGTTTGGACAACACTACTTTTAACCTCTTGCAGCTGTTCGTCTTGATAAGTTAATAAATCATTTGTCAGTGTGTAAATTTCTTTGTTGCTTTTTGTAACTTCTCCATTTATGTATGATAAGGCTAAATCTGTATTTCCACTATTAAATGCTTGCACTGCTTTATCAGAACTTGTTAGTAAATCTTGTTGTAAATCGGTTACTTGCTTCATAATATTTTTTGTGTAATCGGAACGAACAATACCTGAAAGCTCTTGAATGGTTTCTGATAATAGTTTTTCATAACGTTCTAAATTTGATTTTGTTGTCTCATCCTTACTATTTAGAATATAGGAACGTAAAAAAAGCCCCTGTGAGGCAAGCTGCTGTTGTATTTCATCTGTTAATTGAATTTGTACGATTCGGTAATCTAGTACCTCTACTATGTCTCCCTCAACCGACTTAAATTGAAAAAAAGCAATAATACTTGATAATAAGAGTAAACAAATGAATGAAATAAAACCTATATTTAGTTTTTTCTGAACGGACATATTTGTTCCTTCTTTCTTTAATATATTAGAAAATCAATGGTATGAATTTACTATAACTTGATATTCTTACGAGGTCAAGTTATAGTAAATTCTCAAAAGTAGGTAGTTTACTCCCTTTTATTGATGCATAAAGAAGGTGATTTTTCCTATTTATATAAATTCAAAAGTCCTTTCAACTTTTTCCTTTTTCTCTGAATTAATTGACAATTTTAAAAGTTTGGCATAAAATAAGGCTAACTTTTTTGTTCGATACAAGGTAGTTGGTCTCGGGAGCGAGGTCAGCCTTAGAACAGATGAGCTGAGTTTAGATGAGAATAGCTGAGAAATTGTTGAATAAGAGTAGTAGCATAAGTGGGCAATTTAGAGAGTCAGTGGATGGTGCGAACTGATTTGTAGCTTATGTGAATGGACTTATGAGAGTCGCTAATTATTTTCATCCAGTGGGTTTACAAACATCTACTGAACGAAATGAATGCCTCTGGATGTAATTACGCCAAGGCGGAATTGATTATAGCGAACGGATTCCCCACGTTATAGGGGGTGCTTCGACTTAGACAAATCTTTTTGCCATTAATGAAAAAGGTATGTCAATTTTATTGACGAACTAAGGTTGAGCACATAAGGGAGAGCAAATATGCTCTAATATGAGGTGGCAACGCGGTCTTGATCGTCCTCTGCAATTAGGAAAAATCCTTTTTGCAGAGGACTTTTTTTATTGTTTTATACCACCAAAAGCTAGGATATGTAAAAAAATCGATCGGAGTGGAGGCTGGACGCCCACAGGGAAGGGCCCCATCCGGAACGGAAATCAACCCACACTATGATGCTGATCCTTTATATTCAACAAAAAAACGATTCAGCTGCTAAACATTTGTAAGTCCAAGTGCAGTGGATTTTTAAGAAAAGGAGCTTGGTAATTATGCAATCGACGAGTTCGAGAACAAAAATGAAAACGATTAATGCTGATTCTTTAACACCGATTTTAATTTTTAGACGCCTAAAGGGAAGGCTTAAATTCTTACTTGAAAGTTCAGCGCAGCATGAAGGAGCAGGTCGTTTTTCTTTTATTGGTGCTAATCCAAGAAAAACGTATAAAGGCTTTGGAGATGAAATTCAGGAATATTCATATAAGACCGGAAACACCTATACACATAAGGGCGACATGTTTGTATTATTGAAAAGATTAATGCCACGCATTTCCAATACGATACAATTCCCCTTCTCAGGCGGAGCTGTTGGCTATGTTGGTCATGATGCCATAACGATATTATCGACTGATCAGGATAAAGTGCAGCTACCAGATGTGCATTTCCATGTGTATGAGACAGTCATTGTGTTTGATCATGTAACAGATGAGGTTACTTTAATTTATACGAATATTGATGCAGAAAAAAAAGAACCAAATTTAGAGGAGTTGGCGGAGCAGCTTTTAAAAGGTAGAGAGGATGAGGATAAAAGTTGTAGTTATGAACCTTTTGAATCGTCTACGAATGAACAATTTGTAACAACTCTAACATCTATCAAAGCTACATTAGATGAAGATATTACAAGAGCCGTCCTATCAAAGCGTTTGTTAGCAAATTTACAAGGAGATGCTTTCGCTTTATATCGTCAATTGCGTAAAAAACAACCTGCTCCGTATATGTATTATGTCGAGTTTGAGGATCATGTTGTTTTAGGAACATCTCCTGAAAGCCTAATTCGTGTAAAAGGTGAGCGTGTGATTGCGACACCAACAGAGGGGACATTTCCTAGAGGTTCCACAAAAGGTGAAGATTTAGAACATGAACGAAAGCTCTATGAAAACACAAATATTAGGAAGTCACATGCTGTACTTGTTTCTGCCGTGCGACAAGAATTACAGTCTGTGTGCTTCAGAGATTCCATTCAAATCATAGAGGCGATGAGAATTGAGCGTTCAAAGCATGCATTACACATGACATCGAGAGTTGAAGGACAAGTATTACCGATGCTTCATGCACTTGATGTATTAGCTGCGACATTACCATCCTTTGCATCAACAGTTATTCCGAAGGATCAGGCAAAGGACTATTTAGAAAAATCTAGTCAAACTTTAAGAGGAGCACTTGGATTTATTGGTTTTAACGGTCATCTTGATTTTGCTTTAACAGGGAAATCCATTGTCATAGAAAATGAAACGATGCATATGCAAACAACTGTAACGGTGACCAAATACACAAATGTCGATGAAAGTTTAAAACAAATAAAAGAGGACGAACAGGAATTTTTGCAGCTACTTGAAAAAGAAGGAGGTTCACATTAATGGAAGGTATTCGTCAAAAAGTACAACAACGAGAGCATTTAATGTATGAGGAAATGCTACAGGCAGCAACATGGATGTTCCAAGATGACACACCGAAGGAAGAAATCGCAAGCTTTTTAACGGCATTATCTGCCAAAGGTGAAACAGCACATGAAGTAGCGGCATTAGCTACCATTATGTGTTCGTTTGCACTAGACGTACCAGTAAAAGCAGGTGTCTATATGGATAATTGCGGCACTGGTGGTGACGGTCTTAATACATTTAATATAAGTACGGCTTGCGCCTTTGTGTTAGCAGGGGCAGGTGTCAAAATGGCGAAGCACGGCAATCGTAAAATTTCTTCGGCATCAGGAAGCTCTGATGTTTTGGAAGCACTCGGTATTCATACGAATATTTCCATTGAACAAACTATTGAGCTATTAGAGAAAGAAGGGATTGCCTTTTTATATGCTCCAAATGTCCATCCAAAATTAAGGCGACTTGGCGAGGTACGTCGCGCACTAGGCAAGCCAACTATATTTAATCTTGTCGGTCCACTTACGAATCCAGTGCCTTTATCGACGCAATTTACCGGCATTAACCGTCCGAATTTTGTCATGGAGTATGCTTCCGTATTACAAATGCTCGGGCGTAAACGTGCAATGGTCGTTTCTGGGCCACTAGGTTTAGACGAGGCGTCATTAGCTGGCCAAAATACTTTTGTCTTAGTAGATAAAGGAGACTTGATTCCTTTTTCTTTAACTCCAGAGGATGCGGGTCTCAGCTATGCACCAATAGAGGCCATTCGTGGAGGCAATGCAGATGAAAATGCCGCAATTATGCGTAAATTATTAGCTGGTGAACAAAGTGCTTGCTTTGACACAGTTTTATTGAATGCTGGTATTGGGTTGTTCAGCTATGGAATTGCTGAAACCGTTAAAGAAGGTGTAGAAATGGCGAAGGATAGTATTTTCAGCGGGCGTGCCCTTCAAAAATTAGAGGCAGTCGTTGCTTATAGTGAACATATTAACAGAGTGGAGGTCCAACAATGAATATCTTAAATAAAATTCTCGAACAAAAAAAGATAGAAGTTAGTGCTTTACTTGAACAGCCCGACCCGTTAGCTAATTTTACAGAAAAGCTACGACCGTCTTTATTTGAACGATTGAGAAAAGCTGAGACATTACAGGTTATTTCTGAAATGAAGCGTGCCTCCCCCTCAAAGGGGCTAATCGCGCAAGGGGCAGATCCAGTGGCGCAGGCAAAAACTTATGTAGAAGCTGGAGCGGCGGCCATTTCTGTTTTAACAGATAAAAAGTTTTTTAAAGGCTCCTTTGATGATTTAGCCGCAGTTGCAAATGCTGTTCAAACGCCACTTCTTTGTAAGGACTTTATGATTGAGCGTGTTCAAATTCGATTTGCAAAGGCAGCAGGTGCATCTATTATTTTGCTAATTGTAGCCGCGTTAACAGATGAGGCATTACGCGATTTATATAGCTATGCAATAAGCTTAAATCTAGAGGTCTTAGTGGAGGTGCACGATTTAGAGGAGCTTGAACGTGCTATTGCAATTGGTGCCAAGCTGATTGGCGTCAATAATCGAGACTTACGTACGTTTGAAGTGAACTTAGAGCGAACACGTGAAATTGCAGAAGGTTTTCCGTTCGGAGAAGAGAAAGTTTTAATAAGTGAAAGTGGGATTTGGACGCAAGAAGACGCTAAAGCTGTGGCGGCTATGGGAGCTAGTGGCGTTCTTGTAGGTGAGTCATTAATGCGCAGTGGTGATGCAGGTACTAGGCTAAAAAGTTTACAGGTCAATAAGGTAGGTGCATCTGTATGACGAAGGTGAAAATTTGTGGACTGAAGGAACAACAGCATGTGCAGGCAGCAATAGAGGTAGGAGCGGATGCCATTGGTTTTGTCTTTGCGCCAAGTAAACGACGAGTGACGGTTGAACAGGCACAGCAACTAGCTAAACATGTACCGGAGGGCGTTTTAAAAATCGGTGTTTTTGTCAATCCAAGCGTAGAGGAATTACGCACAGCGGTAGAAAGTGTGCCATTAGATTATGTGCAGTACCACGGAGAAGAATCTCCGGAGTTTATTCGTCAGCAAGGTTATCCGGCCATTAAAGCTTTGTCTGTAAGAGGTGTTGAAGATGTTCAGGCTGCTGCTAAATATGATGCAGACTATTACTTATTTGATGCACCAGGGACAGATTTTAAAGGTGGTAGTGGTCACACGTTTGATTGGACCCTTTTAGAGACGGTAGGGATTCCGCGAGAAAAGCTAATTTTAGCAGGTGGTTTGCAAGCTGAAAATATAGAAGAAGCAGTATCACTTGTGTCGCCATTTATGGTAGATGTATCGAGTGGTGTAGAGACAGACGGTGTAAAAGACATAGCCAAAATAAATGCATTTTTACAGGCAGTGGAGAAGGGGAGAGCATAATGGTGAATTCAATTGCAAATAGTGTACCGACAAAGGAAGGTCGTTATGGAAAATTTGGTGGACAATTTGTTCCGGAAACATTAATGACCGCTTTGTTGGAATTAGAGACGGCCCATGATGAGGCAATGAATGATCGAACTTTTACTGAGGAATTGGCCTATTATTTACAACAATACGTCGGTCGTGAGACGCCATTGTATTACGCAGAAAATTTAACAAAAGGGCTAGGCGGCGCGAAGGTTTATTTAAAGCGTGAAGATTTAAATCATACTGGAGCCCATAAGATTAATAATGCGATTGGTCAAGCGCTTCTTGCCAAACGAATGGGCAAAAGGAAAATAGTGGCAGAAACAGGTGCAGGACAGCATGGAGTGGCCACGGCAACTGCATGCGCATTATTGAATCTTGAATGTGTTGTATTTATGGGTGCCGAAGATATAAAACGCCAACAGTTGAATGTGTTTCGCATGGAGTTACTCGGTACAAAAGTAGAGTCTGTAGAAACAGGTTCAAAAACATTAAAGGATGCTGTCAATGCTGCGCTGCGCTACTGGGTGACAAATGTTGAAGATACTCATTATATTTTAGGCTCAGCTTTAGGACCACATCCATTCCCGAAAATCGTGAGGGATTTCCAGCGTGTAATTGGTGTTGAAACTAGAGAGCAGATTTTAGCTAAGGAAGGATGTTTACCAGATGCAGTTGTTGCTTGTATAGGTGGTGGTAGTAATGCAATCGGTATGTTCCATCCTTTTGTCGACGATGAAACTGTTGCGCTATACGGGGTAGAGGCTGCTGGTAGTGGTATTGAGACAGGAAAGCATGCAGCAGCAATTGCCGGTGGACAGCTAGGCGTTTTACACGGTGCATACATGTATTTATTACAAGATGAAAATGGCTTCGTGCAAGAAGCACATTCTATTTCAGCTGGTCTAGATTATCCAGGGAAGGGCCCAGAGCATTGTTATTTACATGATATTGGGCGCGTTAAATTTGATTCGATTACAGACAATGAAGCACTTGAGGGTTTGCAGTTACTGTGTAGAACAGAAGGTATACTACCTGCACTAGAAAGCTCTCATGCCATTGCTTATACAGCAAAACTTGCGAAGACAATGTCTACAGATGACATAATAGTTGTGTGCTTATCTGGCCGAGGAGATAAAGATGTTCATACTGTCCGTAAAGTATTAGGAGGAGATATGTTATGACAACACTACAACAGGCAATTGAAGAAGCGAAAATCGCTGGGAATAAAGCATTTATACCATATATTATGGCCGGCGATGGGGGGCTAGAAACTTTGAAGCCTACGATTTTGAAGCTACAGCAAATGGCTGTAACGGCTATTGAAGTTGGTATACCGTTCACGGATCCTGTAGCGGATGGACCTACGATAGAGCAAGCAGGTGAACGGGCTTTAGCAGAAGGTGTGACATTACGTAAAGTGCTAGAAGTATTAGCTTCATTAAAAAAAGAAATTCAAGTTCCGTTAGTTGTTATGACTTATTTTAATCCTGTTTTAGCTTTTGGGTTAGAGGCTTTTGCGAAAGCTTGTGTAGCGGGGGGCGTTAAAGGATTAATCGTTCCTGATGTACCACTTGAAGAAAGCGCCGTTTTATGTGATACATTAAATCCTCATGGTATCGACATCGTTCAACTTGTATCGTTAACAAGTCCTCCAGAGCGAATTGCACGTATCGCAGCTGCCAGTCAAGGCTTTGTCTATGCTGTGACAGTCAATGGAATCACAGGGGCTCGTACAACCTTTGCGAATGATTTACATGATCATTTTGCTCGTTTACGTAAAGCAAGTCAAATACCAGTACTAGCTGGCTTTGGAATTTCAACGCCCGAGCAAGTGGTAAATATGGGGGCACTTAGTGATGGTGTAATCGTTGGCAGTGCGATCGTGACAGCATTGCATGAAGGTAATTTGGAGAAAATTGAGGCGTTAGTGTCTGCTTCAAAAGATGTGTTTCAGAAGTCTACTCTTTAATGGAGTAGGCTTTTTTCTTTTGAGACTGATACCCAAGGCTTTAACGGTTCTATCCGTCGCTCTGACTTCTATCATTCGAGTAGTTTAGTAAAAATGACGGATTGAATTGAAAATCTGATGGATAAAACTATCATTCTGACAGATAGTGCGGCTAGGCTAGATTTTCGGTATAATAGCTTTCGTGAGGAAGTGAAAAGATGATTCTATCAAAAAAGAAATGGCAGGTAGAGCGCCCAGACGCTAAGCTTGTCCAAACATTACAAAATGACCTACAACTTTCTGCGATTGCAGCAAAAATTTTAGCTGCGCGTGGCTGTGAAACAACTGCGGACGCAGAGAGCTTATTAAATATGACAGAAGCAAGTATCCATGACCCGTTTTTAATGCATGGTATGGCAGAAGCTGTAGCACGTATTGAGCAAGCGCTTGATAATGGAGAGAAAATCTTAGTATATGGCGATTACGACGGGGATGGTGTCACTAGCACGACAGTCATGCTGAATGTGTTGCTTGATCTCGGTGCCGATGTATCGTTTAAAATACCGAATCGTTTTATTCACGGCTATGGACCGAATGAAGCGCTATTTCGTGAAGCACATGAAGAGGGCGCTCAGTTAATTATAACAGTTGATAATGGTATTTCGGGTATTGAACCGATTCGTGTCGCGAAGGAACTAGGTATGGATGTTATCGTTACAGATCACCATGAACCAGGCGATGAATTACCACCTGCTGATATTATTTTACATCCTCGTATACCAGAAGGACATTATCCATTTGGCGAGCTTGCAGGTGTGGGGGTAGCTTTTAAGTTAGCGCATGCTCTATATGGAGAACTGCCAACGCATTTAATTGAATACGTAGCTGTTGGAACAGTAGCGGATTTAGTACCATTAGTTGATGAAAATCGCTACCTAGTAAAACGAGGAATAGAAGAAATGCGCCGATCACTCAGCCCTTGGGTACAAGCATTGTGTGAAGTAGCCAGTGCAGAGCAAGCAAAAATTAACGAAGAAACAATCGGTTTTTACTTTGGACCGCGCTTAAATGCAGTTGGTCGACTAGGAGAAGCGGCGCCTGGCGTCGAGCTATTAATGGCTGAGGATAATGCTAAAGCAACAGCATTAGCGAAGCAGCTTAATACGTGTAATAGTGAACGCAAAGACATTGTAAAGAGTATTACAGATGAGGCGATTGCTCTCATTGAATCAGATAAAAAAATCGGGAATTCACTCGTTTTAGTTATTGCTGGAGAAGGCTGGAATGCTGGGGTAGTAGGGATCGTCGCGTCCCGTCTTGTAGAGCTCTATTATCGTCCTACGATTGTACTGTCACTAGACTATGAAAAAGGAACAGCTAAAGGCTCAGCTCGTAGTATTGAAGGCTTCCATTTATATAATGAATTAGCGAAGAATCGAGATATATTACCTCATTTTGGTGGGCATCCTATGGCAGCAGGGATGACATTATCGATTGAGCATGTGGATGAGTTAAGATCACGCTTAGATGATCAAGCAAGAGCGTGTTTATCAGAGGAACAATTGACACCTGTACTCAATATTGACATACCGCTAAAAATGGATGAAATTTCAGCAGATGCCATTGAAGAAATTTCGACGCTGGGTCCATATGGTACTGATTTTCCGAAGCCTGTTTATGTGCTCGAAGATGTGGAGATATCCTCCATGCGGAAAATTGGAGCAGCAGAAAATCATATAAAAATGGAATTGACGGATGGCTATGAAAAATTGGATAGTGTCGGATTCAATAAAGGACATTTACACGACGAATTAACATATGGAATTAAAGTATCATTTACAGGGGATTTACAAATTAACGAATGGCAAGGACGTAAAAAAGCACAATTTATGATAGAGGATGTCCAAACGACTGAATGGCAATTATTTGATATTCGTGGTATTCGCCAAACATCCCGCTGGTTAAATACGGTTCCAAAAGAGGAGGCAACATTTATCGCCTTCCGTTCAGAAACGGTTACCTATTACCAGTCGCTAATTGGTGTACCAATCCTAACAGTGGATCCTACGCTTTCAAATGTAGAACAAAGCAATTATATCATCCTACTGGATTTGCCACAAAATGTTCAAATGTTAGAAAGTGTCTTACGAAAAACAGCTCCTTCCCGTATATATGCACATTTTTACATGCCTGATTCTCAGTACTTCAATGGATTGCCTACACGTGAGCAATTCTCCTGGTATTATAAGTTTTTAAAAAATCGCCCTGCCTTTCCATTAAATATGCATTTGGCGGAATTAGCCAAACATACAGGTTGGCCGTTAGATGCATTAAAATTTATGACACAGGTGTTTTTTGAACTTGATTTTGTTAAAATGGAGAGTGGACTGACGACTGTCAACGTGAATGCACCGAAACAGGCACTTACAGAGGCACCGTCTTACAAACAGCGTTCAGAACAGATTGAAATGGAGCAGAAGCTAGTATATGCCCCTTATATAGAATTAAAACAATGGTTTGATGAACGATTACATTAATATACGATTAAGTTTCGTAGGAGGAACAATAACATGGATTTAAAGCAATACGTAACAACGGTTGAAAACTGGCCGAAAGAGGGCATTAGCTTCAAAGATATTACAACAATTATGGATAATGGTGCTGCATACAAATATGCAACAGACCAAATCGTAAGTTACGCAAAAGAATTAGGTGCTGAGATTGTGGTAGGTCCTGAGGCTCGTGGCTTCATTATCGGATGTCCAGTTGCTTATGCGCTTGAAATTGGTTTTGCGCCTGTTCGTAAGCCAGGAAAATTACCACGTGAAGTGATAAGTGCTGACTACGGTCTTGAGTACGGTAAAGATACGCTAACAATGCACAAAGATGCGATTAAACCAGGGCAAAAAGTATTAATCTGTGATGATTTACTTGCGACTGGCGGTACAGTTGAAGCGACAGTGCGTTTAGTTGAACAATTAGGCGGTCAAGTTGTTGGTTGTGCCTTCCTAATCGAGTTAAAAGAGCTGAATGGTCGTGAAAAAATAGGCGACTTAAACATAAAAACACTTATTGAATATTAAAACAGGATTTGGTTGATTGAAGTGAAGATTGACGTCCCCCTGGGAAAGCGCTCAGCCGGAACGGAAATCAATCTCTCGTTTCGCAGAAGAGTCATACAATAATATGAAAAGCGTCACATTTTTGTGGCGTTTTTTTTAATATAAAGAGATTAATCGATATAGTAAGCATTAAAAACTTTTAAATTCAAAAGTAAGGGAGAGTTAGCTTTGTCATATTATGTAATTGATGCTTTTACAGCAACAAAATTTGGCGGTAATCCAGCAGGCGTAGTGATCCATGAAAATTTAGATGAAGAGTTTATGCAAAAATTTGCTGCAGAAGTTCGTTTTTCAGAAACAGCATTTATTAAAAAAATAGACAATAAAAATTTTGACATAAAGTTTTTTACACCGACTGTACAGGTTGAACTTTGTGGACATGCAACTATTGCATCCTTCAAGGCATTATTAGACAGTTGTGCTATTGAAGATAATAATACATATTTTATGAAAACACTCGCCGGCACACTTGCTGTTGAAGTGAATCAATCATTTATAATGATGGAGCAAGCTGAACCTCAGTTAGGAAAAATATTTGATGATTATGATAATTTGTCGTACCTTTTTAAAATTGATAAAAGCAAAATAGGAGATATAAATTTCAATTTAGTGCCTCAAGCTGTCAGTACGGGTCTTTGGGATATAATGCTTCCTATTAAAACAAAGGATGATTTGTATGCGTTAAATCCTAATTTTAAAGAACTTGCTGAATATACAAAGATCAATAAAGTGGGGGGCGTTCATGCATTTACACTCGACACAGAAGATGGGATAGCGGAGAGTAGAAACTTTTGCCCACTATACGGTATTGATGAGGAAGCCGCAACAGGTACTTCAAATGGGGCATTAACTTATTATCTTTTTCATAACCACATACTAAATGAATTTGATCAAGAGTACTCGTTCCTTCAAGGACATAGTATGGGTAGACCTTCTAACATCCTAACAAAATTAATAAATAAAAATAATCCAAGAGTTATGGTAGGAGGGCAAGCAATTATCTTGTCAAAAGGGGAACTATGCTAGCTGTTACTTTTTATCCTATAATCAAACAGAATAGATTTATGAATATATATTTGCTCATATTGCTACATATTTTCACTATGAAATAGAGTAACATGTCAGAAGATAAATGCTAAGCGGAAAAGTTGATTGTAGTGGGGAATGGGCGACTCATTGGGGATCAGTGATTAGTGGAACGAAGGCTAAAACCATCACATCACGTCCTATGATAACGCCTTCGTGACCAACATCGTGCTGCTGTCGCTACGTTGCACTACGCTTTCGCGCAAAAAACATCTGTTGGCCCGACACCCTGCCGCGAGCACCGCGAGTGAAGCGGCTCATCGGACGCCAACAGGAAGCTTTGCTCTGTGCGAAAGCGAAGCGACAGCAACAAATGTTTTATCTGTACGACAAAGTAACAATAGATATTTTAAGTTAGAAATTCAGTTACCTAATGTTGCTGATGCCCAAATTCAATTTAGAGGCATACAAAAAAGTAACAAGAAATACCTTCAAAGCACTTTCAGTTGGTAGCTGGAGTAGGTGATTCTTTTCTTTTTGATAATTCCCTATAGTAAAACTGCACCTCCAATTGTTAGATTGTGTCTAACAGCGAGGTGCAGCATTCAATACCGAACTCATAATGATCAAGCTGTATAAAATAACAGTGTCTAACTAAATTTAAATTACTCCCAAAATACGTATTTTTAATTAGATTTTGAATGCTCTACCAAGCTCTTGATATTTAGATGAAAGAAATCATCAAAACGTATTACTTCTTCAGGAAAAGTTAAGAAATTTGTTACTTGGTTAGGAATGACTATACATTTTATCCCAGCCCGTATAGCTGATAATGAACCATTAACGGAATCCTCGATTGCTATTGCTTCATTTGGATTAATGCCTAAAGTCTCAACCACACTAGTGTACAAGGACGGATCTGGTTTTACTTTTTGAACGTCCTCACTTGTCTTAATGACATCGAATAGATGATGTAGATTGAATATTATTAAAAATTCTTCGACCCATAAACGGCTTGAACTAGATGCAATTCCTAGCTTTAACCCTAAGCTTTTTATTTCACAAATTAAGTCATGAACGCCTTCTCTAAGAACTAGAGTTTTCTTTAAGGATTGCATCTTTTTTTTCGCTTTTAGCATGAATTCATCATGATTAAATTTTTCAGTGGATTGACCTTGAATATACTCAAATAAAGCATCGTCTGTCGTACCAATACATTTTGCAAACTTTTGTAACGGAAGTTCAATTTTATACTCATGCTCAAGGATCTCTTTAAATACTTGGAACCATAGTGATTCAGTATCAACGATAGTGCCATCAAAATCAAAAATGATTGCATGTATCACATTTATCACTCACTTTATAAACGAATTTTTATCACTCTTTTTTGATATCATTACTTTATTTTTAAAGTTATCTGATTTAAGAGTTAAAAGTCATCTCATTGTTGTTTCAAATGTCTTTTCTAAACGCGAACATATTTCTTCTGCTTCTTGTAAGGTTAACGTAAGGGCAGGCCTTATTTTTATTACATTTCCAAAGCCATATCTAGATGTTCTCATTAACAATCCGTTATAAAAAGCATGCTTTTTAATCTGGTTAGTTAAGGTTGTGTCAGGTTCACCCTTTTCATTTACTATTTCAAATCCAATCATTAAACCTACACCTCTAACATCGCCAATAAACGGATATTTTTCTTGTAAACGTTTGAGGTATGAAACAATATAGTTACCCGTTTCTTTTATATTTGCTAAAAAAAGGGGTGTGTTAATAATCTCTATTGTTTTTAAAGCAGCTGCAGAGGCCAGCACATTAGAACCATAAGTAAAAGAGTGATGATGCCCATCCATATTTGAATATTCTGGCTTTGCAGCTATTGCTGCAATTTGAAATCCAGATCCCCCTAATCCTTTTGCTATTGTCATTATATCTGGCTCAACACAGTAATAATCAGCTGCAAACATATGTCCGGTACGACCTATGCCAGTTTGAATTTCATCAAATATAAGTGCAAAATTCCTCTCATCAGCCAATTTCCTTAATTTTTTAAAATAGTCCATAGGAGGAACTATGTTATCTCCATTTCCTAGTATCGGTTCCACAATCATTGCTGAAATATTACCAGTACTTGCATAATCAATGAAGTCATTTATACGATCAACACACTGCATACCACATGTATCTGGATGCTGATTATAAAAACATCTGTAACAATATGCGGGAGGGACGTGAGTAATCCCAGTAGATAATAAGCCTTGAAATGGTTCCCTTCTAAAAGATAACCCAGAGGCATTCATTGTATATATAGTTTGCCCTACATGTGATCTAAATAGTGATATTACTCCATTCTTGCCATTATAATTTTGGGCCATTTTAATTGCACCTTCATTTGCTGTGGATCCCCCAGATACCTTTAAATGGATTTTTGTTAAGCTTTGTGGGGTAATTTCGACTAATTTTTCAACGAGTCTAGCTACTGGTTCAGTCATGTAACTTGACGTGACATGAATTAAATTTTCAGCTTGTTTTCTAACAGCTTCTAAAATATCTGGATGGCTGTAACCTAAACTTAAGTTAAATGTGCCAGCTGCACAATCAATATATTCTCTACCTTTTTCATCATAAAGGTAGATACCTTTCCCATTAACCATAACAACATCTTCTGTTGGATTAAAAAAATGTGTATTTAATTTCAATAGTTCTTCGTTTATATTTTCCATTAGGAATTTTAAAGCCATTTTAATTCCCACCATTCATATCAATTGTAAGAAATCTCCGTACATATCGCATTATCTTTTTGATTAAAGAAATCTATGAGATTGTTGTAATTATAACCATTCAAAACCCAACAACACATTTCTGCATTTAATAAAAAACTACTAAGAGTTTCATCTACTGAAGTATGACCTAAACTATTTAAACTTTTAACAGATATTCTAGAGAGTAATTTTGAGTCTATATTTTGATTAGGATCTTTATTATAAATCCCATCAACATCTGTCAAAATCAAAAACTTTTTAGCCTCTAATAAAAATGAAAAGTATGCGCCCATTGAATCGGAGGATATACTCCAACTCTTTTCAAATGGATCTAGCATAAAAATTAATTTTGAAGGAAGTAATACCGGGATTTTCCCCCTATCAAGAATATCTCTTATACCTGAAAAGTTATCAGTTGTTTCAAAAAAATCTAGATTAAAATTGGCAAATATTAACCCAGTTTGATCTTGAGCTCGTGCACATGCTTGGTGATGTGTAATTTCATTTAATGTAAACTGTTTATCTATTTTTTCTATAAGATTGTCAATAGGTCCACCCCCAGGGAAAATAACTATTCTATTGTTCTCACTAATTTTAATTAATGTTTTAGCTAAATTTTGAGCTTCATCTATATTTGCTATTAGACTCCCACCTAGTTTGATTACGTAATCAATTTTTAAATCAACAAAATTCTTCGTTTTTCGTAATTTCATGGTTTTTACCTCCGAATATAATTTCTATTGGAAGTGCAACAGCACTCTGAATAGTCAACATTTCCCATTCCGTCATAAAAGCTCCAAATTCATACTTATTCTTATCAAATTCTTCATATATATTTATTTTGAGAGAGTAGGGTAATAAAAGTAATTTTTTTAATAGATCGCTTAAAGGATGTGTATCTACTATAAAATCAATATAACTTTTTTGAGTTACTAATATCTTGTCTACTTTGGGTGTTAGTCTAATTCTATTGTCTTTCTTTAATACAGATTTATAGAGTTCAGTCTCTTCTAGGAATGTTGTCATTAATAAATGGTGATAGTCTTTAAATTCATCTTGCATTATTAAAAATAATATTCTTCTTTTCAAACGAGAAAGTGTTAAATAGAAATCCAAAAGCTTGTACGATTCAATTTGTTCTCGTAATAATTCGAGCTTTAAAAACGATGAAACATCATTGTTATATATTTCAATATTTAGTTCCTGTTTAGAAAAAAAGTTAGTAATTTCACTTGAACATTTATTAACATCATCTGGTGTATGTATTAAGTTAATTACTCTATTTTCAGCATTAAATTTTCCTCTTAAAGAACTATTAGAGAGATTTGATGGATCAGAAACACCTTTTATTTTTGTTAAAAATTCACTCAAATCCCTTTCTTCAGGAGAATTATCTTTAAGTAATAGCGCTGCACTCCTATCTAATGTAAATAACTTTTCAACTAGCCACCAATTCGGCGTCATTTTGTTAATTTGATGTCCATATAATTTCTCTAATATAGGTAATTTAATATTTAAATATTTTATCCTTAAAGGGAGGATATCGAATTTTTCCAATTCTTCCAATATAAAGAAAATTAAATCTTGCTTTACTGCATCCGGAGACAATAGAATAAAACTAACATCTTTGTTCATATGACTTCTCCTCTCAAATTTGCTAATTTATTACAGTTAGACTAACACTTTAAAACTTATTTGTAAATATTAGTTGTCTAATTAGAGTGATTTTTCAAAAAAATGAAAATATGTATTTACAAATATATGAAAAAAAGTTATTCTTTGTATATACCGTTTGTGGAGGTGAGAACATGAAAAAGTATACAGCGCCTAAAGCAGTTGAAATTAAATTACCATCTGCACTTGCATTGGAAGTAACTAGTAACTAGTAACTAGTAACTAGTAGTTAACAACCACATTTTTAAAAAAGGAAAGTTAGAGTATAGCGCAATTTTTGAGCTCTACTCTAACTTTTTACTAGTTAAAGGATGAAAATATAATATATGGATGATTTAGTGTTGAATAAAAAGGAGAACGTGTTGTGGGGAACCGTATTATTACTTTCTATGTTTGCCTACTTTATTGACTCCTATTATTTATTGATTTTATTTTTCTGGGTATTTACTTTTTTATGTGTCGGAAATGCAAAAAGAATCTATGCTGAAAACGAGAGAGCGCTAATTACTTTTATAAGAAGAAGTATGTATATCTTACCACTGATGGTTCCTTTTTTAATTATTTGGGATTTTTCGTTTACAATCCTGTCTATTTGGTGGTATTTATTGGGGTTTATTCTAGGTTTGCTCTTTATAATACCTAAAATATCCGTTTGGAGATTGGTGTTATCAAATGATTACATACAGTTAACACTTTCAGGTAATAAATTTCAACATATGATGAATATATATACTTTTATTGGTGGCGCAATTTCTGAAGAATTATTCTTTAGATATTTTGTATTAAATAAACAAAATTCCATCCTTATCTTAATAATAAATGTACTTATTAGTTCATATTTGTTTATGCTTTCACATTATGCAACAAAATGGTCTAATAATTTTAGCCAACCTGATTTTGTTATTCAAATTGTATTTGGAGTATTCTCTTCATTTCTTTTTCTATTTTCAGGGTCGATAATTCCCTCAATAATTGCTCACTTAACCTATAATTCAACTCATGTAATTCAGAGTATTAAGAGTATTTGTATTATTAATAGAGATTCAAAAGACTAGGGAGAGATGGAAATGTCTAATATCATTGAGGTTAAAAACTTAACAAGAGATTTTGAAACTAAAGTAGGTTTATTGAACTCGAAAAAAAAGTTTACTAAAGCTATTAATTCTCTCTCCTTTTCTGTGAAAAAAGGGGAGGTATTTGGAATACTGGGACCAAATGGTGCAGGCAAGACTACTACAATTAAAATTCTTACTACTTTGTTGGCTCCTAGTTCCGGTGAGGTAAAGGTTTTAGGACATAGTCCTTTTGGAGAGGAAAGTTTTATTAGACCTCGAATCAACTTTATTTATGGGGGAGAAAGAAATTTATATTGGAGAATTACAGCAAGAGAAAATCTAAGTTATTTTGCAGATCTTTATAAAATTGATAATAAAATAAAAAAAGAGCGTATAGATAAACTGTTGGATTTAGTTGGTTTATCCGAACGGGCTGACGAAAGAGTTGAAACTTTTTCAAAAGGAATGAAACAAAGGCTACAAATAGCTAGAGGGCTAATTAATGAACCAGAAATTTTATTTCTGGATGAACCAACAATTGGTTTAGACCCTGTAGGTGCTCGAGAATTAAGGGATATTATTAAAACTCTTTCTAGAGATGGAAAAACAATAATTTTAACAACTCACTATATGCAGGAAGCTGATGAATTATGTGACAGGATAGCTATTATAAACAAGGGCAGGTGTCTAGCCTTAGATACACCAGAGAATTTGAAAATAAACCTCAATAAGACACCAATAATAGAGCTGGCTGTAAACGAAGTTAAACAAGTGGAAGTTGATAAGATAAAATCCTTAAATTCCGTGAAAGAAGTAATACTAACTGAATTAGTCGATGCAACAAAAATTGAAATACACAGTTTATTTCCTTACAAAGTAATATCTAATATTGTAGACATCTTAGGTGAACAAGTGATTACTAACATGACAATAAGATTGCCTACTTTAGAGGATGTTTACCTGGAGTATATAAGGTAATGGTGATTAAAATGTCAAAAATATTACAAATAATAATATCAAGTCTAGTATTACAAATGAAGCAGTCTTTCACACGTCCAACCTTCAGATTTATTATTATATTGCAACCTATCTTATATTCTACTTTGTTTTATTTTATGTTCAAGGAATCAAAAGAGATAAATGTTGGAGAGTATATTGTTATAGGAACTGGAATCATGAATTTATGGAGTTCGATACTCTTTTCATCTGCTGGAGATATTGAAAGAGAGCGATATATGGGTACATTAGAAACTATTACTGCAACTCCAAGTGATTTTCGTTTGATATTTTTAGGAAAAGTCTTAGGAAATGTGTTTTTTGGAGTATTATCAATGGTTTTAAATGTATTATTCCTAGTGATTTTATTTGGAATAAAAATATCAATTAAGCATCCGTTAGAATTTTTAATATCATTTATTGTAGTATTAATTTCTTTTTCTATCATTTCAATGTTACTAGCGTCAATATTTACACTTTCTAGGAACGCAAGAATGTTAATGAATTCAATGGAATATCCAGTCTACATATTATGTGGAGTGATTTTTCCTGTATCTATTTTACCGAATTTCATTCAATATTTTTCGTATATATTAGTTCCGACCTGGGCAGTGAAATTATTAAGAACAAGCATGATAGGAATTAATGATTATTCGGAATTTTCATCGTATATGTTTTGGATTCTAATTATTAGTTTAATAAATTTATTAATTGGAATCATTTTATTTAAAAAAATTAACAATCAAACTAGAATAAAAGGTACTTTGGGGGTACATTAAATGAGTTCGATAAGCAGATTCCTTCACCAGTCAATACTTTCATATAAATCATTATATGGATTCTTAGATCCTAAGATTTATATTTTAGTAAAAATAGTTACCCCAATTATGCAGCTCATTTTTTTCGTTCTTTTAGCGAGTTATGTAAATGATTCTCAGGATCTTACACCTTGGGTTTTGGGGAATTGCTTTATTCTTAGTATGTATAATTCATTATTTGGAGTAGGAGCTGTACTGGTTAGCGAGAGAAGTTTTGGAACACTCAGCTTACTTATGATTTCGCCTACAAATAATTTTTTAATATTAATAGGTAGAGCTTTCATCCATATTTTTGATGCTACAATTACAGTAGCTATAGGTTTAATAGCTGGTTATCTTTTGTTTGATTTGAATTTTGAAAACACCAATTTCCCACTTTTAATTCTTTGTATAGTAATTGCAATGTTCTCTGCAATGGGAATTGGTTTATTTATAAGTAGTGCTGGGCTTATTACAAGTGATGTTAATTTAGTATTAAATACTAGTGTTTTTGTATTAATGATTTTTACTGGTGCATTATTCCCGTTGAATAATCTTCCAACAGCTCTTTCTGGCATTCCTTATTTTTTACCATTAACAAGAGGTATAGAGGCTTCTAAAATGATTGTAAATGGAAACTTCTCTAATCAAGTCATCGATTTGCTTGCTAAAGAATTATTAATAGGTCTAATATATATGATTTTGGGTTATCTATTATTACGATACACTGATAAGAAGTCTAGGGAAAAAGCAACCCTAGATATTTATTGAAAGGGGAAAAATAATGATAGAACTATTGCCAATATCTAAAAAAATTGCTAAAGAAAAGATTTTAGAAAAGGTTAATTTTTGTTCAAATGACTTTGTATTTTTGAGCGGATCACTTATACAAGGGATTGGAAATACAAAATCAGATTTGGATGTATTCGTAGTTGTAAATGATTTTGAGAGGTTGAAGAGTGATCCAAGTATTGTTTATGACCATAATGCTTTAAAGATATCCTTTGAAGACATTGAGGGCATAGGTTGTGACATAGAATATTGGTCACTTTCTACTGTTAATTCATTGTTAAAACAGCTTAACTCAATAGATTTTAGTGATTCTACAAAAAGAACATTAAACCTATTATCAATAGATGGTACTGACTTTGAGCATTTATCTTCATTTTTACATAGGTTTATTGTAAGTGAACCAATTTACAATGAGCATATGTATGGCGAATATAAAGCAGAAATTAATATGGATAACTATTTTAGATTAATGGCAAGATGCTATATTAATACGATTGATAATACGTATGATGATATAATGGGTAATCTAATTAAAGGTGAACAAGAAACAAGTCTTATACTTGCTAAAAATACACTTATTACGGCCGTTTCAGTCTATCTATATAGTAGGAAAATTTCATTGGACAGAGAAAAATGGGCTTATACACTTTTAAAAAAACATAGTGATTTAGATAATGAATCCCAAAAAATATTAATGCAATTTAATGAATTATATTTTGGTGGTGACACAGATTTAACTTATGAAAAAAAAATAGAAGATTGTTTATATTTCATAAATAATGTTGTTAATAAAGCAGGAAAAAATTTGGGGGGTATGTAAATGTTTACAGAAGATATTGTGTTCAAGCAGAATTTGAATTTTAGAGTTAGAAATATTTCAAAAAAAAATGTATTATTTGGCGATGGGGCTGCGTTCGAACTAAATGATACAGCTAACAATATTTGGGAATTGATTGATGGAAACAAGAATTTAGGTCAAGTCATAGAACAGATAGAGGCGGAATATTTCATAGAAGAAGGTTCTCACAAAGAAGAGATAATCCAATTCGTTGAATTTTTATATGAAAAAAAAGCCATTAAAAATATTTAATTTTATTAGGCTTTTAATTAGAAGCTAAAGTCTGAGCCTGTAATTATATGGGTTCAGCTTTTTTATTTTATATTCTATAAAAAGTACCAAATAATTATGTTTACTTTTCGTTTTTTAACCGAGTTCTGTAGAAAGTTTAGCTTATCTATTAACGATTTTTCTTATTCTCACTTACCTGCACCACATAATCCTAATTCTCTCCCAAATGGTGCTGTTGGTATTTATATTTTTGAGATTGACTCAATATTTTTAAAAGTAGGTAAAGCTGGAGTAAAATCAAAAGCACTATTTAACTCTAATCATTACACGCCTAATGGAGGTAAGAGTACCTTATTCAATAGCATTTTATCAAATAAAGATATTTTAGAAAGTAACCTTTCTGATAATACTTTAAAAAAATCAGTGAGTACTCTTAATGTACATAATACAATAGCGTGGATCAAAAATAATACACATCGTCATGAAATAACATTCGTTACAGAAAATAGATTTCTCTTGAACTTAATGGAGGCATACCCGCAGTATTACTTGGAGCCAATTTTCGAAGGTGAAAACTAGTGAAAAAATAGTTTTGAATTTGATTGATATGGCTGCAAACCAGAGGTGGTCGAGTACATGATATGTAGGAGAACTAAGGACTAAAGGTTAAATCCAAGGATATTTGTTATAGATAGAAATCTTGAATGTGATAAGAATACCTTCATTGGGGAATTCTAGACTTACTGACGATTTCATGAAGAAATGTGGTTATATAAGATATGATGATGATAGTAAACCACTCATTATACCGAAGTTCGCTTTAGACAGAAATAAAAGCCTAATACTTTGATTAATTAGCAGCAATGGCACAAATAACAATTGAATATGAAATACTGTTTTCAGTTCCTGGTTTAGGAGACGCGACAATAGTTGAGTTGCTATCAGAAGTAGGAAGCTTCTCACTTTATGAAAATCCATGCCAACTTATAAAACTATCGGGATTAATTCGATTAATAAAGGAGCTTAATTATATGATAGCAACCACATTTTTAAGTACAGATAATGCAGTACAAGAATACATTAGTTTAATTGACGATTTAAAATGATCGAGCCAATGACCAAAGGAATTGTGAATCACAATCCTTTTGCAAGCAAAAAGGAGAAAATGAAAATATGTCAAAAATAATGTTTTATCCTGTGCGAAAGCGAAGCGACAGCAACAAAGCGCCCAGCCGGAACGGAAATCAACCCCACGTTTTGTTGAAGAGCTATACTTTATTGGCATACATAATAATATGAAAAATCCATTTTGAACAATCATTTTTCAAAATGGATTCTTTTGTTTAGGTTCGTTTTTTATTCTTCATCATAAGATTGAATTATTTTTTGGATAATTTTCAATGTTTCATAAAAATCATTGTATTTTTCTAAGCCGATATCATTGATAATTCTTTCTTGGATATCTTGCCAAATTGGAGCAGCCTCGTTTAATTTTTCAACCCCTTTATCAGTTAGTGTAATGACCTTTGCTCGAGCATCTTGCGGATCTCTTGTTAAATCTACATAGCCATTTCGCTTTAACAAATTAATATTACGTGTAATGGTTGTTTGATCGAGCAGTAAAATTTCACCTAGTCGACTAATGGAAACTGCTTGTTGAAGATCAATATTTGCTAGCATTGAGTATTGTGTAACTTTTAAGCCAGTTGGCTGTAGTAAATTATCATAAAATTGTGTCACGAGCCGCGTTTTTTTTCGAAGGTTTGCACATACACATATTTGTGTATAATTTATATTCTTCATTGCTCCGTACCCCTTTTCGAGTTGGTTCACTATTATAGTAGCCCTATTGATTTATTTTGTTAATTTGGAAAATGTTTCTTGACAGTGATAAAAGTGATTACTAAGATTATATATGTATATACATGATTTTAGGAAGTCATTTACCCTAGTATTACATGCATATACATATAATTGAGCTGTAATCTTTTTCATTAAAGAGCATATTAAAAAATCTTATAAGAATTGAAGGTGTCAAGATGAGGCGTATTCATTATAGCTGGTTTATTTTAGTCGTAACCTTTTTCTCAATTATTGTTGCAGGGATTACAATGTCGTCATCAGGAGTTTTTATAGACTCCTTTGAAAAAGAATTTAATTGGGATCGATCTATAATTGCTTTAGCTTTTGCAGTGAGTATATTTTTATATGGTTTTTCGGGTCCGTTTATGGCGGCGTTACTAGAAATAGCGGGTTTAAAGAAAATGATGCTAGGTGCGATGGCTACATTATTCATTGGCATGATGCTTACGCTTTTCATGACTCAATCATGGCAGTTAATCGTTATATGGGGCGGTATTATTGGTTTAGGAGCAAGTCTTTTTTTAACGGTGTTAAGTCCTTATGTAGCTAATCATTGGTTTGTGAAAAGTAGAGGGTTGGCAGTAGGAATTTTAACGGCGAGTACTGCAACAGGGCAGTTAATTCTCTTACCATTATTGGCGATTATTATTGAATATTATTCTTGGCGATGGGCGATTGGATTAATGCTTATTCTAAGTATTGTTATGTTCGTCGCTATTTCAATATTTATGAAAAATAAACCACAGGATATAGGGATTCTTCCTTATGGACTGGAAGAAGATCTAGAAGTGCAACAAGAGAATCATAAGAAAAATCCGATTAGTATTGCTTTTAATGGTTTATTTGAGGCAATAAGGAAGAAAGAATTTTGGCTATTAGCGGGAAGCTTTTTTATTTGTGGACTTTCAACTAGTGGGTTAGTTGGTACTCATTTTGTTTCTTACTGTATTAGCTTTGGTGTCCCTTTAGTAACCGCTGCAACCTTTCTTTCCTTTATGGGAGTGTTTAATCTTGTAGGGACTACTTTATCCGGGTGGCTGTCTGATCGTTTTGATAATCGATGGTTATTGTTTTGGTATTACCTTTTAAGAGGAACGTCTCTGCTTTTACTCCCGTATGCATTAATGCAAGGGTCGCTAACTTTACTGACAATCTTTACAATATTTTATGGATTAGATTGGATTGCTACAGTACCTCCAACGATTAGTATTTCTAGACAAATTTTTGGTACGAATAAAAGTGGCATTATTTATGGGTGGATTTTCGCATCACATCAAGCAGGAGCTGCAGTTGCTGCCTATGGTGGAGGCCTCATTTATAAGTTTTTCAATTCATATACTTGGGCTTTTTTCCTTGCTGGAATGTTCTGTGCATTGGCAAGTTTGTTTGTCATCATCGTGAAAAAACAAGCGCCTCATCATGCCAATATTTGATAACTAGTTACTCGCTTTGCTTAGAGCGAGACTCTTGACTATCGTCGGTTCCCAAAAATTTGTCAGCTATTTCACTATTGCTTCGTTTTCCAAAGAAAACATTTGTTACTGTCGCTTCGCTTTCACACAGAAAACATTTGTCCAGCTAATATTTGAATTCGCCGCTAACCGAAGGAAGAACGCCGCTAAAGCATAAAATTGCGCCGCTAACCAAGAAAAGAACGCCGCAAAACCCGAATTTCCGCCGCTATTGATTTCACACGCAGCAAACATTTGTTGCTGTTGCTACGTTACACTTCGCTTTCGCACCCCTTCTATACACGACACCTTAATTCCATTGAGGCAATAGTTATCACTAAAAAGTTGAAGCCTATATCATATTGATTTCAACTTTTTTCATTAAAAAAATTTTTGACACTGACCAAACAAAAGTTTATAATATAAACAAATATAACAAAAGGTGATGCTATGAATGAAAGGGAACAGGCGGTCCTTGCATTAATTCGCCAGAATCCGTTTATGTCTCAACAAGAGATGGCCGATAAGATGAATCTGTCTCGACCAGTCCTTGCTAATTTAGTATCGAGCTTGACGAAACAGGGGAAAATTGTAGGCCGTGCGTATATTTTGCCTGAGGAAAATGAAATCATTTGTATCGGTGGAGCCAATCTTGACCGAAAATTTCATGTGAAGGGGAATGTCCAGTTTGGTACATCCAATCCTGCAAGCTCTTCATTTAGTGTAGGTGGTGTTGGACGAAACATTGCTGAAAACTTAGGCAGATTAAATCATCAAGTAACATTGCTGACTACTGCCGGTAAAGATGCTGATTGGCAAGTGATCCAAGAAGCTTCAGAGCCATTTATGAATTTACGTTATGTGGAGCAGTTACCAGACGCTTCAACTGGTTCCTATACTGCGATTATGGATGAGCAGGGCGAGCTAGCATTAGCGGTAGCAAATATGGAAGTATATGATCTTTTATTGCCAAGTTTGCTAAAAAAACATGAGGCAATGCTCATGAACGCAGGCTGCTTTATTATGGACTTGAACTGTCCAAAGGAAACAGTGGCTTACATACAGCAGGTTGCAATTGCCCGTGACATTCCGTTTGTCATCGTACCGGTATCTTCGCCAAAAATGAATCGATTACCTGATACGTTGCAAGGTGTAACATGGTTTATTTGTAACACAGATGAAGCAGAGACGATTGTTGGTCATAAAATCGAAAACTCTGTGCATTATGAAAAGGCTTTACAGCAACTTCTTACTTTAGGTGCTGACCAGGTAATTATTACAGCGGGTAGCAAGGGTGTGTATGCAGCTTCCGTTACAACGAAGCCAAGTCATTACGCGGCGAAAGCTATAGAAAAAATTGAAGATGTAACAGGTGCCGGGGACGCCTTTGTAAGTGCTGTAATCCACAGCTGGCTTACTGGGCAATCCTTTGCAACATGTATTGATGCAGGCTTAACGAATGCCAAAAATACGCTTGCATCCCAATATACAGTAAGACCTGAGCTATCAGTTGATTTGTTAAACAGTGAAATGGAGGAATAACAACATGAAAGAATTCATCGTATTATCAGAAGAAGTAAAAGCAGGACAAGCAAAAGGCTTACCAATCGTAGCATTAGAATCAACAATTATTTCTCACGGAATGCCATATCCACAAAATGTTCAAACAGCACGTGAAGTAGAACAAATTGTTCGTGATAATGGTGCAGTACCAGCAACAATTGCTTTAATCGATGGTAAAATTAAAATTGGTTTATCAGATGAAGAACTTGAAATGTTCGGTAATGCTCAAGGCGTAGCAAAAGCATCTCGTCGTGACTTAGGCTATCTTTTAGCAACAAAAAAATTAGGAGCAACAACTGTAGCAGCAACAATGATCTGTGCTGAGCTAGCTAATATTGAAATTTTTGTAACTGGCGGTATCGGTGGCGTACATCGTGGTGCAGAAACAACAATGGATATTTCAGCAGATTTAGAAGAATTAGCGCAAACAAATGTTGCTGTAATTTGTGCGGGTGCTAAGTCAATTTTAGATATTGGTTTAACTTTAGAATATCTTGAAACAAAAGGTGTACCAGTTGTTGGATACGGTACAGATGAGCTACCAGCATTCTATACACGCCAAAGTGGTTTTGATGTAAACTTCAAGATTGATACGCCAGAGGAAGTGGCAGAAATGCTACGTGCCAAATGGCAATTAGGCTTAAAAGGTGGAGCTGTCATTGCTAATCCAATTCCAGAGACTGAAGCTCTTGAGAATTCATTCATTACAGGAATCATTGAAAAAGCTTTAGTAGAAGCAGAAGAAAACGGTATTCACGGTAAAAACGTGACACCATTCTTACTTGGAAAAGTTAAAGAATTAACAGAAGGTAAAAGCCTTGATGCCAATATTGCATTAGTAAAAAATAATGCGATAGTTGGGTCAAAAATTGCTGTAGCGTATAATAAGTTAAGCTAATTAACTACGGATATAGAAAGAGACCCTTTGCGGATACATTCGCAAAGGGTCTTTTTATTCATTTCCTAGAATATATTTCCCATTTCTCACATTGTTCACGAGAATAACTAAACAAAATGACACAGTTACTTTACAATAGCCCATAATATTTTATACAATTAAGTTTATATCTAATCTGAAAAATTTGACGAGCAAGGTGGACATGTTATGGCGAAAGAGCAAATTTTGACTCCCGAGGACGTTTTTGAGTTAGTCAAATCCTACATGAATGAGGAAAATGTCGCATTCGTGAAAAAAGCATATGAATTAGCAAGGGATGCCCATATTGAGCAATTCCGAAGCTCAGGTGAACCGTATATTATTCATCCTGTTCAAGTAGCTGGTATTTTAGCTGAATTGCAAATGGATCCTGCAACAGTTGCGGCTGGTTTTTTACACGATGTTGTTGAGGATACGGATTTTACGCGTGACGATTTGGTTCACGAATTCGGCGAAGAGGTTGCGGTGCTTGTAGACGGTGTAACAAAGCTAGGGAAAATTAAATATTTATCTAAAGAAGCGCAACAAGCAGAAAATCATCGAAAAATGTTTGTAGCTATGGCGCAGGATATTCGTGTCATTTTGATTAAACTGGCAGACCGCCTACATAATATGCGCACGTTAAAGCATTTACCTGCCGAAAAACAACGCCGTATTTCTAAAGAAACGCTTGAAATTTTTGCACCACTTGCGCATCGTCTTGGGATTTCGACTGTTAAATGGGAGCTTGAGGATACGGCACTTCGTTATTTAAATCCACAGCAATATTATCGCATTGTCAGTCTTATGAAGAAAAAACGTGATGAGCGTGAGGCATATTTAGATAATGTAATGGGTGAGATGAAGTCACAGCTTACAGATGTTGAAATTGAAGCAGATGTTTATGGTCGTCCAAAACATATTTACAGTATTTATCGTAAGATGGTGTTACAAAAGAAACAATTCAACGAGATTTATGATTTATTAGCCATTCGTGTACTTGTCGATAGTATTAAAGATTGCTATGCCGTACTTGGGATTGTGCATACATTATGGAAGCCAATGCCAGGACGTTTTAAAGATTATATTGCGATGCCAAAACAAAACCTATATCAATCCCTGCATACAACAGTAATTGGTCCTTATGGTGACCCGCTAGAAGTTCAAATTCGTACGAAGGAAATGCATAAAATTGCCGAGTACGGGATTGCAGCGCATTGGGCGTATAAAGAAGGTAAAAAAGTTGATAATGAAAAACAAAATGTCGACCAAAAATTAACGTGGTTCCGAGAAATTTTAGAATTCCAAAATGAATCTTCTAATGCTGAAGAGTTTATGGAATCTTTAAAATTTGATTTATTCTCTGATATGGTCTATGTCTTCACGCCTGAAGGAGATGTCATTGAATTACCAGCAGGCTCTGTACCTATCGACTTCGCATACCGTGTGCATTCAGAAGTTGGAAATCGTACAATTGGCGCGAAAATCAATGGTAAAATGGTGCCACTTGATACACCGTTAAAAACGGGAGATATTATTGAAATTTTAACGTCTAAGCAATCATTTGGTCCGAGTCGCGATTGGCTGAAAATAGCCCAATCCTCACAGGCGAAAAATAAAATAAAGCAGTTTTTCAAACGTCATCTTCGTGAGGAAAATATCATCAAAGGTAAAGAGATGATAGAAAAGGAAATCCGTGCTCAAGGTTTTGATGTAAAAGAAACAATGTCAGCGGACAATTTGAAGCGAGTTTGTGAAAAATTCAACTATACAAATGAAGAAGATTTATATGCAGCTGTTGGTATGAATGGAATTACAGCTCAGCAAGTTGTAAATCGCTTAGCTGAAAAACGTCGCAAAGAGCGTGAACAGGAAGAAGCGCTAGAAAAAATTGAACAAAAAATGAAAAATCCTATTCCACAAAAACGGACAGAATCGGGTGTTATCGTAAAAGATATCGACAATATGCTTATTCGACTTTCACGTTGTTGTACGCCAGTTCCTGGAGATGAAATTGTAGGCTTCATTACGAAAGGAAGAGGTGTTTCAGTACACCGTGCGGACTGTCCAAATATTCAAGTTGATGATGAGCAGGAGCGCTTAATAGAAGTTGAATGGGAACATGGACTTACTCCAGAGAAAAAAGAATACCCTGTCGATATTGAAGTTTCAGCCTTCGATAGACCAGGAATTTTAAATGAAATCATGCAAATTGTTAGCGAAACGAAAACGAATATTTTAGCAGTGAGTGGTCGTGCAGATCGTGATAAAATGGCAACGATTCATTTAACGATTTCGATTTCAAATATTTCGCATTTGCATAAAGTAGTGGAACGTATTAAGCAAACACCTGATATATATTCAGTACAACGTGTTATTAACTAATTGGATGGTTGGGCAGAAGCAACTTTGTTATGTACCGAAAATGGAACTTCTGGTGCATACAATAGGAGAATTGAGGTTTTAAAAAATGAAAGTAGTTTTACAACGTAGTAAAGCAGCCTCTGTTACGGTTGACGGAAAAGTAACGGGAGCTATTGATAGCGGTTATGTTCTTCTGGTTGGTATTACACACGGGGACACGCAAGAGGATGTTGAATATTTAGCGAAAAAAGTAGCAAATCTCCGCCTTTGGGAAGATGCTGATGGAAAAATGAATCATTCTATTTTAGAGCATGGAGGGGCTATTCTATCCGTCTCACAATTTACATTGTATGGAGATGCGAAAAAGGGGAATCGTCCAAGTTTTACAAGTGCCGCAAGACCAGAAGTTGCAGAACCGTTATGGGAGGCTTTTAATAATGCCTTATGTGAACACGGTTTACATGTGGAAAAAGGAATATTTGGTGCAATGATGGATGTGGCACTGACAAATGATGGCCCTATCACCATACTTCTTGAATCTAAATAAATGGTACATTTCCTATGATTCCTTCATACATTAAATAGTATGGTTAGTTTTGTAGGAAGGAAGTGTATTAAGGATGACGCAGATAGGAAGCATATCAAATCCATATTTATATGAAACTCTTAATATGATGATTGATCAGGCAATTGTAGTGCAAACTAAGAAAAATATTCAGCAAGGAAAATTAATTTCTGTATTACCTGATGATATTGTTTTAGGGGTTAACCGTACGCCATTATTCATAAGTATGAAGGAAATTGTATGGGTTACGCTAGCAACAATGAAAAAATAAGCGCATAAAGGACCTCTATACTCTTAGAATGTGAGTTGGAGGCCTTTTTTCGTTTTAGCAAGTGTAAGTACTTGACAGTGAAAACTGAGGGTAAACACCAAATGCCATAACTTAGAATTGATTCAGTTCCATAACTTCTATCGAGGAAGAGTTATAACTAGTAAAAAATAAATAAGCTGCAAGGGAAGTACTAGTCTACTGTCCTTTGCAGCTTATTATTAATTTATCTCACAATCCATTATGCAGAGGTATAATGGATTTTTATTGATCTTCGTTAAAGTAATTTAAAATACCTTGGTAGATACCTAGAGTAGCTTGTTCACGGAATTTAGCGTTTGTAATAACACGTTCCTCACTACCATTACTTAAGTAGCCTAGCTCAATGAGGGCAGCTTGTTGACGATTTTCTCGTAGAACTAAATAATTTCCTTGTTGGGTACCACGATTCTTTAAATCGATTTTATTGGAAAGTCCTTTATTTATTGCCTCTGCAAGACCTTGTTGATTACTGTTCATATAATATGAGGTGAAGCCATTAATGGAGCTATCGTCTGTTGCATCATAATGAATACTGATAAAAGCATCTGCCTCATACTGGTGCGCAATTGATACGCGTTTACGGAGTGCAATATATTCATCAGATTCTCTAGTCATGACAACATTTGCCCCAGCAGCACTCAACTTTGAAGCAAGAAGAGATGCCGTTTTCAATGTAACTTCCTTCTCATTTGTGCCTCGTTGTCCGGTAGTGCCGTGATCATTTCCTCCATGTCCAGCATCTACGACAATCGTTAGCCCATTTAAAGTACCTTTCTTGCGTGGTTCAGATTTATCTTTTTTTATAGCAGTAGTAGCTTTGCTCGACGAAGTAGTAGTAACGACCCAGTTCGCTACAAATGCAGTTTTGTCATCTACTTGTATTTCATAAAAATCATTTTTAGCACCTACAATAGGGTAGGTTTCACCAGCATCTACACGTGCAACAACATCAGCAGTTGTTGTTGAATCTGTCCGTAGGTTTGTCCCATTATAAATGATTGTGACAGATTCAAGCTCTGAGGAAGAAGAAGCAGATTTTGATGTCGTTTTTTCTTTATTTGAAAAAGTACCATAAAAGCTATAAACCCAACCTGCTTTATTATCGTTATATTGAATTTTTACCCAGTTATGTTCTTGAGCCAGCACTTTAAAGGTTTGTCCATTTGAAGCTGTTCCTATTTTTTTAGCATTTAAGTCGTGATTTTGGCGCACATTAAGTGAATCCACTAAAACTGTAAATGTTGTATCTTTGTTGATTTTTTTTGTAGATACCTCAACTTTAGGTTCATCAGCCTCAGCCGTAACCTTTTTTTCAGGTAGGTCATTGATTGTAACATAGTCTGTAGATACCCATCCAACTAGTCCGTTCCAATCTATTTTTGCCCATTCGCCATTTTTTTCAATGAGTTTAGCTTGGCTGCCTATTGATAATTGTCCAAGAACTGCTGAAGATATGTCAGGCTCAGTACGAATATTTAGACGATCGACTTGTGAAATCAACGTTTTATCAACCGTTTGTTTATCATTTATTGAAGCTGTTAGCCAAGATGCTACCCAGCCTTCGTAATCGCCTGCTCTTACTTGAATCCAGTCACCCTCACGACTAATAGAAGTTAGCGAATCACCCTCATCTAATGTCGTAATGATTGGATAAGACAGTCCAGGTCCCTCACGTAAATAAAGAATCGTTCCAGTTACTTTTAAATCACTGGTGTCTGCTAGTGCTCTTTGAATATTATTCATACTTGGAATCGCGATCATTAACACTAGTACGAAGATGATACTAATATTTAAAAGTTTTGTCCTCATCAGATTCCTCCTATCTTGTGCTATTTTACCATGCTTTAGTAATAGAATTCGTGGGAAAAAGGTAATGGAATTTGTTATTTTATCGAATGTATTGTAAAAAAAATAAAAACAGTTGACATTGCCTTTTGTTGTGACTAACATAAAGGGTAATCAAAAAATGATTAACCGCTTATGACCAAGCAAGTAGCATATACCTCTATTGGAGAAGAGAGGGAAAGACCTAGGCTGAAATCTTTCCTACAAAAATGTATATTGTGAATAACACTTGAGAGGCTTTTTTCTGAACAGTAATGCTTAGTAGGAAAAAACGGAATCGGCCGTTATCCGATTAGGAGGAGGACGCATGAATTTGATGCGTCAACTAGGGTGGAACCGCGGAAGCTTGTACAGCTCTCGTCCCTTGCAAAACGCAAGGAGGCGAGGGCTTTTTTTGTGGACAAAAAACGAGAGAAGTCCAGAAGACAGCTTGCTCATAAGCAATTTATAAAGGAGGTTTTTCTATGAGTTTTAAAGTGCCACGAGGGACACAAGATATTTTGCCTGGTCAATCAGAAAAATGGCAAAAGATAGAAGCGGTTATCCGTGATATCTGTCGTGTCTATCGCTACAATGAAATTCGCACACCAATTTTTGAGCAAACAGATTTATTTGCACGTGGTGTCGGTGAAACAACAGATGTTGTTCAAAAAGAAATGTATACTTTTGAAGATCGCGGTGGCCGTTCGTTAACATTACGTCCGGAGAATACAGCTGGTGTAGTTCGTGCTTATGTTGAGCATAAAATGTTTGGTGCACCTGATCAACCAGTAAAGCTTTCATATTTAGGACCAATGTTCCGTTATGAACGTCAACAAGCAGGGCGCTACCGTCAATTTGTTCAATTTGGAGTAGAAGCAATTGGTTCAGCTGACCCAGCGATTGATGCAGAAGTTATTGCACTAGCAATGGATGTCTATGAATCAGCAGGTTTAAAGGATTTAAAATTAGTCATTAATTCACTTGGTGACAAAGAAACACGTAATACACACCGTACAGCACTGTTACAACACTTCGAACCACATATTCATGAGTTTTGTTCAGACTGCCAAAATCGTTTACAAAAAAATCCACTGCGTATTTTAGACTGTAAGGTAGACCGTGAGCACCCATTAATGCAATCGGCACCTGCATTAACTGATTTCCTAACAGAGGAGTCAGCAGCTTATTTCGCTCAAGTTAAAACTTATTTAGATGCATTGGGAATTTCGTATGAGGTCGATCCAAATCTTGTAAGAGGTCTTGATTATTACAATCATACGACTTTTGAAATTATGTCAACGGCTTCTGGCTTTGGAGCCATTACTACACTTTGTGGTGGGGGTCGCTATAATGGCCTTGTACAAGAAATTGGTGGACCGGAAGTACCAGGTATCGGTTTCGCATTAAGTATTGAGCGTTTGTTACTTGCGCTTGAAGCTGAAGGTGTTGAATTAGACACAGCATCAGGACTCGACGTCTATATGATTGCTATGGACGAAGAAGCGAAGCTGAAAACTGTAGAATTAACAAGTACCTTCCGTGCTAAGGGCATTTCCACAGAAATGGATTATTTAGATCGCAAAATGAAAGCTCAAATGAAATCAGCAGACCGTTTAGGTGCAAAATATACGATTGTTTTAGGCGAAACGGAGCTTGAAGAGCAAGTAGCTACTGTTAAACATATGGAATCAGGTGAACAACAAAAAGTAGCGTTCTCAGAGTTAGTGAACTATCTATTAAAACAATAAGCGAATCTGTTAAAACATAAATCGTTTATAAATCAATACAGGATTATCTGTTCGTCATTTGGACAGATAATTCATCTAATGAACTGCAAATTTTCCTTGGCATCCATTCACTACTTAGTAGGAACTGTATGCTACATAAGTAAAACAAACGGTTCATCACCGAAAATGGGGGATGACATTTTATGAAAACGTATGTCATGTGGATAAATCAACCCTAAGTTATGGTGATGAGCCAAATAAATTTTGGAGGAATTAAATAATGGCAACAAGAACACATGCTAGTAATGAACTTTCAGAAGCATTAAAAGGCGAAAAAGTCGTACTAAAAGGTTGGGTACAACGTCGTCGCGACTTAGGTGGTTTAATTTTCATTGATTTACGTGATCGTACTGGAATCACTCAGGTAGTATTTAGTCCTGATGTTGCAGAAGCACATGCTCTAGCCGATAAAGTGCGTAGTGAGTACGTAATTGAAGTAGAAGGGACAGTTATTCTTCGCGCAGAAGATCAAATTAACCCAAATGTACCAAACGGCAAAATTGAAGTAGAAGCAACAAAATTAGTCGTTATTAATACGGCAAAAACGACACCATTCCAAATCGAAGATCGCACAGATGTATCCGAAGATTTACGTTTAAAATATCGTTATCTTGACTTGCGTCGTCCTGTGATGTTTGACACTTTCAAAATGCGTTCAGACGTTACTCGTACAATTCGTAACTTCTTACAAAACGAAGGCTTCTTAGAAGTAGAGACACCAATTTTAACTAAATCATCTCCAGAAGGAGCTCGTGACTATTTAGTACCATCACGTGTTCATGAAGGTGAATTTTATGCACTACCACAATCACCACAGCTATTTAAGCAATTATTAATGGTGTCTGGTTTCGAAAAATACTTCCAAATCGCACGTTGTTTCCGTGATGAAGACTTACGTGCTGACCGTCAACCAGAGTTTACACAAGTTGATATTGAAACAAGCTTTTTAACGCAAGAAGAAATTATTGAAATGAACGAACGCTTAATCCAAGCAGTTATGAAAGAAGTAAAAGGTATTGATATCCCTGCTCCATTCCAACGTATGAAATATCAAGAAGCTATGGATCGTTACGGCTCAGATAAACCTGACGTACGTTTCGGCTTAGAGCTAGTTGCTTTAAATGATATTTTTGATGGCTGTAATTTCAAAGTGTTTGCTGATACAGTAGCACAGGGCAAGCAAGTAAAGAGTATCAACATTAAAGGCGCGGCAGACAAATACTCTCGTAAAGACATGGACGAACTAACAAAATTCGTTGGTATTTACGGAGCAAAAGGTCTGGCTTGGTTAAAAGTAACGGAAGAAGGCTTAAACGGACCAATTGCAAAATTCTTTGACGAAGCTTTAGCAACTGCATTAATCGAACGAATGAAAGCTGAAGTGGGCGACATTTTAGTATTCGTTGCTGATAAAGCATCTGTTGTAGCAGCATCTTTAGGTGCACTTCGTACGAAATTAGGTCAAGATTTAGGCTTAATCAACGAATCAGAATTTGCATTCCTATGGATCACAGATTGGCCGTTATTAGAGTACTCTGAAGAAGACGGTCGCTATTATGCAGCGCACCATCCATTCACACGTCCATTTGATGAAGATATTCCATTAATGGAAACTGATCCTTCAGCTGTCCGCGCGCAAGCATACGATATCGTATTGAACGGCTATGAGCTTGGTGGAGGCTCACTACGTATTTATGAACGTGAATTACAAGAAAAAATGTTTAATTTACTTGGTTTCACAGAAGAAGAAGCAAGAGCCCAATTTGGCTACTTATTAGAAGCATTTGAATATGGTGTACCGCCACATGGAGGTTTAGCATTTGGTCTTGACCGCTTCGTAATGCTACTTGCTGGCCGCACTAACTTACGTGACACAATTGCATTCCCGAAAACAGCAAGTGCAAGCTGCTTATTAACAAATGCACCAAGTGAAGTTTCTTCAGAACAATTGAATGAGCTAAATTTAGCAATTAAAACATTTAAAAGATAATGAATACTTCTAAATACCTGGATTCTCTAGCAAAATTTGTTGAGAATCTAGGTTTTTTTGCGTTTTCGCAAGGAGGTAGATTTTTTTAAAGAAAATAGATTGAATTGTCAGATAAAAGATGCTATTATTACTGTAATACGAATCCTGATGTGTTTGTCTAATTGCTAGCTCTACTTAACAGTTTTGACCGAACACATTAGAAACGGGAGCCTTCATTTTGTAGTCGCAAACAAGCCCCACGCGGAGCGGGACGTTTAAAGCTGCAAAGCGGGCACCCCCCTGCGAATTGCGGGTTCAAGACGAATGTTTCTTGGCATAACGGCACAATCGGGATTCGTCATACATAGTAAATAACCACAAAGAGGAGCATAAAATTAGCTCCTTTTTTAGTGCGAAAAAATGGTTATTCAAAAAGACAACTGCATAGGATGATTTATAATAGAACAAATTTGTTAATTGTAGAGGACAAATGACAATGATTCTTGGCTTGAAAATGCATGAAGTGAAAATTGTGCCCTATGATAATGAATGGAAAAATGAATTTATACGGGTTCGTTCCGAGATTATAGAACATACGAATATCCAATGTGATCGTATTCAACATATTGGTAGGTCTCATCGGACGCCCCCAGGAAGCTTTGCTCAAAAGCGAAGCGTCAGCGACAATGTTTTATCCTGTGCGAAAGCGACAGCAACAGCAACAGCAACAGCAACAGCAACAGCAACAGCAACAGCAACAAAGCGCCCAGTCGGAACAGAAATTAACCTCAAGTTATGGCGATAAAACTAAAAAATTTAGAAAATATAAAAAATACTTTTTATTTTTGTAAAAGTGTCATATAATTGGTATAGACAACTATACCAAGTTGAATGATAGCTTGGTAACTTCAGCAAGCTCCTCAAAAAAGATTAGGGGGTGATCTATTTGAAGCATACACTTTTAATTTCCAATGTTACGATAGTCAATCATGATGAAGCACCGTTTAAGGGCGATTTATTTATTAATAATGGTAAAATTATTAAAATAAGTAATAACTTATCTGATCAGGCTGAGCATTATATTAATGGCAAAGATAAAAATTGGATACTACTACCTGGCTATATTGATATGCACATACATGGCTCAGCTGGACATGATGTGATGGACGCTACACAAATAGCATTACATCAAATGGCACGTTCTTTAGTACAAGAAGGCGTTACAGGCTTCCTTGCTACTACAATGACGCAATCTATAGAAGCGATTGAAAGCGCTTTATCCAACGTTGCTCAATTTGAAAATAATGATGATGAGGCAAGCTTATTAGGTATACATGTAGAGGGGCCATATGTATCGAAAAAACGGGCAGGAGCTCAGCCAATAGAATACATTATATTACCGTCTGCTGAGCAATTTACATTCTGGCAGAAAATAAGTAAGCAACGCATTAAACAAGTTACAATTGCGCCTGAGGTAGAGGGAGGCTTTACGTTTATTGAATCGTTAAAAGATTTAAATGTTATTGCTTCCATTGGCCATTCTGACGCATCAATTGAGGAAGTGGATAAGGCAGTAGCATTGGGAGTAAGGCAGGCCACACATTTATATAACCAAATGCGCCCTTTCCATCATCGCCAACCGGGTGTCGTTGGTGCAGTGCTATTAGAAGATCAGGTGAAGACTGAAATTATAGCTGATTTCGTGCATAGCCATCCTCAGGCTGTAAAGCTAGCGTATCGTATGAAAGGAGCGAATGGTATCATTTTAATTACAGATGCGATGCGGGCAAAAGGCTTACATGATGGTGATTATGATTTAGGTGGTCAAACCGTTCATGTTTCTAAGGATGGGGCTCATTTATCTAATGGGGCTTTAGCGGGCAGTGTGCTAACGATGGAGCAGGCAGTAAAAAATATAAAAGCAGTTACCGATTGCTCATTGCAGGAAATTGTCGCAATGTCCTCTACGAATGCTGCTAAGCAATTACAGCTTGCAACGAAAGGTCATATTGCAGAAGGATATGATGCAGATTTTGTATTACTTGATGAACATTTAAATGTACAAAAAACTATTTGTCGGGGTAAAGTTGTATTTGAGAAATGAAAGTAAAGAGGCGATAAGGATGGTGCAACACTTGTTAGATAAAAATTCTCATATACCTATCTATATACAAATAGAGGAAATCATTAAACAACGTATTTATTTAGAAGAATACAAAATCGGTGAAAATATACCTTCTGAGCGAGAGCTTTCTATGCAGTTTGATGTTAGTAGAATGACTGTTCGTCAATCAATCACAAATTTAGTGAATAGCGGATTGCTGTATCGTGAAAAAGGGAGAGGTACATATGTCGCTAATCCAAAATTAGAACAACCACTAAAAGGATTAACAAGTTTCACAGAGGATATGCGGGCTAGAGGGATGGAACCAAGCAGTAAAGTTTTACGCTTTGAAAAAATCGTACCACCAATTGATATTGCTAGAGATTTAATGTTAGAGCCGGGCGAAGAGGTGTTCTTCGTTGTACGAATCCGTAGTGCAGATTCCAAGCCAATGGCAATCGAAAGAACGTATATTCCTGTGAAAGTATATCCAGAATTAGATGAAAAGAAAATAATGGGGTCATTGTATGCGTTAATCGAAGCAAAATTCCATCAAAAAATTGGAAATGCTATTCAGCAAATGGAGGCAGCTATTGTTCCAAAAGAGGATAGTAAATTTTTGCAAATTAATCATACTGCACCTGTGTTAATTATTAAACGTACAAGTTATTTATCTGATGGAGTTCCGTTCGAGCTTGTGCGAAGTACTTATCGAGCTGATCGATACAAATTCATTAGTGAAATTAAAAGGTGATCCAATGGATGCATATTTTTTAGAAATACAAAAGTTAATGCAGGTCGTGAGGGAGCAAGAATATGCCCAAATAAAAGAGGCAGCACAATTAATTGTCAAAAGGCTTCAATGCGGAGGAATTGTCCAATTATTTGGTTGTGGCCATTCTCATCTTTTAGCACAGGACGCATTTTATCGTGCGGGAGGACTTGTACCTGTACGTCCTATCATTATTGAACCTTTAACTTTACATGCAGGAGCAATGACATCATCTAAAAACGAGAAGGACCCGACTATCATTGAACAGTATAAAAATCATTTTGATTTTCATGAACATGATGTTTGCATTGTTATTTCAACATCCGGACGAAATCAAGCACCGTTAGATGTGGCTTTTTTAGCGAAAGAAACAGGAGTGCTAGTCATGTCCCTGCAATCTCTTGCCTATTGCGAACAGCCGACCCGTCATCAAAGTGGACAGCGCTTAGAGGATGTAGTAGATATAGTTATCGATACGCATATACCAATAGGAGATGGTTTGCTGCATCACCATGACATACAGTATGCACCATCCTCTACAGTGATCGGTTCATTTATTTTAAATGCATTATTTAGTGAAATCATAGAGAGTATGGCTTTGTCTGACAAAATATTACCAGTTTTTAAAAGTAATAATGTTGATGCTGATTTGTCTCATAATGAGGCTATGATTACCAGTTATCAACATCGTATTAACTTTAAATGACATGCGGAGGGATATAGATGAAGAAAATGTTTAAAATAACTGCGCCAGAGGGACTACATGCTAGACCAGCAGCATTACTGGTAACGGCTGTAACACCGTTTGAGTGTGACGTTCAGTTAACCTATAAAGAGAAATCGGTCAATTTAAAATCGATTATGGGCGTTATGGCACAAGGGGTAGCACCTGGAAGCATTGTAGAAATTTCAGCAAAGGGATCTGATGCCGAGAAGCTTTTTCAAACAATAACAGAAGTAATGGTTTCAAAAGGAATTGGTGAGGAATGTTAGAAATACAAGGAATTGCTGTTTCTCGAGGCATTGCCTTTGCAAATGCATATTGTTTAAAGGAACCAGATCTAACTTTTGAAAAAGTTAAGATTACTGATGTCCATGCTGAACTAGAAAGATTTAAGGCAGCTATTGTAAAAACGAAAGTGGAGCTACAAGAAATCCATGAAATAGCGCAAGAGAAATTCGGTGCTGACAAGGCGGCTATTTTTGCGGCACATCTATTAGTGCTAGAAGATCCTGAAATGCTTTCATCTATTGAAGCGAAAATTCAATCTGGGGTGAATGCCGAATTTGCATTAAACGAAGTATCGAATTTGTTCATTGCAATGTTTGAAGGGCTTGATAATGTCTATATGCAGGAGCGAGTTGCAGATATTCGAGATGTATCTAAACGGGTATTAACCCATTTGTTAGGGGTTGAAATGGTTGATATGAATCGTTTAACCTCTGATGTTATTATCGTTGCTAAAGACTTAACACCGTCCATGACTGCGATGCTAGATACAACGTATGTCAAAGGGTTTATAACGGATAATGGTGGCAAAACATCTCATTCTGCTATTCTCGCACGAACGTTAGAGATTCCAGCGGTAGTTGGGACGAAAAATGCCACGGAACGTATTCAACATGGAGCACCAATTATTTTAGATGGGACAAATGGCAAGATTTTTGTCAACGCTTCATCGGAAATAACTAGCTTTTATTTGCAGCAACAGAATTTACACAATGAGGAGAATGAAGAACTTCTTCGCTATCGTTCATTACCAAGTTTGAGTGCAGATGGTTTTTCAGTAGAAATTGCAGGGAATATAGGAAACCCTGAAGATGCGGATATGGTCATCAATGCTTGCGGAGATGGTATCGGCCTGTTTCGAACAGAGTTTTTATATATGGAACGTCAGGAGCTACCAACTGAGGAGGAGCAGTTTCAAGCATATAAAAGTGTACTAGAGAAAATGCAAGGCAAGCCAACGATTGTTCGGACATTAGATATTGGTGGCGATAAAAATCTACCATATTTAAAGCTTGCTGATGAGATGAACCCATTTCTTGGCTATCGTGCAATTCGGATTAGTTTAACTCAACAAGAAATATTTCGTGTACAGATTCGTGCATTACTAAAAGCAAGCGCTTACGGCAATTTAAAAATTATGTTTCCGATGATTGCTACATTGGACGAATTTAAAATGGCGAAGGCAATATTGCTTGAAGAACAACAAAGTTTGAAGAGTGATGGATACCTTATATCTGAAAAGTTAGAAGTAGGAATGATGATTGAAATTCCATCGGCAGCCATCATTGCAGATGTATTTGCAAAGGAAGTAGATTTTTTCTCAATCGGTACAAATGATTTAATCCAATACACGTTAGCAGCAGATCGCATGAACGAAAATGTTTCTTATTTATATCAACCGTATCATCCTGCTGTTTTAAGACTGATAAAAAATGTCATTGATGCAGCACAGCATCATGGAAAATGGGTAGGTATGTGTGGTGAAATGGCAGCAGATGAAATAGCGTTACCGATTTTACTAGGATTTGGATTAAATGAGTTTTCCATGAGTGCTTCCTCTATATTAAAGACTCGTGCACATCTCGCTAAGCTTTCCAAACATCAGCTAACACCACATAATGAGCGCATTTTACAACTATCTACGGCCTCAGAGGTCGAGGAATATGTCAAAAATAATCTATTAAGTTTATCTTGAATTGCGCGAATATTCAGTATGGAGAAGGGGTGATCTAGCGTATGGAAATAACAATAATACCGCCAAATGATTATTTACAAATACATCAATTAAGAGATTATTGTTTTCCTAATAAGTATACGGGTGCGCGGCGCGATGATTTTCACTATTGGATTGAGCATAGTACAACATTGGGTGCTTACGATGAAAATAAAGTAGTTGGACAGTTATTCATATTGCCACTAAATATAACAATTCATGGTGAAAATTATAAGATGGGCGGAATTGGTTTTGTTGCAACATATCCTGAGTATCGGCAACAAGGTATTATCAAAAAGCTTATGACAGAGGCCCTGAAGAAAATGCGAGAGAATGGGCAGAGCATATCTGTGTTAGCACCATTTTCGGTATCCTTTTATCGTTACTTCGGCTGGGAGTTATTTGTTGAAAAGCTATGTTACACCATTCCGCAAATGCTGTTTCCTTCTTTCGGAAAGCAGCTGGACGTAGTAAAACGTATGAGCTTTGAGTGGCCAGATCGTGATCTTTTTCAGGCGATTAAAGATTTTCATAATGCACAGGCGTTGTTCAATAATGGAAGTATGTTACGAGATGATGCTTGGTGGAAAAGAATAGAGAGAAGGATGCCTGATAGTCATTTTGCGGCATATTTTAAGGATGATAGTATTGCAGGTTATATTCGCTATATCATTCAAGATGGAACGTTTGAGATTCATGATTTTATAGCTGAGGATTTACTAGCAGAACAAGCGATTTGGCGTTTTATAACGTCTCATGCAGCGAGTGTGAGTAACATTAAAGGAGTTACTTCAAACAACCATCAATTTGGCTTTTATTTTAAAGAACCACAGTTTAAAAAGGAAGTCGTTCAGGATGTGATGGTAAGAATAGTAGATGCTTTGATGTTCATGCAACATTATCCGTGGGGCGATATTCAGGAGCCGTTATATATTCAAATTGAAGATATATTTTGTAGCTGGAATGAGCACGCATATAAAATAAATAAAAGTGGAGATGTCTCGATAATTGAGACAAATTCTAGCCCAAAAGTGCATATGTTAACATTACCAATTAATCTTTTTTCAGCGATGATGGTGGGCTATCTTTCTGTAAAGGATGCTGCCTTGTATGCAAATGAAGAATTGGCTGAAGACATTATTGATCGCTGGCAGCAAGCGTTACCCTCTAATAAACCCGCATTCTATGAATACTTTTAAGTCGTGTATATATTGAAAAAGTAGGTATGAATGTAGTTGGTTCTGAAAAATTAAATTTTTTTGAACTTTTTTCTGGACTATACCAGTAAGGTGAATCCATTCTGTAGTCTGTAACAGAGTTATAGCCCAATTTTTAAAGTCTTTCTATAAGGGAATAAATGGTGTAAAAAGTATATTGTGGTATATACCAATTGATGCTATTCTCATCATAAGAAAGCGATTTCATAGTTAAAAAATCATAAAAATAAAGTTAGTTAAAAAGACGATCTTATCATGAAAAGGAGTGCTTTTATGAAAAACATTATGCTAGTTTGCGTGGCGGGAATGAGTACTAGTTTATTAGTGTCAAAGATGCAAAAAGCTGCACAAGAACAAAATATTGAGGCAGATATTTATGCGATTGCTGAAGGTGAGGTTGACAAAGTATTAGCTACTAAAACGGTGGATGTGCTGCTACTAGGTCCACAAGTACGTTACTTAAAAGGAACATTTGAAAAAAAATACAAGGCAATGAATTTTCCGATTGATGTCATTAATATGGCGGATTACGGCATGATGAATGGCGAAAATGTTTTAAATCAAGCGTTACAGTTGATTGGTTAAGGGGGCAGCGACAATGGAAGAAACAGTTTTGATGGAATCCATTATGGGACTGATTGTGCATAGTGGTAATACGAGAAGTGAATGTATGGAGGCTATCCAGCTAGCAAAAAATGGCCAGATTCAAGAAGCAAAGGAAAAAATACAGGTAGCTAACGAAGCATTGATTGAAGCGCATCATTCTCAGACGGCTCTACTGTCACAAGAAGCAAGGGGAGAAAAAGTAGAAGTATCAATGTTGTTAATTCACGCACAGGATCATTTAATGAATGCCATCACGTTTCGTGATTTAGCAACTGAAATGATTGAGTTGTACGAACGAATCAAAGGGGAATAGCATCAAGCCTTGATGTCACAATAAAAACGTAAAGGGAGTGTGTGAAATGTTCCGTTTTTTAGAAGAAAAATTTGTACCAGTCGCAGCTAGAGTAGGGAATCAGCGTCATTTAGTTGCCATTCGAGATGGCTTTATTACAATCATGCCATTGACAATTGTTGGGTCACTTGCGGTTCTTGTTAATAATTTGCCTATCAAATTCTATCAAAATGCGCTCGATGCCATCTGGAAGCATGAAACTTGGACACAGTGGGGCGGCAATGTTTGGGGAGCAACATTTGGAATTATCTCTTTGTTATTAGCCTTTACAATTGCTTACCATCTTGCAAAAAGTTACGACAAGGATGGACTTTCTGCCGGTGTGATCAGCTTTTCAACTTATTTGACGTTCGGTACTTTTGGTGAAGGTGGATTAACAGGGTTAACGACAGGTACAGGTGGTATATTTATTGCCATTATTATTGCATTGCTGTCAACTGAATTATTTTGTAAATTGACTGGCAATCCTAAGTTACTAATTAAAATGCCGAATGGAGTACCACCGGCTGTTTCAAAATCTTTCGCCGCATTATTACCTGCTATTATTACAATTGGTTTATTTGCTCTAGTTCGTACAATTATTTCGGCAGGCTTTGATATTCCTGATATTGTCGGTTCGTTCTACTCAGCCGTTCAAGAGCCGTTTATGGGCTTAACGAATTCATGGGTTGCGGCATTACTTTTAGCATTTATTCCTACGTTTTTATGGACATTAGGTGTTCATGGTGCTAACATTATCGAACCGTTTATGCAAACGATCAATTTACCAGCTATAGAAAAAAATGTTGAAGCAATTTCATCTGGGGAAATAGCGCCATACATCGTCAATAAACCATTCTTTGATGCCTTCATCAATATGGGTGGTTCCGGTACGACAATAGCACTTATTATCGCCATTTTCATTTTTGCTAGAAAGAATAAGCAATATAATACCGTCGGAAAGCTGTCCGCAGCACCAGGTCTTTTTAATATTAATGAACCATTACTTTTCGGTCTTCCAATTGTGTTAAACCCAGTATTATTCGTACCGTTTATTTTGACACCAATGGTGAACGTAACCATTGCTTTCTTTGCAACGAAGTGGGGCTTTGTGCCAGCAGCTACGGTGTCACCACCATGGACAACGCCACCGATTATTAATGGTTTCTTAGCAACTCAATCTTGGCAAGGAGCTGCCCTTAGTATTGTCTTAATTGTAGTCGCGGTATGTATTTATTTACCGTTCATTTCAATGGCCAACCGCATGGCAAAGCAGAATGAACTACGGGCTGCTGAAGCAGAGGCTCAAAAAGAACAGCAAGTTACAAAATTAGAGAGTCAAAAAGTAGAAGTGTAATTGTGAGCTAACGGAGGTATTTAAATTGAAAAGATTAGGGATTTCACTATATCCTCAGCATAGTACACTAGACGATATGAAGCGATATGTTCAGCTCGCTCATGACAATGGTTTTGATCGAATATTTACATGTCTTATGTCCTTAAATAACGATGAGGAACGACAAAAATTACAACAAATCAATAAATTTGGGCAGCAGCTTGGCTTTGAAATTTCTGCTGATATTGCACCAGCTGTTTTTGAAGATTTAGGCTTAACGTATAAAGATATCGGTTACTTTAAGGAGCATTATCATTTAGCGGCATTGCGCTTAGATATGGGTTTTTCTGGCCAGGAAGAAGCGTTTATGTCGCTCGATGCAAGTAATTTAAAAATAGAATTAAATATTAGTAACGGTACTAAATATGTAGAAAATATAGTATCCTATCAACCGAATAAAGATAATATTATTGGCTGTCATAATTTTTATCCGAGACGTTTCACAGGTTTATCACGTCAACATTTTTTACAAACATCTCAAAAATTTAAAGCAAATCATATTCGTACAGCAGCCATGATTTCATCACAGCATGCGATGTTCGGACCTTGGGAAGAAACAGAGCATGGATTGCCTACATTAGAAGAGCATCGTCATCTTCCAATTACTGTGCAAGCAAAGGATTTATGGCACACTGGTTTAATAGATGATTGTATTATCGGCAATATGTATGCTTCTGAGGAAGAAATACGTGCGTTAGGTCAATTAAATCGCCATAAGCTAGAGCTGAAAGTTGAGCAGTCAATTGAAACGTCTATTTTAGAAGAAGCCATCCTTTTTAAGGAGCCCCATTTTAATCGTGGTGATGTTTCGGATTATGTGATCCGTAGTACGCAATCTCGTGTTAAATATAAAAATGGTGACTTCCCTGTACATGATACCCACCTATTAAAATTGGGCGATGTGACAATCGATAATAATTTAGATGTACGTTATAAGGGTGAGCTCCAAATTGTTTTAAAGGAAATGCCGAATGCCGGATCGACAAATGTTGTGGCAAGAGTTGTAGAAGAAGAACAATTTTTATTAGCACATATTCAGCCTTGGGCATCATTTGGCTTTACGAAATGGTGACAGAAGAAGGGATTAAGCCATTAGAGATAGTGCTTAATCCCTTTTTATCTTTAGCAAGCAGATGTTTTTTTGAGGAACAGCTAAGGTGAAATTGACGAGAAAGGAGTAAGGATATGATTGTATTAGCGATTGACGGTGGTGGAACGAAAACGTCAGCAGTCATTTGTGATGAATTGGGCAATGTTTATGCTAAAGTAGTAACGACTCGTAGTAACCCAACAGCTATGGGTATTCCAATTTTTAAGTCAACGATTCATGATATACTACAAAATTTGCAACAACAAAATCCGCAAGTATTTGCTGCCATAGATAGTTGTTTTGCTGGCATGGCTGGCGTTAAGGAGCTACAGGCTGAAGATGTTGTAGAATCGATAGTACGTCAATACGTTCCTAAGACAGCTCATGTGATTGTTGATAATGATGCTCTAATTGCACTTTATGCAGGCACACTTGGGCAGGCAGGTATTGTGCAAATTGCAGGGACAGGCGCTATTACAATGGGCTACGATCGTGAGCAACGCTTTCATAGAGTTGGTGGCTGGGGTTATCTTTTTGATGATGAGGGCAGTGGCTATGATTTAGGTATTCAAGTGCTGAAGGCTATTTTTCAAAGCTATGATGGACGCGGAGACCCAACAGCTTTGACAGCTGTCATATTGCGTTATTTTTCTGTAGAAAATGTACCACAATTAATAGAGTGTATATATGGAGAAGAGCATCCTCGGACCGTGATTTCACCGTTAAGTAAATATGTTTTCGATGCGGCAGAAGAAGGTGATCGTGTTGCTATTCAGATCATTGAGGATGCTTGTAAGAAATATTATGTGGCAATTAAAGCATGTTACGCTCATATGACTTGGGAGGAAGGGGACGTGCCTGTCGTATTAGTGGGTGGCGTTTTTAATAACGAAGCATATTTTTTACCGAAATTACAGCAATTCGCACAGGCTGACAAAATACCATTGCAATTTATGGCACCAATTTTACAACCGATCGGCGGGGCGGTAATTGCGGCTTTTAAGCAAATAAATGCCCAGCTCGGCTTAGATTTTGCGGCATGTTTCTCCAAAAATTATGAACAAGAATAGTGTTAAGACTAAAGGCAATTGGATGACGATTTATTCAATTGCCTAAATTTTTTACTTTAAGCTGGAAACATTTAGATTTTTAACGGCTCAAGTCAAACTTTACATAAATTCTTTCAGTGGATGTCACGGAATTGGAAAGGAGTTACTAATGGATGTTAGCCTAAAATCATTGTATTCATGTGATAACAGCTAACTGACCTGCATCACGCCGCTACGCTTTCGTGCAAAAAACATCCGCAGGCTAAAGCACAAAGCCAATACGAGACGCATTGTTTATCTGTACGAAAGCGAAGCGACAGCAACGATTATGCCGAGGCATAATTGATTTAGTAGGAATACTTCATTTTTTTAATTATAATTTTTACTTGATGAATATCGTAATAAAATGTAAGATAGGTTTGATTTTATCTTAGTATTTAACTAGGTTTACTAATAAAGTGATTAGTGGGGTGTATTATCCATGATCACCAATCGGGCTTTAACGGGCAATGTATATTACTGTCCGTTAAAGCGTACTAAAAATTCAATAGACGGAGAGTGTAAGGATGTTACATCAATTTTCTCGTAATGAGCTCGCAATAGGAACAGAGGGACTCGAAAAATTAAAAAATACAACGGTAGCCATTCTTGGTGTAGGCGGTGTAGGTTCATTTGCTGCTGAGGCTTGTGCACGAAGTGGTATTGGCCGCATTATTTTAGTGGATAAGGATAATGTAGATATTACGAATGTTAATCGTCAATTAGTTGCCTATCTTTCAACGGTCGGAAAATCTAAGTCAGGTGTCATGAAAGAACGTATTGCTGATATTAATCCAGAATGTGAAGTAATTGATATGCATATGTTTTACACGGAGGAAACATATGAGGAATTTTTCGCACAGGGCATAGATTATGTCATTGATGCGAGTGACACTGTGATGTATAAAATTCATATTATGAAGGAATGTCTAAAGCGTAATATTCCGATGATATCTAGCATGGGTGCAGCCAATAAAATGGATCCAACTCGTTTCAAAATTGCAGATATTTCTAAAACGCATACGGACCCATTGGCTAAAGTAATCCGTACAAAATTACGTAAGGATGGTATTCATAAAGGAGTAACGGTTGTGTTCTCAGATGAGAGTCCTATTGTTGTTCGTCCAGATGTCGTAGAGCATGTCGGAAAACCGGATGCAGCTATTCGTAAAGCAAAAATGCCTCCATCTTCCAATGCCTTTGTTCCTTCAGTGGCAGGCTTAATTGCTGCCAGCTGGGTAGTGAATACAATCTTAAAAGATGTAAAAATTACACGTGTACAAGGCTAATACAACTTTGAAAAATCTGTTATGTCGATAAATATAACTTCTTTCAGCAATTATTTCTGTAGCGAAAGCGAAGCGTTAGCTACAAGTGTTTTTGTACCGAAAGAGTAGCGACAGGTCCAGAGAAGTATTCCACCTCTTTAGGTGTGAGAGAATGCTGTTCTAAATCACTTTTCAGCGGTTGCCCGAACATTCGCAGAAAGAAGTTAAGCCTCCGACGGATGTCACTGAATAGGAAATAAGTTACTGCGCTTTCGCACGCAATTATGCCGAGGCATAATTGCTTAAGTGAGGCGATAAATTCAAAAACTTTCATCGATAAATTAACAATAATTTTTTCGATAAGCTTAAATAATTTTTCGATAAAATAAAAGTGGAACGAAATCACCCTTAGTAATGGTGATTGGCCATTTTATGGAAGTAGCTGTCTCGTTTGAAGACAGCTACTTTTTCTATGTTACAATAGGAACGTTGTAAAAAAGGGATCTACGATATTTATTAGAATATCTATACAATTTATGTGGAAGAGACATATTACGACTCCTTCAACATTTGCTGTAGAACCTATAAAAGGAGGCGTTTTATTATGGAGCAAATCTATCAAATGGAATATAGGGGCTTAAATCTATTCGATGAAATTAGTACAGTAGAATTAGCTATTGATGAAGAAGGGCAAACAATTCACATTTTTGATGTTGGACAAGTTGTTAGTCCTATTTTTAATTTTGATGTTTCGGCCTACGAGCTATCAGATGGTTTCTATAAAATGGCGGATATACTTCGACATAAACGTATATTGACAAATCAACAGCCAGGTAATGAACTAACACTTAGTGAGTGGTTAATTACAAATACGGCCTATTTTTATATGCCACAAAAAAGAATAAAAAAATATGCTCAAGGAAGTATAATAGAAATTATTGATCGAACGAAAGAGCAATCTTTATTTGATGATTATGTACAAAAAATATAATTCTACTAAAATAGTTCGCATTCGGTACTCAAAATGCTAATAATTCACTAAATTGTCTTATTTTTTTCATGTACCCACTTCTTTATTTGGTTTATTGCTATAATTTTAATAATTCCAATAGATAATAAAAAAGTTTGTTTGGATGTGCAGGACTGCCTAGGGGAGTAGGAATGACGTTTAGAAAACAAATGACAATATGGGAGAGTGGGAAAATGGAAATTCAAGTAATTCGTGATCATTTAGACATTGTAAAACTTCAAGAGAAAATGAATGATATTGTATTTGACTATTTGGATACATCTAATAATTATCCAAAGGCTATGAGAGAACTAAATCCTTTGTATACACAAGCTACAACATTTTATAAAGAGTATTTAGACGATAGAGCGGGTGAATTACCAAGTGCCAATACATATTGGCATTTGTTTATAGATTGCTGTGCAAAGCTGTGCTACTTTTTAGCGGCATCAACGTATTATTCATCCAATGAGTTACAAAAAACACCTGAAAAAGTTGAGCAATTATTAACGATTGCTGCCTATTCTTTACCTAGCATTGACCAAGAAGAGAATGAACAATTATTATCAGCAATTTTTGCGCTTTATCGTGAAGTAGTAGGGGATGAAGAGAAAACATCATCATTACGAAATGCTGTGCTTGAACAAAAAGGTGCAGTCAAACAGTGCTTACAACAATTAAAAGTATTTGTTGATAATGAAATGACGAAATAATTAAAGAGTGCTTGAACATTTTTTTAAAATAATATAGCAACTAGAATCTGCTTACTTTTTGCGGTTGATTCACCAATTCTTACAGTACTCTGCTTTGTGAGGGTGATTGGGTTTCAAGTTCTTAAAAAGTATTGCAGATTTTTTTTGTAAATGTTAATAGATTATCGTGCGAAGACCGTGAAGTCCGTTATTGTAGTGATAAAGTTTCATTGTGCGAAAATAAAAAAAGGGCTTTTTACTTAAAAGGTATTTATAGATTTTTGTCGAAATATAGTTAAAAATTGCAAATCTATTTGCAAGCATTATGGCTCAAGCATCAAAAGTAACGGAATTAACTATACGTTATGGTGATGATAAAGATTTATTCCATGCTGTATGAATTTATAGGAAAGGGGCAGTTCAATGTTAATAAACGGTATCGACATCGATTTGGCGAAATTAGAAAAACCGCTCTTATTAGTAAGTGAGAGTGAGGAACTTCTATTTCGACAGCTTATACAAGAAACACTTGAACATGAGCTTACCCAATATCAATTAGCCCTATCAACAAGGAAATCTATCTCATTAGTTAGGGATTTTTGGTTCGCTATGTATAAAGATCGAGAGAAATTATATATCAACAGCGGACATGCGCTCTTGTATCCAATTCGTTTAATCATATTCGAAGTTGTGACACAAGACGACTCCTTTAAACGTTTGTCGAAAAAATCTTTTGGAGATGAGTGTCTGTCACTTATTTATGCCATTGTCCTATTACAATTTGTCTTATTGTGGATAAAGGAACGTTTTAGTGATAACAAGGAAGTATATGAGTCATTAAAATTTTTATATAGAACAACTGATAATAATATAGATGATCAATTTTCTCCATCAAGAGAGCAATCAATTGGTCAAGCAATTGCTGTAAAAGCAATTCGTTCTGAAGTACGGGAGAACTCCCAGGAATTTGCTAGTCTACTCTATCAAACCTATAATTTTCTACATTATTTACATGATATCGAAAAGGACAAAGAGGAGAAAGAAACGACGAGGCAGCCATCGATGAAAGATGTGGAAGAAACATTGAACCGATTTTACGAAACACGCTACACAACAAAAAAGGCGACCTTCACAGGATGATTGTTTAGTAGTCTGTCCTGTTTTTTTAGAGAAAGTAATAAGATAAAAAAATAAGGCGCTTCTTGTTAAAATTGAAGTGCCCTATTTTCATGAAAAAACTAACTTATATGTTTTTCAGTACTCTTATTACTTTTTATCCTTATGAAAAGATTTAAGCTTTTCGTAGATTCCTGCCATTCGTTTTTCTTCACCCGCAATAACAGGTTTATAAAATTCTGTGCCTACAAGCTCATCCGGTAAATATTGCTGGTCTACCCATCCACCAAATGTTCCGATGGGGCTGTTGTGGGGATATTGATAGCCTACATGACCTAAATCTTTTGCCCCTTCATAGTGAGCATCGCGTAGATGATGTGGAATATCGCCTGTTTTTCCTGCATGAATGCTGGCAATGGCGGCATCAATCGCAACAATTGCAGAATTGGATTTAGAAGCAAGGCACATTTCAATAATAGCACTTGCAAGCGGAATACGCGCCTCTGGTAGTCCTAGACGCTCTGCCGCTTGTACAGCCGCAAGCATATGCGGTCCTACTTCAGGATTGGCAAGGCCTATATCTTCATAAGCCATAACTAGTAAGCGTCGACTAACAGCTACTAAATCACCAGTTTCCAATAAATGAGCTAAATAATACATTGCTGCATTCGTATCACTTCCACGAACTGATTTTTGTAACGCAGATAGCAAATTATAAAAATGGGATCCTTTTTTATCACCATAAACGCCAATTCTGCCTACAAGATGCTCAATGATATGATCAACAGCGATTGTTTGACCGTCTACTTCATCACTTGCATAATAAATTGATTCAAGCAAAGTTAATGCCTTCCGTGCGTCACCATTAGCTGCTTCAGCAATTTGATAAATTTGATGATCTGTTAATATAAAGTGATATTTACCTAGCCCGCGTCTTTCATCAGAAAGTGCTTTTTTTATAAGCTCGATTATATTTTCGTTCGTTAACCGTTTTAGTTGATATATTTCTCCACAACGTGAGCGGATAGCGGGATTGACATCATGGTACGGATTTTCCGTTGTCGCGCCAATTAACACGATCGAGCCGTTTTCAACATGTGGCAACAAAGCATCCTGTTGTAATTTATTAAAACGATGAATCTCATCCAAAAAAAGAAGGACTTTTCCTGTGATTCTAGCTTCTTGTACAATATCCTCGACGTCTTTTTTACCAGCACGAGTAGCATTAAGCGCGAAAAAGGGGAGCCTCGAGCTTCCTGCTATGGCATTCGCTATTGACGTTTTGCCGATACCTGGCTCACCATATAGCAGCATGGATGGAACATGTTCATTTTGAATCATTTTATAAAGAGCGGTGTTAGGACCGATAAAATCCTGCTGTCCTACAATTTCATCGAGGGTTAAAGGACGCATGCGATAAGCGAGTGGTTCATTATGCATTAAAATTCCCCCTTTCAACTGTTTTCAATGATTTTTGTTTTTGTGCTTAGAATGAAGCGTTATATAGTATTTTACCTAATTATTTTAAGGTGCAATTAATAGTATATCATAACCTTCCGAGTGTATTTCCGAGTTCTTCGAGAGGAGATTATGATATACTGTTGGTAGTATTTTTGACTAGACTATTTGAGGGTGATAAAATGAAAATTTCTACAAAGGGCCGTTATGGTCTAACGATTATGATTGAATTAGCAAAGCATTATGGTGAAGGGCCTATCCCACTACGCAAAATTGCTGCTGAAAAGGATCTTTCTGAGGCATACTTAGAGCAGTTAGTTTCACCATTACGTAATTCAGGCTTAGTGAAAAGTGTACGCGGTGCATATGGTGGGTATATGCTAGCAAATCCACCAAGTGAAATTTCAGCGGCTAATGTTATTAGCGTGTTAGAGGGTCCAATTCAACCAGTAGAAGGTATTGAAAATGAAGAAGCACCTCAGCGAGAGTTATGGCTCCGCATTCGTGATGCTGTGAAAAATGTATTAGATACAACGACAATTGAGGATTTAGCTCAATATACTGAGGAAAATGTAGCGGAAGGCTATATGTTCTATATTTAAAATTAGGCTAAAGCACATCTCTCTACCCAGAGGTAGAGAGATGAGTCTTTAGCGCTTTTCGTACAAAGGAGTTTTCAACATGAATTCATATATTTATCTTGATCATGCAGCGTCATCACCAATGAATGACAAAGTAATAGACGCTATGACTACAGCAATGCAACAGGTTTATGGGAATGCATCAAGTATTCATGGGATAGGTCGAGAGGCACGTAAATATTTAGATAATGCACGTGAAATACTTGCCCAATCAATTGGTGCTCAGCCTGGAGAAATTATTATAACAAGTGGCGGAACAGAGGCGGATAATACGGCTATTTTTGGTACTGTTTATGCACGGGCTGCTGAAGGGAAGCATATCATTACCACACAAATTGAACATCACGCGGTGTTACATACTTGTGAAAAGCTTGAGCGAGATGGCTTTGATGTGACATATTTGCCGGTTGATGGGAATGGCCGTGTTTCTGTAGAAGATGTGCGAAATGCATTGCGAGAGGATACAATTTTAGTAACGATTATGTACGGCAATAATGAAGTTGGTACGATTCAACCGATTGCTGAAATTGGTGACTTGTTACGCGAACATAAGGCTATTTTTCATACAGATGCCGTTCAGGCATATGGTTTAGAGTCAATTAATGTTGCTGATCTCCATGTTGATTTACTAAGTGTTTCAGCTCATAAGATTAATGGTCCTAAAGGTATTGGTTTCCTATACCAAAAAGCTGGGACACCATACACTAGTTATGCATTTGGGGGAGCACACGAGAAAAAACGTCGTGCAGGTACTGAAAATGTGCCTGCAGTGCTTGGTTTTGCGACTGCAGTGCAAATTGCAAATGAGTTGCGAGAAGAAAAGCGCGCACTATACAATCGCTTTAAGCAAATTTTGCTGGATGTTTTCACGAAAGAAAATCTAGCATTTCATATGAATGGAGATTTAGGCAATACGCTCCCACACGTTTTAAATGTAAGTTTTTCTGGTATGGAAGTAGAGTCATTCTTAGTAAATCTTGATATGGCGGGTATTTGCGTATCGAGTGGTTCTGCGTGTACTGCTGGTTCCATTGATCCATCACACGTTTTAGTTGCGATGTTTGGACAAGGGGCAGAGGAATTACGTAACTCAATCCGCTTTAGCTTTGGTCAAGGTTTAACAGAAGATGATGTACAACATGCCGCAGAAAAAACAGCAGCGATTGTAAAAAGATTAGCCAAAAAATAATTTATTAAAATTATACATTTAATGGAATTTGAATAAAAGAAAAGGTGACCAATTATGAAAGAAACACGTGACCCCTCACAAATTCGTGTTGTAGTCGGCATGTCGGGTGGGGTAGATTCTTCGGTTGCTGCATATTTGTTAAAACAACAAGGATATGAAGTAATCGGGATATTTATGAAAAACTGGGATGATACAGACGAAAATGGCGTTTGTACAGCTACAGAAGACTATGATGATGTTATTAAAGTATGTAATCAAATCGGGATTCCATACTATGCAGTGAATTTTGAAAAACAATATTGGGATAAGGTTTTCACATACTTTTTAGAAGAGTATAAAGCAGGACGCACGCCAAATCCTGATGTAATGTGTAATAAGGAAATTAAATTTAAAGCGTTTTTAGAGCATGCGATGAATCTGGGAGCTGATTATTTAGCGACAGGACACTATGCTCGAGTTGATCGTAGTGGCGAAGGCGAAGTTAAAATGCTTCGAGGCATTGATAATAATAAAGATCAAACGTATTTCTTAAACCAATTATCGCAGGAACAATTATCGCATGTAATGTTCCCAATTGGACATATTGAGAAAAAAGAAGTCCGTAAAATTGCGGAGGAAGCTGGGTTAGCTACAGCGAAGAAAAAAGATTCAACAGGAATTTGCTTTATTGGAGAGCGTAATTTCAAAGAATTTTTAAGTCAATATTTACCGGCGCAACCTGGTAAGATGGAGACAATGGATGGTGTCGTAATGGGCCAGCATGATGGATTAATGTACTATACGCTTGGTCAACGTCATGGTCTTGGAATTGGTGGCGACGGTGAACCTTGGTTCGTGTTAGGGAAAGATTTGGAGCGCAATGTGTTACTAGTTGGACAAGGCTTCAATAATGATTCGCTATTTTCAACTTCACTGACTGCTGTGAAAATGAGCTATAGTTCGACAAAAAAATTGCCCGGGAAATTTTCATGCACAGCAAAATTCCGTTATCGTCAAACAGACACACCAGTAGAAGTGGAAATTTTAGAGGACGGACGTACACATATTACGTTTGCTGAGCCAGTACGTGCGATTACACCTGGACAAGCTGTGGTACTATACGACGGTGAAGAATGTTTAGGTGGCGGTACAATCGACGAAGTATTTAAAAATAATGAAAAACTAACATATGTAGGTTAATTTGCGAAAAGATTGCTTATACTCTTTCCTAAAGCGTATAGAGTTTAGGCCTCTTTCGCTACATAGAGATGAGGAATAACAATGGATTTTAACGAGCAGGGCATTCAAGCGTTTCAAGAAAAGCGCTACGAGGATGCTGCACAACTTTTTACACAAGCAATTGAAGCAGAGCCTGAAAACCCAATTGGTTATGTGAACTTCGGAAATCTTTTAGCGGTCTTAGAGGATACTGAACGTGCAGAACGTTTTTTTCAAAAAGCAATTACAGTTGATGAAACGGCAGCAACTGCTTATTATGGTTTAGCAAATTTATATTATAATGCGGAACGATATGCGGAAGCAGCAAAGCTTTATGAGCAAGCACTAAAACATAAAATTGAAGGCGCAGATGTGTATTATATGATGGGCAAATGTTTTGAGCGAATGGAAAGTCCGAAGCTTGCACTACCATATTTACAACGAGCTTCAGAGCTTGCACCAGAAGACACACAAATTCGTCTAGCATATGCCATCGTGCTATGTGCGCTAGAAATGTTCGAAGAAGGTAAAAAGGAATTAGACTATTTGATCGAACAGGATTGGAATAACGCAGATGCACATTATAATTTAGGTGTACTATATGCGGTATCTACTGAGCAAACAGAAGATGCTATGTACCACCTAAAACAAGCCTTTACATTACAGCCAGAATACGACCAAGCACGTTATATTTATGATATGATTGCTCAGCGATTTAACTAAAATAATTTGAAAGGATGCCGAAACTAGTTCAGCATCCTTATTTATTTTAGTCTTCGTCATCTTCTGAAAACTCATCAAATGGTAGTTGATATATATATTGTGCTAAATGTGCAATTGGGGTAGTTTCTAAAATTGATGATTCTGTGTCGTTCGCTTTTAGAATATTGATTTCTTTATTAAGTCGCTCCATTTTTCGATCCAACTCAGCTACTTGAATAGCAGCCTCCTTCAATTCAAAACGGATATGTTCAGGTACTTCCTTGTTATATTTGTAATAGATTTTATGTTCAAGGCTGGCCCAAAAGTCCATTGCAATTGTACGAATTTGAATTTCGACATATACCTTTTCCATACGATCGGACATAAAAATAGGGATTTTTATAATAAGATGCAAGCTTTGATAGCCATTTCCCTTTGGGTAGGCAATATAATCCTTTACATCCACAACTTCAATATCATTTTGTGCCTGTAGCATTGCACTCACTTTATATATGTCTTCTACAAAGGAGCAAGTGATTCGAACACCTGCAATATCACGAATATCTTCTCGAATCGCTTCAAGAGATGGCTCAAGGTTCTTTTTCTTGACCTTCAATAATATGCTTTTCGGTGATTTTACGCGAGTTGATAAATGCTCTATCGGGTTATATTCATGAATTAGCTTAAACTCTTCTTGTAAAATAGTTATTTTCGTCTCAATTTCTTGCAAGGCAAATTTATAGACTAAAAAGAAGCGTGTTAATTCTGTTTGTAAAGTTTGTAAAGTGGTTGCTTCAAGTTCATTTTTCATACTTCATAAAATCCTTTCTTTTAGTAGTAACTAAATTATTTAATATTCAATATTAGCTTAACAAAAATAGCAACTAAATAGAAATAAGGGCTCCGAATCTATGTATAATATTCTTGATTCATAAATTTACTTTGTAAAAACAAAAAAGGGGTGTCTAGTCCCCTTAGTAATTAAACGATGTTTCTCCGCTTGTTGTTTTTATAGATTTTGAAAACGCAAGTAGCATTTGTTCATCATCTAGTTGTCTATGCAACGAAAGAGAATTATCCGTAGTTACCTTGAAATTTTTACCCTCTATAATGCGTTCTGAATTTGTTTCTTGAAAAGGAAAAACATAATCCTTATATATTAATTTCACAATAACTCGCCTTTTTTGCAATAATTCACCACATCTGAATAAGGTAAATCTCCACCAAAAATTGAAAGAGCGCTACCGATTGTCACATGAAGTCTACCATTTGCGATATTTTCAAATTTCTTTAAGTCGTCCAAAGAACGAACCCCACCAGCATATGTTGTTGGAATTGTTGTCCAAGTGGCTAAATCATGCACTAAGCTTTCTTGCATACCGCCTTTTTTCCCTTCCACATCAACAGCGTGAATAAGTAGTTCATCACAGAAATTTTCGATAAATGCAATAGACTCAGCATTTACTTCAAAGTCACTAAACTTTGTCCATTTATCAGTAACAACAAACCATTTTCCATCGTGCAGACGGCAGCTTAAATCGATGACAAGATGTTGTTTACCAACAATCTGTACTAATTGCTTTAGTCGATCTAAATGAAGCTTACCATCATAGAAAATAAATGATGTGACAATAACATGGGTAGCTCCCGCATCAATATACTTATTTGCATTTTCCATGGTGATGCCGCCACCAACCTGCAACCCCTGAGGATATGCTGCTAATGCTGCTAATGCAGCTTCTTCGTTTCCATCACCTAGCATAATGATGTGACCACCTGTTAATTGATCCTTAGCAAACATTTTTGCATAATAACTAGAGTCATGATTTGAAATAAAGTTCTCGATAACTTCTTGATCTTTACGACCTAGTGTGCTGCCAACAATTTGTTTTACTTTGCCATCGTGTAAATCAATGCAAGGTCTAAATTCCAATAGTTTCACAATCCTTCCGTGCGACAAATTCACCTATATCATAGCATGGAAAGGATGATGAAAACCGTGAAATGTTTTTTATCAATACAATTTTAATTTCTTTCAGCAAATGTTTTATGTAGCGAAAGGAAAGCGACAGCTACAAATGTTTTATGTAGCGAAAGCAAAGCGACAGCTACAAATGTTTTATGTAGCGAAAGGAAAGCGACAGCTACAAATGTTTTATGTAGCGAAAGCAAAATGTCAGCTAAGAGAAGTCTCCCATCTCTATAAGCGGTGAAACAAAGGCTTTAATCTCTTTTACAGCGGGTATTGAAACATCGCTGAAATAGAGGAACGCAGGCTTAGAGCTTCACATCCTGTGAAAACGCCTGAGTGACCAACATCTTGCCGCTGCCGCTTCGTTTTCGCGCAATAAACATTTGTTGTTTGTAGGCCTAAAGCGAAGCGGATGTCACGTAATTATACCTAGGCATAATTGATTAAAATTGATTAATATTGATTGAAATTTATTGAATTCTCTTTTTAAACGATTTTTCACGTTATGGTGTGGTAAAATAATATGGTTGAAATGAACACGAAAGGACGAACCGAGAATGGCAGAAAACCTGGATTTATTTGAACTAAATAAATTTTTTATACTCGGACGCCCAATCGTCTCTATATTCCATAATGCACAAAATATGTATTCGATAGTTCGTGTGAAAATTCAAGAGACCAACTTACAGTATGAAGATAAGGAAATAATAGTTGTTGGATATTTTCCGCCGTTACAGATGGATGAACAATATCGTTTTACTGGTTTATTGAAACAACATCCAAAATATGGTGTGCAATTCCAAATTGAGACATTTACAAAGGAAGTGCCAGCAACAGAGCAGGGCATTATTCATTACTTATCGAGTGATTTGTTTGTTGGAATCGGAAAAAAAACTGCTGAAACAATCGTAGAGAAATTAGGAGCAAATGCGTTACGTCTTATTTTAGAGGACCCAAATGCTCTTGATGCTGTGCCTCGTTTATCTGCTGAAAAAAAAGAGGTTATCTATCGTACCATTGAACAAAATCTAGGCTTAGAACGAGTGATGATCCAACTTAATGAATGGGGTTTCGGACCACAGCTCGGCATGAAAATTTACCAAACATATCGAACAGAGGCCGTTGAATTATTAACTGAAAATCCATATCGCCTGATTGAAGATGTAGAAGGTGTTGGTTTCTTTCGTGCCGACGAGCTAGGTGCAAAATTAGGAATTACTGGCAATCATCCAGACCGTATTAAGGCGGCGATTTTACATACTCTAAATACAGCAGCTTTATCGGATGGGCATGTGTATTTAGATGCAGAAAATGTTTTACCACTAGTAAAAGATATGCTTGAGCAAAGCCAGCGAGAGGAAATTCCCTTTGAGATCATTTCTAAAGCTTGCATCGAATTGCGCGAGGAAAGTAAAATTTGTGGGGAAGAAACAAGACTATATTTACCATCTCTATATTTCTCAGAAGTAGGAATTGCATCAAAAATATTAGCTTTAATCGAACGTAACAATAAGGCTGAACATTTTAGTAAGGACGAAATACGTAAAGCGATTGGTGAAACAGAAGAATTTCTTAATGTCACATATGCTGAAACGCAAGCGAACGCGATTGAACAAGCACTAAATTCCGCCGTTATGATTTTAACTGGTGGACCTGGAACAGGTAAAACAACTGTTGTTCGGGGTGTGGTAGAAGTGTATGCAAAGCTACATGGATTATCATTGAACCCGAAGGAATATGCACAAAAAGAAGAACCTTTTCCGATTATTTTATGTGCTCCAACAGGACGTGCAGCCAAGCGTCTATCGGAATCGACAGAACTTCCAGCAATGACAATTCATCGGTTGCTAGGCTTTACAGGTCAGGAAAAAGAGGAAGAAACTGAGCGTGAGGTAACAGGAAAACTCATTATTGTAGACGAAATGTCGATGGTCGATACTTGGCTCGCGCATCAACTATTAAAATCCTTGCATGAGGATGTACAAGTCGTTTTTGTAGGAGATCAAGATCAGCTTCCACCAGTAGGACCAGGACAAGTGTTAAAGGATTTGTTGGCATCCGGGCAAATACCTACTGTGGAATTGACAGATGTTTATCGACAAGCAGAGGGCTCAACGATTATTGAGCTTGCTCATCAAATTAAACGTGGTAATATCACAAATGACCTAACATTAAAAACGTCTGACCGTTCATTTATTAAAGCCTCCCCAGATCAAGTAGCAAGCGTTGTCACTCAGGTTGTGAAAAGTGCGGTTGTGAAAGGTCAAGAAATCCGTAATATCCAAGTGTTAGCACCTATGTACAAAGGTCCAGCAGGAATAGACAATTTAAATAAAATGATTCAAGAACTTATTAATCCAAACGATACTGGTACTAGAAAAGAGCTCGTTTTTGGTGATGTCACATATCGCATAAAGGACAAAGTTTTACAGCTTGTCAATCAACCAGAAAGCAATGTTTTTAATGGTGATATGGGTGAGGTAATTAGTATTATTAAGGCAAAGGAAACAATTGAGAAACAAGATTTGCTTGTTGTGTCATTCGACGGTATTGAAGTAACTTATCAACGAAGTGATCTCAATCAATTGACACTTGCCTACTGTTGTTCTATTCATAAATCGCAAGGCTCTGAGTTCCAAACAGTTATTATGCCGGTTGTACGAGGTTATTCTAAAATGCTGCGTCGTAATTTGTTATATACAGGTATTACGCGTGCTAAAAATTTCTTAATTTTATGTGGCGAGCCGGATGTGCTAGCAGATGGCTTACAGCGTACTGATGATTTACAGCGCTTTACGTCTCTCCGTGCAAGACTCAATCCAATGGAAATTGTAGAGGTAGAAACGATTCCATTAAACGAAGATTTACAACAAGAAAAACAATCCATTGATTTCAAACTAACGGTAGAAACAGAACCATATATCCATCCATTGATTGGAATGGAGGGTGTCTCGCCGTATGATTATTTAGATAAGTGAGTTAATATCATAAATTTAATCCCTTTAGCACCAAGAGTTCTGAAACAATAGATTGGGCATCTCCTCAATAAGATCTTGGAAAATATGATTTATGAAATTAATACCAATAAACTTTTATTGGTTGGAAAATCGTCTAATGATTGCAGTAAAAGATAATTAAAAATTTTTTGAGGTGAATAAATTGAAACGCTTATTATTATTGCTTCTATTCATGATGCTATTACCTTTTGCAGAAAAAGCATATGCAAAAAATACTGTCATCCAAATGAATGAGGAAGCAACTGTCTTTGATAATCGTTCAGGCTCACTAGTTCAGGTGGGGACATTATCTGCAGGACAAACTTTTGAAGTAACAAAAGACTATGGAGCCAATTGGTGGCAAATTCGTTGGGCTGGTTATTATGGTTATGTTGAAAAACGTTATACAACCGTTGTTCCAGCAACAACTTATAAAAACACAGTCCCAACTGTTGCTAAAATAACGGATTATATTGTCGCAACAAAGGTTGCACCGATTTACGATAATACTGGCAGTAAACTTGTTCAATTTGCTACATTGTCAGAGGGAGTTCGCTTCCCTATATTTAGCGGAATGGGTAATTGGTATGGAATTGCTGTGAACGGACGCTTAGGCTACGTACATAGTAATTTTGTAGTGAAAGAAAAAGGTCAAAATTCAACAAATACAAATACAAATACCACAAAGCCTGTTGAAAAACCAACTACAACTCCTCCTAGTAAACAAAATGGCTATATAGAGGCGTTAGAAAACGTAATGCTTTATGATTTCCGCCGTGAAAAAGAGATGGCTATTGCTACGTTAATAAAAGGGCAACAGCTAGAAGTTGTAGATTCAATGGACCCAATATATGTTCAAGTTCGTTGGGGGAAATCATATGTTTATGCCGAAAAATCAAAGGTGAAATTTTTAAATACTCCTTCATATAAAAATGTTGGTAAGGACAATGACATGAAAAATGAGTATTTCATCCCTACTTCTGCAAACAGTGAGATTTATGATAATAAAACAAAAGCGATGCAGCCATTTGCTAAACTAGATACAAATCGCCGTTATCCGATATTGCGGAAAGAAGGGGCTTGGTACGTAACAGTACTTGGCGGCCGTGAAGGATATATCCATAGCTCTAAAGTAGCGATTGATCGTGGTGTCCCAGTAATGATGTATCATCATGTATTAAAAGAGCATGAGCTTGGGCGATTCAAAAATTTAAGTACTACGGTAACAGATGTTCAATTTACAAATGAAATGAAGTATTTAAAAAGTAAAAACTACGAAACCATTACTGTAGATGAATTATGGCGTTTTATGCGCAATGAAATTACACTGCCTGCCTATTCAATTGTTTTGACTTTTGATGATGGCCTATTGTCGACACGTGAATATGCGTATCCTGTACTTAAAAACAATGGCTTTAAAGCTACACAATTTTTAATTACGTCCCGTAATGAAAGTGCGAAAGATGGACAAATTTTTAATTATAATGATTTACAGCCCCTTTCACGTCAAGATATAACAAATATGCAAGATGTTTTTGCGTTTGATTCACACACTTACAATTTACATGTTTTAGAAGGGAATAAAGGCAAAATGCTTCTAACACCTTATCATGAGGTTGTTCAGGATTTACAGCGTAGTATAGCAATTATTCCGAATGCTAAGGCTTTTGCTTATCCGTTTGGGCAATATAATGCGAATATCATTAATGCGGTAAAGGAAGCTGGATTCACAATGGCATTTTCAACGAAGCATGGCTATAACAATCCGTACGATGATGTCTATCAAATTAAACGCTTATCTAGTAATCAACAAACAACAAATGCGCAATTCCAAAAAATGGTTCTCCCATACGCGCAGTAAAATATATAAAACCCGATCAATTCTGAATTGATCGGGTTTTTTGTGCGATTTTTTAACTTCTTCCAGCGGGTGTCCAAACATCTACTGCTGCCGCTACGCTTTCGCGCAAAAAACATCTGCTGCTGCCGCTACGCTTTCGCGCAAAAAACATCTGCTGCTGCCGCTACGCTTTCGCATGGCAATTGATTTAGTGAATACTAACTAAATGATGTTTAACGACTTCATATGCTTGGCAAACATTTTTAAATTGATCTTTTTCTTTGGCAATCATATCTGAAGCAATAGAAAATAAAAGATTTTCTTCATTATGATCCTCCATTTTATTCATTAAAGCAGCTTCCATTTCCGCCACGTATGAGAGGATTTGTTTATTCATATATATTCTCCTTTTATAAAAAGATGTTTTTCGTTTTGGTTACGAAGCTATCTTACACCTGCATATACAAAAAATCTAGCGAATCTGTACTAGTTGAAAAGGACTTTTTTATGAATGTGTCGCAAAATTGAACTCGTTAAAAAAGTGCTAATTGAAATCGTTTTTTTCTAAAGTAACTGAAAAATCGTGCAATAATTGCAGACTTTTAACTGTATTTAAAAAGTAATACAGTATGAGAAACTGAGGGTTTGCTATAATACAGTTGGCATAATCGGAACCTAATATTAGGAAAATTCATATACTAATCAAGTATAAAAACATTTGTAACGTTTAGGGGTGACTGCATGCCAGTAATTACAGGAAAACAATATATTGACCGTATTGACGCTTTACAAACTTATATTTCGATTGATGGGAAAGTTGTCACAGGGAAGGTGTCTGAGTATCCAGCATTTAAGGGAGTAATGCAGAGTCAGGCAAAGCTTTTTGATTTACAAAATGAAGAGGCATTGCTTGAAAAGATGACATATGTTTCACCGACAAGCAATAAGCGTGTAGGTATGTCTTTCCTTCAAGCGGTGACAGTCGATGATCTCGTGAAAAGACGTAATGCAATACGAGAGTGGGCATTATCCAATAATGGCCTTATGGGGAGAAGCCCAGATTACATGAATACGACATTAATGGCGCTAGCATCAGTGGCAGAATATTTGAAAGATAAGCCAAATTGTTTCCCGCAGCATTTGTTAAAATTTTATGAGTATGCTCGTGAGAACGATTTGACGATGACACATACATTTATCGAGCCACAAGTAAACCGTCAAAAATTTTATTTTGAAGATGAAGATGTAACAATTGCTGCTAAAATTGTAGATAAAACGAGCGAAGGATTAGTAATTAAAGGTGCGAGATTACTAGCGACACAGGGAGGAATTACAGATGAACTCCTTGTTATATCAACAAATGGTTTTGATGAAGGAAAAGGCTTTGCTTTCTCAATCCCAAGTAATACAAAAGGTTTAAAGTTTTTATGTAGGCAATCATTTATCGGAGGAGAATCGGTTTTTGATTATCCATTAAGTAGTCGTTACGAGGAAATGGATGCAATCGTTGTGTTTGATAATGTGGTAGTGCCGTGGGAACGCGTCTTTTATTATGAGAATGTGGAAGTTGCTAATAGCTTTTTGAACGTAAGTGGTTTTCAAACATATGGTTTACATCAAGTTCTGACACGTCAAATTGCTAAAACAGAATTTGTCTTAGGTGTTGTACAGTCAATTGTAAATACGATAAATATTGGCGGGTATCAACATGTGCAGCAAAAGGTCGTGGATATCATCGTGACATTAGAAACGATGAAGGCCTTACTGATAAAGTCTGAAGTAGAAGCAAAAAGTGATGAATTTGGTTTTATAAGACCTGATCTTCCAACAGTACAAGTAGCTATTCAGATGTTCCCTAAAGTGTATCCGACCTTTACAGAAATTATCCAGTTACTTGGCGCAAGCGGATTAATGTCCATTCCAAGTGAAAAAGCATTTACTGCGGATGACGGCGATCTTGAGCATTATTTACAGTCTTTTCAGGATGGCGGAAAGGAGCGCGTCAAAAAATTCCGCCTAGCTTGGGATTTAACGATGAGCAGCTTTGGTACAAGACAAACACTATATGAGCGCTTTTTCTTTGGGGACTCAGTTCGTTTAGCCAGCGCACTTTATAATTCTTATAATAGAGAAGAATTCGTTAATCGGGTAGAAAACTTTTTGAAAAATAATCATTAATTTTAGTGGGCAACTGTTTAAAGATTTTTAAAATTCGATGTTCCGTTTGACAGTTGTCACACTATGCATTATGATTTACAGGAACTATAAAAATAACAATCCCTTCGTTAGGTGAGGCTCCTATGCTGGAGATACGCTACTGCCCAAAAATGTCGAGAGACGCCAATGGGTCAACAGAAATCATCGAAATAAGGTGTTTTTTAACGTAGCTGGTGTAATCCCTATGCCGCATAGTGCTAAAACTCAACGTTTGAAGGAAGAAAGCAGAGTAGTTTTTTAACTATGCTGTTCTTTGATACGTGTATTCAACACGCCTTCATTCGTTGAAGGTGTGTTTTTGTTATTTAAGGAAGGTGATGAGAAATGGATAGTGGCCCTGAACCGAATACGAAAATGTTAGGTAGTAGTGAAGAATTAAGGATTGTCGATTTCTTATCGCCAAAAACGAATGGGTATTGATGAGAAACGCTTCTAAAACAAGCTAAAATATAATCAATAACGTCACCTATTTGTTTTCCTTAAATAATAAAACATGAGGTGAAGAACAATGATAAAAATCCATTATTTTAAAAAAGGAAATAGCGCAGTACAACATAATTTTGAGATTAAAGAATTTAATCATAACCTTCATGCTGAGGATTTGTTATGGGTTGATTTATATGCATACAATTACAATGACTTGAATGATATAGCTGAAATATTTGGTTTTCATCCATTAGCAGTTGAGGACTGTCTTAATGAAGGTTCACGTCCTAAAATGGATAATTATGGGGAATATAAATTTTTTGTTTTCCATGCACCAATTTATAATGAAAAAAGCAGCAATGAAATAACAACAGTAGAGTTAAACATTTTTATGGGTCCTAACTATGTTGTAACGGTTCATAAACAAAAACTTAAATGGCTAGGTCATATTGAGAATGTGTGTTTAAATAGTACAAAGTATTTAGATAAGGGTACCGATTTTCTATTGCATACTATTATCGATGGCATTACGGATGAATACTTCCCGGTTTTAGAGCGAATTAGAGCACGGATTGATGAGCTAGAAGAAGAAATATATGATTATGAACCAAAAGAAGTTACGGAAGAATTCCTTGCACTAAAAAGAACTATTATTTTAATTCGACAAGCAATTATGCCCCAAAAAAGAATTTTTTCAAATAGTAATGGACAGTGGAAATTTGAAATTCGTGAGGAAAATATACCTTTCTATAAAGATTTAAATGATCATCTAGAACGAATTGTAGAATCAACAGAAACTTATAGAGATTTAGTAAACAGTACTTTGGATACGTATTTTTCTATTATAAGTGGTAAATCAATAGAAAAGCTCAATTTATTAACGGTCATTTCAACTATTATGTTACCTTTATCAGTCATTACAAGCTTTTTTGGAATGAATGTTCCGTTACCATATCAAGATTCTCCAATAGCGACAATCATAATTACTGTGTTTCTAGTCGTTTTTACTTGGGGAATGTGGGCTTATTTTAAAAAAATGATTGCTTAGTTATGATTAGCAATTATAGTGCCAATTGACAGAAGAACATATTTTTTTTATAATTCTCGTTAGAAAATAGTAAAAAACGATGATGGAAAAAGTACGTATTTGTGCGTGTAAAAGAAAGGGATTTCTTGGCTGAAAAAATCCTCACAATAGCAAATACCGAAAGCTACTCCAGAGTGCAGTTAATCCCTGCCGTTCACTTACGTTACAAGTGCTAAAGAGGTAAGTATACTTTTACTTACAACTAGGGTGGTACCGCGAGACAAATCACAAGTCCTCGTCCCTTTTTTGGGATGTGGGCTTTTTTATGTTTATCTGCGTGAAAGCTTACGCCAAGGCAAAATTGATTTGCGGATTCATTTCGTGATTTTACAAAACATATAGGGAGGAACTTTTCAAATGAAAGCAGTAGAAATTCGTCGCATGTATTTAGAATTCTTTAAAGAAAAAAGTCATCATCATGAACCATCAGCACCACTTGTGCCAATCAATGACCCATCATTACTTTGGATTAACTCAGGTGTTGCAACACTTAAACCATATTTCGATGGTCGTATCATTCCTGAAAATCCACGTATTACAAATGCACAAAAATCAATTCGTACAAATGATATTGAAAACGTAGGTAAAACGGCTCGACATCATACATTTTTCGAAATGCTAGGTAACTTCTCAATTGGGGATTACTTCAAAAAAGAAGCTATTCATTTTGCTTGGGAATTTTTAACAGATAAAAAATGGATGGGCTTTGATCCAGACCTTTTATCTATTACGATCCATCCTGAAGATCAAGAGGCGTATGACGTTTGGCATAACGAAATTGGTATTCCTGAAGAGCGTTTAATCCGACTTGAGGGGAACTTCTGGGATATTGGTGAAGGTCCATCTGGTCCTAACTCAGAAATTTTTTATGACCGTGGGGAAGAATACGGTTCAGATGAAAATGATCCAGAAATGTACCCAGGTGGTGAAAATGAACGTTATCTTGAAATTTGGAACTTAGTGTTCTCTCAATTCAACCATAATCCTGATGGTACGTATACACCACTTCCAAAACAAAATATTGATACTGGTATGGGTCTAGAGCGTATCGTATCAGTTGTTCAAAATGTTCCAACGAACTTTGATACTGATTTATTCATGCCGATTATTGAAAAAATTGAGCAGTTAGCGAATCGCAAATACAAACGTCCAGGTGAAGTAGCACTAAGTGAAATCTTCGGTTCAGAAGAAGATATTAATACACCATTTAAAGTTATCGCTGACCATATCCGTACAGTGGCGTTTGCCATTGGTGATGGTGCTCTTCCTTCAAATGAAGGTCGTGGTTATGTATTACGTCGTTTACTACGTCGTGCAGTGCGCTATGCAAAACAAATCGGCATTGAAAAGCCATTTATGTTTGAATTAGTACCAACTGTTGGTGAAATCATGAATGATTTCTACCCAGAAGTAACGGAAAAATGTGAGTTTATCCAACGTGTTATTAAAAATGAAGAAATTCGCTTCCATGAAACATTAGACGGTGGTCTTGCTATCTTTAACGAAGTAGTAGAAGCTCAAAAAGCAGCTGGCCATGACTATATTCCAGGTGCAGATGCATTCCGATTATATGATACTTATGGTTTCCCAATCGAATTAACAGAAGAGTATGCAGAAGAAGTAGACATGAAGGTAGATCATGACGGCTTTGAAGCAGCAATGGAAGAACAACGTGAACGCGCACGTGCAGCTCGTCAAGATGTGGATTCTATGCAAGTACAAAACGAAGTGTTAGCAAACTTGACGGTTGCGAGTGAATTTGTTGGTTATGATACATTAACGACAAATACAGAAATTGCAGCGATCATTGTCAACGGGCAAGTGTCAAAGGTAGCATCTGAAGGGCAAGAAGCATTAGTTATTTTAGCTAAAACACCATTCTATGCTGAAATGGGTGGTCAAATAGCGGATAGCGGTGTTATTTCTAATGATAGCTTTACTGCTATTGTAAAAGATGTACAAAAAGCTCCAAATGGTCAGCCGCTTCATACTGTACTTGTAGAAACTGGCGAAATGCAAGTTGAAGATGCAGTGAAAGCAGTAGTTAGCCGTGAAGAACGTAATTTAATTATTAAAAACCATACAGCAACACATATTATGCAACGTGCGCTAAAAGATGTACTGGGCGACCATGTTAGCCAAGCAGGATCATATGTAGGACCTGATCGCTTACGCTTTGACTTCTCTCACTTTGGACAAGTGACAAAAGAGGAATTACAACAAATTGAACGTATTGTAAATGAAAAAGTGTGGGATGATATAGAGGTCGTTATTGCAGAAAAAGGCATCGATGAAGCGAAAGCTATGGGAGCAATGGCGCTATTCGGTGAGAAATATGGCGATATCGTTCGCGTTGTTTCAATTGGTGACTACTCTATTGAGCTTTGCGGTGGTATTCACGTAAAACGTTCTTCTGAAATTGGTTTCTTCAAAATTGTTTCAGAAGGTGGTATCGGTGCAGGCACACGTCGTATCGAGGCTGTGACAGGTAAAGTTGCATATGAAGCAGTAAAAGAGGAAGAAGCTCTATTAAACGAGGCTGCAGCATTATTAAAAGCAAATTCAAAAGATATTGTGACAAAAGTACAGGCGTTACAAGCTGACTACAAAGATTTACAACGTGAAAATGAGGCATTATCACAAAAAATCGCGAATGCACAAGCAGGCGCAATTGTGGATGCAGCGCAAACTTTTGGGGATGTAACTGTTTTATCTACTAAAGTTGAGGCGAAGGACAATAATCAACTTCGTCAAATGATGGACGACTTGAAAGTAAAAATGCCTAAAGCTGTTATCGTTCTTGGTGCTGTCGATGGCGAAAAAGTTATGCTATGTGCTGGTGTAACAAAAGATTTAGTTGGTGGTAATTACCACGCAGGAAATATCGTAAAAATGGTAGCTGAAGCATGTGGTGGTAAAGGTGGCGGTCGTCCAGATATGGCGATGGCAGGTGCGAAAGAAGCGTCAAAACTTGATGAAGCACTACTTTCTGTGTATGATTATGTTAAATCCATTTAACTTCTTTCAGCGAAAAGAAGTTAAAGCATCCGGCGGAGGTCACGGAATCGGAAAAGGAGTTCTTTGTGTAAACACAAAGCCGATTCCGGACGCAATTATGCCGAGGCATAATTGATAATACGCCAAAACATGTTATAATAAAGAGAAATTGGAGATGAGCTTTTGCACATCTCCTTATTTCTGAAAGCGAGGTGCTGGTCATGAGTTCATTTGATCAAACTATGAAATTTAATTTTCCAGAAGAATCAATGGAACAGGAAGTCAAGCAGGTAATGTTGAAAGTACATTCTTCATTAGAGGAAAAGGGATATAACCCTATCAATCAGATTGTCGGTTATTTACTTTCTGGTGATCCGGCGTATATTCCTCGCCATCAGGATGCTCGTAATTTAATTCGCAAGCTTGAGCGTGACGAAATTCTAGAAGAGCTTGTTAAGTTTTATATTAAAAAGAACAACGAGGACTAGAAATGAGAATTATGGGATTAGACGTTGGGTCAAAAACCGTTGGCGTTGCTGTTAGTGATGCTTTAGGGTGGACAGCCCAAGGTATTGAAACCGTAAAAATTGATGAAGCTAACGGCGAGTTCGGCATTGACCGTATAGCCGAGTTAGTAAAGGAGTATGCTATAACAGAATTTGTTGTAGGATACCCGAAAAACATGAATAATACGGTGGGACCGCGTGGTGAGGCTTCTGAAAACTATAAAAAGCTTTTAGAAGAAACATTTTCACTACCGGTCAAGCTTTGGGATGAGCGTTTAACAACGATGGCTGCTGAGCGTATGCTAATCGAAGCAGACGTGAGTCGTAAAAAGCGTAAGCAAGTCATTGATAAAATGGCTGCTGTGATGATTTTACAAGGCTACTTAGATAGCAAAAATTAATTGATGAGGTGACACCACATGGCACACGAGCATAACCATGAAGAAGAATTACACGTACAACACATTACAGTGATTGACGAGAACGGAAACGAACAGCTTTGTGAAGTAATTCACGTACATGAATCAGCTGAATTTGGCAAATCATACGTATTTTACTCTATGGTAGGCGCAGAAGAAGATGAGGATGGCTCTGTAGAAATCTTCGTATCTTCATTCGTTCCATCTGAAAATGGTGAAGATGGTGAATTAACACCAATCGAAACTGAAGCAGAGTGGGATATGGTAGAAGACGTATTAAACGCTTTAGAGGATGAAGACGAAGAATAATCATCGTTCTTTATAAGTGTGGAACAAGGATGGCACCAAGCACTCCTTGTTCCTTTTTTACTTTAGGAAGAATGAAGCTATGAGGTTGTAAGACGAGTTGGTGAGAATTATATCTTTTTAAGGACTCGCTTAAAAATTTGAACCATAGTTAAAAGGAGGACATTGAATGAACGAGGAAACGCAAGAATTTCTTATAGTAGGGGAAAATGGTAAGGAGCAAAAGTGTCGTGTTGTCTTCACCTTCGATGCAGATGAAAAATCATATGTATTGTTTTCATTAATCGACGAAAATGGTAATGAAATTCCTGGAGACATTTCTGCTATGACATTTGATTATGATGATAACAATGGAGAAATGACAAATTTACAGCCTGTAGAAACAGATGCAGAATGGGAAATGATTAATGAGGTAGTCCTGACACTTCTAGACGAATTCGAAGAAGAGCCGCAACTATTTACAATAACAGATGAGGATGGGGCAGATCAGGTCTGTGAGGTTATTCATACATTTTCATCAGAACAATTTGGTAAATCCTATGTACTTTATGTTCTGGCAACGGACGAGCCAATAGAGGAAAGAGATATTTTTGCTTCACAATATGTATCTGGAAATGACGGAACGATTGATGAATTATTACCGATTGAAACAGATGAAGAATGGGCATTTGTTGAAGATGTATTAAATGAATTATAATTAGAACTCTCCGAGTGGTAAAATACTGCTCGGAGTTTTTTTATGACATAGCTTGTAGAGTATTAATAAAGAATTTCTATCTCGTATGTAAAAATATTCTATCCAAAAACTGAATTTACGTAATTTCGAGCTAATTCAGTTGTTTTTGTAGATAAAACGGAATTTTCTGCTTTTTATATTATCTGAATTTTTAAATATTAAGCATTGACCAATTACGAGTAAACAGATAAGATTTGTTTTAAATTAAAATAATTAATTCGAAAAGGGGGAAATCGAATGAGGACAATGGGGACTACTAGTTGGTGTATTCATAATAGGTTTGCTGGTAGGTTGCACAAACAAAGGAGAAGCGAGCAAAGATGAAACAGTAACGTTAAAGGTGGGGGCAGCCAATGTGCCACATGCGGAAGTACTAGAGTATTTAGCAAAGGATCTTGAGAAAGATGGTGTGAAATTAGACATTACCATTTTAAAAGATGCTGTTCAAACAAATCAGCAAACGGCAGATGGTGAACTACATTTTAACTTTTTTCAACACATTCCATTTTTAGAACAAACGAATAAAGAAAGCCATTTAGATTTAGTGAGTGTAAAAGGAATTCATATTGAACCCTTTGGTGTGTACGCCAAAAAAATTAAAAATATTAATGAATTACCGCAAAACGCAAAGGTTTCCCTCCCAAATGATGTCGTCAATTTCTCTCGAGCTTTACTACTATTTAAAAATAATGGACTAATTGAATTAGATAAAACAAAGGAAAACGATTATACAGTTGAGGATATTACAAAAAATGAAAAAAATATTCAATTTATCGGTGTTGATTCTCAGTTATTGACCCGTTCATTAGATGATGTAGACGCATCGGCAATTAATACGAACTACGCCTTAGAAGGGGGCTATAATCCTATGAAGGATGCTCTTATTATAGAAGGTCCGGAATCGCCATATGTCAATATTATTGCGACGACAAAAGAAAAACAAAATGATCCAGCGATTCAAAAAGTCGTTAAATGGCTAACAAGCGAAAAGGCACGTACCTTTTTTGACAATCAGTATAAGGGGGCTGTCGTTCCAGCATTTTAACTTTTTTCAGCAATTGAAAACGGCAGTTACCATTTTTTCTGTAGAAAAAGCGAAGCGTCAGCTACATCCCTGAAATAGAGGAACTCGGTCTAAGAACGCCACGTCCTGTGGCAATTTATCTACAAAAACATTTGTTGGCCTAAAGCTCCGGCGGATGTCACGGAATTATGTCGAGGCATATTTGATCTTAAAGTCGAGAGTAGTCTAAATGAAATGCTTAGGAGGTAGACGTGGAATGATTGAATTTATCGAAATGACAAAGGAATTTCAGGTAGGAACAACCGTTGTAACGGCATTAAATAACATTAATTTAACGATTCAAAAGGGTGATGTTTTTGGTGTTATAGGCTTTAGCGGTGCTGGCAAAAGTACATTAATACGGACAGTAAATTTATTGGAGGAACCAACATTTGGTCGCGTTCTTGTGAATGGCAAAGAGCTGACAACATTAAGCAAAAAGCAGCTACGCGAGGAAAAGAAAAATATCGGTATGATTTTCCAACATTTCAATCTTCTTCGTTCAAAAACTGTCTTTGAAAATGTTGCGATGCCTTTAGTATTAAGTGGCGTAAAAAAATCAAACATTGAAGGTCAAGTAAGGGAGGTTTTGTCGTTTGTCGGTTTACAGGACAAAGCCGAACGCTATATCGATGAGCTGTCAGGTGGACAAAAGCAGAGAGTGGGCATTGCTCGTGCACTTGTCACAAAGCCAGCAATACTATTGTGTGATGAGGCGACCTCGGCTCTTGACCCGCAAACGACTAAATCTATATTAGAGCTACTAAAGCGAGTAAATATTGAGTATGGTATTACCATTTTAATGATTACGCATGAGATGGAAGTCATAAGGGATATTTGCAATCGTGTAGCTGTTATGGAAAACGGAAGAGTTATTGAAACAGGCAATGTACTTGAAATTTTTTCTGCACCGCAAGAGGAGACGACTAAAAACTTTGTACAATCGGTAGTCCGAGATGACATTCCACAATCTGTCTACGAGCAATTAAAAACGATAAATCAATCAAAAAAGATTTATAACCTGAAATTTATAGGTGTAGACGTTAGGCAACCAGTTATCTCACAAGTAGCGAAAAAATTTGATGTCGATGTCAATGTACTGTTTGGCAATATTACAGAGCTACAAGGGATTCCCTTTGGTAATTTAATCGTTGAGCTAGTTGGCTCACACAAAGAAATAGAAAAGGCACATCAATTTATTTCAACGAAAGATATTCAAATAGAGGAGGTTGTTGCACATGAAGGTGAGCTCGCAAATCATTATCGACGCAGTGCTAGATACGCTGTACATGGTTAGTATTTCGTTATTTTTTGGAGCTATTTTGGGCTTTATTTTAGGGATAACTTTAGTTGTGACGAGAAAAGGGCATATTCTTGAAAATAAAATAATCTTCTCAATCATCAATCCAATCGTCAACACCCTGCGCTCTATTCCGTTCATTATTTTGCTAGTTGCTATCATTCCATTTACACGCTTGCTCGTTGGCACAGCAATAGGAACAACAGCTGCTATTGTACCGCTTGTCTTGCATATTGGCCCATATATATCAAGATTAATAGAAAATTCATTATTGGAAGTAGATGAAGGCATTCTTGAAGCAGCGAAGGCAATGGGTGCCTCTCCGCTTCAAATTATTCAAAAGTTTTTGCTACCGGAAGCCTTCCCCTCTTTAATATTAAGTGTTACGACTGCAACAATTGGGCTTGTTGGAGCGACTGCAATGGCAGGGGCAGTTGGGGGCGGTGGCCTTGGTGATGTGGCCATTACTTACGGCTATCAACGCTTTGACAATGTAACGATTTTAGTAACAGTGGTGATTTTAGTAGTACTAGTACAAATCATTCAAAGTATAGGAAATAGTCTTGAGAAAAAATTACGCAGAGTGTCATAAAGGAGAATTTTAAGATGAGGAAACTAAATTATATATTAGGATTTATGGCATTACTGTTCCTACTAGTTGCTTGTGCAAAAGCAAATGAAAAAGAGACTGTGAAGGTTGGCATCCGTAGCTCGGAATTGGAAACATGGGAGTATATAAAAGAACAGGCTGCTAAGGAAGGTATTAGCCTCGACTTAGTGACATTCTCAGCACAATATGACCCGAACCAAGCATTGGCGGAGGGAGAGGTTGATATCAATGCGTTTCAGCATGTCGCTTACTTAAATTTATTTAATACGAATAACAAAACAGATTTGCAGGCAATTGGCACAACAATTATGGCTCCGATAGGCTTATACTCAAAAAAATATAAAACCTTGGATGAGATGAGAGATGGAGCGAAAATTGCTGTACCAAAAGATCCTTCTAACTGGGGTAGAGCTTTATTGTTGTTACAAGAATACGGGTTGTTGACGGTTACTGATAGTTTTGATGGCAATGGTGGAGAGGATCGGATTAAGGATAATCTGAAAAAATTAAACATTTTACCGGTAGATGGTGCGACTACACCGAGGGTTATGGAGGATGTCGATTTTGCGGTCATTAATAATGGGATTGCTGTTGAAGCAGGCTTACTATTGAAAGATGCCATTATTCATGAGAATGAAGCAGCGAAGCCATTTCTTAATGTCATCGTGGCAAGGCCTGGAGATAAGGACAACAAGACATTGAAAAAAATTGTTGACATCTATCAGCGTGAAGAAACAGCGAATTTCATTAAAGATATTTCTAATGGAAATTATATTCCTGTAAAAATACCATTAGATGAATTAGCTACATGGAGAGAGTCTTATCTGCATTGATCAACAATAAATTGGCTCAATGCCTCCTAACGTACTGTTAATCTATGTGAAGGCAAAGCGACAGAGAAATTTAGGGAGATGAGAGAAAATGACTAAGAAAAAGGAGTTAAAGCTTGCGTTATATTTAATTGGGGCAGGAATGCATGTGGCAGCTTGGAAACATCCGTCTGCAAAAGTTAATGCAAGCATCGATATTAATGCATTGCAAAAGGCGGCGCAAATTGCTGAAAAGGGCAAGTTTGATATTGCCTTTGTTGCGGATAGTTTAGCGATCAATCATGAATCACATCCACATATTTTAAATCGCTTTGATCCTCTTATACAGATTACAGCTTTGACAGCTGCGACAACCAAAATTGGGCTTGGGGCAACTGCATCAACCACATATAGTGAGCCATATGTGTTAGCAAGGCAACTAATGTCCGTTGATCATATTAGTAATGGTAGAGTCGGTTGGAATCTAGTAACAACAGCAGATGCCACAGGAGAGACGGCTTTAAACTTCAGCCGTGACAAGCATTGGGAGCATGATCATCGCTACGAACGTGCGGAGGAATTTATCGATGTAGTGCAGTCATTATGGGATTCATGGGAGGATGATGCTTTTGTCTACGACCGTGATAATAATATTTTTTATGATCGCAATAAAGTACATGAGACATTTTTTAAAGGCAAATATTTATCAGTGAAAGGTCCTTTGAATATAGCACGTTCCGTTCAGGGTCAGCCTGTTATAGTGCAGGCTGGTGCTTCAAAACCAGGGCAAATATTAGCAGCACGAACAGCGGAGGTCGTTTTTGTTCATTGGAACGATATTGAAAAGTCCAAGGAGCATTATCGCCACTTAAAGGCACAGCTTGCTCCATTTGGGCGCACTGATGAGGAGTTACTTGTGTTTCAGGGGATATCGCCAATTGTGGGTGATACGGAGGAAGAGGCCATCCGTAAGTATAATGAATTACAGGCGTTGATTGACCCATATGAGAGCTTGAAATTTGTTTCGGGTTATATGGGAAATGTTGATTTCACAAAGTACTCGTTAGATACACCTGCAATCGAAGTGGATTTTCCTAAGGTCAATAGTATTCAAAGTCATTTCTACGAGCATTTAGAGATTATCAAAAAAGAAAATTTAAAAGTCGGTGAATTATATGCACGCCTTTTTGGTCCTGCGAAGCGCGATGCTTTTGTAGGGACACCAACGCAAATTGCCGATGAGATGGAACGTTGGATTACAGAAGAAGCGGCAGATGGCTTTATGCTACAGTTTCCGTTATTGCCACGTGATTTAGAGGATTTTGTGAACAAGGTTGTGCCAATTTTACAAGAGCGTGGTATTTATCGTAAAGAATATACAGGTTCCACACTTAGGGAACATTTAGGGCTGAAAAAACCACAAAATAGATTTACTAAAAGCAAGGTGACTCATTGATGAGTGATGTTTATATTCGAAATGAACGTGAGCAGCAATTAGTTCAATATGCGCTTAAATTGGCACAACAAATTGACAAGACAGCTGGTAAATATGATGAGAGTGGGGAGCTTCCGTTTGAGCATTTTAAAATCTTAGAGGGTGCGGGCTATTTTAAATTAACGGTGCCGAAAAAATACGGCGGTGAGGAAATTTCCCTTTATGAAATGTTACTAGTACAGGAACAATTAGCAAAAGGATATGCTTCTACCGCTTTGTCTGTAGGGTGGCACTTATTAACTTTTTTAAATGTTCGTGAGGCGAAGACGTGGCCTGAGCCGATATTTGCGGAATTGTGCCATAATGCAGTTAAAGAAGGTTCTCTCTTAAATATTATAAATAGCGAGCGAGGGGTAAAGGATTATGCAATAGATTTTGCTAAAAATACCTATTCATATAGCCTAAATACAATCGCTCACGCAAGCCATGTCCAACAAAAAATGGGAGCACGGCGAACATTATATAGTATTGCAGCGCAAGTAGAACAAAATCCTGCGATTAAGAATCACCTTTCTGAAGATGTAAGTATTGCAAAGTATGTTATTTGTAACAATGCGATTGACACCGTAACAAAAGCAATGCAAGTTGTTGGGGGACGAAGCCTATCTAAAGCTAGTAAATTTACAGCGATTTTTTCGAGACGTTCAATGTAGTCGTTTTAATCCTCCAGCTGATGATGTGGTTATTGCACAGCTTGCAAATGGTTTATTAGTCGATGCCAAACAAGAAGCTTTTCAATTTTAGGTATCACTTTAACCTCATTCAGCAATTATTTTCTGTAGCGATGAAGAGAATATTATTGAATCTGCTAATGATATAGTTAGCAGATTTTTGCTTTTCTCCTGAAGGGCTTTCCGTTCCTAATATGCCAAGCTATCCATCTAGCTTTCTCTAGTATTTTAGTTCGTTGATTGTAAATCAACTTTGATTTATTACATTTATTCTTTTGTCGGAATCTCTTTTTATGTGATCTATTTTTACTGATTTTCTATTTCTGTTTGTCGTAAAAGTTGATTTCTAGTATGATAATGGAGTGATAGGGGGGAAACCCGTGAATAACGGTTCGAAAAAACAAGAAATGCTTGCAAAAATGCAAGAAAGAAAATCCGAGGTAAAAATTGTGAGAAAAATCGTTGCTATTGTAGCAATTGCTTTTGTTTTAATATCAGGGATTGTCGGTTTACTTGGTTATAGTTATGTGAAGAGTGCTTTAAAACCAGTGGATCCAGATGCAACTAAAACAATAGCAGTTGAAGTACCGATAGGCTCAACTTTAAGCTCTATTTCAACTCTATTAGAGAAAAAAGGGGTTATTAAAGATGCTCGTGTTTTTAAATATTATGCTAAATTTAAAAATGAATCCCAGTTCCAAGCAGGAAACTATGATTTAACACAAGCAATGACATTGGATGAGCTAATCGAAAGTTTAAAAACCGGGAAGGTTTATCGTACGCCAGTCTTTACAATGACAATTCCTGAAGGTTTAACACTTGAACAAATTGGTAATATAGTGGAAAAGAAAACGCCTTACACTCAAAAAGAATTTATGGACTTAGTAACAAGCGATGCGTTTGTACAACAAATGAAGGATAAATACCCTGAGCTTGTGACGGATGCGGTTTTAGCTGATAAAATTCGATATGATTTAGAGGGTTATTTATTCCCTGCAACTTATTCTTATTTTGAAGAAAAACCATCATTAGAATCCATTGTAGACGACATGGTAGGAGCAATGGACAAGGTTGTGAAAAATTACAACGATGCTCTAACTGAAAAGAAAATGTCAGTACATCAATTATTAACATTTGCTTCATTATTGGAAAGAGAAGCTACTGCCCAAACAGATCGAGAAACGATTGCGAGCGTATTCTATAACCGTATCGATCAAGGGATGCCATTACAAACAGATCCAACTGTTTTATATGCACTTGGTTCCCATAAAGACCGTGTCCTTTATAAAGATTTAGAAGTAGATAATGCCTATAATACTTACAAAAATAAAGGCTTACCACCAGGTCCGATTGCGGGTGCAGGAAAAACTTCGATTGAAGCAGTGCTTAATCCAAGTAAAACGGACTATCTATACTTCTTAGCGGATAAAAAGGGTGTCAACCACTTCTCGAAAACGTATGATGAACATTTACTGAAAGTAGATAAATATATAAAAAAAGCTGAGTAAGTACTTTAAATAGAAAAAATAAATAGCAATAATGTGGATAGAAGGAAAGAAGAATAGCTTTCCTTCTATTTTCATGCTATTATAAATTGTGATTTTTAATCAATCCGCATGGAAAAAATTCAATCAGTCCGTTAATGCGGAATAATATACGTGGTGGCAATTGTTTTGAGCTTATAAAAACAATTGCTCATTTTTGTATGACGAAGTACCAAGACATCACGTTTGGTCTTTTTCTTTTTGTTGCTAAATGATGAAGTACAGACAACGAGTATTGCTCGTTACGCCTCCGGCGAATGTCACGGAATCGGAGTGGAGTTCTTAAAGGATGTTAGCCTAAAATCATCGTATCCATGCGAGAACGGCTAACTGACCTGACCTGCCTCGGTAAAAACGTCACGTCCTGTGGCATTACCGAAATGTCCGACATCGTGTCGGCCCTCATGCAGGCCTAAGTACAAAGCTGATTCCGGAAGCATTGTTTATCTGCGCAAAAGCGTAGCGACAGCGGCGATTATGCCGAGGCATAATTGATATGAGGGTGAACTAAAAAATGGAATTATCAGATGCGTATATACAATCATTTATTCAACCACGTAATGAATTGCTTTTAGAAATGGAAGCATTTGCGGAGGAGAATCATGTACCGATTATGCAACTTTCAGGCATTGATGCACTAAATCAATTGCTACGTATTCAAAATCCGTCGAAAATTTTAGAGATTGGTACTGCAATTGGTTATTCTGCAATAAGAATGGCAGAGGCTATACCAAATGTGCAAATCGTTACAATCGAACGTGATGCAGAGCGTGTTGCAAGAGCAAAGGCTTATATTGAACGTTCTACAGTATCAGATCGTATTACAGTCATTGAAGGTGACGCCTTAGAAGTGAATGATGAAGCAATTCAAACGACCTTCGATGCTGTTTTTATCGATGCTGCAAAGGGACAATATCAACGCTTTTTTGAAAAGTATGCGCCTCTTGTAAAATCTGGCGGAGTTCTGTATATCGATAATATGTATATGCATGGCCTATCAGATTTGGATTTAAAAGATGTACCGCGTCGTAAGCGTACAATGATTCGCAATTTAAAAAACTTCACCGAATGGATTATGCTGCACCCTGATTATACAAGTGCTTTTTTACCAGTTGGTGATGGTTTATTATTATGTTTGAAGAGGTGACTATTATGAAAAAACCTGAATTGCTTGTTACACCGCAATCGGTGGACCATGTTAAAGCACTTTTACAAGCTGGAGCAGATGCTTTTGTCATTGGTGAACAACAATTTGGTCTGCGCCTAGCAGGAGAATTTTCTGTGAGTGAAGTGGAAGAAGCTACAAAGCTAATTCATGCAGCGGGTAAAAAGGTTTATGTTGCGGTAAATGCGCTATTCCATAATGAAAAATTGGATGCGCTTGCTGAATATTTAAAAGAAATGCAACGTATTGGTGTCGACCGTTTAATTTATGGTGATCCAGCAGTATTAATCATCCGTCGTGAGCAAGGTGTAACAATACCGCTACACTGGAATCCGGAAACGACTGCAACGAACTGGTTTACTGCAAATTATTGGGGAAAACGCGGAGCAACTCGCGCAGTGCTTTCACGTGAACTTTCTTTAGATGAAGTGCTAGAAATTAAAGAAAATACAGAAGTAGAGATTGAGGTTCAAGTACATGGAATGACATGTATGTTCCAATCAAAACGTCCATTACTAGGCCATTATTTCTTATATCAGGATAAAGCAATGGAAATTAAAAATCGTAAGGAAAATCGCAATATGTTCCTTCATGATGATGAACGAAATAATAAATATCCAATTTATGAGGATGCTAACGGTACGCATATTTTTAGCCCAAACGATATGTGCATTATCGATGAACTTGGCGAATTATTCGAAGGTAACATCGATGCATTGAAAATTGAGGGTGTTCTTCAAACGCCAGAATATGTGATCACAGTAACAGAAGCTTATCGTCAAGCAATTGACACATATTTTGACGAATCAGAAGATGCGTATGAAGATATTAAAGATGATTTATTAGCTAAAATTGAAGATATTCAGCCTGCCATCAGACCTCTTGATACTGGCTTTATCTTCAAGGAAACTGTTTACTAGGAGGTGGCAAGAACATGGCATTAGTATTAGAACAAAATGACAAAATCCGTGAAATTGTAGACGGTAAACGTGTCATTACAAAAAAACCAGAGCTACTTGCCCCTGCAGGTAGTTTAGAAAAATTAAAAGTAGCAGTTCATTATGGAGCGGATGCTGTATTTATTGGTGGACGAGAGTTCGGTCTACGTTCAAACGCAGATAACTTCTCAATTGAAGAAATGCGCGAAGGTGTTGAATTCGCCAATAAATATGGTGCAAAAATATATGTTACGACAAATATTTTTGCCCACAATGAAAATATGGACGGCTTAGAGCAATATTTACAAGATATTGAATCTGCGGGTGTTACAGGTATTATTGTAGCGGATCCACTAATCATTGAAACATGCCGTACAGCTGCACCAAAGCTTGAAATTCACCTTTCTACACAGCAATCTTTATCGAACTGGAAGGCAGTACAGTATTGGAAAGAAGAAGGCTTACATCGTGTAGTATTAGCACGTGAAGTAGGCGGCGAAGAAATGAAGCTGATGAAGGAAAAAGTCGATATTGAAATTGAGGCATTCGTTCATGGAGCAATGTGTATCGCCTATTCTGGTCGCTGTGTACTTTCAAATCACATGACTGCTCGCGACTCTAACCGTGGTGGTTGCTGTCAATCTTGCCGCTGGGACTATGATTTATATGAGCTAGAAGATGGCGAAGAAAAGGCACTTTTCGATGAGAATCACGCATCTTTTGCAATGAGTCCGAAAGACTTAAAGCTGATTGAAGCAATTCCACATATGATTGAGCTTGGTATTGATTCATTAAAAGTAGAAGGTCGTATGAAATCAATTCACTATGTTGCTACAGTTATTTCAGTGTACCGCAAAGTGATTGACGCTTATTGTGCTGACCCTGAAAATTTTAAAATTAAACGTAATTGGCTAGAAGAACTAGACAAATGTGCTAACCGTGATACTGCTGAAGCATTCTTCCATGATGCCCCTGGCCACGAGGAGCAAATGTTTGGTGTACACGGCCGTAAAACGACTTATGAGTTTGCTGGTTTAATTTTAGAGCATGACCCTGAAACGAAAATTGTGACAATGCAACAACGGAACTATTTTAAACCAGGCGATGAGGTAGAATTCTTTGGACCGGAAATTGAAAATTTCCGTTTTACAATGGGTGAAATTTGGGATGAGGATGGCAATAGCTTAGATGCTGCACGTCACCCATTACAAATTGTTAAATTTAAATGTGATACACCATTAAAACCACATAACATGATGCGAAAGGAGAATAATTAATGGTAGCAAAGCGTCCAGTCGTCATCGGAATTGCTGGTGGTTCATGTTCGGGAAAAACGAGTGTGACCCGTGCTATTTATGATGTTTTCCGCGATCATTCAGTAGTAGTAATTGAACAAGATTTTTATTATAAAGACCAAAGTCATTTAACGTTTGAGGAACGTTTAGGTACAAACTATGACCATCCGTTAGCGTTTGATAACGATTTGTTAATTGCGCACATAAAAAAATTATTGGTCCGTCAATCAATTAAAAAGCCAGTATATGATTATGTACAGCATACAAGAGCAAAAGAAGTTATTCATGTAGAGCCTGTAGATGTTATTATACTAGAAGGTATTTTAGTGTTAGAAGATGCAGATTTACGTGATTTAATGGACATTAAATTATTTGTAGATACGGACTCAGATTTACGTATTATTCGTCGTATAATGCGTGATATAAAAGAGCGCGGACGTACAACAGATTCTGTAATCGACCAATATTTATCGGCAGTGCGTCCAATGCATAATCTATTTATTGAACCGACGAAACGTTATGCTGATATTATTATTCCAGAAGGCGGGGATAATGAGGTTGCGATTGATTTAATGGTAACTAAGATTAAAACTATCCTTGAAACTGACAACGTATTGTAATAAGATAGAGTGGTATTGACAATATTTACATGCATATCTGTACATATTTCAGAAAGGCATGCATACTATTAGGTCAAAGAGTAATTTGAAACCGTTTAAAAATAATAAAATTCGATTAAGTGCATTCACTAGGCCACTTAATCGAGTTTTATGTTTTTATATTGACGAAAACAAGGAGTGAAGAACTTTGGCAAATGAAAAACAGTACCCAATGACAGCTGAAGGTAAAAGAAAATTAGAAGAAGAATTAGTAAAATTAGAAACAGAAACACGTAAGGAAATCGTAGAACGTATTAAAATCGCTCGTGATTTCGGGGATCTTTCTGAAAATGCTGAGTATGATTCTGCAAAAGAAGAACAAGCCTTTTTAGAAGGTCGAATTTCTACATTAAAATCTATGATTCGTAACGCAGTTATTATTTCTGAGGACGAAACAGACAACAGTGTAGTATCACTAGGGAAAACGGTTACATTTGTAGAAGTTATTAATGGGAAACCATCAACAGATGAGGAATCGTATACAATTGTTGGTTCGGCTGAGGCAGATCCTATGGAATTCCGTATTTCAAATGAATCACCAATTGCTAAAGGCTTACTAGGCCGTGCTGAGGGCGAAGAAGTTGTCGTACAAACACCTGGTGGTGAAATGAAAGTTAAAATTATTTCAATAAAATAATTTTGGTACAAGCAGTTAGCTTATCTTTACAAAGGAGAGCTAGCTGCTTTTATCTTCTGCATTGTCTATGGGAAATTGATCTTGATTTAAACATCTATGTAAATATTTAAATCAAGGGAAAAAACTTTTATATTTTTCTCTCTGAAAAAATATATGAGCACAATTATTTTGCAAGTACTGTTGAACTTGATAGAATATTGGCTAGAGAGGGGGAGACTTCATGAGTGAACGAAAAACTCGAAGCAGTCGTCATTTGCAGCCATCTCGTAATAAAAAGCTAGATAAACTATTGAATGTTTTAATTGGTATTGTCGTGATATTAATTATTATAACAGCAACATTTGTGTTTAAATGGCAGGATGATGCAGGAAAAGCTGAGAAAGACGAGCCAATACAGGAGCAGAAGAACGATAAAAAAGATGTGAAGGAAGAGCCTTCTAAAGAGCAAAAAAATGATGAATCAGCTCAGGAGGAAAAACCAGCAAAGGAAGAGCCAACAAAAGAATCTCAACCATCTGAACAGGACTCTACTACTGAAACTACTTCAGACAACCCAATTGTTGACAAGGTCATAACAAATAAAAATTGGGAACCTACACCAACAACACAATCAGGTCAGCATGTGTCTTCTTACGATGAAAAATCCGTAGACTGGGCTGAAAAGGTAGCAACAGTTGCGGCCGTTACAGGCATCGAAAAGGACAATATGATTATCTGGCGTATGGGGAACAATGGTAGCGCTAATTCGGCTATTGCAACAGTTTCAACGAATGATAAGACAAATATGTATCGTGTTAGCATGGAATGGGTTGACAACGAAGGCTGGACACCAGTAAAACTTGAACAACTAAATACATTAAACGGCGCCTATTGACGAAAATGATTCGTTTTATTATTTTTAATAGAGTTGAATAAAGAAGGGAAGTAACAGAGAAATGAAAATTGCAGTAATCGGCGCAATGGAAGAGGAAGTAGAGCTTTTACGAGCATCATTAGAGCAAGCAAAAAGCACAACAATCGCAGGCAGTGAGTATACAACAGGAACTTATAAAGGGAAAGAGGTAGTTTTGCTAAAAAGTGGTATTGGTAAAGTGAATGCCGCAATGTCAACTACTATTCTATTACATGAATTCAAGCCTGACGTAGTCATTAATACGGGCTCTGCCGGAGGCTATGATGAAACTCTTGAAGTTGGCGCAGTCGTTATTTCAGATGAAGTTCGTCATCATGATGTAGATGTAACGATTTTCGGTTATGAAATGGGTCAGATGGCAGGAATGCCAGCAGCTTATAAATCGGATGAAAAACTTATGAAAGTTGCTGAAGAGGCCGTAAAGGCTGTTGGAGAGCACCAATATGGTATTGGTTTAATTTGCTCAGGAGATGCCTTTATGAATGATCCTGTTCGTGTAGAAGCTGTCCGTCGTCATTTCCCGCAAATGAAGGCAGTGGAGATGGAAGCAGCTGCAGTTGCACAAGTATGTTATCAATTTGGTACTCCATTTGTTGTTATTCGTGCTTTATCAGATATTGCTGGAAAAGAATCGAATCTTAGCTTCGATGAGTTTTTACCAGTAGCTGCAGAACATTCAACGCAAATCGTACTAAAAGCTATCGAATCATTATAGAGTCTAATAATTTAGTGAAATAAACTACACAAAATAGTCAAAATGAGTGGCTTTTAGTGTGAGAAAAATCACAGTTTACAGGTTTCACTAATGCTAAACTGTTGTTAAATAAATCTCTTCATATCTAGATGGGAGGCATTCATAATGCTATTTTTAACAGCAGGTGCAGTTATTATAACAATGTTACTCGGTACACTTATTTCAGTAGAACTATCAGAGTCTGCAGAATAAAAAAATCTCTTGCGATTTTCAATCGCAAGAGATTTTTTTGCTTCATTAGTTACCCAAACTTTCTAAGAATTGGCTTATTACTAAAAGCTAGAGGTGATGTTTGGTGAAAAACGTATGCTTTATATATAAGTGATTGGAGTGGAGGCTGGGCGACTCTTTAGGGATTAACGTCACAGATAAGACCTTGGATCGCGCAGGTAGGGGAACAAAGTCTAAAACATTTTGTCTTGTGACAACGCCTCTGTGATTAACCTCCTGTTGTTGTTGCTGCCGCTTCACTTTCGTACAAACAAAACATGTTGTAGTTGTTGTTGTCGCTTCGTTTCGCACAATAACATCCTATTACCCCAAGTGGCTCATCAGACGCCCCCGAGAGAGCGTTCAGTTGGAATGGAAATCAACTTTACGTTATGGTGATTTGCCAAAGGGGTACTTTTGTAACAAAAAATACAAGATTAATTGCAGAATAAAGTAATAAGATTGTTGAAATTTTATAAGTATCAATTTACAATATATTACTCAATTATCTTTTGATCTCGTTTATATAATTGATAGAGTTTAATAAGTGCTCGCTTTTCAATGCGAGATACATAACTACGAGAAATATTTAAACGTGCAGCGATTTCTTTTTGTGTAAGTGCATCTTGCTGGTTTAGACCATAGCGGAGTGTAACGATTTCCAGTTCACGTTCGTCAAGCATATGCAAATAATGATATAGTTGTGCAACATGCTCTTTATGTTCAAGTTTTTCTGTTGCACTTTCTTCATCGCATTGTAAGAGATCTCGGATTTGTAGTGCATTACCATCTTTATCTGTACCGATTGGCTCAAATAAGCTAACATCTTTTTGCACTTTTTTCTGTGTACGTAGATGCATTAAAATTTCATTTTCGATACAACGGGCGGCATAAGTGGCAAGACGGGTTTTTTTGTCAGGAGTATAACTTTCAACGGCTTTCATCAGACCAATAGTACCAATGGAAATATAATCATCAAGTTGTTCATGCTTTGGGTGGAATTTTTTCACAACGTGTGCGACGAGCCTCATATTGCGTTCAATTAGATCAAGACGCGCTTGCTCATCACCGCCTAAAAATCGTTCAATACAAGCAGCTTCCTCTTCTTTTGAAAAGGGTTTATGGAATGTTTGCCCCTTTAAATAGCCAAGTAACGCTGGGATCTCAAGCCATAACTGCAACATAGATGTAAAAATTCCGCTCATTGAATGATTTCATCCTTTCCCCATTTTTCGACAGTATATGTTATAAAACTGTGTTAAATGAAAAAAAGTGCAACAGCAAATGCGCTGTTACACTTTTTTTAACGAGATTGTACTAATCATTAGTAATGCTAGTATTGGGAATAGGAAAAGATAAAATGCCGGGTGGAACGTATTAGATGCAAAATACGTTAAAGTTAAGATCGTACCTGCAGCTGTAATTGGTAACCCTGTAAAATAGCCGTTTGCTTCAGTAATATTGAAACGAGCCAATCTCATCGCACCGCAGATGATGTATAGTACTGTCATCGTCATGCCGACGAAACCAAAGTCGACTAAGACAACTTTATACATTAATAATGCAGGCGCCACACCAAATGATATAATATCACTCATAGAATCTAATTGTTTACCTAGATCAGACACTTGTCCGAGTGCTCTAGCTACCTTTCCATCATAACGATCAAGAAGGGCTGCAATAAAGATAAACAAGACACTGTAGCTATAGTATTCGTGTAGTGTAGCCATGATGGCCGCGCCGCCGAAGGACATATTACTGATTGTGATAAAGTTTGCTGCTTGCGATTTCATTTTCTTAACCGTGGTATCCACCAACTTGTGATAAAAAAACAAGGGGGATCACTCCTTTGCACTTAAGATATTGTACCATTATACTTCGAATGCGAAAAAATTGACAGTCTAAATTAATCGATAGGGGTTTTGTTTTATGAAAGAAAAACTATATCAACACTTGATTGAATTAACAAATGGCAAGCAATCCTCCCATCTTTTGCAATCTATTGCAAAAGCAAAGTGGAGTAAACGAATTATTCCTAGTTATATGAAAGTATACGACATTAATCTTGAAGAAGTTTCAAAACAACAACAACAATTTTCAAGTTTACATGATTTTTTTACAAGAGAGCTTTTAAAAGATGCACGTCCAATTGAACAAAATCCCACTACTTATGTAAGTCCAGTGGATGCCAAAGTGGAATCCTTCGGACGTATCGAATGGGATATGACATTTCATGTAAAGGGTAAGCCTTATGCTTTACATGATTTACTCGGCAATGTAGAACGTGCTTCACAATATGCAGATGGACATTTTATCGTGTTTTACTTGAGTCCTGCAGATTATCACCGTATTCATAGCCCGATTGATGGGGAAGTGCTAAGACAATATACACTTGGTCAAAAATCTTTTCCTGTTAACCAGCTCGGTCTTACATACGGTAAAAAACCTATTTCACACAATTATCGTTCAGTAACAGAGCTTAAAGTGGCGAATGATCAGCAAATAGCGTTTATTAAAGTTGGTGCTACCTTTGTAAACTCTATTATGCTCACTAATACAACAACAAAGTGGCATAAGGGTGAAGAAGTCGGATATTTTTCATTCGGCTCAACAGTAGTTATGCTGTTTGAAAAGGATGCTATAGAATTTACGGAAAATGTTGTACAAGGAAGCCCAATTCGAATGGGTGAAGCCTTCGCAAATATGCTATAATGGTCGAATAATACGTTTAGATTAGGGGTCGCTATTTTGTATAATTTTTTATTACCAGATGAATTTGTCACGAGTATTTATGAAATTACACCGGAAAAGCTTCAAGACTTAGGTATTAAAGGGATTATTACGGATTTAGATAATACGCTTGTGGAATGGGACCGTGCAGATGCAACGGAAGAGCTTATTATTTGGCTGCGCATTATGAAAGAATCAGGCATTCGTGTAATTATTGCGTCGAATAACAAAGAGGCGCGTGTTAAGCAATTTGCTGAGCCATTAGGTATTCCTTATATTCATAAGGCGAGAAAGCCACTTCGTAATGCCTTTTATAGTGCAATTGTTCAATTAGGGCTACGACCACAGGAGGTAGTAATGGTAGGAGACCAGCTACTAACAGATGTAATGGGCGCAAATCGCTTAGGTTTGCATACGGTACTAGTAAAACCAGTTGCACAATCAGATGGGCTCGTAACAAAATTCAACCGATTTATTGAACGTCGTGTGTTCAATAATTTAAAACGAAAAGGAATCAGTACTTGGGAGGAAAAAGAATGAACGAAATGCCAAATTGTATTGGCTGTGGTACAACAATTCAAACAGAAGATAAAACAGCAGTTGGGTATGCACCCCCATCATCATTAGAAAAAGACGTGGTCATTTGCCAACGTTGCTTCCGTTTGAAAAATTATAATGAAATTCAACCAGTGTCATTAACAGATGACGACTTTTTACGCATATTAAATGGTCTTGGAACACAGCAAGGCTTAATCGTAAAAATTGTTGATATATTTGACTTCAATGGGAGCTGGCTACCAGGACTTCACCGCTTCGTAGGTAAAAATCCTGTGTTATTAATCGCGAACAAAGCCGATTTATTACCGAAATCTGTGAAACCGAAAAAAGTGATTAATTGGCTAAAACGTGAAGCAAAGGCTCTGGGTCTACAACCTGTAGATGTACTTTTAGTGAGTGCCCATAAAGGTATAGGGATGGCCGAAGCAATGGAAGCCATTGAGGAGTACCGCAATGGACAAAATGTGTACGTTGTAGGTTGTACAAATGTTGGGAAATCCACGTTCATTAATCGCATTATCAAGCAGGCTACAGGTGAAGGTGAGATTATTACAACTTCTCATTTCCCAGGTACCACTTTAGATATGATTGAAATTCCATTAGATGATGGTAGTGCATTATATGATACACCGGGAATTATTAATCACCATCAGATGGCACACCATATTGACGCTAGCGAATTAAAATATATTATGCCTAAAAAAGAAATAAAGCCAAAAGTGTATCAACAAAATGCTGGACAAACATTATTTATTGGCGCCCTTGCTCGTTTTGACTTTATTCAAGGAGAACGTTCGGCATTTACGGTACACGTGGCAAATGACTTGCCAATACACCGAACAAAGCTTGAGAAGGCAGATACATTGTATGCAGAGCATAAGGGTGAATTGCTGGCACCTCCAACTGCTGAATTTATAGAACAGCTACCGCCATTAGTGCGTCATGAGTTCTCTATTAAAGAAGCGAAAACAGATGTTGTCTTCTCTGGTCTTGGATGGATTACTGTGCAGCATGCCAATGTAGTTGTTGCAGCTTATGCTCCAAAGGGTGTACAAGTTTCAATTCGCCCATCACTAATTTAGGAGTATAAGTAGAGAAGAGGGATTAGGAAATGAAGAAATGGTTTGCGGTTATGGGTGATCCGATTGAGCATTCAAAATCCCCAGCGATGCATAATGCTTGGTTCGAGGAAATGTCGATAGATGCAACGTATATTCCAGTACATGTATCTTCTGAAAATTTGGAGTCAGCGGTTGCTGGCCTGAAAACATTAGGTGCTAGTGGCTGGAATATTACAATCCCACATAAAACAGCGATCATTCCTTATTTAGATGAGCTAGATGAGTTGGCAAAAAAAATGGGAGCTGTCAATACGGTTGTCCGAACAAAAGAAGGAAGATTAAAGGGATACAATACTGACGGTGTTGGTTTTGTACGTTCGCTAGAAGAAGCGGTTGGTAAGTCACATAAAGACCAGCCAGTTCTTCTAATTGGTGCGGGCGGTGCTGCTCGTGGTATTGCTTTTGCCATGCAACAGCAAGGTTATACGAATTTAACCATTGCAAACCGTACAGTAGCAAATGCCCAAGCAATTGTCGATGAAATGGGTGTAGGTTATGCCATTTCTTTAGCGGAGGCTGAGGAATTATTAGCTGATTTCGGCATTTTAGTGCAAATGACATCGGCTGGACTTGCTACGGGTAATTTTTTAATGCCATTTTCATTAGAACGACTTGCAAAAGGCGCAATTGTGGCCGATATTGTGTATAATCCATTAATGACGCCTTTTTTAAAAGCGGCTGAGGAAAAAGGAGCAACCGTCGTTACGGGTCTTGGAATGTTCGTTCATCAAGGGGCTATTGCTTTTGAGCATTGGCTTGGTGAATACCCAAATACAAATTCAATGATTGCGCAATTAAAGGCGCAATTAGGAGGAAATTAATTTTTATGTTAACAGGTAAACAAAAACGTTTTTTACGTGCTGAAGCACACCATTTAACACCGATTTTCCAAGTAGGAAAAGGCGGCGTTAATGACGAAATGACAAAGCAAATCCGTGAAGCATTAGAAGTACGAGAGTTGATCAAGGTACGTATTTTAGATAACTGTGAAGACGATAAACATGAAGTTGCAGAAGCACTTGCTAAAGGTGCTCATGCAGAGCTTGTGCAATTAATTGGACTGACAGTTGTTTTATATAAAGAGTCACGCAATCATAAAAAGATTGCATTACCAAAAGCAACGAAATAAGGTGAGACGATGAAAAAGGTCGGTTTACTGGGAGGTACATTTAATCCACCACATAATGGACATTTAATGATGGCTAATGAAGTACTACATGCATTAGATCTAGATGAAGTTCGCTTTATGCCTAATGCGTTGCCACCACATAAGTTCGCACGTCATGATGCTAGCGATAAGGGACGCCTTGAAATGGTAAAGCGTGCAATAAGTCCATATCCGTATTTTTCTGTGGAGTCGTATGAGGTGGAGAAGGGTGGCGTATCCTATTCATATAAGACACTTTCTGCGATGTGTATAAGAGAGCCTAATGTGAAGTTTTACTTTATCATTGGAGGCGACATGATTGATTCGCTTCATACATGGTATTGTATTGATGAATTAGTGAAGCTTGTGCAATTTGTAGGAGTAAAGCGTCCAGGAACAGTGGCCACTACAGAGTATCCTATAGTAATGGTGGAAGCTCCCCAAATCGATTTATCGTCCACACTGATTCGTGAACGACTTGCCACTGGAGGAACGGTTACTTTTTTACTGCCTGAAGCGGTAGAGACGTTCATACGAGAGGAAGGTCTATATGGAACGCGAACAGTACTTAGCGGCGATTAAGCCACGCATGCCTGAGAAGCGCTATATTCATACCATTGGTGTAATGGAAACAGCCATTGAGCTAGCAACATTATATGGCGAGGATGAAAAAAAGGCTGAGATCGCTGCCATCCTTCACGATATTGCGAAATATGCAGATATCGAATGGATGGAGAAAATCGTCTGTGATGAAAAATTAGATGCTCGCCTTATTGGCTGGGGTAGTGAATTACTGCATGGTCCAGTAGGTGCATATATTGCAGAAAGCGAATTTGGCATTACGGATGAGGATATGTTAAATGCTATTCGTTTTCATACTACAGGACGCGTGGGGATGAGCCGTCTAGAAAAAATTATTTTTGTTGCAGATATGATAGAACCTAATCGTAAATTTGATGGTGTTGATCGACTGCGAAAAAAAGCAAAGAAAAATTTGGATAAAGCGATGAGTGCTTGTGTGCGCCATACATTGGCATTTTTAATTGACACAAAACAACCAATTTATCCATTATCAATAGAATGTTACAACGATATGATGAAAAGAGAGGACAGTGAAGGATGACTTCAACTTTATTACAAGCAGCTTACAAAGCAATTGACGACAAACATGGTGAGGATATTGTCGTTTTAAATATGGAAGGTATTTCACTTTTAGCAGATTACTTTATTATTGCTCATGGTAATTCTGACCGCCAAGTGCAAGCAATCGCACGTGAATTACAAGAGGTAGCAGTAAAAGAGGGCTATGAAATTCGTCGTGTAGAAGGCTTCGATGGAGCACGCTGGGTTCTTGTGGATCTTGGAGATGTTGTAGCGCATGTATTCCATAAAGATGAACGTGCTTATTATAATTTAGAACGTCTATGGGGCGATGCACCGCAACTAGACATGCCAGAGGCTTAAGTGTGAGTAGCTACGAACGATTTGCACACGTGTATGACGAGCTGCAAACCGATATCCCGTACAATCTTTATGTGGATTGGGTTTTGCAGCATGCACCGAGCAGTCAATTCCCAAATCTTTTAGATATCGGCTGTGGTACAGGTGTGCTTGGCCTGCTGTTTGCGCAGGCAGGTTACAAAGTGAGTGGAATTGACTTGTCTGAAAATATGCTCTCAATTGCCGCAGAGCGCTTTACTGATGCAGGATTACATGTTCCTCTCTATTGTCTGTCGATGGATGAATTAGAGGGTTTTGAGGCGCTTGACGTTGTAACGATAGCTATTGATTCGCTGAATTATGTAGTGGAAGAAAAAGCAGTTTATTCAACATTAGAACGTATTTATGGTGCTTTACGAGATGGAGGCCAGCTGTTTTTTGACGTACATTCATTATTTAAAATGAATGATATATTTTTAGACGGACCGTTTACGTATGACGATGGTGATATTAGCTATGTATGGCATACGGAACCTGGCGATTTCGAACATTCCGTTGTCCACCAAATGACGTTTTATGTGCGTGATGCTGTGAGTGATCTGTATGAACGTTTCGACGAGGAGCATAACCAACGTACATTCTCAATTGAGCAATATATGGCATGGCTTCTGGAAATTGGCTTTAACCATGTAGAAGTAACAGCAGATTTTACAGATGAAAGCCCTGAATATGAAAGTGAACGCATTTTTATCCGTGCGGTAAAATAGTAAAACAGCTCGCTGGAACTTACCAGTGAGTTGTTTTTGTTTTTAGTTGTCGAAGAACACTTAGACTCTCAAAAAATATAATGATGATTTTATCCATAATTTTAGCTAATTACCATAAGGAGCAGTCGGAACTGCAATCAAACCTACGTTATGGCGGTGGGCTTTTATTCTTAGCCTTTCTATAAATAATTTATCTTTTCAACACTTGAATGATATTGTAAGATGAAATAGACTCCATATGATTACCTTTTGCAAAGGAAAGGATGTTATTGGATGATCCAATCTTTTTGGCAAAAGTACAAGAAAAGTATGTTGCTCCCCGGCATACTAGTAATCAGTGGACTTTGTTACTTCTTTTTTTCGAGATCTGACTCTTCACCTCCCCAAGAAGAGCTCATCGAAACAATCCAACCTATTGAACAACCTGGTATGAAAGAATCTGTTGATGAAGCGGTCATACAGCAGGTATTTGTTGATATAAAGGGTGCTATTATGTATCCAGGTGTCTATGAGCTACAGACTGACCAGCGAATTATAGATGCAGTACAGCTTGCAGGAGGCTATACGCAGAATGCTGATCCGCAACTCATTAATCATGCACAAAAAGTTGAGGATGAGATGGTTATTTACATTCCTATAAAGGGTGAAAAGCCTAACGAAATTACTTCTAATATTTTGACGATGCCTACTAGCGGAGCATCACAAGGTGACAACGGTGTAAAAGATCAAAAAGTTAATTTAAATAAAGCAGATGAAGCTAAGCTTTCGACATTATCAGGTATTGGTCCATCTAAGGCGAAAAGCATTATTTCGTATCGTGAGGAGAATGGTGGCTTTAAAACAATTGAGGACTTAAAAAAAGTGAGTGGTATTGGCGAAAAAACGTTTGAGAGACTGAAGGATTTCATTACCGTTAAGTGATGGCAGGAAATTTTGAGATATTGACGTTTCTTTTCAAAAAGGGCTACACTATAGTATAAAAAGAGCAAAACGAACAGCTTTTAAATTTATGGAGGTAGTCATATGGAGCGAATTACTTGGGATCAATTTTTCATGGCGCAAAGCCATTTACTCGCATTACGTAGTACATGTACAAGGCTTGCAGTAGGAGCAACTGTCGTTAGAGATAAACGAATTATAGCAGGTGGTTATAACGGTTCAATTACAGGTGATGAACATTGTATTGAAAAAGGCTGCTATGTTGTGGAGAACCATTGTGTGCGTACAGTACATGCCGAGATGAATGCACTGCTACAATGTGCTAAATATGGTACGCCTACAAAAGGTGCAGACTTATATGTTACGCATTTCCCGTGTCTACCATGTACGAAATCTATTATTCAAGCAGGTATTGAACGGGTGTATTACGCTACCGATTATAAAAATAACCCTTATGCACAAGAACTATTTGAAAAAGCAGGTGTAGAGGTTGTACACGTTCCGTTTGATGAACGTAAAATCGACTTTTTAAGCGACGAAAAATTAGCCTTGTACATAGACATGCTAAACGAGCTTCGTGAGAGTGGTATGCCTGCAGAAAAATTGCTCCCATATGAACAGAAGGTGAGTGCATTATTTGGCAAAAAGCTTTAAAGCATAAATGGATTTACGTAGCACTAGCTGTACTTGTTGCTTCAATAGCGGCACACAAGTCAGCTTGGCTACTCACTATTCTTCTACTTTTCGCGTTATGGCTTAAATGGAAAGGTGAAAGGCGTTTAATTTCAGCGCTTGTTATAGCCTTTGGATTTCTTTCTTATTTCTTCATCGTAACATTTCAACTGACGGAATCTTCCCCTCTACCGTCAACATTCTCAATAACTTGGTCGAGTGAATATAAAATAAATGGTCATAAACTTAGAGGCTTTGTCAAAACTGAAACAGGTGAGAAGCTGTATGTCGTCTATACAATTTCATCAGAAGAAGAGAAAAGCTTGTTTGAAATTACTTCATTGACAGGCAGGACCTATCTAGTTCAAGGAGAACTTGTAGCACCTCTTCCACCTGCACACGTGTATGCGTTTTCTATGGAAAACTATTTAATCAGTAAAGGTGCCAGAGGAATATTTGAAGTTTCAAGATGGACCTTTATTGAAGAGAAAAAATCCATACGTTCGTTTCTTGCTAAACAGAGACACTCTATGAAAAAACATATTGAAACAACATTCCCTGATTCACTAGTTGCAGAGGGACAAGCACTTCTAATAGGATTACAGGATCAAGTGGATCATGAGCTTCAAAGAGCCTACCAAAAGCTTGGTATCACTCATATATTTGCTATCTCTGGTTTGCATGTGGCACTTGTCTCATGGTTGTTTTTTGAAGGCCTTCTACGTATAGGCGTACGGAAGGAAATGGCGACCTTAGTTTTACTCATCATCTTACCTATCTATGGGGTGATTGCGGGTGGTGCTCCTTCCGTATGGCGCGCAGTATCTGTTGTAGAATTAATCATGCTGATGCGTTACGCTAGGTGGCAAATATCGAATGACGATGCTCTAGCAATTAGCTTTCTTTGCTTTGTCCTACTTGAACCAGGTGTCATTTATCAGATTGGCTTTCAATTGTCCTATTTAGCAACGGTTAGTCTAGTCTATTCAGGTGTCATTTTAAGACGATCCATGAACTGGTTGATTCGTTCATTTTTTATAACATTTGTGTGCCAGCTACTTGTTTATCCATTATTACTCCATCATTTTTATGAAATTTCTATTTCTTCATTTTTAGCAAATATTATTTTCGTACCACTGTTTTCCTTTGTTATTTTGCCCTTAAATATTGCCATGTTTATAATAACGATTATATCGATGCCAGTAGCAAAAGCTTTGTTTGCTGGATACGAGCCGGTCCGTGTTTGGCTTACAAAGTTTATTTTATATCTTCAGGAATTGCCGTTTCAGCTGTGGTCGCCTGGGAAGCCTGCTATATGGCTTATTTTCGTAGCATTGATCAGCGTATTAGCGGGATTCTATTTTATAGAGATAAAACATTATGGTAAATTTGCAGTGGTCATTTTTATTCCTGCATTGTGTATTCATTTATCACCGATGTTGTTTAACGAAACGAAGCTGACATTTTTAAATGTTGGTCAAGGTGATTGTACAGTTATAGAATTACCGTTTAGAAGGGCTGTTTATGTTATTGATTCAGGCGGTTTACTACGCTTTGAGCAGGAAGTATGGAAGACTTCAGAAAGCCCATATGAGGTTGGGAGACAAGTTGTTGTACCGTTTTTGAAAGGAAAAGGGATACGAGACATTGCTATTTTTATCGCCACTCATGCGGATGCCGATCACGTAGAGGGAGCTGAAGAGATTTTGCAAGAGATTACTATACATGAAATTCATCTCACTCCTGGTTCGATGGATAAGCCTGTAATGCGGGATTTACTGATGGAAGCCAAAAAGCAAAAAGTTCCTGTGAAAGAAAAAATGCAGGGAGCTGCGTGGCGCATAGGAAAAACTAGTTTTTATTATTTATGGCCCCGTGACACCTTTTATGAGGGGAATGGTGATTCAATTGTATTATATATGCAGCAGGGGTCATTTCGAGCGTTGTTAACGGGTGACTTAGAGGAACATGGTGAACAGGAGCTTATTCATCTTTATAACAAGCAATTAGCGAATATGACAGTGTTGAAGGCTGGACACCATGGCAGTAGAACATCGAGTATTGAGCCTTTTGTAGAGCTGTTACGGCCTGAATTAACCATTTTCAGCGCGGGGCTCAATAACCGCTATCGTCATCCACATGCTGAGATAGTGGAGCGTTTTACAAGTCGAAATTTAGCTACTTTAACAACTGGAATAGATGGGACGATTGAAGTAAGAATTCGTGGCAATAGTTGGTCTGTACAAAAGGGAAAAGACCTTGTCCAATGAGCAAGGTCTTTTTTTCTAAGTACATTACATTCAATTATTTAGAGGCTACTTCTACTACTATCGCGATGAGAAACATAAGTGCGAACATTCCGAATGATACACCGAAGCCAACTCCTGAATCAGTTGCATCGTTACGGCGACATTGTATGTTTTTTCCTTCAAATGGATTCATTGTTATCCCTCCAATTCTGTTATTTATTATAAGACATCGTTTTCATAAAAGCTATATCGAAACGGAGAATTTACCATGTGGCAAAGAATCGACACAATTCGGTCAAAGTCACAAAGGAATTTCAAATCATGTATACTAGTAGTATTGCTAGATGGAGGGAAAATTATGATTGCAACGATTTGGAATAATATTAAAAAGGGAGAGCTCTCACCAGTGTATTTACTCGTTGGTGAGGAAGGCTATTTTATAGATGAAACAGTTAAACGATTGAAAGAAGCGATAGGACCCGAAGAAGAGATAGAGATGTCAACATTTGATTTGGAAGAAACGCCAGTAGATGTCGTTATAGATGAAGCTGATACAATTCCTTTTTTCTCTGAGCGAAAGCTTATCATTGCTAAAAACGCATCCTTTTTAAAGGCAACTGAAAAAGGAAAAGAAAAAATTGACCATGATATGAAACGCTTAGAAACATGGCTTGCTAATCCTTCTGATTTTTCAGTAACAGTTTTTATCGCACCTTATGAAAAATTGGATGAACGTAAAAAAGTGACAAAGATGATGAAGGAGCATGCATTATTAGTCCAAGCCGAAACGCCAAAAGAGCAGGACTTAGCTGTGTGGATACAGAGTAGAGTTAAAGCAGAGGGCAACAGCATTACACAAAATGCGATTGAGCAGCTTGTCGCAATGGTTGGATCGAATATGCTACAATTGCAAATGGAAATTGAAAAGCTAACCCTTTATATAGGAGATGGCGGTGAAATAACTGCTACGCTAGTCGAGGATTTAGTGGCAAAAACGTTAGAGCAGGATGCCTTTAAAATGTTAAATGCTTATTTTGCAAACGATTCTGTAGGGGCATTGTCTATTTATCATGATTTACTACGTCAAAAGCAAGAGCCTATTATGCTTGTTGGTTTGCTTGCATCAAATGTACGTACGATGTCCAATGTGTTTTATTTATTAAAAAAGGGCTATCATCCACAGCAAATCGCCAAAAATTTAAAAATACATCCTTATCGTGTTAAGTTGATGGTTGAGCAGCGTAATCGTCCATCAGAGGAAAGCTTATTGAAGGCGTTATATCAGTTAGCAGAGGTCGATTTACAACTGAAATCAACAGGAGGCAATCGTGAGCGTTATTTAGAACTCTTTTTACTGCGTCAGCTTTAAGAATTGTGTAGTAAGATAACATCTATTGATGAGCTGTCCGAAGCACTAGGGGGCAGCTTTTTATCAAGATGTAATTAATTTTCTTGTAAATTAAAAAGATCAGCTACTCTTAATAGAGTAAACTGATCTTTTATAACAATTACGCTTTTTTAGCAAGGCGAGACTTTTTACGAGCCGCCGCGTTTTTGTGGATAAGTCCTTTTGAAGCCGCTTTATCTAAAGATTTGTAAGCTGCTTGTAAAAGTTCTTGAGCGTTTTCAGCTTTAGCAGCAACAGCGTTCTCAGCTTTTTTCACTGTAGTACGCATTGCAGATTTAGCTTGAGTGTTAGCAGCGTTAGCTTTTTCGTTAACTTTTACGCGTTTAATCGCAGATTTAATGTTTGGCATATGTTTCACCTCCTAAAATAGGTACGAGATGATATCTTCTCATTGATTTCTTGTGTCAATACAACAAAAATCATTTTAACAAACGCTAGGACAAATTGCAATAGATAAATGCAAAGAATATTTACTTGACAGTTTGAACAAACTACAGTTGAGGTGAACTGTATGCAAAATTTTAATTGGCAACGCACGGATTTGATTGATGAGTCTGAAGAGGTTGTTTTACATCAAACGAAAGAGCAAAAAGATACACTTAAAGAATCGAGTGGTATTCAAATTGAAGATCAGAGTGCTGGTCGGGTAAAAATCACTGATGTGCTCGTTGATGCCGAAGGTGAGAAGCAAATCGGGAAGAAGAAAGGGAAGTACATTACTCTTTCTGTTCCTACTTTGACGTTAGAAGATCAGGATGGCTTTGAGCAGCTTGAGAAAGAATTGCTTGTGAATTTCAAAAAAATGCATGAATCCATGTCATGGAAAGAAGATGACAAAATTTTAATTATTGGTTTAGGGAATCGGACAATTACACCAGATGCTATAGGACCGTATCTTATTGATCATTTGCATAGTTTAGATGTAATAGATGAAAAATTCGTCATGTATGCGCCTGGTGTAACGGGGCAAACAGGATACGAGACTGGTGAATTTGTAGCGGCGTTGGCAGAGCGTCTTAATCCTAAATTAATTATTGTTGTAGACGCACTTGCAACGAGAGCTAGTGATCGCTTATGTAAAACAATTCAATTAACGGATACAGGGATACACCCTGGTTCAGGTGTAGGAAATCACCGTAAGGAAATTTCATATGAGATGCTTGGCATTCCTGTTACCGCAATTGGTATCCCAACAGTAGTTGATGCACCTGTATTAATTGCGGATGCTGTAGAAGTAATGCTACGTTCTATAGCTGCACGGGTGGCAGAGCGGAGTAAACCTTCATCAAAATTGTCATTGTCGTCTTGGCAACCAGATATAAATAAAGAACTAGATATGTCTTTAGTACAGCCGATTTTTGGCGAATGGGCTACATGGTCTAAAGAAGAGCGTCAGCAATTATTTGCTGAGACTTTCGCAGGCTCGCATACACAGCTGATGGTTACGCCAAAGGAAGCTGATTATTGGGTAGACAAGTATGCAAAACTCGTGTCATCTATGCTTATGAAATGGGCTAATAATCTATAATTTTTTTCGTTCTAAAAGACACATCCCCTCCATACGATAAGGGGAGGAGGGTGTGACTTTGCTAAAAAAACTACAGTGGTCATTTGGTTTATTATTGTTCTTCTTCGTATTACCTGTCATTGCTGGGCAACTTCCGTTCAACAAGCAAGCATCGACTCCGATTAAAGAACCAGAGGATAAACAAGTCGTGTATGCCGCTACTAATTTAGCTGAACAAAGTGCACTGGAGCAGACAAAAAAGGAAACAAAAGAAGAAACAAAAGAAGAAACAAAAGAAGAAACAAAAGATCAAACACAAGATCAAACAAAAAACCCATTTAAAGTATTGTTATTATTTACGCATTCACAGGAATCATATCAACCAATAGTGAAAGCTGCTAGCGGGAAAGCCGCCGTTTATGATGAAAAAACGAATATTTATCAATTAAAAGATACTATTTCTAAGCATTTTAGTACGAATGGTATACAAACCGACGTTTTAGATGTGGATGTTATGAAGGAACTAAAACTTAAGGGGAAAACTTTTCCGTATTCTTACAACTTTGTACGTCCTTATTTAGCAAAACGTTTACAAGAGCAATCGTACGATTTAGTTATTGATTTGCATCGAGATTCTGCCAAGAGAGATGCGACAACTTTAACATATAATAATGAGTCCTATGCACGGATTGCGATTGTTATTGGTGCAGAGCATAAGAATTATAGATGGAATACTGCTTATGCAGAAAGTCTATCTGCTGCTATGAATGGAATTGTGCCAAAAATTTCTAGAGGTGTTATATCAAAAAGTGGTGACAATGTAGATGGACGTTATAATCAAGATTTAACAAAAGAAATGATATTAATCGAACTAGGTGGAATTGACAATACAGAAGTAGAATTGAATCGTACGATTGCTGTAATAGGAAAAGCTATATCAAAATCCTTTATTACAGGAAAACAAGAATAAAAAATAAATAGATTATTAAAATTGGCGAAAAAGCATTCTTCTTTTTGCCAATTTTTTATTGATATATTGCACTTCATTACATTTTGGACAAAGTATGAAAATTGAATGATTGTTAGTAAAAAATACCAGGAATTTATTTAAGGAAAAATAGTGATTAAGCCTTTTAATTATTCATTTCTTGCCTTATAATTTTCGAGTCAGCACATAAAGATTTGACGATGAGTTGTAAAAGTGAAGCGGCATATGCAATAGGCGAAATACGCTTTTAAAGCATCTACCATTTTGGAGATGCTTTTTTGATGGATAAAATATGAATAAGATTAACCTTTATTTTATAAGGATGAAGGACAACTATACATATGAGAAGTTATTTTCAATGTTGTTTATGTGATAAAAAAGTAAACTTTTATAAATACTCATCCGTCATTTATATAAGTGAATGCACCGAATCAGTAGTTAAAAGGGGACGATATTGACGACTTAATACTAATTTTCACACTAAAAGTTTGTAGATTATCGGAAGAAGAGGAAGGAATTTTATGTCAGGCAAGACAGTCAATCATCGTTATATCCCTGGAATAGATGGGATTCGAGCTTTAGCAGTACTAGCTGTGATAGCTTATCATTTTAACTTCAAATGGGCCAGTGGAGGGTTCCTAGGAGTTGATATCTTTTTTGTTTTATCGGGTTACTTAATAACTTCTACTATTTTACCTTTAAAAGGAAACCGATTAAAAGTAGGTCTAGGAGAATTTTGGATTGGGCGATTTCGACGCCTACTACCTGCTGCGTATGTAATGATTATTACTTCATTCGCTTGGGCTACCTTATTTCATAAGGAGCTTCTCCATACATTGCGCGGAGATGCAATATCCTCTATTTTTTATTCAAGTAATTGGTGGTTCATTTTTCATAAGCTCTCGTATTTTGATAGTTTTGGATCCCCTTCACCTATAAAAAATTTATGGTCTTTAGCAATTGAAGAACAATTTTATCTTATTTGGCCAATTCTGTTAATGCTAGGGCTTTATCTTGTAAAAAAACAGAGTAAATTAGCCATTTTTATCTTTATCGGTGCATTATGTTCCGCTGTGTTAATGGGTATACTGTATGAGCCAGGAGCTGATCCTAGTCGTATATATTACGGGACAGATACACGTTCCTTTGAATTACTTATAGGCTGCTGGCTAGCTCTCGTTTGGCCGATGAAAAGACTATCTTCTCAAAAACTATCTACTGACCATGTCAATAAACTAAATGCTATAAGTTTGGTTGCTTTTAGTATTTTCATATTAAGTATTATTTTTGTAAATGAATATCAAACTTTCTTATATAGAGGGGGCATGTTCCTATTTTGTTTGAATGCAGCTATATTAATAGCGTGTGTTTGTCATCCAATTAGCATATTAGGAAAATTACTTTCTTTGAAACCACTACGTTGGATCGGTTCAAGATCATATGGAATTTATCTATGGCATTATCCAATCATGGTGTTGGGTACTCCAGTTCACGAAATAGGTAATCCTGCATACTGGCGAGTTGCTTTACAGCTAGTTCTTATATTGATTATTGCAGAATTATCGTATCGTTTTATTGAAATGCCAATAAGGAAAGAAGGATTCCGCTCCTATTATCGACAATATCTTGTAGTTAATAAAGATAAATGGGGCAGCTTTTCGTTTACTAGAAAAATTTCTACTGTGCTTGTTTCACTATTCCTTCTAGTATTTTTTACTGGAATGACAGGCGTTATAGGAAAAGAACAAACGGAATCTAAAGAATCTAAGCCAACAGAAATTAAAATAAATGGTGAAGAGCAACCTTCTAAGCATCATGATTCCGTAGCGGAAAAAGGAGCAACGGGAAGTAATTCATCGAATGTTGAGCATGAAAAAACTGAAACTAGCCCTCAATCGGACAAAGAAGAACCTAAGCAAGAAGAAAATGATGCAACTGCTAATCCTAATGAATCCTATAATGGTATATTAGCTATTGGAGATTCTTTAATGATAGATATTGCTACTAGCTTACATAATATCTATCCTAACATTACAATTGATGCAAAAATTGGTCGGCAAGTTTCTCAAGCTGTCCAATTGGCACCGAATTATGCTAGTTTTAATGAGCCAAATAAAGCGGTTATTATTCAACTTGGCACAAATGGTTTCTTTACCAATGATCAGATCGATTCACTACTTAAAGCTTTCTCCAATGCCGATATTTATTTAGTGAATACTCGAGTACCTCGATCATGGGAAAGTAATGTAAACTCTTCATTGCAACAAAAAGCTCAAGAGCATGATAATATTACATTGATTGATTGGCATTCGGTTGCTATCAACCATCCAGAATTTTTTGCTCCAGACGGTGTGCATTTAGAACAAAAAGGTGTTAAAACGTTAACAAACCTTATTCAACAAACAATAAATATATAACTTCTTTCAGCGGGTGTCCAAACATCTGTACCTGTCGCTACGTTTTCGGTACAAAAACATCCGCTGAAATAGAGGTACTCAGTCTAGGACGCCATGTCCTATGGCAGCGAAGCGTCAGCGGCAATGTTTTCTGCGCGAAAGCGAAGCGTCAGCGGCAATTATGCCAGGTCAAATTGATTTTAGTAATAGCCAGTGTGCACCATTTCTAGGTGTAGCTGGCTATTTTTTATGAAAGGTATAGGAAATTATTTTTAGCAACTTATTATCTTTTTTGCATTGTTTTGCAGAGGAAACGGCACACTATTTAGAATAACTATTGATTTAACAGCATTTATGCTGTTCTGTTGTTGTGGTTTGTATAAGGTTCATAGTATAATTCATTATAGTTTAATTAGGAGTGGAAAAGATGAACCGAGAAGCACGTTTAAAAAGACAAGAGAATATACGAAATTTCTCTATTATTGCACATATTGACCACGGGAAATCAACGCTAGCTGACCGTATTTTAGAGCAAACGAAATCACTAACATCTCGTGAAATGAAAGCACAGCTACTCGACTCAATGGATTTAGAGCGTGAGCGAGGCATTACGATTAAATTAAATGCAGTCCAATTAAAGTATGAAGCTAAAGATGGTGAAGTGTATATATTCCATTTAATCGACACACCAGGACACGTCGATTTCACATATGAAGTATCACGTAGTCTAGCTGCTTGTGAGGGTGCAATTTTAGTTGTCGATGCAGCGCAAGGTATTGAAGCACAAACACTAGCAAATGTATACTTAGCGCTTGATAACGACTTAGAAATTTTACCTGTTATCAATAAAATTGATTTACCAGCAGCAGATCCAGAACGTGTACGTCAAGAAGTTGAAGACGTAATCGGGTTAGATGCTTCTGAAGCGGTTTTAGCTTCTGCTAAAGCCGGTATCGGGATTGAAGATATTTTAGAACAAATTGTAGAGAAAGTGCCTGCACCGACTGGTGATCCGGAAGCACCGTTACAAGCCCTTATTTTTGACTCTGTTTACGATGCTTACAAAGGTGTTATTATTTCCATTCGAATCATGAATGGTACAGTAAAACCTGGCGATAAAATTCGTATGATGGCTACTGGAGCAGAATTTGAAGTTATTGAAGTTGGTATACACACACCGAAAGTTGTACCACAAGCTGAATTAACAGTCGGTGACGTAGGTTACTTAACAGCGTCTATTAAAAATGTAGGTGATACTCGTGTGGGGGATACAGTTACATTTGCGAATCGCCCAGCAGATGGGCCATTAGCAGGTTATCGCCGTTTAAATCCAATGGTATACTGCGGATTATATCCAATCGATACAGCGAAATATAATGACTTACGTGAAGCGTTAGAAAAATTAGAACTTAATGACTCTGCACTTCAATATGAGCCAGAGACATCACAAGCATTAGGATTTGGTTTCCGCTGTGGCTTCTTAGGGCTTTTACACATGGAGATCATTCAAGAGCGTATTGAGCGTGAGTTTAACATTGATCTAATCACAACAGCGCCTTCTGTAATTTACAATGTTCAAATGACGGATGGCTCTACAGTGAAGGTTGACAACCCTTCATTTATGCCAGATCCTCAAAAAATTGATTATGTGGAAGAACCATATGTAAAAGCTACAATTATGGTACCAAACGATTATGTAGGAGCTGTTATGGAGCTTTGTCAATTAAAGCGCGGTAATTTTATGACAATGGATTATATTGATACAACACGTGTCAGCATTATTTATGAAATGCCGTTATCAGAAATCGTTTATGACTTCTTTGATTATTTAAAATCAAATACGAAGGGCTATGCTTCATTTGACTATGAACTCATTGGTTATCAGACTTCAAAACTAGTGAAGATGGATATCTTATTAAATGGTGAGCAAGTCGATGCACTAAGCTTCATCGTACACCGTGACTTTGCATACGAGCGCGGTAAAGTCATCGTTGAAAAATTAAAAGAATTAATCCCACGTCAACAATTTGAAGTGCCAATTCAAGCAGCAGTTGGCCAAAAAATTGTGGCACGCTCAACAATTAAAGCTATGCGTAAAAACGTATTAGCGAAATGTTACGGTGGGGATATTTCTCGTAAACGAAAACTTCTTGATAAACAAAAAGAAGGTAAAAAACGTATGAAACAAGTAGGTTCAGTCGAAGTACCACAAGAAGCATTCATGGCTGTTCTGAAGATGGATGATTCGAAGTAACGTTGATGTAACAGCGTTTATAAGGATTTGAATTGAGTGTTTTTATATTAATATGGTGGAAGTTGCCACCGCTTTTAAATTGTGCCAGCAATTTATAAATCTTTTGCGATGGAATCAAAAATATCGGCAGCATCTCTTGCCATCTTTTGAGTTAAATGGACATAGCGGTCTTCAGTAGTTGCTGATCTGCTGTGTCCTAATCTTTTTTGGACAGTTTTTATAAGTTGTCCACTTTCAATCAACATTGTTGCGTGGGTATGTCGTATGACAGAGATGCAAAAGAATGAATTATTAACAAGCGTGGATTTATTTGTTCTGACAAAACGTATCACACAAGATGAATATAAAGAGTTATGTACATTAATGGACGAACAGCAAAACCAAGTAGAAGCATAAACCGTTTAAAAACCTTTTTATTTTCCTATCCTTAATCCCATAGGGAGTGATTGATATGGAAAATAGATTTTTTATAGGAGTCTTTAACGGCTTAATATTAAGTATTATTTTATGGGCTTCTATTTTTGGATGGATACGAATAATTAAAAATTTACTATAAAAACGCAGGCATAAGCCTAGCGTTATTTTTTATGCCTGAAAGGAGCAATAGTTATGAATAATGTTAAATTAACAGATGATGAACTAGCGTTAATACTTACATCATTGCATATGAATATTGCTAGTTCTGAAAAGTATATTAATCGTAATGGTAAAGGACATAGATAATACAACTCCGAAGCATTAAAAGGAATGAAAATACTATATAAAAAAATTGAATCGGAATATTTTTAAAAGATTTCACAAGAATGCCTTCCATGCCAATGTGGAGGGCTTTTATTATGCAGAAAAGGAAGTGTTGTAATGGAAAAATGGATAGGAGCAATTAGTGGAATAATTGGCGCTCTAGTCTCTTATGCTGTGGACGGTCTAGGGATGGCAGTAACCGTTCTAATCGGATTCATGGCTATTGATTATCTTACAGGAATTATGGGCGGTATCGTAAACCGTAATTTAAATAGCCGTGTTGGATTCAACGGCATCATTAGAAAAATTTATTATTTAATGCTAGTCGGCTCAGTGTATTTATTGTCGCTAGTGATTCCGGGTATCGAGTACGCAGGTGATGGGGCAGCCATTGCATTCTGTGTACTCGAATTTATTTCTATCACGGAAAATGGTACAAAGATGGGTTTACCAATGCCAGATTTTATTAAAGAACTTTTAGCAATTGTAAAGGATAAAACAGGGGAAGGTGAAACGAAATGAGTACAAGCGTAACTACTACATGTCGAGACTTAGCCGAACTATTACCAGCTGCACAAACGGCTTGTAGATTACTATTCCAAGAGTGCTTTAAAGCTGGTATTAAGAACATCTTCATTACTGAAACATATCGCTCTCAGGAACGCCAAAATTACCTATATGCACAAGGACGAACGCGACCAGGGCAAATCGTTACTTGGACACTAAATAGCAATCATAAATCACGTCTAGCATGGGATATTGCTGTTGGCCCTCCACAATCATTGTATGATGTGACAACTTTAAATCGGATTGGCGCTATTGCTCGTAAACTTGGCATTACATGGGGCGGTGATTGGGTAGGTAGTATTGACCGACCGCACTTTGAAGTTAAATCATCTTGGAAGATGCCAAAAGGTTATAAAATAGAAGGACAAGTAATCGTACCAAGTAACAGTAAAATGAAAGTCCAATTATTGTGGAAGACAAAAAGGAGGAAATTAAATTGACAAATACAAATTGGAATCCAGGTTCACCAACTATGCAAACATAAGCAGAAAACTATATCGCACAGGCTGTAAAGGATGGTATTATTCAAGCTTCACATTTGAAGGATTTACAAAGTGGTGCAATGACAACTGATCGTTTGATAGGATTGTATATTACTATTCAACAACGTAGAAGTAAATAAAAAATATGAGGACCAGCAAAGCTAATTTTTAGCTGAGCTGGTCATTTTATAAATTACCAAACTACAAATATAGTGTAAATATTACATTAAAAAAAGGTTGTAGTGATAATGGAAAAACATCTGCCATTACTCTTTTTTCGTTAAGGTAAATATTTTTTTGTAGTTATTTCAACATTGTTTTCGTTATCTACAGCATAACCATGTACCTCTTTATGATGTGAATTGTAGTAATATTCATAACGTATTGACGGAAGATCTTTATAAAAAACTATTACGTAAGTATCTCCTGTTTTGAAGTTATATTTCGCTTTCTTTGATTCAATATTTTGCATGTAATTTTGGGATTCTAAGAAATTATCAACTTCGTCAATTGTTTTCTGATGTTCTTTCCATTTTACAAAAGTATAACCGGCAATAATAATTAATGCGATAATTAACAAAATTGTTAAAAATTTGGATATTTTCAAAAATACACCTCTTTCTAGTTATTTTTGGTATATAATGTATTTAGAATTTTAACATATGTTGGGTTCTAAATACAAATGGAAAGAGGATGGTACGATGAAGACCAAATTTAAGAAGATATCGTTTTTCATGCTGTTTGTTTTATCATTTACTTTACTATTTAGTTTTGGTGGAGAGAAAGCAAATGCAAGTGAAGAATTACCTACTGCACCAGATTTAAGTTATGAAACCTATGAAAAATTAGTTAATGAAGGGGTACTAGGAGAAGATGTTTCTTATGATTTATGGGTTTCAATTAACACTGAATCTTCTGAGGGTGCAGCCTTTTCATCAGGAGTAGACGAACCGTCTATATCTACTTTAGCTGCTTACACGTTAAAAACTGGTGATATATTAATTTCTAATGGTACCAGTTCAGCTGGTTTAACTGGACATGCTGGTATTGCAATTAGTACTTCAGAAATTTTACACATTGCTGGACCTGGTGAATATCCTAGCGTAGTGAGTTTAAATACTTGGATTTCAATATACGGCAAAGGTAAAGGTGGAAAAGTTAATACGGAAGTATATAGAATTGCTTCTTCATACGATGCATCTCAAGCAGCTAAATGGGCTAGTGATAATTACAAAGGTAAAAAGTATAGCTATGGAATAACTACTACGTTACAGAAATTAGATCCTACGTATTGTTCAAAAATAGTGTGGCAAGCATATATGCACGGTCCTTATTCGACGCAAGTCTTTAATCCAGCTGGGATGATTGTTTTACCTTATAGCTTACCATCATACTTCAAGAAAGAAGCAGACATAAATAAAGTTACCACTATCTAACTAAAAAAGAGACAAGCTTATAAATTGCTTGTCTCTTTACTAATTTTTCTATATTTATTCATTGTTACTTGCTTTTACTCCTGAACCAAACCACATTTTCATTAACGGAGTCGTTAATATCCATGTTCTGTGTGATTTTTTTATTAACCCTGCATCAACTGTTGCTTGAAATTTCGCGTCGTCTTTCGTAATAGTGCGCATTCGGCTATGTATAGTATCACTACTTATACCCCATCTTTCAGAAGCTTCTGGTAGTCATTATATCATTTAATGTATACTTGTTAATCTCTCCTAGATTATGACCTATATCCCTAACAATTGCTTTTTCTTCGCGTCAAACTCTTCTTGAGTCAATATCCCATCATCTAATGAATCCTTCAATTCACGGATTTCATCACCAATAATCATACATATCTTTTTCCTGTTTATAACGTCCAGTACCGTTTTACAACTGGTTGAATGAACGTGATGGTTGCTCAGTGATAAATAATAGACTAGGAAATTTAGATAATTGGTTGGAATCGTAATCCTCCACAATTTATATAAAGTGTTAGTATAATTAAATACTATTAATAAGACTTTATAGAGATGGTGGTGTTAACAGATGTCAAATAACCAGGTTGATCAAGAAACAGTAAGCAAACAACTAAAGTATGCACAACAACATTTAGCAAATGAAAGAACATATTTAGCTTGGATTAGAACGGCTATTTCAATCCTAGGTGTTGCTTTCTTAGCAACAAGTTTACATTTTGCTATAGGGACTGTTCGGAATTTTTGGGTGGATTTTTTATCAGCAATGATCGGTTTGTTGGCATGTTTATTTGGATTGTTAATTATTTTTACAGCTACATTTAATTATTCTTCAAAAAGAAAACAAATAATAGATGAAGTATTTATACCTTCTAATAGACATATTGTTTGGGTATCTTATTTTTTAATTGTATTGATTCTAATGGTAATTATCTATTTTCTGATGATTAGTTTATCGTAGGTTAAAAAATTTGTTGAATAATTTAAACCGCTATAAATGCTCGGAGTTATGTGAATACAGGTTTAGTCAATGAGCAATTTATAGCGGTTGAGGGGAATTACACATTAAGTATGTGGTACCAAATTTATTTTATACGTTGGGAAAATGAAGAATGTTTCATTTTGAATACATGGAGCAATTTCACTTTTAATGTAGGGACTATGTAGATACAATAATAATCCAAAAAGTGTTCAGTATAGTATAAGCCTGATTTCCAATACTAAATCTGTTTAAAAATAATTAACATAAGGAAGGCGGTTTTCAATAGTGAAATTTCTTACATGGGGTCTAATTGGAGCTGTTATTTTGGGTGTAGCTAGAGGATTGCAAAATGGTAATCTTCAACAGTTTACAAAAAATATTTCGAATAAATTAAATCTGCAGAATGCTCAACAAATGATGCAGCCACTACAACAAATGGCACAACCATTGCAGCAAATGACTCAGCCTTTACAACAGATGAACCAATCTTCACAACAATCGAAGCAACCTCAACAACAAGCAAACCAATCTTCACAACAAATGAATCAATCATTACAAAATGCAGCCGTTAACGCATCAACTGGTAATTCATCAAAATAATAATGTATACAAAAACAATTGCTATGAAATGCAGAATGTATTCATAGCAATTGACTCTACATATTTTAGTATTCACTCAGACGGTAAATTATTTTAGTGGATCAGATTATGATTTCCTTTCGGCCCAAGAATCGGACCATGATTTAATTTTGGACCGATTGTCGTCCACAACTGTTAATAAAGAAAAAGTGACCAACTAAATAAGTTTAATAGTTATAAACATTTTTAAACACTTATTATTGTTAATACAAAGGCGCAAGATAAGCGATATGACAATAAAGCAATTCTGAATAAAATTCATTCTAAAGAACCACCTTATTATTACCATTTTAGGGAATTGAGAGATGAAAGTACATACAAAAACAAACGGTCAAAAAATATCAGTTTTCATAATCGGTGTTTCAATTATGGATTTGTTGAGTGAAGAAGTATATTTGTCGACATATTGCTTACGGAAGGTTAAAAAATCACTACAATTTGAAAAGATTTAATTTGATGCAAAATGAGTTTAAGAAACCTTATAAATTCATGGTTTAGGGGGATTTATAGAAGTTGAAAAAGGGCAATAAAACTTAATAAAATATGTTCATGAATTAGGAAGCATTCATGGCTGTTCTGAAGATGGATGATTCGAAGTAACGTTGATGTAACAGCGTTTATAAGGATTTGAATTGAGTGTTTTTATATTAATATGGTGGAAGTTGCCACCGCTTTTAAATTGTGCCAGCAATTTATAAATCTTTTGCGATGGAATCAAAAATATCGGCAGCATCTCTTGCCATCTTTTGAGTTAAATGGACATAGCGGTCTTCAGTAGTTGCTGATCTGCTGTGTCCTAATCTTTTTTGGACAGTTTTTATAAGTTGTCCACTTTCAATCAACATTGTTGCGTGGGTATGTCGTATGACAGAGATGCAAAAGAATGAATTATTAACAAGCGTGGATTTATTTGTTCTGACAAAACGTATCACACAAGATGAATATAAAGAGTTATGTACATTAATGGACGAACAGCAAAACCAAGTAGTTCTGTACCTTTTAGTAATGCGGAAGCTCAAACTTTAGATAGTTCGAATGAAAATGATTCGATTGAGCAAATAGTGGTTGATGTATCGTTATTGAATGGAACTGAGCCCTTTTCTATAGTTGAAGATGATTCACTTGAAGAACCCGATAGTGTTGTGAATAGATTCGGAATATCATTTACAGATTTTGAAGTAAATCTAACAAAAGGTTATGGATCACTTACAGGTCATTGGAAATATAAAGCAAATACTTCTACTAGAAGAGTGAACATTACTATGAAACTAAATTATAGAAAAAATTGGCTAAGTTCATGGGAAGAATATGATTCGGTGTATTTCAACTACGCTGGTGGATTGGGTAAAATTGAAGAAAATTCACAATCATGGTATCCGAAAAAAGCGGGTCAGTATCGTATGTGCGCTTCAGGAGTTATCACTACAGTATCTGGTGCTCCCAAAATGGCAGCATGTACCGGAGTAGTAGAGCATGACGGTGGTACAATCATTGCAAAAAAAGATGTAAACAAATAGTCAATTTTTTGATAAAACAAAAAAGGATGTTAGAAATATGATAGATGTTAATGCTATGAAAGAACGAAAGAAAATAAGGTTAGAGATTTTAGAACAACTCTATAATCTTCATTTTGTTGCACCTACTCAAAATAATTGTTTAATTAGTAAAATTAATGAATTATATGGAGAACGGAATAGTGAAAAACACTTAGCTTATCATTACCTTGTAACATCTGGATATATTAATATAGATAATATGGACGATAGTGTAGCGGTAAGTATTACTGCTACAGGTATTGACTATGTCGAATCATATTATGAAAAAAAAAAAGATCTAAAAGCCCAGGTACTCAAAATGAACTGCACCCCGTCAAGTAGACAGTGGAAATAATAAAAAATGTATTAAGCGGCTTGAGTCCTGAATTCTAACGGACTCAAGCCGTTTAATCGTTTCTGATAACGATAGTAATTATAAAAATGAATATAA
>NZ_SADV01000071.1 GCF_006864135.1 Lysinibacillus sphaericus | reverse complement strand
TACGGGTAAAAAAGGAACGAGTAAGAGTCAAAGTCAGACATATTATTTTGACATTGAAAAATGCAAAGTATGTCCAATGAGAGAGGGCTGTTATAAAGAAGGCGCAAAAAGTAAAACATATTCTGTCACAATTAAGTCGGATACACATGCCGAACAAGAGGCATTTCAAAATACGGAAGCATTTAAGCAATTAGCCGCAAATCGCTACAAAGTAGAAGCGAAGAATAGTGAATTAAAAAACGGACACGGGTACGATACGGCATCGACTGCGGGTCTATTTGGCATGGAAATTCAAGGTGCTACAACGATATTCGCTGTCAATTTGAAACGGATATTAAAGCTACTAAATGAAAATGAATAAGGAATAGAGACAGAAATAAGGCGCTTCCTGTTCAAAATCG
>NZ_SADV01000007.1 GCF_006864135.1 Lysinibacillus sphaericus | reverse complement strand
TTTTTCCAGCTCATTGATGCACGTTATGAAAAACGTAGCACGATTTTCACAACGAATGTGAACTTCAAATCATGGGATGAAATTTTTCCTGAACCGAAATTAGCGAATGCGATTTTAGATCGTATTTTACATCACGCAAGCGTGGTCTCAATTGTCGGCGATTCATACCGATTAAAGCATCATTTAACCTCGGAAAACGAGTAATTTTGTACATCCTTAAACGAGCGAAAATGTACATATTGGTGTTGACATTTATATTTCGGGATAATTAAAACTAAATATCTTACTAGCATATAAGCAACTTTGGAAAGATATAAAGAAATTTTTATCAACTTATTTTATCTATTTAATGAATTGATCAACCTCTATATTAAATGAAGGCTATTAATTAATTTTTGGCCAATAAATTGGCCAAATGTAAATATTAAATATAATTTAGAAACTCTCTTAAGAAGAAATTATTAGGAGGGTTATTTTGTATAACAACGATCATTTTCAATTAAAAAAGCAACGTAAGAATGCTTTAGAAATATTAAAACAATGGGAGTTGGAACTCAATTCGAAAAATGAACTAGAGAAAAATACTAATTTAACGAAAAAAATAAAGTGTGATAAAACAAATTATTTTCATATTAGGCTTAATTCAAATAAAGAATAAAGGTCATGAAAGAATTGCAAGAAAATGAATCTAAATATAATTTATCCAATATATTTTAATCACTCATAAAACCATTTAACCCTGTGTAATGGATCCAAGTCGCTTGGATATTCAAAAAGTTACCTTACTGAGTGGGAATATCGTCAAATATAATCTATAGAATATAACTGATATAAGACTATATGTAGCATTATGGTTCCCCTACTCCAAAAAGAAAGGAGAATAATATTTGCAACAAAAACTAAGTGTCCAACTATTAATCATTATACCTGAATCACAAGTTATAATTGAAAAATTGGAACTTGAGGAATTAAAAAAAGCAAACCTACTAGGTGTATATTGGTCCATGATGGATTTAGAGAACCGCATGGGGCGTAAAAAAGACTGGATTAAACAAAATGTATTATATAACCCGCGCTTCAAATCTATTCTAGATATTAGCTGTGGAGGTTTTGTTTATTATCCTCAAAAAAAGGTGAACCTTGGAGCATGCATGCATTACAAATGGCAAAGTTTCTCGATGAACACTTCAACGATATTTTTGGGAGCTAGAAAGTTCACTTGAAAATTTCTTTACTTCTTATAAAAAGTTACAATACTGTCAATGCTTATAACCTTATCTAAATAGAAAGGAGCAGGTTATGGCTAGTATCACTAAACGTGGATCTACTTGGCAGTACACTGTCAGCAGAACATTCGAGGGAAAATATAAACCTATAAGAAAAGGTGGATTTAGAACGAAAAAAGAAGCTTCTATTGCGGCAGCACATATTGAGGCAGATTTAGCAAAAGGTAATTTACCTTTTGCTAAAAATATTGCTTTTACTGAGTATTTCAAAGATTGGTTTACTATTTATAAAAGTGATATTTCTCAAATAACACTAAACTCCTATAGAGCTGTTTATACAAAGTTACTTGATTACTTCAAGGAGACACCTATTAAACTTATTACCAAACGTGATTACCAAGTATTCTTAAATAATCTAGGTATGCAATATGCTTTTTACAACAGCTGTAGCAGTAAATTTCTATACACTATCAACTCCAACACTTTACATATATTTCTTCCCGTATTTTATATAAATTATTCTAATTTACAAAAGAATCATTCCAGAAGAAGAATGACATTAAAAAGTGGTTTAGTGAAAACTTTACTAATTTCATGTGGATAACCCTATAAAGGTTAAATGCAACAAAATACATTGAGTGTGGTGAAATCAGTATAAAATAAAGGGATTCAATTTAGAACAGACAACTAGCATCTTTATGAACATTTTCTTGTGTAGAAAATGTGTAGAAACTTTTCATTTTCTATCCTTTTCTTTCGTATTCTCAAAAAAGCAAAAGCGCTTCAAACCCTTGATAATAAAAGGTTTGAAGCGCTTTTCAGTTGGTTCAAACTTGTTCTATCTGAACCTTGATACGTCCCAGGAGGGATTCGAACCCCCGACCGACGGCTTAGAAGGCCGTTGCTCTATCCTGCTTTTAATTCAGGCTTTATAGGGTGTGAAGGCAATTTTTCAAATTGTTAGGGATTCGTTCTTTTGACGAACTTAGACCGTAATCATCTTCATTGTCATATTATCATTATTTTTTCTTATTTTAAAGACATTTTTTAATCGCACTTTTACGCTTCCCAAAAAGTAGTTCAAGCATTCTTCCTGACATTACTTTCCTAATTCCGCTCTCGGTTTGTATCCTAATTTTATAAAATAATTCAGGTTCCAAACTTTTATTCACAAATTAATTCGCATTTTTCAATCATTTAAGCACTTAAACAAAGTCTTAAGAATTAAGGGTTTTAATCATTTAAGAAAATGATTGAAATCTACACACCTTTTTGTTATACAAAAATTTTTTAAGAGTTAGCAATTTCATCAAACAATTTAATACTCCAAATATTTTTGCAAATTTCTTTATACAACGCCTGTCTTTCCATTAAATCTGCTTTGTTAAAATATGCATATGGTTTGAATGGCAAATTGTTATTCTGCATGAATCTTAAAAATGAAGGATTATTACTGTAACAGTTAGCATTTAAAGTTCTTACCAATAGGTTTTCACTATCATACTTCAAAACTTTTTTACTGTACTCCATATTCTGATAGCTTCTATTTTTATCCTTTGGCAAAATTAACAATCCTCCAAATCGATTTCTAAACGTTTTAAATTCTTCCTCCGTTGAAAATTCATTTTGATGATTGGCTTGAGTATAATCATCTGCCCATATATGCTCAATATCATATGGATTTTTTTGTTGACGATTGACATAGGTTACAAAACTGCTATTTATCCCACAACTTTCTTCCACATAGTAAGTCATCCTTGATAAAATATGTAGCATATATCTTCGTGTAAATTGATTTAAATAGAAGCTGTCTATCCCTTCTAATGTCTGGTCCATCCCAGCTAAATAGTCTTTAAAAATGAGGACAAGTTCGTCAATACTTCTTCTTCTAATTTTCTTGGTTAAATTAAATATAGTATATCTTATAGAAGAGTAATCCACTGTTCTAAAGTTAAATACACGTATTGCAATAAACTGGTCAATAAAGCAAGAAACTAAACGTATTTTTTTGTTGATAATATCGATTGTATCACCCTTATCAATAGATGCCAGGATGATTTGATACTGTAAGGTAAAACCTCTATCCGCATTATGATAAACATATTCATATTCTTTATTAAACGTGTTGGAATATTCTTTTAATCGAATGAAGATGTCTGAAAAAGTATTAAATTCATTTAAGATAAACTTTTCGAAATCCACACTTTTATCTAAGTTTATTAGTGATTTCTTTTCCCTAACCCATTTATGGAAGGTTGTTCCGATAATTTCGAAATCCTTGTTTGCAGAATCCTTTTTACCTTCTCTTATTGTTTGAGCATATTGTGCTCGTAACCAATTTTTAATAAAGTCGGTATCTCCATCTTTTTCAATTTCTTTTAATCTTAACACTCTGTCTTTCCATAAATCATTTGCCCTGTTTCTTATATTATTGTCGCTAATCTCTGAAAGAAGATAACCTTTAAGCATTTCTGTAGTAGTAAGCCTCAATCCCCTATCATTCATCGTTACAAATATTCTATGAGCATCTTGTTCAGAAGTAGTTTTTATTTCAATGAAAACAAGATTATCAATTATCCATTCGATAAACACAGGGAGAGCTCCTCTTTTTATTTCATCTGGAAAAAGTTCTTCAATGTCTTTATAACGGCTAAATAAATTAATTACACTTTCTGATGTTTCATTAGTAATATCATAAGTTCCATTATCGAAAAGTCCTGCTAAACAAGCTTCCCTTTCTTCAACATTAATACAGAATGTTTTTTGCCCATACATCTCAGAATAAATTAAGTTATCAATATTTACTTTGGGGTAAGTTGAGTATTTCTGCAAATTATTCAAATAAATAAGTAACAACGTTATGGAAGAAAGACGCTGTTGCCCATCTATTATGGCATTATCGTTAGTCAGAATGATGGGACCTAAAAAATAGCTCCCATATTGCATAACATCCCGTTGGGTATCGCCTGACTGATAATACTCCAAGAATTCACTGGTTAAATCTTCAATCAACTCTTCAACTTGCTTTCGTTCCCAATTATATTCACGCTGATAATACTGTACTGTATAACGATTATTAAAAAGAGTACGTACAATTATTGCGTTTCCTGTAATTTGTGTCATATTTCGTTAGCTCCTTTAACAAGTTTACTTCTATTATTTATAGAAAGGACTTAACTATAGCCAAATATTCCTTCTCTATACCTACACCACCTAACTCAATAAATTTCATTTTTGAATTAAAATCGATTAGGATATTATAATAATTATTCAATTTCTATTAATTAGAACATATTAACAGTATAATATTAAATGTATTATACTGCTTTAAAATATCTTTATAGGGGGTACATATGAGTTTCGAAAGAGTAGTAGAAAAAGTTAGAGATAATGATGTTGTTTTATGGGTTGGTGCTGGATTCTCCCTATATGCAGGTATGCCAAGTGCACATACTCTGAGGGAATTAATTATTAATAGTTGTTCTGAAAAGGAAAAAGGCTATTTTAATAATCAATCACTTTCAGATGTTGCTGGTACATTTGTTGATATGCGTAACGGTTCACGAAATGAATTACATCAGATATTACAAGATGCTATAGATGTTGAACCTAAATCACTTTGGGCACATAAGCTCGTATCGGAAATACCTCAAATAGATTTAATTGTAACAACAAACTATGATAAATTATTTGAAGAATCTTATGGTCGAGAACTTTCTACTATTGTATCTGACACACAATTGCCTTTAGCTAACAAAAGAACACGACTATATAAAATTCATGGAGATATAAATGTACCCGAATCAATTGTCCTTACAAACTCAGATTACACTAATTTCTTTAGAAACACTGATAAACCTTTATGGAATAAAATAAAAACTTTATTAGCAGAAAAAACAATCATCTTTTTGGGTTATAGTCTTTCGGACCAAAACATTGATTTCTTATTTGATAATGTGATAAAAGATATAGGTAGTTTTCAAAAAGAACCCTTTTTAGTTGCACCTGGTCTTCCTCCTCACATACTAAATCGTTTAAATCAAAAAAAAGTTAATTATATTGATATGACTGGTGAAGTTTTTATTGAAAAACTTCATGAGGAAATAAAAAAAAACTTTTAGAAGACATTATCATCAATAAAATAGATAAAGAAATAGGGTTAAGAATCTTAGAGAAAAGATATGCATTAGATGCAACTATTAAAACTACATCAAATGGTTCAATATTAAGTTCACTTGGTACTTTTGATAATAATAAAAAATTAAACTTAGATATAAAGTTTCAAGGAATTAACTTCTTCGATATGTTAAAGGATTCCAATTTTAATGCATTTGAAATTTCTGGAGATAAAATTATTAACATGCACTCACATTTCGAAGGAATATCTATTCCCACAAGTGGGAGTATTTTAACCATGAAAGTTGTCCCTTTACCACTAAAAAAATTTAAATCGGATTTATATTTTAAAGGTACAGGTGAAGTTCTTTCAGACGTTTCTATAGAAATTTTCAATGGATTTGGGACTACTTTATTAAAACTCTCTCATCCAGGAATACAATTAGAGTTAAATTATACACAACAAAAATTTAATTTCACTTTAAAAAAATACAAAAGCTTAAAACACTTAGAAGAAACCATGAGTTTTCTATTGACCCTTCTAAAAGGAAATGAACCCTTATTTACCTATCTTAATGAAGAAAGACAAGAAATTAAAATTATTCAAATGAATCCTTTAGAAAATATTGTAGTTAGGGAAGAATTAGTAGTAGTTTTTAAAATAATTGAAACATTGAAGGAAATTCAACAATATTACCATGTAATATTTAGAGATTTTAAAATTGATTTTTCAGAAGACACTATTAAAAAAATTGAACTACTTAAATTGCATATGACAAAAAAACATATACTAATAGATACTGCATTTTTTACAACAAAAGATTTAATATTTTACGAAGAAATAATGAATCATGAAGATTTTGTTGAAGAAATAGTTAGAAATAAAAAAGAATTTGGATTTGACTCTAAAAAATTTATTGAGAGTATTAATTTGCTTAATCAAGATATTGAAATTAATTCTGAACTAATAACGCAATGCGACGATGCTCATATTGTAAGTTACGAAGAATATTACGATGATGGTCTGAATTATTTCTACATTAAAGCTAAAAGTGCCCAAAATGGCATAAAAATTACCTTTAATAATTAATCATATATTGTTACAAAAAGACTAAAATAAATAGGCTTTGACTATAATCAACAAAAAAATGTCGTTTTTTATTGATAGTCAAAGCCTATAATTATTATTTTATTTAGCAATAATCATTTTAAACAGAGTCTAAAAATAGTACACGATGCTTACATTAGCCATTTTAATAAATCCTCTTCTATAATTCAATCCTGCAAGGATACGAAGTAATTCAAATACTATATCTATTTTTTAACTTCCCTTTTCAATTTTGGAATTCGCATTCTTCATCATCCCCATTAACATCAATATGATTTCCTTTAATACTATATTAGCATCCTCACATTGTCGGACGGTTAAATATCTATTTTTACAAAAAACTTCTAACCAATATAAAGTTTCGTGTGCACTTCCTAAAGCATTATTATAAAAAGATAACTCTTTTAAAGGATAAATTTGAACGTTACCTTCAGTTAAATTAGCTCCAATACTTGTACCTGAACGAATAATCTGTGATTTCAGTGACCCTATTTCCTTAAAACTATTACTTCTTACAAATGTGAAAATGAGGTCGTTTAATTCCATACATTTTTCATAAAGTTTTAACTTTTTTGGGTCTTTAAATTGAATTTCCAATATATTTCTCCTCCAGTATTTCATAAATTTTTCCTATATATAACTTAGTATATTCCTATAACTCTTGTTCAACTTCTTCAATCTTTCAAATACAGTATTGGATAGTTTGGCTGTTTCCTAATGGCTTAATTCAGTATTTCTTCGAGCTTTTCTTCGAGCATATCTTTGTGCTCTTTTAGTTCACCATATACTTCTTCTAATCTATCCGTTCTCTTTTTATAGTATTTTTCTAATAAAGGCTTATAATAGTCTTCTCTTTTACCAAAACAGTTGTGATATTTGTCAATTGTCATTATTTCTATTTCATAATCACCCAGCTCTCTATCTTCACTATAGTAAATCCTTCCGTCATTCAAATATAAATAACAAACAACCCCTTGTTTTGAATGTTTTTTCGTATCTTAAGAATACGTTCTGCTTCATACTCCAAATCTACGTTTTCCAAAATGCGAAGAGCCTCTTCTTTTTTAATAAAGTTACTAAATTTATAAAAGTCCAGAAATGCCTGATATTTTATAGCATCACTTTTTAATTTAAAGATAATTCCATGTTCCTCTCCATATTCTACACATTCTTCAAACCCCTCAGCTCCTATCCATTCGTCAAAGTTATACCAGTACCAGTCAATCGATTGAAACAAATGGTCAACATAGTACATTGTTTCTATTGTTGCCCCAGCCTGTATTGCCTTTTGGATATTAGGCAAATTAACATCTATATCTCTTTCGGTATCTACAATGAAATGACTATTAGTCCAAAAATAATCTGTTTGTGAAATATGTTTATCTTCGCCTTCTTCTAAAATGCAATCGAACTGTTCGGAATAGAAATCGCCACTATACCCTTGTTGCACGTCATTAAGTTTTAATACCAGAAGTTTTTTCATATCGTTATTTCCTCTAATTCATTTCTAATTTCAATCTACTCAAAAAAGTGGCTTGTTCACTTGTATATTTATTTTATAAAAGGAACAAAGTTTACGAAATGTGAAAACTGTTCAAGGTAGTTTGACACATTCCCTTTTTAATAACAAACCTCGAAATTCTTCTTTGAAACTATTCATATCTTTCCTCCGATTATGTAAATTTTGGTGTAAAGGTGCTGACATTGTAATGGCTCCTATTTCACTGATAAAGTAAATCACTATAAAATTTTCAAAGAACAACAAAAAAACTGGATTACTTGAATGTGATTAAACATTTACATAGAAAATTTCTATAACCAAAGGATAGACCTATCCCCTTTCAACTAATTCAGTAGGACACACTTGTCCCATTGAATCATGGTTATAGATATTAAATTTCTAAGTAAAGTACATTCAAGTAATCCAGTTAGACTGGTTCACTTATTATAAGTAAAGTTTAAGTAAAGTAAATAAAAGAAGGTTGACTAAAGTCAACGATTATATCTAAGTAGTTTTTCCGTGAAATAAATTTAACACAACCTAAATAATTCGTCAACGAGTTTTGGATAATTATACAAAGCTATATTTATCACTTTAGCCCGTCTCTAATAAAATTGTTATTTCATTGTTTATCTTCATAACTGCTCACTTACACGCAGCTAATATTGTTTTGCACACTCGTTCGAAAAAGGGAATGTTTTGAATCCATACAGTCTATAAAAAACATGATTTTTAGGGAAATTATTTTTCAATGTAAAGTCTTCTGAACCCAATAGTATCAATGGTTTGATGAGTATAACAACTTTTTGAAAACATAAACCTATATAGTGTGAAAAACAAACCCGAATTTCAAATTAAATCTAAAAGTCAAAACACTTAATTAAAAAAACAAAAACCACTTTTAACTAAACAGCAAGCTGTTTAAAACCTTACCAATGCATCTTGAAATTATGTGTATCCGTTCAAACGGAATACTGGAGGATACAGTAATCCCCATATGTTTTTTATTAGAAGTGGTTTTTTATTATTTATCTTAGATATTTAGAATTTATATTTTTGGCAATAGTTATGGTTATCCACCTGTGAACAATTGATAACACAATACACTTAGTATTTGTTACTATAGATTATTGCACTTCACCCAGTCACAGATAAATGTCAAATTATATACATATCCCAAGATAATTGAAAAACCACTCCTAACAAAACAGCAAGCTGTTTATAATTCCACAAAAGTATTGCAGTTCTCCAATATCCCCATCTCTCCAGATATATTATGTTCCTTACCAAATTTGTCTACGCACTGTTAAAAGGAAATAAATATGCTGGGAAAACAAAACTTCTCCAAATTATGTTTTTGATTACAACGGTTATTATTCACATGGCATGAACAAAAATCTACAATATGACATTATATATGTAGTAGCCAAATCCCCCTATAAAACAAGGGTTATCAATAATTAACAGGTACTCTGGTGATTGAAATTTTCCTAAATTTTTTTGTTACATTAAAAAATAAAAGTTGTATTGAGTCTCTTTCCCTTATATAAGAGAGAAATACAACTTTTTTAAACATCAAATATAATATTTCATCATTCTTTTTTTCAAACGAGTGTGTAAAACAACATTAAAAACAAAAAAGATGCCTCAACTGACATCTTTAGATTCTGTATCATGTTTTAAAATAAATTTTTGCCCCTTACTTTCAATATGGTAGGTGGTCAGGAACGGCTCAAGATATTTTAGAATTTTAGAGAACTCAGATTTATCTGCAATACTCGCTTGACTTCGAATGTCCTTCTTCCGAATACTATCTATATTAGAGTGAACATACTCAAGCAAGGCATCCTGCACCCTATTGATTTTCTCTACCAATTTAGACTGCCCTTCTTTCTTTCCATTTTCCCCCTTCTCTACGAAGAGTATTTCCTGCTTTACATATTGCACATTTTTTAATTGTTGCCTCACGATATCTACTTCCTCATTACTATCGCAAAAAAGATAGATTTGAGCGTTTTTCTTCATATCTCGATTAATTCGTTTAATGGCTTGATATATTTCCCCTGCCACGGCTGTCTTCCTTATCGCCTCAACATCCTGATTCTCAAAAATACAAATATTTTCCATAGGCTTTCTACTTTTCGTTCTGAGATAAAAGAATTTCAACGCATAGTCTAAATAGGAATAGTTTGGTGTTTTCAAAATAACCACCTTATCAAAATCCCGAAAATCATTCCTTCCGATAATATTACCAAAATACTCTATTTCAAACTTTATATCGAAATGTGACTCTATCTCTTCTATTGTATCGCCTATATGAGCATACTTAATTAACAACGCCTCTTGTACCGTTCTTACACTATCTTTTTCCGTAACAAATAAAATCTTGCTCCCAATGTTGAATTCAATTACCTCTAACATTTTTTCATAAAAATTAAGATATTTTTCTAACTGTCCTTTACTCGTATTTATATTGAAATGCTTCAATATGGTTTGAGAATAGTTAAATACAGGAGGTTGATTTTTAACATGGAAAATATCTTGGTGGAGTTGATAAGTAGCATCAAAGTTTCCATTCGCATCTAAAATTATATTATTTTCTAAAAGATAGAACGAGATATCTTCGAAAGTATGAAAGCAGTTTTCATAAAAAAGTCCGCCATTTTTCAATAAATTTTGGATTTTTATTAGTAATTGTTTCTGTACCTTATCATGAACAGAGGTAATTAATGATTCTACAACTCTCTTATATTTTGCATAGATAGTATCTTGAAAATCTAAATAAAATATTTCTTGTTTATTAACTGCATTCAACAATGTAGAATAATGATAGTATCTCTCCTTTAATATTTCAGCTAATGCTACCATTTCTCTCCCTTGTTCATATAAATCAAAATCACTCCATAAAGAAGCCATATCTTCAAGGGTTATATAGATTCTCTCCACTAAATCAATATATTCATCTACTACTAAAACCTCACGCTCTTTTAGTAATTCTGTGTGTAACCCTCGACAGAACTGCTTATACATTGAGTGACTACACACAATAATTTGTGCTCCTTTCGCCTTGTCTAATCCATTTTTCTTTTTATTATCTTCACCTGTAATACCAACAGCTACATCCCTGCCAGCGAATTCGTTGATACGATTCACAGCTTCTTCTAATTGATTATCTTTTACAAAGCGCTGTATATAGATAGCTTTATGCGAATAATTCTTCGTCATTTCCCCTAAAAAATGTTGACTTTCTCTCGATTTTCCACTCCCAGCTTCATAAGGAAACACCGTGAAAGCTTCTTTATTCCATTTTTCTTTATTCTCAATTTGTTGACGTAATTCATCAAAATCATAACTATTTAATACTTTATTCAATACTATTTCTCTCCTTTTTTATGCTATCTCTAACATACCAACAGGAGCAAAAATACTACATAGATTATCGGTTCTATAACGTCTGACACCTCACAATATGCTTTACCCTATATTGAATGAGATTCGGCCTTTATCTCACTACTTCGCACCATGTTCGACATAGTTAGTACGATATGTAGGAATTATTCTCCCTCATCTGCTTATCATATAAAAATAACATTTTAAGGAGGTTTCAAATATTATGAATAATCATTTTGCAATTGCTGTTGACAGTGGCAAACACACGACAAAAAGTGTTTTTTCGATTAATGGCAATTTACACAAATATAAATTTAGAACTTTAGTACAAGAGGTTCAAGACCTGGGGGTAGAGTTAACACCAACCAATCAAATTGTTGAGTTAGATGGGAAAACCTTTTTGATTGGGGATATGAACTCGGAGGCACAATCTAACTATGATATATCCAAACACTCTATAGAACACTTACTATGTATATATCTTGCGATAACAAAGTACCTTACCCAAATAGACAGTAAGAACATTGGCATTCCAAATATTCGCCTCGCAGTAAATGTCCCACTTAATATCTATAAAAATTCGGTTCTGAAAGCGAAATACGAGCAATTTATACAGAATCAACAAAAAACCATTTCACTCCGTGTGAATCGCAAGGCATTTATTTTCCGAATTGATAAGATTATTTTATTACCAGAAGGAACGGGTCCCATTTATCAACGTATAAATGAATTTAAATTAAAACGGAGCCTTATCATCGATATAGGGGATTGAATTCTAATTATTGCATGTTTGAAGGGCTTGTGCCTATGTTGGATTCTATGGTTATAGGTAATAGTGGAATTAATATACTACGCTCCAAAGTAGCTGAAAAGATGGCTTCACACTATGGTATCACTGTCTCTGATGCAGACGTTGAACATATTTTGAAAGAAGGCTACCTATACACAAATGGGAGGAAACAAGAGGAAAGCAAAGAAATTATTCATAAACTTATCGAAACACATGTTACAGAGATATTTAACTTTGCCAAATCACGTAGTATTACCTTTAACAATATTTCTATTACTTTTTGTGGTGGGGGCTCTCTTTTACTGAAAGAGGAAATCCTAAGACAATTCCCAAATGCAGTAATCGAACAAGACAGTCAGTATGCTAATGTGCTAAGTTTCTTTAGAATACTGGAAGTGAAGAAACTTGTCTAAATACAAGGTTTCCATTAGTTTTAAGCAAAATTCTGTTCATATCTATGAGTTTATTAAATCAAAAGAAAATATCAGTAGTTATCTCTGCAAGTTAATAGAAGCTGATATGAATAGTGAACATTCACCTTTAGATTTAAAGTCACAGGTAGAACAAATAATGTATAAACTACTTCAAAACCAAGAGTTTTTACAGCCTGTCACAATCAATTCTAATGAAAGTAAAGATAATCTTTCTGTAGAAGATATCGATTTAATCAATAATTTATTTTAATAGAGAGTCAATTTTAGACTCTCTATTTGCTTTCTCTAATATTTTTGTTCAATTCATCAGCTCTATTTGATTTTGTACTACTTTCTGCCATACACAAAACCGGAAAAGGTATGAACATTTTCATAACTTTGACGTAATGGTTATGAAATAGGTAAGAACCATTGGTTTTTAGTGCTCCTTTGATAACCTTGGAAAGTATGAACACTTTCATAACGTTTATGAAATGATTATGGGCAATTACTAATATATTATGATTAGTTAATAACTATGGGAGTTTTCATGCATTATCACAATACATTTATAAAACAAACTCTATTGGAATAAATAACCTTTCTTCTTGTGGCTTAATCGGACTCCTGTCTTCAGCTATATAAACATGCCAGGATGAATAATAATTTTCCATTCTTATCATTAAAATACTTAAATTTTATTTACATTTTCGTTCTACCCCCATTTTTTACACGATAATTTGAAATATAAATGAAAAATTATGGCCATTAAAGACTAAACACAAAACACAACATATAGTTGTATAAATTTTATTTAACACTATATATTGATACAAAGAATCTTAACTGCTATAATACTAAATTGTGGGGGAATTATAATTTCAATCCAAATAAACAGGAGGTGAAGTACATGGTTAAGATAAAGGTAAATAAATCACAGTTAAATAGTGCCATAAGAAAAATAAATAGAGAGATGGACAAGCAGGTAAAAAGAGAAGTTCAGAAACTCGAACGTGAACTAAAAAGAAAATTAAAATAAAAAAGCCCTTATTTGTTTTGCAGAACAACTAAGAGCATGCGTTAAAAATATCTAAGTAAATAATAATACAAAATGTAGTAAATAGACAGAGGATAATACGTTCCCCTCCCACAATTTTAAATGACAAGGAGATAATGTAATGGGGAAAAATCAACATATTACACCGCATCCAAATGGCGGTTTTCAGGTTAAAGGAGCAGGCAATTCGAAAGCTACTAAAATATTCAATACACAACATGAAGCTATTCAATATGGTCGAGATATCGCCATAAACCAAAATTCTGAATTGCTTATACACAATAAACAAGGACGAATCCGTGAAAAAAATAGTTACGGAAACGACCCTTATCCACCAAGAGGATAGTATTACTTTACGACTATATTAATATGATTACCTATAGAGACAGGAATAAGCTAATATATCCTGTCTCTTATCTAAATACTATAATTTTGTATATTATAAAGAATTAATCAGAAAATCCATTATTTTATAATTCCTTTAAGCCCCTTTAACCTTCTTTGCACTTCTATCCCTTGTTCTTTTGCCTCTTAGCTTTTTTAATTATTTCTTTTTACCAACTTGAAGATATAAGTTGCCCTCTATCTCAATATATGTGGCTTTAACAGTGCGACCATTTGCAGTGAATGTTTCTGGAATGTCATTTTTATTAAAGTAATTCCACACTTTATCAGCATCGCCTTCAAAGTAAAGTTTAAATAACTCTTTTGCTACAATAGGAACACGATATGCTTGTGGCATTTGACCATTAGCATCTCCATCCCACATATAGAATGAGAATGTTACCTCATTTTGACTGTCTCCACCATTTACAACGATAGCACGTGAAGCACCTTCAATACCATAGAAGTGACCACCGTTAGTAAAACCTAACTCATTTTGTAGAGTTTCAAAGTTTTTCGCTGAATCAGAACTCCATTTAGAGCTTAATACTGGTGCAGTCCATCCATCAGGGTATGTTGTACCTGTAGGTGGTTTTGTTGGTTTTGGAGCTTCAGGTTCTACACGGAATGTTTCATCCAGTGTACGAGCCATCATAAGAGAGAATTGACTACGTGTAATAAAGTCATTTACACCAAATTTACCATTGCTATAACCAAATGTAATTTTGTTATTAGCTAACAATTGAACATATTCATATGCCCAATGTGAAACTGGTACATCTGAGAAGCCTTTATCAGCATATCCTTCAAACTCATAAGCGATTGAAAGAATTTTTGCCATTTGACCACGTGTTAAGTTCCCTGAAGGTTCAAACACTTTTTGCCCTTGAGCATTTGTTTTACCACTAATAATGCCTAACTCAACTGCTTTAGCAATTTCTTCATAGCCATCTTGTCCAGGTTTCACATCTGCAAATCCAGGATTTGAAACGTTTGAAAAATCTGTAATACCTTTACTACGCAATAACATACGAACTGCTTGTAGTCGAGTGATGTTTGCACTTGGTTTAAATGTTCCATCAGGGTATCCCTTGATTACACCACGTTCTGCTAAATAGGTAATCTCTTTATAAGCTCCATGTGTTTTTGGAACATCATAAAATGTAGTAGTTTGAGCATTTGCTTTTTGCATAAACGTTAAACTGCTGAATAAAACTAAAACCACCGTTATGTACGTTACTAACTTTTTCACAAAACTTTCCTCCTATAAAACAGAAAATATGATAACATATTGGTAAGTATATAAGACTAAACCTATAAATTAAAATACAACCAAAATTACCATATATTATACTAAACTATTGTCGATATTTATTCAATTAACATTTTTCCGAATAATATACTTAGATTTCATCAAGTAGTAACAGCAGGAGTATTTAAACTCATCGTCAAAAGTGAGAATAAAGTTAAATACAAGGGATTTAGAAAGGTAATGCATTCCAAAACCTTAAATACTTTAAATACTTCCCTATTTATAAACATTATTACTGATAAAGGATGTGTGTTGTGATGTTTGATATTAACAAAGAAATCGAGATGTATGGACGAGATATTGATGACATCATTGAGGTAAGCCCATTTGAAGGTACGTATCTTTTACATATGAGAAGTCAAATCGAAAGGGAATTGTACACATTTACGAACGATGAAAAAATCAAATTATACAGTTACGATTTGAATTTAATTAAAAATGCAAAAAAAATAGCAAATCATATTGAAGAAATTTATGATTTTAAATTGTCTAAAGAACCACTTGAAGAATGGTGGTGGCATCTTGATAGAGTAGCATCCGGAGAGATAAAATTTACACTAACACCTTTATTTAACGAAGAATAAATAGCCATCTTGTATAAAAAACGATAAGAATCCTTGTTTAATTGCTATATCGGGGATATCCTATGCTATATTAACATTTTCGAATATCCCCTCTTAATTCACGTTTTAGTAAACAAGAAATCTTTCCATCTCTTCTGGACTTAAGTCCTTAGGCTCTACCCCCTTTTCTTTACAATAATTCGCTAATGCACGTACTTTTACTTTTGGTTCACCAGGAGGGCGTGGTATAGCGTAGATTCCGTCCGGAAAATCGCCATCGAATGGGTCTACCTCCATTATTCTTTTTTTCATTTCTTCCTGTAACTTTCCTTCATCCTTTTTCATCGTATTATCACACCTTCCACAGATATCTGCTCTTTCCCAAAATAATTTTATTTCTTTTTGAAATTCATCTAACTCCATGTCTTTATATGTTTCACCAGTTCCTAAGAAAATTTCAATTTCTTCTGAGTTCTTATTCATAAGTAATTTTCAATTGAATTAATTCATTGCCTTTTTTCAATCTAAAATCGCCATTATTAATACAAAAAATAGGATACTGCAGTACAAGAAAAATAATGAATGACAAAATCGAACTCGCCTTTTTTCTCGTTCCTCTATCATTGCTATTATTCGTTCATTATCCTTTGAGACGCTAAAACCCATATTCGGTACACTACATTTAACTCTATTAGTTTTATGTTTCTTATTTCTGTTAATTTGTACCACAATATCACTCTTTTCACTTAGTTATTGAATATTTAAATTACCATCGTTCAAATTCCTCCGTTTACTTGTTCCACTCTTATAAATTATAAAAATAGATAGTAAGGCCATAATAAAAATTAAAATCATGGTACAAATACTTACAACAGCTAAAGCTAACATTATCTCACCTCCCTTCAATTTAAAAATCCATTGAATAATCCCCCTCATCTTTCCAATAAAATATCGAAAAGTTCTTCTCTTTTAGCTAAAAATGCCTCTTCTCCATCAAATCCGAAATCTCTAAGCTGCACAACAGATTGTGTTTGTTGTATCCATTCAGAATCCCTTTCATCAACAACCATAGCTTTATTAAAAGTAAAATCAATACTGTTCTCCATCTCCTAAGCCTCCTGATAAATCTACATACATACTGATAGCTATCTGTCATTTTGACTATAGGCAAAAATAAAAAGACGTTGAATATAGTCACCGCTATACTTCAACGTCTTACGTACATTTACTATGTTCAATTTTTAAATTTGCCAACCTGAAATCAATACAACATGCTATACATTCCCGTTTCAAACGGAACACCTCCTAAATATCGATGTATTAAGTATATCACCTGAATCGATATAAGGGGATATTTTTTGTCTTAGGGAAAATCGACATCCATACATTCTTGATACAGTAAAGCGGGTTCAAAATCTACTCCATTAGGCCAACACACTGTCCCAGCAATATCATCCAGGGTAACTTGTAAAAACAACTCCAAATCGTCTCTGACCTCAGCCAATAAACCACTATCATCTTTTAAAAATTTTCGAATATCCACTATGCGATATTCTTGCATGTCGAAAACCAATAGTAATTTGAAATTTCTTGTGGGGATGACTGATGTAATCCTCATTTCCTGCCCCCTCTGCAAATTCTTGACTTAATCATAACAAACCGTATAGCGTACGCAATTGCAAAATTTATAAGGTAATAGGAAAAGGTGTTCAATCGAAGATTTATTCCATTTTCAATTGATTCTTCCCCCTCTCTTCCTCCTATACTATTTAAGTAGCTCGCCCAAATCGTATTTAAACCTTGTCCTTTTAAGCTCCTGCGAAATAGCATTTCCATTTTCTTTTACCCAGTTCAATGAAAAACTCTTCCGTTTCCTTTCATGATAAAAATGATACACAGATACAGCCTCTACAAAATATGTCTCATTCATATCTCTAAAGTTGAATACAAATCCAGCCTTTACACCATCTATGTTGCTGAATCGGTACAATGATTCGATTTGATAGGATTGGATGGCTCCAAATGGAATGGATTTTCCTTTGTGACTCTTCAATTCTAAAAGGTAGATGTTTGGCTTTTTATATAAGATAAAATCACAGGGATTTTTCACGTTTGCAAAGCCTAAATTGTCATCTTTTAATCTATAGACAAATAGGTACCCCTTCTCTGAAACAGAGGCATAGAAGTCCTTCTCGAACTGTTTCCCAGGGTTTAAACGCTTTCCTCCTTTTCTTTTACTCTCACTTATGGTGACGGTCATGCTTTTCTTCCTCTCTTTTTTCATTTTTTATTATGATAGAGGATAAACATAGATTTTATAAAGATTGTTCAGTTTTACTATTGCCGATTAAATTTCGGACTAAAAAAGTATGAACTTTTTCATACTTTTTGCATAATTCCTCTGAAATGTTATGGTATAAGTACGATAAATTAAGAACAGTTATGAAATTATTTCGTACTTCTTTCGCAAATGTTCAGATATAGTTATGGTACAAACGCAATTGAACCCACTTAATTATAGGAGAATCTCTAACACTACATGCTACAATATGTATACTAAAGTGTTTCGTTTGGAGGTTATGAAATGAACAATTTACTTGAAGTAATAGATATTAAATCAAACAATGGATTATATCGCATTTATCTATTTTCTGATAAGAATCCATTGCCAAGACTGAAAATTTATAAAATAATCGATGAAATTGAAACTCCTGTGAAAAGTATGTACGAGGAACTAAAAAAATTGAATGCTGAATTTTCTTTTAAAATTGATTATGAACCTGTAGGTAGAACACAATTGAACACGAGGGAATTCAGTAAAGAATTTATTAAACTATATAAAAACAAGATGAAGGCACTGGATTAATACCAATGCCTTCATTTTGACTAATACAACCTCATCTATCATGTCGAGCCTGTTTCCGATACTAATCTTGTTGAAGCAACTGAAACAATTCGTCCTTCGATTCTTGTGGCAATATTTTAACGAAGTCCTGTAATCCCAGATTGTACAAACACAAAGAAAGCATTTTCGCCCTTTCATCATCAAATGGTAGGAAAACACCATCCACTAACTCCAATTTATTTTCCGCTGGTGTATACTCTTGATATATCTCATAATTCACTGGCTGCCCTGCTCTTTTAGGAATCAACATAATGTCCTAACCCCTTCCCCCATGCTTTAAACAGCAATTCTCAAACTTCATATATGTAACTTGATAATAATAGATACCTTAACATGTGTTATCGATTATAATGCAAAATACGGTCATAGTATAACCTATACCATTTTCATCATTTAGCGAAATAAGTATGAACTTTTTCATATTTTTTCTGTATTTACTACAAACTATTTCGAAATAAATATGAGAAAGTATGAACATTTATGAAATTCTTTTACACATGTTCAGATAAAGTTAAGTAACAAACACTATTGGAATCCACATCATTAATTGTAACCAAGCAATATATGAAACCAAATAAACCCTCATGCCCCTATTGAAACAAGGTACTGGTAACCCCATGCTTTGTTCCTGTTTAACTACATACGATTTTATGTGTATGTTCAGTACGAAGAATCTGGAACACCCTTTGAAATGTGTCATTCAGTACGGAGATTTTGGAACACCCTTTGAAATGTGTTGTTCAGTACGGAGATTTTAGAACACCCTTTGAAATGTGTCGTTCAGTACGAAGATTTTAGAACACCCTTTGAAATGTGTCGTTCAGTACGGAGATTATAGAACATCCTTTGCCGTTAGACTATTAAATGAAGCTAAAGCGGATTTTCTTACAGATTTTTGAACTGAACAGTACAAAGACTAAATATCCACAAGAACTGTCGTATAAATATTTTCCAACAAAATCATTTGAATTTAAAAATGCTAAATTGTTGTTAAATTAATGCTTTAGCATTTCTCATTTTACTCACCTTAGGCTGAAATTCCTCATTTCTAATATATCTAATTCTATTTTTCGACAAATATACGAGCGAAACTGGATAGAGTGTCCAATATCCGCTCGTATAATTCACCATTAATTCAATAGCATAAAAAGAGGCTTCTTGAAATTTTTCAATTGCCCTTAATATACTTATTTTTTGCTCGCTGCATTTGTTGTAATACAAGGTCAAAACGGTCGTCCATTATATCAATATCTTCAATATCAGCTTTTCCAAAATGTTCCTTGCATGCCTCTTCCCTTGCATCTTTAGTAACCTTTTTCAAATTCTCCATTTCATGTTTAACAATAGTTGTTATCCATGAATCTTCAAATCCTTCTAATATCAATTCAGAATATATTATATCATGTTTCTCTAAAAGTTCATTTCTTTCCGCTATCCGCTTATCTCTATCCTCTTTATTAATATGAAAATCTTCTATGATAACTTTATATCTTTCCAATGTTGATGATAAATCAGTCACTTCCCTAAAACGCTGTTGAAGATGTACATCTTCTTTTAACTTTGCTAAAGTCTGCTTCAATTTTTGTTCTGTTTTCTTAACAACCTGTTCTTCAAATACTATAACCATGTTCAATTTTCCATCGCCCCTTCTTTTAAAAAACATAAATTTCCCACCAGACTATCAACCATAGGAGATTTATGACTCTGGTGAAAATTAATTTTATAAATTATTAATCACCTTGATACAGTATTCTCTCCAATAATTCTCATTGTCTCCATATATATCATGTAACCAAATGTACATCAAAATTACTTCAAGAAACTGCTTCTTCCCTTTTATAAAAGACTTCGTTGAAATTTTGGTGTACAGAGTATTTAAATTAAAGAGATTTGTTTTTTGTTTATAATCATAAAAATAAGGTTGCCAATTTTCACTGGTTTTAATTTTATGTTTTACTGGCCATAAAGAATCATCATCAGAAAAACGTGATAAATAATTAGAAGCAAACGCCCAAATATTCACTTTGTGCTTACTCCAAGTTCTTTCCAACCATTCATTTATATCCTCAGTCAAAAATATCGAAGGATTATTTACCTCTTTTTCACTTTCAATTCGATGGTAATCTTTTATAAAATTGAATAACATCTCTGTCTGACCTTTTAAAAATGGGTTCTTTTTTATAAGATTGGCATAACAATCATATGAACAAGTCCTAAATTCATGTTCAGTGTTATATAAAAGGAAAAGTTCCTCATTTTTTAAATAACTTATAATAGAACGATGGATTTGCTTTTCATGAACATCATAAATATCGACAAGCCATTCTTGAACAGCATCTTCATACTTTTCCAATTGATTTCTAAATTTTAATAACCGTTCTTCATTTAAGAATGTTTTTTGTTCCATCTCCTCAATATTCAAATATTGATTAAAATATTCAAAAACATAATTTACACAAATACGCAAATTTTCATTTCTTGAATCAATATCATATTCATTTATTTTATCTTCCCTTTTTCTTTTTGAAATATATTCTTCAAGAGAAAACATTTTCATCACATCCCTCGTTATTTCTTCCAAAACCCTATTTGTTACTGTTCTTAAGAACTGTTGCTCCGCACTATCTAAACTTTCATTTTTTCTTTAAAACTTAATCGAATCCGTGATTCTTTTTGTTATTTTGTTACGGGGCAAAATCTTCATCAAAGCACATATAACAATAGCCTGACTGGTCATATTTGAAAATGGCTTTCCTCTCTTCATTTAATCCTTCGGGGGCGAAACTATACGCACGAACTCTTTGTAAATCAAATTCATCATCGTGATAACGGTAAACCATTAAAACATTCGACTTTTGAATTTTATTCTTTCGCAGAATCAATTCATTTAGATAATCTACCCTTTCAGCAGATTTAATGTATTGTATCCCTATAACATTATGTGGAACATATCCTTCTTCTGTTTGCGAAAATAGCTTTTCTATTGTTTCAACATCTTTTTTCGGGATACTCTCCCTCTCCAAATGTAAGGCAAGATATAAAAAATGTTCATCATCAAATCGGGCATCCCACTTCCACCAAGATAAATCCATTGGTCGGGAACGCCCTTTTGATTTATCAAACTTTGAATCTTCAATGAATGCATCGAAGCCAAGCATTTCTCCTAATTGAGCAAAAAAGTCAATTTCCCTTTTTGTAAACATAGAAACATTATGTAAATGGGATAAGTTCATTCTGCGATAATTCCTTACATACCCCTCGAAAAATTGCATGAGATTGAAATAATATTTATCCATAAATACCTTCCTCTTTATACAAAAGAATATTAATCGAAATTTCAAACTTCTGTATTTTATTCTATGTTAATATTTAATATTAGGAAAGTCTGCATAAAATTCATAAATTATATGGAGGAATAGTGATGCCAAATACTGATTGGACAAAACTCAATTCTTTACAAGTAGGAAAGTACGCAGAGTATTTCGCAAAAATGGAATTCGCTTCCTATGGATTAGAAGTTTACACAACAGAGGTGGATGACAGGGGTATTGATTTTATTATAAAAGATAAAAATGGTCGTTTCTGTGAAATACAGGTCAAATCTCTTAGAGGCCCAGGCTATGTGTTTATGCAAAAAAGTAAATTCGATATTACTAATAAAAACCTATACCTGGCTCTATTGATTTTTAGTGTTGGGGAAATGCCAGACGTTTTTATTATCCCTACACAGGCATGGGAAGTACCCAATGAAGTATTTGTTGATAGAAATTATGATAAACCAGGACAAACAAGTAAACCAGAGTGGGGAATTAATATATCTAAAAAGAACTACTCCATTCTCGAAATCTTTAAATTCGAGGAAACAATTAAAGACTTTTTAAAAGAAAAGTATATCAAATGTTAGTCTTTGGATATTAAATTTAAATTATAAAAACAACCACCTTCTTTGTTTTAATAAAGAAGGTGGTTGTTTCATATGCAAAAGGGTGTGTTCTCATAAAAAATATCTTTTCTATGCACAAACCCAAAAGCTCGGCTGTTTAATTTTATCAAACTTTTAATTAAACTGAAAGCAAGGCAGAGACATTGCAATAAATTCTTTCAAATCTTGTTGAAAGTAAACGAAATAATTCTTCCTTTGATTCTTATGGCAGAATTGTCACGAACTCCTTTAATCCCATATTGAACAAGCACAACAAAAGTATTTTCCCCTTTCATTATTAAATGGAAGGGAAACCTTCATCCACTAATTCTATTTTAATTTCCGCTGGCGTATATTCTTCATACATCTTATATATTATCGGCTACGCTTCTTTCTTAGGTATCAACATAAGGTCATAATCCCCTGTCTCTACATTTCTGAACAACAATTTAAAAATTTCTTATTGATATGACAGAAATGATTCTCTTTCCCTGCACATAGCAAAATACAACCATAGTGTAATCTATGCCATTTTCTTCATGAAGTGAAAAAAGTACAAACTTATTCATACTTTTTCTGTATTTCCCCCGAAAAAATACGGAATAAATATGATAAAGTATGAACTTTTATGAAACTATTTCGTAGATTTTCAGATATTGTTACACATCAATCATTAAAATCACATACATCATTCATGACACCAAATACACCCTTAATCATACATATATTCAAGAAATAAATATAATAAAAGTCAGTAACTATTTCATGAAAAAATGATGGCAAAGAAGGAAAATTCGAACGAGTAAAAGGAAAAAGCATGATGAAAAATATATTTTTTTAGATTTCATTCTTGATGTGCTGTTCTGTATACCAGAATTATTTTTCGCCCTTCAGACTAATCTTCTGGTTGCTCAAAGGCATACGAAAGTTCATTGCGGGGGTATTTGACTTGAAGGTGAACCAAGTCAATACTAAAATAAGGAACTGGTTAACCCCATTGTCTTGTTCTACTTAACTTTATGCTATATTATATGTATCGTCAGTACGGAAATTTTGGAACCACCCTTTAAATATAAATAAAGAGAACTAATAAAAAATCATAGTTCTCTTATCTAACTTTTGTTAATGTATTAATTTAGTGCCTTAAGAAAAACATCTACTTTACCGATTATTTTAATTGTATCTACATGTTTGCTATGCCCTTTCCATTCACTATCCAGTAATGTTTGTATAAGTGCTAACAAACTCTCTCTTGCCTCCATTGTTGGCATTTTTCCTCTAATTAGATATTCGTTATATACCAACATCTCTTGAATACTCTTTGCTGGTAGGTCTCCCTCAAATAGGTCGATATCAACTAAATCTGTTATCTGCACGCCAAGTGCTTGAGCGAGGTTCTTGATAATTGGATACGAAGGGGCACGTCTAATACCCTTTTCAAGTTTATTGATATAGCCTGCATCCATTTTTGCCAGTTCGCCTAATTGCTTATAAGTGAGATTTCGGACTTGCCGATAGTGCTTGAGACGCTGAGAAAATGTCCTTGAAATCTCTCGGTTTCCTTTTATAGTCGCAGTATTTTCATTCATATACAGTTCCCCCTGTTTCATTTATCTAATCCACAATCGCATTAGAATTTCCAATAATAATGATTTCTAAAAAATAGAAGCCTTTGTCATTAGAAACTTGCTATATTATAGATTTGGTTTGCAAATTTATTCGATAATATCAGTAAGGAAAAGTAAGATGACACATAAAAACCTTTCACTTAAACCATGGATGCATATGATAAACTATTTTTTCTGTTCATTCCCTATTCATTTCTTCATCCATCACAACAAGCTTACATACCCCTGCTTTAAGTAGAAGCTGCACATCTAAAAAAGCATCAGCAAGCTCAGACTCTTTATAAATTTCCTGCTCAAAAAAGTTAACCTGTGCTTCATACGTAACAACGTGGATGGTTTTTAACATCTGATATACAGTCATTCTTTATCCTCCTCTTGTTCATCCAACATTTTTCCCTCTTATAATAAATGGAAATACAATTCCATTTTGACTATAGACAAAAATAAAAAGACGCTGCATATAGTCATTGCTATATCCAACGTCTCATGTACATCTACCATGTTCAATTTTTGAATTTACCAATCTAAAATAATTTAAATGCTTAATACATTTCCTTTGCAAAAGAAACACCGCCCTTTACAATAGAAAATCAAATAAATTTACTTAGCCATTCTGGGTCAGTAATAATTTCAATTTGTAATTCATTTAGTGTTGTATCATCTTGAATACTAAATTTATAGGCCTTTAATTGATTACTGTCAAAATGATTCATTATTACTGATATAACAGTATTCTTGAATTGTTTAGGTACATAATTATTCAATACCTTTAAAGCTCTTAAATCTGTTACACTGGGTCTTAAATCTGTTGATAAATGTGTATGCCAGTCTCCTAAATAATATAATTTGTTGTTGGATAATTGGTTGATTCTATTAGAAAATCGAGTTGTATATTTATTATCTATATTAATAGCATATCTACTCATTTTTGCTTTTGGCCCCGGTTCTGAAGCATGTGTAACTAATAATACATCATTAATCTGACAACCGACTAAACATCCACCAATCTCAGCTCGCTTACCAAATTTCAGAATGATTTCTTTCATACTCTTCAAAGCATTTTCAGTGAAAAGCACCTTAATAATTTCCATTACAAACTTCACAATCCTTTAATAGAGGATTAGGTAAATATTTAATTTTATATTCCCTATTGCCTATCTTATCTCTTTCGCTCCATTCTATATAATGGTCCTCTGATGAATTAATGTTTAATAAAGTATCTATACTTGCCTTCGCTACTAACCCACCCGCAATGTTTATACTTGATATTCCTCCTACAAAAGTAGGTTGGTCACATCCTGGAGCAAACTGAAACTCTGATGGAGGGGCACTCGGAGGCATTTTTCCTCCATATGTTTTATTCCAACATCCCCAACACCCAGATAACATAGGGATTACACGTACTACTTCACAACTCCATGCTCCATTAGTTACGGAACCTATTATTAGAGGCTTTTTTTCCTCTACACATAATCTATTAATATAATGTGTTACTTTATGCGATGCCGATGTATCAATAATTAAATCAGAATCACCAATAAGTTGTAAAAGCTTCCTTACATTTTCTTCAGATGTGCCAGCACCTACTGAAAAACCATAATCATTTACTTTAGCCATAGGAATAAGATTCAAAATTCTATGTTTTAAAGCAACCACCTTCGAAAAACCAAACCATCCTTGACCTACTTGATGCCTAATTGAATTGGCTGGCTCTAAAATATCGTAATCAATCAGATTTAAAGTAGTTATACCCTCTTGTGCTAAAGTAGTCGCCACTATAGAACCTAATGAACCACAGCCAATAAGAGTAACAACTTTTTTATTTAATTGTTGACCAAAAGGATTTCTTACATTTATATCATCTAAATTAATCGAGTAGCATTTTATCCATGTTGCTCTACCGTCTAATATTTTTAATGCAACCCAACCTATTCTCTTATTTCCTTTTTTCCCCCATTCATCTTCGAAAATAAAGAATAATATCTGATTTTTACTTTCTTTTATTGATATATTCTCTTCTTTTAGCCATTGAATGATATTTTCATTTATAAGAGGTGGTGCTTTTTTTAATTTAATTACAGTTGATTTCATTATTGGATAGCCATCAAAAAAATTCTTATAACTATCATCAAGTTTTGTTATATCACTTGTTAATTTTAATTTAGAAATAATCCCTCTGCGAGTCTTAGGGTCATATAAGATTTCACAATTTGAAACATCCTTAAATTCATCTAAAGCCCAGTTTCCAAAAGGTGGAGGAATTAAAATCCCCCCTAATTTGTAGTCGAACTGATTTACCAATGGTTCTGGAACAATATCATCTTTATTTTGCTCTGCATTATAATTTAAGGGGCTAAATCTATAAATTAATTCCTCTATTTCATTTAAAATATCTAAAGCTGATAAATTGGCTTTCCATCTTTCGCTTGAAAATCCAAATAAGCATAGGCTTTTGGTAATTTTATTGTGGTGTCTAACTAATATTAAATCGTCTCCAACATCACATTTAACAGTAGGTGGAAATGAAGGATAGCCATTAGGATAAATCAGCCTAATCGGGTAATCCTTCATTATTCGAGAATTTCCAATAAATTCGACAACATTGTTATTAATTTTAAATGTAAATCCATAATTACTTAAAAGCTCTCTTTCTCTTTTTAATAAATCTGGATACTTTTCATACCAATGTTCAATCTTCACCATGTCTTCGTTCAGGTTGTTCACCCCAGTCTGATGTAGCTCTCGCTGAAACTGTATTTAGGCTATAGCTATTAGTAGAATCAGTTGTACTCGAATAATCATTGAATACTTTTTTCCATGCAGATAATTCTGTTTCAGTTCCTTCAGCAATCTTCTTTAAATGGTCTAAACTATTAGATGCTGTACTTTTAATCATACTTTTTCTAAAAGAATCAATTACATCCGAAACAATATTGTTACTATTCGCAGGGTCAATTAATCTAACAGTTTCAACGTTCTCCTCAATATATTCTAAAACTTTTTTAGTTTTTGCACTAAGAGATGTTCCCTCAAATCCATCTAAAGCTTTTATTACTAAAAGTTCTAAAGCAAATGATTTGAATTTTATTGAATGCTTATATTTCCATATCTTTAACAATCGTATTATTTTACGACAGTTACTATTTTTTATATGGTCTTTGTGTGTTTCAAGATTTGTTTTAATAGAGCTCTCTGTATCTTTTCTGTAAAGATTTACATCGTTGTTACTACCTTCTTCAATGCGTCTACCTGGAACTACGTCCACATTATCTAAAGGTAATCCTATTGATACATTTTGTTTCTGTACTCCTATATAATGTTCGTTTAATAAATCATAAACTTCATCATACATTTCTTTTAACGTAGTGAAAGACCCTTTTTTAAAATGTAACGCTATATCTATATCTTTACTTGCACTAATAGCCGTCTTTTTTGAAATAGAACCTGAATATTTCACAGTGGAAATTTTATCTGAGAAATGGCTTCTTAGTTTCTCTTCTATTTCATCCCTTTTAGCCTTAATATTTTCTTTTTCTTCATCCAATATTTTGTACTCTTCTAATAATTGTTCTAAATACTCATTAGCAGTCATTTTCATTTCCTCCTTCATATGATAGTAAATTGACCATTGCAATTATATTTGTCGTTAAAGTGGTAGGTATATTTGCTAAAGATGAATATGGGTAAAGATTAAGTAGTTCACCATCTTCTCCATCAACTCTTCCATTATCGATATAAATAATTATTGGAATTTTAGAGTCAATATCAATTAAAAACTGAATATATTTTTTAAACGTTTCATTTTCAGTTTCATATATTTTTTTATAGACGTAAATAAGCATATCAATTTCATTGTTACTTAGTTTTACTTTTGTATCCTCAAACTCGTTAAACTTATGTAATTGCGTATTACTAATCGCTCTTACCCTTCTAACTAAGTTAGACTCAACATTAGTTGTTTCTTCTTCAGAGCAAACTAAAATAAAATTACTATTTTTAAGTTTATATCCACTATTCAACAGACGTTCTAACTCTTTGTATTTCTCATCATATTCTGTAACTGTAGGACTTAAAATTTCATCAAATTTTTGCTTTGCTTCATTTACTACCTGTTCTGCCGACACTTCAATAACCTTTTCAGCATTTTTCTTAACTTCTTCACGAGACTGCCCAAATAACCAATATAAAACTATAGTACCTCCTGTTACTAAAACTCCCAAAGCCACGAAAAACAGATTAATTAGATTAAAAAAACTCTCTCTATCACTGTTTGCAAAACTTTGAAAGTTTTCGTATTCTGACTTTAAAAACTCAACCATTTCTTCATCTTGCTTTAATAAAACAGTTTTTTTTTCATCTTTTAAAACTTCTTCAAATTCTTTTAACTGCGTAGATAATGATGTAAGTTCTTTCTCGGTAGCCTTTGATTCTTTGTGAAAGTTAGACCCAATGTTAACCAAATAAATTAAATTGATTATCAATAATAAAATTAAAATAATTGGTGCAAATGATGTAGCATACTCATTAAATTTTTTAATTGTTACCACTCCCAATTCAAACTAAAACTAATAATATACTGTTAATTGTTGTAATTTTACATAAAATTATACCATCTAATAAAAAAAACACCACTTATAATATTTTTATTAAAAGTCAAGAAAATAAGTAAAGGACATTATAATTAAAGGTTTTATTAAAATGTCAAACATTATATATGTATAAAAAAGAAAGAATAGATATAAGTGGGATACCTGCTTATATCTATTCTTTTTTGTACCCATAAATATATATGAAATATTTCAATTTTATGTAAAAATATATAATAACTATTTCTAAGGGGGATTTAAAGAATGAGAGAAAATAGTGGATGGGCAAACCCTGAAGATTTTTCATTAGTATTTCGCTGTACTACCAAAAAGTATGCAGAAAATTTCTTGAAAAAAGGGGAAATCAAATTCGGTACACCAGAATCTTGGGTTAAATATGCGTTCGAAAAAGGCGATGGTCGCGGTGATAAATTAGAAGGTACATTAGCAACTTGCAATGTATTTGACGTCGAACGTTTAATTGAATTAAATCAAAAATACAAAAAATATCCTGACTTAGTTCGTATAGCTATTGGAAATCGAGTTTATTTAAAGAAAGAGAAGGATATGAAGCTTCCATGTTTTTGCTTTTATATTTTGAAGCAAAGTATGTTTGAATGTCCAAAGGAAGAAGGTAAACATAAATTAACAACAACGGTTCCAGCATCATATTTTAGGGATTTTGTTGATAATATGGAACCTCAGGAAATAGCAAAAGAAAAGGATGAAAATAAACCTGCTGTTGTTTTTATTAATGATTATAAAAAATTTGAACAACGAATTATTAATGCACTTATAGCAATGGGAGTAAAAAGAGAAGAGATTATCATCGAGAGAGTTTTATATTATGATTTCAATCAATACGGAGAAAGTGGGTGGTGGGATTTCGCGAATAAACCACCGTTTCAACTAACAATTAAGCATAAACGATTTGAAAATCAGAGCGAAGCAAGAATAATAATAAATACAGATAATGAGAAAATTAAACAAACTTTATTAAAGCCAATTGAAATTGGTTCATTAGAAGACATCGCTCAAGTAAATAATAGTTATCTTCATGAAGGAGTATATGTAGAATTAGATGCACATTTAAAAATATTAGATTAATTTATTTTTAATTCAAAGAACACAAAGGCACGAACTCTTGATTTGATAACACTTCGTGCCTTTATTTTTAAAACTACTATTACTCAGATTGTTTAATCGTTAAGCACCAACTATTTATACATTTCAAAGTAATTTGCTACCCATTTTGAATTGTTTTCCGCAATATATTGTTCCGCAAGAATTAGTCTCTACACTAATTCTTTTTTCGATAATTTCATGTATTTTCTTTGTGCATTTGCAAAACTTCTATTTGGCTTCAATTTACGGAAATCTGTATCAATATCGAGAGGAGGGTTTTGTTCCAAGTACATCTTTTCTCTATCAGCCATATTCTCCAACATGCTATCGTGGGCTTTACGATGGCTTTCTTCGTCAAAGTAATGCTCATAAACCTTAATGGTTTCTTCATCTTTCCAATTGATATATTTAATTAGCTCATTCTTTTTTTATTTGAGTTCTGCTTCTGCTTTTGAAGTATTATAGATTTCACGCAATCTTGAAGTAACAAACCAATGTCGTGTTTTATGTGGATTTAATTTTATTCCACATTGTTTCATCGCCTTATCCCAATGGTAATACCACGACTCATCTTTAATTTTACAAAGTAAGGTGGTGTGTTAATATTTATCCTCTCTCAAACTCTAAAGTTGTTTTAAGAACAATTAAAATTTCTTTTTGTTCGTTATCATAACAAGCCAAATACAATAAACCTTTATATTTTGATTTGATATCTCTTAAACTTGTTATTTGTAATGTATTTAAATCTTCCGATGTTACTTTTCCTTTATATTTTAAGTATTTTGCGACTAATGTAAATTCGTAATTATTTTCTATTATAAGCGTTCTTCCTTCTCCTAAAACATCTACTTCATAATGCAATATTTTTTCTTCAAAGAATTTATTTAGACCTCTTATCTCTTGTGGGAACGGCATACTAAACTCTCCCCTAAAATTATCTAAATATCTCCAACTTTGATATTCACTTAGAAATACTTCATTTGCAGTAAAAATAAAAATCGCTTTATCTTTTGTACCTTCTTTATAGTATTTTTCAATTATTACATTCCTAAACTGAAAATCTAATTTTATCTTCTTTTTTAAATGTTTTTGAATTAATAAATCCCTAAATGGGTATCCTGACACCAAACCATCTCCTATAGGCAATTTGTTTTTTCGAATCGACTAAAGTCTTTAAATTTCGTAAAAACGACGAAAGGCAAGAAACCCGATAACGGATTTCCTGCCTCTCAATATTGTTTCTATATTAACAAATTTAAGATATCTTTGCAAAACAGTTTTAATTAGTAATTTTCAATAACAATATAGTTTGCGATGTTTTCCTTACTCATTATCAATTTATCAGTTAAGAAACGTTCATTTATTCTCTGATTAACATATTCGGTAATTTCATTATTTAGGGTTTGTTTCTGTTGAAATAGGTCTTATATGGTAATTTACAGGCTTTATTACTTCCAGTTGCCATTGTTCGTTAGATATATATAATACTGAATTGCTCTCAATATAGTAATTTGCAATAATGCCATCCTCTACACTATCTTGATTAACATATAATATTTCTAACGAAGCACCTTCTGTCATATTTATAGTCCTTATACCTTTACCACAGAAAATGGAAACTTGCGGTGTTATAACAAATATCAGTAAAAGTATCATCCCCACAAACATCTTTATACCCTTTTCCTTCTTTTCAACTATCACTTTATACAAAATTAAAAGTATATTATATAAAATCCCTTTTTCGTTTTTAAATACTTTTTCTAAATCTAAAAAATCATCTTGTCCTATATCTTTGCTTTTATCCGTTTCATTACTCGCTCTCTTATATAATGCTCTATTTTTAGATTTCGTTTTAATAAATTTAACCACATAGTATGTCGGTATATTGATTATCAAAATAAACACAATTAGCCAATAAACATTTAGTTTAATATTTATAAAGGTTAATAAATAGATACTTAGCAAAGCTACTATAAATGAAAATGGTAAACTACTAAAAAAAATTATCAAATTCTTATCTTTAATGAAAATTAATAAAGTAGTAATCAGAGGCCACAATAATAGTAATATTAGAAAGAGTATTTGCTTTAATAATATTTTTTCTAATATTACATCTGACAAAAGAATCGAGATAATAAGCCATATAAAAAATGTTAGAAAACTACTTTTAATTACGATAATAGGGTTAGAAATAATTTTAATAAATATAAAAAAGACCCATACCATAAGACCAAAAAACAACCAAATAAGAAAGAAACTAAATATACTTGTCAACGTTAATTCACTCGAAAAAAAAACAGCTAACATTATTGTTATAAGTATTGCAACACTTATAAGTAAAGCTAACATTTTCTTTTTATCTTTTTTGTCATGTTTCCATAAAGAAATAAATCCAAATATAACATAAAAAATACAAATAAAATAAAATGAAGTCATAGATATTGTCCGAAAATCAAAAGGGATAAAATTGGATATTATATTAAAATTAGAAATAGAGCTGCTGATATCTCCACCGAAATAATATCCATATAAAAAATTATAAACTAACAAAAAACTTAATATAGTCACTATACTAAATGTAAACACAATAAATTTTATATCTGAATAAAATTTCGAATAATATTCTAACTTATTAGATAGTATAGACTCTATGAATTTCATTCTATCCCTCCTAAAAACATCCGTTTGCTTTTCATGTCCATCAAGAAAGAAGGAATTTTATAACTTTCGAATCCTTACTTTAGTGAATGGCTATAACAAATAATTAATTTCTTTCAATCAAATATTCTCTTAAGCTATTTGATACTTCGTCAACATCTAAGTCTAAATACTGAGTTGTGACCTCCAAGTTAGAATGTCCTAATGCTTTAGATATTAATGCAATATTTGCTCCTTTAGTAAGTAAGTTTTTAGCAAATGCTCTTCTAAGTGCATGTGGATTAATGTTTTTCAAACCAAATTGTTTGCTATACTTTGTTAATTGTTTGGAAATTGCATTATTAGTGGACTTTGTATCTAAAGGAGTTCCTATATAAGAAATAAAAATATTCCCATTGTTTTGATTATAATGTCGTCGAACCTTATTATTTTGTTGAATTAACACTTGATACAACTGAATTAGTTGATTATCAATCGGTAGTTTCAATAACTTATGATTTTTTAAAATTTCCCCTTCTAAAACCAACGTTTTTTCATCAAAATCGATATGTTTTTCTTCAAGTTTCCCTAAAGTATTTATTCTAATTCCAGTTTTATACATTGTCAATATTGCAACAGCATCTCTTAGACCTATAAAAGTATTTAAATCTAAAAGGGAAATCAATAATTGTACATCTTTTTCATTTGCTCCAGCTTTAACTTTTTTATCTACTTTGATGTTCACATCTTGCCAAAATTTTGACTCATACCAATCATTTATATAACATTTACTTAGGAATGACTTAAGCGCTTTTAATCTCGTTAATTTTGTTTGTTTTGATACTTGCATGTTTTCAAGCCAAGTGTAAATTGTATCTAATGTTATTTCATTTAAAAACGTAATAGTCTGTGCATCTTTTAAGTGATTCACAATTGTTTCATAGTCTTTTATTGTTCGAGGTCGAAGACCACTGGAAATCATTTGTCTTTTCACAATTTGAATCGCATCTTTTATCATTTTTGAATTATTTTTCACATGCTTAACAGTTGCCTCATTCTCAAACTTTAAAAGGTTTAAATCAACATCCACTTCAAATAGTCCCGACTTTTTAGTCATAAAAAAAATCCTCCATTCAAAAATTGATTGGAAGATGATTCTGGTCTCGTAATAAAATCACAAGGGCACAAAAAAGGGATAAAGTCATCCAGACCGAAGCCCTGACCGTATCCCTAATTTCTCTCAAACCCTTATCCCTAAAGGCCTGAGACCTGCTTTTTAGACGTCCCAGGAGGGATTCGAACCCCCGACCGACGGCTTAGAAGGCCGTTGCTCTATCCTGCTGAGCTACTGAGACATAATGTTATTTTATATGTAGTCCATATCAAGGACAATATTTATTATATGTTCTTTTTATCATAATGTCAACATTAATTTAACTATGAAGGCAAGGTTTGCCTCAATATTAATATTATATGATTTCCTAAACCCCATTATGCCCTCCTCATCTCTACTTTTGCTAAAATAATGAAAAGCCATAAAACTCGCGGTGCGCAAGGAATAGGTAAAGGCATTGTACTTACGTATGTACGAAATAGTGCCTATATTGTTATTGCTGATGTAAATAAAGAATTAGTGCTTCGTAGGAAAAGATTTACTTTTGCTAGATTATTCTGTTCTTCTTATTCAAACAGTTGTTACGAAAAAACAGGGCATCGTTTCTTTAATACAAAAAGTGGTTGATCATTTTTGCTACTATCCATATTTTAATTAATAATGCAGGGAAATTTCAACATAAATCTTTTTAAGACATATCATTGGATGAATGGAATGATATGATTCAAACAAATTCAACTTCTTTTCAGCAGATGTCATGGAATTTTGCTAAGGCATAATTAATCAGCCCAAGAAATAATTTCGTTACAGACATTTATCTAACAGTGGATGGAGGGCTGACTAAAAAAATGATGTATGAAGAAAAGCCATATTTACTCCTTTCACAAAATTGTTCTTTTCATATACAGAAATACCTTGGAGTATTTTATATTAGGAAGAAAATTAGAAGGAGTGGAAATACATTGTACCCATATTCAAACGGAAAATATGTAAGTCCCTTAAGCAAGCTCTATAATGCCTCTTACACACAGTATACTGCACCTATTCGCCATTTTACAGCCGTTGAACTTTTATCGTCGCTGTATCAGTAAGGCTGAATCGGATTTTATGGATGGAGCATGTCAATTGGACGAGGATGACGATTATAAGTATTGTGTTTGGCTTATCTGATTTGCCCTTTGTGCAAGAACGGCTGTTACAAAATGCGACGGACTTAGGCAATTGTCTACGTCCATTTTACGGCGACCAAATTGCCGATCGTTATGCTGAACTGATTAAAGAACATCTTCTAATTGCTGCGCAGTTAGTAACTGCAGCTGCCAAAGGAGATACTGCAACAGCGGATGCAAAGGAAAAGGAATGGTATCGTAATGCAGACGACATTGCAATATTTTTGAATCGAATTAATCCATACTTGAGTATTGAGGAAGTACAAAAAATGTTCTACACACATTAGCTTTAACAAAAAAAGAAGCCGTAACTATGATTCAGAAAAACTATCAAGTGGATATTCAAGTTTTTGATGACATTGAAGCTGAGGCACTTGCTATGTCGGTTATGATTGCAAGCGCCATTGTAATGCAATTTTATTATCTCTTTTATTAACATTAATAAATCTTTTTGTTTTCCAAAATGGGTGGAAAAATTTTAGCCTGTTTACTTTTCGAATAATGAGCAATCGGTTGAATGCCTTGTATAGATTCCTTTACAAATGGAGCTAATGTGTTGCTTTCAATGTTAAAATGAACTCGTTGCAACTGCCATGGCATATGATTTATATCTATGCGAACTAGAGAACTCTTACATTTTGACCAAGAATGATAACGTTCCACTAACCATTCTTCAAAGGTAGAACTACTTATTTCACCGGCAATCGGTTGATACGAAATTTTCAACCTTTCATCCTGTGCACCATGATATAAACTTGTAAAAGAAAAATTATTCTCTTTTTGTTGTAAAGCTATTTTTGAATGACGATATGATAAACTGCCCTTTGTAGCTATTTGAACAATAAAACGATTCGTAACATCTGAATTAAAGAAATAGACTCCTTTCATGCCTTTATATGTAACATAAGTCCGGACATTAAGCTGCAAATGGGAACCTACTCCTGGGAATGGTGGTAGAAATCTTAGTCGTTGTCCTTTTACTTGAAAAAGGACAACACTAAGCCAAGCGTTATTTTCATAGAGATCCAGTTGCAACTCTTGCGGAATACACTGCTCTAAATCCTTAGGTGATACTGGCCAATGTAGAAACAACACATCTTGCCATATTTGCATTAAAATCCACGGTTTACTCCACATAAAATAACTCCTTTCTGTAGTTAAATTCTTTCCTACAAAGGAGTTATTCAAACGAAAATGATTATTTTTGTTCTGAATCTAATGTTTCTATTGCAACATATCTGTAGTATAAACTGCGTAGTTCGGATTCTTTATAACTGCCTAAATGACTTTTATATTGTGGATGCACCAAAATACCATGATCTCGAAGTTGTTTCACAAACCAACCTTTTGAATACTTATGCACTATACACATTCCCTTCACTACTATTCATAACATAGCGTATGCTCAGGAATTTGTGTAGTGACATTTTTTCAAAATAAAAAACGAAGAATTTATCCTTCGTTTTCAAACTGTTGGTAAATGTTGTTGTTCTTTAAATGAGGATCACGTTCCAGGCCACTCGCTTTCATACATAAGATACCATACTTTGTGATTGGTTGATTGGAATGGAGACTACCCGGCTCCTTGGGGATTAGCGTCACAGATAAGACCATCAGCGAGTATATACGGGAACGAAGGCTAAAACGATCACGTCCTGTGATAACGCCTTCGACCAACATCCTGTTGCTGCCGCTACGTTATATTACGCTTTCGCACAAAAAACATCTGTTGCCCAAGCGGCTCATCGGGCGCCCCTAGGAAAGCGTTCAATCAGAACGGAAATCAACCCTTCGTTTTGCCGAAGGGTTATATTTTCGCATTAATTCAATAATTTTCAACTTATGTGCCACAAAACGTTCGATATGGTTGGTTAGATGGCGTTGGTAATGTCGCATATTCCTGCTGCTCCACACAATGTGCAAATGGTTGAGCAAGAGCATCCATTAATCGCTCCATTACGCTATAGTCTCCCTGCTCAACAGCAGCCTCTAATGCCTCTTCTACACGATGATTTCGCGGAATAACTGCTGGATTATGATCGCGCATTAATTGTTTAGACATGTCTTTTGTTTCTTGCTGTTTTTCTAGCCTTGCGAGCCAATTCTTATGCCATTCTTTAAATTCATTTTTTTTAAATAACGGTGAGTCATCAAATTTATCGAATGTTAATGCGATAAATGTATTCGTATAGTCTGCTTGATGTTGATGCATTAACTTCAGAAGCTCTTCAATAAGTGCAGCGTCCTGATCTTCTTCGTTAAATATCCCAAGCTTTGCCCGCATACCTGTTAGCCAGTTTGCATAATACAGCTGAGGATAATGCTTTAAAGTCTCTTGAGCTAAATGAATGGCAGCTTCCTGATTTTCATGAATTAACGGTATTAATGATTCAGCCAGTCGTGTTAAATTCCACCCTCCGATATTAGGCTGGTTTCCATAAGCATAGCGACCTTGTCGATCAATAGAGCTAAATACTGTCGCTGGATCATAAGTATCCATGAATGCGCAAGGACCATAATCAATCGTCTCACCACTAATGGTCATATTATCTGTATTCATGACGCCATGAATAAAACCAACTAACTGCCATTTTGCGATGAGAGATGCTTGTTTCTTTATAACTTCCTGTAGAAGGGTCAGATAACGATTTTGAGTTACTTCAGCATTAGGAAAATGACGGTCCAAAGCATAATCAGCCAAAGCTTTTAGCTCATCCTCCGTTCCAAAGTTCGCTGCATATTGGAAGGTCCCTACTCGCAAATGACTGCTTGCAATACGGGTTAGAACTGCCCCTGGAAGCTCTGTTTCACGAAGGATCATTTCGCCTGTCGTCACAACAGCTAAACTTCGAGAGGTTGGAATGCCAAGTGCATACATGGCTTCACTAATAATATATTCACGAAGCATTGGACCAAGTGCTGCCCTGCCATCTCCGCCCCTGGAATAAGGAGTTCTTCCTGAGCCTTTTAGTGCGATATCCAAGCGTTCATGAGTTGGTGTTAGTTGTTCACCTAATAACAGTGCCCTTCCGTCTCCGAGCATATTAAAGTGACCAAATTGATGACCTGCGTATGCTTGTGCAATGGGCATGCCACCAGTCGGATTGTCGTTACCTGCAAAAATCGCTACCGCTTCCTCGCTTTGTAACGCATCGACGTTTAACCCAAGTGAATTGGCAACTGATTCATTTACCATTACTAACTTTGGTGAACGAACTGGATTTAAATTAATTGATGTATAAAAAATATTTGGTAAACGGGCATAACTGTTATCAAAATTCCATCTTAGTGTATTTTCCATGTTTTCTCCTTCGTTACGTTTATCTTTATTTTTTCTACTTCATCATAAACAATTCATAGCCATTTTTACCATTTGCAATTAACTTCTTTCAGCAATTGTTTTCTGTAGCGAAAGTAAAGCGTCAGCTACATTCTGTACAGAAAGCGTAGCGACAGGTACAGATGTTTTTTGTAATGTAAGTGAAACGGCAATTATAGAATTCTCCCACCTCTAGATGAATGCAGATTTAAGCTACTTTTCAGCGTTTGTCCAAACATCGCTAAAATAGAGGAACCCAGTCTAAGACGCCACGTCCTGAGGCAAGTTATCTGTACGAGTGAGTGACCAACATCTGTGCTGTTGCCGTTGCCGCTGCAGCTTCGCTTTCGCACAGGCAAAAAACACGTTGCTGACGCTACGTTAGCACTGACGCTTTCGCGCAAAAACATTTATTGGCCTAAGTACAAAGCCGATTCCGGACGCAATTATGCCAAGGCATGATTGATTGTGGGATAAAACAAAAAACGCTTAGTTTTCTAAAAACTTAAGCGTTTTTGTTACATCATTTTCGCATAAACTTGTGGGTAGAAATAAAGTTATTATTATCCGTGAAGAACTTTACTTCAAAATACATATCTTCCACCTCTACAAGAGCAAAGCTTTTTTCTTTACGACCACGTGGTTTTAATAAACTCCCTGGATTTAAAAATAACACATCATCAATCATTTCTGCCCCAAGGATATGAGAGTGACCAAAGCACGCAATTTGCGCGCCTACCTCTTTGGCACGATATGATAATGATAAAATTGAATTTTTAACATTGAATAAATGGCCGTGTGTTACAAAGACTGTGACACCCTCTAAATCGAAGTCTGCCTCATCAGGGAAGGCTTTATCGATATCACAATTTCCGCGTACTTTCTTCATGCCAGCCAATGCTTTATGCGAGAAAGGAAGCTCACTATCTCCACAATGAATGAAAGCAGCAGCATTTGGGTAAAAGCTACGAACTTTTTCAATTACATTACTATCGCCATGTGTATCACTCATGACCAGTATTTGCATGGATATCACCTCTTATTTTATAAGATTAGGTAATTGTTCCTTCAACTTACGAATTGCATTCCCACGGTGTGAAATTGCTCCTTTTTCATCTGCTGCTAGCTCTGCCATCATACGATTTAAGCTTGGGACAAAGAAGACTGGATCATAACCAAATCCGTTTGTACCACGTTTTTCGTGTGCAATGACACCTTCACAAGTCCCAAAAACTGTTGTCGTTTCAAAACCAGGACCTGCAATAGCAATGCAACAGCAGAAGCGTGCTGTACGCTTTTCATCCTCGACATTTTTTAAGTTTTCTAGTAGTTTAACCATGTTTGCTTCATCATCATGATCACCAGCATAACGTGCGGAATAAACACCTGGTTCACCATTTAATGCATCAACAGATAAGCCACTATCATCAGCAATAACAATTGTGTTTAACTCTTTTGCCAATGCTTCTGCCTTTAAAATTGCATTTTCCTCAAAGGTAGTGCCTGTTTCTTCTATTTCCATCTGTGGGGCAACATCAAACATCGTTACTACTTCATAACCAAGTGGACCAAATAGCGCTTCGAAATCTTTTGCTTTTCCTTTATTTTTAGTTGCAATGACTACTTGTTTCATGTTATTCATTTCCTCCCACTTTGTTAGCCAATTCACCTAGTGTCTCTTTTTGAAGTGCAATCAATTGTTGAATGCCTGCTTCACCTAACGCCAGCAGTTCATTTAACTCTTCACGAGAAAAGGTTGCTTCTTCACCTGTCCCTTGTAGCTCAACAAAGCGTCCTGCTCCTGTCATGACGATATTCATATCTACAGCAGCAGCGACATCTTCAACGTAGTTTAAATCTAAAATTGCTCCGTGATCCTCTACAATACCAACACTTGTTGCAGCTAAATAGTCTGTGATTGGAAATTTTGCTAATTGTTTTTCTTCTGCGAGCTTTGCAACTGCTTGTGTCATCGCTACAAATGCTCCTGTTATTGATGCTGTACGTGTTCCTCCGTCTGCTTGAATCACGTCACAGTCAATCCACACAGTACGCTCACCAAGTGCTTCTAAATCAACGACAGCACGTAATGCACGACCGATTAATCGTTGAATCTCCATTGTACGGCCGTTGACTTTGCCGCGAGATGACTCACGTGCTGTACGCTGTGCTGTTGCACGAGGGAGCATCGAGTATTCTGCAGTGATCCACCCTTTTCCTTGTCCACGTAAAAATCCAGGCACCTTATCCTCAATCGTTGCTGTGCAAATTACTTTTGTATTGCCTACTTGAATTAACACTGAGCCTTCTGGGTGCAATAAATACTCACTATCTATTTTCACAGGACGCAGCGCATCTACATTTCTTCCATCAAATCTTGTCATAATTTTCGTTCCTCCTAAAATCTTTCGCGCACTCATCTTAACATAATTTTCACCTTCAAAAAAGTGCTCGGTCCCTTATGTACAATGCTAAAAACGGCAAAAATCAGCCTAGCCCATAGCTAAGCTGATTTTTTATTTTAATGTCAAACGTTTTATTTGGAGAGTACCTTGCTCAAGCCAACTTTCGGCAATTGAACGGAAAATAGGCACTGAACCAGTTGCATAAAATTTATGGGCAGGCACAGCGTCTGGGTCAGCCAATGTGCCATTATATTCAAGCATTTCTTGAACATCCTTTGCTGTTTCCTCTGCAGAAGAAAGCACAAAAACTTCTTCTCCTACAACAGCTTCAATTTGTTTTTGCAGAATAGGATAGTGCGTGCATCCTAGTATGACCGTATCAAATTGTTCATTTTTCAACGGCTTTAAGCCTTCCGCAATTAATTTATTTGCAAATTCACCTTTATATTCGCCACTTTCTACAAGTGGTACGAATGTTGGACAAGCAAGCGGAATAATATGAGTCGACGTATTCAATGATAATAAGGCTTCCTCATACGCCCCGCTTTTAATTGTTCCTTCTGTTGCAAGCACAACGACTTCATGTCGCTTCGTTTTCTTTACAGCTGCACGTGCGCCAGCATTAATAACGCCTAGTACCGGAAAAGGCATATTTCTTTGTAAACTTTCGAGTGCTACTGCAGTCGCTGTATTACAAGCAATGACGAGCATTTTGATATTCATTTTCTCTAGTGCTTTTGCCATTTGCCAAGTGAAGTTTCGTACTTCCTGACGACTTCTTGGACCATACGGACATCTTGCTGTATCACCAATATAATAGATTGTTTCGTTTGGTAATAGCTTCATTATTTCTTTTGCTACGGTTAAACCGCCTACTCCTGAATCAATAACGCCTATCGGGGCATTCATACTTTCCGCCTCAATCCTGTTTCATGTGTACATGTAGTTTTTCTAAATAGCTTGATAATTGCGCGACTTCTTGTTCGTTAAAACCAACAAGCATCTCTTGCAAATATTGCTGTCTTTTTTCGATAACTTCTTGAATAATGCGTTCGCCCTTCTCGAGAAGATGAACAACAACGACACGACGGTCGTTTTCGTCACGCATTCGCTTGACTAATTCATTTTTCTCCATTCGGTCCACTAGATCTGTTGTTGTACTAAAAGCTAAGTATAATCGATTTGACAGGTCGCCAATTGTAATATCTCCAAGCTCTTCTAACCACTGTAATGCAACAAATTGTGGCGGCGTAATCGCATATTGTGAAACAATCTCTCTTCCCTTTTGCTTCACAATCGCCGCTATATAGCGTAATTCCTTTTCAACCGTAGCAACGGTTTCAGGTGAGTGCTTTGTTACTTCATCCGACATATAACTACTTCACTCCTAAAAATACGTTGAATAGTTCTATTTTGTCGTTTTTTTTCTGAAATAGCAAGTGTCCAATTAGTCTAATTTAAATTCTTCTAAGCGTAACAGCTCAATTAACGCCTGAGATCGATTCGTTACACCTAACTTTTGAATTGTATTGGAAATGTGATTTCGCACTGTTTTTTCACTAATACCAAGTTGCTCTGCAATATCCCTCGTTGTTTTTTCAGCTAATAAAAGCGCAAATATTTCACGTTCTCGGTTCGTTAAAAGAGAACGATGATGAGAGCCATTCATTTTCAGTTACACCCTCCTCCCCCGCACGTATTGTAACTTATGTTAAGGAATGAGGAGCGGTGACGGCTATTTTCATGAATATCTCGTGTTTCCTAAAAAAATTCGGAAATTACTTCCACTAATTAATGAATTTTATGTAAAAGTGGATCATCACCATATCGAGTGGTTGATTTCCGTTTTGCTTGGGCGCTTTCCCGGGGGCGTCCGATGAGCGCTGATCCCCAAGGAATTGCCCAGTTTCCACTTCAATCAACTTATATATTGCATACATTAAACAAATGTCATCCACAACCTTTTGTGATGGGATGAGCCGTAAAAATGCAATTTCAATCGTCAAGATCATTGTTTACTTCTTTCCTCGATAGGATCTTTTCGCAATCCGTTACCAATACTATAGGAACACCAAACTTGCTAAGTGAGTTTTTTCTTCTTCAGATAATGGTACACTCTTGCCAGTTCGAGGGTTCATTTGCACTACCGTACCACGACCCGTAAAGCAAACTTCATCATGCTGGTTTTTCGCTAAGTAATGAATATCCAATGATGAGTTCCCTACTGTCGCTACTTTCGTATAGATTCTTAGCACATCATCAAAGAAAACTTGCTTCACGTAATCACACTGTAAGTCGGCTACAATCGGAATACCCTCTACATGTTCATCAATTGCTGATGGCATTAGAACACCTAAATGACGAAAATAATCAATTCGTGCTTGTTCAAAATATGTAAAGCTAACTGTATTGTTCATATGACCGTACATATCAGTTTCTGAAAAACGTACACGAACCTCAATAAAAAATGCAAAATCCTTTGCCCATTCCTGATAATCTCCGATATAATTTGCTTTCATCTTAGCCATCCCCCTAGTTTTCATTCGCTTCTTCCCAAAACAACAAATGGAATTAGCAAGTCATAAATGAATATAGATTCATTATAAAGGAAAACACTATATTATCATAGAAAATTCACATTTTCACTCGTTAAAACTCACTTTCTGTACACCCTTCTTGCGTAATTCGATCTTTTTATGCTGTAATGAAGACATCATATTTAGTTTATTACTCTTTCTTGAAAATGCCCCTATCCGAACTCCCTATTGTACGAAACTTTAATGGCGAGTTGGATTAAGTTTTATTCTACAAAATTATTTTTCATAGAAAAAAACTCCCTCACACATTCAGTGTAAGGGAGTTTGGGAGTAAAGCTTGTACTATTAGTCAACGTAGTGGTCAGAACCGAAGAAGTTACGGAACATTTGCACTGTAGTTGCACGGTTTAATGATGCGATAGATGTTGTTAAAGGAATACCTTTTGGACAAGCAGCTACACAGTTTTGTGAGTTACCGCAGTTTGCAAGGCCTCCATCACCCATGATTGCATTTAAACGTTCGTCTTTAATCATTGCACCAGTTGGGTGAGTGTTGAATAGACGTACTTGTGATAATGGTGCTGGTCCGATGAATGAAGCTTTTTCAGACACGTTTGGACATGCTTCCATACATACACCACAAGTCATACATTTAGATAATTCATAAGCCCATTGACGTTTACCTTCTGGCATACGTGGACCTTCACCTAAATCATAAGTACCATCGATTGGAACCCATGCTTTAACTTTTTTAAGTGCATTGAACATACGTTCACGGTCAACTTGTAAGTCACGAATAACTGGGAAAGTTTTCATAGGCTCAATTTTAATTGGCTCAGTCAATTGGTCAACAAGAGTTGAACATGATTGACGTGGGCGGCCATTGATAACCATTGAACATGCACCACAAACTTCTTCAAGACAGTTCATATCCCATGCTACTGGAGTAGTGTTTTCACCATTTTCAGTAACAGGATTTTTTTGAATTTCCATTAAAATAGAAATTACGTTCATACCATGACGGTAAGGCACTTGGAATTTTTGCCAGTAGCCATTGCCGCCTTTTGTATCTTGACGTAAAATTTCAATTTTGACCATTCTTCCAGTATTAGCTGCGATATTCATAATTCTTAGTCTCCTTTCGCAGAGTAATCACGTTTACGTGGTGGAATTAATGAAACGTCGACTTCTTGGTACGTGATAATTGGATCACCAGTAGTCGGGTCAAATTTCGCCATAGTAGTTTTTAAGAACTGCTCATCATCACGGTTCGGGAAATCTGGCTTATAGTGTGCACCACGAGATTCGTTACGTAATAATGCACCTTTTGTCATTACTTTCGCAAGGTAAATCATATTTTTCAACTGACGCGTAAAGTGAGCACCTTGGTTACTCCATTTTTGTGTATCGTTGATGTTAATGTTTTCCCAACGTTTTTGGAATTCATCAAGTTTATTCAATGTATCTTGAAGTTGGTCGTTGTAACGTACTACTGTCATAGTAGCTGTCATCATTTCACCAAGCTCTTTATGAAGTAAGTAAGCGTTTTCTGTGCCGTCCATTTTCATGACAGCATCCCACTTAGCTTGTTCTTCTTGAACGCGTGCATCATAGATTTCTTGTGGAAGATCTTCCGCATGCTTTTTAAGATGTTTAACATAGTCTACTGCGTTTGGACCAGCAACCATACCACCATAAATAGCAGATAATAATGAGTTCGCACCAAGACGGTTTGCACCATGTTGAGAATAATCACATTCACCGGCTGCAAATAAACCAGGAATTTCAGTCATTTGGTTGTAGTCAACCCATAATCCACCCATTGAGTAGTGAACTGCTGGGAAAATTTTCATTGGTAATTTACGTGGATCATCACCTACGAATTTTTCGTAGATTTCAATAATACCACCAAGTTTTACATCTAATTCATGTGGATCTTTATGAGAAAGATCTAGGTATACCATGTTTTCACCGTTAATACCTAGTTTTTGGTTCACACAAACGTCGAAAATTTCACGTGTAGCAATATCACGTGGTACTAAGTTACCATATGCTGGGTATTTCTCTTCTAAGAAGTACCATGGTTTACCGTCTTTATAAGTCCAAATACGGCCACCTTCACCACGAGCTGATTCTGACATTAGACGGTTTTTGTCATCTCCAGGAATAGCTGTTGGGTGAATTTGAATGAACTCACCATTCGCGTAAGAAGCACCTTGTTGGTAAACGATAGAAGCAGCAGAACCTGTATTAATTACAGAGTTTGTTGTTTTACCGAAGATAATACCAGGGCCACCAGTCGCCATAATAACAGCATCTGCACGGAATGATTTAATTTCTTCTGTACGCATATCTTGCGCTACGATACCACGACAAACGCCGTCAGGATCGACTACTGCACCAAGGAATTCCCAGTGCTCATATTTGTTCACTAAACCAGCTACTTCGTGAGAACGAACTTGCTCGTCTAGTGCGTATAGTAATTGTTGACCCGTTGTTGCACCCGAGAAGGCTGTACGGTGCATTAAAGTACCACCGAAACGACGGAAATCAAGAAGACCTTCTGGTGTACGGTTGAACATTACACCCATACGGTCCATTAAATGAATAATACCAGGGGCTGCATCACACATACCCTTAACTGGTGGTTGGTTCGCTAAGAAGTCCCCACCGTATACTGTATCATCGAAGTGAATCCAAGGAGAATCCCCTTCACCTTTTGTATTTACCGCACCATTAATTCCGCCCTGCGCACATACAGAGTGTGAGCGTTTTACAGGAACTAATGAGAATAAATCAACTTCAGTACCAACTTCAGCTGCTTTAATCGTTGCCATCAGACCAGCAAGACCGCCGCCGACAACAATTATTTTGCTTTTCGCCATGATTATTTCTCACTCCTCTTAAAAAATTGCAATGATTGCCATATGCTCTATAGTAGCTTCTATTACATTAAGCAAAAGCTAAAATAGCAGCCACACCAACTACACTTAGAATTACGAAAATAATGTTTGTTACATAAGTAGCAATCTTTTGAGACTGAGGAGATTGTGTAATACCCCAGCTTACTAGGAATGCCCATAAACCGTTAGATAAGTGGAAAGTTGCTGATATAATACCAACAATGTAGAATCCAAGCATGAATGGATTAGAAACGATATTTGCCATCATGTCGTAATCAACTTCTGTACCAAGTGCTTTTTGAATACGAGTTTGGAAAATATGCCATGCAATGAAGATCACTAAGAATACACCCGTGAAACGTTGTAATGAGAACATCCAGTTACGGTATGTGCTGAAACGCCCTGTATTTGGTGTAGCAGTGAATGCAATGTAGACACCATAAAATGCGTGGAACATTAATGGAATATAGATGACAATCCATTCAACTAGGATAAGGAATGGAATCTTTTCCATATTAGCGGTAGCTGCGTTGTAACTTTCTGCTCCGCCTGTTGCTGTAAAGTTAATGAACAGGTGCATCGTTAAAAACAGACCTACTGGAATGATACCAAGTAGAGAATGTAAGCGACGCCATAAAAACTCTCGATCTTTCGACAAGACTGTTACCCCCCTTAGTACTTAAAATAGCACAACTAAAGAAGTCATCATTTTGTAACTGATACTTCATTGACTGTGTATTTCATCATGGTACAATATTATGACATGTTTATTGTACTCTCAAGAGCTACGAGCGTCAAGGCAACTTAAAGTTTTTCATAGTCCTTATTAAAGAAGCAATCTAGTACATGACGCATCGTTTTTTCTCGAAAAATCTATCTTTACTTTATCAGTGTCAAATTTTAAGAAAATTCTAAGAAAGAAGGCTTTCAATGTTAAACACTTCATCTCCTACAATCTCAGCTTTTGGCTATGAGATAATTCGCGATTATATTTTATCTTCCATTCTTGGTAAACACGAAGGTGATGTACTTTACTGGGCGGGAAAAGATCTAGCTCGGAAGTTCCCATGTACAAGTCAAGATGAACTTATCGCATTTTTCGCAGATGCCTGTTGGGGTAATTTAGAGCTTATCAAAGAGTCGAAGGATGGACGCATATTCCAGTTGACAAATGATCCAGAACTGTTACAAATCGGTCTTCGTAGCTTTAGACTTGAAGCAGGATTTATAGCTGAGCAAATCCAGCAAGCAAAAGGTTATTTAACAGAATGCTATGATGAAAAACGTGAAAAGCAACAAAATGTTACGTTCACAGTAAAATGGGACGTTAAAGAAAGAATCATGAACACCGTTCCTACAGAATAAAACGAAAAGGATTGCCACCCCTAATTTATGGATGGCAATCCTTTTTATATATAATATAGAAGTTATTCACCGCGGAGACTGTGCAACTCCTTGGATTAGCGTCATAGATGCGACAAGCAAAGCAGCTCATCGGACACCCCCAGGAAGGTGCACTGTCGGAACGGAAATCAACCTCTCGTTATGCTCACGAATCCTTTTTATATTGATAATTGAGCATGTCTTTTTTTTAAAAGTACATCTATGAACGAAATAAATGCCTCCAAAATATTAAGTGAGTGTTGAATCATTTCTTCTATGTTATTAATTGACAGTTCATTCACTAATTTTTGGGCGGCCATATGTACTAATTCATGTGGTTGTTCAATATGACGATATTCTAGTAAGTTCTGGTATTCCTCGAAATGTCCGTAATACCATTTTCCAAACATACATTGATGATGCGTTTTTATCGTTTCTTTTTGACCAGCCTTTTGAATAGCATTTCGTAAAAAGCTAGCATGATCCATTAACCTTGCTGCCAATTGGCTAACTACCGTTTGCTCTGATGGCTTTCTGATTGTCGGTGCAATAGCTTTTAACATTTCAGATACTTGATTTTGTATTAGATCTGAGAAATCGCTAGTAAGTGATAATTCCGTCGTTGTTTCCGCTAAACGACCTACAGCTATTACATTTTCTTCTGATGCAGCTGTTATTTGATGAATACCATGTGCTGCTTCTTCAATATTTCTACTTGTTATAGTCAGATTAGCAATATTGTCCTTCATGATACTTAAAAAGTCAGTTAAATAATGTTCGACTTGATTAATATTTGTTATTGTATTATGTAATTTCTTATCAATGACTGATCGAATCTTTGTCATTTCTTGCAATGAACCTTTCGAACTGTTGGCTAACTTCCCTACCTCCATCGCGACAACATTAAAGCCATTTCCATGCTCACCAGCACGCGCGGCTTCAATAGAGGCATTTAAGGATAGAAGTTGTGTTTGATCGGCAATCCCGGTTACACCCTTACCAATATCATCCATTTTGGTCATTTCATTCTTCAGCTGCTCTGTTGAATGAGCTCCTTTGGCCAACAACCCCTGAACCATTTCACCTTTTGAAATGGATGATTCCATTTCTTCTACAAGTAGTAATGAATGCTGTTTTATTTCTTGAATGTTTGCATTAACATTTTGCTCAACCGCAAGCATCTCCTCTGTATTTGACGACATTTCTTCACTCATTGCTGAAATATCCCCTACACTCGTAGAGACATTTTGAACCTTTAAAGCCGTTTGAAAATTAATTAACTCCATATGCGCTAGTACAAAATCTAAAATCGCATTTTTCACATCAATGCTTTCCTGCTCAAGTTCCAATTCCAGAATTCGCTTTTTTAATTTTTGTATTTCTAAATCGTTGTGCATCTCAACACTTTCATCCATTGGCTTTTGAAATAAACCGAATAACCCCATACAAACTTCCACCTTCCCCTTGGTAAAACATGTCACATTTTATTATATAACAATAGAATTGGATAAAATATTAAATTGATGTGAACAAAAAAAGATGTGCCTTTTACTGGCACATCCTCTTCAATATTATATGTAAAGCGCTTGTTCAATTATCCCTTGCATTCTGTTACTTTCGTATTTCTACCCGTCGTTTTGGCTGCTCTATCCACGCCCCGCTAAAAAGTGACTTAAAACCGCATTCATCTCACCTGAGAGACTTCTATACCTGTCGCTACGCTTTCGGTACAAAAGACACTTCCTGAAATAAATTAAATTCATCATGTAATGCATTTGCTGCACGAATCATTTCGTCCTGAGGTACAACAACTGACACTTTTATTTCAGAAGTACTTACCATTTTTACAGGGATATTTTCACGACGTAGACGATCAAACATCCTTGCAGCCACCCCTGGATTAGATGCCATCCCCGAGCCAATAATAGAAACCTTTGCTAAGCCAATTTCAAAATCAGCAAAACTAAACCCTAGTGATAATTTACTATCTTCTAGAACACGTAATGCTTCAGCGAACTCCTCTTTTAAAATAGTAAATGATACCGTCGGCTTTAAACCATCAATTAGTGCTTGTACGATTATATCGACGTTTATGCGATTTTCTGCAAGGATTGTGAACATATTTGCTAAAGAAGCATTAGAATAAGCATCATAACCAACTGTTAAGCGAATAACGTCTGACTCGTAGGCAACACCACGTACAATTAAATTTTTTTCCATTTCAACTTCCTCCTTCAATAAAGTACCTACTGTATCTATTTCGCTCGAGCGAATGATAACTGGGATTTGAAACTTCTTTGCTAACTCTACAGCTCGCGGGTGTAAAACTTGTGACCCTAAGTTTGATAGCTCTAGCATTTCATCATAGGAAATTTCTTTTAGTTTTTGTGCCCCAGTAACATGACTTGGATTAGCTGTATAGACGCCATCCACATTCGTGTAAATATCTACTCGCTCCGCATTCAATTTTGCTGCAATTGCTATAGCCGACGTTTCCGCACCACCTTTACCTAACGTCGTAATATTTCGTGAATTATCGATACCTTGTTCCCCAGCAACGATAACGATTTTTCCCTGTACAAAATGCTCTTCTATTCGTCTAGCATCTATCTCATCAATACGGGCATTACTATACATAGCATCGGTTTCTATGCCTGCCTGCCCGTTAATGACACGGCATCATATCCTTTCTCCTGTATAGCAATTGCCACTAATGTACTTGTAAGTTGTGAGCTTGTTGAAAATAGTGCGTCTAGTTCACGCTTAGATGCATTGTCTGATAAATCACGAGCCATCTTTGCTAATTCTTTAGCTATACCCCCCATAGCTGTAGTGACAACGACAACATCAAAACCTCTTTCCTTTTCTACAATCGCCTTTTTCGCAACATTTTGAATGTGCTCTGTTGATGCGAATGCAGCACCACCAAATTTCATCACAACTCTCGCCATCTTTATCATTCTCCTTCGTATTCAATCATTTCGCTGGTTATAAAGTAGCTATACTTTTGCAGCTTTTCACAAAAATATCCCTACAAAAGCAAATAGCGCCTAACAGCCTTGAAAAAATGTTGTTTCGAGAAAATCTAAAAAGGCAGCTCTCACATAACGTGAAAGCTGCCTATAACATGTACAATAAAGTAACTTGCGCATGTGTGATAGCTCTCCGAAACGTTTAGAATCGACAGTCTTACATCTCTTAAATGTAAAACCAGCACAGCATCGGAAACAACGATGCTCCACTTCGGCAAGTTCCCCTTTCATACATTTTCACCGGACTTGTTCGTCCTCGTATGTACTACTCTTGAACCTTGCACCTCTATCATCACTAAATAGTGATCGTATTTAATTTGAACCTTAGTGAAGAAATTCTCAATTTAATAAATAGAAACTTCTAAAAAACATTGCTATATTAAAAAGCTATGTTATATACAACCTTAGCATACGCCTAATCCTTTGACAATGGATCTTATTGAATATCAATTTTGTCTTGGCGTAATTAAGTTCGGAGGCTTTTGGCCAATAGCTATTTTTTGCGCGAAAGCGAAGCAGCAAGATGTTAGTCACTCAGTCGTTGCCACAGTACGTGGGGCTTTTAGACTGTAGTTGTTTATACACCCATTGAAAAGGAATTCTATCTGCATTCATCCCACCACCTTTAGAGGTGGGAGTCTTCTACTGGATGAAAATAATCATAAATATTGCTAGCAAGATTAGCAGGCATCCCTGCTTCCTGTAATGCTTGCACACTTGCCTCGCGAATTTTTTTGACAGAGCTAAAATACTTGAGTAATTGTTGTTTTCGCTTCGGACCAATGCCCTCTATATTATCGAGGACAGATTGTATAGCATGTTTCTCATGCTGCTGTCGTAAGAAGGTAATAGCAAAGCGGTGTACTTCGTCCTGTATTCGTTGTAGTAAGTAGAATCCATCGCTTGTTCGCTTTAACGCAATTACTTCAGCTGGATCACCAAATAGAAGCTGTGATGTATTATGCTTTTCATCTTTTGCTAATCCGGCAATTGGAATGACAAGGCCGAGTTCATCCTCTAATACTTCTCGCGCGACTTCCATTTGCCCCTTGCCGCCATCTATTAGTACTAAATCTGGTAAAGGTAGACCGTCTTTTAATACGCGTGTGTATCGACGGCGAATTACTTCTTGCATCGCCCCGTAATCATCATGCTTGGCAGCTGTACGTGTTTTGTATTTTCGATACTCCTTCTTTGCAGGTTTTCCATCGATAAAGACAACCATTGCAGATACAGCATCTGTCCCATGCATATGACTATTATCGAAAGCCTCAATCCGTAAAGGTGCAGAAATGCCCATAGCTTCACCGAGCGCCTCACATGCTCCTATTGTGCGTTCTTCTTGACGTTCAATAAGCTGGAACTTCGCCGCTACCGCTATTTCAGCATTTTTTGTCGCTAATTCAACTAGCTCTTTTTTTTGCCCGCGTTTTGGTGTTAGTACCTTAACTTCTAGTAATTCCGTTAAAATTTCTGCATCAATGGTTTGTGGGATAAAAATCTCCTTAGGCTTAATGTGCTCTAGCTTGTCGTAAAATCGTCCAACGAACGTCAAAAATTCCTCTTCTGCCTCTTGATAAATCGGGAAAATTGAGACATCTCGCTCAATGAGCTTTCCTTGACGAACAAAGAAAACTTGAACACACATCCAGCCCTTCTCGACGGCATAGCCAAATACATCGCGATTAGTTGTATCACTCGATACGATTTTTTGCTTTTGCATGACTGTATCAATATGTGCAATTTGATCACGAAATTCCTTTGCACGCTCAAACTCTAAATTTTCTGCGGCCGCTAGCATTTTTACCTCTAGCTCTTTTTTGACTTCCTCAACCCCACCATTTAAAAACTTTGTCATATCCTCAATCATATTGTGGTAAATTTCTGCATCTATATCCTTCACACAAGGGGCTAGGCATTGCCCCATATGATAATACAAACAAACCTTGGTAGGGAGTTGTACACATTTTCGAAGAGGATATAAACGATCTAACAGCTTTTTCGTCTCACTTGCTGCATACGCATTCGGATATGGACCAAAATATTTTGCCTTATCCTTTTTCACCTTTCGCGTAGTAATAAGGCGCGGGTGTTTTTCATTTGTAATTTTTAAATACGGATACGTTTTATCATCCGTCAGCATAACATTGTACTTCGGGTCATGTAGTTTTATAAGATTAAGCTCTAAAATTAAAGCTTCAATATTGGAGGATGTCACAATGTACTCAAAATCTTCTATTTCACCTACAAGCCTCTGTGTTTTCCCTTCATGCGAACCAGTAAAATAAGAGCGTACTCGATTTTTCAGCACTTTAGCTTTCCCGACATAAATAATGGTTCCTTGTCGATCTTTCATCAAATAGCAGCCAGGCTGATCTGGTAAAATTTCAAGCTTTCGTTTAATTAAATCATTCATCGCCTACCTGCCCCTTTTTCTTAAAGTAGCGTTTGTCCCTTTATTTTCTCCTATTTCTAAGGATAACTTCCGCTTTTTCACTATATTATATAACGAAAAAAAGCCAAGCACATCTTATTGATGGCTTGACTCTTTTTTTCTTATAGAATCAATTATGCCTCGGCATAATTGCATCCGGAATCGGCTTTGTGCTTGCACAAAGAACTCCTTTCCGATTCCGTGACATCCGCCGGAGGCTTTAACTTCTTCCAGCGGGTGTTTGGAGACATTTGCTGAAAGAAGTTAAGCATGTTTTGCGATAAACGCTTCTAATGCTTCTTTTGGTTGGAAACCAACTGTTTTATCTACTATTTCACCGTCTTTGAATAATAGTAATGATGGGATAGACATAATTTGGTATTGCGCTGCAGTACCTTGGTTGTTATCTACATCTACTTTTACAATTTTAGCCGCACTACCTGCAGCATCCATTTCTTCAAGAACTGGTCCAATCATTTTACAAGGTCCGCACCAAGCAGCCCAAAAGTCTACTAGTACTAACCCTTCTTTAATATCATCTTGGAAAGTTGCATCTGTTGCATGTACAATTGCCATTTGAAATCCTCCTTAAACTTACTATGCTTGTAGTATAGCATGGATAAATTCTCTTGAGCGAACAATCTGCCTAGTATGTGAAATTTATGAAAATTAAGGTCGAAAAAGGCATTAATTTGTTTTGCTATTCAGCTTAATTTTCATGAAAACGACCTTTATAGACATACGTTAACGTAATAAAAAGATAAATAAATAATGTGATACCTGTTACGATAATCGATGTTGTGAAAATAATTCCAATTAGAATTGCACTTAACGCAATAATAGCGATCCAAGTTGTGTAAGGGAACCATTTCACTGCATAGGAACTTGTTTTTTCCGGCTGTATTTTACGCGATTTCAGATGCGCAATCGCAATAATTAACCAAATAAATAACACGGTATATCCAAGCGAACCCATTAGGAAATCAAATGTTTTACTTCCAGCAAATAAAGAAAAGATTACAGCTATATATAAAGCTAAAGTACACATTAATATGGCATATACCGGAACTTTCGTTTTTGATAAATGTGCAAAGATTTTGGGAACTCGTCCGTCTACAGCTTGTGTATACAGAACTCGTGATGAACCATAAAGCCCGGAGTTCATTGATGAAATAATTGCTAGTAAAACAACAGCATTCATAATATGGTCAGCACCAGGAATCCCAATCATTTTAAAGACCATTACAAACGGGCTTTCTGGCACCCCGTTTACTTCATTCCAAGGAATCAAGCTAACGATAATAAAGAAAGGAACTAAATAAAAAGTCACAATACGTACTAATGTACTGCGAACAGCTTTTGGCACTACTTTCTCAGGATTTTTCGTTTCAGCTAATGTAATACCAATAATTTCAGTACCACCATAAGAGTAAATAACTACAAGCATTGCAGCAATCAATCCCTTTGATCCGTTCGGGAAGAAACCACCATGCTCCGTTAAATTAGAAAAACCAACAGCTGTATGATTACCAAAAGTAACAAGCAATAAAATTAAACCGGCTATGATGAATACCACAATTACAGTAATTTTAATTAACGCCAGCCAATATTCAGTTTCAGCAAAAACTTTCACAGATAATAAATTAATAGCTGTAACTAACACCGAAACAGATAATGCAAGTATCCAGATCGAGTAATCTGGCAACCAATATTGAATAAAAATGGCCGCAACTATAGATTCTGCAGCAATATTTAACACCCACATTTTCCAATAGATCCAATCCAGGAAATAAGCTGGATACTTTCCTAAAACGGCTTGCACTAAATCTCTAAATGTTCTGGCTTCGCTATTACGGACTGCCATTTCTGCTAAACCTTGCATAACAAATAGCAAGATAATTCCGCCAATTAAGTACGCAATAAGTACTGATGGCCCTGCCATATCAATAGCTGCACTACTTCCTTTAAATAACCCTGCACCAATGGCACCACCTAAAGCCATCATCGTAATATGCCGTGAGGTCATCGTTCTTTTTAATCTCTGATTGTCATTTTCCATTTCCTTACCTCCTAAAATCAAAAAAGGCATATCGTCAGTTCCTTCATTATCAAATGAAAGAAGAGACGATATGCCATAAGCAAACCGCGGTACCACTCTAATTGGTTCTTTAAGAACCCTGCTTAAAAACCTAGTAACGAAGGTTAACCGTTCAACAAATAGAATATTTCGTAAATTCCATCTATCTTACCGCTCCTAGGCAAGTTCAAAGTCTTATTGGACTGCGTTGCACCAACCCGCAGCTCTCTTCACCAAATAATGAGCTTTTACTACTCCTAATCTTTGCGTTTTTTTATAAAAATCATTGACTGAGTTCCTCTATTTCAGCGGATTTCTTTTGTACCGAAAGCGTAGCGACAGGTACAGATGGTTGATCCACTGAAAAAAGTTAAATTAATATTCATCACTATACGTTCTAAAATTAATTATGTCAACATTTTATTTTGCAATAACTTCAAAAAGTCAAAAAATTAACACAAAAAAGCGGGGAAGACACATCTTCCCCGCGCATTTATTAGGCATTCACTTTTAACGCTTTAAATTCTTCGATTAGAAGAGGCACTACCTCAAATAAATCACCTACGATACCGTAGTCCGCAACTTTGAAAATATTTGCTTCTGGATCTTTATTAATCGCAACGATTACTTTTGAGTTTGACATACCAGCTAAGTGTTGAATCGCTCCTGAAATACCCGCTGCAATGTAAAGGTCTGGTGTTACTACCTTACCTGTTTGACCGATTTGAAGTGAATAGTCGCAATATTCAGCATCGCATGCACCACGTGAAGCACCAACTGCACCACCAAGTAAATCTGCTAGAGCTTGTAATGGTTCAAAGCCTTCTTCAGATTTTACGCCGCGACCACCTGCTACAACTACTTTTGCCTCAGAAAGATCAACACCCTCTGAAGATTTACGTACTACCTCTTTAATGATTGTACGAAGATTTGTAATATCTACAGTAATAGAAGTGATGTCACCTGATTTACCGGCTACTTTTTCTAATGGTGCAATATTATTTGGACGAACTGAAGCTAAAACTATACCGTCTTTTACTTTAACTTTTTCAAAAGCTTTACCAGAGTAAATTGGACGGATGAATACAACATCATCGCCAGCACCCTCAATTGACGTTACATCGGATACAAGACCTGCTTGTAATTTACTTGCAATTTTTGGTGATAAATCTTTACCGTTTGCAGTATGACCAAATACGATACCAGTTGGCTTTTCTTCCTCAATTACCGCTAATAAAGCTTGACCATAGCCATCAGATGTATATTGTTTTAAATGTGGATGCTCCACTGTTACAACACGATCTGCCCCATATTCAAATAATGGACCTGTTAAGTTTGCTACGGCATCCCCTAAAAGAACACCAACAACCTCACCACCATCTGCGATTTGCTTTGCAGCTGCAATTGCTTCGAAAGAAACATTACGTAAGCTTCCTTCACGAACTTCACCTAATACTAATACTTTTTTTGTCATAGTATATTCCCTCCGTTACCCTTTAAGATTCGATTTGTGTCATCAGATGACTTAAACTACTTTCGCCTCTGTATGAAGTAGGTTTACAAGCTCTTTTACTTGTGCAGAAAGTTCGCCTTCTAGAATACGGCCTGCTGCCTTTTGAGCTGGTAAGAAAATATCAACTGTTTCTACTTTAACCTCTACATCATCTTCATCGATCTCTAAATCGTCTAACTCAAGTTCTGCAAGCGGTTTCTTCTTTGCTTTCATGATCCCTGGTAAAGATGGGTAACGTGGCTCATTTAAACCTTGCTGAGCTGTTATTAAAAGTGGTAAAGATGTCTCAATAACTTCTGAGTCACCTTCAATATCGCGTACAATTTTCGCAGATGTTCCGTCAATCTCAAGCTTTGTAATTGTTGTTACACAGTTGATACCTAGTAAATCTGCAACACGAGGCCCTACTTGACCAGAGCCTCCGTCAATTGCAACGTTTCCTGTTAAAATTAAATCAGCATCTTTATCTTTTAAATATTCAGCTAAAATATATGCTGCTGCATTTTGATCCAGTTCATCTAGATCGTCTTCTGTATTAATAAGAACTGCTTCATCTGCTCCCATCGCAAGAGCTGTACGCAATTGCTTCTCTGTATCTTCGCCACCAATTGACACAACTGTTACTTTGCCACCAGCAGCGTCACGTACTTGGATTGCCTCTTCAATGGCATATTCATCGTAAGGATTGATGATGAACTCTGCGCCATCCTCTTGGATTTTACCACCCGACACAACAATTTTTTCTTCTGTATCAAACGTACGTTTAATTAATGCAAAAATATTCATATATCCATACCTCCTGCAACGTTTTTTATTTCTAAGTAAACTTATAAATATTATATATTTTCAGTGTCGATAACGTCGATAACACTCTTTCAAGTCGCTATCGACACTGATGGAATATTATTTACCAGTAAACACAGGCTCGCGTTTTTCAATAAATGCTTGAATTCCCTCTTTTGCATCTTCCGAAACGAATACTGTGCCAAAGGATTTTGCTTCTGCCTCAATACCTTCATAAAACGAAGCATGTTTTGCATATTGCAATGTTTGAATAGCTGCTTTTAAAGCAACCGGGCTCTTCTTCGCAATTTTCTTGGCTACCTTTAGCGTTTCTTCCAATAATGCTTCATCTGTAAATGCACGATTCGCTAAACCCCATTGTACAGCTTCTGTTCCAGAAATCGGCTCACTCGTAAACATCATTTCCGCAGCTTTTGCAACCCCTACATATCGAGGTAGACGTTGTGTACCCCCAAAACCTGGAATAAGACCTAATTGTAATTCAGGTAGTCCTAATTTTGCAGATTCTGTCACAAAGCGCAGATGACAACTCATCGCTAATTCAAGGCCCCCACCTAGTGCGGCACCATGAATTGCAGCAATAATAGGTTTAGAGAACGATTCAACTCGTTCAAAAACTTGTTGACCATTGTTCGCTAGCTTTGAAAATTCATCACCAGATCCAACCTCTGTAAATTCTTTAATATCTGCACCAGCTGAGAAGAAACGACCTTCGCCATGAAGTACAAGGACACGTACGGTGTCATCATTTTCTACTTCATCTAGCACAGCATTTACTTCGGTAATGATTCCGCGGGATAATGCATTGGCTGGTGGGCGTGCAATTGTAATAATCGCCACTCCATCCTCTACTTTCCAACTTAGAAATTCCATTTCTCCACATCCTTTTAAGCTTTAATGCCGTTCAAGATTAATGCCTGAACTTTTGGAACCTGTTCTATCAAATCATATCGATATTCATTCATAACCCACGACGTAATAGTTTCATCAATTGTTCCAAATACCATTTGGCGTGCCAAGCGTACATCCATCGTTTGACTGAACTCACCTGATAGCATACCTTCGATTAAAATTTGATCAAGTAATTGTAAATACTCTCTTAACACCGAATTAATCTTTAGTCGTAAATCTTTATTCGATTGTCGTAGTTCCAATTGTGTGACGGTTGCTAGGTATCGATCTGTCGCTAGAACATTAAAATGATTTTCAATCATTCGTGAAAGTTTGCCCTTAGACGTACTTCCATTTTCTATTATATCTTGTAATGACTCTACAAAAACAGCCATTTTTTCATTAAAGACAGAAATTAATATATCTTCTTTATTTTTAAAATATAAATAGATTGTTCCGTCGGCCACCCCTGCCTGTTTAGCAATCTTCGATACCTGTGCTTGGTGATACCCATTTTCTGCAATAACGATGACAGCTGCATCAATAATTTGCTTATATTTTGGCTTATCACGTTTCACTTTTATATCACCACCTAAAAAAAACTTGCACACGTCTTAATTCATGCTCAATACACGATGTCATCCTTCAATATCAGCCATCTCAAACTGATATATTGTTAAGGATATGACGTGGTCACCTAAAAAAATATGAAAATATGAATGGTCATTCATTCATATTTTCATATTATAATTTACATCTTTGCTTGTCAATACTTTACCACGTATTTATTTTGCTTCTTTATTCACCAATTTTGTTTTTTCTTCGTCAACTAATGAACGACGCAAGATTTTTCCAACTGCTGTTTTCGGTAGCTCATCTCTAAACTCATAATAGCGGGGAACTTTGAAAGCAGCTAAGTTTTGACGGCAATATTTATTTAATTCGTCTTCCGTAATCGAATATCCTTCTTTTAAAACAATATAAGCTTTTACGGTTTCTCCACGATACGGGTCAGGAATGCCCGCAACTATGCATTCTTGGATTTCCTCACGTTCATATAGTACTTCCTCTACCTCACGAGGATAAATATTAAAACCACCTGCAATAATTATATCTTTTTTACGATCAACTACATAGAAATAACCTTCTTCGTCCATATAGCCAAGATCGCCTGTTAAAAACCAGCCATCTACGAACGCCGCTGCTGTATCTTCAGGGCGATTCCAATAGCCTTTCATAACCTGTGGTCCCTTTACAGCTATCTCACCAACCTCACCGACTGGAAGCGCCTCTGTATCCCCTGTACGTAAAATTATTGAATCCGTATTTGGCCAAGGTAAACCAATCGAGCCCATGACACGCTTACCCCAAATAGGTGTAGCATGTGTAACAGGAGAAGTTTCTGTTAATCCAAATCCCTCAACAAGTTTCCCCCCTGTTACCGCTTCAAATTTCTCTTGCACTTCTACCGGCAATGAAGCGGATCCACTTAAGCATGCTTTGATGGACGATAAGTCGTACTTGGCAATATCCGGGTGATTTAATAAACCAATATATAAAGTCGGTGCACCTGGGAATAGTGTTGGCTTTTGCTTATCAATTGTTTTCAACGCTGTCTCTGCATCAAACTTTGGTAATAACACCATCTTATTTTGCGTAAATACGGATAATAAAATAACTGCCGTCATACCATAAACATGGAAGAATGGCAGAATGCCCATAATGGTTTCCTCACCATGTACACATTTATACATCCACGCATCACACATTGTTGTATTTGCAATTAAGTTTTTATGGGTCAACATTACGCCTTTAGGGAAGCCAGTCGTTCCACCTGTATATTGAAGCAGTGCTACGTCCTCTTCAAAATCAACTGGAATATCAATCATTTCGATGGGCGCTGAGCGCATAATTTCTGTAAATAAATGATTTTGACCACTATGTTCAACCTTTACACTAAAACCGTACTGCTTTTTTTGAATATAGGGATAAACCAAATTTTTAGGAAATGGTAAATAATCTTTAATAGCCGTGACAATTACATTTTCAAGTGCAGTTTCTTTTATGATTTTCATAACACGTGGATACAAAATATCCATCAATAAAATAACTTTCGCACCTGAATCAACCATTTGATATTGCAGTTCACGCTCAGTATAAAGTGGATTTGTTTGTACGACAATCGCCCCAGCATACATTGCCCCATAGTAAGCGATTACACTTTGCGGTGAGTTTGGCAGCATAATAGCTACTCGATCTCCCTTCTCTACTCCAAGGGCTTGTAAATAATTTGCGAACCTTAGCGCTGACTCATATAGCTCAGTGTACGTCAAATCCTTTCCCATAAAATGAATCGCAACTTTAGATGGATTCTTTTTATAGGCACGTGTCAAAAACTCTTGCACAGGAATTTCCTCAAACGTTAAAGACGATGGTACTTCTTCAGGATAATTTTTTAGCCATGGTTTTGTTGTCATACGTCCTCTCCCCTTTGCCCCCAATTTGTAAACTCTTATTTTAATTATAATGAAAACGAAATACTCTTTCAAACACAAAATAGAAAATAAATGCATTTTCGATTAATTATTATGCATTTAACAACATTTATATAACTGTATTCCTTATGGTTTTGGATCGATAGTGCGTATGAATACTCATTCATTCTATCTTTTTTTATGCACAAGACTGCGTTAATATTTCTATATTTCAAAAATAATTTTTTATGATAGCTTTTTAGGTAGTTAAAGGAATATTAATAGATGTTAGTAGTTTTTTATGATGGTTTGAAACGAGGATGATGTAGCTTTCGATTTTTTTCGAGGGTATTTTAGTTTTTTTATTTCACTTTGTCTTTCCTTTCCGTCGCTAGCTCCCTTAGCATTCCTTCCCTTTACCTATCAATATATAAAAACGCATCCTCATAAAAGGATGCGTTTTTTGCTTAAAGGGTCATCATATAATAGACACCGACTGCCAAAAATGCGATGCAGACAACGATTAGTACTTTTGCTAATTTTTCCATGTCATTACACTCCTATGCAATACTTGCCCCAATAACAAACGATAGACCGAGTGAAATGGTAAAGGAAATGAAACCGACTGAGCGATTATCGTTAGCGATTTCTTGATCAACATTAAAACGTGGTGTCATAAATTCAAATAAGAAATACGCCACAATTAGTAATGTAAAACCAAAAAGGCCCCAGCCAATCATTTCACTTAAAGTGCTATGGCGCGCAATGGAAAAGCGAAAAATATTACAAATTCCCAGTATTTTCCCGCCTGTTGCGAGGGCCACAGCGATATTACCATTTTTAATTTCTTCCCAGTTTTTATATTTCGTAACGACTTCGAACAATGCCATCGAGACGACTAAACATAATACAACAACACTAAAATATCCTGCCGTTTCGATAATTGGATATCGCCAAAAGCTAGAATTTAGCATTTTTCTCCGTCCCCTTTACTGCTTATTTCAATTCCACAACCGTGACACCTAATCCTCCCTCACCCGCTTCACCAAAACGGAAGGATTTTACACGCTTATGCTTTTTCAAATAACTTTGAATTCCCTGACGTAATGCACCTGTACCGACACCATGAATAATTGATACACGCCCATAGTTAGCAAGCAAGGCATCATCAATATATTTTTCCGTACGCATGATGGCATCTTCATACCGTTCGCCGCGTAAATCTAATTCTAATTTTACATGACTATTGCGATTTTTTACACCAGCCATACGTTGAACAGGTTCTTTTTCGGGTTTAATGTACTCTAGATCACTATCCGAGATTTTCATTTTCAGAATACCCATTTGGACAACCCATTCGGTATCCGATACTTTTTCAAGCAATGTACCCCGTTGTCCATAGCTTAACACCTTTACCTCGTCTCCGACAACTAAGTTTTGTGCACGAGCCTTTACTTGTGCCGCTTTTTTCAACACTTTATTGTTTTCAAGCGGTGTAGCTTCTTCCAATCGTTTACGTGCTTCGATGAGTTCATGTTCCTTGACAACTTGGTCTGCATTTTTGCGCATTTCTCGAAGCTCAGCAATAATTGATTCTGCTTCTCTTTTTGCTTCATCAACAATTTTACGAGCCTTTTCTTTTGCTTTTTTATCGAGTGCTTCTTTGCGTTCCTCGTAAGCTTGTAGTTTTCCTTGTAGCTCTTTACGAAGTTCTTCAGACTCCATTAGTAACTCATGAGAGCGTTCTGCATCATCTTCGGATTGGCGACGAGTCTCTTCTAGTGAAGCAATCATTGACTCTACCTCATGGCGATCTGTACCTGTAAAGCTTTTCGCACGGTCAATAATCGATTCTGGTAAGCCCAGACGACTTGAAATTTCAAATGCATTGGAGCGGCCTGGTACACCAATAAGTAGACGATATGTTGGACTCAATGTCTCAATATCAAACTCTACACTTGCATTGGCAACCCCTGGACGATTATAGCCATATGCTTTTAGCTCAGGATAGTGCGTTGTTGCCATAACGCGGGCGCCACGACCATGTACTTCATCTAAAATGGAGATGGCCAGAGCTGCCCCTTCCTGAGGATCTGTCCCGGCACCTAATTCATCAAATAGAACGAGTGATTCGAAATCAAACTTTTGTAAGATATCTACTATGTTGACCATATGAGAGGAGAATGTTGACAGTGATTGTTCAATCGACTGTTCATCTCCAATATCTGCAAAAAGCTGCTTGAAAACAGCAAGCTCTGAACCATCAAGTGCAGGCACTGGTAACCCAGCCTGTGCCATTAATGTACATAGTCCAACTGTTTTTAAAGTGACGGTTTTACCGCCCGTGTTTGGCCCTGTAATCACAATTGCCGTGATATCTTTCCCAAATTCAATATCGTTAGGAACCGCTGTTTCAATTGGTAAAAGCGGATGACGTGCACGCACAAGTCGAATATAGCCGTCGTTATTCATTTTAGGCATTGTACATTTGTTCGCTTGACCATATTTGCCTTTAGCTAAAATAACGTCAATCTCACCTAGTACTTTTACTAAATTAAATAAATCTGGAGCTACTTCCTCTACCATTGCACTTAAGGCAAGTAAGATACGTTCAATTTCAGCTTGCTCTTTCATTTTTAATCGATGAATCTCATTATTCGCTTGTACAATCGAATCTGGCTCGATAAATAATGTTTGGCCAGAAGATGATTGGTCATGCACAATTCCACCATAATGGTGACGATACTCTTGCTTAACGGGAATAACAAAGCGATCATTACGAATCGTTACAAGTGTATCTGACAGCATTTTTGAAGCATTGCTCCCACGTATAAGGCTTTCCAGCTTAGAGCGTACTTTAGCTTCCTCAGCGCGGAAAGTTTGGCGAATGGATCGCAAAGTTTGACTTGCAGAATCTAGCACTGAGCCGTTGTCATCAATACAGTTATTAATTTCATGCTGTAAGCCTGTCAAAACAGGCATTGACTCCTTTTTGGCGATGAAATGAGGAATCTCAATCACTTCTTCTGATTCTATATCTTCGATAAAATTGCGAAGAATTCTACTAGCTCGAATTGTACTTGAAACTTCCATTAGTTCCATCGCTGAAAGCATGCCACCGATTTGTGCACGCCTTGCAGCTGGTCGCACATCAAAAATCCCACCCATCGGCACATTGCCTTTAACACGTAAAATGGATAGTCCTTCATCCATTTCTTCTAATAATTGTACAACTTTTTCATAGTCTGTCTGTGGTACAAGCTCATCAACCGCTGATTTACCGATTGAAGAAGTACAGTATGTAGCCACTTGCTGACGTACTTTATCATATTCTAGTGTTTTCAATGCGCGTTCTGCGATCACTGAGAACACCTCCTCAATCTATTTATTTCGTCGAATAAACGCTTCAAATTGTTCTCGCGTCCATGTATTCACAATCATATCCTTTTTTAACCATGCTCTGTTTGCATAGCGCACCCCAATATCCATAAAGCGTAAATGAGCAATATCATGGGCATCCGTATTGATTGCTACGGGCACACCAGCGGCCATTGCCATTTCTAAATGCTCAACACATAAATCAAGACGATATGGATTCGCATTTAACTCTAAAATTTTACCATATTCCTTTGCCCACGAAATTAATTGTCCCATATCAGGATTATAGCCATTACGATCCTCAATAATGCGACCAGTTGGATGTGCAATCATATGAACGTACGGATTTTGCATCGCCGTAAGTAAACGTGCCATAATTTTGTCCTGCGATTGTGTAAAGCTAGAGTGAATAGAGGCAATGACGAAATCTAATTCTTTTAGCACATCATCCTCAAAATCTAGGGAACCATCCGGCAAAATATCCATTTCTGTCCCCGCGTATAAATGGAAATCAGAATGTGCTTCATTAAACGCCTCAATTTCAGCACGTTGCTTTGTTAAGCGCTCTGGCGTTAGACCATTCGCTACTTTTAAAAATTGTGAATGGTCAGTAATAACACTATACTGATAGCCACGCGCAATCAATGCTTCGCCCATTTCAGCTATAGAGTATGCACCATCAGACCAAGTCGTATGCATATGCAAATCTGCTTTAATATCTTCTATTTTCACTAGACTTTTAATGTCATCCGTTTTGTCAAATTCCGATGTTCCTGTACGCAAACTCGGTGGAATAAATGGTAAATCAAAATGCGCAAAAAATTCTTCTTCATCCTTAAACGTTAATACGGTGCCATTAGCCTGTTCTACACCATATTCACTAATTTTTTCACCACGGGCTTTAGCAATTTGACGCATGCGTACATTGTGATCTTTCGAGCCTGTGAAATGATGCAAAGCTGTTGCATATTCTACATCTCTTACTAATCGGAAATCTACACTTACAGGCTCATCTAGATCTAAAATAACTGAAATTTTTGTATCACCAGCTGCTACGACTTCTTGTACAGAAAGCTCATTCAGTAGCTTTTCACGTACAGTTCCAACTGCTTCAGTTACAACAATAAAATCAATATCTTTACTTGTTTCAGCTGCACGACGGAAGCTTCCTGCAACAGAAAAACGTTCTACTTCTTCCATACTACCTAGAAGAGCTTCAATTTGTAAAACAACTGGCTCCAGCTGCCAAATCGGTAAACGTTCTGATCGATTTGCTAAATTTGCAAGTTCCTTTAAAATTTTTTCTTCGGTCTTAGCCGCAAAGCCAGCTAGCTCACGAACTTTACCTTCCTCACAAACAGCCTTTAAACTTTCCGCAGAATCAACCCCTAACTCTTGATGAAGCTTAGCAATTTTTTTACCACCTAAGCCTGGAAGTTTTAATAGCGGGAGCAATCCTTTTGGTACAATTTCTTCTAACTCTTTTAATAAGCTTGATTCACCATTTGTCATTAAATCCTCAATAACCGCAGCTGTACCTTTACCTATACCCTTAAGCTTTGTTACATCTTCCATCTCACTTAACGAGCGCTCGTCCCCCTCAAGCGCGGCAGCAGCTTTTCGAAAGGCAGACACTTTGAATGGATTTTCCCCTTGTAATTCCATATACAATGCAATTTTTTCAAATGTGCGAATAATTGTTTTTTTGTTCATTGGGAATTCCTCCTATCGTAAAAACACTTCCCTCAAAACCGAGAGAAGTGCACAGTTTGCTATTGCATATAAATATACCACCAATTTTGAAACATACTTGTAATAATTGGGGTGTGTTCCAAAATGAGACCACTTAACAACGACTTCGACATTAAACTTTGGATAGAAGCAACTGGCAATAAAGCAAGAATGTACAGCAAAATAAACATAATTAAATAGTTTTCAATCATGCCAAACAATGCTCCAAGCCAGCGATTCACTGTACCTAACACAGGTAAATACGCTATAAAATCAAAAATCGATGCCACAATTTGCATTGTAATTTTCACCGCAAAGAAAATAACTGCAAATGCAATGACACGGTAAAAAGTGCGGTCTAAATCCAGGCTATCAATAACTACTCCAAGACTACCTGAATCCGTTACACCTGGATACGGAACCCAAAACACAAATTTTTGTGCTAATGGTTTATAATAGATATACGCAACTATTAGGGCAACTATAAAGCTAACGATATGCATCATCTGAACAATGAAACCACGTTTTGCACCAATGATGAGCCCGGCTAATAGCACCACTAATATGATTAAATCTAACATTCACTTCAACCCTTTAATTTTTTCAATTCTTCTTCTAGTTTTTCCATTTGTTCTTTTAATAGTAAATAATCATGAACGGTATTTACTGCTGTAAGAACGGCGAGCTTTGTGCTATCAAGAGAGGGATTATGTACATTCATTTCGCGCATACGGTCATCAACAATTGAAGCGACAAGTCGCATATGTCCCATGGATTCAGAGCCGACCATTTTATATGTATGACCGTAGATTTCCACAGAAATTTTATTCTTTTCTTGATTTTCCATAGTCGCACCCTCCTTTAAAAATTTTTGTGCTCACGAATTTTTTTATTGTGAGCCGCTTACACAAAAAAGCTATTTATTATCATACCATGAAAGGTATAAAATTGTGAACAATGAGGACAGAAAGGAACGAGCAAATGTCAAATATTGTACTTTCCATATCAACAAATATACAAAAAGAGGTGATGTCATACTATGCAAACCATTTTATAGAGCGTAAAGCTCCAGGTGTTATCTTTGCCGCAAAGCTCCCAGATACAGCAATTACGATGTACAAATCAGGTAAATTAATGTTCCAAGGGGGAGGAGCTGAGCGAGAAGCTGCGCGCTGGGGAAACATAGAAGTAAAAAATACACAAAAATCATCGTCGTTAGGAGTAAAGGGCGACGTTCTTCCAGAAGGTTTTACTACGATGTCGGTGCTAGGCTCAGACGAAACTGGTACTGGTGATTATTTCGGTCCAATAACAGTTGCAGCCGTATATGTCCCATCATCAAAAATTGCGCTTATAAACGAACTTGGTGTCAAGGACTCAAAAATGCTAACGGATGATTACATGCGTAAAATCGCCCCTGATTTACGTGCAGCTTGTGTCCATAGTGTACTTGTACTACGCAATGAAAAATATAACGAATTACAATCACGAGGCTACTCTCAAGGTAAAATGAAAGCTATGATGCACAATCGAGCACTTAAAAATACATTGGCGAAAATGGCGCCCGAAAAACCAGAACATATTTTGATAGATCAGTTTGCGGAACGCGGCGTTTATTACAATTACTTAAAAAATGAACGAGATATTGTTCGGGAGAATGTGCTATTTTCTACGAAGGCCGAGCAACTACATCTTTCCGTAGCAACTGCATCGATATTAGCTCGTGCTGCATTTTTAAAAGAAATGGACCGTCTAAGCGAGATTGCTGGGATAGAGTTGTTGAAGGGAGCTTCAGCGAAAGTAGATGCATTAGCAGCACGCATTTGGCGGAAACAAGGTGAGGAATTTTTACGTTCCATAACGAAATGGCATTTTGCGAATACTGAGAAAGCTAAAAAGATGAAATAATATTGGCCTATTAGACAAAAAAATTTCGCTATACTCCAGCAGTACAAGTTATACACAACTTGTTCTCTATTGTAGTTAGCGAAATTCTTTATATCAAAAACTTATTATGATCAGATTTTTGTTTAGCCTAATATTTAAACTGTCTAATGGTTTGTTGTAGATTTTCAGACATTTTAGCAAGGGCTTCTGCCGATGCAGCGATTTCTTCCATAGAAGCAAGCTGTTCCTCTGTTGCGGCGGAAATATTTTGTGCACTTGCTGTATTTTCATTTGTTCGCTGAAGCACACTTTCAATTCCTATTGCCACTTGATTGGAGTGTTCAGAAATAACTTTTGCTGTCTCTGAAATTTGTCCTATTTCATAGGTTACGCTTTGTACATTATCACTAATTTCTTTGAATGACTTTCCTGCCATATTTGTTACATCAATTCCCTTTAATACCTCAGCTGAACCAGCAGCCATTGATTCAACCGCTAGTTTTGTATCGGCTTGAATATAATCAATGATATCTTTTATTTGCATTGTTGATTGTGCGGATTGCTCAGCAAGCTTTCGCACCTCATCAGCAACAACTGCAAAACCTTTTCCATGCTCACCTGCACGAGCAGCTTCAATTGCAGCATTTAGAGCTAAAAGATTCGTTTGATCAGCAATTTGCGTAATAGCCTCTACAATACGTCCGATTTCATTTGAACGTTCACTTAGTGTTTGTACGGTGTTTTCAAGTGCTTGGACAGTACTTTGAATCATTTTCATTTGGCCAATTGCTGTTTGAATAGTTTGGTCTCCTATCACAACAGCCTCCATTGCTTTATTCGACATCTCATTAACGGTATCAGACTTAACGGCAATTTGTTGAATGGATGAAGACATTTCAAGTACAGCGTTAGTGCTATCATTAATTGTTTCGGCTTGCAAATCAACCGTTTCAGCAAATGTTTGAATGGAATCAACAATTTGCGATGTAGCTCGTTTATTTTCTGCTGTACTTGCTGTAAGTTCCTCCGATGATGTAGCTAACTGATTGGATTCCTCACCAATGTTACCAACTACACCACGTAAAGATAGAATCATTTTATTGAATATATCCGCCAGTTTACCTATCTCATCATGTCTTTTAATGTCAATTAAATTACGTAAATCACCATCTCCTACCTGCTCAGCTACTGTTGACAACTTATTTAATGGCTGCGTGATTGTTCTTATAATGAAAGCACCAATGATTCCAAATACGATTAGAGCAATGACAATAACGGTCATCGTGTTTATTAATATTGGTTTTGTGATAGCTGCTACGTCTGCCAAATCCATAGTACCAATAATTTTCCATCCCGTTAGTTTATTGGTAGTAAAAAACACTCGATGCTTTTTCCCATCTTCTTCAATGGTAAAACTACCTTCTTCTTTTCCTTGTATCTTTTCTATATATGACTTTTTGAGCTCCGATCCTACCTCTAATTGTGGATCAGCAATAATAAGATTATTGGCATTTACTAATGTAGCATAGCCATTATTACCAATCTCCACTGATTTCACTAGTTCGGAAATTCCGTCTAAATTTAGACCAATAGAAATAGCCCCTGAACGATCCTGTAAACCAGCTGATACTGCTAATATTAATTCACCTGTAATCGTTGATTTATATGGATCAACCATAACGTTTTTGCCTGGTGATTCAATAGCCTTTAAGTACCATGGTCGCGTAAATGGATCATAATCGGCTGAGGATTTAGCATATGGTTCACGCATAAATTTGTGCCCCTCAATTGCTAAATTGACAACAGAGACATTACTATGTAAAGCGTTATATTTTTCTAATTCCTTTAAAGCGTCTACATCTTGCACATTTTTATTAAAAGAAGCAGCTAAATACTCCACATCACTTTGAATAGGTGATATCTCATTTGAAATTAGTGTATTTAATAAATCAACATTTTCCCGCGAGCTATTACTTAATTCCTTGTCATATTGATCAGAAGCCTTCAAATATGAAAACGTACCAATAGCAATACTGGGGATTAAAAGTGTCAAGGTAAACGCCCATATTAATCGGGCTCGCATGGAAAAGCCTCTTCTTTTTCGATGATTTTTCATAATAACTACCACCCCAATAGTAAAATTTTCTATCCAAATTATACTATACACAAATATAAATCAAAAATTTATTTTTTGTTATTTCTAAATATTGCGAAATACTTAAACATGTAAATTAACTTAAAGTCTTCTCTTCAGCGCTTTATTTTCTCCATGTGAATAAAACAAAAAGCTGCCTCATTAAGAGACAGCTCATAAAAACATAATCAATAATACCTCGGCATAATAGCGTCCGGACGCTTTAACTTCTTTCAGCGCTTTAGAGGTACATCTGTACTTGTCGCTACGCGTTCGTTACAAAACATATATGCTGAAAGAAGTTAAAAATTAGCGTACTTCTGTACCTTCAATTGTTGCAATAGCTTTTAACACTTTGTTATGCGCTGCAACAACCTCTTCATCTGTTAAAGTACGTTCTGGATCGAAGTATGTTAGGGAGAATGCAACTGATTTTTTACCAGCCTCCATTTTTTCACCTTCATATACGTCGAATACACGAACGTCTTTCAATAATTTCACGCTTGCTGAGCGAATCGCAGCAATAACCTCTCCAGCTGTTGTTGTACGGTCCATGATAAGTGCAATATCACGAGACATTGCTGGGAAGCGAGGCACTGGTGTATAACCAAGAGGTGCTTCTTTTGCATTAGCATTTAATAATGTTACTAGATTCATTTCCATTATATATGTGTCTTTGACACCCCATGCTTTTTGCTCTGCTGGATGTAATCCACCAATAATACCCACTTGTTCACCGTCTAAAAGAATGCTAGCAGTACGTCCCGGATGTAATCCATCTACTTCAGCTTTCACAAATGAAATACGGTCCTCTAAACCGAGCTTACCGATAACACCTTCTACAATGCCTTTTAAGACGAAGAAATCTACTGCTTTTTTCTCCCCTTGCCAAGCATGGTCAAGCCATTTTCCTGTTACTACTGCCGCCACATGCTCTTCCTCGTATGGTAGCCCCTCTTCTGATTGACCAAGGAATACTGAACCGATTTCATACAATGCCACATTGTCAGCTTTACGTGCAACATTATATGCAGCCGCTTCAATTAAATGTGGGATAAGACTTTGACGTAGTGTTGAACGGTCCTCACTCATCGGCATTAGTAAACGTGTTACTGGCTCAGCTTTCAATGCAAAGCGTTGTGACAATGCATCTGAAGTTAATGAGTAAGTGACAGCTTGGTAAAGGCCTGCCCCCTCCATATAGTTACGAACTACACGACGATTTGCTTGATATGGTGTTAGACGACCTACTTGGTTTGCTCCCTCTGGTAAAGTCATCGGGATTTCATCATAGCCATATAAACGAGCAATTTCTTCTACAATATCTTCTTCAATTTTAATATCTTGACGACGTGTTGGTGCATCAACGATTAGTAAACCATTTGCTGCTTCTACGCCAAATTTAAGACGCTCTAAAATAGTCAACATTTCTTCTAATGAAATTTTCATACCTAAACGTTCATTAATAAAATCTGGAGAAACGACAACACGTGCCGGTGATTTATCTAGTTCATCCACGATGCATGTTCCCTCTAACACTTCACCACCAGCTAGTTCAGCTAGTAGTGCTGCAGCACGTTCTGCAGCTGGTAATACACGGTTAGGGTCAACACCCTTTTCAAAGCGAGCAGAAGCATCTGAACGAAGTCCAAGATGACGTGATGTTTGACGTACAGTTAAACCATCGAAATAAGCAGATTCGATCACAACCGTTGTTGTAGAATCATTTACTTCAGAGTTTGCACCACCCATTACACCTGCGATAGCTACTGGCTCTTTGCCATTTGTAATGACTAAATCTGTTGCTTTTAATGTACGCTCTTGGTCATCTAAAGTAGTAATTTTTTCGCCTTCTGTTGCTTTACGCACTACGATTTCACCTGTTGCAAGACTATCGTAGTCAAAGGCATGAAGCGGTTGACCGTATTCCATTAAAATGTAGTTCGTTACATCGACAACATTATTATGAGGGCGTACACCTGCTGCCATTAAGCGATTTTGTAGCCACATCGGTGATTCCGCGATTTTTACGTTTTTCACAACTTTTGCTACATACATTGGGTTCGCTTGTAAATCTTCTACTCGAAGCTTTAACATGTCTTCTGCTTTTTCAGAAGATGTGCTGTAGGCGATTTCTGGATACTTCACTTCTTCAGATAGAATTGCGCCAACTTCATACGCCACACCTAGCATTGACAGTGCATCTGAGCGGTTTGGTGTTAAACCAAGCTCTAATACTGTGTCACGTAAACCCAAAATAGCAAGGGCATCTGAACCGACCTCTGCACCCTTAGGAAGCACATAAATACCTTCAGAATATGCTTTAGGAACTAGTTTCCCTTCGATTCCTAACTCTTGTAATGAACAAATCATACCGTTTGATTCATGTCCACGAAGTTTCGCTTTTTTTATTTTAATGCCGCCTGGTAAATGTGCACCAGGACGAGCGACAATAACTTTTTGACCAGCATCAACGTTTGGAGCACCACAAATAATTTGTTGTGGTTCAGCTTCACCAACATCCACTTGGCAAATATTTAATTTATCTGCTTCAGGGTGTTTCTCCTTTGATACGACATAGCCGACAACAACTTTATCCATTTCGTTAGCACGGTCAATTACTGCATCTACTTCAATTCCAGAGCGCGTAATTTTTTCAGCTAACTCCTCAGGTGTTAAATCCTGTGTACTTACATAATCTTTTAACCAATCTAATGATACTAACATTTGTTATCCCCCTTACGCCTCTGTTCGCTCGAATTGTGATAAGAAACGTGTGTCACTTGTATAGAAATGACGAATATCGTCGACACCATATTTCAACATTGCGATACGTTCAGCACCAATACCGAATGCAAAGCCTGATACTTTCTTCGGATCATAGCCTGCCATTTCAAGTACATTTGGATGCACCATACCAGCTCCTAAAATTTCAATCCAACCTGTACCTTTACATACGTTACAGCCAGAACCACCACATTTGAAGCAAGAAATATCCATTTCTACAGATGGCTCTGTGAATGGGAAGAAGCTTGGTCGAAGTCGAATTTCGCGCTCCGCACCAAACATTTTTTTCGCTAATGTATCAAGTGTACCTTTAAGGTCACTCATGCGAATATTTTCACCGATCACTAACCCTTCAATTTGCATGAATTGGTGAGAGTGTGTAGCATCATCGTTGTCACGACGGAATACTTTCCCTGGACAAATAATGCGAATTGATTCACCCTTCTTCTCTTCCATCGTGCGAGCTTGCACAGGAGAAGTATGCGTACGTAATAATATTTCCTCGGAAATATAGAACGAATCTTGCATATCACGAGCAGGATGTCCCTTCGGTAAGTTTAGTGCCTCGAAGTTATAATAATCCTTTTCCACTTCCGGTCCTTCAGCAATTTCATAGCCCATACCGATAAATAAATCTTCAATTTCTTCAATAACACGTGTTAATGGATGGCGATTGCCAACTTTAATTTCACGGCCAGGCAAAGTGACATCAATCGACTCACTTGCTAATTTTTCAGCAATTGCTGCTTCCTCTAGCACAGTTACCTTTTCCTCTAATACAGCAGTTACATTTTCACGAACTGAATTGACTAAAGCACCCATTTTTGGGCGTTCCTCAGCTGATAATTTCCCCATACCCTTTAATAAATCAGTGATAGGTCCTTTTTTCCCTAGATATGCTACTCGCACATCATTTAATTCCTTTAAATTTGCTGCCGCTTCAATTTTAGCAAGTGCTTCTTGCTCTAATTGCTTTAATTGCTCTTCCATGTAATAAACCCTCCTTGTTCAAATCCATGCCAATTTTGTTGATGGCATAAAAAAACTCGCCCCTAAAAAAGGGACGAGGACATATTCGCGGTACCACCCTAGTTATTGCAAGGAAAATTCCTAACAATCACTTCATTGACATAACGACTAGATTAAAGCCGGCATACCTTTACAGCGTTTCGCTGGTCCCGGTAGCTGCTCGCGGGATGAATTCAAAATTGCATTGTACGGCACTGGCTCTCAATCTTCGGCCTGCGCTCCCTGTCGTCCATTCACAATCTTTACTACTTCCCGGTCAAAGCATTTTCGTTTACATTTTAACAGTGATTATACAATACTATACCAATTCAAATCAAGAGCCATGTGCCTATTAACAGCAATATAATGGCTTTATCGGCAATTTTAGTTTATCACGTGTGGTTGATTTCCGTTCCGACTAGGCGCTTTGGAGCTGACGCTTTGCTTTCGCTACATAGCAAAGCTTCCTGGGGGCGTCCGACGAGCCGCTTCGCTTCGCTGCAGGATCTCGGGCCAACACGATGTTGGTCACGAAGGCGTTATCACAGGATGTGATGCTTTTAGCCTTCGTTCCTCTATCGCTAATCCCCAAGGAGTCGCCCAGCCTCCACTACAATCAACTAATATCAGTGCCTATATTAAAAAATGTCACCCACAACTGTGATGATTAGTACAGTTGCAACACTTCTATCACCTACTTAACAAATCCATATAAAACGATTCCTGTTGCCACTGCTACATTTAGAGACTCTGCTTGCCCCAAAATTGGAATAATAATATTTTGATCTGTCATCGAAAGTAGTTGTGGATGAATACCACTACCTTCATTCCCCATCATGATCGCGAATGCACCAGTATGTTCAATATCACTATAGACAACTGCATCCTCATCTAAAGCAGTCCCAAATACTGGTACACCATTATTTTGTAGCTGCTCAATCCATTCCTCTAAATCACCACGAATGACCGGGATATGGAAATGTGAGCCTTGTGCAGAACGAAGCGTTTTAGGATTATATAAATCCGCACAGCCCTTACCGAGTATGACTGCATCCAAACCAGCTGCATCTGCAGTACGAATCATCGTCCCAATATTTCCTGGATCTTGCACGGCATCAATTAGTAGCACCTTGCGCCACGTTGCCATTACATCTTCGTCTAACAAAGGCTGCTTACATACCGCAAATACACCTTGAGATGTCTCCGTTTCAGCAAACTCCTTGGCTACAGCCGCCGTTACCTCAACGATGGCTACATTATCAATCGGCCAAAGCATTGGTAATTCTACACCTTCACGTACAATTAGTTGCATCACCTGCTCCGTATTTTTTAATGCTTCTTCCACCAAGTGGAATCCCTCTACTAGGAATTCTCCAGATCTTTCACGCTCTTTACGTGTTGTCGCAAGCTTCTTCCAATATTTCACTAACGCATTTTGCGTAGATTCAATTCTTTTCATCGTACCTCGTACCGCCTTTTTCCTATATATTGTTCATTATTATACAGTAGAAAACGATAAATTACATAGTCATGAAAAAAACAGTTTAATTGTTAAAGCTCATTTTTTTAAAATCAACGTTCTTTTAAGAAAACGAATTGTAATTAACACCCCCAATAAATATAAAATTACAGAAATGTATGTTATAATTTTCAATATTTTTGGAAATACAAAACAATTCCCATTTTGGGTGATGGCTTTGCTAATAGAGATATAAATTTGAGGGTGAAATAAATGAAAAAAAATGTACATGTAGTCGGTGCAATTATTGAAAATGATAAGCACGAAATTTTTTGTGCGTTAAGAAATCCTAATATGGTACTAGCAAATTATTGGGAATTCCCTGGTGGTAAAATCGAAGAGGGAGAATCGCCTGATCAAGCTTTAATTCGTGAAATATTAGAGGAATTTAATTGCTCTATACAAGTTGGTGAAAAGGTTGAGGATACCATTTATGAATATGAAAAATTTATCGTACGCTTAGAAACATTTAAAGCGTCAATTACAAAAGGAGAGCCGGTCCTGCTAGAACATACTGAAATTAGATGGGTTCCTCGAAATGAGCTGCTAAATCTTAATTTTGCTCCCGCTGATATTCCAGCGATCAATAAAATACTTGCAGAAAAATAGTAGAGATAAAGTGAAACTTTAATCAGTGGGGGTTCTTTCCTCCCCACTGATTATTAGTCTTCACAATCAGGCTTTTATGGGCAGTTCATCTTCCTCATTTAAAGCCATTTTTTATTTGGCGGAATACTTTGAGGAAAATGAAATACATTAAACGGATCGTATTTTCCCTTTACCTCTCTAAGCATTCTAAGATTACGACCATAATAAGCAGTTGGCCAATCTTTTATAAAACGATCTGGGAAATTCACATAATCACCAGCAGTGTAAGGTGACAAAGCCCTTCTTAAATTCTCCACCCACTGAATATTTTTTTCTTCTTCTTTAGCTTTTTTCCATGAAGTATTATACTCCTGAGCAATCAAAGCATTCCTATAATAATAAGCTGTTCGGTTTGACGCAGTTTGACTGATCGTACCTCTAAGAGATTGCTGCCAAATGGTCGTGTCTCTATTTGGAGCGTTCGTTAAAAAATCTTTCATTTTTACAATAGCAGCATGAGGGAATGGCCTTTCAATAAAGGATCCTGACCTTTTACGGAAGGCTGGTTTGTTGCCGCTCGGTAAGTCAAAAAATTCTACAGCTTTAATATACGGTACTTCCTTTATCCATATATTCGTTGGTGAACCTGTTTTCCTTAATGGACGTAGTAGTTTCTTTAACTCAGATGCCGTACCTATAAACTCACCTTGAGCAACAATTTCGCCCACTTCCTTAGATTTAAGCTCAATCTGTGAGGTCAAGCGTTCATCTGTATATGGCGCCCATTTTTGCCATGCGTCAAAGGCTCGTTCAAAATCTTCCCATCCCCATGTAATGGAGAAAATCGATACGTTAGAAATAGGATGCAGTTTAAATGTAAGCGCTGTAACGATGCCGAAATTCCCCCCCCCCCCCGCCACAACTTGCCCAAAATAAATCACTATTTTTCTCCTTGTCAGCTTGGATTACTTCGGCCCCTTCATGACCATTTGCAACAACCATTTCAAGTTCAAGTAAATTGTCACATGTTAGCCCAAACGGACGTGATAGCATGCCAATTCCGCCACCAAGTGTCAAACCAACAACCCCTACACTACCTTCAGTTCCTGCCGGGATTGTAAAACCATTTTCCCATAATATCCGATACACTTTTCCTAAATTAGCGCCCGCTTCAATTCTTGCTGTCCTATCTTGCCGGTTAATGGTTATGTCATTCATATCACTAACATCTATTACAAGACCTTCATTTAATAATGAATAATTTTCATAGTTATGTCTTCCACTTCTGATTCGAAATAATTCATTATTTTCTCTTGCCCATCTTAATGCATTGATAACATCTTTCGTATGTCGACAAAATACAATGATACCGGGAAATTTGGAATCATTTAAGTTATTATTTGTTCTTGCTTGCTCATAGTCCGGATCTTTAGGGATAACAATTCTTCCTGTGAGCTTTACTTTCTTCAACATACAGCTCCTCTCTCAAATGATGCAATACATATGTTTTATCCTATGCTTATCACTTGGAAAGAATATGAAAATCGGAATTTTTATCGCTTAAAAATGAAAGATAAATGCTCATTCTCTTTATTCATACATATGATGCTATATTGAAACTACTAAGGAGGTGTCCTTATGATTATTCATGTTGTGAGCGCTGGTGAAACACTTTGGCAAATTGCAAACAGCTATTCTGTACCTATCAATTCCATTATCCAATTAAACGCTTTATCTAATCCAGATCAATTAGTAATCGGGCAATCACTCGTTATCCCTTCCCCTTACACAACCCATATTGTAAAAAAGGGTGACACCTTATGGTCGATCTCCCAACATTACGGGGTGACTATGCAATCGGTTATCACAGAAAATCATTTAACAAATCCAGATGTTTTAACACCTGGAACTAGACTAATTATTCCACCCACTACACATATTGTGCTGCCAGGAGAAACTCTATCGCAAATTGCTACACAATTTGGAACGACTGTTCAAGCAATTGTTTTAGAAAATGGAATTTCCAATCCAAACATGATTTATGCTGGTGCGCATTTGATTATTCCGAGAGCAAAGCCTACCATTGAAGTAAATGCTTATACGTATCAAGAGCCTAAAGAAGCCGTACAGTCGATTAACGCAATCGGTCATCTACTAACTTATTTTAGTCCCTTTGCTTATATGGTGAAGGAGGATGGGACATTACAGCCTATAAAGGATAAAGAAATGATCGATGCAGCTATTGCTAAGAACATTACACCTATGTTGACCCTTACGAATTTCTCTTCCACAGAAGCCGGTTCCAACTTATCACATGTTATTTTATCTAGTGCAGATTTACGGGAAAAGGTTATCAACAATACTTTGCAAGTGATGCAGGAAAAGGGCTATAAAGTTCTAAACGTTGATTTTGAAAACGTTCTTCCAGCAGATCGAGAGAATTACAACACTTTCCTCCAATTAGCTGTTGATCGTCTTCATCCAAAAGGATTCCTAGTATCAACGGCACTTGCGCCAAAAACGAGCGCAACGCAGGCAGGAACTTTATATGAGGCACATGATTATGAAGCACACGGAAGAATTGCAGACTTTGTCATTTTGATGACATATGAGTGGGGATACCGACTTGGTCCACCACAAGCCATTTCACCCATTAACGAGATGAGAAAAGTTGTGGAATATGCTTTATCCGTTATGCCTGCTAACAAAATATTTTTAGGCTTTCAAATTTATGCTCGCGATTGGCTTCTACCTCATGTTAAAGGCCAAGAGGCAGAAACATTCAGCTCTCAAGAAGCCCTTAACAGAGCTATAAAACATGGCGCAACCATTCAATATGATAGAACTGCTCAGTCACCGTATTTCCGTTATGTTGATAAACAAGGTAGAAATCATGAGGTATGGTTTGAAGATGCTAGAAGTGCACAAGCTAAGTTTGACATGACGAAAGAATATAATCTTCGAGGTATTAGCTATTGGGCGTTAGGCTTCCCTTTCCCGCAAAACTGGGCGTTATTAAATAATGGTTTTTCTATCAAAAAGATTTCATTATAAATAAAGACTCATCGTGATGGTGAGGGTGATTTCGGTTCTAAAGATTTTCAATACACCTCTTTGTCCAAAAGGATGTTGATCATGAGGTCGTTAAATAGGTCTTGGAGTTTAGCACCTTTTTACGCTTAGTATGCTCATTTATCTATTTACACAAAAAGCACTAAACGTATATACAATAAATGCTTACCTTTCCCTAGTTTTTCCCATGATAAAAAAATCAATTCAAAGCCATATTAAGAAATATCAAAACGAAAGGAGAAACTGAACATGGGAAGAGACAATAAGCAAGGTAAAAGCGCCAATAAAGGGTCATTGCCTCAAACGCCAAAAAACCAAAAAATAGCGCCTGACAAAGTTAGTGAAGAGTTTTCTCAAGAGTTTATGAACATGATAAATTCAGTCACTAAAGAAGGCAAGACAAAAAAATAAGGGGGCCTTCAAGTGGAATTTACACGTGCACAAGAAATTGTCGCCTCACCAAAAGAATATGAAGTAAGCTATAATGGTGTATCTATTTGGATTGACAAACTTCATGATGATGGTAAAACTGCAACTGTCCATTTACGTCGGTCTTTAGAGGAACGATCCGAAGTGGACATAGGAGAATTAAAAGAAGAGTACCTCGTACATTAAACTTTACCATCAAATAAAAAACTGCTTACTTCCTGTGATGAAGTAAGCAGTTTTCATTTTGTTGAAAAACTATTAAGTCAATAAATTAAGGTAGGTATCCTATTTAGATAAAGTATTGCAATTAGGCAAAACGAGTGTTTGATTTCCGTTCCGACTAGGCGATTTCTGGGGGCGTCCGATGAGCCGCAAGGAATCGACCAGCCTTGATTCCAATCAACCACTTCATCATTCTAACTTCTATCCGTCGCCTTGACGGTTCTATCCACGACTTTGGCTTCTCTATCCACCATTTTAACGGTTCCATCCGTCGCTTCGACTCTTCTTTCCTTCGCTTTGACTGCTCTTTCCGTCGCTTCGACTCTTCTTTCCTTCGCTGACTGTTCTATCCATCGCTTCAGCTTTTCTTTCCGTCGCTTTGACGGTTCTATCCGTCGCTGACTGCTCTTTCCGTCGCTTTGACGGTTCTATCCACGACTTTGGCTTCTCTATCCATCGCTTTGCCGGTTCTATCCATCGCTCTATTTTTCACCACTGAAAATCTCAACTTTAAATGACGAAATCCTCTTCATATTTTAACTCTGTTAAAATATCTCTTGCTCGACTGTGTATCTCGTTAAAGTTATTGGAAATCTGTTCTGCTGAAATCGGCTTACTAAACAAATAACCCTGAATATAATCGCAATCACCGTCAATCAGGAAAGCAAGTTGCTCCACTTCTTCAATTCCTTCAGCAACAACCTTTAATCTCAAATGCTTGGCCATTGATAAAATCATAGAAACGAGCGCTTTATCATTTGAATTATGCTGTATATTTCGAACGAACGCCCGATCAATTTTTAAACAATCGATTGGAAAGTCTTTTAAATACGAAAGCGACGAATACCCTGTCCCAAAGTCATCAACAGCAATTTGTATACCAATTGCCTTTAACTCATGAAGTAGCTGGGTTATTTGATCAATGTTCATCGTCATACTTTCTGTAATTTCCAATTGTAAATATTGCGGTTCTAAATTTGTACGTTGTAAGATTTCTTGCACCATATGCACTAAATCTTGCTGGAATAACTGTCCAATGGATACATTCACAGCAACCTTCATTGGTGGCAAACCTTGCTCCTTCCATGTCTTTGCTTGAGTGCACGCCATTTCTAAAATCCATTTTCCTAAAGGAATAATTAGACCAGATTCTTCTGCAATTGGGATAAACAACTCAGGTGAAACAAATCCACGGGTTGGATGACGCCAACGTACTAGCGCTTCCACCGATTCGATTTTACCCGTTTTTAAATTTACTTGAGGCTGAAAATCCAAGTAAAATTCTTCATTAGCTAATGCTTTATGAAGCTCTTGCTCAATCAATATACGATCAGCAATGCCATTTGACATATACGGCTTATAAAAAAGAACTCTTTGAGGTATTTGACCCGCTTCTCTCATCGCTAACTGAGCGTGCATTAAAAGCTCTTCACCTGAGCAATCTTCTTCATGCAGGGCAATGCCAATATTAAGATTTCCGTTAAGTGGAAAAAGTTGTACTTGTAATGGTTTTTTCATCGTACTCTTCAAGTTCAAGCAAAATTGTAGCAACTCTTCTCTTGTCTTCACATGATTAATATAAATAATAAACTGTCCCTCATGAAGCTTTGTAGCAAAATAATGAGGGGGTAATATAGCTTGAATTCTCTCAGCTACGAGCTTCATCATTGTATTAGAATAGCTAATACCTATAGATGAACGAATAGCAGCAAGGCGATCAATTTCGATTGCAATGATTGCTTTTTGACGACTATTGTCATGTAATTCCTCTTTTAAGGTTTTCAATAACAAATGTTCATTTGGAAGCTTAGTAATATCATCATGATAAGCTTGAAAATGAAGCTCCTGCTGCGAATGCTCAAGATCCCGCTTTATTTTTAAAAGTTGCGTATATGGTTTTTCAACAGTTGTATAATAAATAGCTTTTAGGAAAAAGAAGAATGCAAAAAATTGATAAATTAATGCAGGAAAGCCCCAAATTGATGTCAAATCTTTGATGAACGCAAAGAAAATATCACTAATAATTAAATAAGTTGCTGCGCTAATAAGCCACATAACTCGTTTTGGCAACTTTTTTATATATTTACTCAAAATCACTATCGTTACACTTTGTAAGACAGCAGACGTTAAATGAGCAATAGCGCTTGCTTTCAGCAACAATTGTTCTTCAAGTAAAAAATATTTTGAAGAGAGATACACTAGAAAAAGGCTCAGTAGTACAAATAATAAGGAACTGCAATATGTATAATTACGATCATTCATCGTTAAGCGTTTTTTTGGCTTTAAAATAATAAAAACAAAACCGATTGATAAGCATAAACGCATGATTAAATCCAACCATATTTCCAAATATAGTGTATCAGCCATTGGATATTGAGCGATTACCACGCTCACTAATTCAAACAAGGCGATGATAAAAAATAAATTACCTATGTATAATGTTTGACTCGATAATAAGTGTGAAAAAACGAGCCAAGATTGAATAGCGATTGCCATTGTAAAAACAATAATTAGTATTTGTATAATCAAATTCAAACAAATATAACTTTCTTCCTCAAAAGGACCAAATACCTGATTACTTAAACCTAATATTGGCAACACTAGCAATAGTGGCAATACTATATACCAAATCTCTTTCTTTTCTATCTCTAATTGTTTCAACCAATTCTCCAACAGAAACCCTCCATACCAATAATCAAATTAGATAGGTAATATGAACTGCCCAAAGGAAAAATAAAATTAAAAATTGTATTTTTCTTTGACTTCTTACAAATCATAGCATTTTTATTAGAATTTGTATGCAAATATAAAAAGTATGCCAATATTCAGTTATGATATTAGCATACCTTTGATGCTTATCGTACTATTTATAATAACTCGCGAAGCTTAATCATTATTCTTGTACGTCTTTTTTTAACTGCGTCCACAGATATACCTAGTTCTTTTGCTATTTCAAAGTAACTAAAACCTTCTACATATAAAAGTAGTATTATTTTTCTTTCTTCAAATTTCAAATGAGACATAATGCGTTCTATAAAAACTGGACTGCTTTCATTCATTTCATGATCTCGAATATAATTTATCGTGTCATTTTCCATAGGTGTATGAATATTTTCAAAACTCTTTTCCTTTGAAAGCTCTTTTAAAATTTCTCCTTTTACGGTTGTATAAATATAAGCAGAAAACAGCCCTTTTGATTGATCCGCTTTACGCCAAGCCTCCCACACGGCTATGGATGCTATATGACGATAATACTCAAAATCTTTATAAATACGGCACCTTAACAAAATCGACGTTATCATTGGTTGGACTAATTCTAATACTTCCTCAAATGATTGTTCAGGTGATAACTTTTGCTTATTATGCTGTGTTGTCATCCTATTGTCCTGTCGACTGTGCACAGTCCATTATTCCTAGGTACCTTCATCTTAGTTACAATACAAGGAGGTGTCTAACCGCTCATTTGTCATTATGATCAGAAAGTTTTTATAAGTCCTTTTTAATATTTATACATAACAACAGTATAATATTTCAAAAATCATATGTTTTAACTTCTTTCAGCATTCATCTCCTACCTCTTTAAGTGGTGAAATGAATGCTGGTTTAAGTTCCTTTTCAACAGGTGTCCTGACATCCGATAGAGGAACTCAGTCTAAGAGCACCACATCCTGCGGCAATTTATCTGTGCGAAAGCGTAGCGACAGCAACACGGTTTTGTCTGTGCGAAAGCGAAGCGACAGCAACAACAACGACTGAGTGATCAACATCATGCGTTAGCATTACGCTTTCGCAGAAAAAAACATCTGTTGGCCTAAAGCTCCGGCGGATGTCACAGAATCGGAAAGGAAATCTTTCGTGCAAGCACAAAGCTGATTCCGGACGCATTGTTTATCTAAGCGACAGCGGAATTATGCCGAGGCATAATTGATTTGTCACGCTATACATATTTCTTAAAAGGTTGGACAAAATTACTACTAAGGAGGCGAAATAGATGAATTTTCAAATAAGAGATGCGATTACGACAAATGTACATGGTCAATCAGCGGCCGAATTTAAGGATATTGTCGAAGATGCAATTAGCCGTGGTGAAGAGCATTTACTTCCAGGGCTTGGTGTGTTTTTTGAAAAATGGTGGCAGCAATCTAGTCCAACTGAGCAGGATGCTTTTGTTCAAAAACTTGAAAAAGCCTTTGCTCACTAACTTTTTATAGACAGTTCATTCCTTTTCCAATAAATGCATGATAAAGTTTAACTTATCAGAAAATTAGGAGGGATTGGAATGACTGTTGCTGTAGAATTAATAGTAAATCAACTAAAAAAGATTTTATCTGAAGAACAGGTGTCAACAAACGAAACGGTGCGACAGCTACATGGAAGGGACGAATCTCATCATACAATGAGCTTACCAGATATCGTTGTCTTTCCTCGTTCCACGGCCGATGTCAGTGCCATCTTAAAAATTGCGCATGCGGAACGTGTACCAGTCGTACCTTTTGGTGTTGGCTCAAGCTTGGAAGGTAATGCAATTCCCATTGCAAATGGCATTTCTATCGATTTCTCTGAAATGAATGCTATTTTAGAAATTCGACCAGATGACCTGCTTGTGAAAGTACAACCGGGTGTAACACGTGCTCAATTGAATAAAGAATTAAAAAAACATGGACTTCAATTCACAGTTGACCCTGGTGCTGACGCTACACTTGGTGGAATGGCAGCAACAAATGCCAGCGGGACAACAGCAGTGCGGTATGGTGTTATGCGCGATCAAGTACGAGATTTAGAGGTTGTACTCGCAGACGGTTCAGTCATTCATACCGGTAGCTTAGCAGCAAAATCCTCTTCTGGTTATCACTTGAATGGCCTTTTCATTGGCTCTGAAGGTACGCTAGGTTGCTTTACAGAATTAACTTTACAAGTCTATGGAATACCCGAATTTGTAACGGCGGGACGTGCAGTTTTTACGACAGTTGGCGATGCTGTCAGTGCAGTAACCGCATTGTTGCAAGCGGGCATTTCAATTGGCCGTGTTGAGCTGGTCGATGAAGCCTCTATCAAACAAGCAAATATTTATAATGAAACATCCTATGAAGAAAAACCGACACTATTTCTAGAATTTCACGGAAATAAAGAAGGTATGCATGCCGATATAGATTTTGCTAGTGAAATTTTTGAGGACTTTGGCTGTCTTTCTGTTGAATTTGAACAAGACAATTCAGCTCGGAATAAGCTCTGGGAGGCGCGCCATTCATTGGCCTATGCATATATCCATGCATATCCAGGGAAAAAGCTTATGTCGACTGATGTTTGTGTGCCAATATCTATGCTTGCTGAATCCGTTTTATATGCTCGTGAACAGCTTGAGGAAGTTGGTCTTGCAGGTGGAATTGTAGGTCATGTTGGAGACGGTAACTTCCATGCCTTGTTAATGTTAGATCCAAACGATGCTGAGGAGCAGGCAAAAGCAGACCGCTTCAATGAGCATATTGTCCAATTTGCTTTACTACGTGGTGGCACATGTACTGGTGAACATGGGGTTGGTATTGGAAAAATGAAATATCAATCTACAGAGCACGGAACATCTCTATTAGTGATGAAAAGCATCAAGGCAACACTTGATCCACATAATATTTTGAATCCAGGGAAAATTTTCAACATGTAATGTAGATAAAACACGATCTCGCCACGAAAGGTGAGACCGTGTTTTTCATTTGAGATTATCGACTGTTACGCTTCGTCCCTAATGCGCTTGGTATCATCGTTTCAACAAGGTAATCTCCTTCTTCAAATATTATTTTTTTTAACTCAATACCGAAAAATTCCTTCATCCTTGCTTCAGTCATTACCTCCTGTACTTTACCGTAGATGACGCCTTTTTCTTTTGCAGTCATCAAGATTCGATCTGCTAGATAAAACGCATGATTTGGGTAATGGGTATTGATTATGCATGAAATACCACGTTCCTTCGATAAACGCTTAATCGTTTGTAAAATAACTATTTGTTTTTGAATATCCAAATGCGACTCTGGTTCATCTAAAATCAAAACTTCTGGTTCAGAAACAAGAGTTCTTGCAATTAAAGCTAACTGCAACTCACCACCACTAATTTCATTGCATGATTTTTTAGCAAGATGTAAAATGTCAACCGTCTTCAGTGCTTGATGAGCCGCTCCCAAATCCTTCGCAGATGGCTGCGCTAAGGTGCTAATATACGGGGCTCTCCCCATAACGACAAGCTCTTCTACAGAAAATCCAAATACCATTTTATGCGCTTGGGGCACATAACCAACGCGTTTCCATAGTTCTTTCCGATTTAATGCTGCAAGTGGTTTGCTATCTATTAAAGTCTCGCCTTTTTTCCATTCAAGTAACCCCGTTATACATTTTAACATCGTCGTTTTCCCTGCTCCGTTCGGACCTAGAATCGCCATTATTTCACCAGGCTCCAATGAGAAATTGATGTCTTTTGCATATAAATCAGGTAATTTTTTTTGTCTTTTTTCATAATGATAATTTCCGTTTATCACTTCAATTTTCATGCCCAGCCTCCTCCTGAACGGCGTAATAAATAAGCAAAGAACGGCGCTCCAATAATTGCTGTTAAAATAGATAAAGGTATCTCCGTTGCTGTTAATGAACGAGCTAAATCATCAATTACTAATAAATAAATACTACCTATAGCCACAGATACTGGTAATACAAATTGATTATTATTACCGACTAGCATTCGTGCAACATGCGGAATAATTAAACCAACCCAACCAACAATTCCAGCAACAGCTACGGATGCAGCTGTAATTAAAGTTGCTCCGAATATGACGAACCACTTTAAACGAGTAACGGGAATTCCCATTGATTCTGCCTCGTCCTCCGGCAATGTTAAAATATTCAATCGCCAACGTAGTAAGTACAATAGTAAAATTCCAATTAATATGAGTGGACCACCAATATACAAATCCTTATAGGTTGCTGTACCAAGACTCCCCATTAACCAATAAGTGATGGCAGGAAGTTTTTCCTCTGGATCGGCCACAAATTTTGTTAAGGAAATTAATGCATTAAAAAGTGCTGACGTAACAACACCAGCTAAGACAAACATAAAAATAGGTGCATTTTTCTTTGCCCCTGCAATTAAATACGTAAAGCCAATTGCACCTAATCCAAAGATAAGTGCCATCATTTGAGCTACAAAGTTTTGTCCAAATAATAATATCCCAAGCGATGCTCCAAACCCTGCACCCGCAGAAACGCCCAATATATCAGGTGATACTAGTGGATTTCCAAACATACCTTGAAAACCTGCACCAGCAATAGATAAACCACCACCAATTAATAGAGCAAGTAAGATTCGAGGTAAACGAATATTCATAACTACAGTTTCTTCCATACTTGTCCATGTTTGTTCAATAGGAAATACTTGAGAAGCTAGGATTTTAATAATATGCTCCATGCTTACCCCAAATCGTCCAACACCAAGAGAAACGATTGCTACCAAAATCGGTAGCAACCATAAAAGTATAATTTTCCATTTCTTCATTTCACAATCAGTCCTTAATATTTCGCTGCATCGGAAGAAGGATTTAAAATAGTGTGGATTTCCTTATCTGAAACATCAAATTCATAGAAATCCTTATAGTAAGCTTTAATCTCATCTTCTATTTTATAGTTAAGTAATGTTGGGTGATTTTTTTGTGCCATCCATTTTAGCATTAATGGCGCATCGCCACTTGGTGGGAACCAGCGATAAATACCTAATGGAATTTTATAAACTTTTCCCTCTTGAACAGCTTTCACCTGACTCCAATCCTGTCCACTCACCTTGTTTTCAAGTAAGTCTTCTGGCTGCGTTTCAGTAAAGTTAGTGATATAAATTATATCTGGATTCCAAGCATAAATTTGCTCCATATTTACTTCTTTCTTGCCTTGTACATCATTTTCAGCAACGTCTACAGCTCCAGTTGCGTTAAGCCATTGATTACCGAAAAAGTTTTTACCACCAACCGTGATGGATTTATCATTATGCATATGCAGTATCATCGCACGAGGCTTGTCCTGAGTGGCAACATCTTTTAATTTAGCATCAAGTTCGGACTGCACTTTTTTACCTTCATCTAAAAAACGGTCAGCACGGTCAGTAGTTCCTGTCATTTGACTCGTTAACGTCAACCAACTATTGAATGTTGCTAGAGGCTCAGCAGCTGCGGCATCAATCGCTTTTACTGCAACAACAGGGATTCCTGCCTCTGTAATTTTATTAATGGAATCCTCATTTGTTGAAATCTCTACATATAGTTGAGGGTTCACTTTCATTAATTCTTCCACATTCACTTCACCATTTTGAATAAACGATGTTTCTGCTTTTAAAACATCTGGTGAGATTTTTGCTAAAATTGAATTTTTCGCGGCATTATACGAATTTGGGTGCATACCAACAATTTCTTTCGTTGAGTTTGTAGCGACATACCATGTGGAGAAATAAGGTAAAATCCCACCTGTCACGACACGTTCAATTTTGCCTGGTACTATTACTTCACGTCCAAGCTGATCCGTCACAACTTTCTCCTCCGCTGTTGTCTGAACCTCCGACTTTGAAGATTCTGCGGATTGATTAGACTTTGATTGTCCCTCTTGATTGCCACAGGCTGCAAGCATTGCTGTTAATGTTAGTGCTGCCAAATAACCATATTTTTTCATTGATTTTCTTCCTCTCTTAACCATTTTGCAATTCCATGTAAAAAGGGTTTTGACTGATCGATAAAACCAAGCCCGATATGGAACATTGGATCTAGTGTAGTGACAACTAATTCGCCTTTAAAACTTACGCTGTCGATATAAAATAGTGAGCGACCACCTGGGATATCGAGTAAAGATTGAGCACCAACTGGTGGTAAAAACGAGCCATGATAATGCCACTTCATATCACGAAGCGTTATAAATTTGAATAATGGATGTGTTGTATTTTGCTCACTCATTGGTAAATCGCCGCCGTCGCGCACCCACCAACTAAAATTAACTTCCGAATCCTCCCAATCAATTGTAGGAAACCAATTATCTAAAATCTCACCAAAAATAATGAGTCGCTTACCTGATTCAATAAATGTGAGAAGCTGTGATTGATAACGCTTCAAATGGGGAATATCTAGACGGCATGATAAAATCAATGTGTCATAATCTGCTAAATTATATCGATGTAATTCTTGAATATGTAAAATATCATCATATAAATAATGAAATTCCTGCTCTTCAAAAAATCGCTTTTGAAAGGGTAATCCATTTGTTACGATACCGATCATTGTGCCCCCACTCCCTTCAATTGATTGCGGTCATACTCTTCTCGGATGCATGTAAGCATTTGCAAACTTAAATAACGCGAGGAATTATTTTCATTGATAAACACTCGATAGATGTCCGTCCCTGCGCCAGCAAAAATTGTGCCATTTGTTGAATCACGATCCACATAAATGATAGTCGCACCACTTTGATCGGTCACAAGAACCTCTGCATGTAATGGAATCTTTTCAAAATAACCACGAGAAAAAAATCCTCTAACCCCTTTACGGTAGTTAATATCATAAGCATCAATACTTGCGAATAATGGATGTATTGGCTCTTTTATAATTATTTCACGATCCTTTAATAGAATCGGAGACCGTTTCCAATTAGGAACTCCTGTTAACCAAGGTAATGATGTCTCTGTAAGTGAAAAAATAACGCCACCTTGAGTCAAATATTGATCCAAAACATTTCTATGCTCTAATAAAAATTGCTCATCCACTAAATTAGTAATAATTAAGCCTGCATAGGCACGTAAATCGGTATACGGTAAATCGTATACATATAAAAACGTTAATCCTCGCCTTCGATCCTCATCTGTCAGTCTCGAAAACTGTATATCAATACCAACATAAGCAATTGGTTTCAAAGAGAACCCTTCTTTCTATTCCATCATTATTGATAATGATTATCATTTGCATCTAAATACACATTACAGTATAGTGATAACGATTATCATTGTCAAATAGGTTTTGCGCACTTCCTTTTGTTTCCAAGACATTTGTAGGTAAATTTTTCCGATAACAATTGTTCAAAGAGCGTAAAATATTTTTTCAATATAATTTATTACTTAATTTTTTTTGGAGGAATAAATATGAGTGACCCAATTTCGATACTAAAACTAGACCCCGGACATGCTTTCGGTGTGAATGGTCGTATGCAAAAAGATACAGGTAATGAAGCAATAATAATTGATCAATATGATTTCGCATACGCAGATTTAGAAAAAGTGGATGTTATCCTAATCCCAAACTTTGTTGATCAAGAATTTTTGTACAGTCAACGTGAGAAGATTGCTGCCTTTTTAGAAGAGAAAAAAATCGTAGTGTATTGTGGCCATCTATTTCGCGAATGGCTACCAGGTTGCGGTCCATTCATGCCACAGCTAATTCGTAATTATAAAGATTATGAGGTTTTTCCGACCGCAGATTCATCCATTTTTCAAGGAGTAACTACTGAAGATATGACATTTAAAAAAGGAGTTGCTGGCTTTTTTGCACGTGGTTATCATCACGCACCAGATGATGCAGAAATATTACTTACTTTTTCAAATGGTAAAACGGTTACATATGTAGATCGTACTACAACAAATGGTACTATTTTAGTCCATGCAGGACGTGATTTACTAGGCTACGCTAATGAAAACAAATCAACAGACCTTATTCGGCCTCAATTTTTATCATGGCTTGAAGCAGAAGTACAATCATTAAAGGAGAGCACAGTACAATGAGAAGAATCGGTGTTATATATAGTGGTAATGAATCACATTATCGGACATTCCATGAACCAAAATTCAATCAATATATAAAAAAATTAATTTATCATCCTGGTTTCCTAGAAACGGACATCGACGACTTAGATGTACTGATTGTTCCCTCTCAATTAAATCACAAGCTGTTACTTGCTAGCGTAGTAAAAATACATTCATTTGCTGATAAAGGTGGAATTGTAGTTGCATTTGGACCACAGCCATGGAGTTGGTTACCAGCACAACAATGGGAAGAGCGACCAACAAATTTTTGGTGGTGGCTTAAAAAAGATACTTCAAGTGGTCTAGTTTTACAAAAACCAAAACATCCTCTGTTTAACGGTTATTTAACACCTGACGACTGCACATGGCACCAACATGGCGTTTTCTGGCCTCCTGAAAATGCAAATATTTTAGTATCGACAGAAGATGGTGGTGCAGTTTTATATATTGATACTACCTCTACGGGCGGAACTTGGGTCATAACAACATTAGATCCTGATTTCCATTTCGGCTCTTACTTTATGCCGGCAACTGAACGATTCCTTGAAGGCTTTTTCCCATACTTAGCCTATGGGAAAATTTCGTAAGCGCTGAGTTAAGTGCAAATGCCATAGAAAAAGGACGAACAAATCCTTTCGCTATGGCATTTTTTAACGTACTCATAGTTTATTTATAAATCATAGCGGAAACTTTTTACAAGCTTATCTCCCTTATTAAACTCTTTAGATTCATCTCTTACAAAACCCAAGGATAAATAAAGATTAATAGCAGCTTGCATAATATCACCCGAGTGTAAATATAATGCTTGATCCTGACGATTGCGTGCAAAGGCGAAGCTTTCGTCCAATAACTTTTTAGCAACACCTAGCCCTCTTCCTTTAGGATGCACGCCAAGTAAGCGCACAATGGTAGACTTTATGTTAAGCTCTGGCAAACCATATGCTTTTTCAGAATCTGTAAATAATTGCAGTCCCCCTAAAATTTCATCACCCCGCTTTGCCACTAAAATTGTCTCTGCATTAGGGTTACCGACAGATGCCCGAATATCACTTAAGTAAGAAGCCCAGTCCTCTGGGTTTTCATATTCTTTTTCATATTGTGCATAACTCTCTACTAAAACCTCTAAATACTTTGCATAGTCTTCCTCTTTTAAATGCTCAATCACTATTTCAGCTACTGTCATCGTTCTTATCCCCTTTCTATATAAACAACTCTATTTAAATGCCGCCCTTACTATAGGCTGTTACTCTTTTTTCAATACGATGTGCAAGCCATTCAACGATAGCTGAAACACTCCAATAAATTAGCCCAACGGCGATAAATGCCTCCAAAAACTTTAAATTAATAGAAGCAATGATATTTGCAACTCCTGTTAACTCTTTAATTGAAAGGAAAAAAGCTAGTGACGTGGCATGTAAGAAACCGATAAAGACATTTGTGAAGTTAGGAATGGATTTACCAAATGCTTGAGGTAATATATAGCGTCGCATCGCCTGTGAAAAAGTCAAACCGACTGCATATGCTGCCTCTAGCTGTCCCTTAGGTACACTTAAAATACCGGACCGAATTATTTCGGAGGCGTAAGCTCCTGCACTTAGCGTCAAAGCCAAAATAACAAAAAGTAAAATAGGGATAGAGCTTGATTGAAACTCAAGCTTGAAAGCTTTTGAAATGACATCAACAACAATTGGTATGCCAAAATAAACAAGCATAATGTGCATAATGATTGGTGTACCTCTAAAAAAAGAAACGTAAAAATTCAACAAAGGTGCGAGAATTTTTGTTTGTTGTATCCGAACAAAAGCAACTATTATGCCGATAAAAATGCCTAATAAGACAGGTGTAACTGCCATGAACAAAGTTAACGGCAATACTTTACTAATTTCTATTAAAGCTTCAAAAATAAAAACAATATCTATAGTCATAGCATTTCCCCCTAGCTAGATGCAGCTTCCTTTGGCATATATCGATTAAGATATCGTTCATTTAATTTCAAACCCTTTTCTAGTAGCATAACAATGACATAATAAACAATGGACAGCGCCAAATATATTTCTAGCGCCCTTGTTGTTGAAGCAATAAGTGTTTCTCCACGTCCCACCATATCCATGACACCAATTGAAAATGCTAAAGAAGTATCCTTTAAAGAACTAATCATCGTATTTGCCATATTTGGAAAGGCAACACGAATCGCCTGAGGGAGCACTATACGTAGAAAGGCCTGTTTTCCACTTAATCCAACTGAATAAGCTGCCTCCATTTGTCCACGATCAACCGTTAAAATAGCCGCTCTAAAAATCTCAGCAAACGATGCAGCATTGCTCAACGTATAAGTAATAATTACAAAATACATAGCATCCATTCTTGTTACATCAATATGCACAAGCTTTAATAACGCTGGTATACCATAAAACACTAAAAACAATTGCACTAAAACCGGCGTACCTCGAATAAACGAAATATAAATCGTTATGATGTGCTTCAAAACTGGTATGTGTAGCAACTTTGGTATAGCGATTACTATACCAAGTAGCATGCCAAAAAAAGTGGCGAACACTAAAATTTCGAGTGTTACTGGTAAATACTGAAGTAATATTGGAAGTACTTGTGCAATTAGTGTGAAGTCAAAGTCATTAGCCATACTTCCTTCTCCCTCTCCTATCTCGTTTAGAAGTCTACTGAATAATCGTCACCTAGCCATTTCTTACTTAACTTACTAATGACGCCTTCTGCCTTTAATTCTCGGATAGCATCATCAAGTCGCTCCTGTAAGACGACCTCGTCTTTATTTAATAAGAAGTAAACTTTTGAATTTAATAAAGCATCTCCTACTACCTTCTCCTGTGCCTTATTGCTTTCGTTATAGTACTTTACTGCAAATGGTGTTGTAATGATTGCATCGATTCGACCTGTTGCAAGTTGATTATGAACATCAACCGAGCCTGACGAATAGACAATATTAGCACCTAAATTATGTTCCTTATTGTATTTTTCTATATAGACAGCAGAGTTACTAGTTGGCGAAACACTAACGTTTTTCCCTTTCAAATCATCAATGGATTGAATAGAATTGTTTTTTGCATTGACTGTTACTTTTAATGGGAATACATTATAAGGCTCTTTATTAAAGAGGAATTTCTCCTCTCGTTCACTATTGACTTCCATTTGATGGGCAACAAAGTCAATCTTTCTTGTCTCTAAACTTAGTAATAAATTTGAAAATTCCATTGTTTTAAATTCAAACTCATATTCTGGTAGCTTCTCATCAATAGCGCGAACAAGCTCCACATCATAACCTGTTAAATTCCCCTTATCATCAATAAAGCAGATATTTGGAAATTGAGTACCGGTACCGACAATAATTTTTCGAACGTCCTTTCCACCTTGCGCAGCTTTATTCTCACTAGTATCCCCTTCGAACTTTTCAGAACTTGTACAAGCGGTTAAAAGTAAAACTAGCAACAATAGTAAATAAAATGATAATTTTTTCATAGAATCCCTCTCTTCTTATGCATGCGACGGTAAATCAACAGCAAGCGCTGCTTTTAAATGCTCCAACCCAATTTCTGTTACTGCTTTAAAGACGCCATTTGCTCCAATTTCGACAACCGGAACATAACGGACACCATATTTTGCTTCTAAGATGTCACGGAATGCGTCATTATGTGTTACATCTACGGTTTTATAAGAAATACCTTGTTGTTTCAAATGTGTTTTCACTTCATCACAATAACTACAACCTTGCTTTGACCAAACTATTACATCTATATTTTTCGTCATAATCATTTCTTCCTTAGCTTACCGCTTCCTTTTGCTGTAAATTGACTGGACTCAATAGCTCAAATGATCGTTCCCGTTCAAATTCCTTCAACACAGGCGTATGCAAAATATACTCATCAATTTGATAGCGCACATGGTAGTCATCTAATATCGTTTTAATATCATCCGGAGTCCCACATAAAATATCTGCATCATATTGCTTCACCGTAAATGACTCCCCAGATTCCTGACCAAATTTCTCTGCAAGTTCTACTGATTGTAATGTTAGACTTTTGCCACTCGCTAAATGCACCTTCGTAATTTTTTGATCACCAACTAACGCTATCGCCTCTTCTTTTGTAGGGGCTGCAAGTGCTGCGATGGAGACGGCAAAATGACCGTTTGGATGATGCGTGCGATAAGCTGTAGCTGCTTGTGCTAATACATCATTATCACTATTAATAAATCGCGCAAAGACAAACGCAATGCCTAGTGTACCTGCAAGTGCGGCGCTCTGTGGACTTGCCCCAAGTAAAAATAATGCTGGCTTTATCTTTGGAATCGGTGTTGCCTGTATCCCATATAACTCGTGCTCTGCTAGTACTGTTTGCTCAATTAATTGCTGTAAAAATGTTAATCTTTCCTCAAAATCATTTTCGCCTTTATTGAGGGTGCCATATTGCAATGCCTTCGTAGAGAGAGGTAAACCGCCCGGTGCTTTCCCTATGCCTAAATCAACACGGCCTGGCTCCAACGATGCGAGAACATGGAAGTTTTCTGCTACCTTGTAAGGACTGTAGTGCTGTAGCATTACTCCACCCGATCCAATATTGATAGACTTTGTTTTCGCAAGGAGATAAGATACTAATACCTCCGGCGATGATCCTGCTAATGTATCTGTATTGTGGTGCTCTGACACCCAAAAACGTGAGTAGCCCAATTGCTCTGCCTTTTGTGCTAGAGCCACTGTTTTTTGTAAGGTCTTCTCGTTTGTAGCATCCTCAATAATAGGGCTTTGATCTAATATACCTAATGAATAGCTCATACATTGCCTCCTTAAATACATTTATTCTTATATTTATACTTGGTTTTTAGACAGACTGTTTGACATAACGGCTTTCTTTAAATGGTAAACCTAAGTTACCACGTAATGTGTCAGCTTCATATTCTTCACGGTATAGCCCTCTTGCTTGTAAAATCGGCACAACCTTGTCTACAAAATCATCCAGTGCTCCAGGTACAGTAACGCCTATAATAAAGCCATCAGCCGCCTCTTGCTCAAACCATTCCTGCACGAGGTCAGCAACATGCTCTGCTGTACCAAAGAATGCTGTTTTGGGGGTTGCCTCACGTAACGCTACTTGTCGCAATGTTAGCCCTTCTTGTTTGGCATATTTTTTAATATAATCAGTCGTACTTCTAAAGCTGTTTGCTCCAATATCACCAAGCTCTGGGAACGGAGCATCTACATCATATTGTGAAAAATCATGATGATCGAAATACCGACCAAGATAAGCAAGTGCGCGCTCTATCGAAACAAGCTCAACAATTTCCTGATACTTCGCTTCCGCTTCCTCAAGCGTATCGCCAATAATCGGAGAGATTCCTGGGAAAATTTTAACTTCATCTGGATTGCGTTCAAATGCCACAACCTCAGTCTTTACTCTTTTATAAAATTTCTGTGATTCTTCTAATGACGATCCATGTGTAAAGATTGCGTCTGCATCCTTTGCGGCTAATCGAATTCCTGCATCTGAAGAACCTGCTTGGAAAATAACAGGCTGCCCCTGCTTAGAGCGTGCTATATTCAGCGGACCTTGTACTGAAAAATAGTTGCCCTTATGATTTAGTGTGTGCAGCTTTTCAGGATCGAAAAATACATCATGTTCTACATCTGCTATGAAAGCATCATCTTCCCATGAATCCCACAAGCCCTTTACCACTTCTAAATATTCCTCAGCAATTTGATAGCGTTCTGTATGGCTAGGATGCTGTTCAATTGATTTATTATAGTTTAAAGCAGTACTTTCTAATGGTGTCGTAACAACATTCCACCCTGCACGGCCCCCACTAATATGATCCAAAGAGGCAAATTGGCGTGCAACTGTAAATGGTTCGCTATAGGAAGTTGATACAGTACCAACTAACCCGATGTTTTTCGTTGCTACTGCTAGCGCCGAAAGAATTGTTATTGGCTCGAAACGATTTAAAAAATGGGGAATAGATTTTTCATTAATGAACAAACCATCTGCAATAAAAGCAACATCAAATTTCCCCTGCTCAGCCTTTTGTGCTTGCTGAATATAAAACGGCAAGCTTACACTTTGATTGCTAGCCACCTTAGGATGACGCCAACCTGAAATATTACCACCCACACCATGAATAATAGCCCCGAATCGAATTTTGTCCTGTCTCACCATATTTGTTCCTCCTTAAATTTTATTTTTACTAAACATAGTGGTTAAGTATGTTTTATATTTAAAAAAATATTTTATTTATGGGTACTCATAAATAAAATAGGGTTGAGGAAGATAATACAGTTCATTTATACAGTTTGCAATAGGCTACTTAATAGAAAAAAATTTACTGACTTATAAAAAATTTTATCAATTCAGATTTTCTTGAATGATTTCAAATTGCTCAGCTGTTTCTACTATTGTTTTCCAAAAGGCTGGTGCCAGCGTCTGTTTATTTTTATACGTTAGAAAAATGTGTTGATCCATATCAAGTAAATGTTTGATATCAATCTCTACAAACTCACCGCTTTCAAGTTCTTTTTTTACACAAAGATATGGTAAAAAACTCATATACTCCCTTGTACGGATAAATTCTTTCGCTACTTCTAAATGATCCGTTCGCACTTCAATATTTGCTGATACGCCCTCTACCTCAAACATTTTATGCACATAATTCCAATCAAAAGCCCCACATTCAAAAAACACCATTTTCTGTTGTGCCAGTTCCTTTGCTTTTATTAGATTTTGTTGTATAAAGGGATGCTCGCGATGCATCACAAGTTTGACTGCATTACTTAGCAATAGCTCATTACAAATCCCTTCCCTATGCACGTATTGAATTAGACCAAGATGGATTTGATGACTTTGTAATTTTTCTAAAATCACCGCTGTTGAACCTGTGATAATCTGAAAGCGTAAATGTGGAAAGTCTTTCTTCCATTTTGGCATTGCGTAAGCTAAAAAATATTGTGCGGTGACACCATTTGTACCAATGCACACTTCGTCAGACTCCTTCGTTTCCTCTAATTGTTTCTTTCCCTGTTCGAAGGTTTGCACAATCTGTGTCGCAAAAGGTAGAAAATCCTTGCCTTTATCCGATAATATTACACTTCGCCCATCGCGATGAAATAACTCTACATTTAACTCTCGCTCCAATGATTTAATACGTGCCGTCACAGTCGGTTGAGATAAAAACAATGCATTTGCGGCCTTATGAATACTTTTATAATGCACTACATATAAAAACGCTTCGATATGGTCAATATTCATCTGAAGCCCTCCTCAAATAACTTATTTATCCTATTATATAGATAATCGTTTTAATTCTCTATAAAATATTGGAAAACTAGGTATTGAAGTAAATGGGCAGTTAACAAGAAAAAAGTAACCTAGCGTCTCCCAGGTTACTTTATTATGTAGCGATGTGGTCATCCATCTTGATAACATACATCACGCGTGGCTTACATCCCTCTGTCTGCAACCACTTTATGTTATTCATATTGACACCCCCTGTTGCCAATACGAACTCTCTTTATATAGTATCTCCACTAAGAAGTATAATACTTCAAAACAATTGTAGAATACGCTTCGCTTTCGCTGCAAAAAAACACTTGCTGAAAGAAGTTAAGCTAGAATTGATGCTAGCACTGCTTTTTGTGCATGGAGTCTATTTTCCGCTTGCTCAAAAATATAGGAATTTGGGCTATCTATAACAGATGACGCTACTTCTTCTTCACGATGAGCTGGTAAACAGTGTAGGAACATATAATTCGGTTTTGCGAATGCTACTAGCTCATCATTTATTTGATAACCTGCAAAGTCTTGTAGACGTTTTGCAGTCTCCTCTTCATGCCCCATTGATGTCCATACATCCGCGTATACTACGTCCGCGTTTAACACCGCTTCTACAGGATCATTTGTAATTATAATTGTGCTACCATTTGCTGCTGCGATAGCCTGTGCTTTTGCGATCACCTCTGCATCACATTCATAGCCAACTGGCGTTGCTACTGCCACGTTCATTCCTACATGAGCAGAAGCGACTACTAAAGAGTGTGCCACGTTGTTGCCATCTCCAACATAGGCAATTTTTAATCCTTTTAGGTGACCTTTATTTTCAATAATTGTTTCTAAATCAGCTAAAGCTTGGCATGGGTGATAAATATCCGTTAGTCCATTGATGACCGGTATAGATGCATGCTCTGCAAGCTCCTTTACCATTGCATGAGCGTTCGCACGAATCATAATACCATCTAAATAACCTGATAACACATGTGCTGTATCATAAATCGATTCACCACGACCAATCTGTAAATCACGCGCATGCATAAACATACCTTTTCCACCTAATTGGTTCATACCAACTTCAAATGAAATACGAGTACGAGTTGAATGTTTTTCAAAAATCATGCCGAGTGTCTTACCTTCTAGCAGCTTCGGACATTTCCCTTCTTTAGTAATCATTTTCAGCTGTGTCGCTAATTCAACTAACTGCTGAACCTCTTCACTTGTATAGTCTAGAAAGGTTAATAAGTCCTTACCTTTTAAACTAGATACTAACTTTAACTGTACTTCCTCGAGTAATTTCATAACCTTCGCTCCTTGTTTAATTGCTGTTGGGCTTAGTATAGCAAATGCATAAATATAAAATCAACTGAATTTTTATGTTTATTTTAAAAAGTTAGAATTTTATCTTCAGTTGTGTCTAAAATCCGAATAATCGAATATTTATGCATATTCCATCTTCGATCGCATAGTAAGAAAATTGCATTACTGTTAATACATATTTATAATTTATATATATTAATTATTTAGGTGGTAAAATACATGGATAAGGATTTGGTGCATCTTGTTAAAGAAATCAATCAAGTTGAATATGAAACCACTTTAATGTTAACTGAAGAATTTTCCTCATTGTTCGATGAAACATTAACTACAAAACAAGCAGTATTTTTAACTCTTCTTCAGACGAAAGGTCCCCTTCAAACTTATGAATTAGCCAAGTTAATGGGTACATCCCCAAGTGCTGTTAGCCAACTAGTAAATAGGCTGGAGCAAGAAGATTATATAAAAAGAACAATGAGTAAAAAGGATCGTAGAGAGGTTATTATAGAACTAGATGAACGGGGACATCTTTATTTTCAAAAGCAGGAGGAAATTGAGCTTGCTATTATTTATAAATATTATACAAAGCTCAATAGAGAGGACTTGTTACAATTAAAAGACATACTTTTGAAATTACGTTTTATTATTTCAGAAGAGCAGGAAAAAAATAAACGTTCTTAATGGAGGTATTATTGTGGATTTACACGATTTAAAAAAGGACATATTTAAAATTGCTTATCCCTATATAAAAACCCGTCCAAATGTTGCTTTATCTATCGGTATCATTTCTCAAGACCAAGAAGCTACTTTTACTTTCGGTGGTTCGAAATTTATGCTGGAAGAAAAGCCTTATATATATGAAGTTGGGTCGATTTCTAAAGTTTTTACTACATCCATATTAGGGGAAATGATTCAGGAAGGAAAAATCCATGTAGAAGACTCTATTGGCAAATACTTTTCTGATATTCCCGATAATCACCCTGTCACACTCAAACATTTAGCAAACCATACTTCTGGACTACCAGGAATAGGTGTGCTGAAGAACATTTACAATCTTTTTGACGCACAAACACCTCGTGATCCCTTTTGCCAATATTCACTGGAAGAGACTATAAATTATTTTAAAACGCACACAGAAGAGCCTAAAGTTAAATTTAGATATTCTAATGTAGGAATGGGGCTTTTAGGATATATTTTAGCCAATACACTTCACACTGATTATGAAACAGCTATTAAACAAAGATTAACAGATCCTTTAAATATGCCAAATACATTTATTTCTATCCCTTCTGATCAAGCAGAGGCAGTATTGCAAGGCTACACGATTCTTGGACATAAGAAGCCTCCGCTCCAAATGAATGACTTTATGGCGGCAGGGGCAGTCCGTTCAACTGTCAATGATCTTTTAAAATTTATGAAAGTACATTTAAGTGATGAGAATTTAGGTTATTCATTATCACATCAAGCTACTGAAACCTTTTCGGAACATATGGGTATTGGTCTAGGATGGCTTCTTGAGGACAATATCATTTGGCATAACGGTTCGACGAAAGCTTTCTCTAGTTATCTAGGTTTTGATAAAGCACAACAAACAGGCGTCGTTGTGTTATCAAATTATCGCTCTCCTATATTGGCGACAAACCCTGGGCAGATTGGGAAAGATATATTGAAGCTTTTACAGGTTTAATAGATATTTTATATGAATACAAAACGGGGTATCTCTAATTCTCATACAGAGCTCCCTATTAACGAAATTGCTCGAACAGTAGGCTATCAAAGTGCAGGTAGATTTTCAGAGCTATTTAAAACGCTATGCCGAGTTAGCATCAAAGGAATATAGGCAGCAAATATTTAGAGGTTAAACATAAAAGGGGGGTGACTGATCATCATAAAACTTGCTCTACTTTCCATTACAGATTCGCATTTCGATAAATACCATTCAAAACTCACAGCTTTCATTTCAAAAGACAAACAGAACAAACTTCAGCGATTCCATTTCAAAGATGACTATAAGCGAGGCTTATTAGCCGACATATTAGCAAGATATTTAATTTCAACAAATTTTAATATTGCCCCATCAGCTATTGAATTTGACAATAATACATATGGTAAACCATATGTGAAAAATCTACCTTACGCCTTTTTTAATATTTCACATTCAGGAAATTATGTTCTTTGTGGTATTAGTAATATGGAAATCGGCGTCGATATTGAAAAGCAAAAAATACTGGATCTCAATCTCGCTCAACATATTTTTGCTCCCGAGGAATATGAAGATTTAATAGCTTTGTCTGACAGAAATCAATTAAATTATTTTTATAAACTATGGACATTGAAGGAAGCCTATATTAAATGTTGTGGTGTAGGCTTGTCTTTGCCACTTCAATCCTTCTTTTTTAAAATTCATGGTGGTGGCATTCATTTAAATGCTACAAACCAATTGGATTCTCTATATTTTTTAACCACTAGTATTGAACAACAGTATTCTATAGCTTGCTGTTCCAATGAGCAAATTGAAGCGAATGCTATCGAACAAATTTCTTTACATACTATTGCATCTTTTTTTCAGCACTTTGATGAATGATTTATTTTTCATATAAAACAACCCTCAAACTTTATTCGTTTGGGGGTTGTTTTACTTATCTTAGTCAAAAAATAATTTTATTCATTGAATCACTGTCTAATTTTTCATTAATTTTACAGTATTATCATAAGCATCACGATGTAAAATGCCTGCACGTGAGTGGCTGTAGCGTGTTGCAATACCGATGGATAGAGCAATATAACCATTTACAGTAACGTGGATAGAGCCATTTTAGACATGCTCTTAACGCTTGTTTGTAACGGATTAATCTATTTTGCTGTACATTTACCATTCCTTCGCCAATTCATGATTTTCTATGTTACAATTTACCATAACAGGAATTTCCAATCATTCGAAGGAAGGCTGATGATAAGGCATTGAAAAAATTATTATTTTTAGTGTTTTTAACAGTATTTATTTTAACAGCATGTAACTCATCAACGCTAAGTATTAGTGAAATTGAAAGTGTTCCAGAAAAAGTACAAAAGGTAATTGATGAAAAAAATACACTTCAATTAATCAACGAAGTAGAAAAGGATGTTTCTTATATCGTTTTTCAGTCAAAAGGAACAGTTACAACAGGCCTCGAAACAGAAGATGATACATTAATAATAAAGTTAGATGTTACGAATCAACAAGATAATGAAATAAAACAACATGTCTATAAATTAACGTTCGACTCAAATCTTGATACGATTAATATTCACATCAATGGAAAATCTACAACTATTGATAATGTAACAGGTATATAAGTGGATCATCACCAAAACGTATGGTTGATTTCCGTTCCGACTGGGCGCTTTGTTGCTGCCGCTTCGCTTTCGCACAGAAAAAACATTTGTTGCTGCCGCTTCGCTTTCGCACAGAAAAAACATTTGTTGCTGACGCTTCGCTTTCGCTACAGAAAACATTTGTTGCTGACGCTTCGCTTTCGCACAGAAAAAGCATTTGTTGCTGACGCTTCGCTTTCGCTACAGAAAACATTTGCCGCTGACGCGCAGAGCAGAGCTTCCTGGGGGCGTCCGAGGAGTCGCCCAGTCTCCACTCCAATCAACTATTTTTAACAAAAGTCATCCACAACTTTTGGTGATGAACCATATAAGTAGCAATGATCCACTTTTTTACAATCGAAATATTAACCTATCACATATCAATTTGAACTTGTACGTTGAACTACATACAAGTCCCTTTTGTTATGCTTTCTCAATCGCTCCTATGTGAATTGCTAATTATGATATATTCTTTGGTCTAAACCAACGCAAAAAGCCTCCTAACTTTTCTGTTAGAAGGCAAAACTACGGTATTTCAATTAGTTCTTTCCGCAGTATTAGTCAAAAATAATTCTATTGACTGCATCACGGTCTAATTTTTTAATAACTTCCACCATTAATTTTACAGCATTATCATAATCATCACGATGTAAAATACCTGCATGTGAGTGAATGTAGCGTGTTGCAATACCGATGGATAGTGCAGGTATACCATTTGCCGTTACGTGGATAGAGCCAGCGTCTGTACCGCCTCCAGCCATTGCTTCGAATTGATATGGAATATTGTGCTCATCAGCCACATCTAATACGAATTCACGTAAGCCACGGTGTGACACCATTGATGCATCGTAAACAACAATTTGTGGACCGGCGCCCATTTTACTAGTTGATTCTTTTGCAGTTACCCCTGGTGTGTCTCCTGCTACACCTACATCGACAGCAAAGCCGATATCTGGTTGGATTTTATGCGTAGCAGTTTTTGCACCACGAAGCCCTACTTCCTCTTGAACATTTCCTACAGAATAAAGGATGTTAGGATGCTTTTCATTTTGCAATGCTTTCATAACATCAATTGCAATTGCACAACCAATGCGGTTATCCCATGCTTTTGCTAATAAGTATTTTTCATTTTTCATCACATTAAATTCGAAATATGGTGTTACCATATCGCCAGGGCGTACACCCCATTCAAGTACTTCATCTTTTGAAGCAGCACCAACATCGATAAACATATCTTTAATGTCTACCACTTTGTTACGCACATCTGCTGGTAAAATATGTGGTGGCTTTGAACCAATAACCCCAATAATTTCATCGCCTTTACGTGTTGTAATTGTTACACGCTGTGCAAGCATAACCTGGCTCCACCAGCCACCTACTGTTTGAAATTTGATGAATCCTTTGTCATCAATTTGAGTAACCATGAAGCCTACTTCATCTAAGTGACCTGCAACCATGATTTTTGGGCCATTTTCATCCCCAACTTTTTTAGCAATGACGCTACCTAAATTATCTGTTTCAACTAAGTCTGCATATGGTCCAATGTATTTTTTCATGACCTCGCGTGGTGCACGTTCATTACCTGCAATACCATTCGCATCTGTTAAATCTTTAAACATTTGTAATGTTGAATCTAGCTGTGTCATCCTTTTGCCTCCTGACTCTTGAATCTTCTCTATTATACTTCGTTTACCGAAATATTCCTAGCTTAATCGTCAGAAAATTGGTGTATTTCTTACACTTTAATATCCTGAGCGCTGACGATTATAATTTTCTTCGTTTTTCTCTATATATGCCGCAACAACATCTTCAAATGAAAAGCCCAGATTAAATGCAAGCAATCCATAGCATTGCCAGATCGCTAAGTATCTATCCTCTGTTGGTTGACTAATAAAACTTAAAATATAGTCTTGTGTCATTAAAAATGTCTCTGTTAAATCTCTCTTCTCTTCAATCACCGGCCACTTTTCGATCGCTGTATAACCTTTTAATAAGCCAAGTGATAATATAAAATGAATCGAATCCACATATTCCTCTAAAATTACATCACGTTCTGAGGCTCCCTTTGTGCTCCAAAACTTAAAGCAACGTGTCTCATTTGCTAGTTCGGCTAGTTCTACCATTAAGGCTAAACCTTTTTCTTTAAATACATCACGTTCTATATTTTGTGTTTTCTCGATGAAATCATCAAGTCCTTTTTGCATTTTAAACAATTGTTGTAAATTCATTTTTTTCTCCTAAATTTCTTAAAAATATTTATAAAAAGTGAAACTAATTGTCCTTCACAATCGTATAGGAAGGAATAACCTTTCTTCAAGGGGGAAATTAAAAATGTTGCCGTTACTTATTCGTGTTGCTGTTATTGCGCTTATTATCTATGTATTTTATAAAGCGATTCGTTATATAACCGATCCTAAGCGAAAACTGGATGAAGCCTATGAAAAAGGCCAATATTATTTCTATGATGACGTCAAAAATGTCCGAAAAAATTTCTTTATCTCTTATAAGGGTGCTCTTTTTGAAGGTGAAAAATACCTCGGCACTACTGAAGATGCCTTCGAGGTTGTGACTATTTTTGTTGGTGCCCGTGACGCCGCTAAACTGCAAGGTTTTGCGAAAAAAGATTTTGAATACCTTCAGCAAGAAATCCTATTGAACTATCCGAGCGCAAAAATAAATTGGAAGCAACCCATTGAAAAGCTTATGCGTAACACATCCTCATAATGAGGATGTTTTTTATTTATCGAAACATTCCTGTGTTCGAGATTTATCCCCATAATTGTACTAGGATAAAAATTTGAATAGCTGCTAGCAGCGGGAAGCCAAATGCAAAGCTGTTATGGCGTGTTTTATGACGGAATAAATACATTCCCAACACGCCCCCTACTGCACCTCCACCGATTGCTAATGTAAATAATGTGCGTTCTGCAATACGCCATTCATGTTTTTTTGCTTTTGACTTATCCATGCCCATCATTACGAGCAGGACTATAGAAACAATCGCCATATACGCTAATAGTGCTTGCCCCATTGAGTACTCCTTTTTATTTTCTATTTTCTACTACTCTAACACAAAAAAGACTGACGGATAAATCCATCAGCCTTTTGAAAAATTCTGCACCTGTCGCTTCGCTTTCGGTGCAGAAATAATTTTTAACTTCGTCAAAAATTATTTAGCTACAGCTTTTTTAGCAGTGTCTGCTAATTGAGTGAATGCTGCTGCATCAGTTACAGCTAGGTCAGCTAACATTTTACGGTTAACTTCGATACCAGCAACTTTTAAACCGTGCATTAAACGGCTGTATGAAAGACCGTTCATGCGAGCAGCTGCGTTGATACGAGTGATCCATAATTTACGGAAATCACGTTTTTTCTGACGACGGTCACGGTATGCATATTGACCTGACTTCATTACTGCTTGGTTTGCAACTTTGTATAATGTATGTTTTGAACCATAGTAACCTTTAGCTAATTTTAAAACCTTTTTACGACGTTTGCGCGTCACTGTTCCGCCTTTTACGCGTGGCATACGAATTACCTCCTGCTTTTCATTTAAAAATGAATGTTAGTATTTTATTTGTGTAGTCAAATTATTTCATGTAAACAAGTAATGATTTGATGCGTTTGAAGTCACCAGATGAAACGATGTTTGCTTTACGTAGGTGACGTTTTTGTTTTGTAGATTTGTTTGCGAATAAGTGGCTTCCATAAGCACGGTCATATTTTAATTTACCTGAACCCGTTTTTTTGAAACGTTTCGCAGCTCCACGGTGAGTTTTCATTTTTGGCATGTCGAATTCCTCCTAAACTGTTCGTCTAATATTATTTCTCGTTCTTTGGTTGAAGAACTAAGAACATGCTTCGGCCTTCCATCTTCGGTTTTTGTTCAACCGTCGATACTTCAGCACAAGCTTCAGCAAAACGATCTAACACACGTTGACCAATGTCTTTGTGTGTAATCGCACGACCTTTGAAACGTAGGCTACATTTTACTTTATCGCCTTTTTCAAGGAATTTAATCGCATTACGTAGCTTCGTTTGGAAATCATGCTCATCGATTGTTGGGCTCAGACGAACCTCTTTCATTACGATGACCTTTTGATTTTTACGAATTTCACGGTCTTTCTTTTGCTGTTCAAACTTAAATTTACCATAGTCCATGATACGAGCGACTGGCGGCTTGGCTTGAGGGGCCACAAGGACAAGATCCAAGTTTACACGAGCGGCGATTTCTAGCGCTTCATTACGTGTCTTTACACCAAGCTGGTCACCATTGTGATCGATTAATCGAAGTTCACGTGCGCGAATGCCTTCGTTTACATACATGTCTTTGCTAATAGTAATCCACCTCCAAGTAGTTGTCGCGAATACATGGTTTGGGCAAAGCCTTGCCCGGTTGAACGGTACATCCTCTTGTCATGTCCATAAAAAAAGGACGGACACTTTGAAGATGTCCGCCCGCTATATGTGCATGCGCAAGTCTGCGCAAAACAATTCAACGTGTCATACCTGTTCACAGCCTAAGAGCGTTGTATCAGGTGAGAAGCGGGCAGCCTCTACTTCAACCACAAACTTTGTATTCATTAACCTTAATTATGATAGCATGTGCTTTATAAGCTGTCAAATGTTTTTTAGTTTATTTATTAATAAAGTAGCCTAAAAGTTTTCAATCTATACTATTATAATGGTTTTCATCATAACGTGAGGTGGTTAATTTTCGTTCCGGCTGGGCGCTTTGTAGCTGACGCTTCGCTTTCGCTACAGAAAACATCCGTTGCGCTGCAGGGTCTCGGGCCAACACGATGTTGGTCACGAAGGCGTTATCACAGGATGTGATGCTTTTATCGCTAATCCCCAAGGAGTCGCCCAGCCTCCACTCCAATCAACTTACCAAATGGCATACGTTTTAACAAATGTCATCTAAAACTTTTACTTGCCAGGCGAATTCTAATCCTTCTTCAATCGGATCAAATTCGCCGGCAAAATCATTTTGTAATTTCTGCTTTAATGTTGGCTAAGAAATCTTGGAAGCTAATTGTTTCTGAATCTTTTGAGCCGTAGCGACGTACGTTTACGCCACCAGCCTCTACTTCTTTGTCTCCGATAACAAGCATATACGGGATTTTTTTCATTTGTGCTTCACGGATTTTATAGCCTAGTTTTTCTTCACGATCATCCATTTCAACACGTAAGCCCGCTGCAGTTAATTGCTCTTCAATTTGTTTTGCATAATCAAAGTGTGCTTCGTTTGAAACTGGAATGACTTCAACTTGTACTGGTGCTAACCATGTTGGGAATGCCCCTTTATACTCTTCGATTAAGAAGGCAACGAAGCGTTCCATTGTTGATACGACACCACGGTGAATAACAACTGGACGATGTGGTTTACCATCTTCTCCAACGTATGTTAGGTCAAAGCGTTCTGGTTGTAAAAAGTCAAGCTGAACAGTCGATAATGTTTCATCTTTACCAATAGCTGTTTTTACTTGTACGTCTAATTTTGGACCATAGAACGCTGCTTCGCCTTCAGCTTCGTAATAATCTAAGCCAAGATCATCCATTGCTTCTTTTAACATACCTTGTGCTTTTTCCCACATTTGATCATCATCGTAATATTTTTCAGTGTCTGCAGGGTCACGATAAGATAAACGGAATTTGTAATCATTTAAATTAAAATCTTTATACACATCAAGAATCAAATTCACAACACGCTTAAATTCATCTTTAATTTGGTCAGGACGTACAAAAATATGTGCATCATTTAAAGTCATACCGCGTACGCGTTGTAAACCAGATAATCCACCTGAACTTTCATATCGATGTTGTGTCCCTAACTCAGCAATACGAATAGGAAGCTGACGATAAGAATGCATTGATGATTTATAAACCATCATATGATGTGGACAGTTCATTGGTCGCAATACTAATGTTTCGTTGTCCATTTCCATTGGTGGGAACATGTCATCTTGGTAATGTCCCCAGTGGCCTGATGTTTCATATAATTTTTTCGAACCTAAAACTGGTGTATAAACATGTTTGTAGCCAAGACGAACTTCTTTATCTACAATATAACGCTCAATAATGCGACGGATTGTTGCACCATTTGGTAACCATAGTGGTAAACCTTGACCAACTGTTTGAGATAAAGTGAACAATTCTAATTCCTTACCAATTTTACGATGATCACGTTCTTTTGCTTCTTCAAGCATTTGAAGATGATGTTTTAAATCTTCTTTTTTAAAGAAAGCTGTTCCATAAACACGTTGTAGCATTTTGTTATCTGAGTTACCTCTCCAGTAAGCACCTGCTAATGAAAGAAGTTTGAACTCACGAAGCTTACCAGTTGATGGTGCGTGGATACCTCGGCAAAGGTCGAAGAATTCACCTTGATGGTAAATAGAAACTTGGTCATCTGCTGGAATCGCTTCAAGTAATTCTAATTTGTATTCATCGCCAATTTTTTCATAGATTGCTTGCGCTTCTGCACGACTAACATTTTTGCGCTCGATTTCTAAGTTTTCAGCGATAATTTTTTTCATTTCTTTTTCGATTGCTGGTAGGTCTTCAGCAGTAATTGGAGTTGGTGCATCAACATCATAGTAGAAGCCACCTTCAATAACTGGACCAATACCAAGTTTAACATCAGGGAATAAACGTTTAATCGCTTGTGCAGTTAAATGTGCAGTAGAGTGACGTAAAATTTCTAGTGCTTCTTCATCATCCTGTGTAATAATCGAGATTGTAGCATCCTCTTCTATTGGTGTTTTTAAATCGACTAAGGCACCATTTACTTTACCCGCATATGCTTTTTTACGAAGTCCTGGGCTAATTGATAATGCTACATCATCAGTAGATGTACCTTTTGCAAATTCCTTTACAGCGCCATCTGGGAAAGTTAATTTAATCATATCTGACATTTTGTTTGCACTCCTTATTGTTTTGTTGTGATGCATGATTGAAGTCCAAGAATCCCGGAAGTTATCCGTAATCAATAGATGTTGTGACACCCACAATTACATCCGCATTCAGCTCACCACTATTTTCCATCGGACGAAAATAAAAAAAGCTCCGTCCCTACGAAAGGGACGAAGCGTATGCTCGTGGTTCCACCCTTCTTCCTTCCGACTTTTTAAAGTCAGACGAAGCTTAAGGCTAGCTAACGGGCTAGGGACCGGCGAAAGATTATCCCTTTCGCTGCTCAGCAGGTAGTAAATAGTGTGCTCGAACTAGGAAGCTTACAGCCAATGACTCCCCTCTCTAAAAGCCGTTACACAAAATTCATGTCCTCATCAATGCATTTGATCAATTAACCTCGGCATAATTGCGTCCAGAATCGACTTTGTGCTTAGGCCTGCACGATGCAGATCAGTTAGCCGTTATCGCATGGATGCGATGATTTTAGGCTAACATCCTTTATTAACACCTTTCCAATTCTGAGACATCCGCCGGAGGCTTTAACTTTTTCAGTAGGTGTTTGGACACCTGTTGAAAGAAGTTAATTATTATATGTGACAGTATACGCTCGATTGTCATAAAATGCAACTACCAATCTTACAGACGTCTATTTTGCCCGCCCATTTTTATCGGCTCTGTCAAAGCTTTAATACGTTCCATAACACGTCCAGCCTTCACAACTTCTATGTCACCTTTTTGTGACTGTGCTAAATGGTGCTCCAATTCATCGTAATTAAAATTAGATGTAATGAATGTTGGCAATTGCTCTGCCATGCGGTAATGGAAAATAGTCCCCAAAATTTCATCTCGCGTCCAAGCAGTCATTGTTTCGGCTCCTAAATCATCGAGCATTAGCACTGGTGCCTTTTTCACATAATCTATTTTTTCATTCAACGTGTTATCGCCAATTGCATTTTTCATTTCTCGTAAAAATTCAGGCACGAAAACTACAACTGACTTTACTTTAGCCTTCGCAAGTTCATTAGCTAATGCGCCTAGCACAAAAGATTTCCCCACTCCAAATTGACCATATAAATAAAAGCCTTTAGCAGGTAAATTCCCTGTATCTAGTACATTTTGAACAAAATCAGTCGCACGATTTGCAATGTCAACACGTGTATGATCATCAATAAATAAATCACTTATAGTAGCTTGTAGCACATCCTTTGGCATATGCATACTTGCAATCATATTAGCAACATCTCGGCGCTCATCTTCGCGTATCTTTTGCTCGCATCGTACATAATCAATTTCAACAGTACCCCTTACTACACGTAAGGTAGGTAAAAAACCTTTTAAGTAATTTGTACAATTTTCTGTACTGTCACAGCCACAGCAGACTGTAGATTGACTAATAAATTCATGGAGCTTCGGTAAATTACGTTCAACCGCATCATAGCTTAACTCATCCATATGCTCAGCTAAAAACTGTTGCACACGAGGGTTTTCTAATATTTCTTTACGCATCGCTTCATATCGTTCTTGAAATGATGGTACCTTAATTGCTCTTTTTAATGGTCCATTAATCGGTTCGATTGTCATTCACCTACCTTATTTTGAATATTACCTAATTTCTCTAGTATCTTTTGTCTTTCCTTTTCAAAATCAGTAGTGCCAGTATTTGTTGTAGCTTTTACTACTTCCTCTGATTTTTCATTACGCTTATAAAACCAATCTGGTACTTTTTCCTCTCGGCGATTTTTTGTGTAAGAGTTCTTTTTTGCCGAAGACTGGGGTTTATTTTTCCACGTAGTGTACTTATCATGCTCTTGGCGTGCTAATTCCATTGCTTCTTTTGCAGTTTGAATATTTTTACGTACCCAATGATCCGCAATCGTTTCCACATATTTTTTAGGTAGCTTCATATCAGTTGTTAGCATGACATATTCCAAAAGTGCATTAACAACACCTACTGGCATTCCATGCTGAACAATTAAACTCTCAGCAAGCTGTACGGAGGTCTGTAAAGGTTCTTTGCCATTATTGATATCTCGCAGTACTTGCACTGGAGGAGTCGTTTCTAAATATTGCTGAAGCTCCTGATCTTTTGTTTTTTGGCTCGATTCTTCTATGGATGACGGCTGTTTACTCACTCTAGCAAGCTTTGGTGGTTCTTTTGATACCGTTAGCTTATAAAAATCCGCAGCGGCCTTACGTAAACGTTCCAATGAAATCCCTAAGTCATCATCTAATGCAAGAATCACTACTTTTTGCATATCAAGTGCCGTTAAATGATATAAAAATGCTAATTTTGCTATTGATTCACGTACCTCAAATGTTAGAAGGCTTGCCGGCACTAGTTGCTCCGATAAGCCCCCTTGCAGTAGTTCAAAATCAAACTGATCAAAATAAAACGGATATATCTTTTGCTGTTTATCCTTATGACTAGTATCAGCTTGTAAATCATCTGGAATTTTAGTACTTACAGGCTTAAAAACATCTATGAAGGCACGAGATACATCTTTAAACTCTACATCTCTTGTAGATGGCATAAAACGCTGACGTAACTTCCGATAAGCTTGCTCCCCTATTTTACTAAATAAAAACATCGAGAGCAGTGGGTCTTTCATAAAGCTATCTGCATCAAGTGGACGTATTAGCTCATATAAAAAGCTTCGCTGGCCAGCATCTTCTTTTTTCCATGTGCGTAACAGACCAATTGCTTCAAGCGCAATACGCGCCTCAAATACTTTACCAATAGGAAGCCCTAGTACATTCATTAAATAATAATGCGTCATTTGCTGCTTAGACATTTGTTCAGCTTCTGCCCATAGTGTTAAATAAAGGCTGATTGGCTCCGCTCCAATTAAAGGCTGATAAAAAAGCGTTACTAATTGACGTTCCTGCGTAGAAAGTGCATGAGGTAGACGAATGTCAAAAGAATCAACTGGCTGCAATTCCTTATACAAATGGTTCAACGTCATTCACCCTCTCTGTTTACCTTATAATTTCTGTTCTGTCTGACGTTGGATAATTTCTTTAATTTCTTCAATAAAGACATTGATATCCTTAAATTGACGATAAACCGATGCAAAGCGCACATAAGCAACCTCATCGATTTTCGCTAAGCGATCCATTACCATTTCTCCTACATCCTCAGATCGGACTTCGGAATTTCCAATGCGGCGAAGATCTTTTTCAATAGACATTACTAGTCCCTCAAGTACTTCAAGGGAAACAGGACGTTTTTCGCAAGCACGAATAAGTCCACGAAGTACCTTTTCACGGCTAAATTCTTCTCGCGAACCTTCTTTTTTCACGACAACTAAAGGTGTCTCTTCAATTTTTTCAAACGTTGTAAAGCGGAAGCCACATGACTCACATTCACGACGTCTACGAATTTCTTTATTATCATCAACTGGCCTCGAATCCACAACACGCGTTCCGTTAAACTGGCAAGATGGACATCTCATATAATTACTCTCCTGATTTCACAACAATTTAATATCTCTATTATAACAAATTTCCTATGTGTAAGAAAAGTGCATTAACGCAAGTGTGCTCATGATAAGCCTTGACAGGCTAAAGTACAAGCATAGATTCTACATTTAAACCAACTGTCTAAATAAAAAACACATTGAAATCACTTGGATTTCAATGTGCTCAGTTTAACTTCTTTTAGCGGATGTCACTGAATTATGCATTAACTGTTTCTAAAGCTTTTGCCACTTTTTTCACAAGATCTACAACGCGTGCAGAATAACCCCACTCATTGTCGTACCAAGCAAGTACTTTCACTTTGCGGTTACCCATTACCATTGTAGAAAGTCCATCTACTGTAGAAGAGTAAGTTGTTGTATTGTAATCAGAAGATACTAGAGGCTCAACTGAGAAGTTTAAAATACCTTTCATCGGACCTTCAGTAGCAGCCTTCACAAATGCAGCATTGATAGAATCTACTGTTACGTCTGTATTTAAATCAACTACTAGGTCAACTAATGATACGTTTGGTGTTGGAACACGAAGTGCCATACCATGAATTTTACCTTCTAATTCTGGTAACACTAATTTTAATGCTTTTGCAGCACCTGTAGATGTTGGAATGATTGATTGTGCGCAACCACGTGCACGACGTAAATCTTTATGTGGATTATCTAAATTCTTTTGATCATTTGTATAAGCGTGAACCGTTGTCATTAATCCGCTTTCAATTCCAAATGTGTCATTTAATACTTTGGCAACTGGTGCTAAGCAGTTTGTTGTACAAGAAGCATTAGAAATAACATCATGTTTTGCAATATCAAGTTTCTCATCATTTACACCTAAAACAATTGTTACGTCCTCGTTTTTACCAGGTGCTGTTAAGATAACTTTCTTTGCTCCCGCTTCTAAGTGCATTGCTGCTTTTTCACGATCATTAAATTTACCAGTTGCTTCAATAACGATATCTACACCCATTGTTGCCCATGGTAATTTTAAGGGGTCACGTTCGCTAATAATTTGAACACGTTTACCGTTTACAATTAAAGCATCGCCTGCTGGCTCAACTGAACCTTCGAATGTTCCATGATTTGTGTCATACTTAATCAAATGTGCTAACGTTTCAGCTGGGTAGCTAGCGTTAATTGCAACAATATTTAAATCTTCCTGCACGATCGCTTGGCGGAAAACCATACGTCCGATACGTCCGAAACCATTAATAGCAACTGATACTGTCATTTATAAAATCCTCCTGTGAGTACATACTCAGATTAATTATATACTTTATGCTGATTAGTATAACACAATTTTAAAAAAGATGAACATTATAAACTTATAATATTAAAGTTCTTATTTTCTGAAAAATAAAATCGCCTAAATTAGTCCTTATTATGGTATAAACTCACAAAAAAATGCATAGCAAAGTGTTTTTGCTACGCGTTCATGTTTTTTAACTATTGCGTCAATGAAATTAAGATGACACATTAAATTACTATGGCTCTTCGGCAAAATGTGGGGTTGATTTCCGTTCCGGCTGGGCGCTTTGTAGCTGACGCTTCGCTTTCGCACAGAGCAAAGCTTCCTGGGGGCGTAGCGGAGGAAGCGGCTCGGCGCTCGCCCACAGGAAAGCGAGTAGCCTGGAACGGAAATCACACTTTAATGAGCCACACCATTAAGAGATTTCCTTGCAACACAATAGTTTTTCAAAAATATGAAATGCGTAGCAATATGTCATTGCTACGCATCGAATGATTTTACAGATTCTTAGTTAAAATTACATCCCAATAAGTCAGGATTTTTTTTAATTGGTGCTCTGTTTGTTCTAGATTTTCATTATTATAAATAACAGCATGGGCGCCTTTTTCTTTGACTGACAAAGGTAACTGAGAACGCATTCGAGCTAGTGCATCTTCCTTCGATAAGTTGTTACGTTCCATTAATCGACGAAGCTGCACCTCTTCACTAACCGATACTACAATAATACGCTCGACAAAATGCTCCAGCTTACTTTCAAATAAAAGCGGAATATCCATCACAACATGCTTTTCTCCAGCTTCTAAATAAGCATCACGCTGGCGTAACATTTCCTGACGAATAGCAGGATGCATAATATCATTTAACATTTTACGTTTAGCAGGCTCGTGAAAAATAATATCGCCAAGCTTGGTACGATTTAAACTACCGTCTTCTAGCAATATATGTTGTCCAAAATTTCCAGCTATTAACCTTAAAGTTTCCGTTCCTGGTTCTACAACATCACGTGCAACAATATCTGCATCGACAATAGGTAAACCAAGTGCTGTCATCATTTTTGCTACTGTACTTTTTCCGCTTGCAATACTTCCCGTTAGTCCGATAATCATAGTTAAATCCCCTTTAATGTTGACAATTTGGGCAAAAGACTGATGTGCGCCCACCAATCGTCATTTGGCTCGTTGCAGTACCACACGTTGGACACATCTTCTTTCCATACATTTGCAGTCGTTTCTGCATACTTCCAGCCTCACCATTAATATTACGATAATCTGAAATTGTTGACCCCCCCGCTTCAATGCTTTGGCGTAAAATGGCGACAATTGCCTCGAATAATGCACACTTACTCTTTTCACTGATGCGGTTCATTGTGCGGGCCGGATGAATTTTTTGAGCAAATAATGCTTCGGTAGCATAAATATTGCCACAGCCCGAAATAACCTGCCCATCCATAATGACATCCTTAACGGCCTTTTTCTCATATTTCGGTAACTTTGATTTCGCAATAAAATAATCACATGCTATTTCATCGAATGGCTCTGGCGCCATTTTTGTTAATGGTGCATGATCTTCAATTTTTGTTAAAAAACGTAGTTCACCAAAGCGGCGTATATCCGAATAAATTAAATAGCCACCATCTGCCATTTGAAATGTAGCATGAATATGCTTTTTAAATTTCGCCTCATGGATTTCCTCAGGCGAATTCACTACAAACCATGCACCTGTCATCCCTAAATGACTAACAAGCACATATGGGACATCCGCTTTCAGCAAATGAAAAAAGATGTATTTCGCACGTCGTTCAACTTTTGTAATCATCATTTGAGACAAGGATATTTCAAATGCATCAGGCTCAGCTTGCTTCACGATACATTGTTTTCCCTCTCCAAAGGAAAAACGAATAATTTCAGATAGTTGAACCTGTTGAATTGTACGCCCTTCAATTTTAGGTTTTAATGCCTGGACGACACCTTCAACCTCTGGTAATTCAGGCATTTAAACCCCTCCTTATTTTGCTTCGTACCAAGTCGCACCGTAATTAAAATCTACTTTTAATGGTACTGAAAGTGCGATTGCGTTCTCCATAACCTCTGGTACTATTTTTTCAAGCAATGCAATCTCCTCTTTAGGTGCTTCAAAAATTAATTCATCATGCACTTGTAATAAAAGTTTTGCCTGCATATTTTCTTTTTTCAAGCGAGCATCCATATCAATCATTGCTTTTTTAATAATATCAGCTGCACTTCCCTGAATTGGTGTATTCATCGCAGTACGCTCTGCAAAGCTTCGTAAATTGAAATTTGAGCTCGTAATATCCGGTAAATATCGACGTCTATTTAAAAGTGTTGTCACATAACCATTAAACTTCGCATCTTGGACGATATCATCCATATATTGTTTTACACCTGGGAAACTCGCAAAATATTTCTCGATAAATGTAGCAGCTTCCTTACGGGTAATATCCAAGTTTTGCGATAAGCCGTAATCACTAATACCATAAACAATGCCAAAGTTTACTGCTTTTGCAGCACGGCGCATATTACTGTCGACCTCATCTTCTGAGACATGGAATACATCCATAGCAGTACGTGTATGAACATCCATACCTTCACGGAAAGCGTCAACTAAGTTTTCATCCTTTGACATATGGGCCAATACACGCAATTCGATTTGCGAATAATCAGCAGAAAATAATATCCAATCTTCGTTCGATGGCACAAATGCTTGACGAATTTTTCGCCCTTCTTCTAAACGAATCGGGATGTTTTGCAAATTCGGATCCGTTGAGCTTAAACGCCCTGTAGCTGTTAATGCTTGTTGGAATCGAGTATGCACCTTTCCATCCTCTTCATGGATTTCCTTTAGCAGACCTTCGATATAAGTTGACTGTAATTTCCCAAGCTGACGATATAAAAGAATATGCTCAATAACGGCATGCTCTGGTTTTAATTTTTCCAAAACATCTGCTGCAGTGGAATAGCCTGTCTTTGTCTTTTTAATAACAGGCAGACCAAGTTTATCAAAGAGGATGACCCCTAATTGCTTTGGTGAATTAATATTGAAGGCTTCTCCTGCCTCCGTATAAATCTCCTGTTCAATTACAATTAGTTTGTCATTTAGTTCCTGCCCCATTTTCTCTAATGTGGCACGATTGACCGTGATTCCTTCACTCTCCATTTCCCCTAAAATAGAAGCAAGCGGTAGCTCTAAATTTTTATAGAGTTCAAACTGTTCGTTTTCCTTTAGCAATTCTTCAAGCTTAGGCTGTAAAGACCATACAGCAAAGGCTTTGCGACTGGCATGTTCAGCAAGTGCATCAATGGCAGGTATAGCTCGTTTCGCCCCTTTACCATAAACAGTCTCATTTGCCTGCACATTACGATAGCCTAGTTCTTTCGCAAGTGTTGCCACATCATCTCCACTTAGCGCAGGATTATTAATATAAGAAGCAAGTAATAAGTCAAATTCCACACCAGCTAAATGAATTCCCGCACGTCTTAACGCAGCCTGAGATGCTTTTGAATCAGACATATACTTTATTTTAGTAGCATCTTCTAACCAAAGACGAAGGACATCTGATTGAGCTGCAATATCAAACGGCACATACATTGTTTTCGCTCCATCTGTGAGTGCAATGCCTAGTTGCTGGCATGTATGATAATGCTCGTCCTCTAGCTCCAAATGCACTGCCATTACATCTTTTAAATGCTCTTGTTTTACTTCTTGCACAATGTCATAGTCAAAAGGAGCTTGTTCCTCTTCTTGGACAGTAAAATCGCTTTTCTCTAGTAATGATTTAAAGCCAAGCTCTCGCCACACGCTAATTAATTCTTCTTCATTCGGACCATTATAGATAAGATCCGAAAGCGTTATTTCAATCGGTGCCTCTGTAAAAATGGTAGCCAGCTTTTTACTCATTAGTGCCTGTTCTTCATTGGCAACTAATTTTTCTTTCATTTTAGAAGCCTTCACCGTATCCATTGCCGCATAAAGCGCCTCTACTGACCCATGCTCTTTTAGCAATTTAACTGCTGTTTTTTCACCGACACCTGGTACACCAGGGATATTATCTGAAGAATCCCCCATTAAACCTTTCATATCAATAATTTGCCCGGGCGTTAAGCCATATTTTTCTGCAATAAAGGCTGGTGTATTTTTTTCAATTTCAGTAATGCCTTTTTTAGTAATATATACTGTTACTTGCTCAGTCGTGAGCTGTGTTAAGTCCCGATCTCCTGATACGACAATGACGTCCATATCTTGTGATGAAGCTTCTTTGGCGAGTGTCCCTATAATATCGTCCGCTTCGTACAATTCAAGCTCATATCGCTTAATACCATAAGCATCAATAAGCTTCCGTATATAAGGAAACTGCTCCGATAATTCTGGTGGAGTCTTTTGTCGACCACCTTTATATTCCGTAAATGTCTCATGACGGAAGGTTGTCTTACCCGCATCAAAGGCAACCAAAATTTTCGTTGGTTGCTCTTCCTCTAATATTCTTTGTAGCATTGTTGTAAAGCCGTATACTGCATTCGTATGAATCCCACTATCATTCGTCAATAATGGCAACGCAAAAAACGCGCGATATGCTAAACTATTGCCGTCCAATAATAGCAATTTTTCCTTTGTCATGATTTTATCCTCCTGCGTTGTCGTCTTCTTAATTGTAAAACGAAAACATATGTTTGAAAATGCCTCTTCCTTTTACTTTATCGAGAAAACGCGTATTTTACCAATCATAACGTTGAAAATCGCCAAATTTTCTACATCAATAGCTTAGGATTGACTGCACAAAAAAAGCCAATCACTCATTGTAATTGACTTCATCTATGTTATTCACTGGCTTTATTCGTTTTTTCTTTACGATAAAAAATCTCTTCATATATGACTGTCAAAATAAAGGCGTTCATAAAGGCAAATACTAAAAATAATGGCATACCACCAAGCTGTGGATGTGTAAGCTCTGTATTAAACACCATTACAGTGCCGATTTGCGCTAAGAAGAAAATAAAGCCAATCCCTACTTGCCATATAGGTCGTTTAACCTTGCGTTTCTCGTATAAAAATATTTTTTTAAATATTTTGCGTACATCCGCAGCAATGACTAAACCTAATAAAAACAAAATGACAAAAAATACTGGTATATGATAAACACTTTTTGTGATCCATGCAAAATCTGATAGACGGAAGAAAAGTGTAAATAACGATGCAATACTACAGGCTATCCCTAAATTTTGGAGCCACTTACTAATTTGCAACTTCACAACTATTACCCCCATTTTTTATTTCTCGAACAATATCATTCTATCAGATATTAGTCATAAACGGAACATGAAATTATAAATTTCTATCATTTTCATAACAAAACATCAACATATGATAGATTTTTATAGAGTTAGTGATTAAAAACACCTAATCAAACTTCGAAGGCTCCTCACCATAACGTGGAGTTGATTTCCGTTGGGCGCTTTCCTGTAGGCGTCCGATGAGCCGCTTCGCTGCAGGATCTCGGGCCAACACGATGTTGGTCACGAAGACGTTATCACAGGATGTGATGTTTTTAGCCTTCGTTCCTCTATTGCTAATCCCCAAGGAGTCGCCCAATCGAAACGCATATATAAATATCGCCATCCATTAAAGTCCTTCCAACGCTATACAAAAAACTTACTAAAATGTAAAAATGCCGTCTCAAAAAGTTTGAGACGACTTCATATGCTTATCCCTGCAAGAATAATCGTATTATTTTATCCCGCATTAACGGGCAGTAATTTATCTATATCAAAAGCGAAGCGTCAGGTACAAGACTCCCACCTCAAAATTCACGAAAGCAAAGAAGTTAAGCGGGAGATTAACTGCCCGTAAAAGCCCGATTGGTGAAGACTAATAATCAGTGGGGTTAGAGAACCCCCACTGATTAAAGTTTCACTTTATATAGCCAGATAATATTTTTGCATAGGGTGAAGTGGATGGCAAAATAATGACCGTATCTTCACCTACAGTTTTCTTATATGATTCTAATGTACGGTACAATGAATAGAATTCAGGGTCTTGAGAGAACGATTTATTGTAAATCTTAGCCGCTTCTGCTTCACCTTCCGCTTGAATCATTGCTGCATCCTTTTTCGCTGTTGCGAGCATTTCTTGAACTTCCTTATCTGTTTGAGCTTCAATACGGCGTTTCTCAGCATCACCTTCTGATAAATATTTTTGCGACATTGATTCACGGTCCGAAATCATATTTGTAAAAACGGATTGCTCATTTACAGATGGCAGATCAATACGACGAATACGAACATCTATTACTTCTATTCCATACTTATCATTTGAAAGTAACTCATTGACTCGTGCAGTTACCTGATCGTTGATACCTCCACGTGAAGAATCTTCATCATTAATAATCGCCTTATATTCTATTCGACCAAGCTCTGAACGAATAACTGAATAAATAAACTCTTCCATACGTGATTCAACTTTTTCTATTGTTCCTGCATTTGAAATTAATTGCTTTGGATCTGTTATATGCCAAACTGCATAATTATCAATAATAATTCGTTTTTTATCCTTTGTATTAATTTCTTCTTCAGAAACTTCATACGTCATTTGGTTTTTTGGTAGCTTCGTTACACTTTGAATAAATGGAACCTTTATTTTCAAGCCAGGCTCACTTTGAAATTTCACTACTTCTCCAAACTGTCTAACAACTGCGTATTCGGATTCTTTAACTATATAAACATTAGTAAATACTATTATGGCAATAGCAAAAACGGCTGTTAATGTTACGGCAAGAGAAATATATTTTTTCGGATTCATCGGGCTTTTTTTCGACATTTTGACCACATTATCCACTGTATCCTCTTCTTTTGGAGCAGTATTTTTGGATTTACCTGATAAAAAATTGAGGAATTTTTCAAGATCCTTATTTTTTTGGTCCATTAGTTACCGCCCCCTTCTTTTTTCTCCTCTTTTGGTGTTTCCTGCGCAGTAGGTGTCTCCTTTTTCGCAGGTTGTAATGCTTGAAGAGGCAAGTATTTCATTGTATTGCCATCATCATTCATAATATAAATTTGTGCTTTAGGTAAAACATTTTCAAGCGTTTCTAAAATTAAACGCTCACGTGTAATTTGTTTATTACCCTTATATTGCTCATACATTTTATTAAAGACAGCTACATCCCCTTGGGCCTGCTCAATACGGGCTGTTTTTTCACCTTGAGCCTTCGAGATAATAGCATCTTTTTCACCTTCAGCTTCATTAGTACGCTGATTCTTATATTTTTCTGCTTGATTAATTTTTGTATTTTTCATTTCACGTGCGTCTGTAACAGCTGTAAACGCTGCTCGCACATCTGCATTCGGTAACTCAACATCTTTTAGTTTTACCCCTAAAACACTAATACCAATATCGTATTTTTCAATAAGAGAAACGAGTAAATCTCGTGATTTTGCTTCTATGTCCGCTTTTCCCTCTGTTAACGCAGCGTCGATTTTTGAGCTACCAATAATTGATCGGATCGCACTCGACGTAGCGCTATGTAATATTTTTTCTGGATCTTGTGAGCTGAATAAATACTTTTTCGGTTCGGTAATCTTCCATTGAACTACAAGGTCTGTTAAAACAATATGCTCATCCCCTGTAATCATTTTCGTTTCAGCATCATAAGCTTCCAATTCCCCATCTTTATTTTGCTTATAGCCAAACTGTAAACTAAATGTTTCCTTCGATAAAACCTCAACCGATTGTACAGGCCAAGGTAATTTAAAATGTAAACCTGGTTCTGTTACTGTATTATCGGCACGACCGAACGTTATGACAACGGCTTGTTCTGATTCATCTACCGTGTACCATGATGTAAATACCGCAATAAGTGCAACAATGCCGAAAATGCCAAGTCCCACCATCATTAGTGACCTTTTCACACTCATGTCTAATCCTCCCTTAAGCTTAGTACTAATGTATACGTGGCACTTCTTAAAAAGTTTCAAAATATTTTAATAAACCCATTTTTATTTTAGGCAGTTTGACATAAGGAGGATTGTGAGGCTCACCAAATAAAATAGAACAAAAAAATCCTGCTACCATTTAAGGCAACAGGAGATTGACAACTAGATGTTCAAATGCTGGGAAAAATGTTGTTGATAATACAATGCTAATTAATGCAGCTACAATCATCGCAAGACTTGCAAACGTACCTTCTAGCTCACCAAATTCAAATGCTTTAGATGTACCCGTACCATGTGCTCCCATTCCTAACAGTAGACCTCTAGAGGATGGTCGATGGAAACGACATGCTTTAATAACTAACGGTGCTATCAGACTCCCTAAAATACCAGTTACCATAACGAAAACTGCAGTAAGCGTAGGAGAGCCACCAATCATATTGGAAATGTCCATCGCTATTGGTGTAGTAACTGAGCGTGGAACTATGCTATGCACAAGCTCATTATTTAGTCCAACTAATACAGCAAAGATAAATGATGATGTAATCGCGACAGCTGAGCCAACTGCAATACTTAGAAAAATTTCAAAAGCATGTTTCTTTAATAGGTTAAAATTTTTATAAATTGGTACCGCGAATGCAACTGTTGCTGGGCCTAGTAAATTTGATAAAATACCGGCCCCTGCAGTATAAGATTTATAGGATGTACCCGTTAGCAGCAGGATGATAATTGCCACTAATGGTGTGATCAGTATAGGTGTTAACCATTCCTTCTGATACTTTTTATAAAACATTTTACTAGTATAAAAAACTGCAATAGTACCTAGTAAACTTAGTATAGCTATTAAAAAGCTCATGCAGTATCACCTTTCTTTCGTTGCCCTAGCAATTGTGCTGTGAAACCTGTTGCAAACATTACAACTATGGCACTCAATACAATAACAAGCACAGCTTTCACACCTTGCACACCGAATAATGCAGTATAATCGATTACTCCGATAGCAGATGGAATGAAAAATAGTAATAATTCACTAAGTAATAAACCTGCACCTAGCTCAATCCATTCAAGCTTAATAATATGAAACTGCAAAAGTAAAAACAATAAGACTAGTCCAATTATGCTCCCTGGAATCGGCAAGTGAAGTAGACGTGCAATACTATTCCCAACAAATAAAATTACATATAGATAGCCGATTTGCACGATACTTTTGACGATTTTCATGGTCATCCTTCTCTCAATTTTTTATCCCGCTTAAACGGTCAGAATATAGAGCACTTCTAGATAAGTGCAGACCGCAAGCCCGATTGTCAACTAATAAGTTAGTTAAATATTATGCTACTATACTTTACACCTATTTGCGTTACGTGTAAAACAGAAAAAGAATCTATCACCAAAAAATTTGGCAATAGATTCTTCCTTTCGGCGATAACTAAGCAACACAATCAGAAAATCTTCATATATAAAGATTTTTTTCGCTATTAAAAAGTCTTAACAATTATATAGGGGTTTCTACTAACAAGTATAAGGCCCCATTGTGAATCTAAAATTGTGCTAATGTAAAGAATTCGTTAATTTTTCGGAATCATGACAATCATTTTTGTCCCAATTCCAACTTCACTTTCTACCTGAATGCGGCCATGATGCGCCTCTACTAAGTGCTTCACAATAGCAAGCCCTAAACCTGTACCCCCAGAATTCCGACTTCGTGCACGATCCACACGGTAAAACCGTTCAAAGACACGGGCAATTTCATGCTTTTCAATACCTATACCTTGGTCTTCTATTTCAAGAATACCGTACGTTTCATTTTCCTTTAATCGAATCGTAACGATTGTATTTTCCGGAGAGTACGTAATAGCATTAGTAATTAAATTAGTGACAATTTGAATGATACGATTCGCATCACCCATTACTTGAACATCACGTTCTATATCAACACGAAAGCTCATATTTTTCTCATCCAGACGAGGTCCTGTCAGCTCTGCTCCACGTATAAGTACATCTTGCAAGCCCATCGGCATAATATTAACGGTAAAACCATGCTGTTCAATTTTCGATAATTCTAGTAAATCCTGAATAAGCATTTGCAGACGGTTACTTTCCTTATAAATGATCTCTAAAAAAGATAGCAGCATTTTTTCATCCTTATATGCTCCATCCAGTAAAGTTTCAGAAAAGCCTTTAATAGATGTAATGGGTGTACGCAATTCATGGGATACATTTGCTACAAAATCCTTACGAATCTGCTCTAAACGAACAAGCTCTGTAATATCGTGCATAACGATAACAACACCAAGCCATCTACCATGATCCCCTATAACAGGTGCTCCATAGACTTCCTTATTGTATAGCTCCTGTTGGACCTCCATTTTAATTTGTTGTCGATAAGGCATTTCCGTTAGAAACACATGGTCGATAAATTGCTCCAGAGTTTTAGGTAAGCCAATTGTACGAAAAACCTTTCCTTGTACATCGTTAATTTGCATACCGAAACGCTCTAAAAATACACGGTTCACGATAGATATATTCCCCTCACGTCCAATCATCATGAGGGAGCTTCCCATATTTTCAATTAACGTTTTAAGCCTTTCCTCTTCTACCTCGCGAATCGCCGTAATATCCTGTAAGTTACGCGCTAAAATATTAATGGAGTGACTAAGTGGCATCATGCGTTCATGCTCATTTTCATGGGCACGAGCACGGTAATTTCCCTTCGCCAGTTCAAGTGCTGTATCTGTCACGTTATCAATAGGAGCAGTGAAATTTCGAATCATATAGCGACTTACAATAGCCATTAAAATAAGCGCTATTAAAAAAAGAATCGCTAGCACAACATAAAGTCGCGCATGAACATTTGATATTATAGAATCTGTTGCCTCAATGTTTTGAGCAGTATACAGTGCCTCTCTATCTTCTTTTGTTAGTTCAATCTTTCGTTCATCTAATACTTGGTTAATGGATTCTTGCACCTGTAAACTAGCTTGCTCATTGTACTGTTCTATATAAACAGGAAAAAGCTGACCTATAACAATCATTAGGACAGCTAATATCGATCCAAGCAATAGCATGAATGTCAAGAATAAGCGGTTGCTCATTGATTTCATGTCGTCTTCGGCTCCTCGAATTTATAGCCAAGGCCACGAATTGTTTTGATGAACATCGGCTTACGGCTATTTTCTTCGATTTTATCGCGAAGGTGGCTAATGTGCACATCTACAATTCGAGTATCACCAGCAAAGTCATACTTCCATACAGCACTTAATAGCTGATCACGTGTTAAAACACGGTTTTTATTTTCAAGTAAATAAATGAGTAGCTCAAATTCCTTTGGTGTAAATTCCAGTGCCTCATCCTGTAAAAATACTTCAAAACGCTCTGGAAAGACACGCAATTGTCCAAATTCAAACATTTTCTCTTGTGGCCCACTCTTCTCTTCAGGCACTACATTTTGTGTAAAACGTCTTAAAACCGCCTTTACCCGTGCTAACACTTCGCGCGGACTAAAGGGCTTCGTCATATAATCATCTGCTCCTAGCTCTAGACCAAGTACTTTATCGAACTCATCATCCTTTGCTGTTAGCATAATAATAGGTGTATTCATACGTTGTTGACGGATCTGTTTACAAACCTCCATACCATCAAGCCTCGGAAGCATCAAATCTAATAAAATTAAATCGGGTTGTAAGTCGATGGCCTTACCTAGACCCTCTTGACCGTCTGCAGCTGTTTCTACTACATATCCAGCCTGTTCTAAATTATATTTCAATAATGTCGCAATCGAAAATTCATCTTCTACAACTAAAATCGTTTTTGTCATGTATAAAGCCTCCGTTAGTGATTTGAAACCCCCATTTCAAATCTCAAGACGTCTATAAAGCAAGTGGTGGTGTCACCAGCAAAGTACCCTCAATCATAAGTTGCTTCTGCTCATTATAAGAGTGTACCGATACAGTAATTGTATTTTGTAATTTATTTACTTCCGTTACCTCTAAAAGAGTATCAAATAATTCATAATGATAGAGCGGCTCTAAATATTTTATATGTTGCTCAATAATTCGTGCACCTGGTCCAGGAATATACTTTGATACTGCTGAAGTAATAATGCCATTTAACATAATTGTTGGTACGATTGGCTTTTGAAAAGGAGTCATCGCTGCATAATCATGTTGAATATAAAGCGGATTATTATCATTCGTAAGTCCTAAATAAAGCAGTAAATCCTTATCTTCTATCTTCTCCGTAATATGAATCTTCTCGCCAACTGTAATTTCATCAATAGTGAGACCAAGTTTACTGTTTTTTTGAAGCAAAAATACGCCAACCCCTTTTCTATCATATACCTTCATAGTATCAATTTTATTCCAAAAGTACAACGAAAAGCAGAATAACCATTTTATCTTTATTCAGCAAAATGAGTTCGTCTGTGCGACAGCTACCATTATTTCAAGGCGAAATTGATTAAAGTTTAGTATCATAACGTAGGGGTGATTTCCGTTCCAGGCTACTCGCTTTGTCGCTGACGCTTCGCTTTCGCGCAGAGCAAAGCTTCCTGTGGGCGTGCGCCGAGCCGCTTCCTCCGCTAAAGGAACGAAGGCTAAGTGCGTCACGTCCTGTGACAATGCCTTCGTGACCAACGTCGTGTTGGCCTCAGGGTCTCGCCTGTCTCGCTTTCCCACGGGAGTCGAGTAACCTTCCACTACAATCAGCGATAGTGTAGAATTTCTTATTAATTTATGTATTTCAAGGCTATAAATGTTCGCATCGTGATGCACATTTTTGTTTGTCTTAGTATTTACACTTTCTCTTAAACATTCATGTGTATGAATATTTACAACTTGACATTGAAGCCTCTACTCTCTTGAATCGTTAGCCAAAACCATACTGAGAAGCACATTTATAATTGCCATGGCTACTCACCATAATCGAACGGAAAGACTTCTAACAGTGATAAGTTTGTAAATCTGATGCTGATGCCGCTGACGCTTCGCTTTCGTACTGAGAACATTTGTTGCTGAAGTTTTGCTTTATTACTATACATTAAAGTCACATGCCCGAAGTTACACGCTATATGAAGTGGTTGATTGGAGTGGAGACTGGGCGATTCCTTGGGGATTAGCGTCTCAGATGAGACCCTGCAGCGAAGCGAAGTGGCTCATCTGACGCCCCTAGGAAAGCGCACAGTCGGAACGGAAATCAACCACTCACTTTGCCAAAGAGTCATACTTTAATTAATATAACACTTTAATTTCATTGACATTAATCGTTTTTTCAACAACATAAAATCGAGTAGGAATGAATCCCACTCGATTTCATAAACTTTTATTAAGCTAAAACTTTCATAACGTCGCGGACAGCCTCTGCCGATTTATCTAAAGCCGCTTTTTCTTTGTCTGTTAAATCAAGTTCAAAGATTTTTTCTATACCATTTGCACCTAATAATGTCGGAACACCTAGATATAAATCATTGTAGCCATATTCGCCTTCTAAGTATGCAATAGATGGAAGTATACGTTTTTGGTCTTTAATGATCGCTTCCGCCATTTCAATAAGCGCAGCTGAAGGAGCATAATATGCAGAACCATTACCAAGGAGGTTAACGATTTCTGCACCACCTTTACGTGTACGGTCTACAATCTCTTCAAGACGATCTGCTGGCATTAATGATTCTAATGGAATACCACCAGCGAATGAGTAGCGAGTAAGTGGCACCATTGTATCGCCATGACCACCTAACACAAAACCTGTGATGTCTTTTACTGAGATATTCAGTTCTTCAGCTACAAATGCACAGAAACGAGCTGTATCAAGTACACCTGATTGACCTATTACACGATTTTTAGGGAAACCAGTTTCTTTGAATACTGTGTAAGTCATTGCATCAACTGGGTTTGTAAGAACGAGGATTGTTGCATTTGGTGAGTACTTAGCAATTTCCTTAGAAACAGCTTTCATTACATCTTGGTTAATTTGAACAAGATCGTCACGGCTCATACCTGGTTTACGTGCAACGCCAGCAGTGATGATTACTACATCAGAGTCTGCAGTATCTGCATAATTAGAAGTACCTTTAACATAAGAATCATAGCCTTGCACTGGTGCAGCTTCCCACATATCTAAAGCTTTACCTTTTGTTGGGTTTTCAGCTTGAGGAATATCCACTAACACTACATCACCAAGTTCTTTTTGAGCTGCTAAAAATGCTGCAGTAGCGCCAGTAAAACCGCTACCGATTACTGAGATTTTTTTTCGTTTCAGAGACATTCGAATACGCTCCTTTAAAATTAGGTTATATAATCAATTATGCCTCGGCATAATTGTGTCAGGAATCGGCTTTAGGCCTGCGTGATGCAGGTCAGTTAGCCGTTATCGTATGGATGCGATGCTTTTAGGCTAACATCCTATGTGAACTCCTTTCCGATTCCGTGACATCCGCCGGAGGCTTCTTTCAGCGGGTGTTTAAACACCCGCTGAAAGAATTTAAAAAAGGGAGGAGAATAAATTCTCCTCCCTCGATTAAACAAGTTCATCGTAAATATTTTATTAAGCTAAGGTCAATAGAAATTTACATTTCACCCTAATTATATCGGCAGAACATACTTCCGCTTTAACTATAATTTCTATTTAAAATAGAAAATTATAGGTTTTTGATTAATTCATTAGCGAATTCTGAACATTTTACTTCTGTAGCGCCGTCCATTAAACGAGCGAAGTCGTAAGTTACAACTTTAGAAGAAATTGTTTTCTCTACAGATTTAGTAACCATGTCAGCTGCTTCTTGCCATCCTAAGTGCTCAAGCATTAATACGCCTGAAAGTAATACTGAAGATGGGTTTACTTTATCTTGACCAGCATATTTTGGAGCTGTACCGTGAGTAGCTTCGAAGATCGCGTGTCCAGTTACATAGTTAATGTTTGCGCCTGGAGCGATACCGATACCACCAACTTGAGCAGCTAATGCGTCAGAGATATAGTCACCGTTTAAGTTCATTGTAGCAACTACGTCGAACTCATTTGGACGAGTTAAAATTTGTTGTAAGAAGATATCAGCGATAGAATCTTTAACTAAGATTTTACCAGCTGCTAAAGCGTCAGCTTGTGCTTTGTTTGCTGCTTCTTCACCTTGTTCAGCTTTAATAGCATCATATTGGTTCCAAGTGAATGTTTGATCAGCAAATTCTTTTTCAGCTAATTCATAACCCCATTTTTTGAATCCACCTTCAGTGAATTTCATGATGTTACCTTTGTGTACTAAAGTAACAGATGGGCGTTTATGATTAATAGCATATTCGATAGCAGAACGTACTAAACGCTCAGTACCTTCTTTAGATACAGGTTTTACACCGATACCAGAAGTTTCTGGGAAGCGGATTTTATTAACACCAAATTCAGTTTGTAGGAAGTTGATGATTTTTTGTGCTTGTTCAGAACCAGATTCGAATTCAATACCAGCGTAGATGTCTTCTGTGTTTTCGCGGAAGATAACCATTTCAACATCTTCTGGACGTTTAACTGGAGAAGGTACTCCATCAAAGTGACGTACTGGACGTAAGCATACATATAGGTCAAGCTGTTGACGTAATGCTACGTTTAGAGAGCGGATACCACCACCGATTGGAGTAGTAAGAGGACCTTTGATTGCGATTAGGTATTCGTTAATTTTGTCTAAAGTTTCTTGTGGTAACCATTCACCAGTTTGGTTGAATGCTTTTTCACCAGCTAAAACTTCTAACCATTCGATTTTCTTTTCACCGTTGTAAGCTTTTTCTACAGCTGCGTCGATTACGCGTGATGCTGCAGCCCAAATATCTGGACCAATTCCGTCACCTTCGATGAAAGGAATCACTGGATTGTTTGGTACATTAAGTACGCCATTTTCAACTACAATTTTGTTTGACATTGATGTTGCCTCCTAAATTCATAATCATAGGACTGTGTTTTCAGTAACACAGTCCCAAATATTCTAGCATATTTTCCGAATTAGCGCTCGCTGACTGGAACATATTTTTGCATGCCTGGTCCAACATACTCTGCACGTGGACGGATTAGACGGTTGTTAGCATATTGCTCTAAAATATGAGCTACCCAACCAGAAGTACGTGACACTGCGAAAATTGGTGTGAATAGGTCATGATCAATACCTAAAGAATCATACACTGACGCAGAGAAGAAGTCTACGTTTGCAGGTAATTTCTTTTGTTCTACGATCATGTCATGGATTTTAACTGACATTTCATAAAGCTCTGGTTTACCAGTTAGCTCAGTTAATTTTTGTGACATTACACGTAAGTGTGGTGCACGTGGGTCGCCTTTGCGGTATACACGGTGACCGAAGCCCATGATTTTTTCTTTGTTATCTAATTTATTTTGAATATAAGATTCAACGTTTTCTAGTGAGCCGATTTCAGTTAACATTTTCATAACTTGCTCATTTGCACCACCATGAAGTGGTCCTTTTAATGCACCGATAGCTGCAGTTACACCAGAATAAACATCTGACAATGTAGCTACACATACACGTGCTGTGAATGTAGATGCATTTAATTCGTGATCAGCATGTAATACTAATGCTTTGTCGAATGCTTCCACTTCGATTGCTGCTGGCTCTTCACCTTTAAGCATGTATAAGAAGTTTGCCGCATATCCTAATTCTGGTTTTGGCGCAATTGGCTCTAAACCTTTACGAACACGCGCAAATGCAGTAACTACTGTAGCAATTTTAGCTTGTAAACGGATTGCTTTACGGTAGTTAGCTTCTGTATCCATAACATCCGCTTCTTCATCGAATACACCAAGTAAAGATACTGCAGTACGTAGTGCAGCCATTGGATGTACAGTTGAAAGTGGGTATGTTTTGAATTGCTCTACAATTGCTTGTGGAATAGACATGTTGTCTGCCAATTGTTGTTTTAATTCAGCTAGCTCGTCCGCTTTTGGTAAACGAGTATGCCATAATAAATAAATTACCTCTTCGAATGACGCATTCTCTGCTAAATCATCAATGTTGTAACCAACATATGTAAGTGTGTCATCGATAATTGAACTGATTTTAGATTCCGCTGCTACGATACCTTCTAAACCTTTAGTTGCTGACATAAATTATCGCTCCCTCATAATATATTTTTTAGTGGTAAATGCAGTTATTAGCTCGCATTTACGTTTTTTGCTCATATGAACCATTAAGTTAATCGCTTACATTGCTATTATAATCATTTTTGACAGCTTTGTGAATGAAAAACCTCCGAATAAAGAAAAAGGTGCACGAGCGATTATAAATAAGTTTTAAAAGAGATTCTTTTGTGCATTTCAATTTTAAATTATCATTTGAAACGGGGTGAATTTGTAAAAATGAGGAATATTAAATATTTTTCATACGAAAAGACTACAAGTATTTTGTTTTTTATATTCTATTTGGTAATATTGTGGTTCGTATTACCTGTATCCCTTGCGATTTTTTTGTCTTTTTCCACTTATCCTATTATAAAATTTCTTCATTCTTATTGTAGAATTACCTATTGGCTTGCAGCAATTATTGTGGAAGCACTTATACTAGCTTGCGTTTTTCTTCTCGTTATCATATCGATAAACAGTATTATTCTTGTCTTCCCTGAAATCAGAAATACATTACAAAATTTCCCGCTTTTTACTGAATATGAATCAATGTTCATCCAAGTTTTAAAGGAAAAATCGCTTTCTATTTTCGATTCAATCTTTTTATACATAGCTAATATTTTCCAGCTATTCATGAAGCATGTAATTGAAGTATTTATATTCCTTGTTGCTTACTATTTCGCCCTATTGGAAACGCGCAAATCCCGATATTGGTTTTTTCAATATGTGCCAAAAAAATTCCGCAATGAATGGCAGAAGCATTTTTCTAAAATAATGCAGCTATTTCATTACTTTTTGTACGTGGAGTTTCAGCTATTCACGATTACACTGCTCATTCTTTGTGCTGGATTTATGATTCTCCAATTTGAACAAGCCATCATTAAAGCTTTTATAGTTGCATTTGCAGATGTACTTCCGTTCTTTGGGATTGGCGTATTCCTTGTACCCATGAGCGTTTATTTTTACTTAAAAGGCAATACCTTTTTATGTGGAGCTATTTTACTTTTGTATCTCTTCGTTCAATTAACAAGGCAGCTAGCTGAATCCATGCTTTGGTCAAACACATTACAATTACGTACATTCCATACTTTTTTCATCAGTGCTGCCTCTATTTTATTATTTGGTTTTTACGGCATTTTACTGAGCCCTATATTTTTATTTTTGGCGGTTAAACTAAAGGATAATGCTATTTTTGAACGATAATAAATTGACCTTTTTTCATTTTTTTCCGCATCCAATAATAAAAGATTGGCTGGAACATTTTACGAGAAAAAGGCATGAGTAACAATAAACCAACAAGATCTGTTATAAATCCTGGTAATGCTAGAAGTACACCACCACTGAAATTTAATACTGTATTAACTAATGCTGGCCCCGGAGCTTCTCCGCGTGCTATCGTATTTTTTACCTTTTGTACAGAATTCATACCTTTATTTTTCACTATATAAATACCTATAATACTCGTTGCGACTATAAGCAATAATGTATTTAGAACACCAATATTTTGACCAATTACTATTAATAACGCCAACTCGGCTAATGCATAGACAATGAAACCAAGAAGTACTTTTCTCATATTTTTCTCCTTTCTAGTTGAAAATGCTATACCTTTTATACGTTATTATAGCCCATTAAGTTTCATTTAAAAAAATTATGGGCCCTATTAAAGAGAAAACGACGTTATTCTTTTTATAGTAAATTCTCATCACCATAACACGTGGTTGATTTCCGTTCCGGCTGGGTGCTTTCCTGGGGGCGTCCGATGAGCCGCTTCACTCGCGTTGCTCACTCCAGGGTCTCGGGCCAACAGGATGTTGGTCACGAAGGCGTTATCACAGGACGTGATGCTTTTAGCCTTCGTTCCTCTATATCGCTAATCCCTAAGGAGTCACCCAGCCTCCACTCCAATCAACTTATACACACGACATACTTTTTAACAAATTGTCATCTCTTGATTTCAGTGATAAACCGCAAAATGCTATTTACTTCATCTTTATAAGAAAAGCTCTAGTACAATTATTTGTACTAGAGCTTTTTGTTATAGATAATAACATTTGCTAAAGAAGTTAAAGAACACTTGCATGCCCTTTGTAAATAACGCCTGTTTCAGCATCCATTGTAATTTCTTGACCATGGCGAATCAATGTAGTCGCTTCTTTTACTCCGACGATAACAGGGATACCAAGGCTTAGTCCTACAACCGCTGCATGACTTGTTAGCCCGCCCTCCTCTGTAATCAAACCAATACAATTTTCAAGTGCTGGCATCATATCACGATCTGAGCCAACCGTTACTAAAATGCATCCGTCTGTATCATATGCTAGTGCCTCTGCAGCATTTTTTGCAACAACTGTTTTACCTACTACCGAAGTTTTACCAATTCCTTGACCACGAGCTAATAAATCTCCGATGATGTGTACCTTCATTAAGTTAGTAGTACCTGCTTCACCAACTGGTACACCTGCCGTAATGACAACTGCATCACCGTGCGTTACGAAACCATGCTTCAAGCTTTCATCAACAGCTAGTTCTAAAATTTCATCAGTTGTCGTAACTCGTTGACATACAACTGGGTTCACACCCCAAACTAATGTTAATGCGTGAGCTGTATTAGAAGAACCTGTTACAGCGACAATCGGTACACCAGGACGATATTTTGCAATCATTCTAGCTGTGTTACCACTTTCTGTTGGTGCTAATACTGCCTTCACACCTAAGTTAATCGAAGTGTATGCTACTGCCTGAGAAATCGCCTCAGTCATGTTCGCCTCTTTTTCACGACTACGAGTAGAGACGATTGCCTTATAGTCTAATGAATTTTCTGTACGCTGTGCGATTTTATTCATTGTTTGTACGGACTCTACTGGATAAAGCCCTGCTGCCGTTTCACCAGACAGCATAATTGCATCTGTACCATCGATAATTGCGTTTGCTACGTCACTAGCCTCTGCTCGAGTTGGACGTGGATTACGCTGCATCGAATCTAACATTTGTGTAGCTGTAATAACTGGTTTACCTACTTGATTACATTTTAAAATTAATTTCTTTTGTACAAGTGGTACTTCTTCTGCCGGAATTTCTACACCTAGGTCACCACGCGCTACCATTAATCCATCTGAAACTAAGATGATTTCATCGATATTATCGACACCCTCTTGGTTTTCGATTTTCGGGATAATTTGAATGTGGTTACCACCATTTTGTTCAAGTAATTCTCGAATTTCGAGTACATCCTTTGCTCGACGAACGAACGAGGCTGCAATAAAATCAACACCTTGTTTAATACCGAATAGAATGTCCTGTGCATCTTTTTCTGTAATTCCAGGAAGCTGTACAGAAACGCCCGGCACGTTAACACCCTTTTTATTTTTTAAGATACCTGCATTTTCAACAATCGTATGAATAAGTCCTTTTTCCATATCTTTTGCTAATACACGTAATTGAATAAGTCCATCATCTAATAAAATAATAGAGTTTTGCTCAACGTCCTCGATTAAACGATCATACGTTACAGAGAAGCTTGACTCAGTTCCTTCAACTTCAGTCATTGAAATATCAATTACTTGCCCTGCTGCTAAATGCAATTCTCCGTTTTTCATATTATGCGTACGAATTTCTGGACCTTTTGTGTCGAGTAAAATTCCAACTGGTTTCCCAAGTTTTTGTGCTACTTCGCGAATTAAATTAATACGTACTTCGTGCTCCTCATGAGAACCATGCGAAAAGTTTAAGCGGGCTACATTCATACCTGCTTCAATTAGTTTCTCTAAAACTTCTGGTGACTCACTTGCTGGACCAATTGTACATACGATTTTTGTTTTTCTCATTTTCTGCCCACTCCGTTTTTATGACAAATTATATTGATAGTTCTTTCATTAAAGTATATAAACTTACTTCTGCCTCATGATTTTTTTCGAAAGCCTCAGGCATATCGTAGTCAATAACTTGATGATTGCGGATACCTACCGCCCTGCCAGATTTTCCTTCCATCAGCAATTCAACTGCATGAGCACCAAATTGACTCGCTAAAACACGATCACGCGCAGTAGGTGAACCGCCACGTTGGATATGTCCAAGAACAGAAACACGCGTTTCTTTTCCTGTTTTTTCATATAAAAGCTTCGCCAATTCGCTACCAGACATGACACCTTCAGCGACGATAATAATGCTATGCTTTTTCCCGCGAGCTGCACCACGGTCTAAGCGTGCCACAATGTCATCCAAATTATAATCTTCTTCTGGAATTAAAACTGTTTCAGCACCAGCTGCAAGACCTGCCCATAAAGCAATGTCCCCTGCATCTCGCCCCATTACCTCAACTATAAAGGAATTTTCATGGGAAGTTGCTGTATCGCGGATTTTATCAATCGATTCCACGACTGTATTTAGTGCAGTATCGAATCCTATAGTATACTCGGTTCCAGGTACGTCGTTATCAATTGTTCCTGGTACGCCTACAACAGGAAAGCCTTTTTTCACTAAATCCATAGCTCCACGGTAAGAACCATCACCACCAATAACGACTAGTCCTTCAATGCCAGCTTCACGCATATTATCAATGCCCCGCTGCTGAACAGCGTCTTCTTTAAATTCAGGGCATCTTGCTGAATTTAAATGTGTACCACCACGTTGAATGATGCCACCTACTGAACCTAAATCGAGATTTTCCATATTACCATTTATTAAGCCATCATAGCCATGCTTAATTCCGACAACATCAATTCCATGATATGCTGCTTTACGAACGACTGCACGAATGGCTGCATTCATTCCTGGCGCATCTCCACCACTTGTTAATACGGCAATTTTTTTCATTGTCGAACCTCCTGCAGATACTATTATTATTCACATTAACATGAAAAAACAAACTATGTAAGGGTTCTGAGGCTAGAAAAACATAACTTTTACATAAAAAATAAAAAGAATGCGCTTTCACACACTCTTTCTATTCAAAAATATCCGAAATTTAACATTCATTCAATATATTTCCCTTATTTTTTCATGCTATTCACTCTAATTTTTTTATTAATACGAATCATAATTTCTAACTATTTTCGAGCAAATTTACATATCCAAAAACTTAAAATTGTAATTTAAGCTTCTGTATATTGTCCAATCTTTTTAAATTTCTCATAACGGTCTTCAATTAATTGTTGGCCATTTAAAGAATTCAATGCTTTAAGTGTATCACTTATACATTCTTTTATATTAAGTGCTTGTTTCGCTACATTGCGATGTGCTCCGCCTGTAATTTCAGGGATAATTCCATCAATAACACCAAGCTCTTTTAAGTCAGGTGCTGTTATACGCATTGCTTCTGCTGCTTGCTTCGCTAGGCTACCATCACGCCATAAAATCGACGCAGCCCCTTCTGGCGAGATAACCGAATAAGTTGAGTTCTCTAACATAAAGACACGATTTGCTACACCTAATGCAAGTGCACCGCCGCTTCCGCCTTCCCCAATAACGATAGAAATAACCGGCACTGTTAAGCCCGCCATTTCGACGAGATTTCTAGCAATCGCTTCACTTTGACCGCGTTCTTCAGCTGCTTTACCCGGATAGGCACCTTTCGTATCAATAAAACAAATAATTGGACGCTTAAACTTCTCAGCCTGTTTCATTAAGCGTAATGCCTTACGATATCCTTCAGGGTGTGGCATACCGAAATTTCGACGGATGTTTTCCTTTGTAGATTTTCCGCGTTGGTGTCCAATAATTGTTATCGGCTGTCCCTCAAAAAAAGCAATTCCTCCAAGAATAGCTGCATCATCACCAAATGTACGATCACCATGTAACTCAATAAAGTTTTCACAAATAGCCTCTATATATTGTAAAGTTGTTGGTCGTTCTGGATGTCTAGCAACCTGTACGCGATCCCATGGCTTCATATTGGCATAAATAGATTGTTCAAGCTGTATTAGACGTGTTTCAAGCTTTTCGATTTCGCCTGTCATATCTACATCTGCTTCGGTAGCAATCGTTTTTAATTCATCAATTTTTTCACGTAATTGTACTACTGGTTCTTCAAAAGCTAAATTTTTAGACATGTTGCACGCCGCCTTTCGTATGCATTTTTACAAGCACCGCTACTTGGTTTCGTAAATCTTTTCGATGGAAAATGGCATCAAGCTGACCATGCGCTAGTAAAAATTCTGCCGTTTGGAAATCACTTGGTAGTTTTTCTCTTACTGTTTCTTCAATTACACGACGACCAGCAAAGCCAATTAATGCTTGTGGCTCCGCAATATTAATATCTCCAACAGAGGCAAAACTCGCAGAAACGCCACCTGTTGTAGGATGCGTGAGTATTGAAATAAACAACAGACCCTCATCACTATGACGTTTTAATGCAACACTCGTTTTTGCCATTTGCATTAATGATAGTACGCCTTCTTGCATGCGCGCTCCGCCACTTGCAGTAAAGATAATAAACGGTACACGTAATTCAGTAGCTTTTTCAATGGCACGTGTAATTTTTTCTCCAACAACTGAGCCCATTGAACCCATACGGAAATGAGAATCCATAATTGCAACTACAATTTCTTCTCCATCAAGGGCGCCTCTTCCTGTCAGTACAGCTTCATTTAATCCCGTTTTTTGTTGATCCGCTGAAATTTTTTCAACATAAGCAGGGAAATTAAGCGGATTACTTGTTTGTAAATGATCGTCCATTGAAACAAATGATCCTTCATCTAAAAAACATGCAACGCGCTCCTGTGCTGTCATTTTGAAATGATGGTCACATTTCGAACATACTTTATCATTTTTTTCTAATTCCTTCGTTAATTGAATGTGACGGCATTCTGGACATTTTGTCATAAGTCCTTCTGGAAATCCCTTTTCTTGTCCATCCTCTTTCTTTTTAGTAAATAAGCTGCGAATTGCCATGTTTGACTCCCCCTTTGTTGTCTAATTACTTCGTACAGTCTTCATCCATTGCTCGTAAGCTTTTAATGCTTCTTTTTCATATCCTAGCTGCATCGATTTCAACATTGTTTGAATGATTATTTTTTCTTCTTCTGTTGAGTTTCGATTTAATCGGTCACCATCATAAACTGCTAACTGAAACCATACTTTTAGTGAAAGACGATTTCCTGACGTTATTATTATTTCCCGTAAAACGTCCCGACAATTAATCGCGCTTTCTATCTCTAGCTTTACAAAAAAACTGTCCCACACAGGTAGTGTTCGTAGAGTCTCTGTACAACTTATTACGCGAACGGCTTCCTTTTCATGAATTTCTCGCGTTAATTCGACATCCTTTTTGGATTTTTCATCTTCTAATATAAACATCGACAGTATTTCCACTAGCTGATGTTTATGTGTGGAAGCTAGGAAAGTACCTCCCCCATGTTTCGTTTCAATAAGACCCAACAACTCTAAGCTTCGCAATGCCTCTCTCACGGAGGATCGCCCGACACCTAGACGTTCTGAAAGGACTCGTTCGGAAGGTAGCTTTTCACCAGCCTGTATTTTTTCTAATTTAATAAGTTGTCGTAATTGTTGGACGATATCTAAAAAAACTTTCTTTTGTTCGGTTTTTTTATCCATACGATCAACTCCCCGTTCTATCAATTTTACCTTAGATTATTTGTAGCTGTCGCTTCGCTTTCGCACAGATAAACAATACATCCAAAGGCTTTATCTTCATTCAGCAAGTGTTTGGATACCTATTGTTAAGGAAACGAAATCCACCACCTTCAAAAGATGGAATCTCCTACTGAACGAAGAAAAAAGTGGTCTGACCACTTTTCAACATTGACTCTAGCTTACAAAATAATTATTAAAAAGTAAAGAAAAAACTGCATAAAAGATTATGCAGTTTCTAAATTTTTCTTTAATTTCATATTCTTTTCGTCGTTTGCGCATGTTTTACTTTCACTTGAGGTTTACCAAAGCGCCTTTCAAGAGTTCCCTCAATGTAAAGCATTTCGTCTACTAGTAACAGCTCTTGAACAAGATGGAAAACTTGCGGGAATAATGTTACAGATACCGTTCCAAACTCATCCTGAAGCTGAACAAAAGCCATTTGCTCACCTTTTTTTGTGCGTATTTTTTTTACTTCTTCTATTATGCCAATCATTTTTACATACGTTCCCTCACGAGCATGCTTCAACTCTCGGCACGTACTATTTACTTCATTCCAAAAAGCTCTTTCCTCTGAGACCGGATGTGCAGAAATATAAAAACCAAGACTTTCCTTTTCATGAAGTAATTTTTCCTTTTGTGGCATCGCTTCCGCTTCCATATACTTCGGCTTACCAAAACTAAAGGCAGTGGCAGATTCTATATCAATATCTTCAGTTGGTCTCAGCAGTTCAGCATGCTTTAAGGTTGCCTCCAAAGTAGCTATTAGTACAGCACGATCTTTACCTATATAATCAAGAGCTCCAGCAAAAATTAAAGATTCCATTACTTTTGGTTTAAAATGCTGTGCACTTAAAGCAACTGCCAAGTCAAATAAATTATCAAATGCTTCTGCATTCGTTTGGCGTAAGGCATTCACCTTCTCTATAAATGTATGAGGCACTCCCTTTATTCCTGATAAACTATAGCGAATTCCATCCTTTTCAACAGTAAAAAATTTTGTGCTCTGTTTTAATGACGGTGGATAAAATGGAATCCCCTTCTCTTTCGCCTCACTCACAACCTGTAGAATTTTCTCCACATTTCCTGTTGCATTTGATAAAAGTGCTGTATAAAAGCTTTGTGGGAAATGTGCTTTTAAATAAGCCATTTGGTAAGAAATTACGCTGTATGCGACAGCATGGCTTTTAGGGAAACCATAGTCTGCAAAGCGCACAATTAATGCATACACTTCTTCTGCCACATGAACGTCAAAGCCTTGCTTCATTGCTCCCTTTACAAATGCGGCACGTTGCTCCTCTAATACTTGACGATTTTTCTTACTTACCGCCCGACGCAGTAAGTCCGCTTGTCCCATCGTAAAACCAGCCATCACCGAAGCAATTTGCATAATTTGTTCTTGATAAATTATGACACCAAACGTATCGCGTAATATGGGTTCTAAAGCTGGATGTAGCATAGTAACCGATTCCCTTCCTGCTTTTCGCTTTGCATATACAGGAATAAAATCCATTGGACCAGGGCGATATAACGCGTTGACTGCCACTATATCTAAAAAATGATTTGGATGAATATCACGTAAAGCTTGCTTCATACCTTCCGATTCTAATTGAAAAATTCCTAATGTATCGCCCATTTGAAGAAGTTGAAATGTCTTTTCATCTTGCATGGGAATAAGCTCAAACTCGATCCAAGGACCGCCAGCTTTATAAATCGACCAACGTATCTGCTCTAAAATTGTCAGGTTGCGCAATCCTAGAAAATCCATTTTGACAAGCCCACTAGCTTCTACATCTCCCATCGGCCATTGCGTACAATAAACGCCATCATGTCCTTCTTCAATCGGTATCGTATTGACTAATGGTGAAGGCGACAGCACAATCCCTGCCGCATGAGTAGAAGAATTTCTTGGCAACCCTTCTAGTTTTAACGCCACTTCAAACCAGCGCCGATGTTTTTCATCCTCAGCTAGCCAGCCTTGTAAACCTTGTGATTCGGCCAGTGCTTTTTGCAATGTTATCCCAGGTTTATTCGGAATCATTTTTGAAATTTTCTCCAATGTTTCAGCGTCAAAACCAAAAACACGGGCAACATCTCTAGCAACTGCCTTAGCGGATAAAGTACCAAACGTAATAATTTGCGCTACATTTGCCTTCCCATATTTCTGAGTGACATAATGAATAACTTTTTGTCTTTTACTGTCGACAAAATCGATATCTATATCGGGCAGTGTAACACGTTCAGGGTTTAAAAATCGTTCAAATAATAAGCCGTAAACTAACGGATCTACTTGCGTAATAGATAAGCTATAAGCCACGAGTGAACTCGCCGATGAACCACGACCAGGACCTGTTAAAATACGATTTTCTTTAGCAAAATGCATGAAATCTGCAACAATTAAAAAATAATCTGCAAAGCCCATTGCACAAATAATTTCAAGCTCATATTGAAGTCGCTCCCGATAAATTTGAGGAATTTCAGTTTGCTTTAAACGTTCTGCCAATCCTGCAAAAACCTCTTTGACAAGTAGGCTTTCGGCTGTTTCTCCTGTTGGGACAGGAAATTTAGGCATTTGTACGTGCATTTCAGGAATTTCCGCCGTACAGCTAGCGAGCATCATTGCACTAGACTCAAGCCATTCTGGATGATCAGCAAACCAACTTTGCCATTCCTCTTTCGTTGGAGCGAAATAATCTTGTAAATAAGCTGATAACATTGTACCGGTAATCTTGTCACCTGAATCTATCGCTCTTGCAACCTCAAAGGCAAAATGATCTTCTGGACGTAAAAAATAGCAGCTCTGAGAGGCAACTAGTGTTATGTTCAAAGTTTCACACCATGCTACATACGCTTCTTCTTTTTCTGCTATCTTCCCTGCAGGTCTTGCTATACCCATAAATAAACGGTTACCAAATACCTTATTTAGAGCACTTGCTACTTCAGTCCAATCCTCAATTTCTATTAAGTTATCCGAAGAAAGTAATGCCACACAGCCCGCTGCATATCCTTCAAGCCATTTCCAAGGAAGTGCATCATCCTCTCGAATTGAAACTGCACTACTAATCTTTAAAAGATGCTGGTAGCCTTCTTGCGTCTGAGCATAGAGCACAAGTGGAATCTTTCTTTCTTGCCACTGTACATTTATCGTGAGCCCTATTACAGCATGAATATTCGCTTGCTGCAATGCTTTACAAAAAGGCAAAAGCCCGTACAATTTTGAATTGACGATTGCACAGGCCTGAGTATTTTGCTCTTGTAAAAAAGGGATCAATTGTTCAAGCCGAATCGTACTTTTCAATAAATCCGCACTCGTATGCATTTTCGTGTATACATGTGTCAAATGAATCCCTTCCTTTCTAAGTTTACATCAATAAAGCAACCGGTTTATTGATACGCCTTACAAATTTCCTGTAATCGTGCTATTACACGCTCTGCTTCTTCCCATGAGTAAGCTGTAGCCCCAGATGCAAGAGGATGCCCTCCACCGTTAAATTCCTTCGCCAAAGTGTTAATGATAGGGCCTTTTGAACGTAAACGCACTCGAATTTGATCGGTCTCTTCAATGAAGACCACCCATGCACAAATACTTTTCACACTTCCAAGACAGCCAACTAACAGTGACGCCTCTGACGGTACAACATTGAATTCTGCCAGCAATTCTTTTGTCAGCTTGATATGCGCTGCTCCATACTCATCCATTTTGAAATTTTGATAAATATAGCCCTGTAAATTTAATAGCTTTTGATCCATTTCATACATTCCATCGAAAATTTGATTTCGATCAAAATTATATGTAATAAGCTCTCCTGCAATTTTAAACGTTTTTACGGTCGTGCTAGGGAATTGGAAACGTCCTGTATCACCTACAATACCGGCAAATAATAATCTAGCGGAGGCATCAGGTAAAATCCAGTTTGCTTGTTGTTTCCCTTCCTCAAAAAGCTCATAAATCATTTCACTACAAGAGCTCGCATTCGTATCCACCCAAAGTAAATCACCATACGGATCATCATTTGGATGGTGATCTATTTTTATGATCATTTTTCCTTTTGTATAGCGTTGATCGTCAACACGTTCAGTATTAGCCGTATCTGTCACTATAACTAAAGCAGCGTCGTATATATCATCCGAAATGTAATCTGGATATGCTAAAAATGATAAAGATTCATCATGCTCACCTACAGCAAAAACCTTCTTTTCCGGATAATTTGCTAAAATAAGCTCTTTTAACCCTTGCTGAGATCCATATGCGTCTGGATCTGGACGCACATGGCGATGAATAATGATTGTTTCATATGAAGCAATTGTGTCGATGATTTGTCTTTTCAAATTAATTTCCCCCAAAATGATAGTAATAACCGTTAGCATTTTTCTCTAATTATCGTTACAATAATGACTAGTTATGCTAGGAGGTTTACTATGCTCAATTTAATATTTGTATTTGCAATAATCATATCATTTGTTTTTTATTTTTATTTTAAAACAAAACAGTTTCGTTCTTCATTACCAATCGCTAAAAATTGGTACAAAAGTAAAGCTAATGTAAGTTTCGGTACATTTATCCTTTTATTTGGTTTAAACCAAGCCTATTTATTCCCTGGGTTATATACATTTATTATTGTAGCAATTCTTATCGTTTTAGGCATCTTTGTTGTTATAGAAAATATTAAAAGGGTTCGTCATTACGGTCAATTTGTTGACGAGGAGTACCGAATTAACCAATAAATAATCATTATGCACCGGCATAATTGCGTATGAAATCGGCTTTGTGCTTAGGCCAGCATATATTTTTTTGTGCGAAAGCGTAGCGGCAGCAACAGATGTTTTTTGTGCGAAAGCGTAGCGGCAGCAACAGATGTTTTTTGTGCGAAAGCGTAGCGGCAGCTACAGATGTTTTTTGTGCGAAAGCGTAGCGGCAGCTACAGATGTTTTTTGTGCGAAAGCGTAGCGGCAGCTACAGATGTTTTTTGTGCGAAGCGTAGTGCTAACGCAGCAGGCAGCGGCACCGATGCAGGTCAGTTAGCTGTTATAGGCTAATAACTCCCCTCCGATTCCGTGACACCCGCTGAAAGAAGTGAAAGGGATGGTCTAGCATTTACCCTAGACCATCCCTTTTTGTGTTTACTTAACGTTCCAGTAGTTGGAACATCATCATAGCCTTCCCAACAAGCATTTGTTGATTAAACACTTCGAAGTCCATTTTCACAAACTTACGACTCATATCTAATATTCGAGGCTTTACAGTAAGTGTACTTTCCATTTGCACAGGCTTGATGAAATAAATCGTCATGTTTTCGGCAACTGCATCCCCACGTTTACGGCGCTTTAATGCGAATGAGCCAACTTCCGCTAACAAAGTTGTGAATGCTCCATAAGAAATTGCACCGTATTGGTTTGTCATTTGTGGTGTTACTTTAAAATCTACGATTAATTCTTCATCGCCAAGTACTTTCATCTCGTTTTTCACTAAATCATCAATCGTTTCACCATGCTGCGGTTGTCTTTGAGCAAGCTGAAGCGCTTTTAGTACATCTTGTCGACTAATCACACCTTGCAAAATATTGTCATCATCAACAATTGGTAATAGGTCAATCCCTTCCCAAATCATACGATGTCCTGCAGAGGCAACGCTCATTTTCATCGATCCAGCAATCGGATTTTTTGTCATAACCTTATCAATTAGCTCGTTTTCTTCTCGACCAATAACGTCTTTTACGGTAATCATCCCAACAAGCTTATTGTTTGCTGTAACAACGGGAAATGCACCATGAGTTGTTCGTTCATTTAGCTTTTGGAAATGATGAATTGTTTCATCATTTCGAAGAACAGAAGTATCTGTCATCGGCACAAAAATATCTTCAATAAATAAAATATCTTTTTTGATTAGCTGGTCATAAATTGCGCGGTTAATCATTGTTGCTACGGTAAAGGTATCATAGCTTGTTGAAATAATCGGTAAGTCCAAGGAATCTGCAAGTAACTTGTTTTCCTCAGTTGTATCAAAGCCCCCTGTAATTAAAACAGCAGCACCAGCTCGCAGCGCATTTTCATGTGCTTTTATACGGTTACCAACGATGAGCAAGCTTCCAGCATCTGTATAACGCATCATATCTTCTAATTGCATGGCACCAATAACAAATTTCGTTAACGTTTTATGTAGACCTGTTTTTCCACCTAAAACTTGGCCGTCTATAATGTTAACTATTTCAGCGAAGGTTAATCGCTCAATATTTTCTTTCTTTTTCTTCTCAATACGAATTGTTCCAACACGTTCAATAGAGCTTACTAAACGGCGATTTTCCGCTTCTTTAATGGCGCGGTATGCCGTTCCTTCACTCACCTGCATTTCCTTTGCAATTTGACGTACTGAAATTTTATCACCCACGGGTAATGATTCGATGTATTGTAAAATTCTCTCATGTTTTGTAGACAAAATATCACCTATTTCTCAAGCATCAAATTCTGCTCTTAGTGTACCATATTTTTTATTAAAATATTTAATATAAAGTGATAATTTGTTTTACTTTTCCCATCGTTTCAACTATGCACGTGGTGCCAACTCATATAGTACAGCAGTGTCACTAATTAGAAACAGTTAACTTTTTCACCTACTTTTAAAATTTGAACCTCTGCATTTTGCACTAAATCTGCAAAAATTTGTGGATCCTGCTCGATTGGAGGGAATGTATTGTAATGAATTGGTACAACAATTTTCGGCTTCAAAAATGAAACTGCACAAGCCGCATCCTCTGGGCCCATTGTAAAATTGTCACCAATCGGTAAAAATGCAATATCAATAGGATGGCGTTCTCCAATTAATTTCATATCACTAAACAAAGCTGTATCCCCTGCATGATAAATCGTTAAGTCTTCGATAAATAATAAAATTCCAGCAGGCATCCCCATATATATAATTTCATTATTTTCTGTTACAAATGACGAACCGTGGAACGCTTGAGTAAACTTCACTTTACCAAAATCAAATTCCTTAGCTCCCCCTATATGCATTGGATGCGTTTTAACTCCTTGCCAAGAAATCCAATTGGCTAGCTCATTCGGTGCAATGACAAGCGCATCTTTTTTCTTCGCAAGCTCCACTGTATCACCGACATGATCATTATGGCCATGTGTAAGTAAAATAATATCCGGAGCCTCATCAGCAACCTTTAAATCTGTTAGCCCATTCCCGTTAATGAATGGATCTATTAATATTGTTTTCCCATTTGATTGAATTTTAACAACTGAATGTCCATGATAACTAATTTCCATATAAGTTTCCTCCCAGCAGTACATATTGTGCCACATCATTTTTATTCGCTATCCATGCGATTTTTCCCTTTTTTTGATATGCTAGTACAGAGAATAATAGATACTTTCCTAACAGGTATACCTTGTAGGAAACAATTATTCATTTCGTTGAAGCCCCATGCCGGGGAGGCTATAAATTTAGCTAAGCACTTGAAGTTTTTTTCAATGCAATAAGAGGAGGAACTGTGTATGTTAAAGGTTGAAGAAATTCAAAACTATTTACAACAAAACCAAATTGATGCCGCTTTCGTAACGACACCTGATAATGTTTTTTACGTTTCAGGCTTTAAAAGTAATCCGCATGAGAGATTACTTGGCGTGATGATTTTTAAAGAGGCAGAACCTTTTTTGATTTGCCCCAAAATGGAAATCCCAGATGCGAAGGATGCAGGTTGGCCTTATGAGGTCATCGGTCATCAAGATACTGAAAATTCAATGGAAGTTCTTGCCCAAGCTATTAAAGCTCGTAATGTTAACCCACAAACATTTGCTATTGAAAAAGCTCAGCTCATCGTAGAGCGTTTAGAAGCCCTACAACAATCATTCCCGCAGGCTAGTTTTGTTCGTCTCGACGAAAAAATCAATGCTATGCGAGTAATTAAAGATGAAACTGAATTAAAAAAATTACGTAAAGCTGCAGAACTAGCTGACTATGCTATTGAAATCGGCTGTAAAGAAATTGCTGAAGGCAAAACAGAAATGGAAATCTTAACTGCGATAGAAAGCGCTATTCAGGATAAAGGCTGCAAGATGTCCTTTGAAACAATGGTATTGAGCGGTCCAAAAACAGCCTCTCCACACGGTAAACCAGGTGCTCGAAAAATAGAAAAAGGCGATATGATATTATTCGACCTTGGCGTAATTTACGACGGTTATTGTTCTGACATTACACGTACGGTTGCCTTTGGTGAACCTAGTGAGGCACAAAAGGAAATCTACAACACAGTACTAGCTGCTAACACAAATGCAATCGCAACTGTAAAACCAGGTGTTCGCGCAATGGATTTAGATAAAATCGCTCGTGATACTATTACTGACGCAGGCTATGGCGAATATTTCACACATCGACTTGGCCATGGACTCGGCATTTCTGTACATGAATTCCCTTCTGTTACAGGCGCTAATGAAATGACTATGGAAGAAGGCATGGTCTTCACAATTGAACCAGGTATCTATAAATCCGATGTGACTGGTGTCCGCATTGAAGATGATGTGGTAGTAACAAAAAATGGCGTAGAAATACTTACAAAATTCCCGAAAGATTTGATTGTACTGTAAGTTTATTTAAGGAAAAGGAAGCAACCAACATGCAACACAAAAGGAAGCACTCATAATTAAACATGGTGCTTCCTTTTGTTATGTTACTTATTGAATTAATTCATCAACATTTACATATGGCAAACCTTGAGAATCTGCAACAGCCTTGTAAACAAGATGTCCATCTACAGTATTAACACCTAGTTTCAGTGCAGCATTTTCAACACATGCTTGTCTGTAACCTTTATTCGCAATTTGTAGCGCATAAGGAATTGTATTATTTGTTAAAGCAATTGTTGATGTACGTGGTACAGCTCCTGGCATATTTGCTACTGCATAATGCACAACTCCGTGTTTTACATACGTTGGATCATCATGTGTCGTCACTCGATCAGATGACTCAAAAATTCCGCCTTGGTCAATAGCAATATCGACTACTACTGAACCCGGTTGCATTGACTGAATCATTTCCTCAGAAACAAGCTTTGGTGCTTTAGCTCCAGGAATTAAAACTGCCCCAACTACTAAATCTGAGTTTTTCACTGATTCTGCAATATTATAAGGATTCGACATTAATGTTTGAACATCACGGCCAAATAAATCTTCTAATTGACGTAAACGCTCTGGGCTTAAATCAATAACCGTTACATCAGCACCCATTCCTACAGCTATTTTCGCCGCATTTGTTCCAGCTATACCGCCACCGATTACTGTAACTTTACCGCGTGGTACACCCGATACGCCGCCTAGTAAAATACCTTTACCTTCATGATTTTTCTCTAAGAATTGTGCACCAATTTGCGTTGCCATTTTACCAGCAACTTCACTCATTGGTGTTAAAAGTGGTAAGGAACCATTTGCTAATTGCACTGTTTCATAAGCAATGCCTACAACTTTTTTATTTAAAAGTGCCTGCGTTAATTCAAGCTCTGGCGCTAAATGTAAATAAGTAAATAAGATTTGACCTTCATAGAAGTAATCGTATTCTGATGCTACGGGTTCCTTTACTTTCATAATCATTTCTTGTGCCCATGCTTCTTTTGCTGTCTCAACAATATGAGCTCCTGCAGCAACGTAGTCTGTATCTGTAAAGCTTGAGCCTAAACCTGCTCCAGATTCAATGTACACTTCATGGCCTGCATTCGTTAATGTAACAACCCCTGCTGGTGTCATAGCTACACGGTTTTCATTGTTTTTAATCTCTTTTGGAATACCAATCTTCATCTTCCCTGTCCCCTTCCATTACCTAAAAAATAAGCACATTTTGTTACATACTCTTCGATGTATTGATGCACCCCTTGCACTTCCATATTACCAAACATAAACAAAAAATGCTTTAATTAAAATAATAATAGATAAAATTCCTAATATTCTAACAACAGTAAACATTCCAATTAATATATTGGTAATTAGTTATTCTCGTCGATAAGAGATTTTCTGGAGAATGCCTCGTAAGTAACAAAAAAATTGCTTTTTGATAGTAATTTTTATTTTTTTGTGCATGTAAATGCCTTCACTTCTTCACATTTTTTCTTCCGGAAAGTATTTCCTTTAGAAAATCATTTGGTATAATCAACATATACAAATCAGGGAGGTAATTCAAATGGCTAATAAATATAAAAGCATTGTAGTTGCAGTAGACGGTTCTAAGGAAGCTGAATACGCTTTCCGTAAATCGATTGATGTAGCAAAACGTAACGAAGGTGCTGTATTAAATTTAGTAAATGTTATTGACACACGTTCATTCGCTGCAATCGAAGCATATGATCGTTCAATTGCTGAGCGTGCTCAAGCATTCTCTGAAGAGCTATTAAATGGTTACAAAAAACAAGCTGAAGAAGAAGGCTTAACAAATGTTAACCTTGTAATTGAATACGGCTCTCCAAAAAATATCATTACAAAAGAGCTTTCTAAAATTGTAGACGCAGACTTAATCATCTGTGGTGCAACTGGTCTAAACGCAGTAGAACGCTTCCTAATCGGTTCAGTATCTGAAGCAATTGTACGCTCAGCTAAATGTGACGTACTTGTAATCCGTACACCTGAAAATTAATTTTGTCTTACATAAAAGGTATCCAATTTTGGATACCTTTTTCTTATTGTTGAAAAACCTTTATGACTTTAAGATTAATGTGTCCTATTAAATAAGGCAATTGTTCTACACCATGCAGTGAATTGACATCGGAAGCTATAATATTAAAAGATTTGATTATTTATTAGGTAAGACTCACCATAGAGAAAAACGGGAAAGTTATGACGCTCCTTCCAAAGTGCTAAGCGGGGTTTTTCTACACTTCGCTGAAGCTTCGTTATATCATCAAGTAACACGCTAGAAGGTACACAGTGCATTGGTTGATTGGAGTAAAGACTGGGCGACTCCTTGGGGATCAGCGATAGAGGAACGAAAATCACCCCTCTCGTTTTTGCGACGACTCGAAGTAAAAGCTATTTTATTTTAGCGGCAAACTAAAAGGTATCCTATTTTGGATACCTTTTATACTTATTTCCCTTCTTGCCACATCTTCACTTTTTCGAAGAACATAGCAAGAGCTTGTTTATTTTGCATGTTTGGTACTTTTGCTAATAGTACTTCTTTTGGAGCATTGAATTCCTTACCTTGCTTTTGCAAAATGACAATGCTCTTTTCAAGTGCTTTATTGGCGAACATTGTATCTGGTAATTGAATAATCGCTTGAATCCAAGCATGCTTTTGAATGTATTTATGCAGTTGTTTCGACTGCTCAGACTCGAAGAGATGGGTTGGTGCTAAGAAAAATAAGTAGCCCCCATCCTTTGTGTAATTAATGGACTGCTCAATAAATAAGTGATGTGCATAACTCATTCCTTCTGAAGCACATAGTTCATAATCTAATGCGACTTCTTCATTCGGATAATACCCGACCGGTAAATCACAAACAACAGCATCTGCAGGATTTACTAATAAATCTTGTAAAGCATCTTGACGGAATAGGGAAACGGGTTGCTCTGTCAAATCAGCTGTAGCAGCAGCTATACGAATAAGTAGCTCATCAACTTCTACACCTGTAGCTTCTGTTTTTCCGTCTAATAAATTCATAACTGTTAATAGTAAATTCCCTGTACCTACTGCTGGATCTAAAATAGATATTTTTTCTGTTTCTAGACGCTCTGCAAATAGTTGCTCCACAAAATAACCAACTAATAATCCAAGAGTATCAGGTGTCATTTGGTGATTCGGCTGAGAACCTTTTCGCATTCCCTTTAAAACAGCAATTTGAATTGCTTTGCGCACATCTTCCTTTGTAGCACCGTCTTGTGAAAAATTAACTTCCCCATCTAACCATGCCTCTAAACCATCTAAAATCCCCTCTAGCAATGTAACATTATGTTCTTTTTCTATCTTTTCAGCATGTTCATTTAGCATACCAAATAACTTTTCGATATTTTCCATACACAACTTCCTTTCAAGCAGAAAAGAGCCGTGACAAAAACTTGTCACAGCCCCTTTGTCTAGTAATATCTTAGCCTAATATCAATAAATTATGCTAGTGCTTTGACAGCTGCAATTGCCGCTTCATAGTTTGGATGGTTTGTTGCTTCAGGAACATATTCCACATATGTCACTTTGTCATTTGCATCCACAACAAACACCGCACGCGTTAGAAGGCGTAATTCTTGGATGTAGACACCGTATGCTTCACCAAATGAAAGATCACGATGATCCGAAACTGTTTGAACAGCATCAATGCCCGCTGCACCACACCAACGTTTTTGAGCAAATGGAAGGTCAACAGATACCGTATAAATAACTACATTGTCACCTAAATTTGCTGCTTCTTCATTAAAACGACGTGTTTGTGCATCACAAACACCAGTATCTAATGATGGTATAACGCTAAATAAACGAATTTTCCCCTCTGAATCTTTTAATGTAACAGGTGATAGATCATTCGCTAATACAGTAAAGTCTGGTGCTTTGTCTCCAACTTTTACTTCGTTACCTACAAGTGTTACTGGGCCATTTTTAAATGTTACTTGTGCCATATAAACGCCTCCTAATCTTCATATGTACATAATATTACTAAATGGAGGGAATTAATTGCAACTAAGACAGCTCATCAAAATAGTTTTGAAAGATTTTTTTCGAACCTGTTCTACCATACTTACTTATGATTGCACCATTTTCCAAGCTCATCACCATAAAATAGGGTTGATCTTCGTTCTGACTAAGCACTTTCCTTATAGTGTGCGATGAGCAGCTTGGAGCAGCATATGTTTTTTGCGCGAAAGCGAAGCGACAGCAGCAGGATGTTGATAACGAAGGCGTTATCACAGACCGTGATACATTTAGTCTTCGTTCCGCTATTACCTAATCCCCAAGGAGTCACCCAGCCGGAACGAAGATCAATTTTATTCATTGTATACATTAAATAAAATGTCATCCCAACTTTCGGGACTTTTCTCCAATGAACTAACCATTAATCACCTCTATCCTCACAAAAATAAAAAGCTGTCTCACCGTAATGAGACAGCTCAAGCCATTATTCTTCGTTATGTTTTTCCAGCTTTTCAGGTTCTGGTTTTTCCTCTAGAGGTACAGATTCAGTATTCTGCTCTTTGATTGGCAAAGAGGATTGTACAATATCTTTTTCAATATAAACTTTTTCATGAACGACTGTTGTATCCGCGAAAAAATCATGTAGACCTTGATTGTTTGGTAAAATGCCTACAAGAATATAAAGTGGCATGAAAATGCTGTTGATGATACGTCCTATCCAATCACGGAATAACACATCTGACCAAGTAAGCTTATCATGCTTTAATGACATAACACGTAATCCAAATATCATTTTCCCTAAGGTTTGCCCAAAAAACTTCGTCATTAATACGAAATAACTGTAATAAAGAATAGCGGATATAATCGAAATCGGTGCATACCATACAGACTCAGATAATGACCAATCCATTAAATAAAAAATTGGGTTAACGAGAATCCCACCTATAGCTGTAATAACGAATCCATCTAATAAAAATGCCCAAAAACGTATCCAAAAGCCTGCCGTTTTTAACGCATAATTTTTATTCGTAATTGGCTTATCTATTAGGAACGTATTCTCCATAGAGGGTGAACCTTGCATAACAATATCATTGTTTGTCATTGTACTCCCTCCTTAGTTTTCGCCATATAAGTACATCATTTTTGGTGCTTTATAATCTGCCATAATTTTCATCAACATTTTTTCCTCTGCTGAAGGGCCAAACATTGATCCAATCTTCATCCCAACATATGATGGCCAACCACCCGTCTCATATGAATACTCAAATAATTCTGCGTCCTCTAAACTAAAGTCTTTACGCATTGCAGTAATTGCTGCTTCCTCATCGCCAATCTCATCTACTAAGCCCGCCTCAAGAGCCTTCTTACCACTAAGAATTCGACCATCGGCAACTTTTTTCACATTAGCTTCAGACATATTACGACCTTTTGCCACAATATGAACGAATTCCTGATAAGTTTCATTAATCATGTCTTGCATCATAGCACGCTCTTCCGGTGTTACTTCACGCATTGGGCTAAGCATATCTTTATGTTCACCAGATTTAAACGTTTCATATTTAATCCCAACTTTTTCTGCTAACGCCTGATAATTAATAGATTGCATAATGACACCAATCGAACCTGTAATTGTATCACGTTGCGCAAATATTTTATCTGCAGGCGCTGAAATATAATAACCACCTGAAGCTGCCATCGAATCCATAGTTACATAGATTGGAATTTGTCTCTCTTCTTTAATTTCCATGAGTTTTTTATAGATTTCAGCTGATTCCTTTACTCCGCCACCTGGTGTATTAACACTTAAGACGATACCTTCCACAGTCTTATCATTTAAAATATTTTCTAATTGATCTAAGAAAAATTGATGATCATAAGAAACTGGTTCCCAAAACGTACTTGAGCCAACATCTTGAATCGTACCGTCAACCTTTAAGTATGCAATACGTTTATCCATTTCGCCGCTTTCTTTAACTTCTTCCATCAAAGTTAAATCGTTTCCCGCCACCAAGCTATCAAAATTACTAAAGAAATTCGATTTAAAAATTGCAAAAATTGTGTTGATCCCTAATGAAAACAATAATAATACACCTGCAATTATTAAAGCGGTCCACCTTTTACCATTCATATCTTTCCGCCTCCTCATAACGTTATACGATTGATATCCAAATTTGTTTCATTCTTATTGCAATAATATGCTTAGCACCATAACATGGGGTATACTTTTAACCATTCCAATCCACTTATAAACTAATTACACATTTTACAAATACCATTTTTTAGTAACCAACCAATACTATGCAATAAATTTAACCAATCCAGCTTATTCAACCTATACTACATTATCTTCTATTAAAAAAAAATCAAAGTTCATAAAAAAAGCAGGAACTTTGATTTTCGACATTATTTCCTAGGAAATTAACGATGATTACTATATTGGATTTTTTCTTGCTCACGTAATTCGACACGGCGAATTTTGCCTGATGTAGTCTTTGGTAGCTCAGTAACAAACTCAATAGCACGAGGATATTTATAAGGAGCTGTTAAAGTTTTTACATGGCTTTGTAGTTTTTTTATAAGCGTTTCATCACCCACTACTCCATCAGTCAGCACTACAAATGCCTTCACGAGATTTCCACGAATTTCATCGGGACTCGCAACTACGGCTGTTTCTTTTACTGCTGGATGCTTCAATAACGCATCTTCTACCTCAAATGGACCTATCGTATAACCAGACGAAATAATGACATCATCTCCACGTCCTTCAAACCAAAAATAGCCATCTTCATCTTTATATGCACGATCTCCTGTAATATACCATTCGCCCCTGAATTGTAAATTTGTACGTTCTGGATCGTTTAAATATTTCTTAAATAACGCGGGTGATTCACAATGCACAGCAATATCTCCTACTTCTCCAATTACAGTAGGATTTCCAAAATCATTAATAATTTCAACCGTATTACCTGGGGTAGGTCTGCCCATTGAGCCCATTCTAGCCTCCATCCCTACCATTGTTCCAACAAGTAATGTATTCTCTGTTTGTCCATAACCATCACGTACTTGTACATTAAAGACGTCGGAAAATACTTTTATCACTTCACTATTTAAAGGTTCACCGGCTGACACAGCCTGACGTATCGTACTTAAATTGAAGTCTTGCAAATTTTCAAGTCCTGCCATAAATCTGTATTCGGTCGGTGTGCAACACAGAATATTAATATTGAATTTCTCAAGCAATGAAAGGTAGGTTGCCGCATCGAAGTGACCTTTGTAAACAAATGCTGTCGCTCCACTTCCTAAAGTAGCAAGGAACGGACTCCATATCCATTTTTGCCAACCTGGTGCTGCGGTAGCCCAAACAATGTCACCTTCTTGTACACCTAACCAATTTGGTGCAGTAGTTCGCAAATGCGCATAACCCCAGCTATGTGTATGAACCGCTGCCTTTGGATTGCCTGTTGTACCACTCGTATAAGCTAAAAATGCAATGTCTGTACTCTTAGTCGGTGTAGAACTTATGTAAGTCGTCGGTTGATGTTGCATTTTTTCAAGCAATGGCTGCCAAGGTTCATGTGCATGACCAATGACAAACTGCTGTATTTCTTGTAAATTTCCCACATTATCGAATTGTTCAATATAAGGTTCAAATGCAACAACGCCTTTTGCATCGGCATGATTGATTCGATATTCAATATCCTTCGTTCTTAGCATTTCTGAGCTAGGTATAATGGTTAAGCCTGCCTTTAAGGCAGCAATATAAACGATATACGCTTCAACTGATCTTGGCACCATGACCAACATAACATCACCTTTTTTTAAACCTTGAGATGTAAATACATGTGCTGCCTGGTTTGCCTTTTCAAGTAAAGCTCGATATGTTAAGTATTGAATTTCCTCATCTTCGTTATAAACTAATAATGCATTTTTAGTAGAATCCTGTGCATATTTTTCAATTTCATCTGAAATGTTATACCATTCTGGTGCGATTAAATCTTCTCTTTTCATGGCAAATGCCCCCTTTTGTACGCTCATTATAAAACTCAATTTTTATCATTTTCAATGGAATTCACTCCAATTCATTAAAGTCGTGACAACTATCATGCTCTACAATATGGCATCAGTCACGTATTGGTACTATCCATTTCGACTTAGCATTAGTGCTGTTTTCGCAATGAAGAAAAAAACCTATTGAACACGAATGAATAATATGGTACATTTTGGTCAACTAAAAGCATGATTGCAGGGGGACTCATTTAGAGTTGAGAAGGTAAAACCTGACCCTTTGAACCTGTTAGTTAATACTGACGTAGGGAGCAATTCACATCTATTTACTGATGAAAGGCTCTTTTACGTGTTTTTTTCTACACGAAAAAGAGCCTTTTTTGCACGCTTACGTCCATCCAACAAGGAGGACTAAAAATGTTATTTCATACTATCCGTAAACAAAATCCACTCATTCATTGCATTACTAATTATGTTGTAGCTAATTTCCAAGCAAATGGCTTATTAGCTATAGGCGCTTCACCAGTTATGGCAGATGACAGTCATGAAGTTGAAGAAATGGTCGCAATTGCCTCAGGCTTATTACTAAATATCGGTACCCTTAATGAGCGAATGAAAGAATCAATGTTACTTGCAGGAAAAACAGCAAATGCTCTTGGCATTCCCGTTGTTTTAGATCCTGTTGCTGCAGGTGCAACAACTTACCGGAAACAAACGGTACAACAATTACTCAAGGAAATAAATTTTGCTGCTATTCGTTGTAATGTCGGAGAGCTTGCAGCAATAGCCGATATAGAATGGCAACAAAAAGGCGTAGATAGTGGTAGTGGTTCAATTTCTTTAGAAGTTGAGGCACAAAAAGTAGCTCAGCTTTACAATTGTATTGTTATTGTGACCGGTGAAAAGGATTTTATTACTGATGGCGAACATCAGCAATGGATTACAGGTGGAAATTCACAAATGACAGAAGCCACTGGAACAGGTTGCTTATTGAGTGCCATTTGTTGTGCTTCCTACCTTGTAGGAAATAAGCCATTTGACCAATTAATAGAAACATTATCGCTTTATAAAAAAGTGGCAGAGCAAGCTGCTTCTTCTACCCCATATATTGGCGATTTTCAAATTGCAGTATTGAACGAACTACACCGCCTCTCCAAGGGTGGTGAACAATGATGCATATTGTCACGACAATTGCTGGTTCTGATAGTGGTGGCGGCGCAGGGATACAGGCTGATTTAAAAACATTCCAGGAATTAAAGGTGTTTGGAACGTCTGTTATTACAGCTTTAACCGCCCAGAATACACTCGGGGTATCGGATGTCTTACCAATTGAAGTTAGTTTTGTCGAAAAACAACTCCAAGCGCTTGTCGAGGATTTTTCAATAAGTGCTATTAAAACCGGAATGCTGTTTTCCTCGGAAATTATTCAATCAATCGCACGGATTTTAAATGCAATAAATAGTCCGCTTATAGTAGATCCTGTCATGATTGCAAAAGGTGGCGAAAGCTTATTACAGCAAGAAGCAATTGAGGCATTACGCAGTTACTTGCTACCCTTAGCAACAATCGTCACACCGAACATTCCTGAAGCCGAAACCCTTTCTGGAAGGAAAATCAATTCTTTAGCAGATATTAAAGAAGCAGCTAAGGTCTTATTACAAATTGGCGTACAATGCGTCATTATTAAAGGCGGTCATTTAGAGGATAAATGTTATGCAACTGATTATGTATTTTTCCAAGATGATCGATCATTTTCCATGCAGTCCACTCGTATTGCAACCAAAAATACGCATGGTACAGGCTGTACGTTTTCCGCAGCATTAACTGCTTTTCTTGGTCGTGGACTATCTATAGAAGATGCGATTGTAGAAGCTAAAAAATTTATTCAATTAGCTATAACTCATGATTTATCAATCGGTAATGGACATGGTCCTACAAATCATTTTGCTTATCAAAACTTGAAGAATTCCTGCGAGGTGATCATTCATGAAACGTGACGATCTACAGCTATATTTTATAATGGGTACAAGTAATGTTTTCAAACACGAGCCATTAAACGTTTTAGAGAAAGCTCTGCAATCTGGAATTACGATGTTTCAATATCGTGAAAAAGGACCAAATACACTAACTGGGCAAGCCTATGAAGATTTTGCTCGTAAATGTCAAAAGCTCTGTCAACAATATCATGTTCCGTTTATCGTCAACGATGATGTCGAGCTGGCTATAAAGCTTAGAGCAGACGGTGTTCATATTGGGCAAGAGGATTTTCCTGTGCCGATGGTGCGTAATAAAATTGGCAACATGATGTTAGGTGTTTCTGTTCATTCACAAGCTGAATTACAAACTGCTCTACAATATGATGCTGATTATGTAGGAATTGGTCCGATTTTTTCAACCACTTCTAAAAGTGACGCCAATCCACCTAGGGGAACTAATTTTTTACAACAAGCTCGGATGCAATATCCGGATCTCCCTATCGTTGCAATTGGAGGCATAAACTGTTCAAATGCTCCTATGGTATTTAAAGCAGGTGCTGATGGAATAGCAGTTATTTCTGCAATTTGCCAAAGTGAGGATATTGCAAATACAGTCTCTACATTTAAATCATTTGTAGGATAAAGGTGAAACTTTAATTAGCTTTCACCAATCGCTTTTTTACGGGCAGTTAGCCTCACCTATTTCTTTGCTCTCATTGAATTGAAATAGGAACAACTCGCTTCTCTTTTGATACAGTCCGTTAATACGGGATAAAAATAAAAAATTTAAACAAACTAAAACCAGTGCCTTTTACGGTCACTGGTTTTAATGTTAATAATTGCTGATTATGCAATTATAGGTTGTTGTTTGGCATACCTTTTAATTGTGATTCTGCCATTTGTACAAGACGTTTAGTGATTTCACCGCCAACGGAACCGTTAGCACGAGCTGAAGCGTCAGCTCCTAATTGAACACCAAATTCTTGTGCAATTTCGTATTTCATTTGATCTAGAGCGTACTCTACACCAGGTACAGCAAGTTTGTTTGAACTGCGATTTGTTGAAGTCATGTCTCTCACCTCCTTGTGAATATAGAATGTGCGATATTAGATTTTTAATACGAAAATTTTATAGGTAAATTGTGCCTGCGAAGGAAATGAACAAAAAAGCCGACTCAAGACTTCTGAGTCGGCTCGTTAGCTTAGGAAATCGCAAGTTTCTTCTATAGAAGATCTGCAAATTTATCGGCTTCTTGCTCTTTTTTCGGGAATATATAGACTTCACGGTTTTTCACTGCTCGTTCGATTAGCTCATCAAAATCCGAGAAGCTTTCGTAATGCTCAACCTTTTCAAGCTTTGGCTTTGTTTTTGGACTTGCTGGAGTAAAAATTGTACAGCAGTCTTCAAATGGCTGGATAGACGTTTCGTATGTGCCTATTTTCTCTGCAATATCGATAATTTCTAATTTATCTGATGAGATTAATGGACGTAAAATCGGTGTGTTAGTTACGGCATTAATAGCTGTTAGACTTTCAAGAGTTTGACTTGCTACCTGTCCAAGACTTTCACCTGTAACAATTGCTAATGCACCAATTTCTTCTCGTACTTTGTCAGCAACTTTTAGCATCATACGACGAGTTGTTGTCATCGATACATTAGAAGGTACTTTTTCTTTAATAAGAACTTGGATTTCAGTGAAAGGAATAACATGTAAACGTATATTAGCGCCAAATTTCGTTAATTCATTAGCCAGCACCTTTACTTTTTCTAATGAATTTTGGCTTGTATAAGGTGGACTAAAGAAGTGTATCGCTTCTAAGCGCACTCCACGTTTCATCATTAAATAACCTGCAACAGGACTATCTATTCCACCAGAAAGCATTAATAAAGATTTACCATTCGAACCTACAGGCATTCCACCTGCACCCGGAATAACTTGTGCCATCATATATGTTGCATCATGACGCACCTCTACACGAAGCTCGATATCAGGCTGTTTCACCTTTACTGATAAATTTTGATATTGTGGTAATACATAACCACCAATTTCACGTTGAATAGCATGTGATTCTAACGGAAATGTTTTATCTGTACGCTTTACTTCTACTTTAAAAGTAAGCTGCTCATTTTTAAATGTATCCATAATTGTTATGGCAAGTTTTTTCATGGCCTCCATGTCTTTTTCACATGCTGCCACTGGACTAAAAGATTGGATACCAAAAATTTTAGGTAATCCTTTTAATAGAACGTCCATTTGTGTTTCATTTTGAATGGCGATAAACATACGGTCGCGCTCTGTGCGAATGTGTAAATGTCCTAAATCCGCAAACGCATGACGAATGTTCTCGCGTAAACGACGAATAAAATCCATCTTGTTGCGACCTTTTGTAGAAAGCTCTCCATATCGAATTAAAATTTCTTTCCAAATCATTTTTAATATTCTCCTTTAAGTTCCATCAATACTTCATCTAATACTTGTTTAAACTTTACTATATCTTCATTTGTTACATGCGCTCCAAAACTTATACGAATAACACCCTTTTTAAAGTGCTCATCAATATTTAAAGCTTCAACAACATGGCTTGTTTTTGTCTGTTTCGATGAGCAAGCACTCGATGTCGACACAATTACATTGCGTTTTTGCAATGCATTGATAATGACTTCACCTTTTAAGTCGCGAATACTAAAAGATAAAATATGTGCCGCACCTTGTGGGGTTGATAAAATATGCACTACATCTCCATAACCACGTAATTGCGTACATATTTCATCATTCCATTGTCGATATTTTTTTGCACGATTACTCATCGTCTCGACTGCCATTCGGGCTGCTTTGGATAAAGCTACTGCTTGCGGTACAGCTACTGTTCCACTACGTAAACCAAACTCCTGCCCTCCGCCAAGTGCATATGGTTGCCATTTCATTTTTTTACGGAACGCTAGTACACCTGAACCTTTAAAGCCATGAATTTTATGGCCAGAAATTGAAATACAGTCTGGTCCATCTTCATCGTTAAAAGATATCGGTAACTTTCCAAAGCTTTGTACAGCATCCACGTGAAAAGCTGCGCGACTTGATTCATGAATAATTTTTGCAGCTTCAAAAATTGGTTGGATAGCACCCATTTCATTATTTACATGCATCATACTTACTAAAATGGTATCCTTGCGCACTTTTGTGCGAAGCTCCTCTAAAGAAATAACGCCATTTTTATCGGCTTGTAAGTATTCAACATCAAAACCTTCTTGCTCAAGTTGCTTAACAGATTCAAGAACAGATGGATGTTCAACTTCGGTTGTTAAAATATGATTTCCTTTATGTGTATTGCTACGTGCTAAACCAAATATAGCCGTGTTATTGGATTCAGTACCACCTGATGTAAATAGCACATTTTTTGCTTCTGTCTGCAAAATATCTGCTACTTGCTCACGTGCACGCATTAACAATTCGTTGGATTCAACACCCATTGCATGAATGGAAGCAGGATTGGCATAATACTGCTCATTCACTGCCATAAATGCTTGCATAACCTCTTTTAAAGGTTTTGTTGTTGCACTGTTGTCTAAATAGATTGTATTAACTTCCATTAATATTCACACACTTTCAAAACGTTGATTTAACGGTATTTATCATAACGCAATCTTCAGCGATTGACTACTAACTTTAACAATTATCCTAATTTAATCACTCATTCGTTTGCTTTTAATGTGCAAAACCACCCATTATAGAATGGCATATTAAACTTTACTATGAGCGTTTCCTGAATATAAAAATTTGGGTTTTGCATTGTTAGGCTTATTACTATAACATGAGTTTGATTTCCGTTCCGGCTGGGCGCGGCGTCCGATGAGCCGCTTCACGCAATGCTTGCTCCAGGGTCTCATCTGTGACGCTTAGCCCCAAGGAGTCGCCCAACCTCCACTCCAATCAACTTATATACATGACATATGCTTTAAATAAATGCCATCCTCAACTTTCAGCGACCATATTTAAACTATATTTCAACACCGTATTGAAGGCGAATTTCACCACTATAAATCCTAGTCAACACGCTTATTTTCAATCTTTCTTCATTGTTATAAATTCAGTTGAAGCTGTAAATTCCATGACTTTTGTAAAGCCTAATTTTTCATACAGGTGAATAGCCCTTGTATTAAATGTAGCTACTGTTAAACGAAGGGGACTATGATTTTCTTGTTGTAGCTGATTTAAAATAAATGAAAAAAATTCTGAACCATAACCTTTTCCTGTTAGCTCAGGCTTCATCCCTATCCCCACATCAATGCACTCGTCTAAATACGCACTATAATCACGTCCTATAGGTACTTGTGCTGATGTTCCTGTACAGAAAAAACCAACTAGCTCTTCTTTATCATTGACAATTGAATAATATGGACTTTCAAGAATTTCTTTTAGAGCTTCATCGCATAGATCATTGTTATAAAAATCATACGGTTCCTCATATTTCCAACCTAAAATATCAGTTGCAAAAATTTCATTCATTTCCCGAATATATAATTGCATTTGACACACCTCTAATAGTTTTTAATCAATATCGTTGTGAGACAGCATGTCAAGCTTCCCGTTCCATTTCTCATTAAAAATGAATGCGTAGCTTCCTCAACCGTCCCAAGACGTAAAATCATATGTTTATTGAATTTTGCACCTTTATAACAAAACTGTCTAAAAAGTATTAATTATACCTTTTAGACAGCTGATGTAATTCTTTATTAAACTTGACTATTTTGATACTGTTTCTTCTGCTACAAGTTCTTGAATTCGCTTTAAAGCACCTGGCTCCATTTCTTCAACTGCCGTTCCAGCCTCTTCTAATGCCTTGGAATAGCGGAATTGATTAAAGGATTTTTCTGCTTCTCTTAAACAAGTATGCAATTTTGAATTTGTGGCACGATGACGATTACCATACTGAATAATACGTTCAATCAGCATTACATTTTCAATCAATTCATGCGCCTTCGCTTTTACATCCTCTACACAAAGTGTTGCAGCATTTAAATTGTTATGAACTGTTCCCATATTGAGTGGTACCTCTTGAAGGCTTTGCATAACTACATAAATATGCTCTGCTGCCTCATCTAGACGAGCGTCCATCTCTTCAGGGATACCTGGAATATTCGCCTTATTCAATAGACGATCTGTTTCTTGTAATGTTTTCTTTAAATTTTCTACTTGTGCACGGGCCTTGTTTTCATCAATTCGGAGCTTCTTCATCGTATTTGATAAGTGACCTTGCTCCTCATGAATACGTTCAAGTTCCTCGTTAATTTCAATCAATTCTTCCTGCAAACTTGAGTATGCAGATTTTTCCTCCCTAACACGCATCGCTAATAAATCATAGCGACGTTGTAAAGCCTCTAATTGCTTTAATCCAGCTTTTGGAATTTCTGCATCTTTTTCATTTAAACGATAGCTTTGCTGCACAAAAGTTGCTTCATCACTTACTAATCTTGTTGAACTTATAACATTAGTAATTGAGCTTAATAAACGATCACAATTTTGGTCAACATAATTTTTAGCAATAACTTCTTTTTCAAGTAGATCGTAAAAGTGATCAATCTCTTCATTTATTTCAGCTACACGTGGTTTAACAACGGTTAAATTAAGCTCTGCTAATTCATTTTTTAATGTTGCAAATTCTTCATCAAATTTATCGAGCCCCTTAGTTAGCTCTAAATGCTGTAAATAGTAGGATTGCTCCTCCATTTCACGCTGGCCACTACGTAATTCTTGTACCGCTCCTGGTAGCTTTACTTGCAATTCAGTCAAAATTGTTGGGACATCATTAATATATTCAAATGTCTGTTGTGATTCTTGGTTCAATCCAATAACAATTTCTCGAGCCTGCAAATAATTCCCTTCGCTAGTAAGTACATCGAATTCCTCAAACTTTTGAACAAACATCTCCAGCTTTTTCTCCAGAGCCGGTAATGCTACACCAAATGAATGTTGGTGAGCTAACAATGTTTTACGTGCAGAGCGATAGTATTCTTTTAATTGTTCAATTTCAATACGATTTTTTTCTTCGCTGCCAATTAATTCATTTAGTTCTTCTAAGATTTTATCTTTATCTTGTTCACATTTTTGAATGTAATCTTCTATCTCGCGTTCAATTAACGTTGCTTTCTTAAAACGAAGTCTATTGATTTGATCCTCTGCATCAAATAAAAGTGAATCAATTTTTGTCATATGTACATCGATGACTTCATCCCAGCTATTACGCCATCGTTCAAACATCTCTTCCGTTTCACCGTTCATGTTCAAAGATTTAACTTTTGAAATTTCCTCATTTATGGGATTGTTTTGTATTTGTGATTTTTCATTTTCAAGTTTAGTAATGATTGTTGTATGTTTTCGTCGCATCATAAATCCTACTATTGCTAAAATTAATAGTAGGATAACCGGAATGATGATATACTCCATCGTAAGCCTCCTATTCTACAATAAACGAATTGGCTAGTTGTATTTATTATATACTATGTTATCGCCTTTTGTACTAAAATTTGAGTGTTTTTTATGTATTTACGCCTTTCAAGAATAACACCTACTTAAATTTCGAACAATTTGCGCAAATAAAAGTGTTTGATCCAAAAGCTAAAGGAGTGGTAATTTTATGAAATGTGACGGCCATGTTCATAGTCCTTATTGTCCACATGGTACTTCTGATTCATTTAAGCAATACATTGAAAAAGCAATTTCTCACAACTTTACTGATATCACTTTTACAGAACATGCACCATTACCATTGAATTTTACTGACCCTACACCTCAGCAAGATAGTGGTATGAATCCAGAATTTTTAATGCCTTATTTTGAAGATTTACAACGCCTTCAAGAGGAGTACGCACAAGACATTCGCATTCATATCGGTCTTGAGGTTGACTATATTCAAGGCTTTGAACAAGAAACTCGTCAATTTCTTGATACATATGGACACTTTTTAGATGACTCTATTTTATCAGTCCATTTTTTACAATGGCAAAATATCTTTGAATGCATAGACTTTTCTCCAGAAAGCTTTATGGCTTTTTCAAAAAAAGTGGGCTCTATTGAACAAGTGTATAATTTATATTATGATACCGTCCTACAATCCATTAAAGCAGATTTAGGGCAATACAAGCCTAAGCGCATTGGACATCCTTCACTTATTCACAAATTTCAATTAGCACATAAGATGAAAATTGATGATTCTACGCGGATTCGAGAAGTTTTAGATTTAATGAAGGAAGAAGGCTATGAGCTAGATTTAAATAGTGCTGGTTTAAGTAAACCATATTGTCAGGAACCTTATCCACCTTTTACCTTTATCGATTATAGTAAATCGATTGGGCTACCAATGGTTTTTGGTTCAGATGCTCATAGTGTTGCTGATTTACATCAACATTATAATGTATATTTCCAAAATAAATAACTTTCAAACGAGGTGCTATTATGTTTACACAAATTAATTATGAAGGGCCCATTGCCGAGCAATATAATACATTAGCAAAACAGTTAGATGCCTTACTTACGGGAGAAAGCGATCGCATTGCTAATTTAAGCAACGCCTCTGCTTTACTAAATCAATTCCTACCAAACATTAACTGGGTTGGTTTTTATGTATTACAGGGGGATGAACTTGTATTAGGGCCATTCCAAGGCTTACCTGCCTGCGTCAGAATACCAATTGGACGCGGAGTTTGTGGAACAGCTGTAGGCAAAGCAGAAACAATAGTAGTAAAAGACGTACATGACTTCCCTGGACATATTGCCTGTGATGCCGCATCCCAATCCGAAATTGTTATTCCCTTAATAAATGAAGGACAGGTCATCGGTGTTCTTGATATCGACAGTCCAATCGTAAACCGCTTTTCAAAAGAAGATCAAGAGGGGTTAGAGATATTCGTTAATACCTTACTTCTCCATTTATAAAAAATACCCTGAAATGATGTATTGTCATTTCGGGGCATTTCAGCGCATAAGGCTGACGTTTTATTTTCATAAATTGTTTTGATAAGATCGATCATGAACACAAAATCGATTTTTGCCACTGTTTTTCGCTTCATATAGCGCCGTATCTGCATGGAGGAAAACAGACTGAAACGCTGGATGGTACTGTTCGTCCCATGTTATGAGACCTGCTGAAATAGTCACCTGAGGATCTGTTGTATTTGGAATTTTTGCAACGATTGTAGCTGCTAATTCGATTGCTTCTTTCTCATTAATATTTGGGATATACACAGACATTTCTTCTCCACCCCAGCGTGCACAGATGCCACGAGCTCCAATCGTTTCTTTTAACTGTACCGCAATTTGCATAAGAATCTTATCACCAATTTGGTGACCATACGTATCATTAATACGTTTGAAATTATCAATATCAATAAGTAAAAACATCCCTGATTGATCATTTTTAAGAGATTTTTCTACATACTGATCTAAATAACTTCTTGCATATAGTTTTGTTAAATGGTCCAAATCTACCATTTCTTGAAGTTGATTACGTAGTATAGAGTTTGCAATTGCTAAAGAAGAGTGATGGATTAATGATTGCATTAATTTAAAGCTATCAAATGAAAAGAAATATGGCTCCTTGTGCAACACAATACTAAAGCCATTAATTTTTTCTTCCATTAAAATCGGGATTGCCATAATTGAATGATATTCAATTTGATTAGGGGTTAATCGACTGAAATCGGCAATAAATAGTGGATCGTTGGTATGTTCAAAATGATGTTCAACATGTTTTATATATGTTTGACCCTTCTCTGCATTGAATAAGGCTGTACTAGCATCCGTCACTTTAAAGGTATCATTATGTTTAAAAGCGAAACAAACTTCCATTGGTTGAAAAGATTTCATTAACTGTTTTTGAAGGAAAAGTAACATTTCATTTATGTCAATCCTCATATTTAAACGATGCGATGTTTCATTGATGAGTTGTAAATCACTTACAAGGCGATGTGATTGATGATATAATTTCGCATTTTCTAACGCATTTCCAGATGTTTGTGCTAGCATTCGTACAAAATCTTTTTCAGTCGTTGAAAAAAGATATGTTGTAGGTGCACTTACTTGTAAAATACCATAAATAGCTTGTCTTCCTTTTATAGGGGCGTTTAATAATCGACAATTCAAATCGCTTGCTAGCTCCGTCGTCAGCTCTCCTGAGACAAAAGCCTCAATTGTCGCAGGTCTTTCAGATAAGTAATCAAATAGCTTAATATCGATCGTCGTATGGCGGTCTTGATCATTCGATAGTATAAGCTCTACATTAAACTCTGGAAAATTATCCTTAATATTTTTCAAGACATTTTCTAAAATTAAATCAATATCCATAGTGGAATGAAATAAATCTGTCATATTGTACAATTTTCTATATTGATCTTCATTCACTTTTACTTGAAGATTTTCTCTAATTATCTGAAAGAACTTCGTGAGCGTTGCAACAAACTCTTCCCCATAATCCGAAGCCATAAAGTCTGTCCAGGCATCGGTTGCCTCAACGAGTAGCACACCAATTGGAGTTTTGCCATCTGTTTGGAAAAGTACCATATCGGTCATCATCATATATGCTTCTTTTTCTTTTAATATATAAGGGACTTTTACCAACTTCTGTTGATAAAAGCTAGCTTCAATCATTAACCATGACACAGCATTTAGTTTTGTTTCAATTGTTAAAGTAGCCATTTCTTCAACAGGTATTAAAGAATTACCTTCGAAACCAAGAAATGCCGTTTTTACAATTCCAAAGCGCTTCTTTAGACACTGTTCCAATGAGCAAAAATACTCATTAAAACCGGCTTGTTCCTTAGAACTCACCCAAATGCTCAAAACATCTGATTTTATATATTTTAGCGTTTGTAAATGGTCTGTCATGAAATCACCTTTTCTATATAACGTCCAAATCAATACTATTAACTTATAGTATAGTATACATAATTTGTGTCATTTTGACTATGTTATTCTATTTTACTTTTACATTTTACATTTTACACTGTACCATTAACTACTCTTGTGTATCGAAATATGTACAAAGAGGAAATTTATACTATTACCCTTTTTCGAAAATAGTTAGTCTAATAATTGACGTCTATGTATTAAGCCGTTACAATGGAGTTTGTGTAAAATAAACGCAGCAGTGGTATGAGCTTATTACTGTATTTTATTCCTCTATTCTATTTAGTATAACTAAACAGATTCTAAACAAATAGATGGTGTATTGCGTAACCTAACGGCTGCATAGGCGAAAATACATGAAAATAAAATGCGTATAAGAATGGGTACTACTGGTTTTTGTTTTACAACAAAAAAACCAAATTTAAAGGAGGAGACAACATTATGTCTCGTTATACAGGTCCATCTTGGAAATTATCACGTCGTCTTGGTATCTCACTAAGCGGTACAGGTAAAGAAATCGAAAAACGCCCTTACGCACCAGGTCAACACGGTCCAAACCAACGTAAAAAATTATCAGAATACGGTTTACAACTTCAAGAAAAACAAAAACTTCGTCACATGTACGGCATGAACGAACGTCAATTCCGTACTCTATTTGACCGCGCTGGTAAAATGAAAGGTGTACACGGTGAAAACTTCATGATCCTTCTTGAAACTCGCCTTGACAACCTAGTTTACCGTTTAGGTTTATCTCGTACTCGTCGTGGATCTCGTCAATTAGTAAACCACGGCCACATCTTAGTAGATGGCAAACGCGTTGATATTCCTTCATACAGCGTAAAACCAGGTCAAACGATTTCTCTTCGTGAAAAATCTCAAAACCTTGCTGTAGTAGCAGAAGCAATCGAAGTAAACAACTTCGTACCTGACTACTTAACATTTGATGCTGACAAAAAAGAAGGTACATTCACTCGCCTTCCAGAGCGTTCTGAATTATCAGCTGAAATCAACGAAGCATTCATCGTAGAGTACTACTCACGATAATTAAATTGCTCTACAAAGAGTAGTTTAGAAAACCCTAGAAAGCCTTTTATATTAAGGTTCTCTAGGGTTTTTGCTTTTAATAATGTATTACATATCGTTATTTCCGAGCTAAATATTAACGCATTTGTAGGTATGAATGACTAAACACATAGATTGGGTACTGCTTCCATCTTTTTTTGTTGGTCCATTATAAGAAAAGTTTACTTACAAAAAAACACTGTTTGACACAGTGCATTTCTAGGTACATTAGATAACCCTTTACAGATAATCGTGGAAGGTAACTTTATTTTCGAAATAACTACAGTTAGCACAAAGATAATCTTTATTGATAAATATAGCACTGTTCATATTTGACCAAGGAATATGTTCAGAACATCTTTCGCATTTATCTACATACTTATCACGTAAAATACCATTCTCTAAAAAAACATACCATTGTTTATCCGATAAACTTTCAGGTCCATTTTTTATGACAAGCCACGATATTTCTAACGCTTCACTGTCGTCAAATCTATTCTCGCTAATTAGTTCTTTCAAATATGAAATAAATTTAGATGATTCTCTTAATATTCTCTGTTTAAGTTGGTCTCTTTCCATAAAACTTCTCCTTTTTCCATCTACTTCAATTCGACAAATGGGGAGGATCTCCTTCCAATTTTAAATAATTCCCTCTCCCAATATCCCACTGTTATCTCCCTTTCTTATTAAACTATCCTGCATCTGCATCGTTAGTTTAATAATACTCAAATTAAACCGATTTGGAAATTTTTATCTACTTCACCATTTCAACAGCTCTAAGCGAAAACGCAGTTCTCACGTAACGGCAGCAACAACGCCAAAAAGTTCAAATTTTCACGATAACAGCCGTAGTTGATTTTGATACAATTTCTCTCTCCAGCTTTTTTCGTTTAGTTCGCAATAAAAGCCCTACCATTAGGTAAAGAATTGTAGTAATAATGCCTGCCGTTGGGGAAACAAGGAATTCTTTCCCTTGAGCAATTTTAATATAGCCATCAAGAATAAGCGGATTTACAAGCGCATCTTCTGTCATATGCATAAGGACAAGTGGCCATATACTTTTCGTCATTAAATAAATTTCTGTATACATTACTGTCCAGCAAATCATCGTCACAATACCTATTAACGCAAATAGCCATCTATCTACAGGAAGTACACTGAAGATATCACTTTCTGATAGGAACACCAAAAAGTACGGAATATGCCATGCTCCCCAAACACTACCAACAGTACAATATAACCGAAAATCATTTACTTTTAGCGTTAAAAGTTTACTTGTCAAATACCCTCTCCAAACGGATTCCTCAAAAAAGTTTTTAATAAATTGAATCAGTAAACCACCAACGAAAACCGAAACAAGCGCATCTAAATTAAAATCCGAAAAATCCATCCAGCCAAATTGATCGCTTACTAACAAAACTATAGAAGTGACGCCAGGAAAGATTAGGAGCGAGACAATATACCATTTTATGTTACCTTTCAAATTAGGTAATAAGCCAATATCTCGCCAACCATCTCCCGCAAAGGCACGTAACAGTATAGTTGTCAGCAGTGGAAACACTAGCCAAATGCCCATTCCAAGCGTGTCACCTCTAGGCTGTTCAGGGACGAAGCGATCTACAAAAACACCAAGCCAACCACATAGCAAAACAACAACTATAAAGATTATTAAGTTGCGTTTTGTTTTCATTTTTCAATCCGCCTCCCTGTTTTCAAGGATTGAAATAACCCACATCGTATCGGGACAAGGAGTTTCGGGATGCAGTGCAATGTATTGAGCGATTCCTTGAATAGAACACCAAAATGCTACTGCAAGGGCTTCAGCATTACCCTGTTTAATTTCACCTAGCATTTGCCCTTTCTCTATTAATGGAACACTCTTTCTTATTACTTTATCTGCTTCCATAAGCATTACTTTTAAATCTTCCGACAAGGAATCAAGATGTTGTGCATTCTCCATTAGGACAAACATTTTTGCTGCAGATGGGTTTGTACGAATCATGTCAAACAACTCCTCAGCAGCAGCTGTAAAAATAGCTAATGGGGATTCGTTAGTAAAACTAAAATCCATCTGAAGTCTTTCACACCCTATGCGAATTAGCTCTTCATAAAGCTTTTCCTTAGAGTCAAAATAATGAAAAAGCAACCCCATGCTCATATTAGAAGCTTTAGCAATATCAGCAACTTTCGTTTCACCATATCCTTTCCGAATAAACAAATCTAATGCAGATTGTAAAATCAAGGCCCTTCGTTGTTTTTTTTGTTCATGTCTAATTGACATCTCCCCCACCCCTTTATTGAATATATTTTCATTGTAATAGTATTCAATAAAATGGCAAATATTCCTGAAAAGTGCCCAGAAAATAAAAACTTTAATAAGTTTTCATTTCAGTTTGTAAATATTAATTAATATATACCAATGAAAAAGGAATCCTTTTATCTTTATGGAAATCTAAATAAGACATATTAAAAATTCAAAGGAGGAAATATTGGGGGTTTCTGAACTTACTGTGCGGGTTTTAGTTTATAGTGGCATTATGATTTTTTCTTAGTTCCCTTTAAAAAGCATCAAAGCAAGGAAATAAGCGTCCAATTACTTTTAAAGAAAATCTGTTACATTACTTTTCATAAAAAAGCTTTACTGGCTCTTCTTGTAACCAACTTTTTATTAGTAGCAATTTGGTTCGGTTATAAGCAGGAGGTATATCATTTTAATGCTCATAGCGGTTATCCTCCTATCAGTTCAGATTCAACGGCAATTTTCTATATGCGCACTTTACTCGGATATACGGACATTCTTTATGTAACTCTCGCATTATAGATTTCCTTAAACAATTTAAAAAGGAGGGTCAAATAATTTTAAATATTCCTATAAACTATGACGATTTTATGTACTTCAAAATAGTAATTACACAATAAAAAAAACTTAACCACTACTATTATAGTAATAACAAAATATCAGTTATTTACTATTCAACACTTCTTTAAAATAGAACATATTTCAAAAAAATATATTTTGTTTTCATAGGAAAACGATTTTTAAACCTTTTTAAAATCAGCGCTTCTAGACAATTCAACCTTCTGCTAACTAAAAAATAAGGCTAACTTTTTTGTAAAATAATAACACAATTAAAATTAACAATTTTAATAAAAATACGAGTTGAACTTTTACAAAGAATAGAATACTATGAATTTCGAAAGGTGGTTCACCATCATTCAAGCAATAACAATTTTTTTAAAGGGGTTGGAAATATGTCAGACGTTCTAAAGCAATTTGTTATGCCGAAAACAAACTTATTTGGACCTGGAGCAATTCAAGAAGTTGGTAAACGCTTAAATGATTTAGAAGTGAAAAAGACATTAATCGTAACAGATGAGGGCTTACACAAACTAGGTCTCTCTGAACAAATTGCTAACATCATTATAGCTGCTGGAATTGATGTAGTAATTTTCCCGAAAGCAGAACCAAATCCAACAGATCAAAACATTGAAGATGGGATTACAGTGTATCATGCTGAAAACTGTGACTCGATCGTTTCTCTTGGAGGAGGTAGCGCACACGATGCAGCGAAAGGTATCGGACTTATTGCTTCGAATGGTGGACGCATTCATGATTACGAGGGCGTTGACAAATCACAAAACCCATTAGTGCCATTTATCGCTATTAACACAACTGCTGGTACAGCAAGTGAAATGACTCGCTTCACGATTATCACGGATACAGCTCGTAAAGTGAAGATGGCTATTGTGGACAAACATGTTACTCCACTACTATCAATTAATGACCCAGAGCTAATGATTGGCTTACCTCCTGCTCTAACAGCGGCAACTGGTTTAGATGCATTAACACATGCGATCGAATCATTTGTATCGACAAACGCAACACCAATTACTGACGCTTGCGCTGAAAAGGTACTTCAGTTAGTTCCTGAATATTTACCACGTGCCTATGCAAACGGTGCTGATTTAGAAGCACGTGAGCAAATGGTTTACGCACAATTTTTAGCAGGCATGGCGTTTAATAACGCTTCACTTGGCTACGTACATGCAATTGCTCATCAATTAGGTGGCTTCTATAATCTACCACATGGTGTTTGTAATGCTATTTTATTGCCTCATGTTTGTCGCTTTAACTTAACAGCACGTACTGAGCGTTTTGCAAAAATTGCTGAATTGTTAGGTGAAAACGTTGAAGGATTAAGTAAACGTGATGCTGCGGAGAAGGCAATTGTAGCAATTGAAAATCTTTCTAGCGATTTGAACATTCCAAGTGGCTTCCGCGAACTAGGTGCGAAGGATGAGGATATTGAAATCTTAGCGAAAAATGCAATGTTAGATGTATGTGCTGCAACAAACCCACGTAAGGCAATTTTAGAAGACATTAAACAAATTATTACAAATGCGATGGGCCCTGTAGCGAAAGAAGAAGAATCACTCGAAGCTATCGCACTTTCTTAATAAGTAATCAGAAGGCATGTCTCTTGGCATGCCTTTTTTTATTGAGAAAAACATTCTGTCATTGTATGTGATTCCAACACTAGCTATACTTTTCTTAAAAAGAATTGGAGATAAGAAGATGCGTTTAATATCAATTTGTCCTAGTAATACCGAGCTTGTTGCTTATTTAGGTCTGACTGATCAGCTTGTTGGAGTCGATGATTTTTCGGATTGGCCATTAGCAGTAAAAAACTTACCTCAGCTTGGCCCAGATTTATCAATTGATATGGATGCATTAGAGGCGTTGCAGCCTGATCTTGTACTCGCATCCTTAAGTGTCCCTGGCATGGAAAAAAATATTGAAGCATTACAAGCTAGAAATATTCCCCATATTGTTTTTAATGCTAATTCATTAGAGGAAATCGCACAGGATCTCCATACTTTAGGTAAAGCCTGCGGAGTTGAAGGACGTGCAAAAGAAATTTCTGAGGAATATTTACAATGTATCGATTGTCTTCGCACAGTTGCTCAAACGATCCCTAAAAAACCAACTCTCTATTGGGAGTGGTGGCCAAACCCTATCTTTACACCAGGTAACATAAATTGGCTAACTGAAATAAGTGCCATTGCTGGTGGGCAAAATCTGTTTCAAGATGTAGAACTAGCAAGCGTGCAAACTGATTGGGCTGATGTTGTAAGGCGCGACCCAGACTATATTATGATGGCTTGGGTAGGGGTTGCATTTGAGCGTATTCAACCGGCTAATTTATTAAAGCGTGCACAAGCGCAGGAGCTTCAAGCCGTTAAAATGAAACAGCTTCACGTAATGGAGGAATGGCTTTATTGTCGCCCATCACCACGCCTCATAGAGGGTGCATTAAAGCTAGCGAATATGCTCCACTCCGAAGAATATAAGCACGTAAGGCTTCCTAGTTTTTTAACTAACAAATTGTTAGTGGCATTGTCTTACTAAACAAAGTGTGGCTGTTCAGCTAAGCAAAGGGGTTATTTAGCGTGTATTTTCGAGGCATATTACTTTTTTAGAGTGATAAAGCGCAGCATCAGCGCATGCAAAGCTAAGATAGCAGCTAAATGTTCGCCCATAGGAGAGCGCTCCTTGACCATTTTTCAACCAAAAGAAAGAAACATCCCCTCAAATTTCGAGGGGATGTTTGACATGTTTGTTCGGATTAAACAAACTTCACCATATGGTATTTTTTCTTGCCGCGACGAACGATGCTGAATGCATCTTCTAAACGATCTTTGCCGTCGATTACATATTCTAATTCAGTGACTTTTTCACCATTCACGCTAATCGCACCATTTGTTACGTCTTCACGAGCTTGACGTTTTGAAGGTGAAATACCCGCTTCCACTAATAATTCCACAATGTTTTTATCTTCTTTCGCCAATTCAATAGAAGGAACATCTTTAAACGCATCCTTCATTTCATCAGCAGAAAGTGCTTTTAAGTCTCCAGAAAATAAAGCAGCTGTAATGCGGATTGCTTGGTCTAATGCTTCTTGACCATGAATTAAGCGAGTCATTTCTTCAGCTAGTGCTTTTTGCGCCTTACGTAAATGTGGTTCCTCTTCTACAGATACTGCTAAAGCTTCAATTTCTTCACGAGAAAGGAATGTGAAGATTTTTAAGTATTTTACAACGTCAGCATCTGCAGCATTAATCCAGAATTGGTAGAACTCGTATGGAGATGTTTTCTTACTATCTAACCATACAGCTCCACCTGCTGTTTTACCAAATTTCGTACCGTCTGCTTTCGTTACTAAAGGAATTGTTATACCAAAAGCTTTCGTTTCTTCCTCATGTGTTTTACGAATAACTTCTAAACCTGTTGTAATATTCCCCCACTGGTCAGAGCCACCTACTTGAATACGACAGTTGTAATGGTTGTATAAATGATTGTAATCAATACCTTGAATTAAAGTATACGCAAACTCAGTAAATGAAATCCCTGTATCAAGGCGTGATGCAATCGTATCCTTTGCTAACATGTAATTCACGTTAATTAATTTCCCATAATCACGTAAAAACTCAATCGTATTTATATTGCCAATCCAGTCACGATTATTCACTAATTGAGCACCATTACCATCTTCTGCAAAGTCAAAAATACGCTCTAATTGACTACGGATACCTTGAACATTTTTATCAATTTGCTCAACAGTTTGTAATTGGCGTTCTTCCGAGCGACCAGATGGATCTCCAATCATACCAGTCGCACCACCAACTAACAAAATCGGACGGTGGCCTGCTTTTTGGAATCGACGTAGCGTTAAAAGTGGCACAATATGCCCAATATGCATAGAATCCGCAGTTGGATCAACACCACAGTATAAAGATACAGATTGTTCATCTAATAATTTTTTCATACCTTCAGCATCAGTTTGTTGGTATAACAATCCACGCCATTCTAAGTCTTGTAATAATTCGTTCGTCATTATTATTCCTCCTAAGTGTTTAATATGTTGTGTAGGGAGAATTATTTTAGAAACAAAAAAGTCCCTACACGCAAAACATTGCATGCAGGGACGTTAATAACTAACGCGGTACCACCCGGCTTGAAGATGTCATCCATCTTCCTCTTCATTCAACCGCCTTTATCGCAGGCGCGCACGTCTAAGCTCCAAGCACGTAATTCGTCTCTACATTATGACCAGCTTTCACCAACCGCTGGCTCTCTAAACAGGGAATATAGACACTACTGCAAGCTCTTCATCACTAGAAAACTATAAGCATTATTCTATACGATTCTTTTTCATTGTCAATAACTATGTTCGACCTAAATCAATATGTGCTATAATAAACAAGATTTTAGGAGGTCGATACATTGAAAGATTGGATTGAGAAAATCAATGCAAAGATCGATGAATTAATTCAACAAAAATGGATGAAGAAATTACGTATTTCAGGAAGTGTTACCTGGAACTTATTTTTACTATTTTTAGTCTTTGCATTGGTAGGTACTGTATTTGCCGGGTCAGTTGGCGCTGGCTATTTTGCGTCACTTGTAAAAGAAGAGCCACTACGCTCAAAGCAAGAATTACGAAATGAAATTTTCAACTACGATTCAACAAGTGAGATTTATTTTGCCAATGATATTTATATCGGAAAATTACGTACAGATTTAGACCGTCGGGCAACAACATTAAACAATATCGCACCTGATGTTATTAATGCGGTATTAGCGACAGAGGACGAGTATTTCCGTGAACATAACGGAATAGTTCCGAAAGCTGTCATCCGCGGGCTACTTCAAGACGTCACAAACTCTTCCACTCAAACTGGTGGTTCTACACTAACACAACAACTTATAAAAAACCAAGTATTAACAAACGAAGTATCTTACGAGCGAAAAGCAAAAGAACTTTTACTCGCAATGCGTTTAGAGCACTTTATGAAAAAGGAAGAAATTTTAGAGGCCTATTTAAACATAATTCCTTACGGTCGTAACTCTTCCGGTCGAAACATTGCAGGGGTTGAAACAGCTGCTGAAGGTATTTTCAATGTAAAAGCAAAGGATTTAACGCTTCCTCAAGCAGCGTATATAGCTGGTATTCCTCAAGCACCTTTTACTTACACACCTTTTACAAATACAGGTGCACTTAAAAGTAAAGAAGCTCTTCAACAGGGTATTGATCGTATGAAAACTGTACTTTATCGCATGAAAGACGCAGGTTACATTAACGAAGCTCAATATAAAGAAGCACTCGCTTATGATATTACCGCTGACTTCCGTTCACCAGAGATGCGCACAGAGGATCGCTACCCATGGCTAACATATGAGCTTGAAAGTCGCGCGACAGAAATTATTGCTGAAAAACTAGCGGTAGCAGATGGTATTGATCCAGAACGCTTAAAAAATGAAAAAAAATTAAAAGATAAGTATACGATACTAGCAGATCGTGATGTCCGTTCAAAAGGTTATCGCATCTATTCAACTATAAATAAGGATATGTACGATGCGATGCAAAAAGCAGCGGAAAACTTCAAAAATTACGGTCATACTTACACCGTTAAAGACAAGGATCCTGCAACAGGTGAAGCAGTGGATACTGAAATGCCTGTACAGGTCGGCAGTATTTTAATTGAAAATAATACTGGACGTATTTTAAGCTTTGTCGGTGGTCGTGACTTTGAATTAAAAAATTATAACTATGCTACACAGGCAAAACGCTCAAATGGCTCAACAATGAAGCCATTACTCGTATATGCACCTGCAATAGAATACGGTGTAATCGGTGCAGGTAGCCCATTAGTCGACGTAAAATTCTCTGTTGGCAGTTGGAGTCCGAGCAACTATATTAGTAATGATGAACGAGGACTTATACCTGCACGTGAAGCTTTAGCTAGTTCACAAAACTTATCTGCTTTACGTCTATATTATGATATTCTTAACAGACGTCCTGCCGATTATTTAGTAAAAATGGGGATCTCAACTTTACAACCTGATGACTTTACAAACCTTGCAGCTGGGATCGGAGGAGTAAAAGATGGTATTACTGTTGAAGAGAACACCAACGCCTATGCAACTTTCGCAAACGGCGGTCAATTCATTGACGCTTATATGATTGATAGAATTGAAGACCAAAATGGAAATATCATATATAAACACGAAGTTAAACCTGAACAAGTGTTTAGTCCTGAAACTTCTTATATCGTTACAGATATGTTACGAGATGTGTTAACACAAGGAACAGGTACAGTTGCAAGAAATTCACTTAAATTCTCTGCTGACTTTGCTGCTAAGACAGGTACTTCGCAAAATTATAAAGACGTTTGGCTAGTTGGCTATAACCCGAATGTTTCTCTTGGTGTATGGATGGGTTATGATAACAATCAATCACTGTATACATTTAATAATACGTATCAACAGCCTAGTGTGCGAATTAACAAGCTATGGGGATCATTAATGAATTCTGTGTATGATGTCGATCCACAATTAATCTCCCCAAAAACTAGATTTAAGCAACCGAAAAACGTTGTTACTGCATCATTCTGTGGTATTTCTGGTCTAGCACCTTCAGCAGCATGTGCTAATGCTGGTCTCGTACGCTCTGATTTGTTTAACGCGAAAGTATTTTTACCTTCGCAGCCTGATGATAGCTTAGCTTCCTCAAAGGTTGTGACGATTAAAGGTAAAACGTATAATGCACTCCCTAACACACCACCAGAATTTGTAAAACCAGGTGGCGCAGGTATTAATCAGGCATTTATTAAACGAATGTTAGGCAGACTTGGCGGTAATCCAGCCAGCCTACTACCAAAAAATTCGACATTATCGAATTCATCGGTATCAGCTGTTGATTTCCCGGCAGATCACAATTCGCCAGCAGCAGTAACCGCTTCAGTTAATGGCAATACATTATCTTGGACAGGCTCTTCAAATGCTGTTGTCGGTTATCGAATATATAAAGTAACAAACGGTGGTAAAACGCTTGTCGGATCAGTGCTTGAGTCATCACAAAGTATGACGGTAGCAAGTGGTCAAGCCTATGTTGTTGTCGCTGTCGATATTACAGGTTTAACTTCATCGCAATCTAATGTCGTTTCTACTGGTGGTATTGCGAATGACAAACAACCTGAAAAAGACAAGGAAGAAAAAGATCCTCCAACGACCCCACCTACTAACGGGAATGACTCGAACCATAACGGAAACGGTTCGGAAAATGGCAATGGGTCAGATGGTAGTAACGGGAACGGCTCAAACAACGGCAATGGTTCTGGAAATACCGGAAACGGCTCGAATAACGGCAGTGGTTCTGGAAATAACGGAAACGGCTCAAATAACGGCAGCGGTTCCGGAAATAACAGCAATGGCTCAAATAACGGGAATGGTTCCGGAAACACCGGGAATGGCTCAAATAACGGGAATGGCTCTAACGGAGGAGACAACGGAAAACCAACTCCACCGACTAATCCACCAACTACCCAATAATCATCTTACACGGCATACTACAATTAAAAGTAATTGTAGTATGCCTGTTTTTTTGTCATTATAAAGGGGACTACTAATTTGAAGGGGTGGAAATAATTGGACATTTTAGTTTTAGGAGGCACTCGTTTTTTTGGTAAAAAGCTTGTTGAACTCTTTATTCAAAACGGTCATAGCGTAACTATTTTAACACGTGGACAAAGCGGGAATCCTTTCGGCACAAAGGTGAAGCAGCTAATCGTTAATCGAGATGATGCCGATTCGTTGTCACAGGCACTATCCAATACAACATGGGATATTGTCTATGATAATATTTGCTATTCTCCTAACGAAGCTCATAAAATATGTGAAATTTTAGAAAGTAAAACGAAAAAGTTCGTTTTTACATCTACTCTATCAACCTACGAAATAGACGGCATTGTCAAAACAGAAGAAGATTTTAATCCATATGATTATGAAGTTCGGATGGGGAACCGTGAAGATTTTTCATATGGAGAGGGTAAGCGTCAAGCAGAGGCAGTACTTTTCAAAGAAGCCACATTCCCTGTTGTCGCTGTACGTTTCCCGATTGTTATGGGGGAAAACGACTATACACGCCGTTTACATTTTCATGTTGAACGAGTTTTACAGGAACAACCTATTTCATTACCAAATATCGCAGCAAAGATGAGCTTTATTACGGATGACGAAGCAGCTGCATTTTTATACTTTGCTGGCATTACACCAATTGAAGGACCTTATAATGCCACAGCTGCAGGTGCAATTTCGTTAAAAGATTTGCTTGGGCTTATTGAAAAAACGACCGGAAAGTCTGCAAAAATTTCTCTGGTAGGTAACGATGAAATATCGCAGTCACCATATGGGGTTCCGGCAGATTGGTATATGTCAACTACAAAAGCAGAAGCGGCAGGCTTTACATTTAGTCAACTTCATGATTGGCTCCCTACTCTAGTGAAAACTTTAGTAAAAGAGCTTCAATAGGATTTTACTAAACTACCCAAAAATTGCGGATGACATTTTTTAAAACGTATTCTGCTTGGAGTGAAGGCTGAGCGACTCCTTGGGGATCGCTGAGACTTTGGAGCGAGCACCGCGAGTGAAGCGGCTTATCGAACGTCTCCAGGAAGCGTTGCTCTGTGCGAAAGCGCAGTGTAACGCAGCAACAAAGCGCCCAGCCGGAACGGAAATCAACCCCATGTTATGATGTTAAGTCTTTTTTGATAAGCATTAAAACAATCTGCTAGATTTCTTACAAAGAAAGTCTAGCAGATTCATTTTCATCGTATTTAATTGTCCAGATACTATAACAGTATCGTTTTTAAAATCGCAATTGCCTCATCTATCTCCTCTTTTGAAACGGTTAATGGTGGTAGTAGACGAATAACATTTGGTCCTGCCCCTACTAATAATAAGCCATTTTCCTCTGCTACAGCTATATACGAGGCTACCTCAGTATCGCCACAACCAATGCCAAGAAGTAAGCCCTGGCCTTGTACCGTATATGTAGACGGTAGATTCTCCTTCAACTGCTTAACAAAATACGAAGATCGCTCCTGCACATTTTGTAAAAAAGCAGGCTCAAAAACATGATTAAGCACGGTTTCAGCAACACTCATCGCAAGTGGGTTTCCACCGAATGTTGTCCCATGTGTGCCAGGACTAAATGTTTCATATAGCTCGGCTGTTCCAAGCATTCCACCAACTGGGAATCCTCCACCTAGCCCTTTTGCCAATGTCACGATATTTGGCTTTAAAATCGTTTGCTCATAGGCATATCTTGTTCCTGTTCGTCCAATACCTGTTTGAACTTCATCGATTATTAGTAATATTCCTTTGTCGTCACAGGCTTTAGCGATTGCTGCTGCGAATTCTGGTGATACACTATTAACACCGCCCTCACCTTGAATCATTTCAAGCATAATTGCAGCAACAGAATCGTCAATCGTTGCTTCAAGTGCTGCCACATCGTTAAAAGGAAGAATCGTAAATTTTTCAACAAGCGGTCCGAAGCCATTATGTACATTGCCCTGCCCTGTTGCGGACATCGCTCCAAAAGTTCGCCCATGAAAGGATTTCTCAAAAGTAATAATATGATTTTTTCCGGTATGCTTGCGTGCGAGTTTGATGGCCGCTTCATTTGCTTCCGCCCCACTATTACAGAAAAATGCATAAGAAAAGTGAGTATCTGCTATTAATTTTCGCGCAACCTTTTCCTGACCGGGAATATCAAATAAATTAGAAATATGCCAAAGTTTTTCACTTTGATCATGAATAGCCTTCACGATTGCAGGATGTGAATGACCAAGACTCACTACAGCGATTCCACTTGTAAAATCTAAATATTTTTTCCCAGCTGAATCTTCTACAACAGTTCCTTGCCCTTTGACAATTTGGGCGCGGCGCTTGCCATAGTTTCCAAATAAAGCACTCATTTTATCAACTCCTACTAAGTTTGCTATAACAATCATTTTCACTAAACAACTATATTGCTCCTTCTATACCATAAGAACGGTCACCCTTATGAAGAAGAAGAATGACTGTTACTGCGTGAGGATGAAGGGAAACTTTACTCATTCGGGTTTTCTTCACCCCCCGGATAAAATCGTCGTACCCACTAAGGATTCTCCAACAATTTGCACGGATGGAATACCTGCACTTAAGCATTCGAGAGCTCCTTGAACTTTAGGTATCATCCCACCATAAATTTGCCCCTCCTCAATCCATTGATTGATAGAGGAACGTGTTGCTTTCGGTTGATATTCATCATTAATTCGAATACCGCTTACATCCGTTACTAGTAATAGGCTATCCGCATCTATCGCTAATGCTATTTCACTTGCTATCGTATCTCCATTAATATTTAATGCCTGACCATGTTCATCTGATCCCACGCAAGCAATAACCGGTACAACCCCGGCACTCATTACTGCTTCTAGCAAAGATGTATTGATGGTTTTCACTTCACCAACAAAACCGTATACATCTTTATCTAGAAAATCTGCTAAAATTAACTGTCCATCAAAGCCGTTTAATCCAATTGCAGCAATGCCAGAAGTTGTTAATTCATGAACAAGCGTAGGATTGACCTTTCCTATTAACGTTGACTGTACAATATCCATTGCAGCTTTGCTCGTGACACGAATACCATTTAAAGCATGTGATGCTATTCCGCGCACCGCTAGTTCACGGGTAATTGCTGGGCCACCACCATGGGTAATAATAAGCTGTATGCCGCTTTCTTGGAGTTTTTTAAAATTCTCAAAAAACGACTCATTTAAGCTATCTAACGTACTTCCACCAAGCTTAATGACCATTCGTTTACGAGCGGTATGAGGCATTGATTTGAACGTAGTCATAAGTGAGATCACATCCCCAAGCATGCCCTTTGCCTTCCCCAATACCAAGAGACACATAAATTTTCACTTCATGCATTTTTAAAATTTGAATTAACCCATCTTCCGAAAATGGCACTGGCTCACCATTTTCAACCATTGTTACACCGCCAATTTGTATCGTAATTTTTTCCGGATCAACCGTTGCGCCACTATAGCCTACAGCAGCAATAATACGTCCCCAGTTTGCATCACAGCCAAATACTGCCGTTTTCACAAGTGGTGAACCAACTACTGTTTTAGCAATTTTACGTCCTTCTTCATCCGAAAATGCCCCTTCAACTTCAACCTCAATCAGCTTCGTTGCACCCTCACCATCTTTAGCAATCATTTTCGCTAAGTCTTCAGCTACTGTTTTCAATGTATAGTAGAAGTTTTGCCAATCTGGATGGTCAGGAGTTAAAGCCGCATTTCCTGCTAAGCCGTTTGCCATGACAACTACTGTGTCATTTGTAGATGTATCCCCATCCACTGTAATTGCATTAAACGTCATATTTGTTATATCAGATAATGTAACCTGTAGGACATCTGATTCAATATTTGCATCTGTCGTAATAAAACCTAGCATTGTTGCCATATTTGGTTCAATCATACCTGACCCTTTTGCTACGCCAGCGATTATAATCTCTTTGCCATCAACAATAGTACTGTAACTTGTGTTTTTCATAACCGTATCTGTTGTCATAATCGCCTGTGCAAAATCAATAGCACTTTCTAAATTATCCTTTGGCTCTAACTGATTAATCCCATTTGCCAGTGGCTCCATATTCATCATTTCACCGATGACACCAGTTGAGCAAACACCTACTAAATTTGCCCCAATACCTAGCTTTTCTGCCATGATGGCCTGCATTATTTGGGCATCCTTTGCACCTTGTCTTCCTGTACATGCATTAGCATTTCCGGAGTTGACAATCATCGCCTGCATTTTCTTCGTTGTGTACACAACCTCTTTCGTTACTTTTAATGGTGCTGCCTGTATAGCGTTCGTTGTAAAGACACCTGCTACACTTGCGGGTACTTCACTAACTAACACAGCTAAATCTTTTTTCTTATGCTTTAAACCACAATGTAAACCCGCAGCTTTAAAGCCCTTTGGTGAAACAATATTTTTACTTGATAATTTTTTCATAATACTTGTGGATGCTATTAATGTCATAAAATCTTTCCTCCTTAGTTAATCAATTTTACTCGGCATATAAGAGTAGCTGACGCTACATAAAAGATTCACTCCAATTAAGTTACAAAAAGAACGGCACGACATCTAATCCTGTCGTTTGTGGTAAATCAAATTGAACGTTCATATTTTGAATGGCTTGCCCTGCAGCCCCTTTGACTAAATTATCGATGGCGCTAACAATTGTGGCACGATTCGTACGACTATCAACCTTCACCAAAACGTCGCAATAGTTCGAACCCTTTACTCGGTTTGTTCCTAGACTATTTACATCTGTAACGATCCGTACAAACGGATGCTTTTCATAGGCATGCTGTAAACAAGCTACTAGCTGATGCTCTGTAACACCAGACATAACAGGTGCATAAGAAGTAGATAAAATCCCTCTAGTCATTGGCACTAAATGAGTATTAAAAGAAATGGTTGTATCAACCCCTGCAAACATTGAAATAGCCTGCTCTATTTCCGGGATATGCTGATGTGTATTCGTTTTATAAATTGAAAAGTTTTCGTTTGCCTCACTAAAATGCGTTGTTTGCGATGGTTTATTTCCTGCCCCTGAAATCCCACTTTTCGCATCAATCACTAAAAAGCTTGAATCAATCAATCGTTCTTTTAGCAATGGTAACAACGAAAGTAAAACGGCTGTTGGATAACACCCTGGATTTGCGATAAGAGGAGCATGTTGAATATTTTCCGCATTCCATTCAGTTAAGCCATAAACACTTTGTTGAATGAATTCTAATGGCGCCGCTTTTTTACCGTACCATGCTTCATAGCTTGCTGGATCTTGTAAACGGAAATCACCAGACAAGTCTATTAAATTAGGACCTTTCCCCACCAATGGCGGTAATAGCTCACTTGTCACTCCTGAAGGGGTACTTGTAAAAACAACATCAAATTCCTCTAAAGTTCCATAATCAATTTTTTGTAAAGGTGTATCGGCAATATGAACGAGATGACCAAACTTAGAAGAAAAAATGACGCCTTCTTCTGAAGATGTGAATAAATCGATCCGTTCCACCGCTTTATGATTATGTAAAAATCGAATAAGCTCTAATCCACCATATCCGGTTGCACCAACAATTCCTACTTTCAATGCACTCACCTCTGAATTAAGTTAAAATTAGTATACGTCTGCATATTTATTAAGTCAACTGAATTTTTATTTATTTATTTAATTTTCACAAACTTCATTTAATGAATGCTTTTAAAAAAGTTTGGATAACTACACGCTATAAAACAAAGAGAATACTCAAGATAAAAGCTTATCTTTTATAAAGTATTGGGGGCATCCGATGTGCCGCTTCACTCGCGTTGTGATCGCTCCAGGGTCTCGGGCCAACACGATGTTGGTCACGAAGGCGTTATCACAGGATGTGATGCTTTTAGCCTTCGTTCCTCTATCGCTGACACCCAAGGAGCCGCCCAGCCTCCACTCCAATCAACTAATATACATGGCATACGATTTAACAAATGTGATTTCCTACTTTTGATGATATGCTCCAAGTAAATTTACTTACTTGAATCAATTTCATAAATCATATTTTCCAAGAGCTAGACTACTCCTATTAAGAAAACTTACGTTTATAAAAATTATGCTGCTTGAGTTTTTGTCTGTAATAAAGCATTCAGACGATCTACTGCCAACTTGCAGGCATTATAGATAAAAGTCACCAGATTGAAGTGAAGTTTCGCCTTTCTTCTTGTTCTTTGACGGACATTGTTTAACTGAAAATATTGCTTTTGGTATGCATTTACACGTTCAACGGCTGTGCGCTCTTTATACAGTTGTTTCCATAGTTCAAGGCCACGTGCTGGGATACGTAAATTTCCGTAAATCATTGTTACACTTGATTTCGTACACATGTCGGTCTGAAATGCTCATCCAATCTAAGATACTCGCCTTCGTTGCGGATATTCCGTCGCTCGGATTTCTTTCCGTCGCTTCGCCTATTCCTTCCGTTGCTCTGGCTATACTTTCCGTCGCTTTGACTCTTCCTTCCGTTGCACGGATTTCTTTCCGTCGTTTCGCCTAAAAAATATTCTTAAAGAAGATCCTCAAGCAGATATTTTACAAAATGATCAATTAATCTATATAAAAGCATCCGATCAAGAATCTCTAAAAAAGGGTGATTTTATAAAAGAAGACAAAATTGGAGAAATAAAAAAACGACGACATCCACTCTATTTTTCAAAGATTTTTATGCTACTAAACTGCCAGTGAATTTTCGCTACAAATGATCATGATACTTACACGATTATTGTCGAAATAGATGGTAAGCAAACATTATATATGGCGCTAGTAGAGGGCTAATGCTCCCCCACATGTAACTGGCAGAAAAAAAGAAAGCAGGAATTTTTCGTCGACCGAACAAATTCCTGCTTCTTATAATTAATCTTCCATCGTAGATAAATCACCAGTTGGTAAATTTAACTCCCACGCCTTTAACACACGACGCATAATCTTACCACTGCGTGTTTTTGGTAGCTTATCCTTAAATTCGATTTCACGTGGTGCTGCATGTGCAGATAAACCCTTCTTAACAAAATTACGAATATCCTCTATCAATGTAGGTGAAGGTTCAACACCTTCACGTAATGACACAAAGGCTTTAATAATTTCACCTCGGACAGGATCTGGCTTTCCAATTACCCCTGCCTCTACTATATCGGGATGCTCTAGTAGCTTACTTTCTACCTCGAAAGGACCTACCCGCTCACCAGCTGTCATAATAACATCATCAACACGCCCCTGGAACCAGAAGTAACCATCATCATCCATATAGGCAGAGTCCCCAGACACATACCATTCACCTTTTAAGAAATAGGATTCATAACGCTCTGGATTTCCCCAAATTTGACGCATCATTGCAGGCCAACCACGTCGAACCGCTAAATTCCCCATTGTAAAAGGTGGTACTTCATTACCAGCATCATCAACAATTGTCGCATGAATACCTGGTAGTGGTTTACCCATTGAGCCTGGCTTAATATCCATGGAAGGATAATTACAAATCATATGCGCACCAGTTTCAGTCATCCACCACGTATCATGAATACGGTGACCTAGCTCATCAGTCCCCCAACGAATTACCTCTGGATTTAACGGCTCACCAACAGATAAAATATGACGTACCGAAGATAGATCAAAGTTCTCAAGCATACCACTACCAGCACCCATTAACATTCTGAAAGCAGTTGGTGCACTATACCAGACTGTTACACTATAATCCTCAATAGCTTGGTACCAAGCTTGTGGTGAAAATCGCCCACCAACAATTAGCATTGTGACACCATTTAACCATGGGCCAAAAATGCCATATGCTGTACCTGTCACCCATCCTGGATCAGCCGTACACCAGTAAATATCGTCTTCACGCAAATCTAATACCCATTGGGTAGATTGATATTGTTGAAGCATTGCATTATGAACATGCAATACGCCCTTTGGAGCTCCAGTTGATCCAGAAGTATAATGAAGAATCATACCGTCCTCTCTGTCCATCCATTCAATATCAAATTGAGAAGGTGCCTCTTTCAAACGTCTGTTGAAATCTAAAATTTGTGGTGTTTCCTCTATATCAGATCCTACTAAAAAGACGTGTTGCAAATGCGGTAGCTTCGCTAAAGGTACACGTTCAAGTAACTCTGGTGTTGTCACTAATACTTTAGCTTCGCTATCTAGAAGTCTGTCATAAACTGCACCTTCCATAAATGCCTCGAATAGTGGACCTACAATTACACCCATTTTCAATGCGCCTAATAAAGAAAAATAAAGCTCCGGTGAACGCGGCATAAAAATAAATAATCGATCACCTTTTTCTAAATTTGTTACTGCCTTAAAAACATTTGCTGCTTTATTCGTCAGCTTTTTCATTTCATTGAAAGAATAAGCCTCTTTACGCTTTCCATCATTAAAATAAAGTGCAACTTTGTTTTTTCGATGCGTTTCTGTATGACGATCAATTGCCTCATATGCCATATTTACAAGCCCTGTTTCATACCAACTGAATCCCTTTTCTGTCTCTCTCCAATCATGTGTTGCCGCAACTTTCTCATAATCAAGCAAATTATATTGCCCAGGTAAAGCATTCAACTTCTCCAACATTTTCATCCCCATGAAGCTACCCCTCTCTTTGCTATCGCCTTAGTACATTAGTAAGCAAATTTCAACTCTTCGTAATTTCATTATTTTCCCCCTTCAAAATTCGCCACCTTCTCCAAAGACAACTACGTTATGCAGCACTTGTTATACAACAGTTTAAGCGGTGTAAAAATAGTGAATTCCTATTCACACTACATTCATCTGTTGAATAACAGATGCAATATACAACTATTTTACACGAATTCATTAAGAATGTCTTAATATTTCTATTTTTCTAAAAACGCAGGTATATTTTGTAAAAGATAGCGTTTTTCCGCAGGAAATCAGCTATAATGGAACTATTAAACTCAGGTGGTGTCATTATGGAACACAAAAAAACTTTTTTTTCTGTCACAAAGGAAACAAAGCATGGTACTGTGTATGTGGAAGGACCTGTTCCTCCAGAAAAATTAGCTACATATTCATTCCACGAAGGCTTGGTTGCTTTTAGACCTCCAAAGCAACAGCAGCAAGCCATTATAGAAATTGCAGGACTTCCTGAAGGACGAATTATTATTATTCGAAATGAAAACATTATTGTAGGATACGTCACTTATCTATATCCCGATCCACTTGAACGCTGGGCGGAGGATCGAATTGATAACATGATTGAACTAGGTGCTATTGAAGTCATTCCGGACTATCGTGGTACAGGTGCTGGTAAAGCACTACTAGCCGTATCTTTTATGGGGGATGAAATGGAAGACTATCTTGTTATCACTACCGAGTATTATTGGCATTGGGACTTAAAAGGGACTGGTTTAAACGTTTGGGATTATCGAAAAATGATGGAGAAAATGATGGGCTCTGCCAACTTCGAATATTTTGCGACAGATGACCCTGAAATTACATCACATCCCGCTAACTGCCTGATGGCACGTGAAGGCAAACGCGTGCCTCCTGAGACAATGGAAAGATTCGATAGACTTCGCTTTAGAAATCGCTTCATGTATTAAAACCAACACAAAGGGGATGAGTATATGATCGTAGAAGAAATTATGAATGTTGAGCCCTACACGCTGGCTCCGACAAATACAGTGGTTGAAGCGCTGAAGTTCATGCGTGAGAAAAAAGTACGTCATTTACCAGTTGTAGATGAGGAATATCATGTTCTTGGGGTGATCACTGAAAGAGATATTAAAGAGGCATTGCCTTCCTCGTTACGGGATGAGCCTAATTCTCCAGTTTTTAATGCAAAAGTGGAAGAGATTATGATTAAAAATCCAATTGTCGGTCATCCACTGGATTTCGTAGAGGAAGTAGCTCTTACTTTTTATGAATCTAAAATAGGCTGTTTACCAATTGTCTCTGGAGGAAAATTAGTTGGGATTGTCACTACTACCGATTTACTCTATACATACTTAGAGTTAACAGGTGCCACTGAACCCGGCTCAAAAATAGAAATTCGTGTATCCGATACACCAGGAATATTATTTGAGATTACTAAAATTTTTCGTAAACACCATGCAAATGTCCAAAGCGTCTTAGTTTATCCCGACTCTGAAAATACGCAAAATAAAATTTTAAGTATCCGAGTAAAAACTCTCAATCCACTAGCTATGATTGAAGAACTTCGTAAAGAAGGCTTTGATGTATTATGGCCTAATTTGCCAGGTGTTTCATTACAATGAAAAAAGCAGTATTTATATACTCACCAGAGCAACTCGGATATAAATTTTCAGATACCCATCCTTTCAATCATAAACGCTTGACGCTTACAATGGATTTGTTAAAGAATATTGATGCTCTTGATGATTTGAATATCGTTCCAGCTCGTGTCGCAACAGAGGAAGAACTTTTACTTGCACATGATCCAAAATATATTGAAATCGTTAAAAGAGCAGGACATGGTGAGCTTTCAGAGGCACAATGTGAAAGCTACGGCATAGGCACCGAAGATACACCTATTTTTGAAAATATGCACGAAGCAAGTGCACAGCTTGTCGGTGGAACATTAACAGCTGTCGATTATGTTATGGAAGGAAAAGCCGAGCATGCCCTCAATCTAGGAGGAGGGCTACACCACGGCTTCCGTGGCCGTGCATCAGGTTTTTGTATTTATAACGATAGTACAGTAGCTATTCGCTATTTGCAGGAAAAATACAATGCTCGTGTACTTTATGTAGATACCGATGCCCATCATGGAGATGGGGTGCAATGGAGTTTTTACGAAGATCCAGATGTTTGTACATTATCTATTCATGAAACAGGGCGCTATCTTTTCCCCGGAACTGGTAATATTACGGAACGCGGAAATGGACAGGGATATGGCACTTCTTTTAATTTTCCAATTGATGCTTTTACAGAAGATGAGAGTTTTCTAGAAATATATGAAAAAGCTATGCGAGAAGTCTTTGAATTTTTCAAGCCGGATGTTGTGTTAACGCAAAACGGCGCAGATGCACATTATTTTGATCCTTTAACACATTTATATGGAACAATGAACATTTATAGAGAAATTCCAAAACTTGCACATAAATTAGCACATGAATATTGTGGAGGGAAATGGATTGCCGTTGGTGGTGGAGGCTATGATATTTGGCGTGTTGTGCCTCGCGCATGGTCGATGCTATGGCTTGAAATGACAGATCAGCAATTACCAACAGGACCCCTACCTCAAGCTTGGTTAGATCGTTGGCAGCCTGAAGCACCAGTGCCTTTTATTCCAACTTGGGAGGATCCAAATCCATTGTATGAGCCAATCCCTCGAAAGGCAGAGATTGAAGAAAAAAACGCGCAAATGTTAACCAAAGCACTTCATATTATTCGCAATGAAAAACACGTTTAACACTATGCCTCACGACAATCGTGAGGCTTTTATTTTTACTTTAGTCCACTATCAGTCACTCTTGGCATTCTAGCCATCAATTCGGCTTTCAATCCGTCTATAAAAAAACACGCAAATCCATTTTCAGATTTACGTGTTAATTACTGTTATTTACTTTTGACAGACTGTCGATGTTCAATACGATGAGGTAAAATAACCGCTTCGTCCTCAACAGGCTCTTTGTTCATCAATTTAGTCAGCAAACGCATTGCAACAGCTCCGATATCGTACAGTGGTAATGCGACACTTGTTAGCTGTGGGCGAACCATGCGTGCTAATTTTGAATTTTCAAAGCTGATCACTTCGATATCCTCAGGTACATCTTTGCCTACATCCTGTGCACCATGAATTAATCCAATTGCTAATTCATCACTACCTGCAAAATAAGCAGTTGGAGGATTTTCAAGTGAGGATAATGCTTCCCAAGCCTCTAAGCCCATATCATAGCTCGATTCTTCAGCAGCGATTAGTGATTCATCTATAGGTAAACCTGCGTCTTGTAAGGCTTTTTTATAAGCTTCAAGTTTGAATTTTCCATTAATAGTATACGTAAGCGGACCTGTTACGAAAGCGATTCGCTTATGGCCATTTTGAATGAGTAATGTAATCGCCTCATAAGCTGCTTGGAAATAATCAATGTTAACAGTCGCAATTGTTTGCGATTCATCTACTGAACCTGCAAGCACAATTGGTACAGGTGAATGATCCATAGTTTGTTGCATTTTTTCAGTTACTTCATCACTCATCATAACAATACCGTCAACCTGTTTTCCTAGCATTGTATCCAGTAACTGAAGCTCTTTATCTTCATGTTGGTCTGAGTTGGCTAAAATAATATTGTAACGATACATTGTTGCAATATCCTCTACACCACGTGCCAGCTCCGCATAAACATTGTTTGCAATATCCGGGATAATCACGCCAACTGTTGTTGTTTTCTTACTTGCTAATCCACGCGCTACTGCGTTTGGACGGTACTCTAATCGTTCAATTACTTCTAATACTTTTTTCCGTGTTGCCGGTTTTACGTTTTGATTACCATTGACTACACGAGAGACCGTTGCCATAGAAACATTTGCTTCTCTTGCAACATCATAAATTGTAACAGTCATCGCACGTGCCTCCCTTTTTTCCTTTTATAGCCTTATCATACGATAATTTTGATATTCTTTTCAAGAAGCAGTATGTACATGAAAAGAAAAACCAAGTACAAATAGTACTTTTCTAGTCATTATTTTGTCATTATATAGTAAACACCGCCTGCCGATTAAAGCAAGCGGTGTTTATCAACACATCAATTATGCCCCGGCATAATTGCGTCTGGCATCGGCTTTGTGCTTAAGCAAAGCGAAGCGGCAGCGACAACAGCACCGATGTTGGTCACTCAGTCGTTGCCACAGGACATGGCGTTCTTAGACTGAGTTCCTCTATTTCAGCGAGTGTTTGGACATCCGCTGAAAGAAGTTAAGCATTGATTTCATGGCTCTTCATGAATTTTTGTAGTGTTTCGTAGAAAGCATCAAATGTTGGGATATCCATTTGTTGTTGTGAATCAGAAAGTGCTACAGATGGATCTGGATGCACCTCTGCCATAACGCCATCAGCTCCAATAGCAATTGCTGCCTTAGCACATGGTAATAGTAAATCACGACGACCTGTTGAATGCGTTACGTCTACAAATACTGGTAAATGCGTTTCTTGTTTTAAAATTGGTACAGCAGAAATATCTAATGTGTTACGAGTTGCTTTTTCGTAAGTACGAATACCACGCTCACATAGAATGATGTTCTCATTTCCTTTAGACATAATGTATTCTGCTGCGTGAATGAATTCATCAATTGTCGCCGCTAAGCCTCTTTTTAAAAGTACAGGTTTATTTGTTGCACCCGCTGCTTTTAATAATTCGAAGTTTTGCATATTACGTGCACCAATTTGGATAACATCAATGTAATCTAAAGCTTCCTCTAAATGACCTGGTGTAACGATTTCCGTAATAACGCCTAAACCGTATTCCTCTGACACTCGTTTCAAAATTTTAAGTCCTTCTAATCCAAGACCTTGGAAGTCATATGGGGAAGTACGTGGTTTATAAGCGCCGCCACGAATTAACTTTTCACCTTTTGCTTTAATAGATGCTGCTACTGCTGCTACTTGCTCGTATGATTCTACAGCACAAGGTCCAAATACGAAAGATGGTTTTCCTTGGCCAATTAGCTCACCATTCACATTAATGACAGTATCTTCTGATTTTTTCTTACGAGAAACAAGTAATTCTTTTTTCTTATCCGCTTCAAGTTGTTTTAAAGCTGTTTTAAAGATTTGCTTAAATATATAATCAACCGTCATTTGGTTTAACGGACCTTGATTGTGCTCTTTAATAAGATCAAGCATATGGCGTTCACGTAATGGATCATAGCGATTCACACCTTGTTTTTCTTTAATCTTACCGATTTCATCAACTACTGCTGCACGTTCGTTAATTAGACGAAGAATTTCTAAGTTTAAACCGTCTATTTGACTACGTAAGCTTTCTAAATCTTTTTGGCTCATGTTTCTTGCTCCTCTCCTCACGACAGACACTTTCAGAACTCTGAAATGTATGTTACATTTTTAGATATTAGCAACATTATAATCAATGTTGCACAGAATGTCACGCATTTTTAATTTAGCGCTTCAACTCGCTAAATTATATTAACATATTTTGAGAAAGGAAGCGAGTACAAAGACTCCTTTCCGATTCGTGACATCCGCCAGAGGCTTTATGCCAACACGATATTGGTCACTCAGGCGTTTTCACAGTTTGTGAAGTTTTTAGCCTGAGTTCCTCTATGCCAGCCGAATTTTGCTGAAAGAAGTTAACATATTACGAGAAAGGAAGCGAGTACATTGAGTTCAAAATTATTTGCACTTGATATCGGTACACGTTCTGTAGTAGGCATTATTTTAGCTGAAGATAATGACTGCTTTCACGTGGAAGACATCTTGATAAAAGAACATAAAGAACGCGCCATGGTTGATGGTCAAATACATAATGTCATGTATGTGGCAGATTTAATCAATGAAATTAAACATGAACTTGAAGAGAAGCATGGTCCTTTAAAAAAAGTGAGCGTCGCTGCGGCTGGTCGCTCATTAAAAACAGAACAAGCAAGCGTGACGATCAATATACGTAATCGACCAATTTTTACGGAGGAAGATATAAGTCGTTTAGAACTGCAAGCTGTTCAACAGGCACAGCAACAGCTTCTTCAACATAAAGAAGACGCTAAAATAAGCCACTATTATTGCGTTGGTTATTCAGTTTTATACTACCGTTTAGATGGCGAAGAAATTGGTAGCCTACTCGATCAGCAAGGGGATGAAGCACAAATTGAAGTTATTGCTACGTTCTTGCCACGAGTTGTCGTAGAATCACTTATCGCGGCTCTTAAACGCGCGGATTTAGAGATGGATGCACTAACTTTAGAACCTATTGCAGCTATTAATGTACTTATCCCCCCAACAATGCGTCGTTTAAATGTGGCACTTGTTGATATTGGTGCTGGTACATCTGATATTGCCATTACTGATAAAAGCACTGTTGTCGCATATGGCATGGTACCAACAGCTGGTGACGAAATAACAGAGGCTTTAAGTGACCATTACTTACTCGACTTCCCTGTTGCTGAAGAAGCGAAGCGTCAACTGCAAACAGAAGAAGACATTTTAATTCAGGATATTTTAGGCTTTGATCAATATTATCCGAAACAAGAGGTTCTTCAAGCAATCGAACCTGCTGTTAAGCAACTCGCAAAAGCTATTGGAGAAGAAATTTTACGCCTTAATAATCAGACTGCTCCTAAGGCGGTAATGCTTGTCGGTGGAGGTAGCTTAACGCCAAATCTTACAACTGAACTTGGACTAGTACTAGATTTACCTGCCAATCGCATTGCCGTTCGAGGGATTGACGCCATTCAAAACTTAACGAGGGAAAATCATATTAAAGCATCTCCTGAATTGGTGACCCCAATCGGTATCGCCATTGCAGCAAAAAAAATGCCTATTCAATATATGAGTCTCACTGTCAATGAACAAGTAGTTCGCCTTTTTGAATTAAAAGAAATGACCGTTGCAGATGCATTTTTAGCAGCCAATATTCGAGCAAAGCAATTATATGGAAAACCGGGTCATGGATTATCAGTGAATGTTAATGGACAAGATATTTTCATCCCTGGGGGTCACGGTCAACCGGCAGAAATTTTAGTGAATAGTCATCCGGCATCCACAAAAACGATGATTAAAACAGGCGATGCTATCCAGCTAATTGAAGGCCAAGACGGTCAGCCAGCTAATGCTACGGTAAGAGATATTGTAGATGATGCTGCCATTAAAACAATTACAATTCAACATACAAAATATGTCATCGAACCACAAATAACTGTTAATGGTTCTCCGACATCACTCGATAGCACATTAAATGATCGTGATGTTGTAATGTTTGAAATAGCTGAAACAGTCGAGGATGTATTTAAGCTCACAAATAATTGGGAGTTAGTAAAACAATTTGAGTCATTTTATATTCAAGTGGACGGAAAACTACTGTATTTACCAGAGTTTTCAGCTCATTTAATGATTAATGGTAAACCAGCTAAAATGTCATATGCTGTCCAAGATGGTGATGTACTTACATTTCAGCAACCAACATTCCCTACTGTTCAACGGATTGCTGACCAAATGAATGTTTTACTTGAAGATAAAATGATCATCCATTTTCAAAACGAGGTGTTAGAGCTGAAAAAGATGGCCAACGAAGTTCTCGTTAATCATGTAGTGGTATCACCTCTTTCAACTGTTCCAAATGGAGCAATAATTTCATTTAAAGAAAAAGATCGAAGTCGTTGGATATACCAGGATGTGTTCCGTTTTTCTAATTGGCAACTACCTACTACTTTTAAAGGTAATTTTACAATTTTACGAAATGGCCAACCGGCAAGCTTTGATATGGAGATTTTCGGCGGGGATAAATTGGAGATTTTACTAGAAAAAGCGCCCATATCTTAAAAAAGGGATACGTTACATCGTTGATAAGATGTAACGTATCCCTTTTATCTATTAAGCGCGAACTTCTTCACTTTTTTCTTCAGCTTGTTCCTTTTTTTCACTAGCATCCTCTGCTTTAGGTTCTTCACTAGGAATGAAATCTTCCAGTGGTTCTTCACCCTCAAAAGAAACAGTACCATCGTCAAAAACAGTTGGTGCTTTTGCTGATTTTAATGTTTTTACTTTCTCTACTAATTGTGTAGATTGTTCTTGAATTTGTTTAGATAATTGAACCGTTTTATCTTTAGCAGTTGTCGAGAAATCTGCACTCTTATCTTTTAAGTTAACAGCTTGTACTGCTACATCGCTACGTAAATCTTTTCCTGATTTTGGAGCTAGCAATAAGCCTGCAGCTGCCCCTACTATACCCCCAACTAATGCCCCAATAACAAAATCCTTCATGTTCACTCGCTCCTCTTCATAGATCGACTCTTGCGGTTGATAAAGCTGTGGCAATGAACTTTCAAGTTGTTGTTCCTTCACTTCATTATAATTTGGCTTTTGTGTTGTCATGCAACAATTCCTCCCCATCTCATTATCTAATTTGCTTAGACTGGTTGTCCATCTGCTTTCGCGGATGCATTCTACAACATATGCCTAAAATTTTATTTTTATTCCGTTGACATTTAATGCCTACCGAATAATTATTATTTTTTACGGCCCCATTTTCTTTTCGATTTTTCCAACTGCTCTGATTCAGAAGAATAAACATCTTCTTGAATCACCTCATTGGCCTGATCAATAATTTTGCGTTTCTTCCACTTATCTGCAATGCCCATTGCAACATTACTCCATTGAACAACTTGTGCAATTTTTTCTTCATTTTGTTCCACAGTTTTAGAAATTGAAGAAGTAATTTGCTGTACAGATGTATTTAAACCATTCACAGAGTCTCCAATTCCTTTGACTGCATGAACAACGGAATTTAACTGTTCAGATTTTTCTTGAATATCCTCTGCCAAGCTATTTGTTTTGGATAGTAAGGAAGTCGTTTCACGTGTAATACCTTCCATTTGTCCTTCAATACCTGATAATGTTCCAGCTAAACTGTTAAGAATTGGTTTGAGCGAAAATAATGTCATCCCAACGCTCACACAAAAAATTAAAAAACCAATTGCTGCAATGATTGCTGCAATATACAAAATAACTTCCATAACTAGACCTCCCGCAAGTAAAAATTCTCTTTACTATTACTTTCCTTATCTTCGACAAAAAAAACTGAATTCCTTCTCATTTTGAGAAAAACAGCTTATTCCTTGCGGACTAAGCTGTTTCGTTGTTCTTAAGCACGTCTTCAAAAGCATCTTGGAATTTGTGAACATCGCCAGCGCCCATAAATAAAAATACTGCGTCCTTATGCTTTATTAACACTTTAATTCCTTCAGTGGTAATCACTGCACTGCCTTCAATTAATGACGCTAAATCTTGGATTGAAAGTGCGCCTTGTGTTTCCCTTGCAGAGCCAAAAATATCACATAAATATGCTGTATCCGCAAGACTTAGACTATCTGCAAAATCTTGTAAAAAAGCTTGTGTACGTGTAAATGTATGTGGTTGGAAAATAGCTACTAGCTCACGATTCGGAAACTTTTGTCGTGCTGATTGAATCGTTGCACGGATTTCAGTTGGATGATGCGCATAGTCATCTATTAAAACATTATTCCCAATATTCGTTTCTGTAAAACGTCTTTTTACACCTTTGTATGTGTTTAAACGTTCTTGAACGATGTCTGGTGAAATACCTTCATATTGGCAAAGTGTAATAACAGATAAAGTATTTAATACCGCATGATCCCCAAATAATGGGATAAAGAATGTGCTATAAAATTCATTGCGGACAAATACATCAAATTTTGTACCCTTAGTTGTTTTTTCAACATTACGAGCCTCAAAATCATTTTCAGCCCCAAAACCGTAATAAACAACAGGCACCTTTGCTTGAATACGTTGTAGATGTTCATCATCACCGCAAGCAATAATTGCTTTTTTAACCTGTAGTGCTAATGATTGAAATGCTGAATAAACATCCTCTATGTTTGCAAAGTAGTCTGGATGGTCAAAATCAATATTAGTCATTACAGCGTAATCGGGATTATACGCTAAAAAGTGTCGACGGTATTCACATGCTTCCATCACAAAGAAGTCAGCATTTTCATGTCCAGCTCCAGTTCCATCACCGATTAAATAAGAAGTTGGTTTATACCCACCTACAACATGAGCCATCAAGCCTGTTGTAGATGTTTTACCATGTGCACCAGTAATAGCAATCGACGTATAATTACCGATATATTCACCTAAAAATTTATGGTAGCGAATAACTTCTACTCCGATTTCACGAGCACGCTCTAATTCAGGATGGTCATCAGGAAATGCGTTCCCTGCAATAACTGTCATACCTTCTTTAATATTATCTGCATTAAATGTAAAAATTGGAATATTACGATCACGTAACGGCTGTTCCGTGAAGAAATATTTATCAACATCTGAGCCCTGTACTTGTTCACCAGCATCAAATAAGATTTGTGCAAGTGAACTCATGCCAGAACCTTTAATGCCTGTGAAATGAAAAACTGTCATTAATTAAACCCCCCGGGAATTCAATATCCCTTCTATCATCTATTAGGTGTATCGTATTTTCCACCCATTATTAGGTATTAATACCTTTGTAAGTACTAAAAAATACGTACTAATCATCATATCTCGTCTATTATAGCACTATTTATGCATTAGGATAAATGTGTAACTTTTCTAAAAATACTAATTTCGACGTGAATAAGATAATCTATACGAAAACAATGTAATTCTTATTCAAACATAGCAATTAAATCTTCTTCTGTAATATAACTTTCTCGTGGTTTACTGCCACGTGCCTCAGACACAAAGCCATGTGATTCCAACATATCGATTAAACGAGCAGCACGATTATAGCCAATATGGTATTTGCGCTGAATTAAGGAAGTAGAGGCTCCTCCTTGCTCATAGACAAATCTACACACATCCTCGAACAGTTCATCTTGCTCAGCGGAAACCTCCGTCTTCTTTAAAAGTTCCTCTTGATCGAATATATAATCAGGCTCTCCTTGCTCACGAACATGCTCAATAATTGCTTCAATTTCATCATCTGTCACAAATGTCCCCTGCAAACGAACAGGAGCAGACATACCATTACCTAAATATAACATATCGCCTCGTCCAAGCAATCTTTCTGCACCTTGTGCATCTAAAATTGTACGTGAATCGATTTGTGAAGATACCGCAAAAGCAATACGTGTAGGAATATTTGATTTAATAAGCCCTGTAATAACGTCAACAGACGGTCTTTGAGTTGCAACAATTAAATGGATACCACAAGCACGTGCCTTTTGGGCAATACGACAAATCGCCTCCTCTACATCTGCAGGAGACATCATCATTAAATCTGCCAATTCATCAATGACAATTAGAATATACGGTAATTTTAAGCTATGTTCATTATTTTTATCCGCAATTGCATTATAACGTGTAATATCACGTGCGCCCGCATGCGCAAATAACTGATAACGACGTTCCATTTCTTCCACTGCCCATTTCAGTGCAGCTGTAGCAGCCTTTACATCGGTGATGACCGGGCTAACTAAATGCGGAATATGATTAAACGGTGCTAATTCTACCATTTTAGGATCGATAAGCATCAGCTTTAATTCATGTGGTGCAGCTTTATATAATAAACTAACCAAAATTGAATTGATACAAACCGATTTACCAGAACCTGTGGCTCCGGCAATTAATCCATGTGGCATTTTTCGTAAATCAATGGTTACAGGCTTCCCTGTTAAATCCAGACCCAATGCTGCTTCTAACGGTGAATCTGACTCGAGGAAAGAAGCACTATTTGTCACTTCCGATAATCGCACAGCGCGAGATACACGGTTCGGTATCTCAATGCCAATTGAGCTCTTCCCAGGAATCGGTGCTTGGATGCGGATGTCTTTCGCTGCCAATGCAAGCTTCAAATCATCTGAAAGATTGCGGATTTTGCTAACCTTTGTACCATGACTCACAGTTATTTCAAATTGTGTCACGGCAGGTCCTTGCATAATAGATTCTATTTGAGCTGAGACTTGGAAATAAGACAAAGCTTCGACCAATGTATCTCCCTGTTGCTCCATCCACTCAGTATCTTGTGTTTTTTCCTCAGGTGGCTCTAAAAACTCATCATCTGGCTTTTGATACACATGAACAGGCTTCCGAGGCGTTTCCTGTACTTGAACCTCCACAAATGTTTCATCTAATATGGCAGGTTGTTCTGGAAACTTCTCAGTATCAATAGAATTTTCCTCGGGAATATCTATATTCTCGGTAGTAAGCTTCTGTTCAGTAGCCGTTTCTACTTCCATTTCGGTAGTCGCTGAAATTTCGTCGAAGCTTTCTACATCAATCACTGTTTTTTCTAATGTCGAAACGTTAGACATTGATCTGACTGGTGCCATTGTAATGACTGATACACTTTCTGTTGCAGCATTTAATGGGACAGTATTTTCAATAGAAACCTCATTTTCTTCCGTCGACTGTGTAGCTGTTTTATTGTCCATCTCTAACTCGCTAATTTCTAAACCTATAGATTGTGGAATTTGGTCTTTTTCGGATGGAATAGTATTTTCAATAGAAACCTCGTTTTCCTTCGTCAACTGTAGAGCTGTTTTATTGTCCATCTCTAACTCGCTAATCCCTAAATCTATAGATTGTGGAATTTGGTCTTTTTCGGATGGAATAGTATTTTCAATAGAAACCTCGTTTTCCTTCGTCAACTGTAGAGCTGTTTTATTGTCCATCTCTAACTCGCTAATCCCTAAATCTATAGATTGTGGAATTTGGTCTTTTTCGGATGGAATAGTATTTTCAATAGAAACCTCGTTTTCCTTCGTCAACTGTAGAGCTGTTTTATTGTCCATCTCTAACTCGCTAATCCCTAAATCTATAGATTGTGGAATTTGGTCTTTTTCGGATGGAATAGTATTTTCAATAGAAACCTCGTTTTCCTTCGTCAACTGTAGAGCTGTTTTATTGTCCATCTCTAACTCGCTAACCCCTAAATCTATAGATTGTGGAATTTGGTCTTTTTCAGATGTCACTATGTGCTGTTCTACTTCCGAATGAATAAGCTCAGATGAAGGTTCCTGTTTTTCTTGATTTATGTCAACAATTGTTGATGTCGACTTCATATTTTTAAATTGCTGTTGGATTCTCCATTTCTCTTTATCAGTTTTTAGCATTAAAACATTAAATGGAATGCCACTTTTTTCTTTCTTTTCTACAGATTGCTCTTCTAAAGGTAGTTCTTCTAAAGACTGTTCTTGCAACACATCTTGCTTATCATCTTCCTTTATTGGTGGCTGGACTACTGTAACTTCACCAATGTGGATGGTCGAATTTTCGATTTGTACTTGTTCTACGACTACTTCTTTTACATGGATTTCTGATTGGTCAGATGAAAGTTGTTCAATATTCAGCTCATGTTGAACGACTTCTTTCATTTGATTTTCAAATTCTACGGCAAAAGAAGTTGTTTGCGGTACAGGTAATTCCGTCGTCGTTTTATCACTATGATGATTTGTTTCGCCTGTTAATTTATCTTCAAAAGTAATCCGTTGCTTAGCAGGTACTTCGATTTTTCCAGTGATTTCAAGCTGTTCAGATTCATCTTTCCGAACTGCGCTAGGCTCTTTTTCTTCTAGTATATTTTCAATAGCCTCATTTGTTGTCGCTTCTTTTAAAGACTCAGAGGCTGTAGGTATTGCTAACTCTTTCTTGTCGTGCTCTTCCTTCCGTTTCTCTAATAATTGCTCAATTGGACTTGGCCTAGAAAAACCATAGACTGGTGACGGAACATCACTTGGTACAAAACGCTTGCGATTTTCGATTAAAACACTTTCATCTGCTTTTTCTAATTGATAATTCGTAACTTTAGGTGACGTCGGTAATTCATTTTGCGCATCTCGAAAAACAAGACTTGCTTTTGAACGATTCTCCTGTTCAGGCTGACTTCGTGTAATCGTCGTTCTACCAGTTCTCTTCGTCCGATTTGCTAATAGATCTCGAATACCTGAAACCTCAATATCGTAAAGACTCGAATCTACAATATGATTATTTAAATGCTTCGGTAGCGATAAATCTTCAATTTGTCCGGAGTAAGCATCATCCATTTGATTGAATGCTGCCTTTGATGATGGTGATGGTGAAGCTGAAAATTCCTCATCCTCAATTAACGGAAAACGAAAAGTTTTTTGTTTTGCTATGGTCGTTTCTTTATATGAATGCAACTGCTGTGATTGTTCTTCTTCATAGTCTTCATAAAACTCTTCATATTCGTAATCATTATCATCTTTATTTAAAAATTTATTCATTTGTTTTTTTAACCAATTCACATTGTTCACTCATTTCTCTTACACTTCATTTATAGCATTAACTAAATCAATTATGCCTCGGCATGATGTCAGTCACTCAGTCGTTGCCACAGGACGTGGCGTTCTTAGACTGAGGCCCTCTATTTCAGCGGGTATTTGGACACCCGCTGAAAAGTAGCCTAAATCTGCATTCATCTCACTACCTATAGAGGTAGGAGACTTCTGTAGCTGACGCTTTGCTTTCGGTACAAAAAAACAATTGTTGCTGTCGCTACAGAAAATACTTGCTGAAAGAAGTTAAATGTCTATAACAAAAAGCATACCATAAAAATGTAATAGAAACTTGCATTAAGAGGCTCATTCTAGATAAAAAAATCGTTATGTTACTAGCATAATAGTAGCATAACGATTTTAAGTACATATAATCAATTTTCACTTAGCAAATTGTTGCTGTCGCTGCGCTTTCGCACAGAAAACATTTGTTGCTGTCGCTGCGCTTTCGCACAGAAAACATTTGTTGCTGTCGCTGCGCTTTCGCACAGCTAAACAGTGCTTCCGAAGGCTTTATCTTGTTGGTGCCTCAAACGCACTACCAGTTATCGCATCTTCCGGTAATACTAAAATCCCTTTTTCAGAAGGTGCATTTGGTATTGCTAATTCGCGTGCTGAACATAACATACCGTATGATTCAACACCACGTAAATTACCTTCTTTAATTAGCATTCCAGAAGGCATCACTGCACCAATTTTTGCAACAACAACCTTTTGACCTGCTTCCACATTTGGCGCGCCACATACAATTTGTAATGTTTCTTCACCTACGTTTACAGAACAAATGTTTAATTTATCAGCATTTGGATGCTTGTCCTTCGTTTCTACATAACCTACAACAAATTTTGGAGAAAAATCTACATCAAGGCTGATTACAGCTCCATTTTTTGATATAGCTGCCTCAAGTTGTTCTACTAATTCTGGAGTAACTTCAACTAGACCTTTTGCATCAGTTTGAATATAGTTGCTAGCATTAAATAAATTAAATGCTTTAATTTCTCCCGTTTGTGCTTCCTTTAATATAGCGATATCACCCGCACGTTCTAACTCTGTCTTCACGATTGATTCTGTTGCTAATTGTACTAGCAATACATCTCCTACATGCTCTTTGTTGTAAAATACATTCATTGTTTCTCTTGCTCCTTTTTAACTCGGTTTTTTGCTAATATAAAGATCGGTTCTAGCTCCTCGTCTTCATAAATAAAAGATAATGACGTAATCGGTACAGTACCGACAGCGAAGAAATGCATCGTCATCTGCGCTAATACATCATACCCTGTTTCATTACGAATATCACCTACTATTAATACATCTTGATGTGGTACAGATAACGTCATGTCACCTTCAATGTTAGTCTGCATCTCTTTCAAAAAGCTTTCATTTAAAATACGACTTGCATCGTAGCCATCATTAGCATTAACAAAATAAAAAATATTCCCTGCAACTTCATCTTTTTTATAAACTGTTGGCAGTTGCTTTACAGAAAATCGTGCCATTTCACGAATTTGCTCTACTGTTAATTGTAGTACCTCTAACATGGATTCATCAATAAAACGATAGGTTTTTCCTAAATCAAGCGCATAAAAAATACGTGTTTCAGCTGTATGTTCAGTAGTAATGAATGCATGCCCCTCATTCGAGGCTTTAGGGTAGGATGTTGCGCGAATAACTGGATAAATTTTTGTAATAGCTTGGAATCCTTGTTCCATTTCTTGTTCCATAGCATTAAAGGTTTGCTCGATTGTATAAACAACTTCATCGATTGCAGCCCCTTGCTTGTCATTATATTTTGCTAAAATGCCTGGTAGAGATAGCTCCATCCCTTTACCAATTTTTTTATGGTTAAGGCGTAATTTATCGTGCTTTTTATCAAATTCAAAATCAAACTTTTCCTCATTCAAATGTTGTTTTAATAGGGTCACAAGTTGTTCTGATTTAATTTGTTTCACCTAGCTCACATCCTTTCTTCTAAATTAATTTATTTTTGCGTAATGACCGCTTTCGGTACAGAAAATAATTGCTGAAAGAAGTTTAGTGAAGAGAAAACGGCTCACACGTTCGTGAACCGTTCTGTTCAAAACTATCCAATTATTTAATCTTAACCGAATGAACGATTTTCGTCATCTCATGTAAATTATCTTATATTTTCCTATTTTAAAAAAATTATTTTAAAGTTGCAACTTCACCATTCCATTATCACTAATCAACAGAAACTAGTCATGTGCTAATGTGAATAAATATTGGCCAATAAGAAGCGAAACTATATGCTCGAACATCATCTGACGACTTACTAATCCTTGTGTGAAAACTCCTACAGCTCCCGCTCCTTGTCGGATATCTCGGCGTTGTGTATAGTGCTCCATTACAGGCCCAAGTTCCTTCCCAGCTCTTATTTCCTGGGCAATTTCTTCTGGTAATATAATTTGTGCGCCAGCAGCTGTATAAGTTGTGCCATTTGATACTGTAAGTGCTCCCCAGTTACAAACGTACATAACACCATCAATTTCAGTCACTCCACCTTCTAATCCAAACGATAATTGGGCACCCGTCTCTTTGATTGCGTTTTTCGAACGGTTTATTGCTCCCAATCGTGTTTCTTCATGAGTCATCGGTTGATCGGATACTTGTGAAGCAGCCTTAACGCAAGTAAAATTTGGTTTATCAAAATATTTTCCAGCAATAACTTCAACTGCCTCTGTTTTTGCTTTGTTTGTTGTTCCAATAGTTATGTTCATTTTCTAATCCCTCTTTCCTCACATAGAAAAAGATGCCCCTAAAGGCATCTTTTAACTTCTTTCAGCGGAATCACTTTACACATTAGCGCGAATCGTTGCTAATGTCGAACGATCAGCTTTTTTCACTAGTTCCACAATTAAAGCTTTTGCAGCTGCATAGTCATCAATATGAATAATTGAAGCAGATGTATGAATATAGCGTGAGCAAACACCAATTACTGCACTAGGAATGCCGTCATTTGCCGTGTGTACACGTCCTGCATCTGTACCACCTTGTGATACAAAATACTGATAAGGAATATTATTCGTTTCCGCAGTATCTAAGATGAATTCACGCATGCCTCTATGTGTAACCATCGTACGGTCAAGAATACGTAATAATGTCCCTTTTCCAAGCTGACCAAATTGATTTTTTTCTCCTGACATATCATTTGCAGGTGAAGCATCTAGAGCAAAGAATAGATCCGGTTTAATCATATTTGCGGACACTTGAGCACCTCGTAGACCAACTTCTTCCATTACATTGGCACCTGAATATAAATGCGAGGCTAACTTTTCACCTTTCACTTCTTTCATCAATTCAATTGCCAATCCACAGCCATAGCGGTTATCCCAAGCTTTGGCCATAATTTTTTTCGGATTTGCCATTGGTGTAAATGGGCAGACAGGGATAATTGATTGACCTGGACGAACGCCAAGTGCAATAGCATCTTCTTTATTGTCTGCGCCAACATCTATTAGCATATTTTTAATATCCATCGGTTTAGAACGTTCAGCATCTGTTAATAAGTGTGGTGGTATTGATGAAATTACGCCAGGAATCGCACCGTTTTTAGTAAATACTTCAACTCGTTGTGCTAGCATTACCTGATTCCACCAGCCACCTAATGTTTGAAAGCGGATCATCCCGTTATCAGTAATAGAAGTAACCATGAATGCCACCTCATCCATATGACCAGCAACTAACACTTTTGGTGCATCAGCAACTTCACTATGCTTCACACCGAAAATACCCCCTAAATTATCCTGAACAATCTCATCCGAGTACTTTTCTAACTCAGAACGCATGAACGCTCGTACCGCATGTTCATTACCCGGTGCGCCTGGTAATTCTGTTAGTGTTTTAAATAATTGTAATGTTTCCTCATTCATGATGACTCTCTCTCCCCACGAAGTAGAATATTCTTCCCTGCCATTGTAACATATTTATCTATATTCTTCAGAAAACTTCCATTTTTCAATGAGTAGCAAAATAAATGAGAGTTGTCGTTCATCTTCAAAGTTTACCCAAAACTTGCTCTGTGCAATAGCAAAGCACTAGCGCAATTTCCAAATTCGTAATATTGATACATTTCCTAAAAAGTGCTAAAGTGTGAACGTGCATTCACTCTGTATGCTATGTTAAAATGGAGCTATAGAAAAAGGAGGAAAGAAGCATGAAATTACGTGATTTTTTAATTGGTGTTGCTACTGGCCTAGCTGCCGCAGTCATTGTTAAAGAAGCAAGCGAAAAGGTTTCTCCGTATGTACCTGCAGGACAAGTACTCGAAAACATAAAAAAGGAATTTAAAAAGGATTCACCGATTGACGGTTCTTGGATTTTTATGAAAACAGACAATTTCTCTAACGGCATTATGACTATTCCAGTATACCGTGGAGGTATCTCTCGTATGAATGAGGGCGAAATGCAAACATTTGAATTTGCTGCTGACGCTCGCTCTGGTGTAGTAGTAGAGCTACAAGAAGTATAACCTTATACAGTAATACGCGAACAAATATTATAAAACCCTACAAAAAAGAAGCCATCTTAGTTATTTGAGATGGCCTCTTTTTATAGAGTTAAAAACAAAATGATCAAGTAAATATTTAAGAATATTGAGAGAGATTTCAGTTCCTAGCCACTCGCTATTCTGTGAGCAATCTTCAAGTTGCTTACGCTGTTGCAGCCATTACGCTAAACTACGCTTTCACACAAAAAACAATTTTTAAAAATTTCTTTTTATCACTATAAATTAGAGTGGCATATACGCTATGTGAATAAGTTGATTGGAGTGGAGACTGGGCGACTCCTCGGGGATCAGCGTCACAGATGAGACCCTGCAGCGCAGCGAAGCGGCTCATCGGACGCCCCCAGGAAGCTCTGCTCTGTGCGAAAGCGAAGCGTCAGCGACAAATGTTTTAACTGTGCGAAAGCGAAGCGTCAGCGACAAATGTTTTAACTGTGCGAAAGCGAAGCGTCAGCGACAAAGCGCCCAGTCGGAACGGAAATCAACCACTCTTTTTGCTGAAGAGCTATTTTTATTTAATAATACATCTTTATTTCATCGATATAATAGTTTTTCAATAACTTGAAAAAGCCATCTCGTCATTGGAGATGGCTTCTTCGTTTTACTCAGACAATCCTTTATTGTTGAAGTATTTTTTATATTTACGATAATAATTCAAATTATTTAACGTTAGCTTCACCCAACGTTTCGCATTCATATCTTGATTAAAGTAAAGAGAGTTTGTATATTTCCCTTCACGAATTAATTTTTTAGCTTCTAACTTAAGCTTTTCATTTGATGCATATTTGAATAGCACGCCTTTAGGAATGATCATCCATAAATGCTGGTCCTGAACATAAGTTACTTCCTGTTCAATATTTAACATATGGTCATCCGCTACATATTTCATTAAATTATGACCACTTGCTGTTACATAATAACTAGAGCGACCATTACGTAAGTTAATTTCAAACAACTTATACTGTTTGTCACGCATATCATATTTCATATCGAAGTTAGCAAAGCCTGTATAACCGATATCCTCTAAGAAGAAACGTACTTGATCCATTAATTCTTTATCGTATGTTGTAACAATAGCTGCATAACTACCGATTCCTTCAGGTGAATGCTCTTCTAAGATTGGGTTTCCTAGACACATTAGCTTCACTTTGCCATCCTTCCCTACATACGCATTTAATACACGCATATACGAATCATCACCTGGAATGAATTCTTGAATAATCATTGTATCCTGATAAGTTGAGCTATAAATTGCTTTTAAAATAGCTGTTTTTTCCGCTTCATCATTCGCAACGAAAACTTTTTTCTTACCTGGGAATTTACATGCCCAATATTCCACCGAGTTCGATGCCTTTAAAATAATTGGGTAATCAAATGGTGGTGTAAAGTTTTCGTAATTGTCTGCTGTTACAGTCGTCGTACCAGGATATTTAAAATCGTACTTATCACACATCTTATAGAAATTTTCTTTTAATAAAATTTCATCCATAAGTGATTCATCAATATATGGTACTGTAAAATGCTCCTGCAATGCTGGCTTATTTTTGATAATAAGCTTTGCATAATCATCTCCACAAGCTAACAACAGTAGTTTTTTATCTGAATATTTTTTTGCGACCTTTGCAAGTGCAGGTGCAAATACATCCTGTTCATTTAAGCGATCAATCTCTTCGAAATTTATGATATGACTATCTTGCGTTGCCGTTAAATGTGAACGCCCTAATACAAGTGGTTTAATACCATATGCCTCATAAAATGCACGTGCCATACCATATGCATTCATATCTGATCCTAGTAATACTGGTAAAAATGGTTGCTCAGTTGCCATGTATATTTCAACTCTCTTTTGTGTTTTAGTATAGCTTTTAGTGTATCATATTTTCCAAGATGTTCACGAAAAAAGTGTCAAAAAAATGGGGTATAGACAATTAGGCTCATCACCATAACGTGAAGTTGATTTCCGATCCGTCCGGGCGCGCTTTCCTGGTGGCGTCCAGCCTCCACTCCAATCAACTTATATACATCGCATACGTTAAAAATAAATTAAACCTCCATTTTTGTAAAACCTAAAAATACCCACCCGTAATACAGGAAGTTCCCTTTAAATGTACCATTTCAGAGGTGAAAGTCTTCTGTAATCACGGTTGCACTTTCGTTTCAAAGAACATTTGCTGAATAAAGATAAAAAAACGTGCGAACACAAAAGGTTCACACGTTTTTTATTTAAAATGTAATAACAGCTTGTCTGCTGCGTTCTAATTTATCTACAATTTCTTTACCTGTTTCATCCCATTTAATCATGCGGTAATACGCATCATGGTAGAAGATAAAGCCGTAGGCATTTGCAAGTGCTTCTTTCATTATACGTTCCTTGGCAAAGACACTCGTCATTGGATAATCGTCATACGCTAAAACCCATAATGGATTTTGGTGTGCATGTGTTGGCATAATATCTGCCATATGCAATAATACCTCGCCATTTTGAGTTAATTTTATAATGGCATGGCCATCACTATGACCACCCGTATGAATCATTTCAATACCCGGAGCTACTTCTAACGTACCTTCATACGTTTCTATTAAGTGCTGAACTGGCTCCCAGTTTTCTTTCCAATACGTATTTTTCGAGCGAACATTTGGCTTACGCATTTCGTCCCACTCGATTTTCGTTACGAAGATTTTGGCATTCGGGAATGTTGGTACAAGGATATCATCTTCCCATTGCGTTAAACCCCCAGCGTGGTCAAAATGTAGATGCGTCATTAATACTGCATCAATATCAGCTGGTGTTAGTCCTAGCTCCTGTAAGCTAGCCGCTAATGTTGATTCCTCAGTTACCCCAAAGTTTCGTAGTTGTTTTTCATTTAATTTGTTAAAGCCAACACCAGTATCAACAAGATAGTTTTTGCCATCATATTGAATTAAAATCGGCTCAGTTGGTAGCTCGATTTGATTTTTTTCGTTGACTGGATATTTGCGTGACCAAAGTGGTTTTGGTACAACGCCAAACATAGCACCGCCATCAAGGCAAGTGACACCCCCGTTTAGCCATGATAATGACATACTGTGAAACGTTAACTGATCCATCCATACTCCCCCTATTTAGTAAAGAATTGCGATTCTAGACGATAAATAGGCTGTCCTTTAGCAGAAAATTTCTGCTCATATTCAGTCATAACGTTATCCTCAGGCATATTCGCATGTAGGTCGAGTGATACATACTTAAGTAACATACCATATTCAGACATACTAATTAATGAATACTCAAACAAACCACGGTTATCCGTTTTAAAATGGATTTCCCCCTCATCCACTAAAATCGACTCATATAATTTCAAAAAATCCCCGTGCGTTAAACGTCGCTTAGCATGGCGCGTTTTTGGCCAGGGATCTGAGAAATTCAGATACACACGGTCTACATCATTTTTTGCAAAAAATTTATTTAAATCTGCGCCATTTACTTTTAATAGTCGTAAATTCGCTGGAGATTTAGCCTCTATAATTTTTTCCAATGCACAAACAATGACACTGTCATAAAGCTCAATGCCAATATAATTTATATCTGGATTTTGTAAGGCCATACCTATGACAAATTGTCCTTTCCCAGTACCTACTTCAATATGTAGTGGGTTGTCATTTCCGAAAACAGCCTGCCAATTCCCTTTAAAGTCTTCAGGATTTGGAACAATCACCTCTGGATGACCCGTAATCATTTCCTCCGCCCAAGGCTTATTTCTTAATCTCAATTTTTTTCCTCATTTCTTTCTCATGAAATTATTGATTTTTTATAGTATAACGTATAACCATAAAATTCGCATGAAATTATTGCGAAATGATATTTTAGTGATGGACCATTTTTCAATGTTTCTTTGCTATAACCTGCCAAGCATTACGTTGCACTGTACAAGGAATATTCGTTCCCTCTCTAATTTCTCCAATATAGTTACCATCCGTATGACAATCAACGTTATTTGCTTGCACGAAAATGTTAAATTGATTGCCTTGCAAAAAAGTAATCTCTTTAAATTTTGTATGCTTTTCAAAAAACACAGTAACAAATACTAGTAGCAATTTAAGTCGCGAAATACCGTGAACGATTGTTAGTTCGATTAGTCCATCATTAGGTTTAGAAGATGGGGAAATTCTCATCCCCCCTCCAAAATAAGGTTGATTGCTCGTCGCTACAAACCACGCCTGCTTAAATTGCCATTCTTGATCGTTTGTCCGAATAGTTACATCAAAGGATTTAAAGCTAAATAGCCCTCTTACAACAGCCGCAGCATAGGATAGCTTGCCGAGCCCGATTTTATTGAGATAAAGCTTCAAACGGGATTTATTAATACGTTTTGTGACAAATGCATCGAAGCCCACACCAGCATTATTGACGAATATTTCCTGCTGTTGATCTCCAAATTGAACGACACCAACATCCATTGGGAGATTAGCCATTTCATTATTTTGTATATAGCTTTCAATTTGAAAAGCATTTTGAAATGTAGTAAAGTATCGTGCGAAATCATTTCCGGAACCAGCACGGACTACACCAATTACGATAAATTTATTATGTACAACGCCACTAACAATCTCATGTATTGTGCCGTCACCGCCAACAATAACAATTAATTGTTTGGTTTGAGCATCTTGCGCCCAATTTTTTGCAAGTTCCTTTCCATGCCCCTCATATTCTGTAAAAGCAACTTCATAATTCATTGATAATTGTTGTTGAAGGTGATGCCAAACTTTCTTACCTTTGCCGTGCCCTGCTGCTTCATTCACAATAAATAATACTCGCATTCACTAATCCCCGGCTGGTTGAGAAGATTGCTTCCAAATATCTCGATTAAAAGATGTTGTTTGTACGTTGTTTAAAATCGTTTGAGAAGCACGAATTTGCATATGTTTCATAGGAGAGGATACTTTCTTTAAATGCTCCATCCACTCTCCATAATTTCGACGATCTACAAATTGAATTCCGTAAGGTGATCCTGGATAATCGAAATAGCCATTTTGTGTTAATATGACCTTACGAATTGGCATATTTATATCGTCCTGCGTAAATAATTGCGTTAATACAGACTCCATACGATTTAAACTTATCATTGGATTAAGGACTTTCGAATCCTTCGTTCCTACTTTTTTTATCCAGAATCGCTCACTGCCTCCCACATAAACTGCTTGATTTTCTGCTTCCAGCACTGTTATACAAATACATTCTGTCGGTGACATTAGTACGACATCAAGCTCTATGGGTGCTTTTCTAATTTGTAAAATAGGATAATAAAAAAGTAAATAATTGTCTGGTAATTTTTGCAATAAATTTCGTAATAATGGATCACGCATAAAACGAGGATCTACATACGACTTTTCACGTAATGTTGAACTTGCCCATTTCATTTGAAAATGGAAAAATTGATCGATAAACATTCGTTTTAATTCATGAATTGATTGTGGTGCGTAGACAATTTTCGGTTCAAATGTTAAAGTCGTTTCTTCTTCAGGTATGATATCTTCATCACTTATTAGTTCATTCGATATTTCTATCTGTTCAACGTCCACATTTTCTTCCTTCTGACGACCTGCAAATATCTTTTTGAATAAAGAGAATTTCTCTTTTTCTGTGAAAGAATCATTTTCTGAGTCGTCGTCGGTATGTTGCCACTCACTAATTTCTTCTCCTAATTCCCACTGTCGCTTAACACGCTCCCATTGACTTTTCTTTAAGCGTACAAATTGAGTTGGATATCTTGCTAAATCAATTTGATAGCGTGAAATATAATCTTGTATTTTCACCAATTGTGCCATGTGTTTTGGTCACTCCAATCTTACTCGCCCTATATCTAATTTGCTAATTTCCCTACTACTGCTTGGAAGGCAAATCGAAGTATCATTTTTTTCCTTGGCATAATGTAGTTGTAGCGGTCGCTACATAAAAAATTACTAAATAAAGTGAAATAGACATTTGCATTCATTACATCGACATTTGCTCTTTAACCTTAAATTCCGATAGCAATCATTCAACAACTGTATTCATCCTTTTTATTTTACATGACGTTTCAGGATAAAACATCCATAATTTGTTCTATAGAAAAAGAGAGCTACCCAAAGTATAGGGTAGCCCTCTGATAAGAATCATTATTTCGCATCAATAGAAAGCGGTAATTTCGCCTCGAACGCTTGTTGTAATTTACGAGTCCATTCACCAGGAACTCCAGCACCAATTTTGTTACCATCCACATCGATTACAGGTGTTACTTCAGAAGATACAGATGACACAATGATCTCACTCATTGATAATAAATCAGCCTTTGTCATTGGTTCTTCAATAACAGGTAAATTAATTTCCTCAGCACATTTTAAAATAACTTGGCGTGTAATACCGTTTAAAATAAAGTTATTTGCAGGGTGTGTATAAAGCTTACCATCTTTAATGCCGTAAACATTTGCTGATGAACATTCTGTTACGATGTCCCCACGATGTAAAATAGCTTCATAGCAACCTTTTTCAGATGCTTCTTGTTTTGCCAATACAGCACCTAATAAGTTTAAAGATTTAATATCACAACGTAACCAGCGAATATCCTCTACTAAGGTAGCCTTAACACCTTTTTCAAAGTTTTCATATGAACGCTCACCAGTTTTAACATTCCCTGTTAATACAGCTGGAACACTTGCATCTGGGAAAATATGATTACGAGAAGTTGTACCACGTGTAATTTGGAAGTAAACATGACCTGTTTCCAAATTATTTTTTTCGATAAGTTCATGTAATAATTTGTGTAATACGTCTTTAGTATAAGGAATGACAAGACGAATTTTTTCGGCACTCGCATAGAAACGATCAATGTGTTCTTGTGCTGTGAACATATTTCCGTTATAAACTTTAATTACTTCATAAATGCCGTCACCAAATTGGTAACCTCTGTCTTCTGGAGATACTGTAATTGATCCTTCTTCAACGATTTGATCATTCCATAATGAATATGCCATTTGTTATGTTCATCCTTTTCATCTTTAATTTATTTGTTTCCTGCAAGTTCAACAATCGCTTCAGCATAAATTGCTGTTGCTTTAATGAGATTTTCAACGACGACAAACTCATCCGCACGATGCGCTACATCAGGTTCACCTGGGAACAGCATGCCAAATGCTACACCCTTTTTCATGACACGTGCGTACGTACCACCACCTGTAGAAAGTAAAGGCGTTTCATAATCTCCTGTTTGACGTCTATAAATATCTGCTAGAGTCTGGATAAATGCATCGTCCTCGCTTACATAATGAGGCTTTGAGTCATCCTGAATATCCAATGAAAATCCTTTCGCCACAGCTAAGCGTTGTGCTTCCGTGATTTTTTCATCAAATGGATATGTGACAGAATAGCGCATGCTAATGACCATGCTACCACCTTTAGTCACATCAAAAGTTATAATACCTGGATTCAATGTAGTTTTACCAGACATTTCGTCCTCAAATTGTAAATTAAGCTTGTTGCCATAATGGTCTTGATAAAAAACATCTGCGGTAAAGTCGACAAATTGTTTACTTGCCTCTGTCGTCAACTCTTGTTGTAAAAATGCTGTAAGATAAACAGCTGCATTGACACCTTTTTCCGGCTCCATTGCATGGGCTGCTTTACCTTTGATAGTTATTATATAGCGAGAACCCTCGATTAATAAAGAGCCTTCTAGCTGATTTTTGCTTAAAAATGTGTGAAAATTCTGTTCGAATTGTGGGGAAACGAACTGCACCGTTGCTTTTGCAAAATCCGGTACCATATTTGGTCGCTTTCCAGCATTAAATAGTAATAGCTGTTCTTTCGAAGCATCGCCTGTTTTATTTTGAGAGAACACTAGCTCTGCAATGCCTTTTTCAGCATTGATGAGCGGGAAATCCGCATCTGGTGCAAATCCAATCGCCGGCATTTCCTCATGTTTAAAATAGTGGTCGACACAGCGGAAGCCAGTTTCTTCATCCGTACCGATTATCATACGGATTCTTTTATTAAGTTCAATGCCTGCATCTTTGACAAGTTTCATGGCCATCCATGCTGCAATTGTTGGGCCTTTATCATCTATTGCACCACGAGCAAATAGCTTACCATCAGCTACAGTGCCACTAAAGGGTGGGTATGTCCAATTTGTTTCATCACCAGCGGGTACCACGTCAACATGACATAAAATACCTAATAAATCGTCACCCTCACCCATCTCTATGTGACCTGCATAATTATCAATATTTTTAGTTTGCAAACCTTCAGCTTGGCCCTTTGCTAATAACCATTCAAGAGCCTTTAATGGACCATCACCAAAAGGTACTTCAGTAGTGATCGTCTTCTCATCGAGAACACTATTAATTTGCACAAGCTCCTGTAAATCTTGTATCAATTCATCTTGTCTTTCCTTTGCAGCTTGTAACCAATCCATATGATGTACCTCCTCTAAAGTAATAACATTATTCTACTCTTTACAACATAAATTACAATCATCTTTCTGACAACTTTTCAAAATCTTACTTCGAACACTACCACATATAGCACGTTCTTCACTTATTCCCACAAAATACTGTGAAAATTTTATGTCTTAATTGTAAATTCCTCTTGCATTCACTAGAAAACTGACTTGTTTTTCTATATAATGAACTTATCAGAACAATTTTTCTGAATATAAAATTAGAAAAGGGGATGTCTAAGGCAGCTACTTATTAGCCTAAGTGCACTCCGCACATATTGTCGTCCGCTAGTCTTTGCCAAGAGAATTAAGATGAAGGAGTGGTTCATTTATGAAACCAACTACTGATCGAATGCTTAATCGTATTAAAGATGTGTACATGTTTATTTTAGACAAAGGAACCGTGTCTACACAGGATTTAGTCGAAGAGTTTAGTATCACTCCTCGCACCGTTCAAAGAGATTTGAACGTGTTAGCCTTTAACGATTTGGTGATGAGTCCAAGTCGAGGCAAATGGACAACGACGAAGAAAAAAGTAAAAATGACGTCTTAGTTTTTACGTGTAACACGTAAAGCATCTTGTATGGAAAAAGAATGACCTTTCGTCGTGGTCATTCTTTTTTTGTTTTCTACTATTCACCCTATCATCTATACCTCTAAAAATTAGATAATAAATATTCACAAATTCCGAAATTTCATGCAAATTATTAACACAGCATTTAATAATTTTTATAGATGTTCCTGCACATTAGAGGTTTTCTGTTCAAACCACCACTCTAAAAGATTACTGTATTTTTATAAAATTTGTTTCCTCATCGTTAACTCTGAATATTTTCCCACTATTTACAATTGTTTAACAATCCGTTAAAATCGAAACATTCTTCATTTCGAGAGGAGGATTCTATGAAACTTCCCAAACTGTTTCATCCACTAGTTTGGATTATTTTAGGAGGAACTATTTTCACACGTATTGCAAGTTTTATGGCAATGCCCTTTTTAGCAATTTACCTACATAATGAGATAGAAGCATCCCCTTTACAAATAGGTTTGACGGTTGGTATTGCACCGTTAATCTCCACTGTAGGAGGGTTCTTCGGTGGTTATTTAACAGACCGCTTTGGTAGAAAAAACGTCATTTTACTTACGATTATTGTTTGGAGTATTGTGTTCTTTGGCTTTGCAACAGCACAAACGATTTGGTTCTTTGTAGCATTGAACGCCCTTAATGGCTTATGTCGCTCCTTCTTTGAACCCTCAACACAGGCATTAATGATTGATTTTACTCCTGCAGATAAACGAAAAAGATTATATTCGTTTCGTTACACAGCCATTAACATAGCGGCTGTAATCGGCCCTATTATTGGTGTTTATATTTCTCAATTGTCCAGCCCAAGTATTCCATTCATGCTGACAGGGACTATGTATATTATTTACGCCGTATTTTTATTTTTCGTGTTAAATCGCTATGAAATGCAACAACCAAAAGCTTCAAATCCAACTAAAATACTGCAAACCTTTACGATTCTATTTACGAATCGTGTATTACTAAGCTTTATTTTCGGGGCAATTTTAATAAATATCGGTTACTCTCAATTTGATTCAACACTGCCACAAATCATTGAACTTAAAATTGAAGATGGAACCAAGCTTTATTCTCTACTAATCTCACTAAATGCAGCAGTTGTGTTATTACTACAATTACCGATTAGTATACTTTCGGAACGTTTTTCATCAACAGCTACTCTATTAGTAGGGATTTTATTCTTGGCATTTGGTCTTTTATTATTCGGCTTCTCAACTAACTATTCGTTATATATTATTGCTATGATTATATTCACGATTGGTGAAATTTTCGCCTTTCCAACTATGAGTGTCATGATTGATGAAATTGCGCCTGATACACAAAAGGGAACCTATTTAGGAGCAGCTCAATTTAAAAATTTAGGAGGATTTATTGGACCAATTATTGGTGGGTGGCTGTTAACACATTATATGAATGCAATGTTTGCGGTCATTGCTGTTCTAGTTTTATGCAGTTGTATATTTTATAGATCCAAGCTTAAACCGCAACAGGAATAAAGCGGCTCATCACCATAACGTGTCGTTGATATCCGTTCCGACTGAGCGCTTTGTTGCAGCCGATGAGCCGCTTAGGACTACAGGTGTTTTTTGTGCGAAAGCGGTGTAACGTAGCGGCAGCAACACGATGTTGGTCACGTAGGCGTTATCACAGGACGTGAAGGATTTAGCCTTCGCTCCTCTATGCTCGCTCCAGGGTCTGATGCCGATCCCTAAGGAGTCGCCAAGTCTTCACTCCAATCAACTTTTATACATAGCATCTGTTTTAACAAATGTCATACTCAGCTTTTGGTGATGAGCCAATATAATGTAAGAAATAAGTCTTTTACGGATTTTAACTTCCGGCAAAAAATCGCTCCATTTCTATAAGCGAATCTCAAGCCTATCAATTATGCCTCGGCAAATTGCGTTCGGAGGCTTTAACTTCTTGCTTGGACTCACTAATAAGAATGGAGCGAACATATAATGTTATCCTTAAAAATTTGAAGTGGCATTAGCTTTCTTTATTAGCAGGAGCTTCTGCATAACTGGTGTATTGGTCTTTACCAGCATTTTTCGATTGATACAACGCCTTATCTGCACGCTCAAATAAGCTTCTTTCTGACTCATCTGGATGAATGCAAATAGCTCCGCCCATACTGACTGAAAGTACAGACCATCTATCAATAGAAACTTTATCCTCACACTTCAAGTGATGAATTTTCTCCAAAATGGAATTTGCTAATTTTTCCATACATTCATCCTTCGTATCATATAAAACAATGGCAAATTCATCGCCACCAAATCTTACAACAAAGCCTTTTTTTCCTACTTCTTGTTTTAATGTTCTTGCTGTTTCAATCAAAATTTTATCACCTTCAACATGTCCAAACCGATCATTTACTTGTTTAAAATTATCTAAATCTAACAGCAATAAACCAGGTTGATTCGTCTTTCTTTGTCTTAATAACTTATCCATTTTACTAACATAGGTAGCACGATTATAAACATTTGTTAAAGGATCATAGGTTGCAAGATGAATCGTTTTGGAAAGGAGTTTGTTGATGACTAATAGCATGATGAAAGAAGTTACTAAGGCAATATAAAGCAATACTCGAAACTGCTTTATATTTTTAGTTAGCGCTCTCATTTCTGTGAAATTACCATATTTCACATATACAACTCTTCTAGAGGATTCTCCCCGAACCGCTTCCGCTTCGTATGGTATAAAACGGTATTTTTCAATATAACCATTTTTAAACTCCGTTTGATATTCCGTTGGCTTCATCGTTTTTTTTGCTAGCTCAAAATGCTCTTGAAACATTTTCGATTTATCATTTACAGTTATTTTTTTTGATTTAGAATCATCAAAGAAAACACCACCCGCATTTATCGTTTGTACTTCTAACAAATTTGCATATTTATCTATTAAATAGTCAGCAGTTTTTCCGAAGTTAAAAGTTTGGAATACAGGATCATCAAGTAAGTCGATACCTACCTCAAATAAATATTTCTTGTCAGGTGTTGCTAAATAGCCAAATTTTCGATATCCCCCAGTAGTTGTTGAAATATCTATACCATCAGTGTAGTATTCTCCACTTGCTCGACGTTCGTCTAGTAAAGTAGAAAAACGGTGGCAACATTCTGAAAAAGCTAATCCTTTATCTTTTTCAAAAGTTGTATAAATTACGGTATTTGATTGGTCGAGTATGTACACGTCCATTTCATTTTCGCTTTTTATTTTCTGTAAATCCCACTTCGCTATATGTGGATTTTCCTTATAATAAGTAATTAGTTTTCGTAGTACTTCTTCCATTTTTTCAGAGAGATTTTTATCAAAATAAAAATGTGCATTATCTACAGCCTGCATATCCTTAAGAATATGGTTTTCAATTAATGTTCTATTCATGACTTCTTGTTTTTTTATATCTTCAGTAAGTATTTGCCTATTAACGTAAAAAATAACACCAACTAATATTAATGCAAAGGCAAATAAAGATATTAATAATTTAATTCTTAGGTTTTTCATTAACTTGTCCTCTACTTATTTTCACCATCAGATTTTCTGAAACATTTAGAGATTTAATAGTACGATAGACTAAATAGCTTTTTACACAAAAGTTATATCAATTATACAGTTACCGGTATAACTATGTATATAAAAAATGCCTCGATACTAATCAATGTTAGCATCGAGGAATTCCTTAATCCCTATTTTGTAAGCAAGCTAGTTCTTCAGCCGTTAATTCTCGATATTCACCTAACTCTAGATTGTCATCCAGCTTTAGGCTACCCATCGATAGGCGTTTTAAATACGTTACACGTTTACCAACAGACTCAAACATACGCTTCACCTGATGAAACTTACCTTCTTGAATTGTTAACTCAATTTCTGATTGCTGAGCGGATTTTAATATGATGAGCTCTCCGGGTTTTGTTACATAACCATCGTCTAACTCAACACCTTGAGCAAATTTCTCACAGTCATCCTCAGTCACAATTCCTTCTATTTGTGCATAGTAAACCTTCGGCACATGTTTTTTAGGTGACAATAAATTATGTGCTAATATGCCATCATTTGTGATCAACAATAATCCCTCTGTATCTTTATCTAGGCGACCTACAGGGAAAGGCTGAAAATGTTGGTGTAATGGATCTAACAAATCGATGACAGTTTCATCTCGTAAATCTTCCGTTGCAGAAATAACTCCAGGAGGTTTATTCATCATAAAGTATACAAACTCTGTATAGTTCACACGTTCACCAAAAACAGAGACATCCTGCTTGTCAGGATCAACATGTAATGCTGCATCCTTCGCATATGCGCCATCTACTGTCACTGCTTTTTGCTTTAGAAGCTGCTTAACTTCCTTGCGTGACCCGTAACCCATATTCGACAGTAATTTATCTAAACGCATTAGTACCTCCTATTTAAGTCCCAGTTTGTTTGTAATTCTTGTCAATCGTTCACCGAGAAGCTTTTGTGCTAAGCCTAGGCGTAAAGACAAATAGCCATATACTGCTACACCTACTCCAGCACAAATAATAGAATAAACTAATGCAGAGAATTTACTACTTACTGGCCCCATTAATAACACTAAAAGTTTATGAACGATTAGTACACTTACCGCCATTGCCGCTGTCAAAAGAGCAATGAGCATGACACGACGAATAACCATTTCTGATTTATAGTTCAGTGTTTTTCTTAACACAAGCATATTAATGATAATTGAAACACTATAGCCAATAGCTGTAGCAAGAAGTGCGCCATCTGCCTCCATCCAACGAATTAACGGAATGTTAATCGCTAGCTTGACGAAAATTCCAGTTAATAAGCTTAAGACAATCCACTTTTGGAAGTCAATGCCCTGTAAAAGAGCTGCCGTCACTTGGAATAATGCAAATAAAATAGCAACAGGTGCATAATGGGCTAAAATCATAGCACCCATCTCACTTTCAGTATAGAGCATAAAGTAAATTTCATTCGATAACAATGAAATTCCAACTACCGCAGGCAATGTAATAAAAATTAATATTTGATATGTTTTATCCATTGCATGTCGTAACGATAAATATTCACCTTGCGTAAAGTACTTTGTAATCGTCGGTACTAGTGCCGACGAAAAACCTGTAGCTAACATTACCGGGATAATAACTACCTTTTGTGTTGTAAAGTTAATCATTGATAAATACTTATCCGTTACTTCCGCTAAGCCTATAGATATCATAGCTCCATTAAATGTTAGCATATCTACTAATTGGAACAACGGATTGGCTACGCCTACAAATACCATTGGAATTGAATACGTAATTACTTCTTTATATATGTTGGACATTGGTAGCTGTGTAGACGTCACACTTTGACTGCGCAGTAAATCAAATTCAGGTTGATACTTCTTCCAATAATAATAAAGTACTAGCAACCCACCAATTGCCCCAATAAATGCAGCAAATACTGCAAAGGAAACAGCTGTTTCTGGTTTCCCTTTGAAAACTACCACAACTAAGAAAGAACCACCCAATAACACAACAATACGAACAATTTGCTCCACTAACTGAGAAACCGCTGTAGGCTCCATTTTGTCATATCCTTGGAAAAATCCACGCCAGAGGCTCATAAATGGTACGACAATTAGCGCAAAACTAACCCAGCGAATAACTGAAGCAATTTGCTCTACCGTAAATGCCTGTTCATCACTTTTAATAACAAGCCCCGCTATTGGCGTGGCTAATATAAAGAGAACAATAAACGCAGCTAATCCAGTACACATCATAATAAGTATGCCAGATTTCATCAGCTTGCGGCCTGATTGGTAATCACCCAATGCATTGTATTTAGAAACAAACTTGGATACAGCAATTGGCGCACCTGAGATGGCTATTGCTAGCATTATCGAATAGGGAATATATGCATATTGATAGAGAGCAACATTTTCCTCACCCACAATCGCATAAAAAGGAAAAATATAAATTAATCCGAGCACCTTCGATAAAAACATTCCCATTGTTAATATCGCAGTACCTTTCATTAAATTGGACATCGTACCCATCCATTCATCGTAAAATCAATATTTTCATTACCGTAACACTTATAAAATATTTACTATTAAAGGTATTTGTTTCCATACAAGCATAACCTGATTCTTGAACAGTCCTTTCTGCTACCTTAGCAGTTTCACTGGTTGCCTGAGCGGTTTCTTCCGCTACTCGAGCACTTTTACAGGATTGTTTCAAACGTAGCTTTCTTTAATACTACCGCCATAAAAAATCAGCAAAACAACTAGAAAGCATAACATCGCAAAATATTAAATAAGTAAACCATCTGTAATCTTAACATATTTATAGGTAAACAGACGCACAAATACATTAAAAAGTTCTAGAAGCTCTATAAAAAAATAGTGGTTGTGCCCTTCCCATAGAAAGTAGAAGGCTCAAAATAATCGGTGGAGATTAAGAAAACCCCCACCGATTAATGATACTGCTCTATTTCATATCTACGAAAAATTGTTTATACCATACTAAGAACACATAGGCTGTCCAAATATAACGTCCACGATTTGCTTTTTCTTCATAGTGCTCATCAAGGTAGCCTACTAATTGTTTTGTATCAAAGAATTCATTGGCAAAGTCAGTTGTAAACATTTCTTTTACCATCTTATAATACTTTTCTTCACGTAGCCAGTGACGAATTGGTACTGGGAAGCCAAGCTTTGGACGTTTTGCCCATTCTTCAGGTAATTCCTGATGTGCAGCTTGACGAAGAACGTATTTCGTATCAATGTCATTTACGCGATATTTTGATGGAATGTTTTTCGCTAATTCCATCACTTCTTTATCTAAAAATGGAACACGTAATTCAATAGAATGGGCCATACTCATTTTATCTGCTTTTAATAAAATATCGCCTGGCATCCAAAGATTTAAATCAAGATACTGCATTTTAGTAACATCATCATCGCCTGGAACCTCATCGTAAATACGTTTTGTAATCGATTTTACAGATGGCCCATTTTTATAGTCTGGTTTCAAAACATTTAATGCATCTTCTTCGTCCCATACAACCGCTTCCCCAATGAAGCGTTCTTCTACGGTTTGACCACCTTTAACAAGGAAGTGTGTATATTGATTTTTAGGTAACACCTCTGCTAAGCCACGTAACGCTTTACGAATACCAAATGGAACTTTCTCATATTTTTGCATTTTGCCAGAGTTTTGGTACCATGAGTAACCACCAAAGATTTCATCCGCACCTTCACCTGAAAGTACAACTGTTACATCCTTCGATGCTAATTCAGAAAGGAAGTAAAGTGGTACAGAAGATGGGTTTGATTGTGGCTCGTCCATATGCCACTGAATTTTTGGTAATGCTTCAAAACACTCATCTGCCGAAATATATTTACGCTCATTTTGAATATTTAATGTATCAGATAAATCTTTTGCTAAATTTGTTTCATTAAACATATCCTCATAGTCAGAGAAACCAACAGAGAAGGATTTATCAGGGCGTAATAATGAAGTAATATAACTTGAATCAATACCACCTGATAAGAAAGAACCAACTTTTACATCACTTATTTGATGCGCATCTACTGATTCTCTTACTGTCGTACGAATTTCTTCTACATATTTTTCAATTGGAGCTTCTTGTGCATGGAATTTTTTATCCCAATACTGCACAATTTGCTTTTGTCCATTTTGAATAAGCATATAGTGTGCTGGTTGTAATTTGTACACACCTTTAAAGAACGTTTCGTCCATTGAAGAGTATTGGAACGTCAAATACGGACGTAGCGCATTTTTATTTAATTCTTTAATAAATGATGGATGTGGTAAAAATGATTTAATTTCTGAACCGAAAATAAAAGTACCATCTGTAGTGTTTTCTGTATAATATAGTGGCTTAATACCAAAGCCATCACGAGCGATGAATTGCAAATCTTTCTTTTTATCCCAAATACAGAATGCGAACATCCCGCGAAGCTTTTTGACAAATTCTACGCCATATTCAACATAACCATAAATAATAACTTCACTATCAGAGTGTGTTTTAAAGTTGTGACCTTTTTCAACCAAATCAGCACGTAGCTCTTGGAAGTTAAAGATCTCTCCATTAAATACGAGAACTATGTTACCATCCGCACTGTACAACGGCTGATTTGCCACGTCTGATAAGTCGATAATACTTAATCGACGGAATCCTAACGTTACTTTATCATCACTGTGAATCCCACCGCTGTCTGGTCCACGGTGAATAATTGTATTCATCATATTTTCGATCGTTTGATGATGATCGATAACATTTGTTCCATTAATATAGCCTATAAATCCGCACATTCTATTTTTCACCTCATAATTTAGTGCTTAACCTTTACCATAATAGCATGAAAAGACATTCATTTCATACAGACAATACAGATATAGCAAAACTTTCAACAGTAAGGTTCTCCTACACTGATTATTTGTTCAAACACCGAGCACATTATCTCTCGAAAATACCTCAATTTCCCTTCAAAACTTTACACTCGTAAGCTCTTCACCGTAACTTTTGGATGACATTGTGTTAAAACGTATGCCATGTGTATAAGTTGATTGTAGTGGAGACTGGGCGACTCCTTGGGGATCAGCGTCACAGATGAGACCCTTGAGCGAGCAATGCGAGTGAAGCGGCTCATCGGACGCCCCCAGGAAAGCGCCCAGTCGGAACGGAAATCAACTCCACGTTATGGGACGAGCTACTTAAAGTAGAAGATAAAGCATTATAAAATACTTTTGTTTTATTTTCAATGTGAAAGAAGCCCCTCTATATAGACTTCATGTATAATAGGAAAGATTCCTAATTTGATAAGAAAGTGAGTTTAAATATATGTACGATGTTATCGTTATCGGTGGTGGCCCATCCGGTTTAATGGCTGCTATCGCTGCTGGAGAGCATAAAAAGAAAGTATTATTACTAGAAAAAGGGACGAAACTGGGCAAAAAATTGGCCATTTCAGGCGGTGGTCGCTGTAATGTCACAAATCGTTTACCTGTTGAAGAAATCGTTAAGCACATACCTGGGAACGGCCGTTTTCTTTACAGCCCATTCACGGTTTACAATAACGAAGATATTATCGCATTTTTCGAAGGACTTGGCGTGGCATTAAAAGAGGAAGATCATGGGCGTATGTTCCCTATGTCTAATCGCGCGCAAGATGTTGTAGATGCACTTATTCGTCAGCTTCAGAGGCTACATGTTGAAGTTCGCTTAAACACACCTGTTAATAAACTTCTAATGGATGAGGAAAAAATTCTTGGGGTACGTCTTACAGATGGCACAGAAATTCGTAGTAAGGCGGTAGTCGTTGCCGTTGGTGGGAAAGCTGTTCCACAAACAGGCTCAACGGGAGATGGTTATCCATGGGCAGAGCGTGCTGGCCATACAATTACAACTCTATTCCCTACTGAGGTTCCTGTACTATCAAAAGAGGATTTTATTCAAGCTCGTGAGCTACAAGGACTTGCTCTAAGAAATGTCGCTGTCTCTGTTTTAAACAAAAAGGGCAAGGTGCTCGTAACACATCAAATGGACATGCTCTTTACTCATTTCGGATTAAGCGGTCCTGCTGTTTTGCGTTGCAGTCAATTTGTCGTGAAAGAATTAATGAAAACCGGTTACGAGCCTGTGACAATGCGTATTCAAACTCTTGTTGATTATAATGAAGAAACGTGTCTGCAATATTTAAACAAACTCATTAAAGAAGATCCAAAAAAAGCGGTGAAAAATGTTTGGAAAGGAATTGCACCTGAAAGCTGGCTGCTATTTTTATGTGAACGTGCAGACATCGATGTACAATCGACAGGTACTGAATTATCACAGGAAAAAATCCGCAATTTAGCTAAACTACTCGTCAATTTCACAATGACAGTTAGTGGTACGCAATCCCTTGAAAAGGCATTCGTCACTGGAGGTGGCGTTTCTGTTAAAGAGATTGAACCAAAGACAATGGCTTCAAAGAAAAAAGCTGGTTTATTTTTCTGCGGAGAAATACTTGATATTCACGGCTACACAGGTGGCTATAATATAACGTCAGCACTCGTTACAGGACGTATTGCAGGGATGAATGCAGCACTATAATATAATCTGTATCGTCTGACTTCTATCAGCGATTTTTCAGGAGTTATCGGCGGTTTCGAGTCTTTTATCAGCAGTTTCCTACGGCTTATCAGCGATTCTAAGTCTTTTATCAGTGATCTTCTGCGACTTATCAGCGATTCTAAGTCTTTTATCAGCGATTTCCTGCGGCTTATCAGCGATTCTAAGCCTTTTATCAGCGATCTTCTGCGACTTATCAGCGATTTAAGTTACTTCTCATCATATAAAAAGCGTGCCCCAAAACGGAGGGCACTGAAAAACTTACGTTTTCATAAAAGCGAACCTTTCTCAGATAAAAATAAGGCACTTCTTGTTCGATTTT
>NZ_SADV01000070.1 GCF_006864135.1 Lysinibacillus sphaericus | reverse complement strand
TACCTTCGAATGGTATACTAAATATCGTGTATTTAAATTGTAATTAGATGAGGAGGGGAATACATATGCGCAAAGCACCGGGAAAAAATCGCGCGACGAGTGTTAAAGCAAAACATCACTCTAATTTAACATTTCGTATGAATGTCCTTTTCTTTGCTATATTTCTAGTATTTTCAATGCTAATTTTTAGACTTGGCTATATGCAAATTGTAAAAGGGGAAGATTATGTACGCGATTTAGAGCGTAAAGAGGAGGTAGCTGTCAATACAAGTGTGCCAAGGGGACGAATGTATGATCGATACGGGCGTATTTTAGTGGATAACCAACCGGAAAATGCCATTACGTATACAAAAATGTCGACGACAAAAACAAAGGATATGCTAGACATAGCCGAAAAGCTGGCACAATTGATTGAGCAGCCAACGAAACGTGTTACATTACGTGACAAACAAGATTTTTGGATGATAAAAAAT
>NZ_SADV01000069.1 GCF_006864135.1 Lysinibacillus sphaericus | reverse complement strand
GGAGCTCCATTGTTCAACAAATGAGTTGCATAGCTGTGTCTAAGTTGGTGTGGATGAATTTCTTTATTGATTTCAGCACGATTTGATATCCGCTTGATGATGTATCGCATTTGGGCAACACTCATTTTATGTGGCTGCCTTACTGTCACAAAGATGGCAGGATTATTGTCGGTACGGCTTTCAATATAACGTTTAAGCCATATGTCACAACGCGTATTAAAATAAACCTCCCTTTCCTTATCACCTTTTCCTCTAACGATTGCGGATTGATTGGACCAATTAATATGGTTCTTTTCTAAAGCAACTATTTCTCCAATTTGGCAACCAGTAGAAAACATGAATTCGAAAATCGCTTTTTCCATTGCGGAATGACAGGATTCACGGAGGTGTTCAATCTTCCGTTCGGTTAAATACTTGGGTATCCGCTTTCCTACTTTCGGTTCTTTAATTTTGGAAGTTGGATTCTTACTCAGGTA
>NZ_SADV01000068.1 GCF_006864135.1 Lysinibacillus sphaericus | reverse complement strand
TTCTCCGCAAAGTTGTTCCACAATATGAGTAACTTTGCGTGTTGAAACACCGTTTATCACCATTTCTAGCATAGATAAAACGAGAGCTTGATCACACCGAGCATACTTTTCAAAAATTGTTGGTGAAAACTCACCATTACGAGTTCTAGGAACAGTTAGCTTGATTTTACCAATACTCATCGTTAATTCACGTTCATAATAGCCGTTACGATAATCACGGCGATCAGTAGACCGTTCATAGGCGTCTACTTGCAAATAGTCGTCTCTTTCTTTTTCCATAAATTCGTTTAATACTAAAACTATAGCTGATTTAACAACTGTATCAATATTAGAATTGATAATCGAATCTTTTAAAAGATCCATGTCTAGGTTAAACTGTAATTGGGTCATTTTATATTCCTCACTTTACTTTATTTTCGTGGTTGAAAACATTGTAACCAAGAGGAAAGAAAATGACCCCTTTTCTTTTTACACAATTATACGGACTCAATC
>NZ_SADV01000067.1 GCF_006864135.1 Lysinibacillus sphaericus | reverse complement strand
GAAAATTTAAAGATGAGTTATTTGATCAATTCGGAAACAATACCAAGTATGAAAAAGCCCTTGCCATCTTTGATGAAGACTTCGAAGATACGATTCAATACATGAACTACCCAGAGAAAATACGATGTCATATTCGTAGTACCAATTCTCTTGAACGTTTAAATCAAGAAGTTCGTAGAAGAGAAAAGGTAATCCGCATTTTCCCTAATACACAATCTGCTTTCGATTAGTAGGTGCGGTTCTAATGCAGTATCAAAAAACTGTATACGCAAAGAAAAAGGGACTCACAACTTAGTGATACTTAAGTATTTTTCATGTAACTTCCATTCCGTAGGATGCCACATTCAGAAACGGCTATCAAAGTGAAAAGAGCCTTTGACAGCCATTTCTGAATGTGGACATATAAATACACGGAAGTTACGGCCAAAAAAATGTAGGGAGATTTGAATGAGTAAGCTCAATTCATTTATCAATCAGACGTTTAGATAAAAATCAGGGTTGAAAACTTTGTATAATATTTTTACACAATATTAAGGACTTGACT
>NZ_SADV01000066.1 GCF_006864135.1 Lysinibacillus sphaericus | reverse complement strand
ACCTCCTTTCTAAGGATATTTTCGGAATACAAACCTAGGGTTTGTAAGATTACGTTTTGCGTTCAGTTTTGAAGGTTTATGAATAAATATAAAACTTCTAAGAGGGCCTATAGCTCAGCTGGTTAGAGCGCACGCCTGATAAGCGTGAGGTCGATGGTTCGAGTCCATTTAGGCCCACCATATACACCTCTTGGGGCCTTAGCTCAGCTGGGAGAGCGCCTGCCTTGCACGCAGGAGGTCAGCGGTTCGATCCCGCTAGGCTCCACCAATAATTTGTTCTTTGAAAACTGGATAAAACGACATTGAAATTGTAACAAACACATTTATTTTTTAAGTTTTTTTTATAGGCTTAATAACGAATAAGGTTTCAAGACACGAGCAGTTCTAGGAAGCAATCGAGAGAAGGAAGGAGCGTACCTATGTACGTGACTGACTGAACGAGTGAAGCTGACGACGAAATGCGATGTGTATTGAAAGCTGTAGGTTAAGTTATTAAGGGCGCACGGCGAATGCCTTGGCACTAGGAGCCGAAGAAGGACGGCACTAACACCGATATGCT
>NZ_SADV01000006.1 GCF_006864135.1 Lysinibacillus sphaericus | reverse complement strand
AAAACTACAGCAGCAGTTATTAAATTAGATTTAACAATTTTAGGCGGCTCTCGACCAAGAGGCGATCTTCAGCAATTCTAAGGAACTTTTTATTAATACTTTGTATGTTTAAGTAAGAAGTTTCTATTGAAATACAAAAATAATAAACATTAGAAGGAGGTAAGGTCTTATGAGTACTGAAAGTCAATCTACTGTGGAGAATACTGAAAATCAATTTACTATAGAAAAAACTACAGCAGCAGTTATTAAATTAGATTTAACAATTTTAGGCGGCTCTCGACCAAGAGGCGATCTTCAGCAATTTTAAGGAACTTATTATTAATACTTAGTAAGTTTAGTAAAAACTTAATTTTCATTATTCAACGGAATCTCTGAGTAGGTATTTATTGATATGAAAGGGGAACATAATATATGAATAAAAGTATTGGAAAAATCCTTGAACCATTATATTCTCAGCCACCTAAGGAATTATTTGAAATAATAAAAACTATATCAACTCCAGCACTCATATATGATTTTAATGGAATGGGTGATGTAATTGAAAGAATCAAGGAAGATATTAGCGTTGTCCCAAATACTAAACTAAATTTAGCGGTGAAAGCTACACACACTCCAAAGATATTGGAAATCTATGCTGAAAGCGGGCTTGGGTGTGATGTAGCGAGTATAGGGGAATATAAACTAGCAAAAAATGCAGGATTCAAAGAAATTACAACAACTGGTCCAGCTTTTTCTGAAAATGATATGGATTTTTTTTATGAAGAAAATGTAATTATTGATTTAGATTCAATTTCACAAATAGAATTGTATGGCTATCGACATCCAAATACAGACATAGGGTTACGCATACGAATTCCTTTACCTAAAGAACTGGAATCCAACTCCACATATGGTAAGGATAGCCGATTTGGATTAAATATTAGTAATCCTGAATTAAAACCGATATTAAAAAAATACAATCTAAATATAACTAGATTGCATGTACACACAGGGCAAATGACCCCTGATTCATTATTATATAAAGCTAACTACCTTTTAGCTATAGCAGAACAATATGAAAATATTCATACCATCGATTTTGGAGGAGGCTTTTTCCATTTATATATAAATCGGAATAAAACAAAAGAAGTATTTTATAAACTAAGAGATATTGTTAATAATTGGCGCAGAAAAACCGGTCGAGAAATGGAATTTAGATTTGAACCGGGCGGTGCTTTATTGTCTGGATGCGGATATCTAATTACGAAAATAATGGCAAAAGAATATCATGACTTTTTTAATGTAAATTTACTTACTTTGGATTCATCAGCATGGAATTTAGCACCTTGGCATAAGCCACAAGTAATACCAATTGATAGTTTAAATTCAGACTCAGATTTAGTTGAATATAAACTTACAGGTAATACCTTATATGAGGGGGATATTTTTGGAAGAGACACAAATGGAAATACGATGAAATTTCATTTGCCTATAGATATAAAAGTAGGTGAAAAATTAATGATGTGTGCATTTGGAGCGTATACCATTACTAATTCTAGACAATTTAACAAAATACCTTTACCAATAGAATACTTATTGAAAGATGGGAAACTAATTAAAATTGAAGAGGTAAAAAATGAAGGGAACTAAATTTTATAAAGTTAAAGAATCTGTAGTGTTTTTACAAGAGGATAGTAAAGATAAAATTTGGGATTATAAGTCTGGTTGGGAAGTAATATTAAATGAACAAATGTTAAATATAATTTCAATATTCAATATACCGGTTAATAAAGAACGAGCCTTAAAAAAAATACAAGACAATTATAATCTTAATGAAGGTAAAGCAATTGAGATTATAGATTATCTAATAAATGAAGGCATTATTGAATTTTATTACCCTCAAAGGGACTTGTTTGAAAATAATAATGGTATTTTTAATGCTCCATTAGTTTCAATTAAAGAGTGTTTAAGTGGAGATTGGTGTGATGTAGCATTTATTGGTATGCCATATGATTTGAATGTTACTTATCGACCCGGTACTAGATTTGCTCCTAACTATATAAGAAAAGTAAGTAGAGCAGTTTATAATTATAATTCAAGAAACTTAGAAGGTTATTTCGATCCAATTGATGGAACTCAAAAACTTAAAGACATACATTTAGCTGATTGTGGAGATATTAAAGCAATTGTATTTTCGAAAAATGGTTCTCAATTTGATGCTTTAAAAGAAACAATTTATAAACTTAGTTCTAAAAATATTTTTCCAGTTACGATTGGGGGAGATCATTCAATTGCTTATCCATGTATAGAGGGAATATCAAAAGATAAAAAAATTAAAGTAATACAATTTGATGCACATTCAGACTTTGGTCTTGTTAACATGGAAAATTGGAGAGAAAAATTACACCATGGGAATTTCATGGATAAGGTACTAGAAATTGAAAATGTTGTCGAAGTAATTCAAATTGGTGTAAGACAATTGTCCTCTCAAAAGTATGAACATAAAAAAGTGAGGATGTATCCTGACAGGAGTATATTGGATGATATGGAAATATTTATAAAAAATTTAGATACTGAAATTTTATACTATATAACTTTTGATGTTGATGTTATTGATCCATTAATTATGGGAGCAACTGGAACACCTCTTCCTGGTGGATTCGACTATAAAGAGTTGTTATTAATAATCGAAGAAATAGTAAAAAAAGTTAAAGTTATAGGACTAGATATTGTTGAATTATTACCTGGAAAAAGCGAAGTAGAAGGTGTAATGACTTCAAACTTGATTTTAAAAATAATTACTATGGTAATGGAGAAAAAATGAGTATTTATCCAAATATATCTGATTTCCTATTGGATAATGAGCCATCTATTGGTTCCCCAGCCATTATATATGACTATAATTCGATTGTTAGTACAGTATCAAAAATAAGAAATGATATTAAAATAATTCCAAATGTAGAACTATGTTTTGCTATAAAAGCAAATAGAAATAAAATAGTACTAAAATTACTTTCTGATCTTGGGTTAGGTGCTGATGTGGCATCTATTCATGAATTTGAAATAGTGGAGGAAATAGGGATGAACCCTGTTTATTCTACTTCACCTGCATATAACGAAAAATTTTTAGAAAAGTTACTTGAAAGAAATATATTACCTGATTTCAACAGTTTCTCACAATTAAAAAAGTATGTTGAAGAATATAATTTAAATGAAGTCGGAGTACGAGTAAAAGTACCATTAAAAAATATACATCCAGACATAACTTATGGTGAGCAAAGTAGGTTTGGTATAAATATAGATTCCGATGAATTTATTCAATTTATAAATAATAAAAAGCTAAAAATTAAGCAATTACACTTCCATCTTGGAGAATTACAAAACTCTTCTATAATTAAAGAAGCTATGGAGTATATTTATTCTTTATCATATAAATTTCAAGATTTAGAAGTAATCAATATTGGAGGGGGATTAACTTATCTATACTCAGATGAAATAGAAGTAAAAAAAAGTTGGGAAATAGTTAAAGAATATGTATTACAAATAAATAGACAGTTAAACAGAGAAGTAAAAATAGTAGTTGAACCAGGAATGTTAATTTTAGCGATGAGTGGATATTTATACTCAAAGGTTCAATCTTCAGATTTATCTATTAATAAAAGAATAATTACTGTAGATTGTTCAGCTTGGAATTTAACTTATTGGGCATATCCTTATTTAGTACATAGCTATTCAGATTCCATGAATACTACAGAAGAAGAACACGTTATATTTGGGAATACTTGCTACGAGAAAGATGTTTTTATTTCCTCAGTAAGACATAAGCCTCTGAAGATTAACGATGGCTTATTAATGAATCCTGTAGGTGCATATGTTAATAGTATGGCTAGAAATATGCATGGATATCATCTACCAGATGAGTGGATTTTAAAAGATTCAACTTTTATTAAGGCAGGTAATTAATTATGATAATTAATCAAGATTTATTATTAGATAATATTGAGGAATTATTGGAACTTAAAAATTTATTTGCAAATCAGATAAATACTGAAGATTATTATAATTGGATAGAAAAAGTAGAAAAGATTATCCATACAATTAAAAGTAATAATAGCCCTGAATTATTTTTTAATGAAATTAATACTTTAACAATGGAGATAAGGGAAATTTGGATGAGCTATGTTCAAAACATTACTAACAAACATTTGAAGTCGCCACCTTTAAATACAATAAAAAAACTGCCCCAATCCAACAAAATTAGTTTTAGTTATGAAAGAAATATACAGCCAGATTTCCTTGAAGAAAAAATTAGTCTTTATAGAGATGTCCATGCTAATTGGGAATTAAGTAATGTCTTATGTTCAAGTGGTATGGCAGCAATTTCAACAGTTTTACAAAGTTATTTTGCTATGTATAAACCATCGGAAAGTAAAAAGTTAGTTGTTAGTACATGGAGTGAATACTTTGAAACAAGGGTCTTAACAGATTTATATAGAAGTGAAGCAATTGAAATTACAAGTTATAGAAAACAAAATGAATTTTTTAACTGGGTAGAGAGTACAGACGTATTTTTTATAGAGTTAGTCCGATATAACTGGGATTTAGAAGTATTTAATCTTAATAAATTTTTAGAAACCTTATGTAATTCTACACCTAATAGATTAAGGGTATTGATTGTAGATACTACGTTAAGTGGAAATTATCATCAAATAGAAAAAATTCTAAAAAGTTTAGAAAATTATCCTTATATAATAGTTATACAAGTTCATTCTATTCTTAAATTAGATCAGCAAGGCTTAGAACTATCAAATGGGGGAGTTATCAGCGTTTATACGTTAAAAAATAATCTAGACATACCAAATGCTAAGGTCTTTACAAATTATATTAGGCAAGTGAGAACCATTTTGGGAGCAGGATTAACATATCAAGAATTAGCGTTGTTAGATAATCGATTTGTGTTTAACAAAGAATTATATACACGTTATTGCAATCTTATTTATGAGAATAATAAGTTATTAGCGGAAAAAATTCAAGCAGATGGGCTATTCAAAAAAGTTGTGCACCCCTCACTAATTTCTAATTTTGAATGGGCAAAATCACCATTCGTAGTTTTTCATTTAAAAGAGGATAATTTGGATAATCATGGATTTCTTTTAGGGGTTTTAGCCTATGAGGTTAAAAAGAGAAAAATTAATTTTTATCATGGTTCCAGTTTTGGTTTTAGAGACAGCAGATATGAAGTGATTATTCCAAATACTATAGAAAGCAAAGGTCTTTTTAAAATTGCAATGGGGTTAAGAAGGGGCGTAGATCAAATAAAAACAATAGAATTAATGCAAGAGGTTGCTAATTATAGAAATTTTTTAGAGTTAAGAAATGCTTATCCATTTGTTAACCCAATAAAATTTTAATCTTAATAAATATTAGTTCTTCTAATAAAGTGAGGTGTATAAATGATTACTGTTGAAAATATTCAAAAAAGGTATATTTCAAAATCTAATAATGTAAATGTATTGAATGGTATTTCGTTTACAATTCAAAAGGGTGAGATTGTAGGTTTATTAGGTTCGAACGGTGCTGGTAAAACAACATTAATAAAAATATTATGTGGTCTAATTAATCCAGATGAAGGACGTGTGTATGTTAAAAATGAGTTATTTTCAAAAAAAAGTATTAAGTATATTAGCACGGTCTTAGAAGGAAATAGAAATTTATATTGGCGTTTAACTGTAATTGAAAATATTGAATACTTTTTAGGAATTAGAGGTTGCTCAATTAAAAATAAGGGGGAATATATCGATTCCATTTTAAGGAAATTCGATTTATTCGAAAAAAAGTTTGAATTAGTAAAAAATTTATCTCGTGGGATGCAACAAAAAATTGCTATTATTATAGCAATTTTATCTGATTCAGAAATTCTTATTTTAGATGAGCCTACTTTAGGCTTAGATGTTAAATCGAATAAAGATATGATTCAATTTTTAAAACAAATTGTAGAAAATGAAAAAAGGACTATATTAATAAGTTCTCATGATATGGGATTAATTGAACAATTGTGTTCAAGGGTAGTTATTATTAGTAAAGGAAATTTAATTACCGATAATACTATTGATAAATTAAACAGCTTATTTAATACTAAGTCCTTTATTATAACATTAACTAAAAAATTAGAAGAATATCAAAAAGAAAAAATCTTATCCTCTTCTAATATGTTCGGAACTTTAGATTTGGAAGATAAGTCGGAAATAGTAATTAATATAAAAGAAAATAATGAGATTTATTTACTATTAGAAATTCTAAAAGAACTTAATGTAACTATTGAGAAATTTGAACAAAGAGACATAAATTTTGAACAAGTTTTCCTTAATCTTATTGGAGATGAGATCATATATGGAAGTGTTTAATGTATTTAAAGTTAACTTTAAAAGAGAATGGATACATATGAAAAGATATTTACCTAATACTATAAGTGAATTGATTATTTTTTATATTGTTTTTCTTGGTTTCTTTTTAGGTATATCTCTAATAGGTGATCCAGAAAGTCACGATTATAATATCCAAATGGTTATTATGAATTATATTTTTTGGTATTTAGTTCTATCTTTAACACAAGGGATTGGATTAGAAATTTCTGGTGAGGCAGGGAGAGGGACATTAGAACAATTGACAATTACACCCTATAAATTATGGTTTATTTTTATGACGAGAATGGTGAGTGTAGTGATAATAAGTATGGTTTCCATCTCCATATTATTACTTTTAGCTATGCTAACTGCAAAACAGAGATTAAATTTAGATTTATTGTCTATTACCCCAATTCTATTGATTACCTTATTAGGAGTACTAGGAGTAGGATATATGGTATCATCTATTACAATTATTCTCAAAGAATCTGGTCATATAATACAAATATTCCAATTTGTAATAATGGGAATGACATTTATACCCCTAACTACTGTTCCTTTTTTAAAGTTTGCTCCTTTTATGTATGGTTTACAATTAATTCGTGAGATTACAATCAATGATCTGTCTATTTCTTCCTTAAATGTGGGGAATTTTTTATTTTTAATAATTAATTCTACTATTTATTTTACTATTGGGATTTATGTATTTAATAAAGCAGAAAAAGTTGCTAAACAAAAAGCATTGTTAGGACATTATTAATTAAGAGGTGGATTTTATGCAATTCAACCCCGAACCTCCAAGAAGCAATGAGGAATTATCGGAATTTTTAGTTATCTACAACAACAAAATTGAACAATGTACCGGTTATTGCGGCGATAAATCTTTAGAGATTTATAATACCTTGAAAAATGATTTTTCAGACTTAAAAATAGAGGATTGTTTTGCAGTTATCTATGAAAATGAAACTATTATAGCTGCTCTAGGATTTGACGTCGATTCAGAGAAATGCACTGCTGAAGTTTGGGGACCTTTTATTAGAGATGAGTTTATTAATAAAAAGGAAATTATGATAGATAATTTATGGGATTATTTGTTCGGTAAAACCTCTTCATATATTGAAGAGTTTGAATTTTTCATTAGTAGTGAAAATACATTAGCTATATATTTAATAGAAAAGTTACAGTTAAATAAACATGGAACCCACTTAGTTTTGAAGGCATATAAAAATAATATAATTCTCTTAGAACAAAGTAATGATTTTGTGGAATATAGTAGTGAATTTCAAGATGTATTTAGTATGTTGCACCAACAAACGTTTCCTAAAACTTATTATAATTCAAATGAAATGACTCAACGCTTAAATGAGTATAATAAACTGTATATTTTGATTGAAGATAATCATTTAAAGGGATATGTATATTTTGAAGCAAATCCAGAATTCGGAGAAGGAACAATTGAATACATTGCTGTAACTAATGATAATAGAAAAAGAGGGATTGGTACCAACTTATTAAGGTTCGCAATGTCTAAGTTATTTGCTTATAAAAACATTAAGGAGTTAACTCTTTGTGTTCAAGAAAACAATTTAAGGGCCATTAATTTATATTTAGCAGCAGGATTTGTCGTAGAAAAAAAATTATTTCATTATAAAATGAAATAATCCAGCGGGAGACCATGAGGGAAATAGAATCCACTTTTATCTTTATTCAGCAGAAGACACTCTCATCGTTAAGAATTTGAGATGAAATCGAATGAGTCACTTTTTCAATGGGTGACCTAACATCTACTGAATGTGAATGAAGAAAAAGCCTCTGATGGATGTAAAGTGTACCCTTTGTAAAGGACATTTGAAAAATGGCTCTAAGAAACTTGAAGAAGATGATGTCTCGCAGGCGTCATCTTTTTAAGTTCCACTGACCCAGATAATGATTGTAATAGGTCATATAACTTTTGATTTCTCGTATTACATCTTCTAGTGTTTCACATGATTTTAAATCTGTTTCATCTTTAAAATGCTCAAAGAATATTCTTGTAGTGCGTTATCCCAACAATTGCCTCGACGTGACATGGATTGATTTAGTCCCAGTGGATGAATGCATCTTCTGCTAGTTTGATACCATTCTTCTTCAAATTCCTTAGTGTATTCAGGGCGATATTTAGCGTTATTTTATCAGATACTTCATATGTCAAAGTTTCATTGGTTTCTCCATCTTTAATTGTATAAAAGTATGCGCGTTTACCTTTTCCGAAACTCAAATAGGTGATGTCTGTTAAAAATACTTTTCCAGCGATTCCTTGCTTAAATTGGCGGTTTAGCAAGTTCGGTAATGTCCGATGTTCCTTTGTTGCTTTAGCCATTCGTCGATATGGATTGGCTTTTCGAATTGGGCAAACGATTTGAAACTTCTTCATAATACGACCAATACGTTTTAAGTTATAGGTGATTTGATACTGTTGTTCTAGCGTCATTTTAATTTGACGGGCTCCTTTAGGACGTCGCTTTTAAAATGACTTCTTTGACTCTCTCATCTGCTTGATGGCGTGTTTGTCTTTTCAATTTTGCCTCTTGTATAAAGTAGCGATAGTAGCCTGAACGAGAAACACCAAATATCTGGCAAAGATAACGTACCATTCGCTGTAATTTATATTTTTGGATAACAGTGTGAATCAGTTGAAATTTTTGTTCCGCTGTTAATTCTTTCTCAACACTCTTTCTCCTAATTCTATCTTTTTTAGGGGTTCATTTGTGCACGAAGAAGGGCGATTTGTGCTTCTAATCAAGCATGTCCTTTCTTATAGACTTAATTCGCGTTCTAGTGGCCGTCCATAATGATATTTGCGTGTATCTTCAAACCCTGAGATACCTTTTTCTTAAGCTGCTCGCCAACGTTTCAAAGCTGATTTTGCTCGATGAATCCCTACCAGGTCGATATCAAATCCTGCATCATCAAAGATTTCACGCGAACATTTTCCTTTTTCATATTCTGCAATGGCAATTGCTCTAAATTCATCTGTGTAAGTGATTCCTTTTTCACTAACAGCCTTTACATAAGGATGTTTCTTGAGTAATTTTTGTTCTTGATCAGTAAATAGTTTCTTTGACATAAGTTCTGCTCCATTTAGTTGTTATGTTCATTATAAATAAAAGTACCCTGTAAGAGAGACTTTTTTTAGTGTCTATCTTATAGGGTACATTTTAATGTTGCAGATTTTGAAAGGAATGAATTGCGGGAACGATTCAAAATCCAAACACATTTTTTTGGCGCGAAAGTGCAGCACCAGCAGCAATTACTTCAAGGAAAAATTTATTATTTCCCTAGAACAAATTCAGCAATTTCATCTAAAATCATTTCTTTACCAAGAGGGAAGTAACCTTTATTGACCGCATCATTTTTAATAATAAATACGTGGTTGTTCTTCACAGCATTCATGTTTTTCCAAATTGTCTCTTCTTGGAATTCTTTTAAGCGCTGAGAACCGTCGCCTGTTGTAAATACGAATAGGTAATCTGGATTGTAGTCAATTAAAGCTTCTTTTTGTACTTGTACTAATGCTTCATCCAATGGTGTACCTGAAACTGCTGGTAATTTTAAATCTTTAAAGAGTACGCTACCGTAGCCATAGTCACCGTATATACGGAATGCATTTGGATATGCAGCCATTTTCATGAACTTCGCATCACCAGTTTTAGCAACGATTTTATCGTGTAACTTGCTAGCTTTTTCGTCATACTGTTTGAACCATTCGTCTGTTTCTTTTTCTTTATCGAAGATTTTACCTAACTCCTCGAACTTTGGACGCCATTGATCTAATGGAGTTTTTAACATAACAGTCGGTGCAATTTTAGATAGTTGATCATAGATTTTTTCTTGACGATCATTTATAAGAATTAAATCTGGTTTTGCAGCAGCTACTGCTTCGATGTTAATGTTGTCACCCCAAGCGGAGCCGACTGGTTTTACATCTTTTAATTGATCTGCAATATGTGGATCAATTTCTTCTTGAGACGTATTTGCAGTAATGATTGGTTTCATTCCAAAGATTAATAATTCTTCTGTTGAACCACTAATGTCAGCAATTTTTTTTGGATTAGCAGGGATTTTAATGTCCCCCTTAGCATGCTCTACTGTACGCTCTTCTGTTTTAGCGTCTGTTTTTTCTTCTTCTTTTTTATCAGAAGAGCAAGCTGCAAATAGTATAGATGTAACAACTAATACCATTGTTAGTAACGTTAGTTTAAATTTCTTCATAATTTTGTTCCTCCCGGATAAATTGTTTGTGACCCATTTCATTCTAATGGGTGTTCAACTTCTTAGGCTAAAATGAGAAGCTCAACGCCCATTAGAATGCTCCTTCTCTATCTATTTGAAGAAAGGAGGAGTGTTCCTTCCTTTATGCTTTTATTTGCTCTAGATTATTAATCGTTGTTAAATCGTAAGTTAAACAAATTGGCTTCCTGTTTACAGGGCATGAAACGATTAGTGCTTCAATTTCAAATACATTTCGAAGTGTCTTACTTGTCATCACTTCATCTGGAGTTCCCTGGTGAATCAGTTTACCAGCCTTTAAAGCAATCATATGATCAGAAAAACGAGAAGCATGGTTTAAATCATGAATGACCATAACGATTGTACGGCCTTCTTCTTGATTTAATTTTTTTAAAAGCTTTAAAATTTCTAACTGGTGAGCCATATCTAAGTAAGTTGTCGGCTCATCTAATACAAGTAAGTCCGTTCCTTGAGCAAGTGCCATTGCAATCCATACTCGTTGACGTTGGCCACCTGATAAAGCTTCTGCTGAACGGTTTGCAAACTCTGTCATCCCTGTCACTTCAAGTGCCCAATGGATGTAGCGATAATCTTCTTCATTCAGTGTCCCAAATCCATTTTGGTGTGGAAAGCGACCATATGAAACAAGCTCAAACACAGTAAGACCCATCGGAACTTCTGCTGTCTGGGGTAAAATCGCCATTTTCTTTGCAATTTCTTTTGTTGACTGTTTGTCAATTGCCTTTCCATCAAGATAAACAGTCCCTTGTTTTGACTTTAAAATACGAGAAGCTGTTTTTAACAATGTAGATTTCCCACATCCATTAGGTCCAATAATCGTTGTTATCTTTCCTTCGGGAATCGCCACTGATAATCCATCTATTATTAATCCTTCATTGTAGCCAACGGATACCGAATCAACTGCTAAAGTTACCATCAAAAAAGACTCCTTTTACTTTGTCTTCATAAGTAAATATATAAAATAGGGTGCACCAATAATAGAAATAACAAGACCGACTGGTATTTCTGAAGTTGTTAGTACACTTCTTGAAATTAAATCTGCAAATAGTAATAAAAAAGTACCAATTAATGCTGCTGTAGGTAACATAATTTGATGTTTTCCTCCAACAAGGCGCCTTGCGAGGTGAGGTGCCATTAATCCGATAAATCCAATACCACCAGCAACAGCTACCGATGCGCCGGCCAAACAAACGGCGATAAATAATAGTTTACGTCTTTCCTTCTCTACATTTACACCAAGGCCAACCGCTGCTGCATCTCCTAAATTCATTACATTCAATATATGTGCCTTGCAAAATGCAATTGGTAGAAATATGAGCATCCATGGAAGTGCACTTAATACAAACTTCCAATCTGTTCCCCATAAACTTCCTGCTAACCAAATGGTTGCAAAGCGAAAATCATTTGAAGTCATTTTCATGGAGAAGATTAAACTAACAGCACTAAATCCTGCTGCGACTGCAATACCTACAAGAATTAAACGAGTGGATGAAACGCCGTTCTTCCAAGCAAGTGTATAAATAATAACCGCTGCTAATAAAGCACCAACTAACGCAAATAACGGAAGAATGAATACTGATAGTAGCGTACCGGTTTCAACTTTCCCGAAGAAAAAATAGACGAAAACAACAACTGTTAATCCAGCACCAGCATTTATACCAATAATTCCAGGGTCAGCAAGTGGATTTCTAGATAAACCTTGCATGATAGCCCCTGATATCGCTAGCGCTGAGCCAACTAAAATCGCGATAATCATTCGAGGCATACGAAACTCGAATAAAATGACAGATTGATCTTCGGCCCCTAACCCAATTAACGATTTTAATACATCTATTGGTGGTATTTTAAACGTTCCTGTATTTAAGCTAATTAAGAATACCGACACAATTAGGCAAGCTAAAATGGCTAAAACTGAAATATTCTTTTTAGTTAAGATACTTTGCCTCATATTTTCCCCCTCCCTTCATTACGAGCTAAGTAAAGGAAGAATGGAACACCGATTAAAGCTGTAATTGCACCAATTGGCGTTTCAAATGGAGGATTGATAACACGAGATAACATATCTGCACATTCTATTAACAAACCACCTAATACTGCTGAACATGGAATGACCCATCTATAATCAGATCCAACAAGAAAACGCGTCATATGTGGGATAACAAGTCCAACAAATCCAACAGAACCTGCCATAGATACTGCTGAACCCGTTAAAACAAGCACAAGTACAGTTCCAATAAATTTAATTAAGGTTGTATTTTGTCCAAGCCCAATCGCAATTTCTTCGCCGAAACTTAAGATGGTGATGTATCTCGACATTATAATTGCTATAACAAGACAAACAAGCCCAATCGGTAGCAACATATCAATACTTACCCATTTCACACCTGAAACGCCTCCTGCATTCCACATGCTTATCTCTTGGGCAAGATTGAAATAAAGTGCAATACTAGAAGATATGGCCCCAAGCAGTGCACTAATCGCTGCACCAGCTAACGCTAACTTCACAGGTGTGAGCCCTCCGGGTGAGGAAGCACCTACACCATATACAATACTTGCGCCAAACGCGGCACCTATGAAAGAAGCAAGAACAAACATTATGTATGGGGAATTAGGGAAAAATGCATACGTAATTGCAATTCCAAATACCGCACCATCTGTAATACCCATTAAAGAAGGTGAGGCAAGAGGGTTTCGTGTCATACCTTGCATAATTGCTCCGGATACTGCTAGAAACGTACCAGCGACTACTCCTCCAATTGCTCTAGGAATACGAAGCTCCCAAATGACATTATGATGTGTAAGTGAATCATCGAATTGAAAAACAGCTTGCCAAACAGTTTTTAAGCTAATATCTGCAGCCCCAAATGAAATGGACATGCCCATACTTAAAGCTAATAAAATCGTACCTACTATTAAAATAATAGAAGCAATAAGCGGTCTGCTCTTAATCTTTTTCATATTCGTTTCTTGTTGTTCTATGTTCCTCGCGCTTGCTTCCATCCGTTACCATCCTAACTAACAACATATATTCGTTGAAATGAGATTCATTCTCAATCATCAATAAAAAAAATAATGTTTTGTCTTAATTGATAATGATTCTCATAATCACTTGTCCTATTCTACATAGCACCCTAAAAGATTGTCAAACATTATTTTTGAATATATATTAATTTTGTTTATTTTTACATATTTGAATTTGCTATAAGAGCTTACATTAAGCGAATCTCAAGAGGGAAGTGTAGATAGTTAAATTATTTAAATAATAATAAATTCGAATAGAAAATGTGGCCGTTGAATCATCAACTTTTTTATTTTCTTACTATAATAATTATGCGAGGCTACCTTTAAAAGTTTGTATACTTTTACAGCTTTATAGTTAATCTTATAGAAGGAAATCATACAATAATCTAAGTGCTTTATAGGTTATCGCTACAAGGGCAATCTAATTTTCAAGTATTGCATAATCCCTTTGATATAAAGATATTGATGAATAATTTATAAAAATGCAATGAATTGTTATGTCAAATAATAGGGTATAGTATATTTAAAGTTTAACTTTAAAATTGAATTATTTGTTAATTTCTCTCTCATTTTACCATTATCGTGCAAAATAATGGTATGCTATATCACGATAATAGTTTATGGAGGCGGTATTATGTATTACAGTAATGGTAATTATGAGGCTTTTGCACGTCCTAAAAAACCAGAGGGTGTTGATGAGAAATCAGCGTATCTTGTTGGTTCGGGGTTAGCTTCACTTTCAGCCGCATGTTTTTTAATTCGTGATGGTCAAATGAAGGGAGAGAATATTCATATTCTCGAAGAACTAGATATCTCAGGTGGTAGCCTTGATGGTATTTTAAATCCGACAAGAGGCTTTATTATTCGCGGTGGTCGAGAAATGGAAGATCATTTTGAATGTCTATGGGATCTATTCCGTTCAATCCCATCATTAGAAATAGAAAACGCTTCTGTTTTAGATGAATTTTATTGGTTAAATAAAGAGGATCCTAACTATTCAAAATGTAGATTGATGGATAATAGAGGACAAAGACTTGAGGATGATGGCAAGTTTACATTATCTGATAAAGCATCTGAAGAAATGATTAAATTATTCTTTACTCCTGAGGAGAAATTAGAGGATGTAAAAATTACAGATGTTTTCTCTGAAGAGTTCTTTGAATCGAATTTCTGGCTATATTGGTCTACGATGTTTGCTTTTGAAAAATGGCATTCTGCAATGGAAATGCGTCGTTATATTATGCGTTTCATTCATCATGTTGGGGGTCTACCTGATTTATCTGCTTTGAAATTTACAAAATATAATCAGTACGAATCTTTAGTACTTCCTATGATTAAATATTTGGAAGGTCATAATGTTGATTTCCAATTCAATACGGTTGTAGAGAATGTTTTAGTTGATAAAGTTGGCGATAAAAAAGTAGCCCATACTTTAGTGTTAAAACAAAATGGTGTGAAAAAGAATATTGAGCTAACAGAAAATGAATTAGTGTTTGTAACAAATGGTAGTATCACGGAGAGTACAACTTATGGTGACAATAATACACCAGCCCCTATAAGTACTGATTTAGGAGGAAGTTGGTCACTTTGGAAAAACATCGCTTCCCAAGATTCTGATTTTGGTAAACCAGAAAAATTCTGCGATAACCTTCCAGAAGAAAGTTGGTTTGTTTCAGCGACACTAACTACTTTGGATGATCGAGTTGCTCCGTATATTGAAAAAATTAGTAAAAGAGATCCGTATGCAGGCAAGGTAGTTACAGGTGGTATTGTAACGGCTACAGATTCTAATTGGATGCTAAGTTATACGCTGAACCGACAACCGCATTTTAAAAGTCAACCAAAAGACCAATTAGTAGTTTGGATTTATGGTTTACTATCTAATAAACCAGGTGATTTTATTAAAAAGAGTATCACGGAATGTTCAGGAATTGAGATCGCACAAGAGTGGTTATACCATATGGGTGTGCCTGTAGACGAAATACCGGATATAGCACAAAATTCTTGTAATACAATTCCATGTTACATGCCTTATATAACATCTTACTTCATGCCTAGAGCAATGGGAGATCGTCCTTTAGTTGTCCCTAATGGATCTGCTAACCTAGCCTTCATTGGAAACTTTAGTGAAACAGAAAGAGACACTGTATTTACAACTGAGTATTCAGTGAGAACAGCGATGGAAGCAGTTTATCAATTATTAGATATTGATCGAGGCGTTCCAGAAGTATTTGCATCTACTTTTGACATTCGTACTTTATTATCTTCAACTGCTCGTTTACTTGATGGTAAAAAATTAACAGATGTAGATGCTCCATTTATGTTAAAACAAATAGGTAAATTTGGTATTCATAAAACGAAAGACACAATCATCTATGATTTACTGAAAGAAAGTAAATTGATATAGAGATATGTGCTAAAAAAGCTGATTCATAATTGAATCAGCTTTTTTATATTAAATAGTGAATTTTTTCATTTCGTCTCTTAAAGCATCGGAAATAGCATTTAGGTCTTTAGCTTTTTCAGAGACAGTCTCAATGCTTTTAAGTTGTTCATTTGCGGAAGCGGAAACTTGTTCTGTTCCAGCAGAGGTTTCTACTGCAGAAGCAGATATGTTTTGTACGGCACTAATGATTTGCTCCTTGCGTTCATCCATCTCATGAGATAAATGTTTCACCCCTTGTGCCACTTCACTCGTTTGATCTAGAGCTACCTTTATTGTATGAAAGATTTCGCTAGTATCCTTTGTAGCTTTTGCATTTTGTTCGACAATACTAAGACTTGTACTAATTTCCTGCACAGCACTTTTAGAAATATCCTGAATGGCAGAGATTTTATTCTTAATATCCTCAGTAGCATTAGATGTCTGTTCCGATAATTTTCGAATTTCATCAGCGACAACCGCGAAACCTTTACCGGCTTCACCGACGCGAGCGGACTCAATGGATGCATTCAGAGCTAATAAATTTGTTTGAGTTGCGATATCTGTAATTGTATTAACGATACTTGATATATCAGATGAAGTTTTATCTACTTCTTGAACGATGTTACTTACCTGTTGTGAAGATTCGCGATTTTTCTCTGACCAAACAGAGAGTTGGTTGACAGTTTCTACACCTTGATTACTTAAATGACCTATATCTTCTGTCATAGAAGCGATCTTCTCTGTATGCTCAATAACACGATCAATATTTCCAGATAGTTGATTTAATTGTTCTGCACTTTTTTCTGTATCATGAGCCTGCTCTTCTGTAGCTTTTGCCATTTCATTAATGGCTGAGCTAATTTCGTCAGTCGTACGTACCGTATCTTCTGCGATTTGAATGAGAATGTTAGAGGAATCTGATAACTCGGAACTAGTGTTATGTATGTTGACGGTAACATTCTTTAATGCAGAGCGCATGCTAGAGATCCCTTTTGCCATAAGGCCAATTTCATCTTGATGACTTAATAGCTTATCTAACTCAGGATTTTCAGTAAAGTCTAAGCTTGCAGTTTGATGAATAACCTTTTCGAGATTCTTAATGGCAGCAACAATGCGACCAATAATCCACCACATTAAAGTACCTATAATGATAAAACTCACTATGCCTGTAACAATCTGATAGCCTAGTACAGAGTTTGTAATAGATTGAATGCCGCTTTCAGGCACCCCAATGTCAATTACGCCATAAAGTTCACCATCTTTATATATAGGCTCCATGATGTCGTATGTCCAAATACCTTGAACTTCAGCATACCATCTCGTAAATTGCTTTTTTCCGTGTTTAGCACCATCGATTGTGTATGCATCCTCATATGTTTTTCCTAATTTCCCTTTATCACTATGCGCCACAGCTTTTACATTGTTATCAATGACAATAGCATAAGTCACATTCTCTTGTTGTGCTTTTGACTCCACAAAATCTTGTAAAGATGGGATGGGATCGTTCTCAGAATTTAATATAGTTTCAGCTTGCTTGGCGATTTCATAGACCTGTTCATTAGCTTTTTCAATTAAAACTTCTTTACTATTTTTGCCAACAATCCATACACCTAATACGGAATTAACTACGGATGACAATAACAGCAAACTTAATGTAAAAAACAATAATCGTCGCTTAATGCTTCTGTTTTTCAAATAGTTTCCTCCTTTGAGTTTTGTCGGAACTTTATGCCTAAAAAAACTCAAATTTTAAGTATAGTATTATGGAATGAAGCAGGAATGTCAATAATATATTGAGAGACTTGTTACTTAGTTTGTGACAAAACAGGGGCTAATAGTCCTTCAATTTTTCGACAACTTTATAAAACCTTGAACAGATCGGAAATACCTATTTCGGGAGAGTAAACAGTGTTAATCGTTTTAAATTAATAGCAGGCGGCAACCGACCTTTATTTCGTCGGCTTTTTAGTGTAATAAAATAATAAATCGATGCAACTAACTATCAATCATAATGCTCTAACGGTATGTAAAGAGAAAAAGAGGTGATTATATGAAATCCGAGATTCTTGTAAAAAAAAGCAAAGAAGGGAGATGGAGAAGCGTTTATACAATTAATCCATCAATACGAAATAACGCTTTATCAGACAGCAAAACGACTTGGTTTGAAAGATGAGGACATTGCAGATCTTTTACAGGACACAATACTGACTGCGTTTGAAAAAATAGATTCTCTAAAAGAAGCAAAATATTTTCATACATGGCTTTGTCGCATTCTTTTAAATAACTGCTATCGCTTTATGAAGCAGGGTCAGCGTACTGTACCACTAAATGTGACGACATTGCATGAACTACGACACCAAGATCAAATTTCACTTGAACTTGATGAGGCATTAGAAAGTCTAGATGAAAGCTATCGCATTGCTTTAACGCTTTATTATGTGAATGGACTCACGACAAAGGAAATTAGCGAATTTCTTCAAGAATCAGAAGGGACGATTAAGTCGAGGATTTCTAGAGCAAAGCAATATTTGAAAAATAATTATTATGTTGAGGGGGTTCAATTACTATGAAAAAATCATTAGACGACCGTTTACATGAGGAAATGAATAGAGAACAAGAAATACCGGATATTGTGCAAAAAGCTTTTGATCGTTCATATACAGAGATTCGCTCTCAATCCAAGAAAAAGACAAAAAAACGTTGGTTGAAGCCTATTTCAGCTGCGGCTGCATGTGCAGTGCTCGCTTCGGGTATGATTTTGTCTAATGATACAGCAATGGCCAAACTAAAAGCGTTTCTAGGGTTCGAGGACGCTGGGATTGAACTTGCTAGTCAAAACGGGGAGGTACAATATATTGGTATATCGCAAAGTTCACAAGATGTTACGGTTACACTTAAAAATACATTTGCTGATGCCTATCGAGTAGGGTTGGGAATGGAAATTTTACCGAAAGATATGGATATAAAAGATATTTATAACGTGAACATTGAATATCGTATGTATGATTCGGCTGGGAAAGAAATTGACTCCCTCGTGTCAGACACAAAGCCTCTCGCGCCAACAGTCATTGCTGCGAGCCCATATATGAATACGCTAAAAGAGAACGATCAATCTATAATAGTAGAACTTTTATTAGAATCCAAAAAGATGGCATGGCCTTCCTTAGATAACGCTCAATTAGTAATTGAAACAATTCATTTCTATACAGAGAAGAAAGGGATTGTCTCTATTGATGGGGAATGGCCATTTACATTGACACCAACAAAGGTTGTAACGCAATCATTTGTAGCGGAAAAACCTGTTGAGGGCATTCAATTACAATCAGCAACCCTTACGAATGGCTCTATGCATGTATCTTTAATGGTCGACGCAGATCTTTCCAAGGATGAAAATCAATTTTTTGAATGGGCATTAATAAATGAAAAAGGAAAGTCCTTTTATGCAAGGGGCGTTACTACAGAATTGAAAGATGGGAAAACCGTTGTTAATTTAGTATACCCATATAGTATTTGGAATAAGGAAAAACAACTAAGCTTACATATAAAGGGCTATGAAAAATTAAAATTAATAAGTAAAGAATAATAGAGCGTACAGGAATCTATAAAACTTTTTTGGGTTATATGGTATAGTATGGGTAAAATTACAGGAATACAAGGGGGGATTGTTTGATGAGAAGGTATACTTTTTTTGCATAGCAAAGGCTATTGCAATATAAAATAAATGAAATAGCCTTTGCTCTTCCTAAAAAATATTATGTTTAGGAGTGCAAAAATGAGCTATAAAAAAGCAAAGCATATTCTACCAGCTGAGTTGTTAGAGTTAATCCAAGAATATGTTGATGGTGAATATATTTATATACCACGGAGAGCAGAACATAAAAAGGACTGGGGGTCCAATACTGCGACAAGAAAAGAATTGGATAAAAGAGACTTTAATATTTATAACGATTATCTATCGGGAGCGGACACGGCTACTTTAGGTGAAAAATATTATTTGTCCTTAAAGAGTATTCAAAGAATTGTATTAAAAGAGAAAAGAAGAAGAATAGAATGAGTCAGTGTGGTTTTTGACCGCATTGGCTTATTTTCTTTTATGAAATATATATGAGGTTTTTTCAGGCAATCTAGGCAGGGTATAATTTAATCAGCTTCTTTTGAATTTTCATCTTTAGTTTATTTTGATATTCATTCAAAAAAGGAGAGAAGAAAATGAACTTTTCTGAATTATTAGGAACCCCTTTTCCAACAGTTCAAACTGAAAGGATTATAGTAAGAAAGTTGAAGTTGGAGGATGCTCCTGCACTATTCAATTATTATTCAAATGAAAATGTATATCGTTATCTTGATTGGAATGGGCCAGAAACTTTAGAAAGAAGTTATGAGGTAATTCATTTTTGGAACAAAGGCTATGACGAAGGTTGGATTATTCGTTTTGCGATTGCTAACAAAGAAACAGATGAAATTATTGGCACCATTTTCTTAAGTGAATTTGCAGGTAAACGAGCTGAAATTGGCTATGAATTATCTGAAGAGTATTGGCATCGTGGCATTATGTCGGAAGCTATTAAAGAAGTATTATCAATAGGATTTAATCAGTTAGGTCTAGTAAGAATACAGGCAATTGTGACAGAAGAAAATATAGCTTCAAAGAAGTTATTGTCGAAATTCAACTTTAAGGAAGAAGGCTGCTTAAGACAGTTTGAATGCCATAGCATTACAGGAGAATGTAAAGACATGTTGATCTATAGTTTGTTGCATACCGAGTTTTCGAAGAAGCATATATAAGCTATATAGTAATCGCAGAGGGCTTCCAATAAAAAAGTGCCTAGAAAGAGCCGACTGTATCTTTCTATTGGATCAAAATAATCTCAAAGATCTAAAGTGATGGTGATTAAGCTTTGTGATATATATAGAATATATCCATGAAACGGATTATTATATGGACTTATAAAAATGCGACAAAAACCTATTTAATAAGTTTTGTCGCACTTTTATATAGTGGTCTATTTTTCTCTATTTTCTAAAATTCCTATAAATAGAAATACCAATATGTGATAATAACCATAAATTAAGGTAATGGGAGGGAAATAAAATGGAGAAAAATATTTTAAGTTTAAAACTAAAAAGATATCGAGAAGAAAAAGGAATCACCCAACAAGAACTAGCTGAAATTTTGGAAGTAAGTGATAAGTCTATATCCAAATGGGAACTTGGAAATGGTTATCCAAGTAAGAGAAATATGCTGAAAATATCGGAGATTCTTGATATCAGCGTGGAAACATTATTAATAGAGGAAAAGAACGACGATAAAGAAAAAGTAAAATTAAGTATTAAATATAGCTTAATTAGTTATATCATTATTTTTACTGTAACCTTAATAATTAGAGGTTTGGCAGGTGCAGAACAGTATCAAAACATTTTATCTAAGGATATTATTGAGATTTTCAAATTGCTTGCAAGTGAATTTGTGCAAAATATAGCAATTGCTTTACCGCCCGCAATTATCATTGGTTTCGTTTTTTATTTTTATATTTTTCCTAAACAATCAAGAGAGTAGATATCGGTCTACTTTCTTTTTTATAAAGAGGCTATAAAACTGATAATATAGAGTTATGACGCATGAGAAGGTGAGGAAATGCTCGGGAAATTTTTGAGAAGTAAAAAGAAAAATAAGGAATGGCGTGGGGGAAATTCAAATGGACGGCCAAAAGTAGCTATAAACGAATCGAAGTTGCTGCAGTTAAAGGATGCTGGAAAAAGTAATCGGGAAATTGCACGAATATTTCGCGTTTCTGAAGCTACTATTCGGAGACGATTAAAAGATTTAGATGGTTGATTTTTCTCTTTATTCGAATGGTTATACATTTCTTCATTTCAAGATTCCAATAGATTAAAAACAAACTCTTATGTATGATAGCGTAAAGAGTTTGTTTTTTGCTTTTTTCTTACAAATTTGGATTTGAGGCATAAAGGATGAGGGGGATGAATTAGCTTGGAAATTTCAATTATTTGCTTACAAGAACGCGATGCAGAAGAATTGTTTGAGTTTGAAAAGAATAATAGACTATTTTTTGAACAAATGGTACCTGGTCGTGGAGAAGACTATTATAATTTTGAGACATTTAAAATAAGACATAGGGAGCTTTTAACAGAACAACAAGAAAATAAATCGAAATTCTACTTAATAAAAGATAACTCAGGCAGTATTGTTGGAAGAATTAATTTAGTAGATATAGATACAACGAATGATATAGCAGAAGTCGGTTATAGAGTGGGACAAGAATATGGGGGCAAAGGAATAGCGGCTAGAGCCTTAAAACTACTATTAGAAACAGAAATCCGCGTCAAAAAGATTAAAGCAAAAACAACAACAAATAATATTGCATCTCAAAGGGTTCTTGAAAAGAATGGTTTTAAACAAGTGTGTATAAGTGATAATAAGTTCGAAATGAATGGCAAAAAGCTGCAGTTTATCGATTATATGTTGGAACGCTAAATCCTTCAGAGGGATAGTTAAAAAGATAGTGTTTAAACGAATCATGATACTTTTTTCAATTCGATACTTTTGTGGATCATTACGAGGCGAAGCGGCAGCTAAAAAGCGCCCTCGGAACGGAAATCACACCACACATCATGATGAAGAACCATAAAAATTACTAATTGTTATAGGAAAAATAAAAGGGGGAGTTTAATCATGAAATATTTATTACAAGTTGATTTTACAATGGACGGGCCATTCGGTGAAGAAATGTCCGAGGGATTTACTGATTTAGCAAAAAGTATTAATGAAGAGTCGGGTATGATTTGGAAGGTTTGGACTGAGAATGCTGCGACTAAAGAAGCTGGTGGGATATATTTATTTGAAACCAAAACAGCAGCAGAGAAATATTTAACTATGCATTCAGAACGATTAATAAGTTTTGGCATTACCGATATTCGTGGGAAGATCTTCGAGGTAAATGAAGTATTATCAACAATTAATAATGCGCCAATTAAATAGTTAGCTAAAGCTAATTGGGAGCCATAGTTCGCAGTATTATCAACTAAATAATTAAAAACAGCAAACATGAGCTTGTGATTTAACAATCTCATGTTTTCGTTTTTTATTTTCAATCATAATTTTACTTGCAAAATATGTTTATTGTGTATATATTGTACATAGAGTATATATACAATATGTAGGAATTTGCCTTTAAGAGCTCAAGGAAATGCTTACATTATTGCATACGGAGGGTGAAGAATGGAAAATGTCATTGAATTACAGCATGTTCATAAATCTTTTAAGGGATTTCAGATAAAAGATTTCTCTATTAACGTAAAAAAGGGCTTTGTAACTGGATTTATCGGGGGCAATGGTGCAGGAAAGTCTACAACAATCAAATTGATTATGAACTTGCTAAAGCAAGATAGTGGTACTGTTTCAGTGTTTGGGATGGATTATAAGAAGCATGAAAAAGACATAAAGGAACGTATTGGTTTTGTCTATGATGAAAACGTCTTTTATGAAAATGTAACGTTAAAAGATATGAAAAGGATTATTAAACCAGCCTATAAAAACTGGGATGATGACGCCTTTCAACGTTATGTTGATCAGTTTGAACTACCATTGAACAAATATATGAAGACCTTTTCAAAGGGAATGAAGATGAAAGCTTCGTTAGCTATAGCGCTAGCTCATCATGCAGAATTAATTATTATGGATGAACCAACTGCTGGGCTCGATCCGATATTTCGTAGGGAGCTACTAAATATTCTACATGAGTTAATGCAAGATGAAGATAAAACGATTTTCTTCTCGACACATATAACAACAGATTTAGACCGAATTGCGGATTATATTACCTTTGTTCATAACGGTGAACATATATTCACGAAGGAGTTTTATAAGATTGAAGAGGAATATGCTATTGTCAAAGGGACATTGAATTTATTGGATCAAGAAACGGAACGAGAGTTTGTGGCAATTCGAAAATCGAACATAGGCTTTGAGGCATTAACAGCGGATAAAAATCGTGTGGCAAAAATATTTGGGGATTCTGTTATTGTGGAAAAACCAACGCTTGAAGATATTATGTACTATACGAAAAAAGGATGGTGATTGCATGTCTAACCTTATATTTAAAGATATTTTAATACAAAAGAAAATGATTGTATTATACATTGCTACTATTATTCTTTATTTATTAATAAATGTGTCCCTAGTGAAAATAGGATTCTTATATAGTTTAGCGATTATTACCATGTCCTTTTCTTACGATGAAAAAGATAATGCTAATATTTTACTTAATTCGCTACCATATACGAGAAAGCAAATTGTTAGTTCGAGATATATAGGTTCATTGATATATACATCACTAATTATACTCATTACGTATTTAGGTAATTTCCTCTTAAACGGAAAAGAGACATTGTTTTTATTGAAAGATATAGTGATAATTATCGGTCTTGTTATGGTCGCTATATCATTCATACTGCCAATTTGTTATAAATTTAAAACGCAAGCATTAATGATTGCTTCAGGTACTTTATTTGGTATATATTTGGTAACCATTAAATATTTATTCCCTAGTTTTAATGATACATTAAGGGAACTGATACAAAAGTTTCTGACTTTACAAGAAACACAAATGTATTTTGTAGCTATCTTTACAATCATTATTTTATATGTAGGATCGTGGCTACTATCTATTCGAATATATGCGAAAAAAGTCTTTTGAAATAAAACAGCTTGAGCCAGTTAATGTAGGCTCAAGCTGTTTAAGTACGCTTAAACATAATGTCTATCGCCGACCGTGGTTTCCGATACCGCTATAACAAATGACAGTATGTTAACATATTTAATAAATCTAAGGTAATTTTCGTGAGGCAGAAAATTATACTCTAAACTATAGACAATGTAATCTTTATGGGAAAGACATTAAATGGCTTTATATTTCCCTGAATGTCCAAACATAAGTACAACTGACGAGTCATTAGCATGCTGAAATAAAAATTGCTCATGCTAACAGAATAACCAACGTCTTCGGTGCTGACACATAAAAATAAAGAAGAGGTATTTGCATGCAAATTATTATTTCAAACAGCTCAAAAGAACCGATTTATGAGCAAATTTATAGTCAAATCAAAAAGCTGATTTTATCAGGTGAATTACAAGAGGGGCAGTCATTGCCGTCTATGCGACAGCTTGCAAAGGATTTAGAAATTAGCGTTATTACGACAAAACGCGCTTATGAAGAGCTAGAGAAAAACGGATTTATTTATTCTATTGTGGGGAAAGGTTCGTTCATTTCAGAGCAAAATACGGAAATGATAAGAGAAAGAAAAGTAAAGGTAATCGAAGAAAATCTATTGATTGCCATCCAAAATGCTAAAGAAATGAATATTGGCTTAGCAGAGCTTAAAGAAATGCTCACACTATTGTATTCAGAGGATGAGTGATGGAGACAGCTGTTAAATTCGTGTGGTGAATATATTTAAGCCTAAGTTTAAAGATAGTATGTAATATAAGAAAAAGGATGGTAATTGGATGATTAACCTTATACTTAAGGATGTTTTAATACAAAAGAAATTAATTTTATTTTACATTGCTACTATAATACTCTACTTATGGGCAGGTGTACCCTCCCTACTATTTTTGGGATTTCTTTATAGTGTAATATTTATACTAAATGCTTTCGCTTACGATGAAAAAGACAATGCTAATATTTTGCTTAATTCTCTACCATATACGAGAAAGGAAATTGTCAGTTCAAAATATATAGGTTCACTGATATTTACAACAATATTTGTTTTCATGATTTATGTGGGGGATTTCCTCATAAATGGAAAAGGGAATCTTTTCATATGGAAAGAGATGTTGCTTATTATTGGTCTAGTGATGGTCGTTATATCACTCATGTTTCCATTCTCCTATAAATTTAAAACGCAATATTTATTGATTGCTTTAAGTGTTTTATTTGGTATTTATATGTTATCCATTAGTTTACTAGTTCCTATAAATGATATATTAAGAGAATTAGCACGAAAATTCTTGACTTTACAAGAAACGCAAATGTATGTTGTAGCTAGCATTACGGTTATTATTTTATTTATTGGGTCATGGCTACTATCTATTCGTATATATGAGAGAAAAGCTTTTTAAAATAAAACGGCTTGAGCTCAGGCTCAAGCCGTTTTCGTAAGCTTAAAGGCAAGCTTCCATAGAACGAAATTCGTGATGACAAGCACGATTAAGTAAATGATTGCCCCATAAGTAGTATGAGAAGTCAGGAAGTAATGCAGTCCCGCCAAAGCACCTAATGGGATAAGCAATATAAGCGTTTTCCAGCTTTGGGCATCGCCAACTTCATTATAGGGCTTTGTGAAAGGAATGTTGCTTCCCATGCCGATGTAACAAATGGCGGTGTACATGCAGCTTGTTACTAAAACAATTAGTAAATCTAAGATAATTCTCGTACCAAAAATGAAGCAGAAAATGATGCTTAGAAAAATATATAATGGAATGTACAACTTCATCAAAAATGCTTTTAAGCTTCCTTTTTTCAAGTTTGTATAGTCTTTGATTGGAAAGACTTTATAGATCCAAGCTGCTTTATATTTTCCTGAATGTCCAAGCATGAGTACAGCTGAAGGAATAATTAGCATGCTGAAATAAATATTTAAATAGCCCATGCTAACGGCATAATCAACACCTTCGTGCCTTGAAAAGGAAAACATAAAAATAAACGGAATGGCAAAAGAAAATCCTAAAGATGGATATACTTTCAGTTTAAACTCTCGCTCCTGTTTCATCATAAGGGAAGCAAAGCGGTAGAAAGCTCTTTCTTCATTCGTTCTACAAATGATTGTTAACAAAAGAGTCTTAAGTCGATTGTTCTTATCTTTTTTCGATTTGCTTGTGTTTAATAGTTTTTGCAGATTCCGTTCAAAAGTTGGAATCAGTTTTAGATAAAGCCATATCGAGATGATTGGCATGACGACAGCAAACATACTGAACACCACTGTAAATAAAGAGTTGTCACCGTTTAGTAGTAGTTCATAAGGAGCGGCAAACCACATAGGGATTAGAAAAATACTCCACCAATGAAATGCTAGCGCCATATCATAATTAACGAATTCAAAGGATCTAATAAGAACTTGATAGCCAATCATCAACATTAATGATAAGCCGATTTGTACATAATTGATGATATCTTTCAGCTTTTCTCCATCAAAGAATCTTAAAATAGCAATATATAAAATAGCAGTTAATACAACAATAAAAATATTCATTAAAACGAGTAAGAGCACAGTTAAAATAAAGAATACAATCCCTTGATTATATAGGCCCACCATAAGGGGAATGGCAGTGAATGCAATAGTTAAATACGTCAAGTAAATGAAAATATGCATAAACTTGGCCGCATTGATCGTTTTAGCAGAGATAGGCTTAGTTGATAGGATACTTCTGTCCCGTACATCCAAAAGTACCGAAGAAAAATCAGAAATCAATGTTGTCATGATAATAAAAATAATCATTGCATAAGCAATACTCATTTGGAAAAGATAGTTTTGACCAAACCCCATAAAAGGAACTAGCATAAGTCCCATTAAAACATAAATCCATAAAGATTTGATGTAGCCATTCTTTTGCTCTTTGTTTTTTTTATTTGATGCTTGGTTAAATATTGTCGGTACTTTACGTTCATCCATTGTTAGTTTAATATGGAGGATTTTTCTCATCATTTCGTAATCGACGCCCATTTTCACAAAAACAAATTGTATCTTATCAAGCACTTGTAAAGTTTTGAAATCTTTCATGATCATACCTCTTGCACAATAGAAACGAATTTTTCACCAATTTCCTGATGATCATGGAAGCCTGTCAATTGGTTGAAAATCTTTTCCAGAGTTCCTTCGGTATTGTCTGCCTGAAGTTGGGCAAATGTCCCATCGGCAGCGATTTTCCCATCATTCAGCAGGATGATGCGACTACTGATTTTTTCGACAACATCCATAATATGAGAGGAATAAAATATAGTTTTTCCTTGGGCAGCCAGTTGAAGCAAAATTTCTTTAAAGATCATCACACTATTCGCATCTAATCCATTGATCGGTTCATCTAAAAATAACAAATCGGGATTATGTATAAGGCTAGCGATAATTAATAGCTTTTGCCGCATCCCTTTTGAATAAGAAGATATCCTTGAATGATACGCTTCACCAACACCAAACAATTCCATTAAGGATTTTGATTTATCCGCAGCGATTTCTAATTCAAGGCCATAAAGCTGGCCGATGAAGGTTAAATACTCGTAACCAGTTAAATTATCGTACACATCTGCTATTTCTGGTACATAGCCAATTCGCCGTCTATATTCAATGCTGTCTTTTCCGATATTCTCTCCGAAAAGCTTAATTTCTCCACCGTAATCACCTTCGATCCCCAAAATGATTTTGACAGTGGTACTTTTACCTGCACCGTTCGGGCCAATATAACCAATTATTTCCCCTCGCGAGACGTGCAAGTCGATCCCTTTTAATATTTCCTTACTACCATAACTCTTCGTCAAATTCGTAATCGTCAATATTTCTTCCATGTTGTAACTCCTTTCTGTAATCCTACATTAACGGGCGGTGAGCCACGATGGAGGATGAAGAAAACCTCCTCCAATATTAAAGCTTCACTTTAACGTATGTTTAGTGTAATTGATTTAGAGAAAATATCCATTATTATTATGTAACCTATAATAAATGGTGTAATATTCCTGCTCCTATATTATATAATCTATGGATTACCATTATAAGGTGGGAATTTTAGTTTATTGCGAAGGAATAATATCTTTTTTTACTAAGAGGTTGAGCTTTTATGAATGTATTGAATTTTCTGCATTTTCGAATGAGTCAACTTTTCTAGAAGAGATTATGACTAAAATTTGGGGTATTGACATATTTATGGTTAGAATTATATATTTATTTCATCGTAATTTTTGGAATATTCGCTATACTATTTTGATCTAACTTGTACCTACAACGTGTTGTCATGTAGTTGTGTTGTTGTGGATGATTGGTAAAATCAGTATCAAATGTAAACGTTTACTTAATACAAATAAATGCAGAATTTTTAGAGGGGGAACATCAATGAAGAAAGTACGCATTGGCGTAATCGGAGCGGGATTAAGAGGAGGTTTAGCTCAATACTGGCATAAGCCTGATGGGGAATCAGAAATTGTTGCTTTAGCTGATATTTCTCAAGAACGTTTAGATAAATTTCAAGATAAATTTGAAACACCTTTATTTTTAACGAAGGATTATAAGGAATTATTAACAAGAGACGATATTGATGCTATTGCCGTCTTATCACCGGATTATTTACATGAAGAGCATATTATTACTTGTTTAGAAGCAGGAAAGCACGTATATGCTGAAAAACCTTTAGCGATTACAGTGGAGGGCTGCGATCGAATTTTAGATATATGGAAAAAATCAGGGAAGCATCTAATGGTCGGTTTTAATATGCGATATATGAGTATGTATCAAACAATGAAAGGCTTAATCGATTCGGGCGCTATTGGAGAATTAAAAGCCATATGGGTCCGCCACTTTGTTGGCTTTGGCGGTTACTTCTATTATCATGATTGGCACGGTAATTCCAAAAATACAACATCCCTGTTGTTGCAAAAAGGCTCACATGATTTAGATGTGATTCATTGGATTTCTGGAAAACATGCGACGAAAGTATCTGCATTTGGTAGCTTAGATTATTACGGTGGAGATAAACCAAATACGTTAACATGTCCAACATGTGACCAGAAAACAACATGTCCAGAATATGTCCCACATACATTCACGGAATGTGCGTTCCGAGAAGAAATAGATGTTGAGGATAATAACATGCTCATTATGGAATTAGAAGGTGGTATAAAAGCTTCCTATTTACAATGTCACTTCACCCCAGATTATTCACGAAATTATACATTTATCGGTACGAAAGGGCGTATCGAAAATGATGATGTGAACAATAAAATTTATTTGAAGACACGTAAATCTAATTCCTGGGAAGAGCTTAGTGATGTTGTTTATGAAATGAAACCCGAGGAAGGAAGCCATGGGGGAGCAGATCCTAAAATTGCGCAAGATTTCGTAGAGTTAATACTTTACAATAAAGAGCCTTTAACAACTCCATTTGCTGGTCGTATGAGCGTAGCAGTTGGCTGTGCAGCAACGGAATCGCTCCGTAATGGGGGAGGAGTTGTTGAAATTTCACAGGAATCTACTATTCTACAGCATTGATAAATAGGGGGTGTATGTATGACGCTTTTGGATGAAACAACCGTTGAAGAAAAGCCATTTAAAACAAAGCGTTTGTTCAAAAAGCAATCAAAAGTAAAGAGGAATCACTGGATAGAGTGGAAGAAGTCTATCAGAAAAAATTGGGAGCTTTATTTATTATTAGTCCCTGTGATCCTTTATTTTTTGATTTTCCATTATTACCCGTTGTACGGTTTGCAAATTGCCTTTAAGGATTTTATCGCTACAAAGGGGATTATCGGTAGTCCATGGGTTGGTTTTAAGCATTTTGAACGCTTCTTTGACAGTTATTATTTTGGGAGATTAATTAAAAATACAATTGGTATTGGTGTATTTACGCTACTAGTATCTTTCCCTGTACCGATTATTATTGCGTTACTGTTAAATGAAGTGAAAAGTCTTCGCTTTAAAAAGTTTGTACAGACCATTATTTATGCACCGCATTTTTTATCAACAGTAGTCGTTGTCGGTATGTTATTACTTTTCTTAAAGTCAGACGGGATGATTAACCAAGTTATCATGTTGTTTGGTGGTATGCCGATTGATTTCATTTCAGAGCCAGCATGGTTTAAGTCAATCTATGTACTATCAGACGTATGGCAAACAATGGGGTGGAGTTCCATTATTTATATTGCAGCTTTATCGGCGGTAGATCCAGCGCAGCATGAAGCAGCAATGATGGATGGGGCTTCAAAATTCCAGAGAATTATTCATATTAACATCCCAGCGATTATGCCAACAATTGTTATCCTATTTATCTTGAACGTAGGATCAGTTATGGCGATTGGATTTGAGAAAGTATTTTTATTGCAAAATGATTTAAATATGTCGACTTCGGACGTCATTTCAACCTTTGTTTATCGAAGTGGGATTTTAGAAGCGCAGTATAGCTTTTCAGCGGCTGTAGGTTTATTCAACTCTATCATTAACTTTATCCTGCTCATTATGGTAAACCAAATAGCGAAAAAAGTAAGTGATACAAGCCTATGGTAAGGGAGTGGTGAAATTGAAAGAATCGAAAGGCGATCGAGCGTTTACAATCTTTAATTATATTTTTTTAGCAATTGTTGCGATTATCGTTCTTTACCCATTGCTTTTTGTATTAAGTGCTTCATTAAGTAATCCGCAGTATGTTATCTCGGGTGATATGTGGTTATGGCCAAAGGAATTTACTGTTGAAGCATATAAAAAGGTATTTCAAAATCCAGATATAATTAATGGATTTATCAATACATTGAAGTACACATTTTTCGGAACGGTATTGAATATTGTGATGACAATTTGTGCTGCCTATCCTCTTTCACGTAGAGATTTGAAAGGTAAAGGTTTCATTATGGCATTTATGGTATTCACGATGTTTTTCAGCGGAGGGTTAATACCAACATACTTATTAATTCGTGACTTAGGCATGATTAATACATTTTGGGTCATGATTATTCCGAATGCTGTTGCTGTATGGAACATTATTATTATGCGAACATTCTTCCAATCGATTCCTCATGAATTAGAGGAATCCGCTACGATTGATGGAGCGGGAAACTTTCGAATTTTATGGAGTATTGTCCTACCGCTATCATTCCCTGTTATGGCCGTAATGGTTTTATTCTATGCAGTAGGACATTGGAACTCGTATTTTCAAGCTTTAATTTATTTACAAGACCAAAGCAAGTTTCCACTCCAACTTATACTTAGACAAATCTTAATTCAAGGACAAGCCGATGATATGATTCAAGCAACTTCAGAAAGCTTTCTAGCTCAAAAACTTAGCGTTGAAGGGTTGAAATATGCTGTTTTAATCATTGCCAACCTACCAATGCTAATGCTTTATCCGTTCTTACAAAGATATTTTGTAAAAGGTGTCATGATTGGTTCATTAAAAGGTTAAAGAAAAGGAGCGATTTAAATGGCGATGAAAAAGAAACGTGTATATAGTTTGATGGCAACTATGATGTTAGCAGCTAGTATTTTAGGAGCTTGTTCAGATAATAAAGAAAATAAAGCAAGTACAAGCGGCAACCCTGATAATGTGAATGCTACGGGGATGCCTATTGCTAAAGATAAAATTGAAGTAGATGGTTTTGCAGCTAAGTTTTTTGCCTCACAAGATTGGAATAGCTTAATGCTATGGAAAGAATACGAAAAAATGTCTAATATCCATATTAATTGGACAACCGTTCAAACCGAAGTATTAGCAGATAAAAAGAACTTACTTTTAGCAGCAGGGAACTATCCAGAAATCTTCTTTGCATCGGCTTTCTCAAGAACTGATTTACTGAAGTATGGTCAGCAAGGCGTATTCATACCATTAAATGATTATATTGATAAATATGCGCCGAATTTCAAAAAGCTTTTAGAAGAATACCCGACTGTAAAGCAAGGGATTACGATGGCAGATGGAAATATCTATGGTTTCCCAACAATCTATGATCCAAAGTTTGAGTCACTTCGTGTAGGAGCACCATGGATCAACCAGCAATGGCTAGATAAACTAGGCTTAAAATCACCTGAAACGACAGAAGATTTATATAAAGTGCTTAAAGCATTTAAAGAAAACGATCCAAACGGTAACGGTCAACAGGACGAGCAAGGCTGGGGATCTGGTTATGGAATTAAGCAATTTATTGATTATTTAAGGGGTTCATTCGGCTTGAACAAACAAGGAACGATGAATCCGAATTTAGACTTTAAAGAAGGAACTGAAGAATTCCGCTTCGTTCCAACAACAGAAGAATACAAACAATTGCTTGAATTTTTAAATAAATTGTATAGTGAAGATTTAATCAATAAAGATGTATTTACAACGGAGCCCCAAAAATTCGCTGCTGAAGCGGGTAAAGGAACTTTCGGTATGCTAAGTGAAGTAGATCCGAAAGAACTGTTCAAATTAGATGGTTATGTAGGTGCGCATGTATTAGAAGGCCCTAATGGAGATCGTCAATATACGGCTATGTCTAACGGTCTTGGTAATTTAGGAATGTTTGTTGTAACCGATAAAGCAAAAAATCCTGAAGCAATGGTACGATGGATTGACCATTTATATGGTGATGAGGGAGCAAAAATGTTCTTCATGGGCTTTAAAGGTGTAACTTACGAGGAAGATGCGGCTGGTAATGTAAAGTATGTAGATAACATTACCAATAACCCTGATGGTAAAAACTTAGACCAAGCAATAAGCGACTACTTAACATGGCCAGGCGGTTACTACCCTGGAATCGTTACACAAAAGTATTTCCAAGGGGCAGAAGCGAAAGAAAATTCAATTAACAATGCTCAGCAAGTAATGCCATATGCATTGAAAGATGAAGACATTATTCCAGGCTTAAACTTCACATTAGAGGAAAATGAACAAGTGTCAGCTATTTTAACAGACATTCAAACATATGTGGATGAGGTGACAGCAAGCTTTATTACAGGTAAGGCAAGCTTCGACAAATGGGATGACTATAAGAAAACAATTGAGAAGATGGGCTTAGAGAAATATATGAAAGTCGCCCAAGCAGCATATGACCGTACAAAAAAATAAAGTGTACCAAAGAACACGGGCTAAAACGCTACTTCCTATGACAACGCTTGTGTGACCAACAACCTATTGTCTCGAACTAATCGAACATTTACTGGCAGTTGTGCTTCAACGTACTCATTCTTTTTTATGCGGATGCCTTACTGCCAGTTAATATGAGATAAGAATGAGACATAGCGGCGACTTTAGTCGTGCATGGATTTCTAGTGTAGGGAGGCAAAGTAAATGAAATTTGAAGGATGGAAAGGGAAATTATACTGGACAGTTGAATTAATAACATTGTTGGCAGTGTTACAGTTAATGTGGATTGGCTTAACCTTACTTGGACTTGTTTTATTCGGGATTACTCCCGCAACTGTTGCTATGTTTACAACATTACGTAAAAGATTGCAAGGGGAGGACGATTTAAAACTACTTGTCAAAACATATTGGAAGACATATAAAATAGAGTTTATTTCATCGAATAAAATAGGCATTATCATTTTAAGTATCGGTTACTTTTTAACAATTAATTTCCAAATAATTTCATCGTTTCATGGGGTGACAGGTTTACTATTGCTTACCTTATTTGTGACGATTAGTAGTCTATTTTGCATTATGGTATTGAATATTTTCCAAATATACGCTCATTATGAGCTACCACCTATCCGTTACTTTGCTGTTTCGATATTATTTAGCGTAGCATATCCACTTCAAATGATTGGCTCTATTGTAGGGATGGCCATATTATATCGCATTTTTAGTTGGATTCCAGGATTATTGCCGTTTTTCGGCGTTAGTTTAACAGCTTTATTTTTATCTTGGATGTCATCGCATATTTTCAAAAAGAAAACGGAAGCTGAAGCACAAATAAAAGCAGAACATTATCCCAATGAAGGGGTGACTTCATGAACAAAACATGGATCATTCATGCCAATATTGTGATGGAAGAAGGCATTTTAACGAATGGTTTTTTACAAATGGTTGATGGGAAAATTGCAGCAATTGATGAAATGAACAATTGCCCTCCGTTGACTTCTGCCGACAATATTATTGATTGTCAGCAACAAGGCTATATTATCCCTGGGATGATTGATATACATGTACATGGTGCTTTAGGGCATGACTTTATGGATGGCGTCCCTGCTCATTATGCACAAATCGCAAAATATTTAGCAAGCGAAGGTGTAACCGCTTTTTTAGCAACAACGACGACAAGTCCTATGTCAGAAATTGAAGCTGCTATCGAAGCACTTGCATTTTATAACAAAGAACAGCCTACTGCGGTAGCTGAAATGCTAGGAATTCACCTGGAAGGTCCATTTATTAATCGCTTAAAAAAGGGAGCGCAGCCAGAGGAATCAATCTTAAAACCAAATGCTAGGCAATTTAATGATTTATATGACAAGTCAAATCAATTAATTCGCTTGGTCACATTTGCACCAGAGGAAGATGTGAATTTTGAATTACTTCGGGCATTGAAAAGTAAAGATGTGATTGCATCTATTGGTCACTCCGATGCTACTTATGATATGACTATCGGTGCCATAAGAGCTGGTATTACACATGCAACCCATCTATTTAATGGAATGAGAGGCATTCATCATCGCGATCCAGGTGTTGTAGGGGCAGTGCTATTAGAAGATGATGTCTATGTTGAACTGATTCCAGACAATATACATTTTCATAAAGATTTGCTGTTGATGGTTCGTAAAATGAAAGGTTTGAATCGCATGCTTGTCATTACTGATGGTATGCGTGCAAAGGGCATGCCAGACGGTATTTATACATTAGGTGGCGAAGAAGTAGAAGTGTTTGATAATCGCTGTATTCAACGTAAAACAGGCTCCTTAGCAGGAAGTGTTTTGACTATGAATACAGCAAGAAAAAACATAGAAGAGTGGCTGACACTTTCACTAATCGAACAAGTTCGTCTTGTTTCTCTAAATCAAGCAATTCATTTAGGAGTTTCCAATCGTAAAGGCTCTCTTGCTGTAGGGAAAGATGCAGATGTTATTTGGCTTAATGCTGAGGGGGAAATAGAGAAAACCTTTTGCTTAGGGAATCTAGCCTTTGAAAAGAATTGATATATCGATAGGCATCCTTTTGATTAGATGATATATTGATAACAAAACCTAGGAGAAGGATGAGTAGAGATGAAACCGTTAGATCAAGCTAGTGTAATCCCGCTATATCATCAATTGAAACAAAGATTATCTGCTAAGATTCAATCGGGAGAGTGGAAGCCGGAGGATAAAATTGATTCTGAAAATCAATTGATGGAGATGTTTCGTGTCAGTCGAAATACTGCAAAGAAAGCAATTGAAGAATTAGTACAAGAAGGAAAACTATACCGTATTCAAGGGAAAGGAACCTTTGTTGCAAAGCCAAGGTTTGAACAATCGCTTGGTGGTTTTTATAGTTTTAGTCGTGTGCTTCAAGAAAAAGGTTTAAATCCAAGAGATGAAGTGCTTGAGATTCAGGAAGTATTCCCTTCAACAAAAGTTAGACACAGTCTTGAATTAGGTGAAGATGAACGAGTCATTGAAATGAAGCGCTTACGTTTTGCAGATAATGAACCGATTGTTTTAGAATCATCATTTTTACCAAAAAGTATCATCAAGGATAGTGAAATATTACATGAGGTTAGTTCCTCTTCCTTGTATAGCTTATTAGCACAACGTTTTGACATTATCGTTGTAAGGGCAAAAGAAGCTTTCGAGCCTGTTCTTATTAGTAAAGATGAGGCACATTTGTTGAAAACGGAGGCAGGAAAACCCGCTTTATTACTAGAACGTACTGCATTCGAAACTTCAGGAAAGCCAGTCGAATTTTGCATTTCAATAGTAAGAGGCGATCGCTGCCGGTTTTATACAGAATTAAACTAAACTCATAGTTACGATCTATGAGTTTCATAATGTTAAAGAATAAAATGGCCAAGGTAAAGTAATCTTTGTACATGTTGGCATTTTAAATGTGTGGGCGATTTCTGCTTCTGGTGACTACTTGCTGAGGGTCGAGTGCTTTTGCTGCTTATGTTGGTTCTGACACTTTGCTTTCGCGCAAGCCGTGAAGAGTTCCGTTTATCGTTAAAAAATGAGTATCATGCTAAGTTTGATTGGTGTGCAAGACTGAACGACTCCTTTGCATTCACAGAGATGATCCTGCAACAAACTTATAAAGGAGCAAAGGCTAAAAAGTATCGTGTCCTGTGATAGCGGCTTCGTAACCAACACCCTTTTGGCCCAAACTGCTAATCGGACACCTCTGGAAAGTGCTCAGTCAGAACGGAAATCCATCCATCCATTTGTTTTGTCGGTGAGTTCCTACTGTATAGACATCTTAAACTCATTGACATAATTGCCTTTTAATAATGTTTCATCAGTTATCAGAATTTTTATACTATAAATTATACCAACAACCCATTGAGGGAGGAACTCGATTATGCCATTAGTGACGACGAATGAAATGTTAGAAGACGCTTATAGAAATAATTATGCAATTGGTGCGTTCGGAGCGCATAATTTGGAAATTATTAAAGCAGTTATTGCAGGAGCAGAGAAGGTAGGTGCACCTGTTATTTTACAAACCACTTCAAGCACTTATAAATATGTAGAAATGCATTATATGATGGCGCTTGCTAAAACAGCTGCTGAGCAAGCAAAAGTACCAGTAGCCCTACATTTGGATCACGGTGAGTCCTATAAAGTTGTAATGGAATGTTTACGAGCGGGCTATACGTCGGTGATGATTGATGGTTCTACGTTACCCTTTGAGGAAAATATTAATCTTGTGAAAAGAGTTGTAGATGCTGCAAGTGCAATTCATGTGCCTGTCGAAGCAGAGCTTGGAACAATTGGTGGTGTAGAAGATGATGTAACAGTTGACGAGAAAATGGCCTTTTTCACTGATCCTAAACTAGCTGAACGCTTTGTGAAAGAAACAGGTATCCAATCGTTCGCGCCAGCTTTTGGCACAGCACACGGTAAGTATAAACAAGAACCACAGCTACAATTCGAACTACTGCAGGAAATTCATCGTGCTACAAATGTGCCATTAGTTATGCACGGTGCATCAGGTGTACCAGAAGAAAGCGTACGTAAATCTTTAAAATACGGTATTGCGAAAGTGAATTTTTCAACAGAGCTAAAAGATTTATTTGCCGAGCAATTAAGAGCCTTCTTTATAGAAAATCCGACAGAAAATGATCCAAGAAAGTATTTTCTTCCTGCACGAGAGGCATTAATTGAGTTAGTAGAGCAAAAGATTGTGATGCTACAAAAATGATTACGACGATAACTTTAAATGCAGCCATTGATCAAGTATATGAAATGAATGCTTTAATGCTTGGTAAGACAAATCGAGTATTGCAGAAGCTGCAGCAAGGTGGAGGAAAAGGCATTAATGTCGCCCGTGTCATTCAAACGCTCGGTGGTGAAGTGGTCATTGGTGGTTTCGTTGGCGGACTAAATGGGGAAAAAATAAAGGCACTATTAAAGGAAGAAAACATGCAAACAGGGTTTATTCAAATAGAGGGCGAAAGTCGAATTTGTCTAACCGTTTCAAATAAGCAAACGAAGGAAATGACCGAGCTTTTAGAAGACGGACCAATGATTTACGAGCATGAATGGCAAGAAATGCTGAAATGGATTAAAGCTCAAGCGGAGTGTTCTGAATATTTCGTGCTTTCAGGAAGTCTACCTAAAGGTATACCAATGGCTGCTTATGGAATGATTATTCGATTATTAAAACAAAAAGGTGTTCGGGTTGCTCTCGATACGAGCGGAGAAGCTTTGAAGCAAGGCGTTGAAGCAATACCTTTTATCATTAAACCTAATGAGGATGAAATTATTCAATTAATCGGGAAACAGGTTAAAGCGCAAGACGACTTCATTCAAGCTGGTGAAAAAATACAGGATTTAGGAATTGAGCATGTATGTTTTTCGTTGGGCGAAAAAGGGGCTTTATTTGTTAATCGTTTAGGGGTTTACCAAGTAAATGCACCGAAAATTAATGTTATAAATACAGTTGGTAGCGGTGATGCGTTTTTAGGAGGCCTTGTCTATAAGCTTTCAGAAGGTGTGGACTGTACGGAGGCATATAAATGGGCCGTTGCATGTGGCTCTGCAAATGCAGGTGAAAAAGAAATTGCGAAAGTACAAAAGGAGACTGTTCAAAGTCTCATAAAAGAGCTACAAATAACTAAAATTAAAGAGAGATAGGGGTTTTATTTATGCACACGTATAATGAGATTATGAAACAAGCTCAACAATTAGGTAAAACAAAAGAGATTGTTCAGTCGCTTACGTTCAATGAAGAGGCTGTAGACATAGCTCTTTTCACAGGATGTGGGACATCATATTATTTAGCAATCGCAGCTGCACGTTATTACCAATCGGCAACAGGAGAAGTAGCAGTAGCAGTCCCAGCATCTGAGCTATTTTTACACACGGATACTCACATTCTATCAAATAAAAAGTATAATATTATCGGTATTTCACGCTCAGGAACAACTTCTGAAATTATTATGGCATTGGAGCATTTGAACGGAGCAGAGAATATACGTACAATGGCAGTTACGTGTAATGGTGATACACCAATGGCTGAAGTAGCAGATGAAGTGATTGCCTTAAACGATATTTCAGAGAAAAGTGTTGTCATGACGCAATCATTTTCTAATATGTTATATGCTCTTCAACTATATGCGGCAAAAATTAGTCAACGTGTTGAATGGATGAACCAATTAGAAAAAATTCCTGCACTTGTTAAAATAGCATTAGGCAATGGCGAGCAGTTAAAGCAAGTGACAGAGGATTTAACGAAAAAACGTTTTATCTTTTTAGGGTCAGGTGCTTATAACGGATTAGCTAAAGAAGCGACATTAAAGCTAAAGGAAATGACACAAACAGAATGTGAAAGCTATTCGAATTTAGAATTCCGCCACGGTCCAATTTCTATTGTAGATAAAGAGACTGTCATTATTTTATTTACACAAAAAGAAACGAAGGACTTCGATCAAGCATTAATAAAGGATATTCAAAAGCTTGGTGGTTTTGTTGGTGTAATTGGTATAGCTTTAGCAGACTTGGAAGCAGATTTAATCATTAGACTTTCAGAAGAAATAGATGACTTGAATCGCCTTGTTGAAGTAGTTCCATATTTCCAATTGTTAGCATATCAACGTGCAATATACAAAGGCTATGATCCAGATAAACCACGTAATTTGACGCAAGTCGTAAGCCTTTAAAAAATGAATCACTTCACTCAGTGAATAATAAAGAGGTAAACGTTACTGTGAAATGAACATCCTGTTGTCCCGAATCAATAAGGACACTACTGGTAGTTAATGCGGGATAAGAAAATTGGCGGTGAAAAAATGAGTTACATTTTAGCAGCAGACGTAGGTGGAACAAAATTAGCCGCGGCTTTGTTCGATATAAATCAGCAATTATTGAGCACAAAAGAAGTGGCTAGTGATAACACAAATCGAGAAACTTTATTTGCTTGTTTGATTGATAGCTTTGCAAAGCTATGTGCAGAAAAGGAAATTACGTTTAAAGAAATTTCTAAGGTATCTATTGGTGTGCCTGGTATCGTTGATATTGAACAAGGTATCGCGGTGTATCAAAATAATATACCTTGGGAGAACTTTCCGATTTGTATGCGTTTAACTGAAGTGTTTCCACATGCTCATATTAAAATGGACAACGATGTGTATATAGCAACATGGGGAGAATACCGAGCTAGAAAGTTCTCCAAAGAAACAATGGTTTATGTTACATTAAGCACCGGTATTTCTTGCTGTACGGTTGTTAATAGTGAATTTTTAAGGGGAACCGGACTAGCTGGTGAAATTGGCTTTAGTATTGTCGATAATGACGGAACTACACTAGAAGAGAGTGTTGCTGGCCCGGCAATTGAAACATTAGGGAGAAAGCTACTCGGTGATTCTGAGATAGTATTGAAGGATATGATGGAACTTTACTATAATGGGAATTCTATCGTCGATAAGATTTTGGAGCCATTAGTCCAATCGGTAGAGAAACAGTTGCAGCAAATAATATTACTGCTTGATCCACATTGTATCGTTTTAGGAGGAGGCTTTTTTAATCATCATCCTAAAATCATTGATTCTATTAAAGAAGCGATTCAGCAGCGTTTTGTAGGGACACCTTTTGCAGGGAAAGAACAAATCATTGAAAGCAGCATTCATAAAGGTGAAGCGGGTCTTTACGGAGCAGCGATAAAATAACGAAAGGCAGTAAACAAATGAACGTTTGTTTACTGCCTTTTTCTATTTTTAAAGGATAACGTAGGTTTCCCTAGGAAGGGAAGGAGTATACTGTGCTTATGCCTGCAGATGTTTTTTGTGCGAAAGCGCGGTGCTAACGTAGCGACAGCAAGGGTCGACACGAAATCGGTCATTTCGGTACTGCCCTGAACTATTTTTATCGATGCAGGTAAGTTAGCCGTTATCGCAAAGATGCGATGATTTTAGGCTAACATCCCATTTGAACGCCTTTCCGCTCCCGTAATATCTAACCTTAGCGAATGCGTTGCTCTGTTTCTAAGTCAAAGAAATGAATGCGTGACATGTCAAATAGTAGATGCGCGACCTGACCTTGTGTAATTTTTGTATCGGAGTTCACCCGCGCGATATAAGGCTGACCATTTAATTGGGCATGTAACATTAGCTCAGCACCTGTTAATTCGGATACTTCAATATTCGCGTCAACAGCTGTGAAGAACGGTTCAGGATTTACAGAAGATTTTTCATAAATATGCTCTGGTCGAATGCCAAGAAACAGTTCTTTTTGTAAATAACCTCGTTCTTTTAATAATTTACTTTTTTCTGCTGGAATAGCTAGTGTAATATCAGCAATCTGAATCCCGTTTTCTTGGAATACTCCTTTAAAGAAGTTCATGGATGGTGAGCCGATAAAACCACCAACAAATTTGTTCTCTGGTGTTCCATATACTTCTTCAGGTGTCCCAATTTGTTGAACTATACCATCCTTCATTACAACGAGACGAGTGGCCATTGTCATCGCTTCTGTTTGATCGTGTGTTACATAAATAGTAGTCGTTTTTAATCGTTGGTGAAGCTTTGTTATTTCAGCGCGCATTTGAACGCGAAGCTTTGCATCTAAATTGGATAGAGGCTCATCCATTAAGAAAATATTTGCATCGCGGACGATGGCTCGACCGAGTGCCACACGTTGACGCTGGCCACCTGATAGAGCTTTCGGCTTGCGATCTAAATACTTTTCTAAATCGAGAATTGCAGCTGCATTGTGGACACGCTCTTTTATTTCCTGCTTAGAAAACTTGCGAAGCTTTAAGCCAAATGCCATATTATCGTATACAGTCATATGTGGATATAGTGCGTAGTTTTGGAAAACCATCGCAATATCTCGATCCTTAGAAGGCACATTGTTCATTTTCTTGCCATCTATTAAAAATTCCCCAGACGAAATTTCCTCTAAGCCGGCAATCATTCGTAATGTTGTCGATTTCCCACAACCTGAAGGCCCGACAAGTGCAATAAACTCTCGATCTTGAATTGTTAAATTAAAGTCAGATACAGCTGTTACACCGCCATCATATGTTTTAATAATATTTTTAAGTATGATTTTTTCCATGTTTATAAGCCCCTTTGTTTGTTTTTTTTAGTGTATAAAAAGTGTAGGGGAAAACTAAATATTTAAAATGCATAATTTTCAGTTATTATTTTTGTGCATTTTGTAATTTTGATCGAAGAAAGCTAGCAATATAGACGAGTATAGCACCGTCTAGATTTTTTGTAGAAATATTTGTTGTTTCTTGAAATTTTGCTAAACGGTAATTAAGCGTATTACGATGAATATGTAGTTTCTTTGATGTCAAAGAAATATTTAACCCACATTCGTAAAATGTCCTGACTGTATCAAGTAACTCCATATCAGACTGCAAAGGTATTAAAATTTGTTCTTCTATAAATTGCCATATGGAAGCAGGCATTTGTTGCGTTAATAAAATAGGAAAAATCGTTTCAAATGAATAAAACTGTTCAGCATTTTTATAATGTAAGCATTCCTCAAACCATTGAGCTTCCCGTTGGAACTTACTTGGGAATTGCTTATTTATTTCATAAGTTTCGCCTTGATACAAATGAATTTGAACGAAAAAATCTGTTTCAATTGTACGAATAAGTGCGATGAAATCTTCCTTTTTATTAATCGAATGATCCATCGCCTCAATTAATAGAAAGCGATTTGTGGCAACCTGAAGTACTACCGTATCTTGCTGGAAAAAGTTTAAAGTAGCTTCTTTTAACTCTTCAGCAGGAGGATTATCATTTAAAAAAATGAGCTGAATAACGCGAGCTTTGCTAAATGATAATTTAGATGGTATGTCACCGTTCAAATATAAAAATTCATACCAGATTTCTGATGGTTGAGATATTGTAGAAGTGATCTCCGTATAAAAAACAGTGAGCCATTGGTAGTCACGCTGTGAAATCTCTTGCTTTGAAACAGAAAACCATGCATTTGCTTGTCGATGGTAGAAATAAAAAAAGTCATACATTAACTCCGTTGGCTTTGTTCGATAATGACGGTAAGTAGAAAACAATGCTTTGAGATTTAAGTTCATTAGATAACTCCTTCCTTTGCTATTCAGGAACCAAATATGAATTGCTCCCTTACAAGCAGACAGTGGAAATAATTATGGGCTTAAGCCGTTTAGTCCTTTGTTTTTGTTGACGCACGGTGAGCCATTTACGATAAGTAGCGTGAAAAATACTAGCCATTTCAAGTGTAACATTTTGTATTTCAATGAACATTAGGAAGTGTCAAAACTAATAGAAGGAGAGATAGTTATCTATATTCGGAAGAAAGATGGCTAACATCCTTGGAGGGTTATCCCATATAATGAAAATATAGAATATTTAGTTTTTGGATAAATGCAAAATGGAGGCGTAAAATGCAAATCAAATCAACAATTGCTAGGAGTATTAGATAATTTATTACGTGAACCGCAAGGATTTTGGGATGGATTTTATGATCAAACATTTAAAAAGGTACCTTTTTTTGTTAATAAACCTGATGAAAATCTAGTAAGCTATTTTGAAAAAAAGATGATTCGACCAAATAGTGTTTTAGAGTTAGGTTGTGGTGCAGGACGAAATGCTATTTACTTAGCAAAACAAGGCTGTTCAGTTGTTGGAGTCGACTTATCGGATCATGCATTGCAGTGGGCACAAAAAAGGGTTGATGAAGCAGACGTCAATGTAGATTTCATTTGCGCTAATATTTTTGAACTGAATCTACAAGAAGAGAGCTTTGATTTTATTTATGATTCAGGTTGTTTTCATCATATAGCACCTCATCGTCGTGTGACGTATATTGAATTGATTCATACACTATTAAAGCCCAATGGTTATTTTGCTTTATGCTCATTTGAGGAACATGGTACATATGGTGGCTCAGCCATCTCGGATGAAGAAGTATATATAAAACGTAGCTTAGAAGGCGGATTAGGATATACCGAACATCAACTGAAAGAAATATTTCAATCATTAGAAGATATAGAAATACGGAAAATGAAAGCCCTATCTGATGAACACCAATATTTTGGTCTAGAAGGGTTTTTAGTAGGTTTATTTAAAAAGGAATAGGAGGAGGTAAGAGAGGCTAGCCCTTTCAATTATTCCTAGAAATAAATACGATAGTTCTTAAAGAACGAGCTGATAGAAAGGACTTCAAAATGTATTTTTATTAGCCTTTTATAGGTGCAATTCTTCGTTTTGAAGGGTTGCATTTTTTGAATCAGACCATACCACAAGGAAGGGAAAATCCCTATACTGTGGACCTTTTGAGTTAGAAACAGTTATGTAAAAATAAAGCAAGGGGGTCAAGGAAGTGTTTAATGATTTTAAGCTTATAGGTAATCGTCCAGTTTATAGCCAATTAAAAGACTATTTAAAAGAAATGATTATGAAGGGACACTTGCTGGAGCATCAAAAGCTTCCATCTACCCGTGAACTTAGTAAATTATTATCGATTAGTAGAAATACGGTACTAAATGCATATGCAGATTTAGAGCAAGAGGGCATGATCTATGCAGTGAAAGGAAGAGGTAATTTTGTAGGGAAAGTCGAAACGTTGAAAGCTGCATCTGTCGAATTTAATTGGAAGGAGAGACTGAATAACGTTACCTTGTTAGCTGATGAGCTAGATTTAATGAAGCAAGATATTCATTGGGAAAAAGGAATGATTTCCTTCAATAGTGTTTCTCCCGATGAGAAGCTTTTTGATGTTGAAAATTTTAAAAGAGCTTTTCTGACTCGGATGTCCCTTGAAGGAGATATCGTTTTGAATTACGGGTATGCAAAGGGCTATAAACCTTTAATTGAGTACCTTCTTCACTATATGGAAATGAAGGGTGTAGATATTTCCAATAAGGATATTTTGATTACGAATGGTTTTACCGAGGGCTTAGATATTTTATTATCTTCCTTAGCGAAAAAATCTGGACGTGTTATTTGTGAAAACCCTACTCACCATGCGGCATTAAAGCTTTTTCGTCTACACGGATTTGACATACACGGAATCGACATGAAGGATGACGGTATCGATATTGAACAAGTTAAGAAAAGCTTATCGGAAAAGGAATTTGATTTTGCTTACTTAATCCCGTCCTATCATAATCCGACAGGTATTGTGACATCCTCTGAAAAAAGAGCTGAAATTATTAGGCTTTTTTCACAATATCAAATTCCAATTGTGGAGGATGGTTTTAATGAGGAATTACGTTATTCAGGCTCGCATTTAGCACCGCTAATGACTTTTATCGGTGAGGGCAACAATGTTATTTATATTAGTAGCTTTTCTAAAATTCTTTTTCCAGGCTTACGTGTCGGGTGGATATTAGCTGATAAGGAACTCATCCACTGTTTAGAAAGTATGAAAAGAGCACGTACTATTCATACTTCGACACTAGATCAGGCTGTGCTTTATCAATATTTACAGGATGGTTATTTTGAAAAATATTTAAAAAAGGCTAAGTTTGTATATAAGAAAAAGTATGAAATAGCCCGTCAAGCTTGCCATCAATACATTCCTTTTAAAAGAATGACAGGAGATGGTGGACTGCATCTCTTTATTGAGTTAGAAGAAGGAATGGATGCTCGTACACTATTGAAGAAGTGCTATCAAAGGGGAGTTGTTTTTTATCCTGGTGACGTTTTTTACAGCAATGGTGAGGGCAGTAACACATTTCGATTAGGGTTTTCTCGGCTAAGAGAAGAGGATATTGTGCGTGGTATTAAGATTATTGGTGATACCTTAAAAAATGAAATAGGGAGTTGAACATATGAAAATTGGCGTTATTATGGGGGGCGTTTCCTCGGAGAAGCAGGTCTCTATTATGACAGGGAAAGAAATGATCGCTCATATAGATACGAGTAAATACGAAGTGGTTGCTATTAAACTAAATGAACATAACACGTCGGAGCTTATTGAAAAGGTGAGAGATATTGATATTGCTTTATTAGCACTACATGGCAAATTTGGAGAGGATGGTACGATTCAAGGTGTACTAGAGGCTATGGGCGTTAAGTATACGGGGAGTGGAATACTTTCAAGCAGTATGTGTATGGATAAAAACATTTCGAAAAAAATTCTACGTCATGAAGGCATTGAAACACCGGATTGGCTCCATCTTTCGAATATCGAGGAGCTTCAGTTTGATGAATTAGATAAGATGGGCTATCCGTTCGTCGTTAAACCTAATTCGGGTGGCTCCAGTGTAGGGGTGAAAATAGTTTATGATAAAAATTCTTTACTCACTTCCATTGAGGAAGTATTCAAATGGGATGCTGAAATCATTATTGAAAAATATATAGAAGGTGAAGAAATAACATGCTCCATTTTGGACGGGGAGCTATTACCGATTATTTCGATTCAACATACAGCGCAGTTCTTTGACTATAAGGCGAAATATGAGGATGCTGCTACGATAGAGGAAATTGTAGAGCTTCCACCTGCCGTACATGAACGAGTTACCGAGGCAGCAAAAGCTTGCTATAGAGCATTAAAGTGTGATGTTTACGCCAGAATCGATATGATGATCAAGGATGGAATCCCATATGTCATGGAGGTTAACACCTTGCCAGGGATGACAAAGAACAGCTTACTCCCAAAAAGCGCATCGTCGGCAGGAATTACCTATACAAAACTTTTAGATAGGATTATTGAAATTTCCTTACAGGTTAGGGGATAAAGGGTTCATCAGGGGTAGAGGCTGGGCGACTCCGTGGGGATTAGTATAAATAGTCAATAGAAAAACACCTCTATGTTGATTTTTAAAGGGATAATCCTCATTTTCAACAAAAGGTGTTTTCTCAGTTTCTTAATTACGCCTTAGATAATTCAATAAATCCATGTCCAAAAACATCTCGTACATCATGAATAGCAATAAAAGCATCCGTGTCTATTTCTTTGACGATTTTCTTTAGCTTTACAACTTCCTGTTTACTAATAACAATATACAGAATCTCTTTTTGTTCCTTCGTGTAATAGCCATGGCCTGATAGAACTGTCACGCCTCGGTTCATAAAGCCATTCACATGACTGGCAATCTCCTCTGGCTTTTTCGAAATAATCGTAACTGCCTTTTTCGGATTTACACCTTCAATAACAAACTCCATTACCTTTGTTCCGACATAAAGCATAATGACAGTAAGCATTAATGCTTCTGCTCCGATAATAAAGTAAGATGAAAAAGCAACTATTAAATCAAAAAACAATAAACCGTAACTAATACTCCAGCCTAAATATTTGTTCGTCATTCTAGCTAAGATTGTTGAACCTGCTGTTGTTCCACCAACTCTTATAATTAAGCCTATACCAACTCCAGCAAACACCCCGCCAAAAATAGCGTTCACAATAATTTCATTCGAAGAAATCGACCACGATTCTGTTAAATGTAAAAACAGTGAATGGAGGGATACTGCAATAATCGTATAAATAGTCGTTTGCCTACTTAAAAATTTATAGCCAACTACTAATAAAGCTGCGTTAAGCAAAAAGCTCACAATACTTGGCGACCATCCAAACAAATAATAGGCAATGATTGTTAAACCTGTTACGCCACCTTCACCTAAATCATTAGGTATAACAAATAAGTTTACAGCCAGTGCAAAAAGCAACGCCCCGATCGTAATCATTAAAAAATCCATCATGAACTTCTTCATATATACACCACCAAAACAAATTGATTTTTTCCTAAATACATACTATATCAAGCTCTAGACATTTTATATACTTTTTGGAATGTTCGTTTATGATAAATCTATACTTGTTAGTATGTCCTTTATTAGAGAAAAAGTCGAATTTAAAAAATAGTTCATGAAGCTGCTAATTAATTATACCTTTAGCATAATTGCCCGCTGAAAGAAGTTAAATAGTTATGTGGAATCATGCTGAAATCAGCTTATAATATATATACTATATCCGAACTTAAAGTTTGAAGTTAGGGCTAGTTAAACGGGGGTGTGAAATAATATATCCTATAATAATTGGGGGAAGGAATAAAAATAAAGAACAAAAATAAGGGGTGTTAGTAGCAGTTATGGATCAATCGTTAGCAATTCGTAATATGAAAATGAGCTTGAGAATATTAAATATATTATTAATAGCTACTTTAGTAATCATAGCATCATGTATCTTATTACTCTTTGGTTTATTAGTTGTAGCTTTAACAGTCTCTGAAGAGAAAGTTAGTAAACTAGTTTTAGATTCTAACATTGACATTTCTTTTAAATTTAATGGAATAACTGTTTTTTTAAATAAAGATATAATGAGAAATTTTGTTTATGATAAAAGTGAAACAATCGTTTTAATTTTACTCTCGATGATCTTTACTTTGATTGTTATGGCAATTTTTATTTCATTATGGAAATTTGTTAGATCAGTCATTGTTGGGGATGTCTTTACTCTTAGAAATAGTAAAGGAATAGAGCTAATAGCATGCAGTTTATTCATTTTAAGTTTTTTAAGTAACACGGTTCAAGCATACTTGGTTTCAACGGTAGTACATATGTTTTTAAACAATAATGAATTAGACAATATTGAATGGATTCAATCCGTTTCTTTTAAATTTTTTGATATGAATTGGCGCATACTACTATGTAGTTTTATAGTTTGGACAATAGGTAGGATATTTAGATATGGCTCTTTTTTACAAGAAGAGTATGATGCAACAGTATAGGAAGTGAAGAAATTGACGATTATCGTAAGATTGGATCGAGTATTAGCTGATAGAAAAATGCAATTAAGTGAGCTTGCAGAAGCAGTAGATATATCGATTGTCAATTTATCGAATTTAAAAACGGGAAAGGTAAAGGCAATACGTTTTTCCACGTTAAATGCAATTTGTAAAGTCTTGCATTGCCAACCAGGAGATATTTTAGAGTATGCTCAAGATGAGGATACCTTTGAGTAAAAAAATTTCTAAGCCGTACTAAAGGATGGGAATACGTTTACGTACATTTCTGGAACAAGTTGCATAGGATAACCTTATAATGTGTGAGGGGATTGAGAAAATGTACTACATTCCTTATTACGGAAACATGCCTATGTATAACTATGGAGATCAGCTAGTTTATTGGACACCTCCTTATCAGACGGGGTACGCGAACAGAGCTGAGCCTTCTCGTTTTTCCAATGGCGAAAGTATTGTATTAAAAGATTATGGGCCCAAGCCACTTGTCATCAATCTTAAAGATGCAGCTAAGCAAAACGATACGTATCGTACTACTCTGTGGACGGGAAAGAATTCACAAATTACTTTAATGAGTATTAATGTTGGTGATAATATCGGTTTGGAAGTACACCCAAATGTGGATCAAATTTTATATATTGAACAGGGTGAGGGTTTTGCTCAAATGGGCCCTAGTCAAAACAATTTAAATTATGAAAGAAAAGTCTATGAAAATTACGCTGTAGTAGTGCCTGCTGGAACATGGCATAACGTCACAAATACAGGGAGTATACCACTAAAGCTTTATTCAATATACGCTCCTCCTAACCATCCATTTGGTACGGTACATGTTACGAAAGCAGACGCTGAGGCCTCGGAAGCAGGCTACGGTCAGGGCAATGAATAATCGAAGCTTTTTCCGTGGTCATACAAGCATACAAAAGACAACTCCTACTTAGAGAAGTTGTCTTTTTTGTCGTCGTTTAAATGAAATATATATATATAATAAGCCATTCAATGTTAAAAGGGTAACTAGTGCTATAACCAAAAATGCAATATCAGGGGCAAAATATCTAATAGTGTGCCAAGGTGTTCCTGTATTATAGCTTAATAATGGAATGGAGATAATGGCCAAAACTAAAAGTATAAGACCGAATATACCCAACACGCCTCTTTTGTTCACATTTTTAGCTTTAACTTTTATTAGAAGATAAATAAACAGCACAAAAAGTAAACATAAAATAGCGATTGTTATGACTTGAGATGTAGGTTTATATTTAGGTGCGTCAACGGGCTCTTTTCCATTTAAAATGTTGATAATCCCTTCTTTCAAGTAAAGAAGTGACTTTTCTTCTAATATATGACTTTTGTTAGTGAGAATTACCCCGCCCCAATCGGTTTCTGGTAGATAAAATACTTCTGAGCGTGCGTCAGGATTTGAACCAGAATGCCATATCATTTCTTCTTTGGATTCTGGATATGAGATTCGTACACCAAGGCCGTAATATCGATATTTACTAGTTTGAACAAACGGTGATATATAAAGATTCATCGCATTTTTACTTAAAAAATTGTTATGCTCATGGCGACTAAGTAGTTTAATGTACTGCACCATATCTGTTGCACTTGCTGTTATATATCCATAGGGTGTCCCTCCATTATCAAATGTGACTGCACTTTTGACAGGATGACCAAGCCATGATTGATAGCCAGATAAGTATCCTTTTTCATAGGCTATGCTACTATTAGCGGCTGCATTTTTCATCCCTAATGGAGAAAAAACTTGTTCCTCCATATATTTAGAAAATGGTTGTTTGGTAACCTCTTCGATGAGAGCTCCAAGAATAGAAAAGTTAGCATTACTATATTGATGTTTTTCCCCAGGAGCAGCAGTCAGCTTCACATTCGATAAACTTTCTACATTGTCCTTTATAGCACTTAAATCTTTAGATTCCTTGTCTGATATAGCTAAGCCAGAATAAGTGCTTATCCCACTTGTTTGCGTAAGTAAATGTTTAATCGTTATTTGAGAAGCGGCTTGTTTGTCTTTTAGGGTAAACCATGGCATATATTTTTGAACTGGATCATCTAATTGAATAATGCCTGCATCAACCAATCTCATGATGGCCAAACCTGTTAGTGATTTACTAATTGAGCCGACAACAAATGGAGTTTCAGCAGTTACCTTTTCTTCGGATTCGCCTGTTACACCCCACGATTTAGAATAAAAGATATCATTTTTATGAACAATAGCAATAGATGCCCCTGGAATTCGCTGCTCTTCTAAAAAGTTTCCAACATACTTATCTATAGTACTCTTAACATCTTGTTCTGCGGCTTCTGTGGAGATTGGTGAGACTAGTTGAAATAGATAAAGTGGAATTACTAATAAACAAACTAATATAGCTTTATATATTGGTTTTCTTTTCATTGTTATTTCACCTATTTCCTCCGAAAATTTTTATTGCAAGTAAAGATATTAAAGAGGAAGTGGAAATACTGATTGAAATTAGCAAGAAGTTCCACCAAGCAACATCAGAAATCTGATAAACAATATTATAATCGAATGTTGCAATAGTCTTTTGAGGATTAAAGGAATCTGTCAAAAACATCGATAGTATTAGCTGACAAGCAAGATAGGTAAAAATAAAAGTACAAAACCCAATAACTAATGATATTCCAGGTCGACTTTTCCGCATTTGTTTTATTTCCGAATGAAGATCTATACCTTTAATTTCTAAAAAATCTTTAATAAATGTCGTAGTATCTCCCAGATCATTTATACTATCAATTCCATTATCACGAGATTCTTGAATATGCTCTAAAAGCTGTTGCTTTATATTCTTTCTTTCTTTTGAGCTGATACGATACTGTTTTAACTCATTTAGAACTTCGGCTAAATATTGTTTTTCTACTAAACTTAATTCCATACTCATTCAATAAGTTCTCCTTCCAGACCGCTTTGAAGTAGGGATTTTATGTCTTGTTGCAACTCCAACCACTCATTGATTTTTTTTTGAAGATATACTTCTCCTTTTTCATTGATTTCATAATAAACTCTGACTTTCCCGTTGTCTGTCATTTCACGGTAAGTATCAACCCATTCTTGATCTTTTAGCTTAGTCAAGATGGGATAAATGCTTCCTACGCCCTTCAATTTCAAATTGTGTTTTTCTAACTCTTTCATAATTTCATAGCCATAACTTTTTTTCTTAGACAATATAGACAATACACACATTTCTAAATGACCTTTTATTAAACTTGTTCTATCCATAGGATAAATTTAACAAAGATATATACTTCTTTCAAGTATATTTTTTTGTTATGAATACTTTCGAGAGGTAATGATGAAATATTCGATCACATATACTGCATGATGACCTACACATTAAATCTTATAGAAGAAATGTAAATTTTATGCCAATACCTTTTGCACATCCTAACAGCACTTGTTAAAGTAGGGTTAGTAGAATCTAGGGTTCAGTAGAGGTATATAATATTGCTTTCTAAGTGAGCATTCCCGGGAAAGCGCCTAGTGGAACGGAATTTCAACTCTACGTATGGTGATGAGCTCATTATTATTCATTGGAGGATAATATAAATGGAATATAAACTATTAGGAAATGAAATTGAAGATTTAGTGGAACTGTTAACTCAAAACAAGTGGATTTATCATACCGATCAACATTTAAAAGAGGAATCCGTTCGAAAAGCATATACAGAAGGATACTATCACAGCGATCGCGAAACGCATTGGATAGTTGATAATGAAAAAAAGGTCGGGATTATTATCATTCATGACATAAGTGATACGATCCCGTTATTCGATATCCGTTTAGATACGCGTTATAGAGGAAAAGGATACGGTGTAAAAACCCTCCTTTGGTTACAAGATTACCTGTTTGGAGAAAAAGATAAGATTCGTATCGAAGGTTATACGAGAGTTGATAATATGGGAATGAGGAAATGTTTTGCGAAAGCTGGTTTTGTAAAAGAGGGCTATTTAAGAAATGCTTGGGAAAATGCAGATGGTACTGTGACAGATAGTATCGTTTATGGTGCAATCAAAGATGATTGGATTTTAGGTAGAACAACGCCTATTAAAATCGATGACATACCATATTAAAACTAAGGTAGAAAAGGACGTTGAGGAATGTCTACAGAAAATGATCTGTTAAAAGCTTTTAAAAAATCCTGGTCCATTCAATCTAGCTCAAAATGGAGTTTAGATAATCCTGCAAAAGGCCAATGCGGAGTCACTTCGTTAGTTGTTAATGATATCCTTGGGGGCGAAATTTATAAAACGTGGCTTGATGAAGGCTGGCATTTTTATAATATTCTCGATGGGGACAGAAAGGATTTTACACAAGAACAATTTCCGTACAACCTCTACTATCAGGATGTTCGTTCTAGTAGGGAAGAGGCTTTCCAAGATACGAACGATATTCAATATAGCTATCTAAAATCACAGGTTCATGAGTATTTAGGAAAAAGCTAGGGTCAACTGTAGCTACTTTTTGTATGTTGATTTAAGCGTAAGATACTGATATTCATTTTGTTAGGAGCAACGAAACCTTTGTGAGATGTATCTTGGATGAAAAGTAATCAAACACAGTCCATTATAATTTAGGCTAGACCTTGTTACTATTTAATCGTAGTTATAATTCTCTTTTGGTTCAGCTTGTCTACCCATATAATGATGAGGAGCTGTTGATTTTTCACGGAGAGTGGCGATTCCTGCGGGATGAGCTTGTGCTGAAAGCCCCTACTCGGAGTGAAAATCAACCTTTGTTTATTGATACGCATTATTTTATATTTATCCTTTGGTCTACAAGCTTAAGCAGAGTGTTAACAACTGTGCTTTTTTTAATATTTAAACAAACATGTTGACGTAAATGAAACCATCGTGTTATTATTATCTCGAATTCAAGATAAATAAATTCAAGATAAATGAATTCGAACCTTTTAATCCATGTAGAAAGCAAAGCTTCACTTTTCATCATAAGGAGGTAATCATAATGGGTTTTTTAAATAAATTATTTGCTTCAAAAAAAGAGGAGGAAAAAACAATGGCAGAATTAAATATCGGGATTATTATCGGATCAACACGTGAAGGTCGTGTAAGTCCACAAGTAGCACAATGGGTAAAAGAAATCGCAGATCAACGAGGAGATGCAAACTATACAATTATTGATATTGCAGATTACAAATTACCTTTACTAGGTGAACCAGGGCAAGACGCTTCAGGCGCTCAAGCTTGGTCAGAAATTGTTGCAAAACAAGATGGATTTGTATTTATCGTACAAGAGTATAATCACTCTATTACAGGTGCTTTAAAAAATGCACTAGATTATTTACGTGTAGAATGGAATAACAAAGCTGCAGGTATTGTATCGTATGGTTCTGTAGGTGGTGCACGTGCAGCTGAACATTTACGTGGTATTATGGGTGAGCTTTTAATTGCAGATGTCCGTGTACATCCAGCATTGTCACTATTCACAGACTTTGAAAATGGTACTGATTTTAAACCAAAAGAAGTACAAATAGATTCAGTTAACCAAATGTTAGATCAATTAATTCCTTGGTCAAAAGCTTTATATACAATTCGTTAATCATGTTTAACTTATTTCAGCGGGTGTCCAAACACCCACTGAAATAGAGGAACTCAGTCTAAAAAAGCCACGTCCTGTGGCAACGACTGGGTGACCAACTTCGTGCTGTTGCTGACGCTTCGCTTTCGCACAAAAAACATCTGTTGGCCTAAAGCCTCCGGCGGATGTCACGGAATCGGAAAGGAGTTTTTTATGCAAGCAAAAAGCCGATTCCGGACCCAATTATGCCGAGGCATAATTGATAGATTGAGGTAGAACGTTATTGGATAAAGTATAGGTGAGCAATACATTTATCATGAAAGGGACTGTTAACATGAAAAAACATACTGCGGGTATTCACCATATCACAGCGATTGTAGGGCATCCACAAGAAAATATTGATTTTTATGCTGGAGTATTAGGTCTACGTTTAGTTAAACAAACAGTAAATTTCGATGACCCAGGTACATACCATCTTTACTTCGGGAACAAAGGTGGTAAACCGGGGACAATTATTACATTCTTCCCATGGGCAGATGCTTATCAAGGCCGCATTGGTGATGGCCAAGTTGGTGTAACTACTTATGTAGTACCGGAGGGAGCACTACCTTTTTGGATTAATCGTCTTGCGAAATTCGCTATTCCATTCCAAAAAGCTGAACGCTTTGGTGAACAAGTAATACAATTTGATGATCCACACGGACTTCATATTGAATTAGTGGCACGTGCGGAAGGTGAATTAAATGAATGGACATTTGGTGAAGTAACTCCTGAGGTTGCGATTAAAGGATTTGGCGGTGCAACACTGTATTCGAGTCACCCTGAAGAAACAGCAAAAGTCTTAACTGAAGTCATGGGTCTTGAGAAAGTAGCAACGGAAGGTGAGTATACTCGTTTCAAATCCAGTGCAGATATTGGCAATACAGTAGATTTAAAAGTAGTTCCTGGTATGCGCGGTCAAATGGGAGTTGGAACAGTTCATCATATTGCTTGGAGAGCCCAGGATAATGCGGATCATCTAGAATGGCAAGAGTATGTAATGAATCATGGACAACATGTAACTGAAGTGAAAGATCGAAATTATTTTAATGCGATTTATTTCCGTGAACCTGGTGAGATTTTATTTGAAATTGCGACAGATCCACCTGGATTCGCTCATGATGAAACACCTGAAACAATGGGTAGTCAATTAATGTTACCAGCTCAATATGAACAGCATCGTGAACAATTAGAAAGAACATTAATTCCGATTGAAGTGCGTGTACTTGATTAAGGAGGATGAGTCGTTTGATTTCGATTGATCCTACAAAAAATACTGAGCGTGAAAACTATAAATTATTAATTGGCAGTATTATTCCGAGACCAATTGCCTTTGTCACGACGAAATCAGAGCAAGGAGTCATCAATGGCGCACCTTTTAGTTTCTTTAACATTATATCATCAAATCCACCGATGATTTCTCTAGCCATTCAAAGACCACAAGGGCGCTTAAAAGATACCGCTCGACATATTCATCATCAGCAACAATTTGTTGTGCATATTGTAGATGAGGATAATGTTAAGCAGGTGAATGAAACGGCAGCTTCATTACCTGTAAGTGAAAGTGAAATTGATAGAGCTCAATTTACATTAACCGATAGTGAGCTAATATCTGTACCAGGTATTCAAGAGGCAAAGGTTCGGATGGAATGTCGTTTAGTACAGACGATTCCTTTGATGAATGGCGACGAACAGACGGGTGATTTGTTCATTGGTCAGGTTGTTCAATTTCATATAGATGAGACTATTTATAATGAAGGGCGTATTGACCCAAGGAAATTAAAAGCAGTTAGCAGACTAGCTGGCTCGAATTATGCAAAAATTGGAGAAATATTTGCTTTAGAACGTCCTCAATAAAAAAATGCGAAAATGTTGATATAACAGCATTTTCGCATTTTTATGTTATGCTAAAATTCTTTCTATATTCCCTAAATCTTCTTTAGTTAATAAGATATCGGTTGCTTTCACATTGGTAGCCACTTGGCTTTTATGTTTTCCACCTGGGATAACTGCATCAATACCATCTTGAGCTAATAACCAAGCTAGCGCTAGATTTGGTAAGGTCGTTTGCTTTTCCTCTGCAATTCCTTTTAATTCATCTACTTTTATTAATGTTTGTTCAAATAATTCACCTTGGAATAAAGGATCCGAAATTCTCCAGTCTCCAGTGCCTAACTTAAAGTCTTTTGTATACTTTCCACCAAGTAGGCCATATGCAAGTGGACCGTATGGAATAAAGGAAATATCATTTTTTACACAGTATGGCAATAATTCTTGTTCTGCAGATCGGTTCAACATATTGTACGGAGATTGTAACACTGAAATATCATTGTGCACATTAGCGTCTATAAGCTGGTCTAATGTTACGTTTGAAATACCTATTGCTCCGATTTTTCCTTCTTCTTTTAAGCGTGATAATTCCCCAATCGACTCCGCAAGAGGGGTCTCGTTGTCTGGGAAGTGTAAATAGTAGAGGTCTACATAGTCCATTTGTAGCCGGTTTAGGCTATTTTCAAATGCACTTCGTAAATATTGCGGATGATTATTTGTTTTTACTGAGCCATCCTCAAGCCAATGTCTGCCTCCCTTTGTCGCTAAAACAAAATCTTCCCTAGGATATTTTTGTAATACTTCGCCAACAAGTTCTTCTGAACGCCCTTTTCCATAGATATCTGCTGTATCAAATAAAGTTATCCCTAGGTCAAGTGCAGCTGTTACTAGCTCCGTCCCGTCTTGTTCATTTAAGTTTTCATATAAGTTATGGCCACCTACAGCATTCGTCCCCAGACCAATTTCGGAAATCTTGATATTTGTTTTTTTTAATGTATGAAATTTCATATTCCTACCTCCTCTGTTTTCTGTAATTAGAATAGAGTAAAAAAAATATTTTACCAACATACATAGTTATAGTTTCATATATAGAAACAAAAGCATTTTAATTGCAACTAGAAGATCGAATCAATTATGCCTCGACATAATTGCGTTCGGAATCCGTGACATCCGCTGAAAAGTAACTTAAACATGCATTTATCTCACCACCTATAGGGGTGGGAGACCTTTGTAGCTGCCGTTTCACTTTCGCTACGCAAAATAGTTGCTGAAGGGAGTTGAAATTTCCCTTTATGCTAACAGGTAATGGATTTCTTCCGTTAATTGCTGGCTTGCCTCTTCTAATTTTTTTGCAAATGACCGAATGGCCGTTTTCCTAATTTGATTCGTCGAACCGTGCAAAGCAATTGCACCGAAGACTTCTTCATTCACATAAATCGGAACTGCAATACAAATTTTACCAACATTCGTTTCTTCATTATCAACAGCATATCCCTGTGCTTTAATGACCTGTAAGTGAGGAATTAATAGGCCATAATCATAGAAGGTTTTTGTTGTAAATGTATTTAGTTCAATACTATTTAATATTTCACGCTGTTTTTTAGCCGACAGATGCGCTAATACTACTTTTCCGAGTGCGCTTGAATGCATAGGTGTCCGAGTATCAATTGCTTGATAAGTAGGATGTTCAAAAGGCTCCCTAATCACATTTTTTATCACCATCTCATAATCTTCCAAAATACCAATGTAAGTAGTTATTTCTTCTTGGCGGGCTAATTGATATGGCGCCACGAGAGACGCCCATTGGATATCTTTGTGCCAATATAAGTGCTCATCCCTAAAGATATGCGGATTTAATTGATAGTATTTATTATATTTAATGACATAATTCATTTTTTCGAGCGTATAAAGCATACGAAAAACGGATGTCTTATTCATTGATAATTCTTCCATAATTTCAGTTAATGTAAGAGAATGCTTTTGACGTAATACATCCAAAATCAAAAGGCCCTTTTTTAATGTCGATACTTCATAGGAATCCATTTTGCCCTCTCCTAACTTCTTAATTTCTAGCTTGTACAATACCATCTTTACTATTGATTTACTAGTTTGGATAGTTTCTTATAGAAATAAGTCTCTACAGGGGATTATGATAGGCGGTGGAATTTCAATTCTTTTTTGTCTCTCCTATCTGTTGAGATGCTTTCTATATGCTTATGATTTTCTTTATTGACATCATATTTACAACATCTAATGTATAGTGAAAAAATGGCAGGTGAAGTCATTGAGAGAAGGGAATAACCGAGCTTTTTATAAAGTTATGGATCAAGGAGTCGCCCAGTCTCCACTCCAATCAACCATTTACATAGTAGACGTTTTAACAAAAGTCATCCATAACTTTTGGTGATGAACCAAAGTTATTACAAGAAGAAAAAGTAAAGCAGCCGCCATTATGATTCTAGTGAAATGGGAACTAAAGATTGTTAAAAGTTTCATGTAAAAGAACTTCTATTAACTCATTTTCAAGTAAAAAGGTAAATTGTTATAATAATCTAATTGTTGACTCAATTCGAAAATGCGGATAATATACTGTTTATTGATAAAAATACATAAAAATGAAATTTATTTTCTTTTTTGAAAGTGGAGTGGTTATTATGGCGAATTTTTTACGAAAGAAATCAATCGAGCAAGCCAATAAAATAACTGAAGTCGAACGTTTTAAACTAAAGCGTGAACTAGGGTCGTTGCAATTATTGCTTTACGTACTAGGGGCTACAATAGGAGCAGGCATTTTTGTGTTGCCAGGAACTACAGCTGCTCTACATGCGGGTCCGGGTGTTGTTGTTTCATTCTTAATAGGTGGTCTTGTAACAATAGCAGTTGGATTAGCCTATGTTGAATTCGCAGCGATGGCTCCTGTTGCCGGGAGTGCTTACACCTATTCTTATATTGCGTTAGGTGAAATGATTGCTTGGATAATCGGTTGGGATTTATTATTGGAATTTATCGTTATTTCTAGTACAGTCGCAGTTGGCTGGAGTGGCTACGTCAATTCGTTTTTACAATCTGTTGGAATTCACTTGCCAGAAGTTTTAACAAAGGATATTGCTCATGGTGGGATTGTGAATCTACCTGCTGTGGCTGGTTGGCTTATTGTAGCTTGGATTTCAATGAGTGGAATTAAAAATGTGGGTCGATCAAATATGTTATTTACAGCTGCAAAGGTTGGCGCGATTATCTTATTCCTTGCTATTGGGGCTTTTCACGTTAACCCTATAAACTGGACACCGTTTACACCGTTTGGCTGGTCAGGTGTAATGGCGGGAGCGGCACTAGTGTTCTTTGCCTTTACCGGATTTGATGGTGTAACAACAGTTCTTGAGGAAGTAAAAAATCCACAAAAAACAATACCAAAAGCTTTAATTGGTGGTCTAAGTATACTAACGCTTATTTATGCAATTGTTGCACTAGTATTAACAGGTATTGTTCCATCCCCTGAGTTGGATGTTCCAAATCCTACTGTATATGCACTAGAATCTGTTGGGATTCAATGGGGAGGTGCTATCATTGCAGTATCAGTTATTTTTGGCTTGCTTGCTACGATGATTGCAAATACAACAAGTGCGACACGCGTGCTGTTCGCAATGAGCCGTGATGGACTTCTACCAGAACGTATTGCACAAACAAATAAAAAAACAGGCGTACCTGTATTATCAACTTTAATTGTTGTTGTAACAGGCATTCTTTTATCAGGATTTTTATCGATCGGAGAATTAGCGGAATTTGCTAACATCGGCGGTTTAACTGCTTTTGCTTTAACAACAGTTAGTGTTGTTGTTCTTCGCTATACACGACCAGATCAACCACGTGTATTTAAAGTCCCTGCGCTATGGCTTGTAGCAACTGTAGGTGTTGGAGGATGTATTGTATTAATTTTTAGTCTGCCGCCATTTACTATAGTGCGCTTTTTGATATGGTTAGCGATAGGTTTAGTTATTTATATAGCCTATGGATACAAGCATGCTAAAATAAGCTCTAAAAATGAAGATCTATAAATGAGATGAAAAGTGCGAGAAATCAATTTTAGAAACGTTGATTTCTCGCACTTTTCTAATTATGAAACTTTACTTTAAAATATACTTATGTCCCGGGCCTCGTTTTTATCACAAAATTTAATACAAATCTAGACGCACACCCTTGTTAGTTTCAACATATAATAAGTTTACATTTCCTTACAAGCCCAGGCATCAATTTCAACCTTTAGGGAAGGGGCTGCAAGCGCAACTACATACATTAATGTCATACACGGAAGGTGATCACCAAGAAAGTCGTTCATTATTTTCTTTCTTTGATCTACATTAATTTCCCCAACCAAATAAAGGGTTATCTTCGTTAAATCTTGAATTTCCATATTCGCACTTTCAAGATTCTTTCTGATATTTTCTAATGCCAATTTCATTTGAGTTAATGGCTCTTCAGGTATAGTCCCGTCTTCTTCCATGCCTATTTGTCCAGATAGTGTTAACCATCTCTGTGGTTCTGTTACTTCTATTTGATGTACATAAGGAGCAACTGGTTGATGAATGTCCTTCGGGTTTCTAGCAATTTTCACATAATCAATCCTTTCTATATAATTTCAGTTTATAATTTCTGTAAGAATATCATCCTAAGACTAAAGATAAAAAATTTAATTTTAGTACTATCATAAAAGAACTTACATTGGCTATGATGGTGTTCAAAGGGTTATAATAGACTAATAAAATTAAGGCTTATAACGCTGATACAGCTTTCAAAAATATTGTTATTAATTTGATAAGGCATACTATTCTTTTCGCTCCTTGGATGCATTAATTTCTTATGAGACTTATAAAGCGCAAGTATTTAAGTCTTATTCTAAGTGTTAATGGAAATAATAATCCAATGAAGGGGGCATTTACATAAGAATGATACGTAATATTTTACATCAATTTATTAATTGTTTTTGTTCATTTGATGGCGAAATCCAGGCAGTAAAGGCCGCGAAGCCGTTTTGTAGAAGGAGTGAATACATGAGTAATTTCTTTCGAAGCCATGGATTTAAACGTTTTTTAATCCTAGCTGGGATCGCTATTGCATTATATATGATGCGGAGTATGATCAATCTAATTCTTCTTACGTTCATTATTACTTACTTGATGAATCAACTTACCACGAAGACAACAAAAGAGGTTAGAAAGTACGTACGGATGAACGAGAAGGCTGTAACAGTTACCCTCTATCTTTTGCTTGTTGCAGGTATTGTTGCAATTATCTACAAGTATTTGCCTGTCGTAACCCAACAAATTACACAGCTCTTTGATCTTATTGCTAGCTTTAGTCTTAACCCAAATGATAACGAGATTGCACGGTATTTAGCTCCAACCTTTGACAAGATTGAACTGGGTAAATATTTAGAGCAAGGTGTAGACCTCACGCTGAAAAACCTTACGAATATTGGTAAAATCATTTTGCATATATTCATTGCACTAATTTTGAGCTTGTTTATTTTACTTGAAAAGAAACGTATTACTGAATTTACAGCGAAATTTAAAGATAGCAAAATGAGCCATCTCTACGATGAATTACATTATTTCTCAAGGATATTCATTCGTTCTTTCGGTAAAGTTATTGAGGCACAGTTCATTATTGCTGCTGTCAACTGTGTTTTATCTGTTATTGCTTTATACATTATGGGCTTCCCGCATTTAATAGCGCTGGGAATCATGCTCTTTATACTGGGGTTAGTGCCAGTTGCAGGGGTTATCATGTCCTTGATTCCTCTAGCTATAATCGCATACAGTATCGGTGGTCCTATGTACATTGTCTATATCTTAGTTATTGTTATGGTACTACATGCTATGGAGGCATACTTCTTAAATCCAAAGCTAATGTCTGCTAAGACAAATCTTCCAATTTTCTATACATTCATGGTCATTCTCTTCTCTGAGCATTTTCTTGGTGTATGGGGATTAATTATTGGTATTCCATTATTCATGTTCCTTCTCGATATTCTCGGAGTTACGTCATCAGAAGATGAACTGCAACAGGCAAGGGAAATACAAGAAGACAAATAAAGTAAATAAAGTTTCATTCAAAAAGGAATCAAGTGTGTATGATTCCTTTTTTTCTTGGCTTGGGAATTTTGAAGTCCATGGTTTGGCAGTATAGAGGATGGCCTAAACAGTTAACCCCCTTTCGATTATTGCATTGAGAGGGGGTTAACTTTATTTATAGTGCCTTTAAGGAACTTGCTTCTGAGAACATAGTATGTGTTTTTCTCTTCATAAATATAAAAATTAGTAATGCGGTAATGCCCTCTGCGGCGGGGAATGTCCACCAAATAGCTTGTGGGCCAAAGAATTTAGGCAATAGTACGAGAGCAGGGATAAATAATATAATACTGCGAAGTAACATGATGGTTGTTGCAAGACGTATTTTTTCAATTGATTGAAAGAATTCTGCAAATACCATGTTCACGCCAAGGAATGCATATCCAATTGCAAAATGTACAAAGCCTTGTGTAGCCATATTGCGAATGTCAAACGTGCTATCACCAAATAATGCAATTAGCTGAGAAGGGAATAACGTAGCAATTATGACGGTAGTTAAACCTATAATAAATGCAGTAGCAATACCTATTTTCAATAATGCCGTTAATCTCTCAATTAATCTCGCACCGTGGTGATAACTAACTAGTGGCTGTAGGGCCATACCGATGCCAAGGAATACTGTTAAGAGTACGGTATGAATATAGTTAACCATTGCATAAGCAGTAACTCCGTCTGATCCTAAATAGTGTAAAAATGTCACATTATATAAAATAACCATAATAGCGACGGAGGCTTCAACAATAAAGCTTGGTAACCCAATAGCGAATATTTTCTTTAAATCAGATAGGTTGAAAAATGTACGCACAAACTTTAATTCGGATTGCTTTCGGAAGAAATGTAGGCAAAGCACCGACATACCGATTATTGTGGAAAGTGCTGTAGCCAGGGCACAGCCAGTTACGCCGTAGTGGAGTACGAAAATAAAAATGTAGTTTAAAATAATGTTTAACACAGATGTAGTGATTAAACCCATCATTGCAAGCTTTGGATTGCCATCATTTCGAATAAAAATGCTTAGTAAGTTTTCAATTGTGTAGAACACACCGAAAATCAAAATAACATGTAAGTACTCTTGTACATAAGGAAATGTAGCATCACTTGCGCCGAATATATAGGAGATTTCCTTTAAATTTAATAAAAGTATTAGAATCAGTGCCATAACGACAACGATCATGGTTGTAAATGCTAATGTAAAGAGCTGGTTCGCTCTTTTTTTATTGCCCTCACCGAGAGAAATTGAAAATAGTGTTGCCCCACCCATACCAATCCAAAGGGAAATAGATAGTAAAATCGAAAAAATAGGTACGGCGATATTTACTCCTGCTAAAGCGGTTGGTCCAACTCCGTGACTAACGAAAATACCATCCACTAAAATATTCACTGACATCAGTAACATACCAATCATGGCCGGGAATAAATATGATAAAAACAAGGGCCTAAGAGGCCTTGTTTCAATTGGGTTAAGGGTAGTCATCAGCATGTACCTCCTTTACCATCACCTTTTCACCTTTAGTATCTAGCTCACCGTTAAAGTCGAAGCCAAACTTTTTATATAACTGAATAGCTACTGTATTGTTGTCATAAACACTTAAATATATATTTTGACAGCTGTATTTAGCTACTAAATATTGAATAAGTTGCTGTAAAAAGTATTTTCCCAAACCTTGGTGCTGGTAGAGCTCATCAATGAAATAGCGATCTAACCAAACACGTTGTGAATTGTCCTTATGTGGGAACACGCCATACATAGCGAAGCCGACTGCGTTATCTTCCTTATACAATCCTACAGGGATAAAGCGTTTATCTGCTTTTGCCTCCGCTAAGCATTGTTGTGTACTTTCAATAAAATCTTGCTGATTATCAGCAATGCGTAGTGCTAATACTTCCTCTTTGTTTAAAGCTGTAATGTCACGAATTTCCGTGAACATAATTCCAAAACCTTTCTATTTTTAATTTCTTTCAGCCGAATGCATTGTTTATTGCAGTGGCATAATTGATTGTGAATAGCTACAATTTAATGTATATAGTAACTATATAGTCAAGGAGGGAAACTTAAAAATGTTTAATAAAAATGTAAAATATTTTACAACTGGTGAGTTCGCTAAAATTTGTAAGGTTAATAAACAAACGTTAATCTACTACGATCAAATCGGTTTATTATCACCAATTATGAAGGATAGTAAAGACTATCGTTATTACTCCATTGCACAATATGAATTTTTTAGTGTGATTGAGCTATTAAAGGCGGTTGGTATGTCTTTAAAGGATATTCAAAAATATATGGCAGATAAATCACCTGAAAATTTCTTAGATTTAATGTATCAGCAAAAGGAAATTGTAGCGAAAAAACGTCGAGAGCTGGAGATGATTGAAAGCATTATTGATGTAAAAATTGATTTAACAGAGGAAGCCTTACACCTTGATTTTGATAGTATTACGATTGAGCATCTGCCAGTGGCCACATTGTATTTAAGTAAAAATATCGAGGATTCGACGGAAGAACAGTTTACGAAGGCTGTATCAGACTTTATAGATGAGTTAGATCGTTCTCAATTAGACACGGGTTATCCCATTGGAGGGATTACAAGAAGAGAGCAAGTATTAGCTGGAAACTATGATAATTATAGTTTCTTGTATATAGAGCAGCCACACCCGCGAGAAGGTCATCCTTATTTTGAAGCGATTGAAGGGAATTTTATTGTAGGATATCATGTAGGAAATTCCACTACACTTGGTGAATCTTACGAGCGACTATTTAAGGTCATGAGGGAAAAAGGCTTTGAACTAGGGGAATACGTATATGAGGAATACATTTATGACGCCGTTATTAAAAATCGGGAAGAGGATTATGTAACGAAAATTATGATAGAAATTAAAAAAGGTTGTTGATAAGTATAGAAGTATAAAAAATACTTCCTTATAGAATATTTGAATGTAACTATAAGGAGATATTTTAATTGTCAACGAAATGATTAAAGTGACGACTAGTGCTACTGAAAAAGTTCTAGGAAATAAAAATGGTAAGGTAATTTATTATATATTTTGAGCCTTTAAGGAAGTGGAATTTTAGTATTTGTACATAAATTGAGCCTTGTTATAATGAGGAAATGATATCCTGAACATACAAAAGCTAAGAAAAAGCATAAATGATGAGCGAGGAGTTTTTATAAATCTAACGTAGAACGTAACATATGACTATGTATATGAGAGCATGATTTGTGTAACAACTTAGCGTTATCGTGTTTTGTCGATTATCATTGATGGCTCGGATTCGAGATTATTTTAGCAGAAATACAGCCAAGTGTAGTGACGTTATTTGAATGGTTGAGCGGCAGTGAAGTAGAAAGGCTTATAGCGATACGAGCGGTATGGCAAATGACGCAGCGAAATTGAAGACTTGCTTTTTGGAAGGAAAACGAAATACTACGAAAAAATAAACAGCAGTTTAGCCAAGCTCTTGCAGGCTATAGTTGGTGAATAAAAGGGGAGAGAAGAATGAACTATTTCACTATATTTGCATCTAAGAACAACATTGACGATATTGAAGTGAAAATTTCAGATGTTTTTGCAAAAGGCTTTGCTATCGAAAAAAATGACAATGAGTATGTAATAACATCAAAGGCGCTGTTTAAAAAATATAAATTAATAATTAGAGTGACGTCTGAAGATACGAATCCAGATTACTTCGCTAATAATATTTCTGGGATGATGGGGTATTACGACAATTTTCCTTTTGAAGATGACAATTTAAAAGAATTAGTTTTGACTCAAATAGCTGTTTTAAATACAGTGATTGCAATCGAATCGGAAAAAGAGATAAATGAAGAACAGATGCAGTTATTTACGAACCTATTATCAAGCATAGGCGGGATTGGCTTTTTAGCGAATGGCACTTTAGTAGACGATGAAGGGAACGTTATTGTTTATCCTGACGGGCAATCAGGACCATCTGACTTTAGACCTCACGCTACGAAAGGTAAGGGGACAAGAGATGTCATCAGAAGAAGGTGAACAAAGAAAAAATAAAACGCTAGCATATTTAAAAGAAAAAGCTATTCCATATACAGCTTCCCTTCCTCAACTCCCAACAATAGAGGCTTGTCAGTTTAAAAATCGAGAAGACATTGCTAGAAGAGCTGTAGCCCTGTTAATTGTCATTCAATTTGCCTGTGATGTGGCGCAAGGTGGAAATGTAGAAGAATCGCGAGACTTTTTCATCAATATGTTACGCACTTATAAAGTGGAAGACTATCTAACTAGCAACGAAAGAGACTTTTTACAAGCTTCTGAACCAGATGTGCAAGAAGCCATTAATATTTCATGGCAATACGAGGCTTATTGGACACTTATTTGGGCACTTGGATTTGTTGAGAAGCTCGATTTTCCTGATGAAGTATGTGATTGCGAGTATGCCATTCAAGTCGTTTCTAACTGTGAAACGTTTGAACAATTTTTCCTTCAAACTGTCATGCGTAGTCAGGAAGAGATATTGGATGAAGCCGACAAGATTTACAGATACCATTGGGCTTGTGTAGATAGTCGGATAAAAGACCAAGCGGCTCCTGCCGGGATGAATGAAAGCATCGTCATGGAAAGGAGAAGAGGCTTGTTCTGGATGATAGGGCATCGAAGTGAAGAATGGGCTAACATGTCGATGGATACTTAAATATAAAAGAAAAATAGCAAACTAGCAGAAAAACTAGTTTGCTATTTTTATATGCTTATTTTATATAATGAGGTTTACTTACTTTATCAATCAGCAGAAGGCCATCATATTGATCTCGTGGAACAAGACTTTCCTGAATCACTCCCCAGCTATACGATAAACGTGGCTCAAACATCCATGAGTTTCCACGCTCATTTTGACGGTTTCGCATGTCGATAAATGTGTACGGTTTATTTGAAGATGAAGCAATATCCTCGATTGATCCTTTTACTGGCGGTAAAACGGCCATAGGCTCACCCATATTGTTTGCTGTTTCCCCACCAGCCATATAAAGACCAAGCACATAACTATATTTTTTGTAGATATCTGGTAGACGTTCACCCATCAATTTTACTGGATAAGGAGAACCCATTACTTCGGATTGTGCTTTACGAATATGGTCATTATGCGCCCAGACGATAAATTTTTCAGTTGGATAAATCTCCTCTGCTAACCAAAGAAGGTTTTCCATCATTGATTGGTCGCGCCATTCCATTGTCTTTAAAAAAGAATCATATTTATTGTGCTCAAGTTCAATATTTGCTTGAATGGATAGTTCTACATATTCGTCTACTAAACGGATACGGTCAGCTAAAGTACGTTCCATAAGCTTTACAATATGAGACTCTCCCGGATAAGCCGCTTTTAACTCGTTCTCTTTTAGCTGTACTTGTGATTTTACTTGTTTATACACTTCGATAATGCTTGGTTTCGCCTTTTGATAGCCTTTTAAATCCGTACCGAAACTCCAGTCAACAAGTTTCTCCTCTACTTCACTTAACTGTTTAGCAAGCATACTATTTTGTAGCCAGTTACCGTTTGTGAATGCACCTTGCTGTTGAATATCAAAGCCTGCTAATTTTAAAGGTTTATCGGTATTCTGTGTTTTTTTAGCATACTCAAATAACGGTAGTGTTTCTTTTGACCACCATACACCAAAAATAGCATCCTTCATCGTTTGTTGCGCTGTTTGTTTATTGATTTGTCCTTGAGCATTCATGGCATTCCCCATACCGCTTTCAAAGGCTAGGACATTGTAGCCCATTTCTTGGTGTAAAAATTGAATTAAACGTGTTTTTGCTAAGCTAAATTCTGCTGCGCCATGTGAACTTTCCCCTAAAAAAACAATGCGCTTATCATGCAATAAAGGCTTCAGCATCTCTAAATCTTCAAATTTAGTGGAAGGGATGTTTTGTTGACCAACTGCTTCAGGTTGAATAGATGTTAAGCTGTAAGCATGGTCGTTTGTCCATTGTTTCCAATCTTGAAGAGTTTCACTGGATGTGCGAGCTTGCTTCACTTCTAACTTGTTATCTAAAGCTACACGTTCTTCTACCACCGGAACTGCTGCGGATGCATTTGAAACTCCGTTGAACGCTACAAAGCTTGTTAACGCAATACTTAATGATAATAAAACCTTACGTTTCTTACCTTTTGTCACTTTCTATCAGTCCTTCGCTTTATAGTAAGACCAATTATAGGTAGTAAAGTTTAAAGTAAAGGGGGGCTTTGTTTAAATTTTGTTTAAATTTGGTCAAATGTCATTATTTTGGATTATTTATGCGGATGCGGATAAAAAAACATCTCCATAGCGTAAATACACAATAGAGATGTTAGCTATTTTATTTATAGTGATATGTGCTAGCTCTTGGGTGATTCCGCTGTATTTGATTGAACCATGCACGATTCTTTTCCTCTTGTTTTAAAGTATTAACGATGGTTGATGAGCAGCTAACACAGATTTTTGCCTGAGTAATTTGTCCGCAGCGTTCACAGGGTGCGCCTAAGTTAGGAAAAATTGATTTTTTTAATTTTCCTGCTTTTACCCATTTATAGAGTAACTCAGATGAAACCCCAGTTAATGCAACTACTTCATCATTCGTTAAATAGCGATTATTTTTTCTTAGTAAAAAATGATGTAGTTCTGAAAAAATATCTTCTTCTCTTACATCAATCCTTTTGGTAAATAGCTGCATAATTATTACTCTCCTCGTTTTACTTTAATTGATGACTTCTTCTATAGTTTTATTTGCGTTGTTCGGTTGCTCATCATATTTATAGTTTTCCCAGCGATTACGTGCTAGTTTTCGATATTTATTGGAAATATTTCGATCTGCTATTAATCGAGAGAATCCTTTTTTCGCCTCGGCAATATCTCCAAGTCGGAGGCTTAATTCGGCATGTAAATATTGAATTCTCTCTCCGCCCTCTTGATTGGATGCATAAGATTTGCTGTAAAAATCTCTAGCAGCAAAAAGGTAGCGCATTTCCGATTCCTCATCATTTTTTAAGCGATATAGCCAGGCTATTTTTAAAGCGAAATTGGCCATAAGAAGTGACTCTTCCATTGATGCTCTAGATACAAGATAAGCTAATTTAAAGCTTACAATGGCATCATCAATCGTACGTTCCTTACGGATATCCATTGGTTTATGTAGCTCTTTTATGTACAGTTCATCAATAAGAAGCATGAAAGGCCCATATGTTCTTGTCATAGACTTGTGGAAAGCATAGCCACAATGTGGACAAACGGCAACTTCATACAATAACGGGTTTAAACCTTCGTAAACTGGCATGAAGTCTGTTTGCTCTTCGATAATTTTATAACGATTAGGGCGTACTTTATATGTGGTAAAATGCTTTTTGCAAAACTTGCAATCCACACTACTTTCATAGTAGTAAATGTTAAATGCCATAAGAATCAACTCCTTTACATTCAGATAATTAATATTTCTTTTGTTCTATTTATATGATGGATAGTATCGTTCAATGTATTTAATTTAGTTATCTTTATTCTAACAATTCTATGCTCTTTGGTATACTCCTTTAGAATTATTGAAATAAAAATGTTCATTACTTTCTTAGTTATTTGAAATTTCGATATGTACCCGTAATAGTGTTTATCGGTGTAGTTGGAGTAAGTTATACGGTTGGCTTAGCCTGTCATAAAACGTACAAATGTTTCATTAACTATTAATCTTTTTATTATCAAGCTGTTTCATAGGCAATAAGACCTATACAAAATTTTGATATAAAGATATTTCTTCATGTAAAATGACAAGTATATTGATTAGGGAAATATAGGATTATTGTTAAGCAACAAAGAGGCGTCACCCAGGCATTAGCCTGTAGTGGAAAATGACATTTATATCAGGTGATCGGAGTGGGAGTGGGCGATTTCTTGGAGATCATCGTCACAGGTATTACCCCGAAGTGGGCCATGTTATGGTGAGTTTCCCTAATCGATATACCTAATAAAATTATATATATCGGTAAGGAGAGAACGATGGATTATAAAATTGTATTCTTTGACGTAGATGGAACGCTTGTAAATTATGAAGATGGTCGTATTGAAGAAAGTACAATGATCGCTATTGAGCAATTAAAAAACAATGGAATTCATATTGTTGCAGCTACAGGAAGACCTTTATCAATGTGCCAAGGTTTAAGAAGCATAGGTATAGATACGTTTATTACCGCTAATGGTGCCCATGTTAAGCATCAAGATCAAGTAATACATAAAATTCCTATTGCAAAGGAAATTGTCCACGCAGTTAAGGCTTTTGCTGAAAACAATAAACAAAGTCTTTCGTTTTTTACAGAACAATTATCGATGAATAACGTCCAAGAACAAGAGACATTAAAAGCCATGCAAGAAACATTATGTTTGCAAGAGTTTCCCGTTATTAATGAAGATATTTTAACGCAAGAGGTTTACTTAATGTGTTTATATGGCAGCGAGGATATTGAGAAAAAGTATACTTTAAAATTCCCGCATTTATTATTTAAGAGGTGGCACCCTTACATTACAAATGTTTTGCAACATGATGTTTCCAAATCTATTGCTGTGCAAGCTGTACTAGATTATTTCGACTTGAGTCCAGAGGAAGCACTTGCTTTTGGTGATGGAGATAATGATATCGACATGCTGGAGCAGGTTGGCTTTGGAATTGCAATGGGCAACGGTAGTGAAGCATTGAAAAGTGTCGCTAATTATGTAACGAAAAAATCAACAGAGGACGGTATTCATTATGCTCTACGTAAGCTGCAAATAATTTAATTATTTGAAAGTAAAATATGAATCAACCAGTCACTAAGAAAAAACTATAGTTATGAAGCGCATTTTTTTACAATCCAACATGGATGAATGTTTTCATGGAGAAAATGTATTTAATCCATAATACTCATAATGTTGTCTCCTTTGAGTTATTATAAAGCTAACTATTAAAAATTATTACGCTTTAGATGGGGTGGATTTATGGCGCATCACGTACAATCTCTTATTGAACATTTTGGATATTTTGGCATTATTCTTATCCTAGTTGGGGGAATTGTCGGTCTGCCACTTCCTGATGAAATATTTTTGACATATGTAGGGTATAGCGTATATCGTGAAACTCTTGCACATATTCCAGCTTTAATCAGCGCTATGATAGGCGCAGCCGGGGGAATTACCCTGAGTTACTATATAGGCTATAAATTCGGGCTACCTTTATTACGAAAATACGGTTCGAAAGTCCATATTACAGAACAGAAAATTGATTTTACTAAAAAATTATTTGAAAAAATTGGACCAATATTATTATTAATAGGGTATTTTATCCCTGGTGTACGTCATCTTACTGCATATATTGCAGCTATTAATAATTATCCTTATAAAAAATTTGCTTTCTTTGCTTATATGGGAGCAGCTTTATGGACATTTACTTTTATCACTTTAGGGAAGATACTTGGAGATAAATGGCATTATGTTGAGTTATATTTATCCCGCTACAGTATTTATGCTATAGTATTGTTCATCATCATTATGTTCATCATTTATGTTGTTTTCAAAAGAAAGAATTCATCTAAATAAATTTAACTTCTTTCAGCGGGTGTCCAACATCCGCTGGCCTAAGCACAGAGCCGATTCCGGACGTAATTATGCCGAGGCATAATTGATAAAAGGTCTGATTCAATATTTAGTTGAATCAGACCTTTTGCTATATTACGGTAATATTGCAAATGAACGGACAGGGAATCCAGATGCTTTTTCAGGCTTTGGCACGATATTGAATATAGCAGCGCCTTTTGGAGGTAGCTTATCTAAATTTGTCATAAGCTCAATTTGGTAAGTATCTTGCTCTAGCACAAAATATTCGCCGTCTAATTTTCCATTTCTACGGAAATCTGCTGCTGAATCTGTATCAAAAGTTTCGTGGCCAATAGCACTTACTTGTCGTTCGTTGAATAAAAATAGTAACGCTTCTAATCCCCAGCCAGGAATATGATTATTGCCATCAGCATCTTTGTTGCTGAAAGATTCTTTATCTGGCCAACGTTTACTCCAATCGGTACGGAACGCAACAAAGGTACCTGCTTCAATTTCCCCATTTTCAGCTTCAAAGTCAAAAATATCTTGAACACTTAACGTGTAGTCGTTATTTACTTCGGCTTCCTTCGATTTATCAATAACGATTAGTGGTAGTACTAGTTCTTTTAACTCCAATTCATCTAGATAGCGTGTATCTCGCACAAAATGGATAGGTGGGTCGATATGTGTTCCGTATTGCCCTGGGAAAGTGAATTGCTGTGCAAAGAAGCCATCATCATGTGAAAATAATGTTTCAAATTTAGCATCATCAAACATAAAGAAATGTGGAGAATTTGGACCAAATGTATGCGTTAAGTCTACCCATTTTTTTGATTTCAATAGTTGAATTGCTTGTAAAAGTTCGTTTGCCATACTATTTCCCTGCTTTCTTTTAATTTTTTTGAATGCAACAATAAAAAAAGAGTCCTCCTTGAAGAAGAGGACTCTCGTGCAAAGCAACTGAAGTAAGTCTTCTCATCTTTCAAGGCAGAATTTTGCCAATTGGAATTAGCACCATACCTATAGGCTGGTTGCTGAGACTTCATAGGGCCAATCCCTCCGTCTCTCTTGATAAGAAAATGCGATATAAGAATTTTCAGAAATAATGTTTACAAACACTTTAGCATATTTTTTTATAGTTTACAAGTTTGATGGGGATACAAGGTTAAAATTCATAATGATGCTAAAGGTAAAAGAAAGAGGCCCTCTTCAAAGGGCCAACTCTTCACCAACCTAAAATTAGTGTTAGCTTACAACAGCTACTTTCAGTAAATGTTATACGAAATCCATCTGGTGTATAGGTAGTTTCGAATTTTACAGTAATGCCTGTTGAGGCAATTAACTTTTCAACTTCAGTTTTATTTGATTGTTGCGCTGCGTTCATAAGATCATGTGCAAATTGCTCGGATTCATCAATTTTATCCGTAAGTAATTGTGCTTGCTGCATAATAACCTTGATCCGATTCGCGGAAGTCTTTAATTTCTTTGTATTGACGATTGGAAATGGACTTCTATTCATTGGGGTTGTCGGCATTGCTAGATGGCTGGAAGGGTGTTGAGTTGTTGGTTGATTTGCTATTACCCATGCCGGATAATAATTAGGATAGACAAAATACGGATAAGGATTGTAATACAACTAAATTCCTCCTATCCTATAGCTGATACAGTATCTTATGTGCAATATAGACTTTCGGTGTTAACAGCTGATGCTTTGAAAATCATGAGCAAAATGGGCTCGAGTGGAATGAAAAAGAGTATATATCAAGTTCTTTTGGGACTCAGTTCTCGGCATTAGAATTTTTAAAGGTCTATTTTGACGATACTTTCCTTAAAATGGGATAAAAAAGAAGGAAGCCTTATGTATGGTTAAGGCTTCCTTTCATTAATGTTATTCTAGAGAAATCTATTGTTTATTTCTATCGAAGTGTAACGATAGGAAAGTAGTAACTGCGGCAATCATCACCATACCGAATCCATATATAGGAGTATTAGCTAATGATTGGTGGATAACAATAATTCCTCCAATGTATGATCCTAGAAAAATACCAATGTTAAAGGCCGAAATATTTAATGCTGAAGCCATTGAAATAGCTGATGGTGTATATTTTTCTGAAAGCTGAACGGCATAAAGCTGTAATCCTGGTACATTCATAAACATAAATAGCCCCATCATAAAGACCATTATTAATCCTATGATTGATGCTTCTAAAAAGAAGTTGATGCCGAGTAGTGCTAATGCTAGTCCTATAAAGATAATAAAGATAGAGCGTAAAGGGTTATTATTCGCAAAATGACCACCTAATGTATTTCCGATGGCAACACAAATACCGTATACAACTAAGATCACGACAATTGCCTTTGGTGAGTAGCCCATATACTGCTCTAAAATAGGAGAAACATAGGTGTATACGACGAATGCGCCACCATACCCAATTGCAGTAATAAAGAGGATTAATAACATTCGAATATTCCCTAATACTTTACCAATATCTCGAATGGATATTGGATTACCTTTCGATAAGTGACTTGGCACAAGCAGGGCATTACTAATTAATCCAATAATACCTATGATAACTATGAAAATAAACGACATTCGCCAATCAGTTACTTGTCCAATAAAAGTTCCTAGTGGGACCCCAGTCACAGTTGCTAATGTTAGTCCTGTAAACATAAAAGCTATTGCACTTGCTCGTTTATTTGGTGCCACAACATCTGCAGCTATCACAGAGGCAATGGACATAAATACACCATGTGCCAATGCCGAAATAACACGCCCAGTTAGTAGTAATGAGAATGAGGGTGCTAAGGCTGCAAGTAAATTACCGATAATAAACAGCACCATAACGAGCAGTAACACTTTTTTGCGACTAAGGCGCGATGTTAATGCTGTTAAAAGCGGTGCACCAATAGTTACACCTAGTGCATATATGGATACGGTTAAACCTGCAGTACTTAATGTTATATTAAAATCTTTTGTAATTAATGGAAGCAGTCCGATGCTTATAAATTCTGTAGAGCCGATACCAAATGCACTGATTGCAAGTGCGAGTAATGTGAATTTAGCATTTGGCGCTTTTGTATCATTCATTCTATTAATATCTCCTTTGATTTTTTGTATAGTGTATAGTAATATTCATACATGTTAGAAAGTTACGTAGGGTACTTTTAGTTACCTTTGAATATAACAGGGGGTTTACAATGAAAAAAGTTTATAATATTGGTGTCGAAGCCACTCTTGAAGTAATTGGGGGTAAATGGAAACCTATTATTCTCTGTCATCTTAACCACCATGGTCAGATTCGTACGAATGAATTTCGCCGATTGATTCCAGGCATTTCTCAAAAAATGCTAACAAGCCAATTACGTGAATTAGAGCAGTCTGGATTAATTAATCGTAAGGTTTTCAATCAAGTACCGCCAAAAGTTGAATATTCGTTAACACCTTATGGTCAAGAGATGGACCCTGTGCTGAACATTCTTTGCACTTGGGGTGAAAAACATATCGAAATGCTACAAGATAAAGGTGAAGATGTACTGTTAATGCAACGTGACGAAGATATCGCAATAAAGCATACATCTTAAATAGATAGGAAAGAGACTGTCTAAAAAGTTTTCTATACTAAGAAAATAAGACAGTCTCTTTCACGTTTACATAGCTATCGTTTACATGACAAAATCAAAATTATCTGGGTTTGGTCCAACACGTTGATCTAGATTCATGGCGTTAATGATCGCCATCTCTTCATTAGTTAGTGTGAAATCAAAAATATTAGCGTTTTGAATCATACGTTCTTTGCGCACAGATTTTGGAATTGTGACGATACCATTTTGAATATCCCAGCGCAAGATAACTTGAGGATTTGATTTCCCGTATTTTTCTGCTATTTTTGAAATAGTTTCATTAGCAAGAAGTCCACCTTGCATTAATGGAGCCCAAGCTTCCAGTTGTATATTGTGCTCTTCACAGAATGAACGTAGCTCAGTTTGTTGTAATCGTGGATGAAGTTCCACTTGGTTAATAACGGGTTTGATACGAGCTGTTTTTAGAAGATCTTGTAAGTGTGATACATGGAAATTACATACCCCAATAGCTTTTATTTTCCCTTGCCCGTATAAATCTTCGAGTGCTCTCCAAGCTTCTGCAAATTTATTTTTACCTGGCCAATGAATAAGATAAAGGTCTAAATAATCTAGCCCTAATTTTTCTAAGCTATCCTCGTAAGCTGCGATTGTCTCTTCATAGCTCAGGCCATTGTTCCAGACTTTAGATGTAATAAATAAATCTTCACGTTGTAAACCAGTAGATGCTAGTGCCTGTCTAATACCTTCACCAACCCCGGCTTCATTGCCATAAATAGCGGCAGTATCGATACTACGGTAACCGACCTCGATAGCATTTCTCACCATTTCTGCTGTAGCTTCATTTTCTACTTTAAATACGCCTAAACCCATTCCTGGCATTTGTAAGCCATTATTTAATGTGATTGTATCTTGTAAATGATTTATCATTTTTTTGTCCTCCGATTTTTGTTAATGCTTTGGTTGCTTTCTTATTATGCTTTCATGCCAGAGCAAAAAAAAGTACGCACTTTTTGGTTTCATAGAAACGTGGAGGTAACTTTTGTGGAATATCAATGGTTCGCTGTCAGAAATTTTTTTATTAGTTCAAGTGGTTCAGCCGCTGCGTTCGTTACAAATAATGGTATATTAGCGAATATACAGTTTGTGGAAGGGGATTCAATGCTTGAAATAGAATAAGTAATTGATACTTTTAAAAAGGAGAGAGTGGGATGAATCGTTTAAATTTACTTACATTGGGTGTAAAAGATATGGTTGAGTCTCTTAAATTTTATCGAGAGGGTCTGGGGTTTGAAGTGATGGTTTATGGTGAGGAAACAAATCCGGATGTTATTTTCTTTAATAATGGGGGGACAAAAATCTCACTATTTCCGATTGATCGTTTAGTAAAAGATATTAACGAAGCAAATCCACCTGCGATAGGAGATGGCTTTAACGGAATTACACTCGCTTATAATGGAAAATCTAAAGAAGAAGTAGATCAAGTATTTGATTTAGCTAAAAAGGCAGGAGCTAAAATCGTCAAGGAGCCAGAAACTGTATTCTGGGGTGGCTATAGTGGCTATTTCCAAGATCCCAATGGCTACTATTGGGAAGTTGCCTATGGAGACATGTGGCAGTTTGATGATAATGATATGTTGATTATTACTAATAATTAAAGATATAGACGTATTTGGGGAATCCAAATACGTTTTTTAATATTAGCTTGTTTTTATCCAAGGCATAATTGATTATCGCCCAACTTTTTAGTTTTATTACCTAACTTTTCAATTTTATCGACATACCTAACATTTATAAAATGAATCTCTCACTTTACATACAACGATTGAGTACAAATCTATGAAGTCGTATAATACAGAATAACATTTATTTCTAAAAATCTAGCTTAGATTGGGAGGACTACCATTGTATCGCATATTGTACATAGAAGACGAAAAAGAGATTGGTCAATGGGTTACAAAGGATTTAACAGAAAGAGGATATGAGGTTACATGGCTTGAATCTGGTGAAGAGGTCGATCAGCACATTGCCTCTAAGGATATTGCTATATTGGATGTAATGCTACCGGGCTTAGATGGCTTTTCGATTGGCAAAAGAATTAAGCGAGAAAATAAAGAAATCCCGATTTTAATGCTGTCAGCACGAACAGCTGTAGAGGATAAAATAGAAGGACTTAACTTCGCAGATGATTATTTGACAAAGCCATTTCACCCAGATGAACTTATAGCTCGTGTTGAGGTTTTACTAAGAAGATATCAAAAAAATGATGATGTGCTAGATCTTCAGCATCTAAAAATTTATACGAAAGATATGCGGATTATCAACAAGGAAACGGATGAAGAAATTCAATTAACGGGTAAGCAATTCTATTTATTACAGTATTTTATTCGCCATTTAAATCAAATTTTAACGAAGGAACAGCTTTATGAAGGTGTTTGGGGAGAAAGCTACATAGAGGGCGATAAAACATTAATGGTACATATTCGATACTTAAGAGAAAAAATAGAAGTTAATCCTGCTAAGCCGACAATTATTGAAACCATTCGTGGTATTGGATATAGGGTGAAGCAATGAAATTTTTTCGATCATTACTAGCTAAGTATATGTTTATCATTCTGCTCGCTATTTCTATTGTTCAAATAGCCTATCTCGTCATTCCCCTTTTTGTTTTAGGGATTGCCAAAAATGGTGAAGATGATCTTTCAAAGGGAGCTGAGATTGAGAGTAAAGTAGAGGGAAAATGGCATGCAGAAGCTAAAAGTATAAAAAACATGACAGAAGAAGCAATTGTACAACATTTTGAAAGTTGGAAGAAACAATACCCTAAAGCATCTATGTTTTGGGTAGGTGAGGATGGTACATTGCTTACAACATTGAATGTGACTGAGCAACTGCCATTAAAGTGGTCACCAGCATTTACAACTAAGTTTATAAAAGAACGCTATGGTGGAGATCCATTTACTGTCATTGCTTTTTTAGGTGAGGATGAATCGAATGGATTTATCGTTTTAGAAATTCCAAAAGAAGTGTTTAAGCCACCAATTAGGGGTGTTTATGAAAAATATGGGACCTTTGTATTTTTCGGTGTTATTGCGATTATTTTATTTTTCGTTATAGTCTCCTTTTTATTTTTCAAAGGGATTCGGAAACGACTGTTGCACCTTCAGGAAGCGATGGAACTTCGTGATGTAGATGGCCTACCTATTGAAACAAAGGTCAAGAAGAAGGATGAAATCGGGCAGCTTGAACATAGCTTTAATCGCATGGTGTGCGAGCTTAGGGAGAGTAAAAATCGTGAGCAAAAGGAAGAACAGCTAAGACGTGAATTGATTGCTAATTTATCACATGATTTACGAACACCATTAACGAAAATACGAGCGCAATCCTATTCAATTAGTAAAGAGGCATTATCAGAGGATGGAAAGCAAGCGATTAAGGCAATGGAAACATCGATTGTTAGTGTTGACGCTTTAATAGAAAATTTAATGTCCTATACATTGCTGATGGCTAGTAAATATAAATTTGAGGCGAAAGAAATCAATGTTATACGTTTTGTACGTGAGCAAATGACTACATGGTATTCAGTGTTTGAAAAAGAAGGCTTTGAAATCGATATTGAACTACATTCATTTGAGAAAAATGAATGGCAAGTGGATCCGATTTGGCTTGGACGTATATTTGATAACCTATTTCAAAATATATTACGTCATGCGAGTAGCGGGAAATATATTGGCGTTGAAACCGATTCAACGGAGCGCTATGATGCATTTATTATAAAGGATCACGGAAATGGAATGAAAAATGAATCCAATGCGAAAGGTGCTGGTATCGGCTTATCGATTGTTGATATTATGGTGAAGGGCATGGATTTAGATTGGGATATTGAGTCAAGCGAATCCGGCACAAAGATTAAAATTAAACATTACAAATAGAATATTTCATGAAGCGTGCTAAGACATGCTTCTAATTGTTCAAACAGTATGCCAGTAAAGCTTATGGCATGCTGTTTTTTTATTCCAAGTGATGAGCCATTGGTTGATTGGAGTGTAGGCTGGGCGACTTTCTCGGGGATCAGCAATAGAGGAACGAAGGCTAAAAGCATCACATCCTGTGATAACGCCTTCGTGACCAACCTCGTGTTGGCCCAAGCGGCTCATCGAACGCCCCCAGGAAGCTCTGCTCTGCGCGAAAGCAAAGCGTCAGCGGCAAATGTTTTCTGTAGCGAAAGCAAAGCGTCAGCGGCAAAGCGCCCAGCCGGAACGGAAATCAACCCACGTTACGATAAAGTATCTTTTTTAAACAAAATTTAACCTTGGACCTTACCTGTTTTTAACCTTCATTTCTTATGATAATTACAGAGGTGAGGACAATGGAATATATCGTACAAACAGAAAACTTATCAAAAAGCTTTGCTAAAGAGCAAGCTGTATCAAATATTAATTTAAAAATACGTAAAGGTGAAATATATGGGTTTTTAGGACCGAATGGAGCAGGAAAAACTACAACGATTCGTATGCTTCTTGGTCTAATGAAGCCATCTTCTGGGACAATCAAAATCTTCCAAAAAGATTTAAAGAAAGAACGAATTAATATTTTAGCAAAGATTGGTTCATTAGTAGAGAACCCTTCCTATTATCCACATTTAACGGCCTATGAAAATTTAGAAGCATTAAGGAAAATTTTAGGTGTACCGAAGTCACGCATCGATGAAGTATTAGAAATTGTTCGTTTGAAGGATGCTGCAAATAAAAAAGTAAAAGGCTTTTCTCTTGGGATGAAGCAACGTTTAGGTATTGCTGCATCATTGTTACATAATCCTGAATTACTTATTTTAGATGAACCAACGAATGGACTTGATCCATCTGGCATTATTGAAATTCGTAATTTAATTAAACGACTTCCTGAAGAATATGGAATGACAATTATTATTTCGAGCCATCTATTATCTGAAATAGATCAAATGGCAACGCAAGTGGGCATTGTGACAAAGGGGAAAATGATTTTCCAAGATTCAATTGAAGCAATGCGTAGATTTGCTCAGCCAAAGGTAGTAATTAAAGTGAGCGATAGTGAAAAGGGCTGGCGTTCACTAGTTGCCAATGGTATTAAAGCAGAACATAAGAATGACCTCATTTTATTCGATGAATGCTCAGATGAAAAAGTAGCACATATTGTACAAATCCTTGTACAAGAAGGTATTTCGGTTTACCGAGTAGAGGAAGAGAAACGATCTTTAGAGGAGATTTTCCTTCAAATGACAACAGGAGAGCAAGCGCTATGATAGGAAAACTATTAACTTCTGACTTTTTGAAAATTAAACGCAAAGGATTATGGTTTTTAACAGCTTTAGGACCAATCGGTGTTGTTGCCCTACAAATGGTGAATTACGGTATAAGGAAGGACTATTTGTTAGAGCAAAGCGAGGACGATTGGGGCTACTACTTATTAAATGTTCATGCATTTACCCCACTTGCTATCGTTTTAGGGATTGCTATTTTAACTTCATTTATAGCGAGCATTGAAAATGAAACCAATGCGTGGAAGCAACTAATTGCACTGCCTGTGTCTAAATTAACAGTGTATTTATCAAAATTCACTGTTCTAGCAATTTTATTGTTTATGTCTTCTACGATTTTAATGCTATTGTCAATGGCTTATGGCGTGTTTTTAGATTTAGGTGACAGCATACCATATGCGGAAATTGCTAAATTTGCTTACTATCCATATTTTGCTTCATTGCCAATATTGGCACTTCAGCTTTGGATTGCAAGCGTTTGTCATAATCAGGGGATCCCAATTACAGTAGGTATTTTTGGCGTGATTTTTGCGTATTCCTCTTTTGTATTGCCTGATTGGATGATTTGGAAATGGCCATCTTTAATGAATCAATGGGATGAGCCCGTTATTAATGTCATGCTTGGAGTAGGCATTGGTATTTTACTGTATATTATCGGAATGATAGATTTTGCTAGAAGGGATGTAAAGTAATGGGGTCTATACTGAGCGCTGAATGGTTTAAATTACGCAAATCCAACATGGTGCCATTAATTTTTGCGGGGCCTATAATCGGACTTTTTATCGGATTAACATCAAATTTTAATGACATGTCAAATTCTGGGGTTAACGAATGGTATAGCTCATTAATTTCTATGAATTTATTGTATGCATTATTATTTCTACCTTTAATTTCAGGAGTATTTGCGAGTCTTATTTGTAGATATGAACATCAATCTGGTGGCTGGAAACAACTTTTAGCACTACCTGTGACAAGAGGGAAAGTGTTTTTTGCAAAGTATGTATTAATTATGCTTCTTGTGATGGCGATGCAAATACTATATTTATGTTCTATATATGTAGTTGGTATTATGAAAGGCTACTCAGATCCTTTCCCAATGGAAATTGTGTGGAAAAGTATTCTTGGCGGATGGCTAGCGACAATGCCATTAGTAGCGTTGCAGCTATGGACGTCCATCATGTTTAAAAGTTTTGCTGCTCCATTTGCAGTAAACGTAACTTTTACTTTACCGTCTATATTAGCAGTCAATTCTGCACGTTTTGGACCTTACTATCCATGGGGACAGCCCTTCTTGATGATGAATGTAGGTGGCAATACAGGTGATGTATTCTTCGTGCCTTTGGATCAATTATTAACAGTTGTGGGAGGAGGATTCGTACTGTTTTTCCTTGGAGGATATTTATATTTCCAACGAAAAGCTGTATAAAATGAATGGGGATTTACTTCATCCCCATTGATTATTATTCCTCATTATTCTGGTAACTTTTAAGGGAGATTTTTATAAATGGTATTTGTTAAAAAGAGTTTTTTATTAATTTCAGCATTATTTCTTTTGGTATCTTTAGCGGGCTGCGGAAAGGGAGAAGCTATTAAGGATGCTGCAAAATATACATCAGCGATTGAAGATATCGTTATTCCAAATGACGTGAAAGTAATAGGTTTTGGAGAAGCAACACATGGAAATGTTGAATTCCAAACATTAAAGAAGGATGTATTTCAGGCTCTTATTAAAAATGAAAATGTTCGCGTTTTTGTATTAGAAGGTGACTTTGGTGGTGCTCAGCAAATTAATCAATTTATTTTAAATGGTACTGGCACAGCTGAGGAAGCGGTAAAAGCGTTGGATTATGGTATTTATAAAACGGAGCAAATGATTGAGTTTGTTCAGTGGATGCATGATTATAACATGACTGCCGATAAGAAGGATAAAATTTATTTTTACGGAAACGATATGCAACGCTATGATGATAGTAAAAAAGGGTTATTAAACTATTACGAAGTGGTTAATAGTGAAGGTGCTAAGAAATATAAGGCACAGTTAAAAGATGTGACGAATAAAACAATGAGAGATTTATCAACTAGTCAGCTAGAGGAGCTCGACAAAAATATTGATGCAATCATAAAAGATTTACAATCTAATAAAGATTCTTATGAAAAGCAATCATCGAAAGAAGCTTATTTATTTGCTGCCCAATATGCACAAATCATCAAGCAACGCACGCAATTATTTTTAAATGACAGCAATTATATGAATCTTCGTGATGAGTATTTAGCGAAAAACTTACAATGGATCGTTGATTTTGAAGCGGCTCAAGGTCATGATAAAGTACTAATGTCTGCTCATAATGGGCATATAGAGAAAACTTCAGCGAATACGGCAGGATACAAATCTATGGGTCAACATTTAGACGAAGTGTATAAAGATGCGTACTTGGCTATTGGAACTGACTTTGTAAACAATACGTTTCAGGCACAAAATGGGTCTGGCGAAAGAAAAGATTATACAATTGAGCATCATAATGCATTAATAGATGCTTTCAGCGAAGTGAAGGAAAATGTATTCTACGTAGACTTTAAAAAAGCTAATGAATCTCAGGATTTAGCTGACATCTTAGCAAAAAAACAAAGAATGGGTAATATCGGAGATGACTTTAGCTTTTGGTACAAGTTCACACAGATGCTTTATACAATTAAAATGACACCAACTGAGGCATATGATGGCATGATAATTGTGCAAGAGGCAACGCCAACAAAGGTTATTGAATAACGTGCGAAAAAAATGCTGTTACCTATCTGAAGGCAATAGCATTTTTTATAATCATGGAGCTTAAATTTCTTTACCAGGAGCCAATAAACATTCATATAAGATGCATACCTCTGTTTCATTACACCATCTAAATAAGTATTGAATACCTCGATTTTGTTAATGATAAAAAAAGAGGAGGTGTGGAAACGATGGCACAAGAAATTCTTTGTGAAGTCAATAACTGTACATTTTGGAACTCTGGAAACAGATGTGGTGCAGAAAAAATCTATGTTGTAAGTCAAAAGGGACAACAGGCATCTAATAGTGAAGAAACAGATTGTAAGACATTTAATCCTGAAACGCATTAAATCTAAAGGGTAACCATATTAATGGTTACCCTTTTCCCATATCTTTATAAATAGACATCAATTTTTTCCTTGTTAAATAAAAGGGCATGAGCGTTTTTTACTTTTTCCTCTACATAATCTAATGAATACTGTCCATAGGAATCGGTTAAATCGCCAATTGCACGAGATAAATTATCAATAACAGGAATTATCGTTTTTGAGTGAGTAAGTTCCTCACCTTTATTCATTTTATCAGTAATTTCATGAGCAAGATGTTGAATTTTTCTTAGTCGCAATTTTTCAGATTGCATGGAATCCTCCTTTTTGAACAAATAATGATGTCTAACTATATGCCTATCACCTAATTTTCATGAATAAGATTTAAAAGTAGTTATTAGGACTGCTAAGGGCCTGAGCAATTTCCTTTATACCGACTTCAATTTTTTGGTCAGCAACATTCGAAACATTTAGTTTTAAAATTCGTTCTCGGTAAAATCCATCTAAATAATTACGATCAATTGTATCTAAGTAAATGTCCTGCTGTGCTAAATGCTGTATAAGCATATTTGTATTGACCTCCCTCGGCAATACGATATGACTATGCATGCAAATTTCTGTAGATGCTTGATATTTTGGTAAATAAGTTTTTATGGATTGTTGAAGTATATTGGCACGTATTGTATAGGATTCGCTCACTTTCTTTTGGTAGCGTTCAAACATACCACTTTTTAAATATAGCTCTAGCGCAGCTTGTGAAATCATGGAACTATCAATATCCGTGGTGTTTTTATGTTTTTGAAAACTATCAATGAATACATCTGGTAATATAGCAAGTCCAATACGTAAGCCTGGAAACATAATTTTAGAGAAGCTTTTTAAATATATAACATGCCCCTCCGTATCATCTGTAAATATTGGATCATTTTTTGTATTTTGATCGAAATCCGCTAAATAATCATCTTCAACGATATAAACATTATATTTATAGGCAAGCTTTCGAATATCATCCTTCTCTTTTTTACTAAAGGAAGTACCTAGAGGATTGTGCAGGCGTGGCATTGTATAAAAAAACTTAATGTCATACGTCTTAAAAAGAGTTTCTAACTCCTCTAAATCTAGGCCTTTTAATGTTCTTTTAATGCCCATTACTGGTATTTGATATGTTTTTAAATAATCCATGTATAGGTGGTAGCTAGGCTGTTCTACTAGAATTGTTGTCCGATTATTAGGGAATGGTATAACACTTAACAAGCAGAGAGACTGCTGTACACCAGAAGTGATAAAGATATTATCTTTTTTTGTGAATATTTGATACGATTCTAACAATTTTTTTGCTTCTATAATTAGCGAAGGCAATCCCTTTGCTGTTCCGTATCGAAATAAGTCTGCTTGATATGTCTCAATAGCTTTATTAATACAATGCTGAAAATCCTTGTAGGGGAATGCATGCCAACTAGGTGATGATGTTGCAAAATCTATACAATTGTACTCTTGTGGCTTATCTGGGAGTTGATTGTCAACAACATAGTAACCACTTTTGGATAGTGCGTATATAAGATGCTGATTTTCCAGTTTCCTTAGGGCGGTCAAAATGGTGCTTTTACTACAAGAAAATTCTTGTGATAAATGACGAATAGAGGGAAGCTTTGCACCAGACTGTAGGGCACCTGTTTGTATTTGGTTCAATAGCTTAGAATAGATTAATTCGTATTTAAACATATACAGCCTCCTACGCATCTGTATCGGTACAGATGTGTAATTTTTATATCGTGCGAGTCTTTACTTTTTATTACTATAGCTTTACCGGCCGGAATGAAGAGAAGGAGTACATTATATGACAATGAAAAGAAAGGCGTATTTGGCAGCCATTATTTATGCTTTTGTCATTGGGCTATCATTTATGTTTGTTAAAGTTACATTGACAGTGGCAAGCCCTATTGATACGCTTGCACACCGATTTACTATCGCACTTATTGGTATTGTCTTTTGTATAGTCATTACACAGAATAAGTTGAAAATTAATAAACAAGATATAGCTAAAATTCTACCTTTGGCACTATTATATCCGATAGCATTTTTTACTTTTCAGGTGCTTGGGCTCGCAAGAATTTCCTCCACAGAGGCAGGAATTATTCAAGCGACAATTCCTATTTTTACATTATTGCTTGCAAGTGTACTTTTAAAGGAAAAAGCTACACGTGAACAACTTATTTTCATTAGTTTATCAGTATTTGGTGTTATCTATATGCTTTTTATGAACAATGGAAGTGCTAGCTCAGGGAATTTAATTGGTAGCGGATTTATATTAATGTCAGCTTGTGCAGCTTCGTTATATAACGTTTTAGCAAGAAAGCTTACAAAACAATATTCATTACTGACATTAACATATGTGATGACATTATGTGGGTTTGTTATTTTTAATGGAGTATCAATTGGAAATCACTTAATAAATGGTACGCTTCTTCAATTTTTCAAACCATTTGTTCATGTAGATTTTGTTATAGCTATTTTATATTTAGGTATTCTATCTTCCCTCGTTACTTCCTACTTATCAAATTATACTTTATCGATATTGGAAGCTTCCAAAATGAGTGTTTTTAGTAATTTTGCTACGCTTATTACAATACTTTCGGGTGTGATCTTTTTACAGGAAACATTTCATTTCTATCATTTGATTGGTGGGTTAGTCATTATTATTGGCGTAATAGGAACCAATTATTTTGGGCACAGGAGGGGAGCACAATGAGTAAATATATTCTTTTACTTTTAATAAGCTGTATTTGGGGTTCTCAATTTTTCTTCGTAGCGTTAGTAACGAATGATGTTGGAGCATTTACCCTATCTTTGCTAAAAGCAATTATTGGTGCTCTATGCTTATCCTTCGTTAGCTTAGTTTTTAAAAGAGAAAAAAGCCCGACCGATTTCAAATTGTATGTTGGAATCGCTTTTTTTGAAGTAGTGTTACCCTTTTTCCTTATTGCCCAAGGTCAAAAGTATGTATCGAGCAGTATTGCATCTATGCTTATAGCGACAGTACCAATCATCACTTTAATTCTTTTCTTCCTTTTCTTTAAAATGAAAGTAAGTCAGTTTCAATTTTTCAGTATTTTTTTAGGCTTTTTAGGAATGGTTATTCTATCATGGCCGATACAAGTAATGGATGGCTCAGGAACGATATTTGGAAATGTGCTTCTCTTATTGGCGGCAATTAGTTTTGCACTGTCATTGATTTTAATGGAAAAGTTAGATAATCGTTCGCCGGTTATTCATATGCGAAATGTATTATGGATTTCTACAATCATATTGTTACCATTAGCCTTTATCTTTGAACGACCATTACATTTGGATATAGACAGGCTACAAATGGCCTCGATTGTTATTTTAGGTATTTTTCACGCGGGGATTGTTTACATGCTTTATAACCTATTAATAAAAAAAGAGGGAGCATTATTTGCTTCCTTTAGTAATTACATTGTTCCTGTAGTTGGTGTACTGATGGGGTATTTTATTTTAAACGAATCATTAGCATTGCAGCATATGGTAGGAATATTTATTATTCTTTGTGCGCTTTTGTTATCAAATAAAAAGGCAATCAAAAGTGACTAGGCAAGGGGTAAGAAAAGTTGGGTCGTTTGAATTTTTAGTAAAATACACAAAAACCCCACCTCTTAGATGTTAACTTCTAAGAGGTGGGGTTTCTATTTTTTAGGTAATGTAATAATAAATGTAGTCCCATCAGAAGGTTCGCTCTGTACTGTGATAGTGCCATTATGAGCTTGAACGAGTTTATAAACAATCGCCATGCCCAGTCCAGTACCTTCAGAAGAAGATTCTGTAGTAGTTCCACGATAATATTGTTGGAATATATTCTCCTTCATGTGTTGAGACATACCTACGCCATTATCCACAATGTGGATTGCTACATGCTCTGCCCTATTAAAAATCTGTGTATAAATATTTGTATTAGGTGGATTGTGGATAACGGCATTCATCAGAATGTTTTGTAAAATGCGTTGCATGAATTTCGTATCAAAGTCAATGTTTATATCAGATGTATCAGTTTTAAAATGCAATATATAGTCGTTGGCCTGTGGATTGTTGCTTATATTAGCAACAATTCTTTTAGAGAAATCCACAATATCCTGCTTGGTTTTATGCAAGGGTAACTGACCATCTGTATGATTAAACTGAATGACGAGACTTAAATCTTGAATAAGTTCCTCCATATGCTTGCCTTTATCTGCAATCTCTTGAATAAAGGAACGAGCTTCCTCCTTGGACCAATCGTATTGATCGTTTAATAGTAAGGTAGAGTAGCCTGTAATATACGTTAATGGCGTTTTTAAATCATGTGATATACCGGCAATCCATTCTTGTTTTGCCTCTTCAACCTTGTTACGTTCTGTTTTAGCAGCTTTTAATTTTTCAGATAAAGATTGTAGATGTTGAAGTACCTCTTGATATAACATATAACGCATACGGAGCTTTTCTTTGCGTGTATAGATTTTTGATAGTCCAACAGGTTTTGTATAGTTTTCTTGTGATAGCTGATGGATCCAAGACATTATAAAACCAAGAGGACCCCCGAAATACCAACCAAATACAGCAATACAAACAATAGTGCTAAATCCGAAAATCCATGCGACTAGTAGACTCTGATAAGCTTCACTAACAGATTTTTTAAGGAGTGGGAGAATACCTTCAAGCCCGATCACAATACAAATTCCACTCAATAGCATCCACAGAATAATCCCAAGTGCAAGGTGTAACGTAAATCGAGTGTTTATTCGCATAGTGAATCCTCTTTCGGTGGAATGAATTTATAGCCAATGCCCCTTAAATTCACAATTATTTTAGGTTTACGCGTATCATCCCCAAGTTTTTTCCTTAGTTTTGAAATATGAATCGTGACGGTTTTCTCCTCACCATATACATCATTTCCCCACACGAATTCGTAAAGCTGTGAAGTTGTAAAAATACGATTTGGATTTTTACAAAAGAAGTGAAGCAACTCTAGCTCTTTAGCTGTACATTCGACAGGCTGATTGTTAACGGTTAATGTAGCAGATTCAGGATTAAGAGCAAAATAACCGAAATCAAATTTTGTAGTCTGCTGATGTTGAGAACTTTCATACATTTTTTGACGTCGAAGGATGACCTTTATTCGAGCGACGACCTCTAAAGGATTAAAAGGCTTTGTAATATAATCATCTCCGCCGATACCTAATCCCGTTAATTTATCAAAATCGGTAGAGCGAGCACTGACAAAAATAATGGGTGTATTTGTATGCTTGCGTATTTCTGTGCAAAGTTCAAAACCACTTATATCTGGTAGCATGATATCGAGCAAAATAATATCGTAATGATTGTCTTTGACAAGCTGTAGTGTACTTTTGCCTGTTGAAGCAGTATCAATATGGATAAAGTTTTCTTTCCGTAACGTAATTTCTAATAATTTTAATATACCAATCTCATCATCTACGATTAAGATTTTTTCAGCCGTTTCCATTTTTATCCCTCGTTTCAAACTCATCATAACAGCTTCTGATCCTTTTATCCTTACTCTCTTGAAAAAATTACTGTCATTTTCCATCGAGTTTACTTTGATTTTACTTTCGTTTATTAAGCTGAATGTAACGAATTCAAAACGATAAGGAGTACATAACATGGAAACTGTTATTCAACTACATCAATTAAGTAAGAGCTTTAAAGGAGTCGAAACCGTCTCAAATGTCAATATGAACGTTAAGAAAGGGGAGATTTATGGGTTTTTAGGTCCGAATGGTGCTGGAAAAACAACGATTATGAAGATGATTTTAAACTTAGTAAAACCAACTTCAGGTGATATTAAAATATTGAATCAATCCATTTCTACTACTTCCTATCAATACTTGAGCAAAATAGGCAGTATTATCGAGTACCCGGAATTTTACGACAGGCTAACAGCGAAGGAGAATTTAGAGCTTCACTGTGAGTATATTGGAGTTTATGAAAAAGGAGCTACCGAAGAGGCATTAGAGATAGTAGGTCTTAATGGTGTTGAACATAAAAAAATACATGAATTTTCTCTAGGGATGAAACAAAGATTAGGCATCGCACGTGCCATTGTTGCTAAACCGGAAATTCTTATTTTGGATGAGCCTATTAATGGTCTTGATCCAATCGGTATTAAAGATATTCGAGAGCTCTTGCTATATCTAAAGGAGAAGCTAGGAATCACCATTTTAATATCAAGTCATATCGTATCAGAAATTGAATCAATCGCAGATACAATTGGCATCCTTCATCATGGAAAATTATTAAAGGAAGTAAAAATGGACGATATTCGAAAAGAGAACATGGAATATCTGGAGATTAAAATAGACGATGTGGAAAAAGCGATCCATGTGCTAGAGAACAAGTTAGGAATTCGAAAATATGAAATTGTCAATCAGCATTGTATTCGAATTTTTGAACATGGCATTTCTCAATCTCAAATTAATAAAGAACTTATATTCAATAACATTGCTGTCAATGGCATTGAAAAACAGCAACAGCATTTAGAAGAGTATTTCTTAAACCTTATTAATGGAGGGAATCAAATTGCTTAAACTATTAAGACTTGAATGGAAAAAGAATAGTATGTCTAGCTATTTTAAAGGCTTAACCATTTGTATTATTGGAATTTTTGCGGCAGTTGCACTTATGGCAGTTGGTTCTGCAGATGAAAAGATGTTTCAAGATTATACAGATTTTATGTCTTTGACAAATATATTAATTCGCATTGTTTTTATCATTTTTTCGAGTGTGATTTTATCTCGTTTAGTCATTGACGAATACAAAAATAAGACGGCTCAATTATTATTTACGTACCCGTTAAAAAGGAAAAAAATTATTTTTGCTAAGCTGTCTTTAGTTTGCGGATTTTGTTTCTTTAGCATTGTCATTGCGACCTTAATGATGAATATCGCTGTTTATTTTTTAAATCCAATGATGAACTTCTTTGAATCTCCCGTTGAGATACAGGAGATGGTAGCTACTATACCTTCTACCTTGATCATTGCTTTTATGATGGCTGGGGTAAGTCTAATTCCTTTGTACTTTGGTATGCGGAAAAAATCAACAGCTGCGACAATTACATCCGCTGTTTTAATTGGATTTTTGATTAATGCAACGGTTTCAAATGGGGATACATCTACAAGTTTATCTCAATTTATCATTGTCCCAACAATAATGTGTCTATTAGGGCTTATTATCGGCTATCTGTCCTATTATAAAGTCGACAAAGTAGATTTAACCTAAAAATGAGAAATGAGGAAGTAATGTGAAAAAAGCAATTATAGCATTGATATTCGTTATGGCGATAGGGGGAATATTGTTCACGCTGAAAATAAATGGAGAAAAGAGCATCACTGAAGAACAGACCTTTGATGTTGAGCAAATTAAAGAACTAGAACTAAACATAGAGTCCTGGGATATAGCATTAGAAAATACAGAATCTGATAAACTAACAATTGAATTTGACAGTAAGCAACAACAAAAGCAGCAAAGTAATCCTGTTGAAATTAAGAAAGACGGAAATAAAGTAAAGGTACTTCAACAAGACACTGAAAAAGGGGCTATGAAAAATTTTAGCTTTGGAAAAAAAGCTACTATTCATATTTCAATCCCTAAAAATGCAGTGAAGAAGATTGCATTAAATAATAGCTATGGTGATATCAAAATTAACAACATTGAAACAGAAGAACTTACAATCTCTACGAGTTCTGGCGCTAAAATCATTAAAGGCCTATCGGCTGATAAAGGTACAATTACATCAAAAGATGGTGAATTAAGTATCGTAGAAAGTTCTTTAAATGAATTAACGATAGCTGCTACAAATGGTGATAGCTTCATTACTAGGGTTAACAGTCCGAAAACGAAAATTACTTCGACTAGCGGTGAAGTCTTAATGAAAGAAATTAGCGAAGGAAAAGCACTATTTGTAGAAACGGCTTCTGGGGATATTACGATCTCATACAAAGAGGCACCGAAATCATTAGAGCTTATAGCGAACAGTGATTCATCTGACATAAGTTTAGAAGGTTACCAGAAAGAAGAACATACGGATCAATTAAAGAAAGGTAAGATTGGTGATGCGTCAAACAAATTGGAGCTAATTAGCAATGGAGGTATAATTACTGTAAAATAAAAACTTAATCTGTGAGGTAAATGAATCATGTTAAGACGAGAACTTGTTTCAAAAGTGATTTGCTCGATTGGTATGAAAAACTTCGAGCAACTTTTACTGATATGGAGTTAAAGTTTGAGGGTGAAGAGTCAAGTAATGAAGCGATGGAGCGTATCGTTAACGCAGTTGAGGAAACTTTCAAAAGTGAGTCCGAACATACAATTATCGTTAGTCATGGAAATATAATTACCTTACTGTTGAAACATTATCATAATGATGTAAACTTTCAATTTTGGACTCAATTAAGAAATCCAGATGTTTTTAGGCTAAGTGTTAAGGATCATGAAATGACTCTAGAACGTATATGGGAATGAAGAAAATTTATATGAATATCCTTCCTATTTAATAAAAGTTGGCTATCATTAGTTAAAACGTATTCTGTGTGTAAAGTTGATTTCCGTTCCGACTGGCGCCCAGTCGGAACGGAAATCAACCCTACATTATGTGATAGGCTAAATTTTGAGTTGTAAAGTTAATTGTGGAATTTTATGTAAATGTATTTTGTGGGAAAAGGAAGGGGGAGAAAGATGGATAGGTTATTGCAAGATATTGTTACTTGGATCAAAAAGGAAGATAGATCAATTGTTATTGGTATTTCAGGACATGGTGCAGCAGGAAAAACAACATTTGCTAATAAACTTATCAACTGTTTAAACCAAAGTGAAGTGAATTATATTAATACAGACCCGTATATTGTTAGTTCGGATATACGCAAGCATACAATTATCAACTATAATTTTCGAAAAAAACAGCATCATTTTAAAATGACCGCTTGCCATCCAGCGGCACATCATTTACCTTCTTTGGAAAGGGATGTTCAGATGGTTAGAGAAGGTCTGGATTTATTGACAATTGATACGCACTATATGAAAAGTGCGTTAATTTCTTCAAAAACTAAAATAACCATTGTTGAGGGAATGAGTGTAGCATTTATTAATCCGAAATTATTTGATTTAAAAATTTATTTTTATACAGATGGTGAGACGGAATTGAAGAGAAGGTCGAGTCGTGATGTAATTGAAAGGGGAACTGATATCAATTATTTAAAGCACTCCCATGAAGAACGTCGAATCCAATATGAATTGTTTATGCATTCGTATAGTCAGCATTTTGATATCATTTTTAAAGCTTTTGATGAAACAGTATGTCTAGAAAAAAATACTTTTAAATTTTAACTATAGAAAAAGCCTTATGTTATCCAGGCAGAAGGCTCATACAGCTTTACTATGCTTACTTTTGAAGAAACCTGTTTTTGAGTTTTTTTAATAATCTATCATGTAATTTTGTAAATAGCAGTAAAGTCAAAATTGTTCCAAGGAAGGCCGAAAACATGTCCCATTGTGCATCCCAGCGATCGCCCTGCATACCTAAAAAATCTTTGGCTCCTTTACTACCTTTTGAAATTCTTGTACTGAGCCATTCAATAATTTCATAGAGAGCAGCAATAGCAAGCATAATGCTTATTGTTATGCCTGTTAACCAAGCACCTTTTACTAGTGGTGTTTTTCGTATTAATATTTCTCTTATGACAATGGCCATCAAACCTTTTAAAAAATGCCCAAATCGATCGTAGTCATTGCGTTTTAAGTGAAACTCCTCTTTAATCCAGTTAAAAAGTGGAACCTCCGAATAAGTATAGTGCCCACCAATAAATGTTAAAATAGACAAAAGGGCAATGATAAAATAAGAAAACGTTGTAAAGCGAAACTTGCTATAAATGGCGATTACAATAATAATGGCAACGACAGCAGGACTTACTTCTGCGACCCAGTCCAAATAGGATGATGGTTTTATGACAGACCACACGAAAATGATAAGTACTATTAACAACAAGATTACATGTGTTTTCCGATGTTTATCTTTTTCCAAAACGAACACTTCTTTTGTCTAAAGTATAGGGATATAGTAAATAGCTTATACACCTTACATAAGATAGGAGTAAAAAAGCGCCTAGGCATATTGCACTGACGCTTTGTAAAAAAATTGTTATACCATTTTTAATAAAGCCTCTACGCCAGACATTCCTTCAGTAATACCAAGTTGATGCGCTTCATATGTCACGGATTCTAATGGAGCCGTCAATAGCTCATCAATTGTTTTCACACCAACTGCTCGCCCAGCAATAATCTTGCGGTCTGCTAAACGATCATTTAATAGTCCAACATCTAAAGCTCCACACATAATGTAGCCCGTATCATTTGAAATTGTCAGCAGTGTTGTTTTAGGTAGTTGAACAATTATCGCAGTGAAAAAATTGCCTTTAATCATAATAGGCTCAATTGTTACCATCCGAAATCACTCCTTTTCTCTATATACATATGGCAATAGATAAAAAGGTGTTCGACATTTTCACTAAAAATTATTTGTTACCTAAAATAAAACGAACGGCGAATGTGTTATGCCAGGAGATACAACTTAGTAAGTTGGTTGATTTCCGTTCCAACCCAGCGACTCCTTGGGGATTACGTCACAGACTGGAGCGCAGAGGATGTTTTCTGTACGAAAGCGCCCAGGTTGGAACAGGAATCAATACCTCGATATACTGAAAATGACACCTCAATTGACACCTAGTTTTTCCAACAAATTGAAGAAAAGAATCAACCCGTTTCATAAGAGCTGATTCTTTAAAATTATTTAGTATAAGAAAGCATAGCAGTTTGCTTGAAATTTTTTAATGCAACCGTTGCCTCGTTTTTAGTTTTATACTCGAACATACGGTAAGTATTTTGTTCAAAAACTGTAATAACCCACATAATGAAAGATCCCCTTTGTTGTTTTTTTGTGCTATAACAGATGGTAAATAAATTGATTTTATCTGTTGTTGTTATATATCAGCTATGTCTTTTATTTTACATCAATTAGTGAAAAAAGAAAGTATTTTGTGAGTGTTTTCACATTTCGTTCAAAATATGACTGGGAATTTAATTTTGAAATAAGTAAGAGGAGAAAACAGCCAAACCTTTCGCAAGTATAATTCAATGTAATTCGTAAATAGTAAGTTGACGGAGTTATGTGAATTTGAACTGGGGAGGTGATGCTTATGACACGTAAATATGTATTGGTTTTATCCCTTTGTTTTTTAATCATATCGGTATTTTTTACAGGGCTGACAACTTATGCGGATAAAGGTCGACCTTATTATGAGGAGACAGGGGAAGTTGTCTGGGATATTAACACAAAAGACAAAATAATTGCTCTTACCTTTGATGATGGACCTCATCCTAAATATACGGCAGCTATTTTAGATTTATTGGCAAAGTATGATGCAAAGGCTACGTTTTTTATTATTGGAAAAAATGCAGAAAAATATCCAGACCTTGTTTTACGATCTTATTCTGAAGGGCATGAGCTGGCCAATCATACGTATTCACATCCGTTTAAAGCTTCTGTAGCTGAATTACAGGCACAACTACGCAAGACAAAGGAAATAATTTATGGTATTACTGGATTTGCACCAGTTTTGTTTCGTCCTGTAGGCGGATACTATAATGATCAAATGATCAATTCCGCTATTAAGGATGGATATAAAGTAGTTATGTGGTCTTGGCATCAGGATACTCAAGATTGGAAACAGCCAGGGGTTAACAAAATTGTCCAAAAAGTGATGAAGGGGTCGAAGCCTGGAGATGTTATTTTGTTTCATGATGGAGGCGGCAATCGTACGCAGACCATTAAGGCACTGGAAGAAATCTTACCAGAACTAAAAAAACAAGGTTATACATTTGTCACAATATCCGAGTTGATTAAAAGTAAACAGCAACAAGAGCAAGTGCAATAAGGAAAAGCAAGCCATCTCAGCAGCATGAAATGGCTTGTTTTTTTCCCCTATGACAGTAAGTCTGTCATTGCGCAGCGGATAGAATAATTAGTCATTTCAAAATTACCAAAATAATAGTGGTGCTAATGCAATTCCGGCAACCGCTCCAAGTGCGATTCCAACGCCGAAACCTGCTCCGGCGCCTCCCCAACCCCAATAACCTAAACCATAACCGCCAAATCGTCTATCAGGTTGAATCCACACTTGTCTTCTATCCACCCTAGTTATTTCTCCGTAATGTACTCTGCCACCTCGTTCTTCAATTCTTACACGTTTACCATGATATTGACAACAAAGATTATAAGTATTAGCTGGATTCACAAACTATCCCTCCTTTCGACTTCCTTACAAGCTAATATATGCGGTTGCAATCATTATCACTAGCCGATTGTCTACTTCGAACATAAGCTATAGTAAGGAGGGAATGTATGTCAGTAATACCAACAGATAAGTGGCTCAATGAATTAAAAGCTAGTCAAAGGCTTAATGATAGTAAAAATCTTGAGGACTTACAACGCTCTATCCTTTGCGATCGTTTGGTAGAGATTTTTATTGGTGGATCTCCACATGAAATACAATTTGAACTACAGCAACAGGGGCTATTTAAATCACATGAAAAAATAGACATTACCAAGTTGAAAAAACAAAACGTTTGGGAAGTAGTACAGAAGGAATTTATATATTTAAAAGAGAGATGGAGCGGACCAACTATACCAATCTATATCTTTCCAATCACACAAGAGCAAACGATTACTAATAAAAACGGTGTTGCCTATCCAAATGCTTTGTTTTTATATATTGGAGAGCTTGAAAAGCAGGAGCTTAAAGCGTTATTTGCGCATGAGTATAATCACGTTTGTCGTCTGCAATATTTAGATAAATCTCTAGATGAGGTGACGTTGTTAGATTCTTTAATTTTAGAGGGATTAGCAGAATGTGCAGTGGAGGAGATTTACGGTGATAGATGGTTAGCACCATGGTTGAGGTCCTACTCATTAGATAACATGCTAGAAATTTGGAAGGGGCATTTTTTACCTCAAATCAATATACAAGGGTTAAACAATCATGCTGAATTTTTATATGGCGGAAAGCTTCCTCAATGGATAGGGTATTGCATTGGTTATGAAATAGTAAGGTCATATATTAGAAATCATTCAGCCAATAAACTGCATGTAAAAAGTTCTAAGGAAATACTTGCTGGATCTGATTTTCCATTATAAGACGATATCTATATAAAATAGCCAGTTGCCGATTCACGACTCGATAACTGGTCTTTATTTTCATTTATAGGATTATCACCATAACGGATGGTTGATTTCCGTTCCGGCAGGGCGCTTTGTTGCTGTCGCTTCGCTTTCGCACAGAAAACATTTGTAGCTGTCGCTCCGCTTTCGCACAGAGCGAAGCTTCCTGGGGGCGTCCGATGAGCCGCTCCGCTTCGCTGCAGGGTCACGAAGGCGTTATCACAGGACGTGATGCTTTTAGCCTTCGTGCCTCTATATGGCTAATCCCCAAGGAGTCGCCCAGCCCCCACTCCAATCAACTTATACACATAGCATACGTTTTAAAAATATCATCTCCAACAATCGATGATGAGCTAGATAGCAATAATTCCTATTGCTACAGCAATGAATAGTAAAGTAATGCTCAATCCCCACATCCAGAAGAAAGAGTATTTTAAGTGTTTTCCCATTTCTAAGCCTGATAAGCCTAAAGCTAACCAAACAGCAGGGGCAAGTGGCGATACAAATGTACCTACAATATTACCAATAATCATTGCATAGGCAGTTGAAAGAGAATCAATATCGAAAGATAAGCCAATCTGTTCAACTACAGGGAATAAAGCGAAGTAATATGCATCCGTACTTAATAATAAATCAAATGGTACCCCTAAAACCCCGATAATGATATGTAAATAAGATGATAGGGCTGATGGTAGAATGTGTACGGCGTTGTTGGCAATTGCAGTTAACATCCCAGTACCATTAAGGATGCCTAAAAATAATCCAGCGGCAATAATGATAGACGCCATCGTTAAGGCATTCGGTGCATGTGCTTGTACACGTTCCATCTGTTCTTTAGGAGAACGATAGTTGATTGGTAAGGCGATGGCCACGCCAATTAAAAAGGCTAATCCTGCTGGTAAAATACCTGCAACTAAAATTCCGATAACAAGAACCGTAACAATAGCATTAATCCACAGTAGTTTTGGTCGTTGTAAGCTTGTGTCTACTTCTGATGAAACAACACCTTGTGTAATAGCATGATCATCATTTGTGAAGTCAAGGGTACCGTATTGTTTTAGAATACGGCGCTTTTCTCTAAAACCAAGGAACACCGCTAAAGTTATCATTAACACGACACCAATGATTTGAATAGTGATTAAAGGATACCAAAGTTCAGTGACATCCGTCTTTAAAACGGAAGCAACACGACCTAATGGACCACCCCAAGGAATCATATTTATAACTGCTGCAGCTCCCCCAACTAATAACAGCAATAGATATGGATTCATGCGTAAACGTAAATATAAAGGCAATAATGCTGGGATTGTAATTAAAAATGTTGAAGCACCAGAACCATCTAGTTGTGCCACTACAGCAATTATTACTGTTATTACTGCAACAACAATAATGTTTCCTTTTGAAAGCGCAATCATTTTATTGATCAATGGTTCGAATAATCCTACATCCTGCATAATACCAAAGAAAATAATCGCAAAGATAAACATAACAGCTACGTTCATCACAGAGCTTAATCCAGAACTAAAGAATTCTCCTAATTCATCAAAATTAAAGCCAGCTATAAATGCTGCCACGATAGGTGGTATTACCATTGCTACAAGTGGTGATACACGACCACTAATAAGCAAAGCAACAATAATAATAATTGTTAAAAATCCGATTATACTTAAACTCAAAAATATTTCCTCCCTTTGTGATCAATCATTCAGATTATTTAAAAAATATCATAGTGCCAAAGAGAGGAAAACAATATAGTCATATGTTAAATAAAGAATATAATATTAGTTTTGTTCATAAGTTCCATGATATACATATTTCCGTTCAGGTCTTCCGACGGTGCCGTAAATCAATTTTGTCTGTAAAAACTGTTCCCCAACTAAGTATTCTAAATAACGGCGGGCTGTTGAACGACTTGAACCGATGAGTTCGCTTAATTGTGAGGCTGTAAGCTCCTGGGTTTTGAGATCTTCGAAAATGCTTTTAACAATTTGTAATGTGTGCAAATCTATACCTTTTACAAACGTTTCTTCATCTATTATTTTAGTGCTAGATTCCCTATAAAATAATGAATCAAGATCCTTTTGAGTGACATTTTTGCTATTTTGAAATAAATGATGTTCCTGTAAATATTTCTGAAATGCTCTTTGAAGTCGTTGCTCTTCAAAGGGTTTTATTAAGTAATCTGAAATGCCTAAGTCCAATATATCCTTTATTAAACTTATTTCAGTTGCTGCAGAGATTACGATGATTTTTATAGATGGATAAAGATGGCGTATATGGCTTACTAATGAGCAACCTTCAACATCAGGAATATACAAATCTGTTAATACAATTTCAGGTAAACTAGAGGTCGTCTTTAGCTTTTCAATCGTTTCTTTTCCTGTACGTAAATTTTCAGTAACGATAAATCCTTTTATATTATGAACATAATCTGCGTGAATTTTTGCCACTCTAAAGTCATCTTCAATAATCCAGACACTTTTTGATATTGTCATTCTCAACGTCTCCTTTAGGAACTATTATTAAAAAACATGCTCCAGAAAAATCACCTGAATCCAATAAAATGTCTCCATTTATCTCCTGAAGGGCTTTCTTGCTTATAGCTAGTCCATGTCCGCGATCTAACCCTTCTTTAGTGGATACACCTTTTGTAAAAATTTTATCGTAAATAGTATTATCAATACCCGGGCCATTATCTTGAATCTCAAATAAGTAATGGTTTTTATAATTATTGATAGATAGTTGAATCAATTTATTTGAGGATTCCCAGCTTTTTAAAGTTTCAATAGCATTTTGAAGCACATTACCAAGAGCTGTTAAAATAGCATTTTCTTGCTGTTTGGATATTTCGATTGAGGAAGAAATTTCATTAAGCTCGAGTTTGATGCCTAGTTCTGCCGCTTCTGCAATTTTCCCCTGTATTAATGCAAGTAGAAGAGGGGTTGTTACATTGCTATTTAAAAAAGCCTGATTTTTAAGTTGTATGTTTCGTTCTTCTTTAATAAATTCAATAGCTTCGTTGTAATGCTTATGAACAAGCAAACCTAAAATGATATGGAGCTTATTAGCAAATTCATGAGTATATGCCCGTTGAACATTTGCATACTGCTTCATCTGTTTTAATTCATCAATGATTTTTTGAATATCTACTTTCTTTCTGAAGGTGTATAGTGAACCAATTTTCCTTTTCTTTTCAACTAAAGGCGTTTTATTTAAAATGATAATATGCTCATCAAGTGGTAGCTCTAAATTATGAATGTTTTTCTCTGCAACAATTTTAGGCGTAAAAATATGTTCAATTTTTGCACCCATCCAATCTGATAGAGACTTATTATGAGCGGAATCTAGCATTTCGTATGCACTTCTATTAATAGTCGTAATTTGATTAAAGTGATCGACAGCTATTATACCCTCGGCTGTTGTTTCTAAAATGACCTTGTTTTGTTGATATAATTTAGCGATTTGAATAGGTTCCATATTAAACAATAATTTTTTAATATAAATGGAAATGGCTATTGCACCTAATATGCCTATTAAAAGAATAATTAAGGTGTATTTAATCCATTTGTGAATATAGCTTTCGATGATTGTGTCGATATTTTCTGTTAAAAAACCGACAGAAACAACACCAATAATTTTATTGTCTATTATGATGGGAGCTTTACCACGAATAGATTCGCCTAATGATCCCATGGTTTTAGAAATATAAGCTTGTCTATCTAGCAATGCGGCATCATTGTCTCCACCAACCATTTTCTCTCCAATTTTATCTTTTAAAGGATGTGAATAACGAATTCCTTGAGAATTTCCAACGACAATATATGCTGCGTCAGTTTCTTTTCTTAAAGGCTCGACAATGGGTTGGATAATTTCGCTTGGATTTTCTTTATCAAATGCTGCAGTGATTTCTTCCATAGATGCGAGAGTTTTAGCAATATTTAATGCTTCCGCTCCCATCTGTTTTTCTGTCGTATCCCGGATATGCTCTTGCAATAGATACATGAACATTCCACATATTAAAAGGATTAGGATACTTATTAAAAAAATCATTCTAACTGTAAGAGATCGGAACCAATTTCTCATATTTCACCTCTATGTAGTTTGATACTCGTAACTGCTACCTTTACGGAAAAATAAAATTATCTCGAAAATAGCCATTTGTCTGATGATTAGTCTATCATAAATAGCTAATAAATAGAGGAGGCCCTCAAGCTTGATCTATTTGAAGATAGTGGGAAAACCATCACAAAAAGATGTTGATTACATTTGTTAATACGTATGCTTTGAATATAAGTTGATTGGAGTGGAGGCTTGGCAACTCCTTGGGGATTAGCGATATAGAGGAACGAAGGCTAAAAACATCACGTCCTGTGATAACGCCTTCGTGACCAACATCCTGCTGCTGCCGCTTCGTTGGCACTACGCTTTCGCGCAAAAAAACATCTGTTGGCCCGAGACCCTGGAGCGAGCAACGCGAGTGAAGCGGCTCATCGGACGCCCCTAGGAAGCTTTGCTCTTTACGAAAGCGAAGCGACAGCTACAAATGTTTTCTGTAGCGAAAGCAAAGCGACAGCTACAAATGTTTTTTCTGTGCGAAAGCGAAGCGGCAGCAACAAAGCGCCCAGTCGGAACGGAAATCAACCCCACTGTATAGTGATGAACCTTTATTTTTGGTATTTGATACATGACATTTAATAACATTAACACAAATTTTCCGCTACAATATTAGGAAGGATTGATTGTAATGTCGAGTGAACTTAAAAATGTATTACCACCAGTTATTGATTTGTCAACGAAGGTGTTAATCGTCGGCTCAATGCCAGGAAAGCAATCATTAGAGAAACAACAATATTATGGTAACCCACGCAATCACTTTTGGCCGATTATTGGGGAAATATTAGAGATGGATGTACCTCAGGAGTATAGACAAAGATTAAAATGGCTAAAGGATCATCATATTGGTCTCTGGGATACAATAGAATCGTGTGAGCGTAAAGGGAGCTTAGATGCGGCCATTCGTAATGAAAAACCGAATGATTTTAAAACGCTTTTCGAACACTATTCTAATGTTGAGTTAGTGCTTTTTAATGGCGCAAAGTCATTCGAAGTTTTTAAAAAGCATATTGGCCTTGAAGTTTTAGATGGTCGAGCATATCAAAAAATGCCTTCGACTAGTCCAATACCAGGTAAAAATATTAAATCCTTTGAAGAAAAGTTTGAGGATTGGCGAGTGATGCACTCTTATTTGCCTAGATAATCACATGACAAAAAAATCCCTGCTGATTAGTGTTATTTGACGGAGAGGATTATAATAGGGCATTACTGCCAAAGTTAGTAAGATTCTGTGGGGCAATAATAAGAATTTAAAATGAAGATACGACTTTTTTGGAAAACATACCTTGTAAATACGAATACGGTTTAGAACGACTGAATACAAAGTTAATGGGCAATTTGCTCAACGGTTATTAGCCCTTTTACATATATTGAATTATGTAAAGGGAGGGGTTTATCATGTACAATCCATATGAAGAAATTGTGCCACTGCCAGAACCCGGTTTCGAACCATCATTTGGACTTCCTGGTTTTGGACCACCACCATCGTTTGGCCCGCCTAGTTTTGGTCCATCACCGCCGTTCGGCCCGCCACCATCATTTGGACCACCTAGTTTCGGCCCGCCACCAGCAGGTCAAATGCCTCTTGGTCCACCGCCTAGCTTTGTGCCATCACTGCCACCTTTTGGAGTAGGTACAAGTGGTATTCAATCTTGCTTATTTAGAAATACGTATATATGGATGTTTAATGGAACAGGTTTTTGGTTCTTCCTAACTGCTGTAGGAAGAGAGTTTATTGCAGGGTTCCGTTGGAGTAATAGAAGTGGTTGGCGCTTCCAAACTATTGCAAGAAGAAATATTCGCTCGTATGAATGTACGAGATGGTAATTAGGCGTATTAAGTAGCAAATGTATATGAAATAAAGGTGTCATTAATAGGGGATTTTTATTGGTTCATAGTGTTGAAAAAATGGCCAAGGAAATGTTCCTGAATTAGCATGTATCTTCTAGCATGTTAAAGCGAGTAGCTTAAAACGTAAATCACCTAAAATGTCTGCATTGACCATTTTATTTTTCAACAATAATAAACCTCCTAAAGCATGTGTTTCTCTGCTTAGGGGGTTTATTCGTAATTCCGCTTAAATTTTCTCTACGTCATCCACAAGCTGCGTATACTCTGCAAACCTATTGTGCCATTCTTCCATTGGAAATTCGTCATGTGCAGTTCCGTTTAATAAATCTGAGAGCATGTCTAGGCATATATGCCAGCCGGCTAAATCTTTAGGTGTATGCTCAGTTAGCTCGCTAATCGATTCAAGTAATATTAATATAGAGCCGCTGCTAGTAGGGGAGAGCTCAAACCTTACTGTATCTTTGCCCCAATCAAACTCGAGTATATTCTTCACGGCATAGTCAGTAATTGCAATTTCCTTATAAGCGTTTGTTCCATCATTCATATTAAAATGTATTGTGCCGTTCTTTCGAAGATCAATGATTTCTAAATTATTCATCCATTTTTGAAGCTTTTCATTCTCCGTTAATACTGCCCAAACAGCATCAACTGAATGTGACAGTGGTCGATTAAATTTTACGACATAGTTATTTTGTTGTTGTTGAATAGTAGCAAGCATGGATACCCTCCTTGTTTCTTTTATTTCATCATAAACTGTTTGAAATAGTCTTGTCATGTCTTCTTCTATTTCATTCTTGTTATTTCTAAGTAGTAGAATTCCGATTAATATTAGTTAAGAAAGGAGGAATTACCATGCCATATCAACAAGCTTTAGACAACTATATTGCAGCGACAAATTCCCATGATTTTAATAACGTAAAGGCAATTTTGCATCCACAAGCGGTGTATTGGTTTTCGGATAAAACATGCATAACTTTAGAAGAAATAGGAGCTTATTTCAATAATGCATGGGATATGATAAAGGAAGAAGTTTATTCGGCCGCCGATGTTCAGTGGCTTACGGTTGATGGACAATCGGCTACCTGTATTTATACATACCATTATGAAGGCTATCATAACGGGAAATTTGTATCGGGTAGCGGAAGAGCAACGAATATTTTTACGGTCTTAAACAATGAATGGAAGTTAATTCATGAGCATTTAAGCAGTTAAATTATTTTTATTGCTACTTGAATAAGTAGTAATGAAATGATGATTATTAAGAGGATTTTAGCTATTTTTATCGGAATTTTCGGTAGAATTAAAAGTCCGAGCTGAGAGCCGATAATGGAGCCTATTGCCATCGCCATTGCATAATGCCATTGAATAAAGCCTGTTTGGTAAAAAACGATAAATGCCCCTGTGCAGCTTCCGAAAATAAGTACGCGTGTGAGCTGTACAGCCTTTATGTAGGAGTAATGGTAGCGTAAAAAATGCAGTATGCTGAAGGTTGAAGAGCCAGGTCCAAAGCCGCCATCATAAACCGCTATTAAAAATGGCTGCCATAATTTATTGCTGTGTTTAATGTCAATTTCTTCGGAGCTAACAGTCCATTTTTTATTTTTCAGCGTTATAAATAAGGCGAAGATAAGTAGCATACAGGCAATAATATTCATTGTTTTTTCTGAGATAGATACGGTTAGGAGTGCTCCACAAACCCCGCCAGCAATAGCTACAGCAACATATTTCATAATAGATACTAGACGAAGCTCTTTATGATAAAGAAGATAAAAGATGCTCGACAACGCTGCAACGCCCGATGAAAATTTATTCGTAGCAATGCCTGTTTGAATAGGTATACCAACAAGCATCATAGCAGGGATCGTAATTAGCCCAGCCCCCCCAGCAAGTGTACCGATAAAAGCAGCAATAATTCCAATACCGACGAGCGTCAGTGTAAGCTTTGTATAAAAAAGACTCATTACAATGGCAAACATCACAATCAAAATAAAAGGTTTTTTCATAAACGTCTCCTTTAGCGTTATTAGTTAAAGGGTACTGATATATAATTTATAAATCTAATATATTATTTTTGTTTTATATAAATGTGATTTATACAAAATACAATTGATTTTTTCTTTCACTATAAACACTTCTTGAAATATAGTCCCCTTAAAGCGCCAATCTCTCCTAATTGGCCCTGCTTAGCCGCTATGAAATCGAGTTATAAATAGTTTGGGTCAATCGCTAACGCAGGTCATGATATTTTTCGTGAAGCACCTAAGGATGTTGCTAACAAAATAAGAACATAGGTTGAGAATCATAATTCGTTAGCAGTGCAAACATTGGTATGACAAATTCAGAGGTGAATGAAACTGATAAAAACAGAACAAGAGCTAAAAAGTTTAATTGCCGCAGATAAATGGATGATGAACATTTTAAAAACTGTAGAAAAGTTACAATTACCTGATTCATGGGTATGTGCAGGATTTATTCGATCCAAGGTGTGGGATTATTTGCATGAAAAAGAATATAGAACGCCATTAGCCGATATTGATGTGATATATTTTGATAAAGTAAATCTTTCCGAGAACTATGAAAAGCAGCATGAACAAGAATTGATGAAGTATTTACCGAATGAGCCTTGGTCTGTGAAAAATCAAGCAAGGATGCATGTAGTAAATAATAGTACACCTTATCAGTCATCTATAGATGGCATGGCGCATTTTCCAGAAATCCCGACAGCTATTGGTGTGAGATTTACTAATGGAATACTTGAGATAGCTGCACCACATGGTATCAAACACTTAGTTTCCGGAACTGTCGCTCCTACACCATATTTTCAAAAAGACTCTCCGATGCATGAAGTTTATAAAAGCAGAATCCATAACAAACAGTGGAAATCAATTTGGCCGAAACTACAGATTTTCTACTAAAATGAAGCGAAGGAGCTAAGGGAATTTGTATCACGATAAACATCAAATAATCTCGCATTATGAAAAAGCTATCGTGTTTGTCGAAAGTTTAGCAAGCATAACAGAAGAACAATGGCGCACGTCTATAGTTCCTGGAAAATGGACGGTGGCAGAGGTAATTGGACATCTTACTCCATGGGATGAATTCGTGGTAAAACAACGTCTACCGTTTCTTTTTACAGAAGAAAGCTTACCAAAAGGACCGACTGTAGAAGAGATGAATACTAGTGCAGCAAAAGATAGTCGTGCACAAAGTAAAGAAGAAACGATAGCCAATTTTATTAAACAGAGACAGCAGCTAATTGACGCGCTTTATCAAATAGTTGATGAGCAATGGCGACAGCCTTTTACAATAGGTGATTCAGAATTAACGCTTTCCGGTTATTTTGCAAGTTTAGTAGATCATGATTTGCATCATTTTTCACAAGTTCGAAAGTCCTTAAGAATGTAGAGGGTATAAAGTGGATATCAAGTATTTAATCGATTATTATGCACATGCATCTGTAAGTTTTACGGATGTTTTTACAAATAAAATGGAGCCGGGCCAAATAGATATTGGTCGAACAACAGCCCCTGGGAAGTGTGGATTGGTTGTGCCGCTTGCAGGTAGCGCTATATTTAGCTTTAACGGTGTCCCTTATGGGATGGAGCCGGGAATGGTCGTACATGCAGGACCACAAATGCCAATCGAAATTAAAGCTTCAGATGATAAAGGATGGGAGTATGCGGTTGTTCATTACCATATCCCTTCTGAAGAAATACCTCAATGTCCATTATCAACTCAGCACTTTTTAATTAATACAGGCTATCATACAAAAATTATTGACTATGTACAGCAGTTAATAGAATGCCAAGCAATGCCAGGTAATATGTCAATATTCAAAGCAAAGACTCTATTTATGAATCTTTTGGAAGCCATTCTTATATCGGCAAAAGTGAAGATACTCGATACAGCAAGTGACCAGATGGAGCAAGCTTTACAGTATATACATGAGAATTATGCTACTCAACTTTCTGTTTCGAAAATTGCTGAAGAATTTGGCGTGGAGCGTCGTAGATTTGCTTATCTGTTTGAACAGCACACAGGGATGACGCCTAGCGTCTACTTAACGGAATATCGTATCCGACGGTCGAAGGAATTACTGAAATATGACGATTCTCCAGTAGCAGAGATAGCAGAATGTGTAGGTTATGTAGATTGCTTTTATTTCAGTCGAGTATTTAAAAAATGTACTGGAATGTCCCCGACAACATATCGAAAAATAATGCTGGGGGAAGCTAAATACGTATAAAAAGTTGTTTCTTAAAAAAGAAGCGGCTTTTTTTGTGGTCGAAAATCGGCAAAAGTCCATGTACTTCGCGAATTCGTCCATTCACAACTGGTTTTCTCTTTGTTAGGATAGTATCCGTAAATGATAATGAATATCAATTAAAAGGATCAATGCTATTGACTTATAAATGAAAATGATTATCATTATCAATATAATTATGTTCGTTAGGAGAGAAAATCTATGAATAAATATTTTAAAATGTGTGCACCTGCTCTATTAGCTCTATCCTTGGCTGCATGTGGAACGGATAAAGCAGAAGAATCTAAATCTACAAATAATGCAGCAGAAACTAGTGCATCAGAAACACAAGATCAAGCGAAAACACAAACGATTACATACTTAGGTGAAAAATACGAAATTGCCGCAGATGTCAAAAACATAGTAGCTGCAAGCTTAGAGTCAATGGAAGATGCGGCAATGCTCGGTATCAAGCCTGTTGGCGTGCTTGATATCGCTGGGAAAATTCCAGCATATCTTGCTTCTGAATTAGAAGGTGCTGAGCTTGTTGGAGATAAAATGACACCGAATACTGAAGCCATTCTTAAACTTGATCCAGATGTTATTTTAGGTTCTACAAAATATCCTAAGGAAATGGCTGAAAAGCTCAATAAAATTCAAACGATGATTCCATATTCACATGTCTCTACAAATTGGAAAGAGAACTTAACATTACTTGCACAGCTTTCAGGTAAAGAAGACGAGGCTAAAAAAATTATTGCTGATTATGAAGCGAAGGTTGCTGATTCTCAAATGAAATCTAAAGAGCAATTAGCGGACAAGCAAGTTCTAGTTATTCGAGTACGTGGTGGCATCATGTATATCTATCCTGCGGGCGTTTATTTAAACCCTGTTCTATATGAAGATTTAGGGGCTCCAATACCAGAGGTTTTAAAAACTGCAAAGGCACAGGCTGAACTATCTCTTGAAACATTAGCAGAGGTTAATCCAGATGCTATTTTCCTTCAATTTGAGGAATCAGAAAATGCTGACGCACCAAAAGCATTAGAAGAGCTACAAAAGAATCCAATCTTTGCAAGCTTAAAGGCATCACAAAATAATCAAGTTTTCTTAAATGCCATTGAACCTTTAGCGCAAGGTGGTACTGCATGGTCTAAGGTGAAATTCTTAGATATCGCAGCTGAAAAATTACTTAAATAGTATAAAGAGGCTGGTAGTAGATTTGGTGGCATCACCAGGCTATTACCAGCCTTTTATAAGATAGAGTTCAACTTCTTTTATCGGATGTCCAAACATCCGCTGAAAAGAGGAACTCAGGCTAAGAACTCCACATCCTGTGAAAACGCCTGAGTGACCAACATCGTGTTGGGCCAAAGCCTTCGGACGCATTGTTTATCTGTAGCGAAAGCACAGCGACAGCTACAATGATGCCGAGGAATAATTGATATAGAAAAAGGTGTGGAAGTTGAAAAAAACAAACATTGTGGCATTTTCAATATTAGCAGCTGCTCCAATCCTAATTGCAATTGTGGCATTAGTATCCGTTATGTACGGCACAAAAGACATTAGTGCAATTACGGTGTGGCAGGCGATTACTGCATTTGATCCTTCGAATGTTGACCACCAAATTATACGAACAGGACGTATTCCTAGAATTGCCGCGGTATTACTAGTTGGGTCATTTTTAGCGGTGGCTGGGGCAGTAATGCAAGGTATTACACGAAATTATTTAGCATCCCCTTCGCTAATGGGAGTTAATGATGGTTCTGCATTTATGATTACGTTAGCAATAGTATTTTTCCCAGGGCTTCCTAATTACCAAATGATATTACTTTCAATGTTCGGTTCAGCATTAGGAGCAGGGATTGTATTTGGTTTTGGCTCTTTAATTCGAAATGGTTTATCACCAGTAAGGCTCGCTATTATTGGAACAGTCATTGGTACGTTTTTGAGCAGTATTGCTACAGCCATTGCGATGTATTTCCAAGTATCACAAACGGTAAGTGTTTGGTATAACACAAAGGTACATATGGTGGATATGGATATGCTCATGCTAGCTATTCCATTTGGGCTAGTCGGTTTAGTTCTTGCATTAGTATCAGCTAAGTCCATTACGATAACTTCATTAGGAGAAGATATAGCTATTGGACTCGGGCAAAAAACAAAAGCCGTGAAAATTATTAGTATGCTAGCCGTTGTCTGTTTAACAGGTACGGCTGTTGCACTTGTAGGAAAGATTGCCTTTGTAGGATTAGTCATTCCTCATATTACACGTTTCCTTGTTGGAGTGGATTACCGTTTTATCATTCCGTGTGCAGCTGCAGTAGGAGCATTTTTCTTAGCGCTTTGTGATGTACTCAGTCGCTTTGTTAATTACCCATTCGAAACGCCAATCGGTGTATTAACGGCATTTGTTGGTGTTCCGTTCTTCTTATATTTAGTACGTAAACACGGAGGTGAAAAACGTGCGTAAAAAAACCTCGAGTGTATTCGTTATGACTGTTTCGATACTCATGTTATTTATTCTTGGTGCCAGCTATCTACATCTTACAAACGGTGTCTTTGATATGTCGGTGATGGATATTTTAAAAACATTGCTACGCATTGAACCAAATTCAAAATTTGATCTTGTCATTTTTGAATTTCGTTTACCACGTATTGTCATTGCAGCACTAGTAGGTGTTGGTTTAGGGATGGCAGGGGTTGTGCTACAAGGTATTACGCGTAATGGCCTAGCAGACCCTGGGATTTTAGGGATCAATGCTGGTGCTGGTGCAGCGGTAGTTATCTTTATGTTTTTCTTTCAATTACATCTCACATCTGCAGATATGAGTAGCTGGCTGTCCATTTTGATGATGCCGATCTTTGGATTCGTTGGTGGTGCGATGGCTGCTGTGTTAATTTACACGTTTGCCCTGAAAAACGGTCATTTAGATATGCAACGGCTAATTTTAACAGGGATTGCGATTAATAGTGGATTCGGGGCATTGTCACTGTTTTTATCATTGAAAATGAATGCTCAGGATTATGAAGCTGCTGCAGTTTGGATGGCTGGTTCTATTTATAATGCAAACTGGATTTTTGTTGTGACTATGCTACCATGGCTTATTTTAATAGGCTTTTATGTTTATCGGAAATCATATTTGCTCGATTATTTTCAATTAGAAGAGGACAGTATTACTAGCTTAGGGATAGCGGTAGAAAAAGAGAAGATGAAGCTGTTATTGGCAAGCGTCGGCTTAGTCAGTGCCTGCGTATCGGTGTCAGGTAGTATCGGTTTTATTGGATTAATGGCGCCACATATTGCTAAACAGCTTGTTGGGATACAACATCGTTATGTCATGCCAGTAAGTGCATTAATAGGTGCGGGATTGCTTATTTTTGCTGACTTTATAGGGAAAACAGTGTTTGCGCCGTCTGAACTGGCAGTTGGTATTGTTGTTTCGATTATCGGGATTCCATATTTCTTATATTTACTAGTGAAATCGAAGGCATAGGGGGAAATAGTATGCAAACTGCATTTAGAATGGAAAATTTGGCTTCTGGCTATGAGCAGGTTCGGGTGTTTGAAGGCTTAAATTTAACAATAGAAGAAGGAAAGGTTACGACTATTATTGGCCCAAATGGATGTGGAAAATCAACATTATTAAAAACAATTGGTCGTATATTAAAGAAGCAGCAAGGAACGGTCTATTTACAGGACCAAAATATGCAAAATTTATCGACGAAGGATATTGCGAAAAAGCTAGCAATCTTGTCCCAAACGCCTATTGCCCCAGGTCAGTTAAAGGTTGAGGAGCTTATTGCTTACGGTCGTTATCCACATCGTAACAATGTTAATCGCCTAACAAACAAGGATGAGGAAATGATTGAATGGGCTTTAAATGTGACAAATACGATGGAGTATCGAAATCGAGAGCTTGCTCAGCTTTCTGGAGGGCAACGCCAGCGTGTATGGCTTGCAATGGCCTTAGCCCAAGAAACGAATATTTTGTTATTAGATGAACCGACAACTTATTTAGATATGGCGCATCAGTTAGAAGTGCTAGAAATTGTCAAAGACTTAAACGAACAGCATCGTTGTACGATTGTGATGGTATTGCACGATATTAACCATGCGGCACGATATTCCGATCATTTAATCGCAATGCGACAGGGAGCTGTAATGAAAACTGGCACGCCTGAGGAAATTTTATGTGCAGATGTTATGCGGAACGTATTCAATATTAATGCACGTATTATGCAAGATCCAGTTACGAAAACACCAGTATGTTATGGCTATGATGTTATGAAGGAGACCGATAAATGATGGAGGAAAAGAAAGTACTTGATTATGAGACGCAGCAAATTGTATCGAAATTTACGAATTATACTTATACAGTAAATATCTATGTACCGAATGGAGAAGTACCGCAGGGAGGTTTTCCTGTTTTATACGTATTAGATGGATCGTCCTATTTCCATCTTGTAAAGGAAGCGGTCCGCCTACAAAGTCGTAATGCACCTAAAACGGGTGTTTTGCCAACTATTGTTGTAGGAATTGGGCATGGTGCGGATATGCATGAACGGAGATTTTATGATTTTACAGGACAAGCCGAAACGTATACGTATCCTGCAAGATTTAAAGGTAATGGCTATGAGGAACATGGAGGAGCAGCGAACTTTAGTAGATTTTTAGAGGAGGAATTAAAGCCAAGCATTCAGGCTGAATTCCCAGTAAATATGCAGCATGAAGCACTGTTTGGGCATTCATTAGCGGGTTACTATGTACTTTGGCAATTATTCCATCATCAAGCAAGCTTTCAACGTTATATAGCGATTAGCCCTTCTATTTGGTGGAATGAGCATGAACTATTCAATTTTGCCACAACATTTATAAAAGAGCGTCCATTTGCTTATGAAAAATTATTCATTGGCGTGGGGGAACTTGAAACCTTTATGGTGGATGATGCACAACAAATCGCGAGTGAATTACAGAAAATCATGGATATCTCCTTCTATGAAGCGTTGGAGGAAAATCATGCTTCCATCGTCCCAACTGTTATGAGTAGAGCAATACGTTTTATGAACAAAAAATAAATTGTAATGACCGCATTATTTTATGGTAATGCGGTTTATTTTTGTTTAAAAATTCATTATAAAAAGGGAGTGTTGGCAGATGAACAATTAATTTAGCACAAATAGAGGATGCTTCAGTAATTCATAACGTTATGCTACACGCCTTCAAATTCTTTCAGCGCTTGACACCCGCTGAGCTGAGCCTCAACAATTCGCACGCTCAAGCCCTTCATGATGTAGCGGGCGAACGGCAGTATATTTCAGTTGCACAGCTTTCAATGGTTGAGGCTGCACGGCAATTCGAAAAAGAGACAGCTTTATCGATTACTCATCCACTAAAGTCGTTAGTTAAATTTGTGATGAGATCTATAGAATAAAAGAATGCAAAAAATTATCTGAATACTCTGCAACAATTTACGCGATACATTCGTTTAATGAAATAACTATGACTTGTAGGGAGTGTAGTAATGAGGCGATGGATACTTATGGTAACAGTGTTGTTAATGTTGGTAGGCTGTACAAGGCATGAGAAAGCGGTTACCCTGCCAAAGGATTTACCTGACTTTGTGCAAGAAAGTGACTTCAAATTAATTGATTGGGACAAAAAGGCTGTAGAGTTTGGAGAGAGAGGTATTATTGGTAATGAGGATAAATCAGGTGTTATCGGGGCCAATATGCCGAGTTTAAACACTCAAAAATGGATGTGGCATATTTGGGGAATTGCAGAAGATCGTGATACCAAGTTAACAATTGTCGGCTATCATAAAGATTCAAAAACAGTGCACCCTATTTTAGTAGATGGCTGGACTATAGGGCTTGGTGGTCCTGTTAATGGTGCAGATGCCCATAGACCATCAAGTGTAAAAATCCCAAAACCGGGGGAATGGGCGATTTTACTGTATGTAAATGAAAGTTATTTTGATACGTTAATTTACGATATACATGAATAGAGAGTGAATATTTCACATAATGACCCTCGTTTTGTAAGCTGAAATTCTTATAAAATGAGGGTTTTGCTTAGAACAATTAATGCGAATAGCGACAAAATTATAAAATTGGTAAAATAAAAAGTAAGAAAATAGAAATGGAGGATAGTTATTATGACCGATTTACGATATCCAATTGGACAATTTCAATTTCCGGAAGTAGTTACAGCACAGCAGGTACAGGAATGGATGAAGGATATTCGTCTATTACCGAAACAACTAGCAGAGGCACTTAGTGGAGCCAGTGAGCAAGCATTAACGAAATCCTACCGAGAAAATGCTTGGACTGTTACGCAGCTTGTCCACCATATTGCAGATAGTCATATGAATAGCTACATCCGTTTTAAACTAGCTTTGACGGAGGATATGCCGACAATTAAACCTTATAACGAAGTGGAATGGGCACAGCTTCCGGATTCGAAAATGCCCGCCTCAACATCTTATAAAATGATTGAGAGCTTACATGAACGCTGGGTTTATTTGCTAACAAACTTAACAGCAGAGCAATTACAACGAGCATTTAATCATCCTGATTCAGGATTAATGACACTTGAAAAAGCTGTAGCCTTATATGCTTGGCATGGGAAACATCATCTTGCTCATATTCAGATAGCTTTAGCTAAATAAAGAATTTTTCCAGAGTGAAAATAGGCGATTTCCAGATCTTAAAGAAAATCGCCTACTTTTGAAATTGTTTTTAAGTCAATATCGTATGTTACACGGATAATGATACTGTATAGTAGCTTTATCTAACTTACGAACATAATTTTTTATACAATATTAATTCCTGCACTTGCGTTACCAGTCACAGTAGCAACAATCCCTGAGGAAGTAATGGAGAACACCATTAATAAGCGATCACCAGCAGCTACTGGCACTGGTGCAACGTTTGCAGTACCAAATGTAATAGTACCTACTGCTATAGTTGATAGAGCAGGTGCTAAATCAACGAATGCTGTTGTAGGGCTGAAAACATTACTTCCCGCAACCGCGCGGTAAATTTGTGCTCTGACTGTTGCTGTTCCTGTAAGGGTTACAGCAACTGTTGCAGACAATGATGCAGAAATAGATGTAATAGTACCAGCACGTGGAACTGAAAAGGCTTCTGTTCCTGTAGCGGCAGTTAAATCTATATTTGTACCAGTAAGAGTTACCCCTGGAATAGACGTACCGAATCCTACAAGACTAACTGTACCGATAGCGCCACCAAGAACTGATGTTAAAACAACAGGAACTATTCCTGATGCGAATGGGATGATGGAGCCTGTTGCTGGTGGAGTCGTAATACATGCAGCTTCAATAGCTTCAAAAGGACCAAGTGCAGTACACTGATTATTTTGATTTGCGCAGCCGCCGCACGCTGAATTCATACAATTCATACACATTTTTACACCCCCTTTCTTCATTATTCTATTCAGCTAAGATTATAGGGTTAGGGCAAATATCCGCATTGAAGTTTTTATATGTGGAAATTATGGAGGCCTTTTTTAGAGGTTATTTGTCAATGACAAGTATTCTATAATGAAATTGACCTTCTGCTTATGTGGTTAATTAAACAAAAAAAGTCCAATATGTATTTTCATACGTATTGGACAAATTTATCGTATAAATCTAGATTGATCCTAAGCTGTGAACACAACAACTTTAAACTAACTCCATTTTCGAAAGAAATTGAAAAACAAAGAACCCTTCTCTTTTTTCTGGCTTTCCTCAGGTGATTCGTTTACCTCTTCAATTTGTGTATGGGTTTCATATACTTCCCCTAATGTAGGTTCAACAATTTCACATAAATCACCTTTTAAAATAGGTGATTTATTTGCGTCCACTTGCTCGTTAACCACTTTATCTGTTCCTAGAACGACAGGCTCAATAACCATTTCAGTCGCTTCCGGAATAACAGGCTCAATAACGTTTTCGTCTACTTCCGGAATGACAGGCTCAATAACGTTTTCGGCTACTCCTGGAATGACAGGCTCAATAACGTTTTCGTCTACTTCCGGAATGACAGGCTCAATAACGTTTTCTTCTACTTCTGGAACGACAGGCGGCTCAATAACGTTTTCGGCTACTTCTGGAACGATAGGCTCAATAACGCTTTCGGCTTCTGGAATAACAGGCTCAAGAACATTTTCGGTTGCTTCTGGAATGACAGGCTCAATAACAGTTTCAAGTACCTCAAGATTGCTTGGCTCATTCGTTATGGCAGCGTTCATTTCAGCTACAGTGACAGCAGTATTTTTTTTTCTGTAATTCTCGGGAGTTGAGGCATCGTCAGGCGCTAAGGCAGGTCCGTTGATACTAACTGGAATTTCTTGTATGTTCGTAGCGTGCTTAAAATGGAAGGTGGATTCAGTGTTCGTATTTCTATATAAGCCATTATATATTTGGCTTGGATGAGTATTTATTGATTGAAAGTATTGTTGATTAAAATGGCGTTCCTCGGGTACATCTTTTTGATTTCCGTTGCGAGTAGAAGGTGTACCATTGTTTCCATCTAATTGCGTATTTGTTGCTTTACCTGCCAGGTTTTGTAGCATTTTATAAGAGGGCTGCTTAGATGTATTCGTCGACGGGCTTGTTGTCTGTGTAATGATCGAATCCTTCTGAGCACCGTTAGCAAAGAAATTAGATATTTTTTCAGTTTTAGGTGGAGTGGTTGGAGCTTCGGTATTTTCAATCGTAAGTAATTTGTTTAAAACCTTTAGTATATCTCGGTTCATTTCTTCAATTGTTTGATTCAAAGACTCAATTTGTGCTGATAGAAGTTTTATCTGCTCCTCATAGCCTCTGATTTGGGAATTTTTTTGCTTATCATCTATTGTTTCGTTTAGCTCTTCTAACAGTGCCATTTGCGTTTTAATTTCATCAAAATCCATTTTCATAAATAGGTAATCTTCAATTGAATTTCCCATTTTTAATGAAGTTAATGTATCCTTGTAGCCTTCTATTTTTTGCTTCAATTGTTCAATGCCTTGAGTGGAGTACAATTTTGAATTTTCCATTGCATTTCACCCCTTTCAGTCCATTTATATTTTATTAAAAATGTTTACTTTCTGTTACAAATATACCGGTCCTTTCAAACATTTTAGTTTCTTCTTAAGAAAGGGCGGTATAAGCAAAAACGATACATACTGATACTTTAGTATTTTAACTTGCAATTATTTTTCGTAACGAAAGTAAAGCACCAGTTACAGAAGACTCCCGCCTTTATAGGGGATACATTGCTAATTTAAGTTACTTTTCGGCAGGTTCAAACACCTGCTAAAAAATAGAGGAACTCAGCCACGTCCTGTGGCAATTTATCTGTGCGACAGCGGCAATTTTGCTGAAGCATAATTGATTCATAAAAATCAGAACGAATTACTTTTTAGCCCATGCACTTTTAGTTAGAAAACATAAGATACAAACGAAAGGTAAAAAAATTATGGAGGTGTCAAAAGGATGCTAGAGAATATGCCATCCCAGGCGCAAGAACTTATTTGTATAAACGTCGATAAGGTATTTGACTGGATTGTAAAGGAAATGTCGTTTGATTTTTCCCCTACTGGACCAATTACTTTTCCAGGAGTAACGCCAACGACTGATTTAACAGGTGCAGTAGTTACATGTAAGGTAGTTCCATCAACAACAAACCCTATTGTTATCTTGAACCGTGAGAATCGCCAATTCTCAATTGATGGTGCAACTGTATGTCTTCAAAATTTAACTATTCAAAAGAACTTTATTCTTACGATAGTTGTTTGTTTACCGAACGGCACTATGTTCACAAGCAATACTATTCCACTTTCTCGTTGCGAACAAGTTACATTATGTGCGCCAACAGGGACAGATGTAGAAATTTTATTCACAGATTTAGATTGTTTCGTGTGTACAACTGGAACATTAACAGCTGGAGCAGGGACAATTACGTTTTCTGCATTAACGATTACTGTATCTGTTTGCCAAAGTATTCAATCTACATTCCCAGTAACTGTGGAATTCTTAGCGACTTTCTGCGAACCAAGAGCAGAATTACCGTTCGCATGTCCGGGTGTAGTACGCCCGCAGCAGTGCCCAGCTATATTCCCAACAGTTGGTTAATGGTACTAACACATAGAAGAAAATCATATTATAAAGAGAGGTTAATCCTCTCTTTTTTTTATGCAAGATTTCAGACAGTAGCTAGCGCTTAAAGTAGGTTGGTTAATTAAATACTATTGGCAAGGGGGTACTAATTATGACTACTCGTATCGATCATGTGGAAGAAAAGATAAATGAACTAAAAAAACAAACAGATTTTTATGTTCATGAAATTAAAAAAACGGTTGAGAAGCTTATTATTCCGGATAGTGTCAACATCATTAGTTATTTCACGTCCTCGTTCAATATTTCTTATAATCCTGATGAGGAAAGCTTATGTTTGGGCTCCTATCATATTCGCAATATAGGGAATCAGCCTATAACGAATCCGTATCTATGTATAAAACTGCCTGAAGACTCTCCATTCTCTTTCTCAGGAAGGTATGTCTATGAACATTTCGCACCAAATTTAAAAGGCAACAGTAGCTGGGAACGAATCAACGATCAATCAAGCAAGGAGGAATTCTGGCTTAGACCTATAGGCAAAACAACGTTAGAGCCAAACGAAACATTATCATTTCCTAACTTTCAAATTAAGTGGGGTCATAATTTTTCTTATTCAGGAAGTATCATGGGTTTTACATATTGTGATGAGTTCAAAGATGGTGTCGTTGTCTTAAATCCTATTAATCTCAATGGAATTAGTCATACACAGGAGGATGAAAATGAGTGAGTCTGAAAATATAAATCAAAAAATAGATAGTGTTGTCCATCAACTAATAAAGGAACAGCTTACGAATCTATCTAACTATAATAATACGAAAAATAACAGCTTTGCCTATCTCGAAAAAGGCACATTGAATCTACTTCTTGCCTATTTAATGTCAGGAGAAAAGAGCAAAGCTGAAGAAATTGGTGATGAGGAAATAGATATTAAGATTATTAAGCAGCTTGATGAGATGTTAGAGGATAGTAAGGAGCAATTTGAAGAAGTGATTAGTTTACTTAAAAAAATGTCGTGATTAGGAGGCGCGAGTGTGGATAATGATATTGTTAAAAACAATGATCCTATTCAGTTGCAGCAAATGATCATTTTTTTAAGAGCAGAATTAGCGAAATATAAAAATGAAGTTAAAAGGCTCAGAGATAGTGATTATTATTCACTAGTACTGAGATTAGAGCGGGAAAATGTTCAATTAACAAAGCAGAAAAAGGAGCTTTCGATGGAGCTTTTAAAGCAGAAGAGAGACCATGAAAAAAAGCTTAAAACTTACTATGAAGATATACAAGCAAGAGAAACCCAGAAGAAAAAACAACTTTCTTCGATAGAGGGTTTATTAAAGGAATTAGAAGAGCTGCGTGCAGAAAATAAGCTAATGAAGGAAACGTTAACATCCGCTAAAGATAAATTACTTTCTACAAATTCAGATGTTCATGATAAGACTATAGTCGATTGCCTTGAAAAGAAGCTAAACGTTTTTACAAAAGATATAAGCCAACAAATGAATACTATCATTGAAGCCCTTGAAAGATCCCGTTTAGAACAAGCCAGTTCAGACAATCTTAATAAGCATTTAACCAAAGAAATAGAGGAGAAAAGTAGTGAGATAGCAAAATTAACGGAAGAATTGGCGAATATCAAAAAATATAGCCTTTCCCTGAGTGGAAAAACGATAATGAATACAGGGTTTATTACACATATAGATGCTCAAGTAAATAAGGTATTTGCTCAATCAATGGATTTTGAGAAGCAATTGAATCATAAATTACGCTTACTTGAGGATCTGGAACATAAATTGAACGAGCTTACTATCGAAATCAATACTGATAAAATTGTATAAAATTTGTGTTGCAAGCTGTTTCAAAAGTACGACAGACACTTTTGAAACAGCCATTTTTATGTTACTAGTGGATTCTAGACGTAATACATATTATTTCGTTTCTCTGTGTAATGTAACCCTTTTTAAACGTGGTGAATATTTCTTAAGCTCCAGCCTTTCTGGATTAGTTCGTTTATTTTTTGTAGTGATATAGTTTTTATCACCTGTTTCTGTACAGGCTAATGTCACTTGTACACGCATAAAATAACCTCCTTTTAAATCGTAATTATTACGCTTTATACATTATTATTTTTAGAGAAATATGTCAATACCGTATTTCCGTAAAGTTTTTAGCGTTGCGTTTTTTAGGACTCTATGTTTTAATTACGAAATGTAAATAGTAATAATTACGATTTAAGGAGTTGTAAAGATGACAAAGAAAATCCCTGTTACAGTGTTAAGTGGTTATTTAGGTTCTGGTAAGACAACAATGATGAATCATGTTTTACAAAATGAAAAAGATATGCGTGTTGCTGTAATCGTCAATGATATGAGTGAAATTAATATCGATGCAGAACTAATTGCAAATGGAAGCGGCATTTCACGAACAGAGGAAAAATTTGTGGAGTTATCGAATGGTTGTATTTGTTGCACGCTACGTGAGGATTTATTGCAGGAGGTGGAGCGTCTCGCAAGGCTCGGTACTATTGATTATATTTTAATTGAATCGACGGGGATTAGCGAACCAATACCTGTTGCTCAAACATTTAGCTATTTAGATGAGGAGCTTGGTATTGATTTAACAAAGTTTTGCCAACTTGATACGATGGTGACCGTTGTAGATGCGAATCGTTTTTGGCATGATTTTCAGTCGGGTGAAAGTCTTTTAGAGCGTAAGGAGGCAGTCGGCGAGTTAGATGAAAGGGATGTTGCCGACTTACTCATTGACCAAATCGAGTTTTGTGATGTCCTTGTATTAAACAAATGTGATTTAGTATCAGATGAAGAGCTTGAAAGATTAGAACGTATTTTACGTGCATTACAACCTGAAGCCAAGCTAATTCGTACAGTAAACGGTGTAATAGAGCCAGCTGAGATTTTAAATACTGGACGCTTTGACTTTGAACGGGTATCAGAATCTGCTGGCTGGTTAAAGGAATTAGAGCTTGGTCATGAAAATCATACACCGGAAACGGAGGAGTATGGCATTTCTTCTTTCATTTATAAGCGTAGAAGACCATTTCATCCAATGCGATTTGTAGAATGGTGTGATCATATGCCAGAATCTATTGTCCGAGCAAAGGGTATTATTTGGAGTGCGAAACATCAGAATGTTGCATTATTACTATCACAGGCAGGTTCATCGGCAAAAATAGAACCAGTTTCTTATTGGGTAGCCGCTCTACCAAAGGAACAACAGCAGGATGTTTTCTTGCAAAGTCCTGAGGTAGTAGAAGATTGGGATGAGGAATTTGGAGATCGCATGACACAGCTCGTTATTATTGGTGTTGATTTAGATAAAGAGGCGATTATAAAAGAACTAGACAAGTGTTTATTAACGGAAGATGAGTTTAATAACTCATGGGATGGTTTACAAGATCCGTTCAATTGGGAATGGCATTAATTCTTTCAGCAAGTGTTTAGATAGCGAAAGCGAAACAAAGAAGATTTCGGCTAGGATTCCGAAATCTTCTTGTGAAATACATGATTATAATTAGTCGCATCTCGCAAGGCCTTTTCCTCAAGTGGAATGCGCACGGACAGCATTGTCACATTTAAAAGTGTAAAGCAAAATGCTGTAAAATATGCTTGAAACATTAAAGGTAGAAGCATAATTTCTAAGCAAACTACAGCGTAATTTGGATGACGCATAAATGTGTAAGGGCCTTTTCGTACAACTTCTGCATCCGGCAATATGAGAATTTTTGTGTTCCAAAAAGACCCCAATGAACGGATACACCAAATGCGTAATACTTGAACGGCAATAAATAATAAGAATAATAACGGAAATAAAGGAGATAAACTTTTATGATTAGTAACGACTTCAATAATTAAAAATAGGAAAAAACCAGCATGCAAAGCAACCATATATGGATAATGAGAAGAACCAACTTCATATGCCCCTTGTGAAAGCATCCATCTTTCATTGCGTTTTGCAATGAAAACTTCTGTCAATCTTTGTAGAATGACGAGGATCAAAATAATGTAGATAATCATGCTACTCCCTCCATTTAAGTAATACAGCTTCAGCACAGAAGCCAGGGCCGAGAGCGACGAGCAAGCCAGTATCCTCTACTTGTCCTTCGTTTAACATAAATTGCTCCAATACATATAGCACCGTAGGAGATGACATATTTCCGTGAAATTTCAATATTTCCCGAGAAATATCGGTTTTTTTGGAAGCTAGATATAGAGTATCTTCATAAGCTTTTAACACTTTTTTACCGCCGGGATGTGCGATGAAATGGGTAAGCTGTTCATTGTATAGTTCATGTTCCAATAAAAATTGTTCAATGAATGGACCAAGCCAATTGGTAATGATGGCAGGAATACTTTTCTGAAAAACGACATGTAGACCATTGTTTTTAATATTCCAACCCATAACATTTTCTGAATCTGGCATCCATTTAGAGCCAGTCCCGATAATAGCAGGTATTGGCTTTTTTACTGCGATATTCACGTCATCTCCACAGACGAGTATACATGCGGCCCCATCTGCAAAAAGAGACGCACCGATTAAATTGCTTTTTGAAAAATCATTTGGCTGAAAGGTTAGACTACAAAGCTCGACACAAACGACAAGAACTTTTGCTTCTGGATGGGCACGACAAAAATCATAGGCTCTACTAACACCCGCCGCACCACCAGCACAGCCAAGTCCCCAAAGTGGAATACGTTTAAGTCTGTCTGAAAAAGGAAGTTTATTCATAACGCGTGCATCAATACTTGGTGTGGAAATACCCGTACTACTTACAAAAATAATAGCATCAATGTCTTTAGGAGAAACCGGTGATTGTAAAAACGCTTCATTTTGTAAACAGGCTTGAATAACATCAACGCTATATTGTGTAGCTAGTTCAATATATAAATCGTTTCGTTCCTCAAAGGAATGATCGGTACGATGCCATTCAGGTGGTACACAAAAATGGCGTGTTGCAATACCACCATTCTCAAAAACTTTTAAGTAACGTTCTAACTTAGGGATTTTCGCATGGAAAAGTTCCTTTGTTAGCTCCTCTGCGTTTATTTGTTGTAATGTGTACGGTGGTTGGTATGTACTAATAGAAATGATTTTTGACAATTCAACATCTCCTTTGCCAATAGTGGTCTTGTTTATTGTATGCAGGGGGGGAGGGGATACATGCTTGTTAGAAGATAATTGACAATTTCGGAATATTTCGCTATATTGGAAATAACTAAATCGGAAGTAGGTGATGTGACATGATGAATAGATCCGTTTTTAACGAGCTGCAATTCGGTTTGTTCAGTTTCACACGCCTAAAATATATAAATTGACCACGCTGTGTATTTAAATGACAATTGTGGAAATTTGTATATTCTCTTAAATGTGCCTGTGAACCTTGTAACTGCCGAATTGCGCAGAGACAAGGTTTTTTGTGTTTAGTATCAATTTGAGTACAAAGGATATTCACATTTAGGAGGAAAACAACTTGAATTTAACAACTTTAGGATTTTTACCATATTTTGAAGAGCAAATGACTGGATTTAAGCAGGAGGCTAAGCTGGCGAATTGTGTGCCGGCTAGGGTTACTTTAGAGCATAAACATTCCTATCGTGTACTAGCTGAAGAAGGAGAGTGGCTGGCAACGATTGCTGGACATTACGCCTATACATCATTAGCACGTGAAGATTTTCCCGCTGTAGGAGATTGGGTGCTAGTCGAGAAAATGCCTGGTGAGGAAAAGGCGATCATTCATAAATTGTTTACACGAAAATCAGTCTTTTCCCGCAAGGCGGCGGGGCTGGAAATACAAGAGCAGATTGTAGCATCGAATGTTGATATCGTACTTCTTGTTATGAGCTTAAATGCAGACTTTAATATTCGTCGTTTAGAACGCTATTTAGTAGCTGCGTGGGATTCGGGTGCTAAGCCGATCGTTGTATTGACGAAGGCAGATCTTTGTGAAGATGTTGCTAGTAAAATACGTGAGGTTGAGTCTGTAGCGTTTGGTGTAGATGTTTTTGTGACTAGTGCGCTGTCAGGTGAGGGCTTAGAAGATATTCGTGCGCTATTTACGGAAGGTGTGACGGGCGCATTGCTTGGCTCTTCTGGCGCAGGGAAATCCACATTGACAAATGCTCTTAGTTGTGAGGAGCTTATGAAGGTTTCAGGTATTCGTGAAGATGATGCGAAGGGACGCCATACAACAACACATCGTGAGTTAGTTTTATTGCCAGAAGGCGGCTGTTTAATTGATACACCTGGGATGCGGGAGCTACAATTATGGGATCAGAGTGATAGCTTATCCGCTAGTTTTCAGGATATTGAGGAACTTTCTGCGGCCTGTCGTTACAGGGATTGTACACATCAGAAGGAGCCACACTGTGCTGTACAGCAAGCAATTACAGACGGTGTACTTGAACGATCACGTCTCCAAAGCTACTTTAAATTGCAAAGAGAGCTTGCTTTTATCGAACGCAAAACAAATGCTCAAGCAAGGCTAAATGAGCAACGCAAATCGAAGCAAATTGCGAAAGGCTTAAAGAAGGGCAAAAAATCAAATTAATAAGAGTCAGCAGCAATTTCATAGTTGGGGGTACGAAAATGACAATCCAAAACATAAATCATTTATTATTTTCAGTGTCAAATTTAGAGAAATCCATCGCATTTTATGAAAAGGTTTTTGACGCAAAATTATTAGTGAAGGGTAGAAGTACAGCCTATTTAGATGTAAATGGGCTGTGGCTTGCCCTGAATGTAGAACAGGATATCCCACGCAATGACATACATCAATCCTATACACATATAGCGTTTTCTATCCAGGAGGCCGATTTTGACAAAATGTATGAAAAGCTAGTACATCATAATGTCAACATTCTGGAAGGCAGACAAAGAGATGTACGAGATAAAAAATCAATTTACTTCACGGATCCAGACGGCCATAAATTCGAATTTCATACGGGGACTTTACAGGACCGAATGGATTACTATAAGAAGGAAAAAATGCATATGGAGTTTTTTGATTAAAATTAAAAAAATGGGTGTCTCTAAATGGAGGACATCTATTTTTTTTTGCAACGTTTTCATTTCCCAAAACGACTTTAAAGTGTAGTTAGAAGGAGGAGATTAGGTGGATCTAGAAAAATTGGTTAAAAGCGCAAAAAAGGGGGATGATGAAGCCTTTGAGCAGTTGATCGTTTTGATGCGTGAGAAATTATATCGCACGGCCTACTCGTATGTTCGAAATGAGCAGGATGCGCTTGATATTTATCAAGAATCTATTTATAAAGCCTATACAACATTGAAAACATTAAAGAATCCAAGCAGTTTTCCAGGGTGGATTGTTAAGATTGTTACTTTTAAATCTATTGATTTTATTAGAAAAGATTCAAGGAAATTTACTTCAGGAGACGAGGCGTTATTTATAGAGTTAGCTGGACATCAAAATATTGAAAATATTACGCATACATTAGATTTAAAAGAGGCGTTTGAAACACTAGATGCCAAGTATAAAACGATTTTATGGTTACGCTTTTATCATGATTTTTCTGTTAAAGAGATTGCAAAAATGCTGGGCTGTCCTGAAGGAACAGTGAAGTCCTATATTAATAGAGCTAAGAAAGAATTAAAACCAGTCTTAAGGGAGGGCTACTTGTATGAGTAAGGAAAATAATAATCAATTTATTGATCGTATCGATATTCCACTTCAACAATTGATGGCGCGAGAGCAGGCGGCAATGCGTGCTGCAAAAAAGAAGAAACGGAACATTAGAATTATAAAACCCCTTTTAGTAGCCTGTGGATTATGTATAGCGCTACTAGGTGCAGGATTTTTCTCCCCTACAATAGCGACTGCACTGGCCAATGTACCTTATATTGGGGTTATTTATGCTGAATTTGGGGATATTGCAGCTGAAAAAATTGAACAAAATCATTTGATGACAAAAATAGGAAAGGAGGATAAACATGCAGGTCTTACAATGGCTGTTGAAGAAGCGGTATATGATGGTAATAGATTATTAGTTACGGTTGCTTATACAGGGCAGAATGGTGTTTCTTTAAAAGAAGAGGTTGTAGGTACGAATAAGCTAACTGTCAATGGGGAGCCAATAGATGTTGCGATCGGTTCTACAGGTCAAGATGATATAGATAAAAACACGATTATTGAACATCATGAATTAACTTTATCAAATCCAGATATATACGGGGATAACATTGAAGTCGCATTAGATGGAAGCGATTTATTTGGCTACAAAGGTAATTGGCATATAGATTTTACTCTTGAAAAATTAAAGGAAGAAGTTGTTAAGATCTATCCAAATGTAATAGCTAGTACGAACAATGGGTTATACAAGTTAAACGTTGGGAAGGTTTCATTTACACCGCTATCGACACGTATAGATATCCTAGTAGATTATCCAAACGATTTAGATAGAAATGATAAATGGCCATTTTTTGAGTTTGAGGTAACAGATAGTGAGGGAAAGTTATACGATGGGGAGAATATACAAATGGGTGCGACCAAGGATAATGGACATCATATTATTGTAGTACTGCCTCCTATGGAGAAAATGCCGAAATCTTTTACACTTAGACCAGGTAAGACGAACGAGCAGGGTTATTGGGAGGAAATAAAGGAATTAGAAATAGTGGTACCTTTAGAACCTTAAAAATAGGATCCCCCTTTAGTTTTAGAACTAGAGGGGGTATATTATTTAAATGGCACGAAAGAGAAACAATAAAAAGTAGAAAACGTTCATAACCGTAGGGGTGATTTTATGAAAAAAGCTATTATTTTTGATATGGATGGTACTTTATTTCAAACAAATCTAATATTAGAGCCAGCATTATCGGCGACGTTTAATGTGCTGCGTGCAAAAGGCTTGTGGCAAGGAGAAACACCAATAGAGAAATACCGTGAAATTATGGGTGTTCCATTACCTGTTGTCTGGGAAACGTTATGTCCTATGCACACGCTAGAGACACGTGAAGAAAGCAACGCATTATTCCATGTTAAGCTTATTGAACAAATACGTAATCGCCAGGGCGCATTATATCCAAATGCAGAGCAAACACTTGCTACGTTGGCAGAAAACTATGATTTATTCATCGCCAGTAATGGGCAAACAGAGTATTTACAAGCAATTGTAGAAACCTATCAATTACAGCGTTTTATCAACGGTACATATAGTATTCAGTCCATTTCGAGCGGTCATAAATCTGATTTAGTGAAAAAGGTCATCGAGGAAAATGCCATTGAACGCGGCGCAGTAGTAGGTGACCGTTCTTCTGATATTCAAGCAGCTCAGGATAATCAGTTGCTTTCAGTTGGCGTACGTTTCGACTTTGCGCAGGAAACAGAATTACGAAAAGCGGACATTGTCATTAATAATTTAAAAGAGTTGCTTGAAATAAAGTTTGGATAAAATTTTATCGACTACATTTTCTGATTTATCACCCAACTTTTTCGTTTTATCGAGAAGATTGAATGATTTATCGCCTAAGTTTTTCAGTTTATCGAGAACTAAGAGCAATTTATCGACATGCATTGCAATTCAACGGCATAAAGAGTAAAATGGAGGAAATCTATAGTAAGAGCATTGATAAGGAAAAGTAAATTGGATAAGCATTATATAGAGAGCCTCTGTTGGTGGAAATGAGGTAAATGCCCCCTTTTGAAAATGACCTTTGAGCTTCGTACCGAAAGCAAGTTTGCAAGTAGATTACGACGAGATGGGCACTCGTTACAACAGCGGCAGTATCTCTCATTAAAAATTTGAATGAGACGCACTGATGGCGGCAAATAGTGTGAGCTATTTGTAAATATAGGTGGTAACACGGGTATACTCGTCCTAATCAATTTTGATTAGGGCGTTTTTTTATACACTTTTTTACAATTTTGTTGAGGGGAGCAACTTAGGATGACAATTGTTATTGGAGGCGCGTGGCCATATGCAAATGGTTCTTTGCATTTAGGGCATGTTGCTGCATTATTACCGGGTGATATTTTGGCTAGATATTACCGACAAAAGGGCGAGAAGGTTTTATATGTTTCGGGAAGTGATTGTAATGGTACACCAATCTCAATTCGAGCTGCGCAGGAAAATACGACAACGGAAGCAATTGCTAATCATTATCATGAAGAGTTTTCAAGATGCTTCAATGATTTAGGATTTACTTACGATATGTATACGCGAACAGATGCGCAGCACCATCATGAATCTGTTCAGGCAATTTTTTCACAGCTGCTAGCGAACAAATTTTTATATAAAAAGAAAATTGAACAAGCATACTGTGAAACAGATAAGCAGTTTTTACCGGACCGATTTGTAGAGGGGATTTGTCCAAACTGTGGTGCGAAGGCGCGTGGTGATCAATGTGATCATTGCTCAACAATTTTAGACCCGCTCGATTTAATCGATAAACACTGTAAAATTTGTGGGAATGAGCCAATTATCAAGGGGACAGAGCATTTTTATTTTGCTTTTAGTCAGTTTCAAGGGAGATTGGAGACTTATTTAGCGGAGGCTAAGGCGGAAAAACGCTGGCGAGACAATGCTTTAGGTTTAACAGAACGTTACTTGGCAGAAGGGGTACCAGACCGCGCAGTAACAAGGGATTTACCAAATGGTATCGATGTGCCAGTACCAGGTTTTGAAGGCAAAAAAATATATGTGTGGATTGAAGCAGTAGCGGGTTACTTAACAGCGAGTATTGAATGGGCGAAGCAGCATCAAATAGCTATTGAAGATTTGTGGAATGAAGAAACGATTTCGTATTATGTGCATGGTAAAGACAATATTCCGTTCCATACAGTTATATGGCCAGCCATTCTTATGGGGATAGGGGCAAAGGCTTTACCTACACATATTGTATCAAACGAATATTTGACATTAGAAAAACGGAAATTATCGACGAGCCAAAACTGGGCGGTATGGGTGCCATATATTTTGAGTCGATACGATGCTGATTCTGTTCGTTATTTTTTAACAATGAATGCGCCAGAAAATCGTGATACTGATTTCTCTTGGCGAGAATTTATTTATAGCCATAATGGCGAATTACTTGGTGCTTATGGTAATTTTGTCAATCGAACATTGAAGTTTTTAGAAAAATCGTTTGATCGTCAAGTGCCTCAAGCCGAGATAGATGCCATTATTCGAAAAAATACGATTCAGCTATTTAATGATGTTGGGATTCAACTAGAAGCGGGTCATTTTAAACAAGCTTTAGAGGCTATTTTTGAATACATTCGTGCAGCTAATCGCTATTTTGACGAGCAGCAGCCGTGGCTACAGGTGAAAGAGAATGTAGAAGCTAGCAATCAAACACTTGCAACGTGTGTTTATATAATTGCTAATCTTGGACAGCTGTTACATCCATTTTTACCGTTTTCAGCTGAGAAGGTGAGAAAAATGTTAGAGATCAATGAAGTAATGTGGCATGAACAAGTGGAATTACCAGCAAGCATTAGTGAAGTGACACCACTGTTTGAACGTCTTGATGTTGAATTAATTGAAGAGGAATATCAAAAGTTAGTAGAGGGTAGTCGATAGGAAAAATGAAAGCAGTATGACGCAATAATGTCATACTGCTTTTAGCTTTTTTCAACGATGTTCAAACATCCATTGAAATAGAGGGACTCAGTCTAAGAACGCCAAGTCTTGTGGCAATTTATCTGTGAGACAGCGGCAATTATGCCGAGGCATAATCTATTTAGTTCATAACAGGCGTTAATTTAGCGACAACAATACTATTGATGGCATTAATATAAGCTAGCGCACTCGCTTTTAAAATATCTGTATCTGCCGCTTTTGCGATATATTTTTCACCTTCATGCTCGATTGTAATTTTTACTTTTCCAAGCGCTTCTTTACCACGGGAAACGCTATTGATATTATATTCTACAAGTTTTACATCAATGTTTGTAATTTCTGCGATGGCAGAATATAGGGCATCAATCGGACCTGAGCCAACTGCACTTGCTTTAAATATCTGCCCTCCTTTACGTACTTTCACACTTGCTGAAGGGAAGCTTGCGTTGCTGACGACTTGTAAATCATCGAAGTCAAAGAACTGATCACTATAATGTGTGGCATTAGCATTGTTTGCGTCATGTTTTTCATAATAGCTTTCCACAATAACATATAAATCGTGATCGTAAACTTCTTTTTTTGCGTCCGCAAGCTTTAAGAAGCCTTCGAAAATTCCTTCAAACTCATCTGCTGAAAGATTGGAAAAACCAAGTTTTTCAAGGGCATTTTTCACCGCGTGACGCCCAGAGCGAGCCGTAAGGACTAGCTCCATATCGTCAAGACCTACATCTTCTGGATGTACAATTTCATAAGCATCGCGAGATTTTAGAAGGCCGTCTTGATGAATACCAGAGGAATGGGCAAAAGCATTATCCCCAGTTATCGCTTTGTTTACTTGTACGTCTAAGCCCATAAAGCTTGAAACAAGACGAGATGTATTCATAATTTCTCTTGTGTTAATACGTGTCTCAGCATTGTATACAGAGCCACGTGTTTTCAATGCCATGACAACTTCTTCTAATGCTGCATTTCCTGCGCGTTCACCAATGCCATTAATTGTACATTCTACTTTATCCGCGCCGTTTTTAATCGCAGCAAGCGTGTTAGCAGTGGCCATACCAAGATCATTATGGCAATGAACACTCAACAAAACACTATCGTTTAGATTTTTCATACGCTCATTTAGTTTATAAATCATCGATCCAAATTCTTCTGGTTCTGCAAAGCCGACTGTGTCAGGTACATTAATCATTGTTGCACCAGCCTTCATTACGGCTTCGATGGTTTTCCAAAGATACTCGAAATCTGAACGAGATGCGTCTTCTGTTGAATATTGGACTTGTGGTAGAAGAGTTTTCGCATATTTTACTGCATCAACACCAATCTGTAGAATTTGATCCTTGGATTTGCTAAATTTTTTCTCAACATGAATATCAGAAGTACCGAGCACCATATGAATCATAGGATTTTCAGCGTATTTTACAGCGTTATAAACAGCATCGATATCTGCCTGTACAGCACGTGCTAAAGCAGTAATCATAATGTCATTCGTATGACCAACTTTTTGTGCGACAGCTTTAACTGCATCAAAATCTCCTTGTGATGAAGCCGGGAAACCAGCCTCGATAATATCGACGCCTAATTTTTTGAGTTGCTGTGCAATCTCTACTTTTTCATATAAATTTAGTTTTGCACCAGGCACTTGCTCGCCGTCACGTAAAGTTGTATCAAACACCCAAATTTTTCTTCCCATTTTCAAACACTCCTTTTGTAGTAGTCATTATATTGATAAAGTCTCAGCCTTGCACAATAGAGACGAAATACACACTTAGGCCAAATTTCAATAAAAATAAAAAACCCGCCTCTATATAAAAATATAGAGACGAGTTTATGCTCGCGGTACCACTCTAATTGACCTTCTCTTTACAGAAAAAGTCCCCTTATCGACAGCAGTCACTGTCTATCCCGTTAACGGAGGAAACCGACGTCCCTTACTCAAAGTTCAGGGAGTGGCTCATGGACGAGTTCAAAATGTGTGCCTATCGGTTTGCACCAATCACCGACTCTCTACAAGTACACTTGCATTTCTACTATTTCCAATCTTGGCCTACAATAATGTGTTGTTGAAAGCAATGATACTTGGGTATTTTTAATTTGTCAATAAAATTCTAAAAATTATATTTTTTCTGTCTTATGTAAAAGCCTTAATGTTGTCTTATTACCAAAAGCGGAGGCTTTGTTTGTTAAAATATATGCCACGTAAATTGGAGGCTGGGGACTCCTAAATGGCGTATTCTAGATTTCAAAGACATAAGTAATCTCCCGAATCGTATTTAATTAACAAATAAAATTCGGAAGATTGAACACCTTTAATAATACAAGCTTCTTGAAAAGACTTTTTACTCCACTTTAAAACGTGAAACCTGTGTTTGTAATTCCTCGGCCATGTTGGATAGTGTGGCAGCAGAAGCGGCAACTTCTTCAATAGTTGCTAGTTGCTCTTCAGAAGCAGAAGCTACATTTTGTAGATTTGAAGAAGACATCTGTGCGATTGTTGCAATTTCATCGAAGGATGCGTAAATTTGCTCAGCACTTGATGACATTTCCTCTGAAACTGTTGTTGCTTCTTGAATTTGTTGGGATACTTGTTCGATCAGTTTAACGATTGTTGAGAAGCCTTCCTCAGCTACCTTTACCACTTGCATACCGACTTTTACCTCTTGTGTTCCAGTTTCCATAACAGTTACGGCACGGTTTGTATCCTGTTGTATTTCTGAAATCAGACTTGCTATTTGTTCAGCTGATTGCTTGGATTGATCTGCTAATTTCTTCACTTCATCTGCAACTACTGCAAAGCCGCGACCATGATCTCCTGCACGAGCTGCCTCAATCGCAGCATTTAGTGCTAGTAAATTTGTTTGCTCTGCGATATCCGTGATGAGACCAATAATATTTCCGATTTCAAAGGAATGATTTCCTAAGTTTTTCACAACGCTAGCAGATTCTAAAACCGCTGAATTAATTGTGTCCATCTGTGTAATAACACGGTGTAGTGATTCATTTCCTTTATTAGCTTCAGTATTTGTTTCTATAGCAAGCTCTGAAACGGCAGCTGTCGTCGTAGCCAATTGCTGAATGCCTTTTGTCATAGTTTTCATAGCTGCTGAACTTTCAGTAGCATTTTTCCCTTGGGCCTCGGAGCCACTTGCCACTTCTTGTATAGAGGAAGTAATTTGCTCTGTCGCTTGGATTGTTTGTTCAGCGCTTGCGGTTAATTCAGCGGCAGAACCACTTACTTGTACAGTATTATGCCGTACATTTGTAATAAGATCCTTTAAATTTACCGCCATTTGATTAAAGGCAATTGCTAAATCACCTACCTCATCACGATTCTTAATGTGAATTTGCTCAGCTGTTAAATCGCCATTAGTAATCTTTTTAGCGGTTTTTGCCATACCTTTGATAGGGCGGGAGATAAGGCTTCCCATGACCATAGCAATGATGAGACTAGTGACAACAGCGAAGATGCCAAGAATTATCATTTGGAATTTAATAGCTTGAATTTCTTTAGATGTAGCAGCGATTTTTTCTTTTATATAATCATCTTGGTAGTTAGCAAGGTTAGCTACACGGTTATCGAATTGTTTTATAAGTAGGCGACCTTGTGTACTATCGAGCTTTTCGTATTGCTCTGTTTCTCCAGCATCCTTTAATGAAAACATTCGATCTGCGAACTTTTGGACATCTTGCTCACTTTTATTGATTGCCTCTAATAAATCGCTAGATTTTTGAGAATCGAATGAAGCCTTTAATTCATCATATTTCTTTTTAAACTCTTCACGTGAAGCCGTATTACTTTGGAAATTTTGCTCACCCCCAAGTAATAGATAACCTCTGATATTTACAATTTCTTGTTTAGCAATTGCGCGTAGCTCTTGAATACTAATAGATTTAGTTGTTTGTTCTTCGAGTAACACACGATATGTTTTGTTTACTGAATTAAGCTGTTTGAAATTTAATCCGATTGTGCCAACTAATACTAAAATAACAATAAAAAAACCGAGTACTAACTTCTTGTAGATAGTAAATCGCATAGTTGTCGTTTCCTTTCTCAGTAATTTAGTAGAAATGTTACAAAAAAATGAAATGTGTTTATACCATTTATATCAGATTATATGAATTTTACAAAGTATTGCGAGTATTTCTATAATATATATTAGGAATAATAAGGTAAATAGTTGTAGGTAGAATGATAAAAAAGCTGAATAATTTGCTTTTTTACAGTAAGTGAAGGCGGATAGTTACCTGTATACCTCGAAAATTATGACAATTTGCATAAATTTGAAACTAACTGAACTGTAGTAACGTAAAATGAATAAAGGAACAAGTAAGGATGTGGGAAGATATGTATAGGCCAATTTTGAAATTGCCGAAAACAAGATATGAAAAGATTGGGGACTTTATCGGTGGCGGGTTATTTATACTGTCCATTTTTTATATTGTTGTAATGTGGGGACAACTACCCGAGAAGATTCCAGGTCATTTTAATGGTGCAGGAGAAGTTAATCGGTGGGGTTCAAAAATAGAGTTACTCATCCTTCCGTTTATCGGAATATTGCTGTGGATATTACTAGGATTACTTGAAAAAATTCCGCATATTCATAATTACCCAGCACGCTTAAACGAAAGTAATGTAGAGGCGTTTTATTTAAATAGCCGAAAAATATTGAATGAAATAAAAAACCTTTGTCTAATTATATTTACAGCTATATCATTCCAAATGGTACGTATTGCACTTGGAGAGGCAGAGAGTCTTGGTTGGTGGTTCCTACCACTAGTGCTAATTGTAATGGCCATTCCGATTATTAGAGGAATAGTTGTGGCTACAAAAATTAAATAGCTTATCTCAATCTTAAACGCTCGAGAATAATCGAGCGTTTTTTTGTACGAAAATTGCACTAAATCAGCTATACTATCAAAACTAAGAGAAAATTGTATTGATCATTAGAAGAGGTGTCAAAACTATGCTAAAGAAATTTAAAATGAAGGATGGACTGTCTATTGCCATTCATAATCAACCAGAGGAGATGCAATTAGAGGGAATAACCCAAATAGGGAATGCACCTCATGATCGAATAATTGCCTTTGTGTTTACTATTGATGAAATGGTAACGTATTTACAAAATGTACGAAAGTTAAACACGCTTACGGAACAAGGTTATTTATTTTTTGTTTATCCGAAAAAGGGTAATAAGAAGTATGAACAGTTTATCCACCGCGATGAAATCTTCCCAGCAATTCAAGTGGACGAGGAAAAATACATTGTTGGCAGTGATTATAAATTTGCAAGTCTTATGTCGTTAGATGAGACATTTTCTATAGTAAGTATAAAGAGAGATGGCAAGGGACGCGGCAAGAAGACAGCGAGTAGTCAATGCGTTAGTGACTATGAAGGTATGATTCCTCAATTGCGTGATTCACTTATGGAAAATCCGGATGATTTAATATTTTATAATGGATTAACACCGGGTTATCAAAAGGACTGGGCCCGATATATTTATAGTGCGAAAAAGGAAGAGACGCAAGTAGCACGTTTAGAGGAGATGCGTGAAATTATTAGATTGGGCTACAAAACAAAGGAATTATACCGAAAAGCAAAGGCGGAGGGTAAAGCATAATTTATTAAAGAGGCTTTATTGATTCCTTTAAATGATGCTATATTTATTGTAATTAGCAAAATAAGACAGATGGTTAGCAACTAGGATTTATTATGTAGCGGAGCGATTAAATATTAAGTCAGAACGGAGATCAATGCTACGTTATGAAATGAATGAGTCTTTTGATTAATAAAAATACACACCTAGCAATAATACTATGTTGAAAAGAGGGAAGGGCATGAAAAGCACATATATTGAGCAAGTGGATGAAAAATGGCGGGAGAGTTTTGGCAAACTTGTGGACGTGGTAGAAAACAATTTACCAGAGGGTTTTGAAGAAAGTATGTACTATGACATGGTAAGCTATGTGGTCCCACTAACTACTTATCCGAAGGGCTATCATGTCACACCCAATACTCCCTTGCCCTTTATAAGTCTTGCTGCACAGAAACGGCATATTGCAGTTTATCATATGGGCATTTATGCAGATCGAGCGTTACTCTCGTGGTTCCAAGAGGAATATGCGAAACGAGTACCGACGAAACTCAATATGGGGAAAAGTTGTATTCGTTTTACAAGCACTAAAAATATTCCGTTTGAATTAATAGGAGAGCTTGTTGCGAAAATGACACCAGCGCAATGGATTTTAAAATATGAAGGGGAGTTAAATAAATGAAAAGTGCCACTACATTTTTAATGTTTCAGGGACAAGCCAATGAAGCTATCCAGCAATATCAACAGTGGTTTTCAGAATTACAGGTGGAAAGCTTAACCTATATGGAAAACTCACAACAGATTGCGATGGCTGTTCTACATTTAAAAGGTTTGAAAATGATGGTGAATGATAGTGTAATACAGCATAACTTTACATTTACACCGTCAACTTCTATTTTTATGGAATGTGAGTCTGAAGAAGAAATCGATAGTTTAGTTGCTCAAATTTTAGAAGGTGGACAAGCTTTAATGCCACTTAATAATTATGGATTTTCTAAGAAATTTGCCTGGATTCAGGATCGTTTTGGTGTATCATGGCAACTAACGTATAATTGATTTTCAAAAGAAATATAAATAAATGCATTATGTTAGTAGAGGATGATATTAAGTCCGTTGTTAATCATGTTAAAAGGAGAATAGCATATGGTAGTAAATTTAGTGAGACACGATATAAAGTATGCTGAAGCGATGCATGCACTATCTTCTATGCCACAGGTTCGAGATGCACTAGGGTTACCTGCTGGTAAAGTGGAAGATACGATTAATTTTATTAAACGTGAATGTGTGGACGAAGAGGCTGGAAAAACAGTCCCTCGTGTTGTACTGGATGAGGAAGGACAACTGATTGGTGTGACGGCATTAATGTTTATTGATCACAATAAAAAGAGCTGTCATATTGGCTCATGGCTGGGCTATGAATTTTGGGGAAAAGGCTATAATCTTCAATCAAAAGTTGCGATTTTAGATATTGCATTCTTTGAGTTAGGGCTAAAGCGTGTTTTTGCAGGAGCTAGAAAGGTTAATATACGCTCACAAAAGGCGCAGGAAAAGTTGTCTTTTATTCGATTAGGAGTTGAGAATGATTTTCCGCAGGAGCATTCATGGCTAGAGATCAAAGAAAAGCAGCCGTGTGTTTTAAATGTTTTTGAGCGCGAAGATTTTGTTCGATATCGTACATCCTTAAAGAAAGTGGAAGGTGCTCGGGAAGACTATTTACCTCAACTATTATTAGCTGATGAAAGTGAAGTCGCTGTTCGAGAATATTTAGAGGACGGTGAGTTATACGAAATAAAATGTGGTGAGCAGTTAGCGGGTGTAGCGTTACTTCTTGAACAGTCTGATTCGACAGTTGAGTTAAAAAATATTGCGATTGTACCGAAGTATCAAGGTAAAGGACTTGGGAAAGAAGCACTGCGACAAATAACAACCATTTGTCAATCACAAGGATATCAAACGATAATAGTTGGAACTGCAAATTCTAGTATTGATAATATTGCCTTCTATCAAAAAGCAGGTTTTCGTATGGAAGCCATTGAAAAAGATTTTTTCAGTAATTACCCTGAGCCAATCTATGAAAATGGAATTCGTGCACTCGATATGATTTTCTTTTCAAAGGCATTGTAAAATAAAATAAACATAAAAAATACCCGTCCAACTTGAGTTGTGCGGGTATTTTTATTCGCCAAACAACAGTGCCATCAACTTTTCTTTCGAATGTAAAAAGTCATCTAGAGTATAGCGATCTAAGACGGTTAAATAGGCTTGCAATGCTTCGTATAATATGCCTTTCAGCTGGCATTCTGGAGCGATCTTACAAAGATTATTTTCTTTGTCAAAGCATTCGACGAGATGAAAATCCTCTTCTGTATGACGTACTATTTCACCAATTGTAATAGTCTTTGGATCAATTGCTAGGCGAATTCCTCCACCACGCCCTCGAATCGTTTCAATATAGCCCAATAATCCAAGCTGGTGTGTCACCTTCATTAAATGGTTTTTCGATATATTATAAGCATCTGAAATTTCTTGGATAGTTGATAATTGGCCATCTCCCTTCGCACCCAAATATATGAGCGTCCGGAGAGAATAATCTGTGTATAAAGTTAAGCGCATAAGAACACCCTACTTTCTATAGTTCAAAATAATTATAGCATTTTTACCTTGAAGTATTATAAATTCAATACTTTTTTAAAGATGTATTTAAAATACATTAATTATGTCCGTTTTGTTAAAGATGTATTTTATATATTGCTTTTAAAAATTGAGAGCGTTATATTGTAATCATGAAAGGGTGGTAAGCGATATGTTAAAACAAGAAACAGTACAAATTATTAAAGCAACAGTTCCTGTATTAGAAGTTCATGGAGTGGAGATTACTAAAACATTTTATAAAAATTTGTTCCAAGCTCATCCCGAATTATTAAATATTTTTAACCATACAAATCAAGAAAAAGGTCGTCAGCAAACAGCATTAGCAAACACAGTTTATGCTGCGGCAGTTCATATTGAAAATTTAGAAGCTATTTTACCAGCGGTGATGTTAATTGCTCATAAACACCGTAGTCTAGGTATTTTACCTGAGCATTATCCAATAGTAGGAGAATACTTACTAAAAGCGATTAAAGAAGTGCTTGGTGATGCAGCAACAGATGATATCATTAATGCATGGGCTGAAGCATATGGCGTCATTGCAGATATCTTCATTCAAGTAGAAGAAGAGCTATATCAAAAAGCTGAGGGTAATGGCGGATGGCGCTTATTTAAACCATTGAAAGTAGCGAAGAAAGTAGTAGAAAGTGATCTTGTTACATCTATCTACTTTGAAAATGAAGATGGTTCCCCTCTACCAGCTTATGAGCCAGGTCAATATATCAGTATCCGCGTGAAAGTACCAGGTGAAGAGTATTTAATGAACCGTCAATATACACTTTCACAAGCAAGTACAGAAGATGGCTATCGTATTTCTGTAAAACGTGAAGGTGATCATACGCCAAATGGTAAAGTATCTAACTTTATTCACGACGTATTAGAAGTCGGAGATTTAGTGGATGTAAGTGTTCCAGCAGGACTATTTGTCTTAGAAGAAACTGCTGCTCCAATTACATTTATAAGCGGTGGTATCGGTGTAACACCATTAAACAGTATGCTGCAATCACTAAAAGATAATGCGGCAAATGAAGTGAGCTTTATCCAATGTGCGCGCAATGAAAAAGTTGTAGCATTTAGCGATGACATTCAAAAGAAAGTAAATGTGCTTCCTAGTGCAACATACATAGCGTTATATTCGGATGAAAATAAGAAAATCACAAAAGAATTTTTAGCTGAAAAAGTAGCCAACAATGCAGATGTTTACGTATGTGGACCTGCTGGCTTTATGGAAGCGGTCATTAAAAATTTACATGAAATTGGCGTGGAAGACGAAAAAATTCATTATGAATTCTTTGGTCCAGCCATGCAATTAGTAAAATAAAATTCAAAATTGTGGATGACGTGCTCTTATTTAAAAGCACGTCATCTTTTTAATTTTATAAAGAATTAGTCTTTAAAATAATCTGGTCGGTGAAATCCTTCGTAGTCTTTATTAGATTCAATAAATTTTTGAAAATCCGCCGAATGATATGCTTCAATTAAATCATTTACAAATTTTTTATCTTTATCCTCAGTGCGAACTGCTAATAGATTTTGGTATTCGAAGGTTGGGTTCTCCAATGCCAAGGTCGATGATAGTTTTCTTCCAGAGGACAAAATAAAGTTACCGTTTACAAGTGCAAAATCTACGTCAGACAGTGAACGTGGCAATTGTGCTTGCTCCATTTCAACGAAATCAATAGTGTATACGTATTTCGTGATATCTTGTTTACTCACTGTAGTAGGTGAATAACCTTCTTTTAGTTCAATCCATCCAAGATCGTCTAAGATTCGTAGAGCACGTGCAATATTAGCTGGATCATTAGGAATTGCTACTGTATATTCTTTATTTTTTTTAAAACTGTCGATAGAATCAAAACGATCTGAATAGACCCCCATCGGTGCAGTAGGAACTTTAAGTATTTCTGTCAAATCTAAATGCTTCTCTTTTTTAAAGTCTTCCAAATAGGCAGTGTGCTGAAAAATATTAGCATCAATTGAGCCATCACCTAAAGCGATATTAGGCTGGACGATATTACTGAATACAATTGTTTCAATTGTGTATCCCTTTTCTTTTAGTATCGGTGCAATGCCAAATTGAAATTGGTCGCTGTATGGACCGGGTGTAAAACCTATTTTAATTGTTTTATTTGATGTTTCTTGTGCAGTTCCGTTTGAATTACAAGCTCCTAACATTGATATCAATAGCAAAAGGAAAAGAAATTTTTTCATTATTTTATCCTCCGTTATCTAAAAAAGTAATATTGACACTGACTACTAAATAAAAGCAATAAAAAAACGCGTAAACGACAATTGTTTACACGCCTCCGGTGATTCCGGTCAGTAATTATTTTATACCAATTGGATTAGTAGGATTATAGCAAACGCATTTTTATAAATCAATAAGTTTTTAACTTCCTTCAGCAAGTGTTATGGTAGCGAAAGGTCACAACTTCTAAAGGTAGTGAGATGAATGCGGCGGATGCAATTATGCCGAGGCATAATTGATTTTTAAAATATACTTGACTTATCGGTTTTGTTTGGTTTAATATGTAAATTAATTTATATAATGTGGCGACTGAAAAAATCGGAGCTTTGGTTTTAGAACTAAAAGCTCCGATTTTGCTTTTTAGCCATAAAAAATACTCATAGTGACCATAAAAATGGAGCTCTCATTGATGTCTTAAGCGAAGATTTACGCAGGAGATTTGGTGGGAGTTTTTTTGTGTTCATGAAAAGGAGTTGGAGATAATAAATGTCTTTTAGTGGAAGTTTGAAAGATGGAAGAAGTGTGTGGCTGGACGGAGTAAAAGTGGACGTAACAACTCATCCAGCCTTTACGGGAACATTAGAAACTATCACAAATTTATTAGCACTTCTAGATGATGAGAACAATCAAAGCATTGCAGGTTTTAAAATTCCAAAAAGTAATCGATTTGTTCATAGTGCATTTTATATTCCGCGTAGCTATGAGGATTTAATAAAGCGTAAAAAGGCATTTGCTCTATGGTCGAATAAAACCTATGGAGTGATGAGTCGTTTATCAGATTATGCTAATTCTCTAATTACCGGATACTATTTGGATCGTCAACAGTTTGCGCAATATGATGTTGGATTCGTTGAAAAAATAACGAAATATTATGAGCTAGCTAGAGATGAACGGCGAATTGTTACTACTGCAATTTTGGATCCTCAAATTGATCGTTCGAAACCAGCGGAAGAGCAAGATGAAGATGCATTATTGCGTATTATACGGGAGACCAAGGAGGGGGTAGTTGTACGAGGGGCTAAAATGATTGCGACTGGTGCTCCTTATGCACATGATGTCATTGTCACCTCTCCGCAAAAATTATCATCAAATCAAATCGCACAAGCAAATATGTTTATTGTGCCATTAAATTTACCTGGGCTACAAATTGTTTGTCGAGAATCATTTGCTTCAAATAAAGAGCATCATAAATTAAGTTCAAGATTCGATGAAATGGACGCTGTTTTATTATTTGACGATGTTTTAATCCCGTGGGATAGGGTGCTTATTAAGGGTTCACCTGAGGGCGTGTTGAAAGCACATCGGCATCAGCAACTCGATGCACTAGCGCAGCATCAAACGGTAGTTCGTTTACTATCAAAATTAGAATTTGCTGCTGGGGTTACAACGGCAATAGCTCAATCAATTGGTGCAGATTACTTTTTACATGTTCAGGAAAAAATAGGGGAGCTTTATACACAAATTGATAGTATTGAAGCTTTATTAATTTCATCAGAAAAAGAAGGGCATCTAAATGAGCAGAATGTTTATTTACCTAATATTACGCCACTACAAACAGCAAGAAATTTAGGTACGCATTTCTATGGTCGTGCTCTAGATATTTTAAAGGAGATTGGTGCAGGAGGCTTTATTCAATTATCGTCATCTCCGATTCTAGAAAATCACGAATTGTTCCCATTGTTTTCCAAGTACTATAAAGGGGCAAAGGTAGATGCACGAACAAAAGAAAAGCTATTTAGAATTGGGTGGGAACTTATTGGCAGTCAACTCGGCTCACGTCATGATTTATACGAACGGTTTTATACAGGTGATCCAATTCGTGTTCATGCCTTGCAGTATGAAACTTATGATAAATCCTATTTGAAAAATAAGTTAAACCATTTTTTAGATAATTTAATTGAAAGGGAGGTAAATGAAGATGAATACGCAGATTCCATATTTGCGGAGGTTGAATAATGGGCGAACAGTTTGGTTAGATGGAGGGATTGTTAATAATTTAGAAAACCATCAATCCTTTAAAGGGACTGTTCGTACAATCCAGCATTTATTAAATTTACAAACCGTGGAGCCGACAAAATCGATTTTAACGTATGAAACGGCAGAAGGTACAAATGCCCATTTATCTTTTTTAGTGCCAACATCAATCAATGATTTGAAAAGGAAAAGTTTAGCTTATAAATGCTGGGCAGATGAAACATTTGGCGTAATGAGCCGCTTATCCGAGTATTCTCGTTCGCAGTTAGTAGGTTGGTATGCAAGTAGACAACAATTAGATGTTTTGTCACCAGGCATTGCAACAAAGCTTGAAAAACTATACACAGCGGCACGTGATTTAGATTTATTATCAACGGTAGCAGCACATGACCCGCAAAAAAACCGTTCTAAATCTGCTGAAGAGATAGAGCATGGGAAATTACGTGTAGTTACTAAAAATGAAGAAGGTATTTTTGTGAGCGGTGCCAAAACAATTGCTACAGCAGCACCATATGTAGATGAACTGCTCATAACCTCTTATCATAAGCGAGGGTTAGAGGAAGCACCAATGGCAAATGTATTTTATGTTCCAACCGCAGCTCAAGGGTTACATATGGTATGTCGAGAATCGTTTGCTTCCACTGATTCACACAACCACCCTTTAAGCTCTCGTTTTGATGAAATGGATGCTGTCGTAATTTTTGATAATGTTCTAATCCCTTGGGAAAGGGTGTTGGTAGCAGAAGATCCTGAATTAGCTTGGAAGCTGCGAACTGAAACGGCATCATCTTTGTTAAGTCAGCATCAAACGGTTGTACGCCTAATTAGTAAATTAGAATCGGTAGTAGCAATTGGCAACGAACTTGCGGAAACAGCTGGAGCGACGGAGTTTTTACATGTAAAAGAGAAGTTAAGTGAGTTAATCATACAGTTAGAAACTATAAAGGGTTTATTAACTGCGGCTGAATATGAAGCTATCGAACATAATGGAATTTATCTACCTAAACAACGATTTTTAACGACTGCCCGAAATTTAGGTACACGTTATTATCCACGTGCTTTGGAAATATTACAGCAAATTGGAGCAAGTGGATTATTGCAAGTGCCGTCTACTATTGAAGAAATCAATGGGCCAATAGGTGACAAGTTACAGGCGTATTATGGAGGTACACATACAAGTGCATTTGCAAGAACCAAATTTATTAAACTAGCTTGGGATTTAATAGGTAGTCAGCTTGGGGCGCGTCACGAATTATATGAACGTTTTTATTCAGGTGATCCTGTTCGTACCTTTGCAGCGCAATATCAAAACTATAGTGAAAAGGATCGATTGTTAAAGCTAGTTGAAGAATTTAATTAGGTAAGGAGAGAGAACGATGAAACCACATTTTTATTGGTTTGCTCCTACAAGTGGAGACGGAAGGTATTTAGGGTTAAAGCAGCCTGAAAGAGAGCCAACCTTTGAGTATTTAGTAGATGTAGCTCAAACGGCAGAAAAAGCAGGATTTGAAGGGATTTTGATTCCTACTGGTATTCCTTATTTAGATTCTTGGCTCGTAGGGTCTGCTATCATTCATCAGACAAAGCATATAAAGCCGTTAATTGCATTTAGACCCGGCTTTGTTTCACCGACAGTTGCATCTAAAATGGCAGCGACTTTAGATCAATTTTCGAAGGGAAGAGTGTTGGTCAATGTTGTAACGGGCGGTTCAGAAAAAGAGCTAGCACAAGACGGTGACTATTTATCACATCAACAACGCTATGAACGTACAGATGAATTTTTAACTGTAGTGAAAGAAACCTGGCAAGAAGAATCATTTCATTATGATGGCGAGTTTTTTAAGGTAACTGAAGGAAAGTTGATTCCTACTCTTTATCAAGAAAGTGGTATTCCTATTTATTTTGGAGGTTCTTCCGATGTGGCTAAGGAAATAGCTGCAAAAGCTGCAGATGTTTATTTGCAATGGGGAGAGCCTATAGCAAGCATTCAGGAGCAAATTCAAAATGTTGAAAGTCGAGCTAAAAAGTATAATCGTCGATTAGAGTACGGTATTCGAATTCATATAGTTGTACGTGATACAGAACAAGAGGCTTGGGATGCTGCTTATAACATTATTAGTAAAATTGAAAACCCTGTACAATCGAATCTGAATCAATATTATGAAACGGTAGATTCAGTAGCTCAAAAAAGAATGAACGTCCTTACTGCTGAAAACGAGCGATTTGATCAATACAGTTGGGCTGGTATAGGTAAAATTCGAAAAGGTGCAGGAACGGCTATTGTTGGTACGCCAGAGCAAGTAAAAGCAGGATTGCAAGCGTATATTGATATCGGTGTAACGCACTTTATTTTATCAGGCTTCCCACATAAGGAGGAAGCGGAAATTTTCGGAGAAAAGGTATTGCCATTATTTGAATAAATGGAGTGATCATTGAATGGAATTTGTTATTTGGGGCTCAAATTTAGCAGGTGGATTTCTACGTTCTAGAATAGAGCAAAATACAGAAGGAAGCTTTGAGTACAATAAAACACTGATAAAATTAGCTGAAAAGTTAAATATAAATGCTGTTTTATTTCCGATTCGATATATGGGGAATATCGGTGGTAATGGTAGTGCTGAGGAAGGACAGCTGGATGCCCTAACGCTTGCGGCAGCATTATTTGCTGAAACGGAAAATATTCACTTTATAGCAGCTGTTTTGCCTGGGTTCATCCATCCAGCAACTTTAGCCAAAATAGGTTCAACAATAGACGTCATTTCAAATGGTAGATTTCATATTAATTTAGTGAGTGGATGGTTTAAAAAAGAACAAGAAACCTTTGGTATTGAGTGGATCAACCATGAAGATCGCTATCGACGTTCAACTGAGTATTTAGAAGTATTGAAAGGTCTTTGGTCACAAGACAACTTTAGCTATGAGGGCGATTTCTATACAATAAAAAATGCTACGCTTACACCAAAACCAATTCAAAAGCCATATCCTTCAATTTATCAAGGTGGTAATTCAGAGGACGCTCAAGTTATGGCAGGCGTGCACAGTGATGTTTATTTTATGAACGGAGCTCCGATTGAAGAGCTGCAAAAACAAATTGAAAATGTAAATGAAATTGCGAAAAGAAAGGGGCGGACGATAAAATTTGCTGTTAATGCATTTGTGATTGCCCGTAAAACTTCTGAAGAAGCGTTCCGAGAATTTCAATCAATTATTGATCATGCCGATGAAGAAGCAATCTTGCAGTTCCGGAATCGCAAAGAAACGTTAGGGATGTGGAAAAATGCCACTCAGTTAAGTGATTTTGTAGCTAATAATGAAGGTTTTCGTACAGGGTTAATCGGTAGTTATGATGAGGTAGTTACTAAATTACAAAAATTAAGTAGCATTGGTATAGAAAAAGTGCTAGTTACTTTTAAAGAACCGTTAAAAGAATTACCTGAATTTCATAAACATATTAGTACAAAACTAAATCACAGTATTTTTAATCCTTAAAACATTGTAATTCTATAGGTTAAATACAAAAAAGGGGTGTAATAAAGCAAACTTTTATTTGTGCAGAGCATACAATTCCTTGGTAATCATACTGCAAAAAAACTGAAAACAGTCATTATAAAAAACCTTTACAAAAAAATATGGTTCATCACCAAAAGTTGTGGATGACTTTTGTTAAAACTTCTACTATGTAAATAGTTGATTGGAGTGGAAACTGGGCGACTCCTCGGGGATCAGTAATAGAGGATCGAAGGCGTTATCACATCCTGTGATAACGCCTTCGTGACCAACATCGTGTTGGCCCGAGACCCTGCAGCGTAGCGGATGTTTTCTGTGCGAAAGCGTAGCGACAGCAACACCAAAAGCGGCTCATCGGACGCCCCCAGGAAGCTCTGCTCTGTGCGAAAGCGAAGCGTCGGCGGCAAATGTTTTCTGTAGCGAAAGCATAGCGACAGCTACAAAGCGCCCAGTCGGAACGGAAATCAACCACACGTTTTGGTGATAATCCAAAAATATTAGCTGAAAGAAGTTAAAGATTTACATGAGATTGGTGTGAAAGACGAAAAAGTTCATTATGAATTCTTTGGTTCAGCCATGCAATTAACAAAATAAACAAATAATGAACCCTTGTTATAAGAAGCAGCTATCTGCACTTGTAGCAAGGGTTTTTGTGTGAATATGCATAAAAAGTTATTAGATTTTTCACAGTTATGAAAAAAAGTGATTGAATTCATAGTAAAATAAGTGGTAATATACCTTATAAGAATACTTGGTATTGAAAGGGGAATGGTAGATGGGTCAAATGATTATTACAGGACTTATTTGTGGAGCTTTACTTGGATTTGTTATGCAACGTGGTCGTTTTTGCTTAACTGGCGGCTTCCGCGATATGTATTTGACAAAAGATAATCGTATGTTTTACGCATTACTTATTGCGATAGCAATTCAAAGTGTAGGTGTATATACCTTAATTAGTTTGAAGGTATTTGAATTTAGTGCTGGTTCTTTACCGATCGTAGCTGTTATAGTTGGTTCATTTATTTTTGGAATTGGCATTATTTTTGCTGGTGGTTGTGCAACAGGGACTTGGTATCGGGCAGGAGAAGGTCTAATTGGCAGTTGGATTGCATTAGCTGGTTATATGCTTGTAGCAGCAATGGTGAAATCAGGCGTATTGTTGCCATTGGATAAGACTATTAAAGAAACGAGCATTGAAAGTAATTCTATTGCCGAGACAATTGGCGTAAACAACTGGTTGATTATAACTATTTTTGTAATAGTTGTAGCATATATCGTATACCGTGAGCTCAAGAAGCCTCGATTGAAAATCCCGGGGTTAAAGCCGAAAAAAACGGGATTAGCACATATTTTATTTGAAAAACGTTGGCATCCATTTATAACTGCAACAATTATTGGCGTGATTGCAACTTTAGCATGGCCATTAAGTGTTGCTACTGGTCGCATAGGAGGGTTAGGCGTTACAACACCTTCTGCTAATATTTTGCAATTTTTGGTGACTGGACAAATAAATTTCATCAACTGGGGCGTTTTCCTAGTACTAGGGATTTTCTTAGGATCATTATTCGCAGCAAAAATGAGTGGTGAATTTAGATTCCGTATTCCAGATACAAAAACGGCGATTAACAGCTTTTGTGGTGGACTTTTGATGGGATTCGGCGCAGGTTTAGCAGGAGGTTGCTCAATTGGTAATGGATTGGTGATGACAGCGATGATGACTTGGCAAGGCTGGATTTCATTAGGGTTTATGATTTTAGGTACATGGACAGCATCTTACTTTGTATTCGTTCGACCAAGTAAAAAAGCTAAGCGAGCTGCGCAAGTAATAACAGCGTAAAAAAAGGAGTGTATATTCATATGAAAAAAACATTAGAAGTAATGGGGATGGTTTGTCCATTTCCTTTAGTAGAAGCAAAAGAAGCTATAAAAGACTTACATTCAGGCGATGAATTAGAAGTGCAATTTGATTGTACACAAGGTACCGAATCCATTCCTCGTTGGGCTGCTGAAGAAGGGCACGAGGTAACGGAGTATGAACAAGTTGGCGAAGCTGCTTGGACAATAACTATTAAAAAGAAGTAAGTCTTCATAGCAATGCGCTATTAAGCGAGAAATTCGATGATAGAATCGTCGGATTTCTCGCTTTTTTTTGTAACTGAAAGATAAGAAAATGAGGGTAACAACCAGAAAGGGATCGATAAAGCGTTGATACAAGAGGGAACTGATATTGTAACGATGATTAAGAAAAATTCAAGCTTGCATGTTGACAATATACCTAATGGGGTATATCATGAATCACGTAAGCAAGTTCAATCAATCGTTTTGAAAGGAGGCGTGATAGTATGGCTTACGGTACAAAAACGGCTAATCGGGTGAAGCGAATAGAAGGTCAACTGCGTGGTGTTTTACGCATGATGGAAGAAGAAAAAAACTGTAAGGATGTAATTACGCAGCTATCTGCCGTGCGTTCTGCGGTTGATCGGACTATTGGAGTAATTGTTAGTGAAAATTTATTGGAATGTGTAACGACTGCTGAAGGGGATGCGGGAAAAGTGAATACAGCCATCCAAGAGGCGATGGATTTAGTCGTGAAAAGCAGATAAATTTATATACCCTAAATAGTATGTGGAAGGAGGCAATGTTACTTGGGAACATGGATTTTACTTGCTGTTGTTATAGCGTTTTTCATTTGGCGAATGAAGCCAACGAAAGGGGTGCAGTCAATTTCGGCAGCGCAATTGAAAAGTATGTTGAATGATAAGGATAAAGTTTTTATCGATGTACGTACACCGGCTGAATATAAGGGGCGAAATATCCCGCAATTTAAAAATATTCCACTTGGTTCGAGTTTTGATAAATTACCGAAAGATAAAGAGATAGTGGTCATTTGTCAAAGTGGGATGCGTAGTAGTCAGGCGTGTAAGCAATTAAAAAAACAAGGATTTGAACGTGTCACAAATGTCCGTGGAGGCATGAGCGCATATTAGGAGGAGAATGGCATGAAGGAAATTTCAACAAAGGAAGTACAACAAGCTTTAGAACAAGGTCAGGCAATAAAGTTAATTGATGTACGTGAAGTGGAGTCAGGGCACATTCCGGGAATGATTCATATCCCACTTGACTTACTTGAATTTCGTATGCATGAGTTAAATAAAAATGAATCATATGTTATCGTTTGTCGATCAGGTGGTCGTAGTGGTCGTGCTACTCAATTTTTAGAAAGTCAAGGCTTCGATGTATCCAATATGGTTGGTGGCATGCTCGCTTGGGATGGTGAAGTACAGTAAGGAGATGCTGTAGCACTTGCTATATTTTTTTTAACAAAAATAATACCCGTGCAGGTATGAGGGAGGAAGTTATGAGTATGAAGGTAGATTTTCAGCTAGATGCCAAGGGGCTTTCTTGCCCTATGCCAATTGTTAAAACGAAAAAGGCGATGGCTGATTTAGTGGATGGTCAAATTTTAGAAGTCTCAGCGACAGATAAGGGTTCGAAAGCAGATATTGCTGCATGGGCTGAATCTGTAGGTCATCAATATATTGGGACTGTGGAAGAAGAAAATGTGCTTAAACATTACATTCGCAAATGCTCAGACGACACAATGGATGAGAAAATATTTGAACGTACAATTGCGTTAGAAGTGGCGATGGAAAGGGAAGGTCTTATTCTCGATGTTCGCGAAGAGGCAGAGTTTGCTTTTGGACACATCGAGGGAGCGAAGTCTATTCCGATGGGTGAACTAGAAGTACGTCTTTCAGAACTTGATAAAGAGCAAGAGGTTTATGTCGTATGTCGAACAGGGAAGCGTAGTGATCTAGCTGCTCAAAAGCTTGTGGCACAAGGCTTTACAAAGGTATTTAACGTTCTGCCAGGTATGACATCCTGGACGGGACATTTAACAAAACAAATTTAGGAGGAATTTATTATGTCAAATAAAGTAGCGATAATTGCAAGTAACGGTGGTCTTTTCGATGCGTATAAGGTATTCAATATTGCAACGGCAGCGGCGGCTACAGAAAAAGAAGTAGCTATTTTCTTTACATTCGAAGGATTAAATTTAATTCATAAACAAGGGATGCATGCATTACCTATGCCTGCTGGAGCGGAGCATTTTGCAGAAGGGTTTGCTAAAGCTAATGTACCAGCAATTCCACAATTGGTGGAAATGGCACAAGAATTAGGTGTGAAATTGATTGCGTGTCAAATGACTATGGATGTAATGGGTTTAACGATAGCTGATTTTATTGAAGGTATTGAGGTTGGGGGAGCTGTGACATTTTTAGAGTTTGCTAAAGATGCAGCACCGTCATTGACATTCTAATTTATTTGTAACTATACAAGCGGAGAGGACAGTCCTTTCCGCTAAAAAATTCGATAAAATAATACCTTAGGGGGTAACTATAGTGTCAGTTCTAAAATGGAGCGCAGCACAAGTAGCGAAAAAAGTAATTAACGATGAAGAACTATTTATTTTAGATGTTCGAAATGCGGATGCGTTTGAAGATTGGAAAATTGATGGCCATAAATTTGAATACCTCAATATTCCGTATTTTGAGCTATTAGATGGCGTTGAGGATATTTTACCGAAGATTCCAACGGGTAAAGATGTATTAGTCGTTTGTGCGAAAGAAGGATCATCGCTGATGGTAGCTGAGATGTTATCAGAAGCAGGACGTACGATCGCTTATTTAGAAGGTGGAATGAAAACGTGGAGTGAATATTTAGAACCGATTAAAGTTGGAGATTTAACAGATGGGGGTGAGCTTTATCAGTTTGTACGTTTAGGGAAGGGTTGCCTTTCTTATATGGTCATCTCTGAGGGTGAAGCAGCGATTATCGATGCTGTGCGTTTTACTGACGCATTTACAAGCTTTGCGGAAGAGAAAAACGTAAAAATTAAATATGTGTTCGATACACATTTGCATGCGGATCATATTTCTGGTGGGCGACATATAGCAGCTACTACTGGTGCGACGTATTATTTACCACCAAAAGATGCAGAGGAGGTTGTGTTTGACTATACACCTTTACTTGATGGAACAACTGTACAAGTTGGTGCCTCTCAAGTTGATGTAGGAGCGATTTATTCACCTGGTCATACAATTGGTTCAACGTCCTTTGTTGTGGATAACAAGTATTTATTAACTGGAGATATTTTGTTTATTGATTCAATTGGACGCCCTGATTTAGCGGGTCTAGCAGAAGATTGGGTGGGTGATTTACGTGAAACACTTTACAAACGATACAGAGAATTATCGGATGATTTAATTGTTTTACCGGCTCACTTTATGATTATTGATGAACTAAATGAAGATGGAACTGTAGCAAAACATCTTGGACAATTATTTGCCGAAAATCACGGCTTAAATATTAAAGATGAAGCAAAATTCCGAAGCGTCGTAACAGAGCATTTGCCTCCGCAGCCAAATGCATATCAAGAAATTCGTCAAGTAAATATGGGCAAGATTACCCCAACGCAGGATGAGCAAACAGAGATGGAAATTGGTCCGAATCGCTGCGCAGTTCGCTAGTTCGTTTAACTTATTTCAGCGGGTGTCCCAACATCCACTGAAATAGAGGACTCAGTTCTAAGAACACCACGAAATGCAATGAGTACGCATGCGTGGCAATAGCGTGTAAATGCCACGAAGCGAAGGTGTTCATCCTTCGGAAAGTCGTGAAAATCAAACAAACCGGCAAAATCGCTTACAACCTTTGCCGTTCCAAAGGAGAAAAATATGAAATCAAACTTACAACTAGATGCAAAGGGTTTATCTTGTCCAATGCCTATAGTGAAAACAAAAAAAGCGATAGATACATTAGTTTCAGGGGAAGTTTTAGAGGTTCAAGTAACGGATAAGGGAGCTTTAGCGGACATCCCTGCTTGGGCAAAAGCTGGCGGTCATATAATTTTAGATAAATCTGAAGATGCTGGCGTCATTACATTCTTTATTCAGAAAGCTTAAGACTGGTGGGGGTTGTCTATTTGAAGGTAGCACAGCCCTCCTTTCGTTATTGGTCCTTAGTGAAGTAACTGGAAAGAAGGAAAATTATGGATCTAACATGGATCATTACAATATTTTTAATTGGCTTTGTCGGTTCGTTTGTATCAGGAATGCTAGGAATTGGCGGAGCGATTATAAAATATCCAATGTTATTATACATCCCACCTTTACTAGGTTTTGCTGCTTTTTCAGCACATGAGGTATCAGGTATTAGTGCAGTAGAAGTGTTTTTTGCCTCTGCTGCTGGGGTGTGGACGTATCGAAAAAGTGGTTATTTAAATAAATCATTAATGATATATATGGGTGGTGCCGTATTAACAGGAAGTTTCATTGGTAGTTTTGGCTCCAAATTTTTATCTGAAGACGGCGTTAACATCGTTTATGGTGTATTGGCGTTGATTGCTGCAGTGATGATGTTTATTCCTAAAAAGCAAATTGACGACAAACCTTTAGATGAAGTAACGTTTAATAAACTAATAGCAGTTGTTTTAGCGTTTATTGTTGGTACTGGATCGGGGATTGTTGGGGCAGCTGGTGGTTTCTTGTTAGTACCTATCATGCTAGTAGTATTGGGCATACCAACACGTATGACAATCGCTACAAGCCTCGCTATTACTTTAATATCCTCAATAGGCGGGACAATTGGAAAATTGATGACGGGACAAGTTAATTATTACCCCGCGTTCATAATGATTATAGCTAGCCTAGTAGCTGCTCCACTAGGTGCAAAAGCTGGGAAAAAATTAAATACGAAAATTTTACAAGCTATGTTAGCGGTGCTTATATTGGCATCTGCTATTAAAATTTGGGTGGATATATTGTAGGAGGCGGTAGTCAATGAAAATTGAGGTTTTTTCGGATTTTACATGTCCGTTCTGCTATGTTGGCAAACGAGAATTGGAACGTGCTATTGACTTAGCGGGTTATTCAGGGCAGGTAGAAATTGAATATAAAGCATATCAAATTGGGCCAGATACGCCTAAGAAAGATGCACCAACTTTATATGATGGGATGGCCGCGAAGTTTAACTCTACGTTAAAAGAAGTAAAGGAAATAACAAAGGGCATAGCGAGACGTGCTGAAGAGGTTGACTTGCATTACAATTTTGAAGAAATGAAAACAGCCCATACTGAAAAAGCTCATCGATTGGCAAAATGGACAAGGAAGTTCGGTAAAGAGTCGGTTTATACGGAAGAGCTTATGAGTGGTTATTTTACGGAAGGAAAAGACTTAAACGATGAGAGGTTCTTGTTAAAAGTCATTGAAAATTTAGACTTAGATGTTGGAGTTGCAAAGGGTGTACTAGCATCAAACGACTTCAGTGAATCTTTAGACAAAGATCGATATGATGCCCAACAACTAGGTGTACAAAGTGTTCCGTTCTTTGTTTTCGAAAATCGTTACGGTATTAAAGGTGCGGAGCCAACTGATGTTTTTGTACGGACGTTACATCAAGCTGCAGAGATAGCGGGTATTCAGCCGGTATTAAAGATGATAGGTGATGGTGAAGCTATTTGTGCTGATGGTGAATGTAAATTATAAGAGAACACTAAAATGCCGGGCGTAATCTGTACTCGGCATTTTTATCTTCATTCAGCAATTTTTACTGTGCGAAAGCGGTAATTACGCCAAGGTGAAATTGATTAGGAAAAAGTGCATACTGCGAGAGGTATTAAGTCTCGTTTGATGTGTTATAGAACAAAAGAATTCATAACTTTATCCTCTAAATGGTTCTATTTACGTAAGGTGTGAGGGAAATCACATCGGAAAACATGCTGCTTTGCTAAAATATAGGTGATTATACAAAGGGGGGTATTGTAGATGAAACCTATAGTAGCAGGAGTAGCGGGGACAGTACTGTTAGCAGGTACACTTTTTGTGGGGGCAGTCATTAGCGACAAAATTTTAGGGGATGCTAAAGGAGAAAGTAAAGAAACTGCTGTACAAACAAAAATACCAACGACAGCGGCTGCTCAGTCAGTTGTCTATGCGCCACCAAGTATTGAAGAAGTACCAGATGGACCTATGAAGGAAGCAATATTATACGGCTATGAGCTTGTAAATAATACACATGTTGCTGCAGAAGAATATGTTGGGAATCAGTTGTCTTGCACAAGCTGTCATGCGGGGGCGGGTTATGATGAGCAAGTTTCGTCATTGGTAGGTGTTATGGCGAATTATCCTCAATATATTGCACGCTCAGGTGATATTGTAACGATTGAGGAGCGTATTAACGGTTGTATGGTTCGCAGTATGAACGGAAAGAAATTTGATATGAATAGTAAAGAGTTAGAAGCGATGGTCTCATACTTCGCCTATATTTCAGAAGGTGTACCTATTGGGGCAAGGCGTGAATGGGTAGGTACAAGTACTATGAAGAACATTCCTATACCGGATGTTACGAATGGTGAAGAAGTATATGCCCAGTCTTGTATTACTTGTCACGCAGCTGATGGCTCAGGTACTGGTGCTAATACAGGTCCGGCATTATGGGGTAAAAACTCATTCAATGATGGAGCGGGTATGGCGAGAATGTCGAAAATGGCTGGCTACATCAAACATAATATGCCGGTTGGTGCAGCAGGTACTTTGACAGATCAAAATGCAGCTGATTTAGCAGCCTTTATCTTATCGCAGGATCGACCTGAATGGGCAAATCACGATAAAGATTGGCCAAAAGGCGAACGTCCTAATGATGTTATGAATAAAGAAAAACGGGGACAAGTTAAAAATGGCACAATAAATTGGGAGCAAATACTCTCTGCTAAATAAAATGAAGAGAGAACATCCCTTGCGAGTAGAAATAATATTCGTTTCATCTACCTTTAGATAATTTATGTCTAAAGGTATTTTTTTATCTAAAGATGGAAATCTACATCTTGAGACTGTATATGTGCACGTTATCCTTCGATTTTTATATTTAATAATTATTACAGATTTTCTGCTTATCCAAAAAATTATGGATGACATTATATAAGTTGATTGGAGTTGAGACTGGGGACTCCTTGGGGATCAGCAATAAAGGAATGAAGGCTAAAAGCATCACGTCCTGTGATAACGCCTTCGTGACCAACATCGTGTTGGCCCGAGACCCTGGAGCGCAGCAGATGTTTTCTGTGCGAAAGCCGCTCAAAACCATTCCTTTATTAAAGAACTATTTCTCGGGTCAACCGTTCTATACATTAAAAGAAGTACAGGTCTTAATTTGTTATACTAGCAGTATTAGGAAGTAGCATCGGAGGTGACGCTGTTGATTTTTTTGAAATTTTTAATCGAACTCATTGTTGTATCAGTACTTATTTACTTTGTAAGTGGTCGATTAATTGGTTCAAATATTAATTTTATACGTAGGGTTCTTTCTGTAGTTATTAGTGTGACGCTTACGTCCTTTGTTTATTGGTATACCTATTTACGTCATACAGATTTTTTATACGAGCCAATGATGCAAACAGTGACAGAGGTCAGTACACTTGTTTGGATTGGCTGCATGCTACTAATTTCGATGCTGCTCTATCTCGTTTTTGAGCTTTTTGATCCAAGTGGTATGACAGCTAGAGATCGTCGGAATGGCAAAAAAAATATATTATTGCGCCTTCGTAGTTACTGGCGACAGCAAAAGCGTTTGCGTCAGGTGTTAAAAATAGCAGTGACAAATGGCGTTGTTCAAACGATTAAATACGCAAGACAACGAGAAAACGAAAAGGAGCTTGCTATTGCTTTAAGGATTACTTTGGAGCAATGTGGTGGGATATTTATTAAATTTGGTCAGGTACTATCTACTCGTAAGGAACTGTTTTCGCCTATTTTTATTGACGAGTTAGAGAAGCTACAACATAATGTGAAGCCTTTATCGTCAGAGCAAGTAACCCAAATTTTAGAAGATTCACTTCCTAAGCCTATGAATGAAATATTTGCAAGCTTTCAAATGGAGCCTATTGCGGCTGCATCTATCGGACAAGTACATAAGGCACGATTGAAAAATTTTGATGAAGTCGTGGTGAAGCTACTACGTCCAGAAGTGAAGGGAATCATGCGAGACGATCTCGATATTTTAGAGGAGTTTGCCAATTGGCTTTCAAACAAATCTACATGGGCTGAGTCGCTTGGGTTTCGAGAGCTAGCTAAAGGATTTGGCGATGGGTTACGTGAGGAAATTCATTTAGATATTGAAGCTCGTAATACATTGCAGGTGACGAATGCTCTTACAAAAAGCGATTATAAGGTGAAAATTCCTAAAATCTATACAGAATATTGTAATGGAAATATTATTGTCATGGAATATGTACGGGGGAAAAGCGTTGCAAATGCTGTGGCTGAATTTAATCGATTAGAAAATGATCGTAGGCAGTTTGCGCGGACTGTTTTATGTTCTTTCATTGAACAGATGCTTGTTTCGGGTATATTTCATGCAGATCCACATCCGGGAAATATTCAGATTGATGAGACGGATGGCACACCGATCCTTCTTGATTTTGGGGCTGTTGGCCGTTTGGGAGCTACACAACAAGAGGGCTTAAAGCTAATTTTAATGGGGATTCATCTAAGCGATTCAAATACTTTATTTGACGGCATAACATTATTGGTTGAAAATGCAGATCATGCAGATCGTGCAAAAATAGAGCAAGCAATTGATCAAATTCTCTTGAAAATTTCTTACGTGGATCGAATTCCGACAGAAGAATTAATACATGCGTTATTTACGGTTGTTCGTGATTTCGGTCTTACTTTCTATCCAGCAGTAGGTTTAGCGCTGCGTTCATTAGTAACATTGGAAGGGACATTACGGGTAATTGACCCGAATTTTGATATTTTCACGGAAGCGAAAGATTTTTCATCTGCATATATGCGAGCATCCTTCCTTAAGCCATTTAAAGAACCGATGGCAACGAAGGAACGTTTACAAGAAGAATTAGCAATGCTTATTCCGGCATTGCACAAAATGCCAAGACGAGTTAATCAGCTCATTCAACGGGTGGAGAGCGGAAAAATTACGTTACATCACGATGTTTTTTCGGATGAGGATAATGCTCGTTTTATTACAAATTTGTTTTCCCGTTTAGTCTTACTTCTCGTAGGTATTACCTTTGGGATTATTTCTGTAGCACTTTTAGCAATCTCGCAATTTATTCGTGAAGCGTACGCTGTTTACTTAAATACAGCTGCATACTTGGGATTGTTTTTATGTGCCATTCTTTTGGTACGCCTTTCTATCCAAGCGCTACGTTCTATGAGGCAATAGGAAGCACCAGCTTGGAGTGGAAATCAATCTTTGTTTATTGAAACACATTATTTATATCTATTCTTTTGCAACAAGATGAGGTAGGGGAAATGCTCCCTTACCTTTTTTATTTTAACTTCTTTCAGCAGATTCGGGATGCAATTATGTCGAGCCATAATGGGTAAATGTTCTCGTGAAATATTACAAAAACATTACAAAACAGAAATTGGGTCTAATGGTAAAGCAGTTAAAAACGTTGTTATGTAGAATAAAACGTAGTTTTGTAGAATTTAATAGAATTTACATGAATATTACAAGAATGTTGCGAGTTTTACTAAACGATTAAAAAGCCGTGAAATAGTATAAAAGTTATGCTAATAATGCTAAACTTTAAAAGGCTAATAAAATATAAGAGAAAATAAAATAATCGTTCCAGTGATTACATTAAAATACTAAGAGCGAAATTGACTAGTGAAGGGAAAGAATAACGTGGGTAAGCGCAATAAATGGCGTAAGTCGATGGTGCTAGCATTAGCACTAGCTGGCGGCTTATTATTTAATACAGTTCAACCAACCGTAGTGCACGCAGAAGAAACATCTCAACAAATGATTGATAAGAAAGCTAAAATAGATACAGAGGTTAAAAAGCTACAAGAAGAATTAACTAAACTACAAAAAGAGATCGATGAAAAAGTAAAAGTATTTAACAAAGTACAAGCAGATATTAAAGAAGTTGATGCAGATATTGTAGATACTAAAAAACGTATTGAGCAACGTTCAGCGATTTTAAATGATCGTATGGCTGCATACCAAGCTCAAGATAATACTGTGGGCGTTTATTTAAATGCTGTTCTTGAAGCAAAAAGCTTTGCAGATTTAATGGACCGTGTCGTAGCGGTAAAAACATTAATGGATGCTGACCAAGATTTAGTAGATCAACAAGAAGCTGATAAGGCTAACTTAGAGAAACAAAAAGCAACATTAGATGAAAAACAAAAAGAGCTTCAAAAGCAATTCCAAGAGCTTCAACAAAAGGAAAGCGAAATGGAAGTAAAAAAAGCTGAAAATGAAGCGAAATCTCTTGCGTTAAAGGCACAAATTGCAACGAAACAAGAAGAAGAACGTTTAGAAGCAGAACGTAAAGCAGCAGAGGAAGAAGCAGCTCGTTTACGTGCACTTCAAGCAGCTACTCCAGTAGTACAAGCAACAAATAACAACGTTAACGATAATACTAGTAACAGTAATACTAGCAACGCTAACAATAGTGGTAAAGCGAACAATGAAAAATCACCACAAAAAGTCGTTGTTGGTTCTGGTTCAGGTACTGCATCTTCGGGTGATGCAATTTCAACTGCAAAGCAATTCTTAGGCCGTAGCTATGTTTGGGGCGGCAGCAACCCATCAACAGGATTTGACTGTTCAGGTCTTGTACAATGGTCTTACAACCAAGCAGGCGTATCTTTACCACGTACAGCATCACAACAATATTTAGCAACACAACGTATTTCAGCAAGTGAAGCACGTGTAGGTGACCTAGTATTCTTCAGCTATGGTTCAGGCATAGCGCATGTAGGTATTTACTTAGGAAATAACACGATGATTGATGCTCAAAATAAAGGTGTTGTCATTGAATCACTTGATTGGTGGAATCAATATTTAGTAGGCTTCGGTCGTATTCAATAAGCCCTACTATTATATAGACGATTTAAATAGCGAAAAGGTCATCCTTGTAAAAAAATTACAAAGATGACCTTTTTTATTATTTGACGGTATTTAAGGCCCTCCGAGAAAAAATTATACAGCCAGATATAGATCCATTAATTTAGGCTCGACTACTCGATGAATAATGAGTAAAATAACATCTAAGATGAATAAATTTACATAAGTAGATATATTTACAACCATATTACCTGTTACTAAAATGAAAATAGAGCCGATGTAAGGTATAGCATCAATTATCCATATAATGATTGTCATCGTTATAGCGTATTTCACTTGGATTCATAGAAGGCTAATTCCAATTAAAAAGCTATCATGTAAAATGTGTCTTTATAGCCGAAAGAAATGTTTTCTTGCATATTGATACTCATTTCTGATAATTTTGAAATACAACAATTAGAGATCTTACTTTGAAATTAAACTGTTTGTGACTTTAGTTTCGTAGTAGTAAAGTAACGAATGATAGAAATTAATACAATACTTACAAGTTTGCCATTTTTGCGTTCATAAAGGTAGGGATGAATCATGGAAAAAGAGATTTTGCAACTTTTTAGTAATTTAACAGAGCGTGACCTTGATATTCAATACAAATCATACGAAGAATTAATGAAAATTATGCAGGAACCAGTTGATTGGACATATTCAGTTTGGGAACAACTTGTTCAAGCTCTTACATATAGAAATGGACATGTACGTGCAAGTGCTGCACAATTTTTATGCGCATTGGCAGCAAAAAGTGATCCTGAAGAAAGAGTATTAGAGGACTTCTTAAAGATTTGGGCAGTAACGTATGATGAAAAAACAGAAACTGCGAGACATACTTTGCAGGCGATTTGGAGAATAGGTTTAGCAGGGCAGGTACAAAGAGATTTAGTCGTGTCCTATTTGGCGAAAAGATTTCAAATATGCTTAGACGAAAAGCACCCGACATCGATACGCTATGATATAATTGTATCTTTTAAAAAGCTATTCGATGAAACGAAAGACCCGAAACTACTAGAGATTGCACAGCGATTGATTGAAGAAGAAGAAGATAGTAAATATAAAAAGAAATATAAGAATGCCATCCGTTAAAAGATGTAAAATAGCTGTTTTTGCGCAAATGCTTTCGTTGAGAGATAGCTTTTATAACATCAATCTATGAAATATAATACCTGCACGGGCATATGGTGATACCTGCATGATCTTTACCCATCGTATTTGTTTATTCTAATTCCACATCTATTTTTTCCTATTAATCTATGATAAACTGCTTAACAAGTGAATAATTCTTGCAGAATAAGGGTGCTGAACTATAGCATAATCGGGAATTCGGTGAAAAACCGAAGCTGTTTCCGCAACTGTAAGTACAGGGATCATAAAGATATACCACTGTCGAATGATCTGATGGGAAAGTTTATGACGCACGACATGATTGAATGTAGTGAACTGTACAAGCCAGGAGACCAACCTTTGTTTGAACGTATGATAACTCTTCGGAAGCTAGGAGAATATGCGGCAATTACATAGGCTTTGTTGTGTATATGACACTATTTATGTTATTTTCGTTGTTTCCTTAGGAATGGGAACAACGTTTTTTTATGTACACTTATCTTTCACCGGAAGAAATTCTAAGAAGGTGTGAATAAAGTAGAATTTTTCACGAAGGAAGGCGGGGACTTAGATTTGAAAAAAGATGCACGTTATTCTTGTTATCCATTTATGCGTGAAAAGGCATCGACGGTAGATTTTGAAATTCGAACAGATAGCCTTACAACACATATTGGCGTCGCTTTGGCGGCGGTAAAAAAGGAAACAGTGGAGGTAGTATCAGATGATTTACTAGCCATTTTACCAATGGCTTACCATGTAAATGGGTCAGTACGAGGTAAATTGGCGGTAACCGAAGATGATTTGACTTGGCTAAGTGATCGCTATGATTTCTATGTTAGTCATGTTCAGGATGAAATACAGAACTTTGTATTACCTCAAGGGACAGAGGCTGCTACTGCATTACATGTATGCCGTAGTGAGGCGAAAAAATCATATCGTGTTTTGCACAAAGTATCTGAAGAACGGGAAGTACCTGCTATTCTCTTTGATTATTTAGGATTGCTAGCCAATGTCTTTTTTGTAATGGCTGTTTATATGAATCAGCATGCTGGTATTGCTGAAATACCGTTTATTAGTAAGTCATACCCGATGAAAAAGAAAAAGGAGAATCAATGAAATGAAGAAAATGTTTAAGCTACAATGGCTTTCTGTGTTGATGCTGGCCCTCGTATTAGTTGGCTGCGGCACGAAAGAGGATACAAAAAAAGAAACTGTTTCTAAAGAAGATCAACAAGTTGAGAAAACTACTAGCTATAAAGTTAAGGATGATCGTGGTGTAGAAGTAGAGTTTAATGCAGTACCTAAAACTATTGTTTCATTACAACCGAGTAATACAGAGATTTTATTTGCGCTAGGCGTTGGCGATAAAATCGTAGGTGCAACTGAGTATGATACGTATCCAGAAGAAGCGCAAAAAATTGAGCGTGTTTCTACTTCTACAACATTCAATAGCGAGCGTATTTTAGCACTAAAGCCAGATGTCGTTATTGCCTATACAACCGGAGGCAAAGATGAAGAAAATTTAAATGCATTAAAAGGCCTTGAGGATGCGGGTATTAAAGTGTTTGCCATTCAATCAGCTAAATCATTTGATGATGTTTATGGGGATATTGAACAAGTCGCAACGGTTATGGGCATCAAAGATAAAGGCGACAAGTTAAATGAAGATATTAAAGGTAAAATTGCAGATGTCCAAGCGAAAGTTAAAGATGTGAAAGAACCAAAAAATATCTATTTAGAAATTAGTCCAAAGCCAGACATCTATACAGCTGGTTCTGGTACATTCCAACAAGAAATTTTAAATGCTGCAAATGTTAACAACGTTTTTGCTGACCTTAAAAGCTGGGCAAAAGTATCTGAGGAAGATATTATTGCGAAAAATCCAGATGTCATTTTAACAACAATAAACTATGTGAAAGACCCAGCGGCAGAAATTCTTTCTCGTGATGGATGGAATTCAATCACTGCTATTCAAAATAAAGCGGTTTATTCTATAGATACTGATATTTCAAACCGTCCGGGTCCACGTATTGGCGAAGCAGTTGAGTTAATCGCAAAAGCAGTATACCCTGAGTTATTTAAATAGTCTAATTGAAAAAGCGTATTTTGAAGCTGTCCTTTATGGGCAGCTTTTTTGATGATCGGATAAGGTGGATAACTGCTCCGCTATGTGAAAAAGTGAACAGGTGAAGTGGATAACTGCTCCGCTATGATGAAAAAGTGATCGTGTGAAGTGGATAACTGTTCCGCTTTGCTGAAGAAGTGATTAGGAGAAGTGGATAACTGCTCTGCTATGATGAAAAAGTGAACAGGTGAAGTGGATAACTGCTCCGCTATGATGAAAAAGTGATCGTGTGAAGTGGATAACTGTTCCGCTTTGCTGAAGAAGTGATTAGGAGAAGTGGATAACTGCTCTGCTATGATGAAGAAGTGAACAGGTAGGGTGGATAACTGCTCCGCTATGATGAAGAAGTGATCGTGTGAAGTGGATAACTGCTCCGCTATGATGAAAAAGTGAACAGGTAGGGTGGATAACTGTTCCGCTTTGCTGAAGAAGTGATTAGGAGAAGTGGATAACTGCTCTGCTATGATGAAAAAGTGAACAGGTGAAATGGATAACTGCTCCGCTTTGCTGAAGAAGTGATCGTGTGAAGTGGATAACTGCTCAGCTTTGATGAAAAAGTGATCAGGTAATACGGCCACCTTCTCCTCTTCAATAAAGTATTGCTTAAATTCCCCTCATCGCTCGAAGTAGTGTATGACATACCTAGTGTGAAAATTGGTATTATATCGGATTGTTTTATAATATAGAAGTAAGAATGCTTGCTAACAGAGAGAGGTGCAGTGAGTGAAACAGTTTGATGTGAAGATTGTTCCGTTTGAAGCAGTTTATAATTTTCGTGATATGGGTGGTTATAAGTCTAGAGATGGACGTGCTGTTAAGAATGGTTTGATTTATCGTTCAGCAGCACTTGGTAAAATGACGAAAGCAGATAAGGAGCTATTTAAAACGCTTGGTGTGAAAACAATTTTTGATTATCGAGACAACCATGAGGCTCAAAATAATCCTAATCCGGTATTTCCATATGCCAAGTATCTTCAAATACCAGCAAAGGGAAATCATGCTTTTGAGATGCCTACAAACACTGGTGGAAAAGATTTTTATAAGGTTGTAAGCCTAGAGATGTTCCGAGAATTTTATGCGCAAATGCCTTTTAATAATGACTCGTTTAAAAAGTTAATAGCAACGATTCAACATCCTGAAAATTTAGGGCTTGTTCATCATTGTGCGGTGGGAAAGGATCGAACAGGTATTGGTAGCGCACTTATTTTACTTGCTTTAGATGTACCTGAGGAAACAATCATGGAGGACTATTTAAATACAAATATATATCTACGTCCCTTAGTAGAACGAATGGCTCAGACAATTCAGCTAGGTTATAGCGATCAAGAATTGCAGCAATTTTATGCTTTAATGTCGGCCCGTGAGGACTATTTACAAGCGGCATTTGATGCAATGGATAACCGATACGGCTCTAAGACCGCTTTTTTAGAGCAAGAGTTTGGTTTAACAACAGAAAAACGTAAGCAATTGCAGGATCATTACTTAATATGATAAGAAACCCTTTCGCATAAAATTGTGAGAGGGGTTTTTACGTATTATACTAGCTTTACAATGTTTCATTATAAAAACTCTTTACACCTTAAAAATCTATGATAAGATACTATATATTTTTATCCCGCTGTAACGGGTAGTCATTTAACTGTACCGAAAGTGAAGCGTCAGGTACAAAACTCTCATCACAAAATTGGTAGTGGGGAAAATAACCGCACGTAAAATCTTTATGAAGCGTATAGGAGAAGTTGAAATTGTCAGACACAGTAAGAGAAAGTGATTTAAAAGAGCCAAATAAGTTAAGCTTGTTCCATTTAACGTGGCCGATATTTTTAGAAGTATTTTTATTCATGTTAATGGGATTAGCAGATACTTTTATGCTCAGTGCTTTATCAGATAATGCAGTATCAGGGGTTGGTGCAGCCAATCAGTATATTCATATTGCAATTTTAATACTTGAAGTAGTTGGTAATGGTGCTTCCATTGTTGTATCTCAATACTTAGGTTCAAGGCGCATTTTTGAAGCTGCGAAAATTTCCGCTTTAGCAGTAACGATGAATTTGATCGTTGGACTAATGATGAGTGTCTTATTTTTCTTCTTTTCGAGTCATTTAATGACCATGATGAACTTGCAGGGAGAAGTGCTTAAATATGCCCAAAGCTATTTAGTAATCATAGGAAGCTTTATTTTTTTACAGGCAATTATAAATGCGTTAGCAGCGATTATCCGTGTACATGGATGGACAAAGCAAACGATGTATGTATCACTAGGTATGAATGTGTTACACGTTGTATTAAACTACGGTTTAATCTTTGGTAACCTAGGATTACCGGAGTTAGGTGTAAAAGGAGCGGCAATTTCCTCGGTTGTAAGTCGGGGATTAGCGGTTCTTGTGTTTTTCTGGCTGTTGTATCAAGTCATGGAAGTAAGAGTAAAGCTAGAGTATTATTTCGAGTATTCAAAGGAATATGTTCGAAAAATATTAAATATAGGCTTACCGTCAGCATTTGAGCAGGTGCTTTATCAGTTTTGTCAGATTGTCTTCCTTTATTATGCAACGTATTTAGGCTCAGAGACACTTGCTGCAAGACAATATGCTATGAATATTTCGATGTTTACATATTTATTTGCGATTGCAATCGGGACGGGTACAGCTATAATTATTGGGCGAAATGTCGGTGCTGGTAAAAAAGATCAAGCTTATCATCAGCTTTGGTTAAGTGTACGAGCAGCTTTTGCCTTTACGATAACTATGGTTGTAGTTGTGACGATATTCCGTAAGCAACTTATGTACGTTTTCACTGATAATTCAGAGGTAATAGCTATCGGAGCATCTGTCTTAGCATTAAGCATTCTACTTGAAACAGGGCGTACAATGAATATTGTTGTTATTAACTCGTTGCGTGCCTCAGGGGATGCAAGATTCCCGGTGAAAATCGGTTTCTTATCAATGGTATGTATGAGTCTTCCACTCGGGTACTTGTTCGTATTCGTTTTACATTGGGGATTAGTAGGTATTTGGCTTGCGATTTCAGCAGATGAATGGATGCGAGCCATTATTGTATACTTTAGATGGAGAAGTCGTAAGTGGGAGCGTTTTGCACTTGTTTCACCTACAGAACAACAGGAGGCGAATTAATGGGAGCACTTTCTAAAAGAGCTGCAGGGGCAGCTTTAATGGATAAAAATATAACAGTTTTTGCTTGTCCAATTTGTCAGGAGTCAATGAGTGTATTTGAGCAAGGGAGATTAGTATGTTCCTCAAATCATTCTTTTGATATTGCCAAGCAGGGCTACGTCAATATGCTGGCACATAGTGCGATTTCTAAGTACAGTAAAGACCTCTTTGAATCTCGAAAAGCGGTTATTGATAGTGGCATCTATGATTTGATAGAAGAAAAAATCAGAGAGCTAATTGCAAGTGCAGAAACCGTGCTTGATACAGGGTGTGGTGAGGGTTCGCATTTAGCCCGTATTATGAAAGATAAAAAAGGTAACAGTATTGGCATAGGTATTGATATAGCGAAAGAAGGCATACTTGCTGCATCCCGACATTATCCAGAGCAAATTTGGTGTGTTGGTGATTTAGCGAAAAGTCCATTTGCAAAATCAAGCTTCGATGCCATATTAAATATTTTATCGCCTGCCAATTACGAAGAGTTTAAACGTTTATTAACCGAGAATGGTTGTGTTGTTAAGGTTGTACCTCAAAGCGGGTACTTACATGAGCTTCGATCACAATTATATGCGGATTCTACTAAAGAGTCCTATTCGAATGAACAAATCGTTGCTCGCTTTAAAGAAAGCTTTGCCGATGTTCGTGTAGAACGTATTACGTATACGGTACCACTAGCTACAGAGCTTGTGCCAGCACTGCTTGAAATGACACCGATGGGCTGGCATAAAAAAGAAGGAGTCAATATCCGGTTAACTGAAATTACGATTGATGTTGATGTATTAGTGGGAAGAGTCTAGTTATTTCACATGCAATTGCGATATACTGGTCTTTTCGATTACAATGGGTATAACTATTGAATAAGGTAGGAATGAAACAGTGTATAAATTTATAGCAAATGTTGTTAAAGTGATATTAAAATTAACGGGTTCAAAGGCGCGTGTATATGAGGAGCAAAACTTACCGAAAGAAGGTGGGTTTATTATTGCATGTACACACACAGGCTATGTTGATATTTTAAACCTTGGAGTGTCAATGGCTCCTCGAGAAATTCACTTTATGGCTAAAAAGCAATTGTTTGATAAAAAAGGCATTGGTTGGCTTATAGAGCGTTTAAATGCCTTTCCCGTTGACCGTGACAATCCAGGACCAAGTGTTATTAAAATCCCTTCACAGTTATTGAAAGAGGGTAAAATCGTAGGTATTTTCCCATCTGGTACACGAAATGCTGAGGGTTCGGATTTAAAGCAAGGTGCGATTACAATTGCACAGCTATCTAAAGCTCAAATTGTACCAGCCGCTTACATTGGTGCTCGTAATGCTGGGGATGTTTTTAGGCGTGGAAAAGGTTATCTAATTTATGGAGAGCCGTTTTATGTAACTGGAAAAGGTAAAGAGGGACGCGAGGAATTTACTCATCGTCTTGAACATGAATTAGTAGCGTTAACTAAAGAGTTAGAGAAGCGTATTGCGGCAGAAAAGAGATAAAGTGAAACATATTTAAAGAAGGACTCCCTGTGAAGATACAAGCCTTCACAACCTTTTGAAGTGGGGTAGCTTCCTACCGGTTATATGCTGGACAACTTAGAAGGCACTCAGAATCATTGATTTTGAGTGCTTTATCTTCATTTAGCAAATGTTTTCTGCGCGAAAGCGACAGCCACAGTTACGCGAGTGCGAAATTGATTGGGGAGGATATAAAAATGATTCGAGTACTTTTTGTATGTTTGGGGAATATATGCCGATCACCAATGGCCGAAGCGGTCATGCGTGATTTAGTAGAAAAAGAGCATTTAAGTCATAAAGTCGAAGTAGATTCGGCTGCAACAAGCTCTTGGCATATTGGTGAACCTCCTCACAGAGGAACACAAGAAAAGCTAAAAGAGTATGGCATCTCAACGAAAGGGATGCAGGGCCGACAAGTACAAAAGGCTGATTTTGAAAATTTTAATTACATTATTGGCATGGATGAAAGCAATATACGTAACATCCGAACGATGCTTGGTAATCCTGATTCTCCAAAGATTTTCCGCTTTTTAGATTTAACCGACCATCAAAAAGACGTGCCGGATCCATACTATACAGGAGATTTTCAAGAAACCTATGATTTAGCCTTAGAAGGCTGTCATGCACTTTTAGAAAAAATCAAAGTAGAAAACCAATTATAAAGTGGATCTAAGTGAAAAAAATTTTACAATTAATGTTTAATAAAGTCACCTTAAACATTGGGATATCTAGCTTTGCAAACATATTTTGTGTTATTATTTGCAGAGTAAAGATACATTAAGTATTGAATTACCATTTACAGATGTGCCAGTGTGCATCTATTATTTTGATAAACTTATAATTTGAAAGAGAGTGGAAACTATGGGTCGTAAGTGGAACAATATTAAAGAAAAGAAAGCGTCTAAAGACCAAAGCACAAGCCGTATCAATGCAAAATTTGGACGTGAAATTTATGTAGCAGCTAAATCAGGTGAGCCAGATCCTGAATCAAACCGTGCCCTTAAAGTTGTTCTTGAACGAGCAAAAACATACAGTGTTCCTAAACATATTATTGAAAAAGCAATTGATAAAGCGAAGGGTGGCGGCGATGAAAACTTCGACGAATTACGTTATGAAGGTTTCGGACCAGCTGGTACTATGTTAATCGTTGATGCTTTAACGAATAATGTTAACCGTACTGCTTCTGATGTACGTGCTGCATTTGGTAAAAATAATGGGAATATGGGTGTCAGTGGATCTGTTGCCTACATGTTTGATTCAACAGCAGTAGTCGGTTTAGAAGGTAAATCTGCAGACGAAGTTCTTGAAATTTTAATGGAAGCAGATATTGATGCTCGTGATATTCTAGAAGAAGATGAGGCTGTCATTATTTATGCAGAGCCAGACCAATTCTTTGCTACACAAGAAGCTTTAAAAGCAGCTGGTGTTCAAGAGTTTACAGTAGCAGAGCTTTCAATGATTCCACAAACAGAAGTAGCATTAACTGGTGACGACGTTGCGAAATTTGAAAAATTAATTGATGCATTAGAAGATTTAGAGGATGTCCAAAACGTTTACCATAATGCTGATTTAGGCGAATAATATAAACAATAAAACCAGTAGCTAAAGCTACTGGTTTTCAACTTCTTTCAGAGGGTGTCCAAAGGCGCTTCGCTTTCGCGCAAAAAACATCTACAGGCCTAAGTACAAAGCCGATTTCAGACGTAATTAGGTCGAGGCATAATTGATTTAGGGAGGAAAACGGTGCAAGCTTTATTAGCGATTGCTATATTTTTAGTAACTTTATTTTTTGTAATAGTGCAGCCACGAAAAATATCGATCGGCTGGTCTGCTTGTATTGGTGCTGCAATTGCATTGACGCTCGGGGTTGTTACTTGGCAAGATGTTGTTGAGGTAACAAGGATTGTTTGGAATGCAACGTTATCGTTTATAGGGATTATTTTTATTTCACTTATTTTAGACGAAATAGGATTCTTTGAATGGGCTGCCCTCCATATGGCACGCATCGCAAGGGGGAATGGTATCCGCTTATTCATTTATCTTTCCTGTCTAGGTGCTGTTGTTTCAGCGTTATTTGCAAATGATGGTGCAGCTCTAATACTAACACCAATCGTTCTAGCGATGATCCGTAAGTTAAATTTAACCGAAAAAATGGTCTTTCCATTTATTATTGCAAGTGGCTTTATAGCAGATACAACATCATTACCGTTAGTCATTAGTAATTTAACAAATATTGTGTCGGCAGACTATTTCGGTATTGGATTTATGGAATATTTCTTACATATGCTGATACCGAACTTAGTTTCTTTACTGGCAAGCATTGCTGTACTTTATATAGTCTTTCGTCGTTCGATTCCAAAAGAATATTCACTTGAGGCAGTTGATAATCCAAAGCTGGCAATTCGTGATACGAGATTATTTTTATTATCATGGTATGTAATAGGGATATTATTAGTTGGTTTCTTGACGAGTGAGTTTTTCAAAATTCCAGTGTCATTTATTTTATGTGGTGTAGCAGCTATCTTTTTCTTGCTTGCGCGACGTAGTCATATAGTAGATACAAAGAGAGTTGTGAAAGGGGCACCGTGGAATATTGTGTTCTTTTCTATCGGTATGTATGTGGTTGTTTACGGCTTGAAAAATGTAGGGATGACAGGATTGTTAGCAAATTTATTAGAGCACGCGATACAGCAAGGGTTGATGGTATCGACAATAACGATGGGGTTTGTAGCAGCGATTTTGTCAGCTATTATGAATAACCTACCAACTGTCATGATTGATGCATTAGCTATTGCTGAAACTAGTGCAACTGGCGTTATTAAAGATGGGCTTATTTATGCAAACGTCATTGGAACTAATTTAGGTCCTAAAATGACACCGATTGGCTCACTCGCAACATTGTTATGGCTCCATATATTGGCGCAAAAGGGGATAAAAATTGGCTGGGTTCAGTATTTAAAGATAGGTATTATTTTAACAATCCCAACTCTTTCAGCTACTTTAATAGCTTTAGTGGCTTGGATAATCATCCTATCATAGGTAAATACGATAAAATCAAAAAACTATTTTTCTATCAGGCATATCTCTATAGAAAGATAGTTTTTTCTATGTTTCCAGCTCATCGGTTGGCCTCAGGAAAGTGCCCAGCCTACTCATCAGCGTTCTGATGAAAAAGCATATCTGGGTAAAAGGGCGAATAATTCAAACATAAATTACGTTTTACCCATTGTGAAAAAATTCAAATCATAACATAATATAGATTAATAGTCATGGTGACAAAGAGGAAAGGGGGGCTAAAGCATGAAGTTTTTACAGTCGATACAGGGGAAACTAATTATTATTTCATTAGCACTATTAATTATCCCTAGCTTAGTTATAGGTTTAGCTAGCTATAATAAAGCCAAAAAAGGTATGGATGATATTGGTGAACAAGTTATTAAAAATAGTGTTGAATCTTCTTTGCAATTAATTGAGCTTGCGAATGAGAGTGTTAAGAGGGGCGACATTCCTTTAGAAGTTGCACAGGAGCAAGTGCGTGAGGCACTTCTAGGGTCAAAGGATAATGAAGGGAAGAGGCCAAGTAAATATCCTGGAGACTTAGGGGAGTATGGTTATATATATGCTTTAGATGAAAAAGGGACATTTCTAGCCCATCCGACTCGAGAAGGGGAAAACCTATGGGACGGTAAAGATAGTAGCGGCAATTACTTTATTCAGGAAGTAACCGAAAGAGCACTTGCTGGTGGGGGATTTACACAATATGAGTTTCAGCTACCGGGTCAAGATGTATTAGCTGATAAAATAATTTATTCTGCAAAGGATCCTAATTGGGGCTGGATCATTGCATCGGGTACATATATGCAAGACTTTAATAAAGAGGCTAATTCATTATTACTCGTTATTGGTATTACATTATTAGGTGCCATCATTATAGGTACGGCTGTTGTCATATTGGTTTCAAGACATTTAGCTTTACCGGTGCGAAAGTTATCTAAACGTGTACGTGAGGTAGCCAAGGGGAATTTAACCGTGGAAATTGAAAACCTACAACGTTCAGATGAGATTGGTCAATTAAATGAAGGATTTAATGAAATGGTTGATCAACTGAAAACATTAATTACAGATGTAGAGGAAGCTATTGTAGAAATTCAATCGACATCGTCAAATTTAACATCTGTGGCAGAGGAAACAAACGCTTATGGAGATGAAATAGTAAAAGCGATAAATGAGGTCTCGGACGGTGCGGTAAAGCAGGCTTCAGATGCTGAGGATACGAATAGAACTGCCATTGATTTTGCCCAGCAGATTGAGGTTTTGCATGACAAAAATGAAGTAATGCTTGATGCATCTCAACATATGAAGCGATCAAATCAAGAGGGGCTCTTAAATTTAAATAGTTTAAAAGAGAGGTCACACGAGTCTTCGGAATTGATTAATAATGTTTATGCAGTATTTAATAGCTTAATTGTGAAAGTAAGAGAAATTGAAGGCATTGTCGGTACCATTACTGAGATTTCTGATCAGACGAATCTACTTGCATTGAATGCATCAATAGAGGCGGCTAGAGCTGGTGAGCATGGCAAGGGCTTTGCGGTAGTTGCTGAGGAGGTACGTAAGCTAGCGGACCAAACATCTGTAGCAACTGAGCTAGTGCGCACAACTTTAAAGGGAATCGAAAGTGAAACTAATTTAGTGAACGATGAGATGAAGAAAACAAATGTCATTGTTCATAAGCAAAATGATTCGGTTGCTATCACAGAGTCGTCCTTTAAGGAAATTGAATTGGCCGTAGAGAAAATTATTTCTGTCATTGGAGAAATGACTGCGGGAGTAGAATATTTGAATGGCTCAAAGGATAATATTATGCAATCCATCGAAAGTATTGCAATGATTAGTGAGAAAAATGCTGCTGCATCTGAGGAAGTAACAGCATCTGTTGATGAACAACAGCGTGCCATTCAGCTTGTTAGTGAATCTTCCAGTGACTTAACAGATGAAATAACGGCGTTACAGGAATCTATTAAGCGCTTTATATTAAGATAATTAATCAGGATGTTTGTACAGTAATTCTAGTACAAGCATCCTTTTTCTTTGTTTAAACGTTAGTAAAAGGTAAGGGAGGGGATAAATGTGAGAAAATGGGTAATTAGATTAGGGGTTGTACTGCTTGTTATTTGTATAGCTGTTTATATTTGGCTCGGTGAGGAGATGAAACAAGGTTTCCAGCCGGCTGCAAATGGAACAGCTACATACATGATTGTCCTGGGAGCAAAGGTAAAAACGGGTGGAATCCCATCGCTTTCATTGAAAAATAGATTAGAAGAGGCTGTAAAGTATTTAAACAAATATCCTCATGTAAAAGTAATTGTTTCAGGTGGGCAAGGGGCGGATGAAGATAGGACAGAGGCTTCAGTAATGTTTAAATATTTCCAGGACAAGGGTATAGATACTAACAGAATATTAGTAGAAGACCAATCAACTTCAACTTATGAGAATTTACTATTTTCTAAAGAACTGTTGCCTAAAGGAACTAAGAAAATCACGATTCTCTCTAATGATTTTCATTTAAAGCGTGCAAAGTATTTAGCTGAGTCTTTAGGTTTTGAAGTAGATGTTGTTGCGGCAAAAACGCCAAAATCAGTGGAAATAAAGTTAAATTTACGTGAAAGGGCAGCATTATTAAAAACCTATATAATTGGCTATTAATTTGTTTATTAATAGTATAGATTTGGCATATAATAGAAATATCACGGGGTAAATGACAGAAAGAGGGGACTTCTATGAAAATGTTTAAAGACTATGAATACAGCCGTCCAAATGTCGAGGCTATGAAAGAGCAACAATTATCCTTAATTGGTGAATTTAAAAATGCTCAAACGATGGACGAGCAAAGTGAAATAATTGAGAAATTAAATGGATTGAGCAATGACTACGCTACAATGGCAAACCTAGTGTACATTCGTGCTTCGATTGATACAAATGATGAATTTTATCATGCAGAACGCGATTATTTTGATGAGGTTGGACCAGAGTTGGAAGAGGTAACAACAGAATATTATAAAGCGCTAATCGTTTCACCATTCCGTGAGCAGTTAGAAGAAAAATGGGGTCAGCAATTATTTGATTTAGCAACCTATCAAATTAAAGGCTTTGCACCAGTAGTCATTGATCTAATGCAAAAGGAGAACAAACTCGTATCAGAATACAATAAACTTGTTGCCTCTGCACAAATTGACTTTAATGGTGAAACATTAACGCTTGCTCAGCTTGGACCATATGCAGAGTCTACTGATCGTGTAGTGCGTAAGGCGGCAACGGATGCACGCTTTGGCTTTTTTGCGGATCATGAAGAGGAATTTGATCGACTTTATGATGAGCTTGTTAAGGTGCGCCATGAAATCGCTGTTAAATTAGGCTATAAAAACTATGTCGAGCTAGGTTATATTCGAATGAATCGCATTGATTACAATGCAGATATGGTAAAGAAGTTCCGCGATCAAGTTCGTGATTTAATCGTACCTATTGCCACAAAATTATATGAACGTCAGGCAAAGCGTATTGGTATTTCTGATTTTAAGTTCTATGATGAAGCATTCAACTTTGTATCAGGAAATGCTACACCAAAAGGCGATCCTGAATGGATTGTAGCGAACGGTAAAAAAATGTATGAAGAGTTATCACCAGAGACTGGTGAATTTTTCAACTTTATGATTGACCATGAATTAATGGACTTAGTGGCGAAGAAAGGAAAAGAGAGTGGCGGTTATTGTACATTTATCGAAAACTATCACTCACCATTTATCTTCTCGAACTTTAATGGTACTTCAGGCGATATCGATGTGTTAACACATGAAGCTGGACATGCTTTCCAAGTCTATTCAAGTCGTAACATCGGAATCCCAGAATATTTATGGCCAACATATGAATCTTGTGAAATTCATTCGATGAGTATGGAATTTTTCACATGGCCATGGATGGAGCTATTCTTTAAGGAAGACACAGAAAAGTATAAGTTCACACACTTAAGTAGTAGCTTATTATTCCTTCCTTACGGTGTTGCAGTTGATGAGTTCCAGCATGTGATTTATGAAAATCCGAATATGACACCAGCTGAACGTAAAGCTGCGTGGAAAAAAATTGAGGAGACCTATTTACCACATCGTGACTATGATCATAACAGCTATCTAGAAGCAGGCGGTATATGGCAACGTCAAGGACATATTTATTCAAGTCCGTTCTATTACATTGATTACACGTTAGCGCAAATTTGTGCATTCCAATTCTGGAAACGTTCACGTGATGAATTTGAAGCTGCTTGGAGGGACTATGTTCATTTATGTGGTTTAGGTGGCTCTATGTCCTTTACGAAGCTTGTGAAAGAAGCAGGCTTAATTTCACCATTTGAGGACGGCTGTGTTGAATCGGTTATTGGTGATATTGAAGATTACTTAAATTCAGTAGAAGATATAAAATTATAAACTGTTACATTATAGAGCATTAGTGAAAATTTGCGACACTCCTGTTGAAGGCAAGCCATGCGAGCCACCTCAGATGCTTTAGCATTTGAGGGGTTCGCTAAAATAGCCTGTTGGAGGGTTGCGAATTTTTTAGTTTCAAAAACTCTTTTGTTTTGACAATAAATAATAGAATACTTGCGAAATGGTTAATATATAAGTAGTATTTTCAGTAACTGTGATAAAGGAAGTGAAGAAAGTGACGAGGAAAGTTTGGTTTCAAGTAGGGGTAGGTATTTTACTTGCTCTACTAGTCATTAAATATTTTATAGAGATTCAATGGATTTTTTCGCCGATAGTAATTATTTTAAAGGCTATTTTTATACCTTTGTTACTTGGCGGTGTTTTGTATTATGTTACGGAGCCGATTCAAAGATTTTTAGAGAAGCGTAAATTTCCAAGATGGGCAAGTATATTAACGATAGTCATTGGACTAATAGCGCTTGTTGGTGGCTTTGGTTGGATCGTTGGTAATCCGATTGCCGTACAGGTTAATAATTTAGTGAAAAATGTACCACAGATTAGTGCTAGTATTCAAGATGCAGCTGATTATGTGTTTAAAAACAAGGATAACTTCCCACCCCAGTTAAAAAACTTTATCGACAATATGGCGAATTCTGTGCAGGATATTGCCGTTGTGGCAAGTAAGGGGTTAGTATCGTTTTTACAATCAGTTGTATCTGCCTCTTTATTAGCTATTTTAATTCCATTCTTCTTTATTTTTATGTTGAAGGATCATGAAAAGTTTGCACCATCGATTTATAAATATTTTAGTGGTGAACGTCGTGAATGGGTGAAGAAAACGTTAAGTGAAATTGATGGTGTTTTACGTAGCTATATTCAAGGACAGCTGCAAATTAGTTTTTTACTAGCAGCTATTATGTATGTCGGGTATTTAATTATAGGTCTAGAGTATTCGTTGCTTCTTGTTATATTTGCTTTCTTTATGAATATGATTCCGTTTATTGGACCATGGATCGCCTTTACACCTGCACTGATTGTGGCTGTTATGCAGGATCCAGTGTTAGTCATATGGGTGTCTGTTGTCACGCTCGTGGCGCAGCAAATTGATAGTAACTTTATCACGCCTAATGTAATGGGGAAATCGCTCGATATCCACCCGTTAACAGTTATTACAGTTATTTTAGCAGCAGGTAATATTGCAGGCTTCATTGGGATTATTATTGCTGTACCATTTTATGCAGTATTAAAAGTGATTGCATCCAATATTTATGATGAACGTAACGTGATTAAGAAAAAGGCTACGAAGTCGGTATAGGAGTCGGAAAAAATGGAACAAGAAATTGTAAAAGTTTTTAATGAGCAACATGAACAGATTGGGATAGCAACGAGAGCTGAGGTACATGAAAAAGGACTATGGCATGAAACATTCCACTGTTGGCTTGTCAATGAGGACTATATCTATTTCCAAATCCGTAGTTCACAAAAAAAGGACTACCCGGGCTTGCTTGATATTACAGCGGCAGGGCATCTATTAGCTGAAGAGACAGTAGAATCAGGAGTTCGTGAAGTGAAGGAAGAGCTAGGACTCGATGTCGACGTACATGAAGTTGTTAAAATGGGCATGACATCTTGTAGCATCGTTTCGGAAAACATGATAGACAATGAATTTTGTCATGTTTATATATATCCATTCAAACATGATTGGGAATCATTTGAACTGCAGTATGAGGAAGTGTCAGGAGTCGTAAGAGCAAAGCTCGATGAAGCAGAAGCATTCTTTTTAGGAGAAACAGCTACTCTGAATATAGAAGGCTATGAATATTTCCCTGATGGTCAACGAGTGAAAATTGTGCGCCCAGTAAGTACAGCACAATTTGTCCCTTACCGTGAACTATACGTTGCCCATGTTATTCAGTTTGTAAAAGATAAAATGTTATGAATTGTGAAGGATGGATAAATTCTTCCATAAAATTCAAACATAATTGTAAAAGGTAAAATCCGCTTCGCTTTTCAGTGGGATAAGGTATGTGCCAAATCGGTACATTCTTGCTTTTTCCACAGAAAGTTTAAGCGGTTTTTTGCTTTTATAGGAAAAATGATAGGCTCTGATTTTTTGTTTCATCATCAATTTTGTTAAAGAGTATGCCATGTATAGAAGTTGATTGGGTAGAGGTAGGAAGCCCCCTAGGAAAGCCGCCCAGTTGGAACGGAAATCAACCACACATTATGGATGAGAAGGCACAATTTTAGAACTGCTTATTTTACTTCAATATAACAGGAAGAATAAGTTATACTAAAAGAGATATTAAATAGAAAAGGAGCATTTTTATATGCTAACATTTGAACAAAAGCAAGCCATCATCGACTCATTTCCTGAACTTACGAAGAAGGAAATTTCATTAAAACGCTTAAATTATCACTTTATGGATAGCCTTTACGAAAAGACTATTGTTGTGGAAAAGCTGCATCCAAATGGCAACGGCTTTGTCTTTGTTGGTGATCTATTGCGCTACGAGAAAGAAGCAAACGATAAAGGTTTAGTCAATATCCGTGACTACGATGAACAACAACTTCGTGAAATTATTGAAGATGCCATTCAATATTTATCGGAAGAAGAAGAGCAAGAGCCGATTGAAGAGGTTTGGCAAAGTCGTGAAGGTATTCAATTAAAGGTAGCCTTTGAGCAACGTTCTTGGAATGTTTATCATGGTGAAAATTTAGAGGAAGCCTTTGGTACACAAGAAGCTGCAAAAGAATATTTACTAGAAGAAGGTTTTCGTAAAAAGAAATAAGTAATTCGGGGGATAAGAACGAATGAATGGGAAAAAAATAGTGGGAATTGTTATTGTTGTTGTTATAGCTGTTTGTTTATTTTCTGTATTTACGATTACGAAATTTTATAAAGACCATGAGGAACAGCCAAATCGTGAAAATCGAGAAATTAATAAGTCAAAGAGCTTGAATTTAATTTTGCCACAGGCTACAATTATCTCGAATTCAAGATAATCGAGAGGTGGACTGTAAATGCAGCACGTTTTTCATAAAGGAACAGATGAAACAAAACCGATTTTATTACTGTTACATGGTACAGGTGGAAATGAACAAAGCTTAATAGGCCTTGCAAAGGAAATTGATGATACAGCAAGCATTTTAAGTGTCCGTGGAAATGTCCTTGAAAATGGTATGCCACGCTTTTTCCGTCGTTTAGCGGAAGGTGTTTTTGATAGAGAGGATTTAATTTTCCGTACGAAGGAATTAAATGACTTTTTATTAGAAGCAGCACAGCAGTATGGATTTGACCGTAATCGAGTGGTTGCTATCGGCTACTCTAATGGCGCCAATATTGCTGCTAGCCTATTATTCCATTATGAGGATGCTCTGGCAGGTGCAATACTGCATCATCCAATGGTGCCTAGACGTGATATTGAATTGCCTACACTTTCTTCAATCCCTGTCTTTATCGGTGCTGGAACGAATGATCCAATGTGTACGGCTCAGGAATCTGAGGATTTAGAGGCACTTTTATCGTCGGCTGGGGCAGATGTGACAACTGGATGGTTTAATTATGGTCATCAGCTAACGATGCCTGAGGTAGAAGCCGCAAAAGAATGGTACGACTGTCTTTATTCAAAATAAAAAATCCGCAACCTTTGAGTGAGGGAGAGCTCACGGAAGGTTGCGGATTGTTTTTATTTTTGCTTCTTCGCGAAGGGTAGCCACCAATTCCAGTCCCCAAAGAGCTTCATAAGACTTGGAACGAGCATGAGACGAATAATAGTTGCATCGATAGCGACGGCAATAGCTATACCAACCCCAATTTGCTTCACAGGCATTACATCTGTAAATGCGAACGCCCCTGTTATCACTATCATAATAAGCGCTGCTGACGTAATGATACGACTTGTAGAGGTTAGACCGTCAATCGTAGCACGTGTATTATCTGCCCCTTTTAAATATTCCTCTTGAATACGTGATATTAAAAAGACTTCATAATCCATACTTAAGCCGAATACAAGACAAAATACAATTACCGGAATAATAAGGACAATCGTACCGGCTTCAATCCCCAAATGTCCATATTGGAAAATGTAGACGAGAATACCGAAGGCTGAAGAAAGTCCAATAATATTCATAATAATCGCTTTCAGTGGGATTAAAATAGAGCGGAAAGCGAGCATTAAAATAAAGAACGTTGAAACGATAATAATGGATACAGCCAAGAAAATTTTACTAGAGATTTCATCGAAAATTTCTTGATTGAATTTCGCATGACCTCCAAGAGCAAAATTGACACCTAAATCTTTATCTTGCCATGTTCGAGCGAATTGTTGGGCGGTAGTTGATGAACCTGCTGCATCCAATGTAATGGGGATAAAGAGTTGCTTATCTTTAGAAAATGTATTTAGTATTGGTTTTAATTGTTCTGCCGCTTGAGGAATTTTCAAAGAGGCCGTCAGTTCCTCAGGGGACTTAATGTTAGCTGTCGTATAAATGGTTGATACATGACTCACTAAAGGGTCATCAAGTAATTGTTCTTGAATATTGAAAATAAGCTCTCTTGCCTCAAAATCTTCCCAGCCTTCCTTACGTTCTGCTAGCAAATATAAAGTTGAGGTATCGCCAAGTCCGAACGTTTTATCTAACTGATCATAAGCTGCACGTGCATCATATTTTGTTGGTAATGAATCCACTTGGGGAATTGTAAGTTTAATATCCTTCAACGGAATCATACCAATACCTAGTAATAATAATGCCACAATTACGATGGTCACTGGATGTTTCATGACAAAGCCAGCAAAGTCACGCCAACGATTCGCTCCACCAGGCTTTACACGTAATAAGCGCCATTTATTTAGGTTATCTCCTATTAGCATCATTGTAGCAGGGAGCAAGGTTAAGCCAGAAAGTACTGCAAGAAATACAACGATTGTGCCTCCTAAAGCGATATTGTGAAAAATTTCGACGTCAATGACAATCATGGCACCTAAGCCGATCATGACACAAACAGCAGAAAAAATGATAGAACGGCCAGCTGTCTCTATCGCTGTTTGAATAGCCTGTACAATGGATGTATGGGCACGTTCTTCGCGATATCGATTAATAAACAACAAGGCAAAATCTATGCTTAATGCAAGTCCAAGCATTGGTACTATATTTAACACAAAAATTGATAAATTGATAGGACCACTAAACAAAGTCAAAATTCCAAACGCAGTTACAACAGTGACAATGCCGATAATGATAGGTAAGATTGAGGCTACGACAGTACCGAAAGCAAGTAATAGCACTATGATAGCGATTGGTAAGCCTATAGCTTCCGCTGATGTTAAATCCTTTTGACTTGCTGTATTGATGTCTGCTGAAATAACAGGCCCGCCTGTAATGCTCACACCGTCATCCTCTATTAATGAACGGATGTCTTTCACAACATCAGGTAGATGATCCACATTATTTTTCATATGAACCATGGCATAAGCTATACCATTCTTTTGTAAAGAAGCATCATCAAGTGGTGACTGGATGGAATGAATCTCCTTAACGTTCTCTAATTTTTTTAATGTATCTTGAATTTTCTTATCGTCAGCTGGATTGAAGACGACCAAAATTGTATCGGAAGGCAAATCAAATGTTTTTGCAAGCTCATTTGTTACGTAAGTATGATCGCCTTTAACAAAAAAACCATCTCCATGAAGCTTATTTGGAAGCTGTACGGCAAACATAGCCATGGTAATAAAAATGACGAACCATAAGGCTACAATAGCTTTAGCGTGGGCTGTTATAAAAGCTGAAAAAGTTTTCATTGTAGGTACTATCCTCCTTTTAGAATAGTGTAAAGGATGTGTCACATTTTGTCGTGTGACAATGTAAAGACTCCTGTCCAACAAGGAACAGGAGTCTTAGTATGCGATCAAATTCAATTATGCCTTGGCGTAATTCCGTGACATCCGCCGTAGGATTTGGGCCAACGTGATGTTGATCACTCAGTCGTCGCCACAGGACGTGGCGTTCTTAGACTGAATTCTTCTGTTTCAGCGGATGTCTTTTGTACCGAAAGCGTAGCGACAGGTACAGATGTTTGGACACCACTGATAAGTAACTTAAATCCGCATTCATCCGACCATCTATCGAGGTGGGATGAAGAAGTTAAAAGAATAACGATAACAATAAGTAAATAATAGCTGCCATAACTGCAGAAATTGGCATTGTAATAACCCAAGTAGTGACGATTTTACGCGCCATCCCCCAGTTCACTCCACGTACACGTTGTGCAGAGCCAACACCCATGATAGAGGAAGAAATAACGTGTGTTGTAGATACTGGCAGGTGAATTAATGTAGCACCGAAGATTACTGATGCAGATGCTAAATCTGCTGCAACTCCGTTTACAGGACGGATTTTCATAATTTTACCGCCGACCGTTTTAATAATTTTATAGCCGCCGATAGAAGTACCAAGCCCCATTGCAGTTGCCGCTGCAGCTCGTATCCAGAACGGAATTTCATCTCCTGAATGCAAACCCCCAGCGATTAATGCCATCGTCATAATCCCCATTGCCTTTTGTGCATCGTTAGTACCATGTGTAAAAGATTGAATTGCGGCAGTGAAAATTTGCATTGTACGGAAACCTTTATTCGTACGATATAAATTTAAGTTTTTAAACCATAATTTAAACAGTGTCATCATAATAAAGCCGGCGCAAATCGCAAGAATTGGTGATAGCACTAAGGCCATAATGATTTTAGTAAAACCGCCATAGTTTAGAACGCTGAAGCCAGCAGAAGCAACTGCTGCACCAGCAATGGACCCAATTAGAGTATGTGAAGAACTCGATGGAATACCGAAATACCATGTTAGTAAGTTCCAGATAATAGCGGAGATTAGTGCTGCTAAAATAACGATTGAGCCGGTCGTGTCTCCCTCAAATGCATTTAAAGAGAAAGGATCTACAATGTCTTTTGTTAAAGCCTTTGCAACACCGACAAAGGTAATAGCTCCGATAAAGTTCATCGTCGCAGCCATCATGATAGCTACACGAGGTTTCAATGCTCTAGTGGAAACTGAGGTTGCGATAGCATTTGCTGTATCATGGAAGCCATTGATAAAGTCAAATGTTAGGGCAAAGATAACGACCAGTACAGTTAGTATAATGATTGTGTTCATTGTAAGTGCCCTCTCCTAATTACGCGTTACGCATGATAATTGTTTCCATAGTATTTGCAACGTTTTGGCAATGATCAGCGATGTCTTCAAGTTGTTCATATATATCTTTATATTTAATAAGTCGAATTGGATCTTTTTCATTTAAAAATAGTTGTTTAATAGACGAACGTTGCACCTCATCACATTCACGTTCATAGTCCTTAATAAGAATTGCGTGTGGGCGCATGCCAATAAGATTCTTTTTCTTTAACTCTTCTGTTGCTTTTACAATTTCATCAGCACTTTTTGAAATATAGCCTAAGAAAGTACGCATTGATTCATCAACCTCAGTTAGAGAGAACATCTCAAAATGAGCGATACAATGCTCCGTACCATCTAATACGTCGTCCATACGAATGGCGAATTCTAGAATGTCTTCGCGTTCGATAGGTGTCATAAATGATTTATTTAGCATCACGATTAGTTCATGAATGAGCTTATCACCAGCTGTTTCGTAATTTTTCATAGTAATGCTAATCTCTTTTAGGTCAGCCACACTGTTAATACGAAAATCATTTGCGTAATGTACGGCCTCTCTCATATTCTCAGCAATTTTATGCAAAGCTATAAAGAAAGGGTCTTGTTTTTTTGAGTTAAGCATGTAAATCGAATCCTCCTGGATATAAATAAATTGGCCTCTAAACTTTACTATCATAACAAAATCTTTAAATTATCTACATAAAATTCTTCAATTCTACAGAAAACTTTACAATTTTGTAATATACAATTTGTTCACAAAATAATAAAGGTATTGCTGTATTTGTTTTTATTAATACAGAAAAATGCCTTAAAGGTAGGTTTTATAAAGAAATTTCCCTCTGTTTAATACAAAAAGATACTATTTGGACATAAAGTTTTGGAAAATTTCCGAATGAATTGTAAAGCGAATGTAAAGAAAATGTTTTGCTTGTCGTTTTCCATTTTCTTAAGAATATCTTCATTTTTATCCTTCAACTTTATTAAGAATTATATTCTACAATGGAGAAGTAAAGGCTCATAACCTAAAATTTAGGATGGCTTTTGTAGGGAAGCAACCAGCAGGAACGTAAATCAACCCTACGTTATGAGTCAGAAGAAGGTGAAAGGGGAGTATAGTTAAAAATGATTCAAGTCGAGAACTTACAACATACATTTTTAATTGGAAAGAAAGGTAAGGAAAAACAGGTTCCGGTATTAAAGGGTGTCAATTTTGAGGTAAAAAAAGGAGAGATTGTCGCAATCGTTGGGAAAAGTGGCTCTGGGAAATCAACCTTATTACAAATATTAGCTGGATATATGAAATCTGAACAAGGATCTATTAAGGTAAACGGAATGGAAACAGCTCATCTCACTGAAGCAGAAAGTGCTGCTTTTCGCTTGCAACAGTTCGGATTTATCTTTCAAAACTTTCAACTGATGCCAGGCTTAACGGCATTTGAAAACATTGAGCTACCTTTGAAGTTACAGGGTATCAAGGGAGCTATGCGTATAGAAAAGGTGAAAAAATTAATGGACAAGGTTGGGTTAACAGAGGTAGCAGACCATTACCCAAATGAATTATCCGGTGGTCAGCAACAGCGTGTAAGTATTGCAAGAGCCTTAATTACAAATCCTCCTATTTTGTTGGCGGATGAGCCGACAGGAAGTCTTGATTCGGAAACAGAGCAAGATATATTGCTGCTCATTCAAAGTCTAAACCGTGAGCTTGGCTTAACATTTGTCATCATTACTCACGACGAGGAAGTAGCGACGATAGCACATCGACGTTTCCGCATGTACGATGGGGAACTTGTAAAGGAGGAAGCATAATATGTTATTTAAAGATCAATTAGATTTTGTTAAACAGCATATAAAGAAAAATAAATTACGTGTGTTTATGACCGTGCTAGCGGCAACAATGGGCTGTGCATTTTTGATTGTCCTCGCATCAGTTGGGTTTGGGCTGCAGGATTCATTACGTAATGAAATATTATCGGATGAAAAAGTGACGAAAATTCAAGTGCATGGGAATGATCAAATTACAAAGGAACAAATTAATGAAATAAAAAGTATAGATCATGTGAAAACAGTACTCGAAACGATTACTGTCAATGCATCCGCACATTCATTTTTTGAGGATCGTGATACACAATCTGATTTATACGTTGCAAATATGCATGATTTTGAGCAAGTAAATGGCAAGCTTGCAGAAGGAAAGTATCCAACAAAGCCAAACGAAATCGTTGTAGGCTACCATTTTGCTCAAACATTAGTCAATGATGCTGAGCGCAAAATTATTGAAGAAAAGAGTAAAAAAGCTGAATTAGAAGGCACGTTTTATAATGGTAGTGAGGAAGGTTATAAGGACTCATTAATTGGTAAAGAGATCGAATTATTATTAACGCCACATACTGATGGGGCAAAAGAGACAGAGAAAATGAAATATACGATTGTCGGTGTTATGAAGAAGCCTTCCTATGACTGGATGATCAACAACTCAGTTTATATGGATACAGAGCAAAAGCCGATGTTAGCTACAAAGTTAGTAGCAACAGGTAATGTTAAAGAGGATGACATGTTTTATTCCGAGTTTAATATTTTTGCTGACAGCATGGAAAATGTAAAGCCGATATTAGACAAACTAAAAGACAAAGGTTATAGCGTTTATTCAATTACTGAGCAATTGGATCAAATGAATGTATTTTTCCTAGTTTTAAAAATCGGTTTAATATTTGTAGGAACAATTGCTGTATTGATTGCCTCGATTGGTATTTTTAATACAATGACTATGGCGGTTACAGAGCGTACTCGTGAAATCGGTGTTTTAAAGGCGATCGGAGCAAGTCCAAAGCTTATTCAACGATTGTTCTTAATGGAAAGTACTTTCATCGGTATTATTGGGACTTTGATGGCTGTAGCTATTTCATATGTTATTAGCTTTGTAGCAAATGCTGCATTACCTTTAATTCTAGAAGCAGCAACAGGGGAAGATGCATTTAGTAAAAATGACATTACATTTTCACTTATTCCTTGGCAGCTCGTTCTTATTGCATCAGCGATTAGTATTGGTGTAGCGATGGTATCAGGCTATCGTCCAGCACGTAAGGCCACGAAAATTGACGTTATTCAAGCATTACGACAAGAACTATAATAGAAATGGCGGTCCAGAAGTTATTGGACCGCCCTTTTCATTTGCTTAAGTGAATTCAGAAATACCCGCGCTTCACTCACAAATAACGCGGCATTTTATAGGTAAGCTTGTAATTCATTCGCTAAAAACGGCTTGGCATTTAGCAGCTTCAAAAACGCATCATAGCTAGCGCGCTGTTCAGAGCTTGGCTTTTTACCTGTATGATAGGCTCGTATTAAAATGTTTTTCGGTGTATTTTCCATATCTATGAACTCTAGCAATTGTGCCTCATAGCCAACGAGTGATAAGATTTCTGCTCGGACTGAGTCTGTTGCGAGCGCTGCAAAACGTTCGCGTACGAGACCGTGTTGAAGCATAATATCCAGTGCTGGTGTGTTAAGCTGACGATTTAGCTCATGCTGGCAGCAAGGGACACTTAAAATAACGCTTGCTCCCCATTTCACAGCACGGGCTAATGCCATATCAGTGGCAACATCACAAGCGTGTAGAGTCACCACCATGTCCACAGCAGACTCCTCATTATAATCATTAATATCTCCTACTAGAAATTCAAGCTGCTCATAGCCTAAATCCTGTGCAATTCGTGAGCATTCTTCAATAACTTCCTTCTTTAAATCCAAACCAGTGACACGAATGTCTAAGCCCTTTTCGATTTTTAAGTAATGGTATAGGGCGAATGTTAAATAGGATTTGCCTGAACCAAAATCTAAAATACGAACCTGACGATCCTTTGGCAAATAGGTTAATGCATCATCAATAAATTCGATGAAGCGGTTGATTTGTTTAAACTTATCGTATTTTTGTTTCTTTATTTTTCCTTCTTCTGTTTGCACACCAAGACGAATTAAAAACGGGTATGGCTTATCCTCTGCCAGTAAATAGTTTTTCTTCCGATTATGCGCTAAATTAACTTGCTTTGGCGTTGAGGACTTATCAGATTTCCATAGTACTTTGTTCTTTTTTGATAGCTGTACTTGTATATTTTCATCAATAAAATCAATATGCGCTTGACGGTAATCGATAAAAAATGCTTCTAGTTTCTCAGGAAAATTTTCTAATAGAACATTTTCGTGTTTTAAAATACGTTCAAATTGATATTCAACTTGTATATGGTAAGTATCCTTCAGTAATAAAGGTTTTAGCTTTATACGCTTTACTTCGTTTGATTTCATACGAGGTTGACTGATCGTAGCAGTAACGAGTTGCTGCTGTATAATCCGCTCCATAAGCTGAGTTTTCATTTCTTCAAATGTCATACATTTCGCCTTCTTTATCGTGTTATAGATGGCACTAGTTTAACACATTTTATGAATTGCTTTGCTATTATAAATTTTAGAAGTCGCACTTTGAATAATTATAGGTTATCTTGTATATTTGTGGTATTTTAAATATAGGGAATTTTTAATAAAAAGACTCAAGGGGAAATAAGGGGGAAAAGTATGTCTGAAAACATGTATCAATTACTTGCGATTATTATTTATATGATCGCCATGCTAGGAATCGGTTGGTATGCATTTAGGAAAACATCAAATTTAACGGATTATATGCTTGGGGGGCGTTCGCTTGGCCCTGCTGTTACAGCGCTGAGCGCAGGTGCAGCAGATATGTCTGGCTGGCTATTAATGGGTCTACCGGGCGCGATCTATTTAGCCGGACTTTCCAAGGCTTGGATTGCCATCGGCTTAACAATTGGCGCCTATTTGAATTGGCTATTGGTAGCACCGAGGCTACGTGTATATACACAAGTTGCTAATGACTCAATTACTATTCCGAGTTATTTAGATAATCGTTTACGTGACAACACTAAGCTAATAAGAATTGCGTCAGGTATCATTATTTTAATCTTCTTTACATTTTATGTTTCTTCAGGAATGGTTGCAGGGGGTAAGTTTTTTGATAGCTCATTTGGCTATGAATACCATACTGGCTTATTAATTGTATCTGCTGTAGTTGTAGCATACACATTATTTGGAGGGTTTTTAGCGGTTAGTTATACAGACTTTTTACAGGGTCTCATTATGTTTATAGCACTTATTTCTGTACCGTTATTTGGATTGTTTTTAACAGGTGGAATTGGAGACACGATAGCATCTATAAAAGCTGTAAATCCTGATCATCTGAACTTATTATCTTCAAATGCAACTGCTGCAGTAATTATTTCATCACTTGCATGGGGACTTGGTTATTTTGGACAACCACATATTATCGTACGCTTTATGGCGATAAGCTCAGTAAAAGAAACAACGCAGGCTCGTCGTATCGGTATTGGCTGGATGATGTTAAGTTTATTCGGAGCGATTGCAACAGCTTTAGTAGGTGTGGCTTATTATGAACAAAATGCAGGTGAATTAAAGGACGCTGAGACAGTATTTATTGTACTTGGCCAAATTTTATTCCATCCATTTATTGCAGGTATAATGCTAGCTGCCATTTTAGCCGCAGTAATGAGTACCATTTCATCGCAATTAATTGTTACTTCGTCAGCGCTTGTTGAAGACATTTACAAAGCTTTATTTAATAAAACGGCTGATGATAAGCATTATGTCTTTGTTGGTCGTGTCGCTGTTTTAGTTGTAGCTATCGTCGCAGGGATTTTAGCATGGAATCCAGATAGTTCTATTTTAGACTTAGTGGGCTTTGCTTGGGCTGGCTTCGGTGCAGCGTTCGGTCCTGTAATATTGCTGTCGCTGTATTGGAGAAAATTAACGAATTACGGAGCGCTAAGTGGGATGGTAGCTGGTGCTGCAACTGCCTTTGTTTGGGGGAAAATAAAGTTCTTAGCTGATACATTATATGAGATTGTTCCAGGCTTCTTTGTATGCTTAATCGTTGCGGTTATTGTTAGTGTTTTGACATATAGACCGAATAAAGATATTGAAGACGAATTCAATCGCACGGAAGTATTACTAAAAGAAGAACGTAAGTAAAAATGAAATGCGCCTTTTGCATAAAGGCGCATTTTTTACGATATATATGTTAAACGACACGAATTAGGACATTATATGGTAAGATGAAGAAAATTTGTCGTAGTAGCACCAAAGTTTGGTGGGAGGTTTGTGGATGGATAAAATTAAAGAAGTAGATATATTGTTGGAAAAAGCTGTTTTAGTTGGTGTAAATCTACGGAATGATGAGCATTTTGATTATTCAATGGAGGAGCTAAAAAATTTAGCTGAAGCGTTGAATGTTGAAGTTGCCGGCATTGTCACACAAAATTTAGAGCGCATTACGCCATCTCATTATGTTGGTACTGGAAAAATTGAAGAAATAAAAAACTTTTATGATGAAGCACAAGCAAATTTAGTAATCTTTAATGATGAATTATCACCTTCGCAAATCCGTAATTTAGAACGTGATTTGGAGACGAAGGTTATTGATAGAACGATGTTGATTTTAGATATTTTTGGACGTCGTGCTAAAACACGTGAAGCACAGATGCAAGTCGAGTTAGCGCAATTGCAATATATGCTACCTCGTTTAGTCGGCTTACATGCATCTCTCAGCCGTCAAGGTGGTGGCACAGGGGGTGGCTTTAAAAACCGTGGTGCTGGTGAGACAAAGCTCGAGCTCGACCGTCGGAAAATTGAGGATCAGATTTCGAAAATAAAGAAGGAGCTAGAGCATGTAAAGGAGCAACGAGAGACGCAGCGTAAACAACGACGTAAAAATGCGATCCCTGTCGTTTCCATTGTCGGCTATACGAATGCTGGTAAGTCAACTATTATGAATCAGCTACTTTCGAAAATAGGGCAAGAAGATCATAAACAGGTGTTTGAGAAGGACATGCTTTTTGCCACACTTGAAACATCTGTCCGTCAAATAGAATTATCTGATAAAAAGACATTCCTATTAACAGATACAGTTGGTTTCGTTAGTAAATTACCGCATCATTTAGTAAAGGCATTCCGCTCAACATTGGAAGAGGCTCGTGACGCCGACTTACTGCTCCATGTTGTAGATGTTTCCAATTCTGAGCACGGCTTTATGATGGATGTAACAAATGAAACGCTTAAGGCAGTTGGCGTTGAAGGGATTCCGACAATTTATGTGTATAATAAAGCGGATATAGCAAACGTTCCTTATCCTGTTATTAGTGGTGATAATATTTGGATTTCTGCGAAACAAGCGATAGGGTTAGAAGAATTATTGCAAATGGTACGTCAGCATATTTTCTCTGCTTATGTAACATGTAATATGCTTATTCCGTATGAACAGGGGAATATTGTCTCTTATTTAAATGAACATGCTTCTGTCTATGAAACAGTGTATGAAGAAAATGGTACGCTTCTAACAATAGAGGTAAAAGAAGCAGATTACGCAAAATTCCAACAATATGTCATTAAATAAGCAATCACATCATTGTTCTAAAAGCATGCTAGAAGCGCTCCTTGTTTCTAGCGTGCTTTTTTGTAATCGTAAAGCGAATTTATATCGTTGTGAATGAAATTATAGATAATACTAGCTTATTTGTTAATAAAATAAATAATCTGACTATAAAATATTTTAGAATAATTTTGTGGTAGTTTGTAATTTAGTAGATATCAAAAAGTGAGAAAACTTAGGAATAGCAACAGGTTTGCTATAATTCTACAAAAATCATTCTGAATTTAGAGAAAAGGTGTAATATTTCAACATTTTTTAAAACTCTTGAAAAAGTTTTTTAAACACTTTAGTATGGTGAAATAAAGTTTTTATCCTTACTTTTGGGTAATAATATTATTATTGAATAATGAAATCGGGAGAGGATATTTTTATGTCTACTAAAGATGAAATTGTAAAATCCGTCCCTCAAAATGGCTTTGTCGGACACCCTAAAGGGCTCTTTACATTATTTTTCACTGAATTTTGGGAACGATTCTCATACTACGGTATGCGAGCAATTCTGATTTTCTTTATGTATTATGAATTGCATGAAGGCGGCTTAGGTCTAGATCGTGGACTAGCAAACTCCATTATGGCCATCTACGGATCACTGGTTTACATGTCAGGGATTATCGGTGGTTGGATTGCTGACCGAATACTAGGTACACGTAGAACCATTTTCTATGGTGGCGTGTTCATTATGTTTGGACATTTCCTGCTAGCGTTACCTGGTGGCGTAAGCATGTTATTTGTTTCAATGTTCTTTATTGTCATTGGGACAGGCTTATTAAAACCGAACGTTTCAAGCATTGTCGGAGATATGTACGCTGATACAGATAATCGTCGTGATGCAGGTTTTTCAATTTTCTATATGAGCATTAACATGGGATCATTCCTTGCACCATTAATTGTCGGAACAATTGGACAACAGTATAATTTCCACCTAGGCTTTGGTGCAGCAGGGATCGGAATGTTAGTTGGTTTAATTATTTTTAAATTAACAGAAAAAAAATATTTAGGGTTGGCAGGGTTACAGGTAAACAACCCGTTACTGCCTGAAGAACGAAAAAAAGTCTTTACACGATTTGGGATTATAGCGCTCCTTATTATTATTGCTGGGGCAATTGGTATCAAAACTGGCGTACTAACAGTGAATGTTTTTGGTTTAATTATTACGATACTAGGTATTGTAATTCCAACGGTGTACTTTATTTATATGTATCGAAGTGAGAAAACAACTAAGGATGAGAAGTCTCGCGTGCTCGCTTATATTCCTTTGTTTTTATCGGCTGTAATGTTTTGGGCAATCCAAGAACAAGGGGCGACTATTTTAGCAACGTATGCAGATAGTCGTACACGATTGGATATTGGTAGTTTTCATATTCCATCTTCTTGGTTCCAATCGTTAAACCCTTTATTCGTCGTTACGATGGCTCCGTTATTTGCCATGTTATGGATGAAGTGGGGAGATAAGCAACCATCTACACCGCGTAAATTCGCTTATGCATTATTCTTTGCAGGATTGTCATTCTTAGTGATGATGCTACCAGCGTATTTATCCGGTGGTACAGATTTAGTAAGTCCATGGTGGTTAGTATTATCATTCTTTTTAGTTGTAGTTGGGGAGTTATTATTATCGCCAGTAGGGTTGTCAGTTACTACAAAATTGGCTCCGAAGGCTTTTGCTGCACAAACGATGTCACTTTGGTTTTTAACAAGCGCAGCAGCGCAAGCAATCAACGCACAACTTGTAAAAGTCTATGAAGTGGTAAGTGAATTCACATACTTCGGTTTCTTAGGCTCATTATCAATTGTTTTAGGGATCATAATATTAGTACTTTCGCCATTCATTTCAAAAGCTATGCGAGGTATTAACTAATCAAAAGATGTGAGTACAGTTATTCAAATAACTGTACTTGCATCTTTTTTGTATGAAGAGAGATCTTGTTGATACTTTGCACATCACATAACGTGTAGTTGATTTCCGTTCCGGTTGGCGCTTTGCCGCTGCCGCTTCGCTTTCGCGCAGAAGAAAACATTTGCCGCTGCCGCTTCGCTTTCGCGCAGAAGAAAACATTTGCCGCTGCCGCTTCGCTTTCGCGCAGTAAAAAACATTTACCGCTACCGCTACGTTAGCACTGCGCTTTCACAAAAAAAACATCTGCAGGTCTAAGCACAAAGCCGATTTCGGACGCAATTATGCCGAGGCATAATTAATCAAATATCATCCCCAATCTTCGATGATAAGCCTTAAATTTAACTTATGTAGGCATATTATTATAGCCTTTAGCGAAAATCAGCATCTTCTAATTATTAAAAGTGGATAAAAGATGATTAATCAATGTACTTTATGACTCGATATAATAAATTATCTACAGTCTGAACGTAATAAACTGTATCATGTAGGTAATTTTCTGAATGCGGGAATATGTTTTTTGTGTGAAAAGATTTCATTTTCGTTATAATAATCTTAATAGTATGATAATTTAAGGAGTTGGATGCTATGAAGGAAGCTTTAAGTCGTTTGAGGCCAAGATTAATGGAGATTTTCACGTATTTGCACGCGAATCCAGAAATAAGCTGGCATGAGGTAGAAACAACAAATTATATTGTTGATTTACTAACGCGTGAAGGATTTTCACCAATACGCTTTAAAAACAGTACTGGTCTTTATGTTGACGTAGGAAGTGGTAGTCCTAAAGTCGGTTTGCGTACGGATATTGATGCGTTATGGCAGGAAGTAGATGGTGAATTTCGTGCGAACCACTCCTGTGGCCATGACGGACATATGACGATGGCAATTGGTGCTCTATTACTTTTGAAAGAGCTTGCTCCTTCATTCAACGGTACAATTCGTGTGATTTTTCAACCAGCTGAAGAAAAAGGAACTGGTGCTTTATCGGTTTTAAAAGAAGGGATCATTGATGATTTAGACTTTTTATTTGGTGTCCATGTAAGACCTGTTCATGAGCTTGAAGACGGTACTTATTGTGCCGCATTGCATCATGGAGCCTCTCGATTGCTTGAGGGAGAAATCATTGGAGAAGATGCCCACGCAGCAAGACCGCATCTCGGCGTGAACGCCATTGAAGTAGGAGCAACTATTATCGAAGATTTAAGAACACTTCATACAGATCCAATGGTTCCTGTATCAATTAAGATGACCAAATTCCATGCTGGGGGAGAATCCGGCAATATTATTCCTGGAAGTGCAGCGTTTACCATCGATATACGAGCTCAGCAAAATGATGTAATGGATGCCCTTGCACAGGGAATAAAAAGGGTTATTGATTCTTCCAAGATCTTGCATAAAGTACAGATTGAATTACGTACAGTAGCAAATGTAGTAGCAGCTGAAGTAGATCCAACTGCTCAATATATTATGGAGCAGGCAATCGTGCAAGCAACTGGGTTGTCGAATTTAAGAAAGCCAGTTCATACACCTGGAGGAGAAGATTTTCATCACTATACTGTTCAACGCCCGCATTTAAAATCTACGATGTTAGGCTTAGGCTGTGGGGTGACACCAGGCCTACATCATCCAAAGATGAAATTTAAGCAGGCGAGGCTTGTGACGGGAGTTGAAATTCTTACAAGAGCGGTATTGTTAGCATTGGAGTCGGGGAACTCAAAGGAGGGATTAGCATAATGTTAGAGAAAGTACGTATTCAAAAAATAATAGCACCTACTGAAATTGCAGAAGTACAAATTTTGAACGAAAGTATATGGGGGAGTCAGGCTATTCCCTCACATCAATTGTTAGCAGCTGTACAAAATGGTGGGTTAATCCTTGGAGCATATTTAGAAGAAAAGCTGATTGGCTTTAACTACTGCTTTGTTGGCTATCGGCATGGAAAAATGTATTTACATTCACACATGATTGGCGTGGAGGAAACATATCGTGAACAAGGTGTAGGTGAATTATTAAAGCATGCCCAACAGGAATATGCAAAAGAACATGGGTTTCAGCTTGTGATTTGGCTATTTGATCCGCTAGAAGCGTGTATGGCTAATTTATCATTTTTAAAGCTCAATGCCTTTAGTTTTCAGTACGAAAATGATTACTATGGTCCGCTCGAGGATGACTTTAACGATGGGCTACCTTCAGATCGAATCGTTGTTGAATGGTGGATTGAACGCGATCGAGTGGAGGATTCCCTAGATGAACTGGAAGAAGAAGCTGACGAAATTGTACCGTGGTCTTTAACGGTAGATGGCTTACCGGTGCTCGATGTTGATGGTGAATTTCAGCAAGAGCAATCGTATTATAAGGACGCCTATTTATTACCCATTCCTCAATTTTTACAAAAGATGAAAGTGGAAAGTCCTAGGCTTGCGGAGGACTGGCGTTATAAAGTACGTACTATTTTAACGACATTGTTTGAACAAAATTATGCAATTGTTCGAGTGAAAAAGAATAAGGAATATGTTCACAGCTATCTATTAGTCAGACGCTCCTTATTAGCTTTATAATAAGGATAAGGAGTGACATCGTGTGAAACTAGAACAGATTACAGTGAGACATATAAAAATGCCTATGAAAGCACCATTTACAACGAGTTTTGGCACAATTGATGAAAAAGAGCTCTTACTAATAGAAGCGATAGATCAATCAGGAACTGTAGGATGGGGAGAAGCTGTTGCCTTTGTAGCGCCGTGGTATACAGAGGAGACGTTAAAAACAACATGGCATGTGCTTGAAGACTTCTTAATCCCCATCTTGTTACATAAAGAGGTCGGGCATCCAGATGAAGTCAGTGCTTTGTTCTCTGCTATTCGTCGTAATTGCATGGCGAAATCCTCTATTGAAGGGGCTATTTGGGATATTTACGCTCAACAAACGAAGCAATCACTTGCTCAAGCGTTAGGCGGAGTTAAGGAACAAATAGAGGTAGGTGTTAGCGTAGGTATTCAATCTTCCACAGAGGCATTAATTGATTTATTAAAAGGCCATGTAAATAAAGGCTATAAACGTGTAAAGGTGAAAATTAAGCCCGGTCACGATGTAGGAGTTATTCGTGCTATTCGTGCTGAAATGCCAGAACTGCCATTGATGGTAGATGCTAATTCTGCGTATACATTGAACGATATGGATGTATTGCAGCAACTGGATGCATTTAATCTATTAATGATTGAGCAACCGTTAGCAGTTGATGATATTGTCGATCATGCTAAGCTACAGCGAAAGTTAAAAACGCCTATTTGCTTAGATGAAAGCATCACCTCCTACGAAGATGCTCGAAAAGCTATAGAGCTAGGTAGTTGTGGTGTTATTAATATAAAAATAGGACGCGTAGGCGGTTTAACGGAAGCAAGAAGAATTCATGATTTATGTAAGGAAAATAATATCCCTGTTTGGTGTGGCGGTATGTTAGAGGCAGGAATCGGACGAGCACATAATATTGCATTAACATCGCTCTCTAATTTTGTGTTGCCTGGGGATACTGCAGGCTCTAGTCATTATTGGTATGAGGATATCATTACACCGGAAGTAATTGTAGAAGATGGTTATATTCGTGTGCCACAAACGGCTGGAATTGGATATACACCTAATATGAAGGTAATTGATAAGCAAACAATCAGTAAGAAGGTCTATCAATAATAGGTTCATCACCAAAGCGAGCATCGCGAGTGAAGCGGCTCATCGGACGCCCCAGGAAGCTCTGCTCTGTGCGAAAGCGAAGCGTCAGCGGCAAATGTTTTTTTTCTGCGCGAAAGCGAAGCGTCAGCGGCAAATGTTTTTTTCTGCGCGAAAGCGAAGCGTCAGCGGCAAAGAGCCCAGTCGGAACGGAAATCAACCACACGTTTTGGTGATGACCCCAATAATAGGATAAACAGGGAGAGAACTGATTGAAAAAAAGTTTGCAAATCGGTGGTGCCTATGTAGGGATTATTGTCGGTGCGGGATTTGCATCAGGACAGGAAATCGTACTATATTTTACGAGCTATGGCTTTCAAGGGATTTATGGTGCACTTATAGCTACAGTTGGGTTTGCCTTAGTAGGAATGTGCATTGCTCAAATTAGCTCAAGATTACGTACGACATCGCACAAGGATTTAATTTATCAAATTTCAGGTAATGCTGTAGGTTTGGTGATGGATTATTTACTGTCGCTTTTCTTATTCGGTGTAGCAGTAATCATGTTTGCAGGAGCGGGTGCTACGTTACATCAAATGTTTGGACTACCCGTTTGGCTTGGGAGCATTTTTATGATTGTACTTACTATAGCGACAGTTATGATGGATGTGAAGAGCATTATAAACGTTATTGCAATTGCTACGCCCTATCTGCTAGCAATTGTCTCGATAATAGCGATCTATTCATTAGCTACGATGGATTTAACCTTTGTCGAACAAGCTGTTATTGCACAACAAGCACAGGTAAGTTCTAAAAGCTGGTGGGTTACTGCTTTACTGTATTTGTCTTTTAATATCGGTGTATGTTTTTCTCTTTTAACTGTTATGTGTGGGTCTATTCGCAATGAAAAAGTGGCAGGGCTGGGAGGTATTATTGGTGGGATTTTGCTTGGAGCTTTAATTCTACTTATTAACCTGTCTCTTCTTGCAAAAATGAATGTTATCGTTGGCATTGATATACCAATGTTAGCTTTGGCAAATGAAATTCATCCTCTTATTGGTCTATTGATGTCCTTTTCTTTATTAGGGATGATTTATAATACAGCAGTGGGGATGTTCTATTCATTTATGGTGAGATTTTTAAAGCCTAATAAGGCCAGTTTTAAGGTAACTGCCGTTTTTATCGGTAGTTTGGCCTTTTTAGCAAGTCTCGCGGGTTTTACAACGCTTGTAGCTAAGCTATATGCTGTGATGGGATATGTCGGTTTTGTATTAATCGTGTTAATTATTTTTGCGTGGCTAAAAGGCGGTCGACGAATAACTTAACTTCTTTGGAGCACATCTCCCACTTCTACGGTGGTGAGATGAATGTGGTTTTAAGTCACTTTTTAGTGGTGTCTAAACATCCGCTTAAATAGAAGAACTCAGTCTAAAAACGCCACGTCACCTGTGGCAATACATCCATTGGCCGAAAGCCTCCGAACGCAATTATGCCGAGGTATAATTGCTTTGATAAGGTAATTGAGAAGGAATTAGTATTTTATTCTCAATTACCTTTTTATTTGTGTGAAAAATGTAGAAATTTTTAACTTTAGAAATAACACTGAAGGCAAATTTTTCGTTGAGAATTCTTGTTTTTAAGGATTCTCAAATAAAGCGAGAATAATTCTCAGTTGTAGGTTGACTGAGAATAGAAACACGCTTATAATGAGAATCGTGAGTAATGATAATCATTTTCAATGATTACGAGCAAAAATGAATCTACCGGGGATTACAATGAAAAAAAGATATCTTTTTACAGCAACTGTTGTTCTGTCTATAGTTTCACTATTTATCGGTGTAGTTGATATAAAACCGAGTGATCTATTAGATTTTGAATCAGAAGAAACTAGACTATTTTTTATCAGTCGTATACCGAGGCTTGTAGCAATTTTGTTAGCAGGTGCAGGTATGAGTATTGCTGGTTTAATTATGCAAAGCTTAAGTAGGAATAAGTTCGTGTCACCAACGACAGCAGGTACATTAGATGCTACAAAGTTGGGGGTACTAATTTCAATGATGTTTTTCACAAATGTCACGTACTTTCAAAAAATTTCCTTCGCTTTCATATTTGCTTTAGCCGGCACATTATTGTTTATGCAAATATTAAATCGAATAAAGTTTACAGATGCGATCTTTATTCCGCTTATTGGCTTAATGTTTGGGAATATCCTTTCGTCAATTACGACGTTCTTTGCGTATAAGGCGGATATTATCCAAAACATTTCTGCATGGTTACAGGGAGATTTCTCATTAATGATGAAAGGTCGTTATGAGCTTTTATACATAAGTGTACCCGTGCTGATTTTAGCTTACATTTATGCGAACCGCTTCACAGTGGCAGGAATGGGTGAGGATTTTGCAAAAAACCTTGGTCTTTCTTATAAATTCGTTGTGAACTTAGGTTTAGTGTTAGTAGCACTTATTTCGACGACAGTGGTGCTAACAGTTGGTATGATACCGTTCCTTGGTTTAATCATTCCAAATATAGTTTCGCTGTTCAAAGGGGATAATCTTTCTAAGACATTGCCTCATACAGCATTACTAGGTATGTCGTTCTTATTATTCTGCGACATTGTAGGGCGTGTACTGATTTTCCCTTATGAAATTCCGATTAGTATGACTGTCGGTGTCATCGGAAGTGCGATCTTCCTAATTATGTTGTTTAGGGGGAGAGCATATGCGTAGCCGTACAAAAATGTTGATTTTACTAGGTTTGGCTGTAGCATCTATTTTACTGTATGTATTTTATGAGCTTAATGGTAACTATCATTATGCGTTTCCACGCCGCCTTATTAAAGTGGTAGCGATGTCGTTAACAGGAATTGCGATTGCATATTCAACTGTAGTATTCCAAACGATTACACATAACCGTATTTTAACGCCAAGTGTAATGGGACTTGATGCATTATATATGATGGTTCAAACGTTCATCTATTTCTTCTTTGGCTCTATGTCGATATTCGTTATTAACGCCAAATACAATTTCTTACTAGCTGTTTTAGCGATGGTTGTCTTTGCGGTAATATTTTATCGAGTATTGTTCAAGGAAGGAAAACGTCCGATTTATTTCTTGCTGCTTGTCGGTATGATTGTCGGAACGTTTTTAGGAAGCGTAACTACGTTCTTCCAAGTCCTAATAGACCCGAATGAGTTTTTAAGCTTACAAAGTAAAATGTTTGCAAGCTTCAATAATGTCAATTCGGATTTAGTATGGCTTGCTGGTGTCGTCATAATCATTACCTTTGTATATGGCTGGCGTCACATGAACCAATTAGATGTAATGTCTCTTGGACGTGATACAGCAATTAATTTAGGGGTACCGTATGACAAGCTTGTACAGCGTATGCTCATATTATCTTCAGTATTAATTGCCGTTTCTACAGCTCTTGTTGGGCCTATTACTTTCTTTGGCTTAATCGTGGCAAATTTATCGTATCAATTTTTCAAGACGTACAAGCACTCTGTGATAATCGCAGGTTCTTGTGTAATGAGTATTGTAGCTTTGGTCGGTGGTCAGTTTGTGGTCGAACGTATTTTTAATTTCGATACAACACTAAGCGTTATTATAAACTTCGTAGGTGGCGTGTACTTCATCTACTTATTATTGAAGGAAAGTAGGTCAGCGGGATGATCCAAGTAAAAGAAATCTCTAAGTTTTTTGGGAAAAAACCGGTCATTCAAGATGTCAGTGTGGACGTTGCACCAGGGAAAATTACGTCTTTTATTGGACCGAATGGCGCAGGTAAATCAACATTGCTTTCAATGGTAAGCCGTTTACTTAATGCAGACACTGGAGAAGTATTACTCGATAAATCAGATGTACGTCGTTGGAAATCGGATGATTTTGCGAAGCGAGTATCCATTTTAAAACAGTCAAACTATATGAATGTTCGCCTAACAATTCGTGAGCTTGTTTCATTTGGGCGTTTCCCTTATTCGAAAGGGAATTTGAAGCCTGAGGATGAGCTAAAGATAGATGAAGCAATTCAATATATGAATTTAAAGGATATTCAGCACAATTATTTGGATGAATTATCTGGTGGTCAACGTCAACGTGCATTTATTGCAATGGTTATTGCGCAGGATACAGACTATATTTTGCTTGATGAGCCGCTTAACAATTTAGACATGAAGCACTCTGTGCAAATCATGAAAATTTTGCGAAAGCTCGTTGATGAGCTAGGGAAAACAGTTGTCATTGTATTACATGATATTAACTTTGCTTCCGTATACTCTGATCATATTGTCGCATTAAAAAATGGACGTGTTGTCAAAGACGGTCCAACAAATGACATCATCAACTCTGATGCGCTTAAGGAAATTTACGATATGGATATCCCAGTTCAAGAACAGAATGGTTGTCGCATTTGTGTATATTTTAACTCTTAAAAAAATAATAGATGGAAATGTCCATCTAAAAAATAAAGGAGCAATTTTACAATGAAAAATTGGAAATTACTTACTGTGTTAATGGCAATGATGCTTTTAGTACTAGCTGCTTGCGGTTCTAAAGACGAAGCAAAAAAAGAAGATAAAGGTTCTTCAACTGATAAGCCAGCTGAAGAGCAAAAGGAAGAAGCTACATCTTACCCACTTACGATCCCAGCTATCAAAGATGGTGAAGATACTTTTAAAGAAGTAACGCTTAAAGAGCAACCAAAGAATGTTGTTGTATTTGACTATGGTTTCCTTGATACTTTAGATGCTTTAGGTGTTAAAGTTGCAGGTGTTCCACAAAAATCAGTTCCAAAATACTTAAGTAAATATGCTGGTAAAGATTATGTTAATGTTGGTGCTTTAAAAGAGCCTGACTTTGAAGCAATCTCTTCAATGAATCCAGACATTATTTTCATCTCTGGTCGTCAAGCATCTGCTTACGATGAATTATCTAAAATTGCGCCAACTGTATATGTAGGTGTAGATGATCAAAATTTCGTGGAATCATTCAAAGAAAAAACTGAATTAGCTGGTAAGATCTTTGGTAAAGAAAAAGAAGCTGCTGATGCATTTGCTGCATACGAAGCAAAAGTAGAGGAAGTTAAAGCTAAATCAGCTTCAGCTAAAGAAAAAGCTTTAATCGTTCTAGGTTCTGAAGGTTCATTATCTGCATATGGTCCTGGTTCACGTTTCGGTGTGATCCATGATGTGTTTGGTGTAAAACCTGCTGATGAAAAAATTAAAGTCGATACACATGGCGACAATGTAAGCTTCGAATATATCCGTGACACAAACCCAGACGTTTTATTCGTAGTTGATCGTGATGCTGCTGTAAATCCAGAAGGCGAGTCTGGTACAAAAGCTGCAATTGAAAACGAAATCGTTGGTGCTACTCACGCTGCGAAAAATGGTAAAATCTTTTATTTAGATCCACAAGTTTGGTATTTATCTGGTGGCGGTTTAACTTCTGAAACTCAAAAAGCTGAAGACGTTTTAAAGGCGTTTAACTAATATGTTTGTACAAATTAAACGTATTGTCGTTACGGAAGGGAATTCGGATAAAGTTGTTGAGCGTTTTGGCGCCAAAAAAGATGGTCCGTCATTGCTTGAACAACAGCCAGGCTTTATCGATAAGCAAGTACTTGTAAAAAAAGTACGACGTGGTGATGAGGAAGTGCTAATTATGGTTCGATGGGAATCAGAAGAAGCGTGGAAAAACTGGGAGAAGAGTCCCGAACATATTGCTGGTCATAAAGCAAATGCGGGTAAACCTAAGCCAGATCATATCATCGAAAGCGGCCAAGAAGTTTATTATGTAAAAGGTTAGTAATTAGAGGTGTCTCAAAGTTCATTTGAGGCACCTTTTTCTTATGAATAGTAGAATCATTGCATTGTCCGATAGAAATGCAATGATAGATAGTCAAAGCGACGGAAAGAACCGCTAGATCGTCGGAAAAAGTCAAAGAACTATAAAATGGCATAAAGAACGATTTTAAGGAAGAAGGGCGAGGCACATAACTATATCTGTGCCATACCCAGTCTAGTATTAATGCTTAATGGACGTTCTATTCCATGAATTTAATGTTGTAGTAATATTTAGAGAAAAACCATTGTCATTAATGGAAACCCCGGTGAAAGTGGCAGTCGATTGTTGTGGTGCCCAATTTGCTTTTTTTACAGCAGTGACGTCCCTTAAAGAGGACATTTCCATTTCTGAATTAAAAAGATAAGTAGGTAAACCGACTGTTTCTCCAATTTTAATAGCATTTCCAATTGACGAAGCGTTAGAGCAATTGCCTCTTGCGTTTATAATACTAAAGCTTGGTGACATATAGAGTACAGGTGTATGTATGTTTAATTCGGAAGTAAATGGACTTACTAAAGGCAATATAGACAGGCTTTCTTCGGATACTCTTATAATTCCGTATTGTTCAATAAAACTGTCCAGCCTTTGCTGAAAAGTATCTTCAAATCCAGGAATATTGCAAATAAAATTTGAAAATGTAGATTTGCTTTTATACTCTGCTAATGTTTCTTTAAAAACCTGTTGCTCAGCATCAATAATAATTTGCTCAATATATTGTTGTTCTTTCGAAGGTTTTTTAATAGTGATTTCTTCTTCAGAGATTAAAATTGTACAGGAAAAATTAGCTGTAAGTAATAAAACGTTTTCATTTACTTCATTTTTCATTTCAATCACTCCCAGTGTTTCGAGAATTTCCTTGTTAATAGATTATGTGAAAATGGCACTTCACGATAAACGTAGGGGATTTCCATTCTGAATAGGCGTTCAATATAACTCTAATCCCGAGAAGCGGCCCGTCCTCTCCCCAATCAACTTATATACATAGTATACAATCTAGTTTCTAATGAACTTTATAACTCTAAGATTAGTGTACGAACGGAATACAAATTTATCTTAGCTTAATGTAAGCGTATCATCAGTGAGGACGCCATTTCAATGGTGAGTTTACGCCAAAAAATGGCGGTCAATAATATAACTCCGCCACTTATTTTACTATCCCTAAATAAAGAACTGGCGTGCTTTCCACAAATACCGCCACTTTTTGGCGGTATATTGTGCTAATGATATAATGTGAAATATTATCTTATGATTTCGGTCTCTAGTATTATTTCCCATTAATCTGTATAATATTTATTAACATACTTAAGGGAGGAGAGGACTATTGCAGGAGCTTGACGAACAAATTAATGAAGCATTGGACATTCTATTTGAAAACGAGACATTGATCAGTCATGAATTACGGTCGATGCTAAAAAAATTTAAAGAAGAAAAAAAGGCAGTTGGCTATTCATTTGGCAAGCTTTGTTATTGGCATTATGAAGCGTTTACAGATTGTTTGAACGAGGACATTTATAAAGTTGCCGCAGCTATCGAACTTTTAATTTTATCGTTTGATATAATCGACGACTTGCAGGACAAGGATTCAGACTACAGTTGGACTAAAACACCTGAATTATCATTAAATGTTGCTTTAGCTATGCTAGTCATGGCTTCTAGAACTATACGTGAGTCTACCTTTGAACACAAAAGTATTGCTATTCAAATACTAGAGGATTATGCATTACGAAGTATAAACGGTCAGCAACTAGATTTACTTAATACTTGTAGGGATGAGCAATCATATATACAAATGATTGAACAAAAGTCGGGTTCTTTAACAGCAATGAGCTGCTTAATTGGCGAAGTGCTTGCAAAAGGGGAGAAATCTTCTGAGATTGAGGAGTATGGGAAATATATAGGTATTATCCAACAAATTAAAAATGATATTCAAAGTTTAAAAACTTGGGGACCTAAAAATGATTTACTAAACAAAAGATACTCATTGCCTATTATTTATCTTTTATCGCAGGGAAATGATGTTTCAAATTCTGTTGTAAACTATTATAATGATGATATAGTTGCATTTTTGGATAATAATGCTACGGAAAATGAGTTGACAAATGGTGGCGCAATACGTTATGCAATTACTATTAAGAATGTTTACAAGTTTAGAGCATTAGATATTCTTGAAAATGTAGCTATAAATGAAGTATGTAAAGATTACCTAAAAAAACTAATAAGTTGAGGAGAGATTAAGATGATTAATGTAATTCAACATCTAGAAAAAAACCCAGACTTAGTGGCACTCTTAAAAGAACAAAAAGCTTCATTAATTGGAGTTTCAGCTTTGGAGCAAAGAGCGATACTTGATTCATTTGAAGAAGACGTACGCTTAGAAAATGGATTTTGGAACTAAAAATATTTAAACGTATATGGTTTCTGCTTGCTGTAAGTATTTACATATTGCTAGGAACTTACCTACTGTATATTACTTACAGCAAGCATTTTTTGGGTATAGATTTAAAAGAAGCGAATGGGGAATGGGTAGTAACTAGTTCGTACAATAAACAATTAGAGGATGGAATTCGAATTTCTGAAGGAGATGTAATTTTAAGTGTAAATAACCTTCATATAGAGGATATCCCTAATATAAAACATGATCATTTATTACGTACGGCAAGCTTGCTAACAATTATGAAGCCTAACGGACAAATAATGGATGTGAGCGTTAGTAGATTTGATTTACCAGAGCAATATTTTCATTACATATTGGTAATACCTTCTTGTTACTTTTTTTTAACATTAATTATTGTGTTTTACTTATATTTTAAACAAAAAAATACATCTCTTTTATGTTTACTCATTTTATTTATGCTCACTGTTTCCATGGCTTATGTTAGCATTGGTGCATCCGGCAGTCTAAACAGTATTGGTGTAATCGTTAACCGTGGTAGCATGTTACTATGCTTAGTGTTATTACTCCACTTCTTAAGGAATTATTACACATTTTTAAAAACAAATTGGTTGCTTTCTAATAATATAAAATTATTTTATATACTTCCTGTGATAGCAATGATATTGGGCGGTATTGGTATTATTTACCCATCTGTTAATAATTTACTTTCGAATATTGTACTAGCTATGTTCTTCGTTTTCCTTATTATCATACTTAGTATTTTATTGCTAAGCTATTTCAAATATAAATCGCCTCAGTTAAAAATTTTATTAATTAGTATAATGATTCCGTTTCTGCCATTCCTTTTTCTCTATGCGCTCCCTTACATTTTATTTCATCAATATATACTTTCTGCTGAAATTAGTGCTCTTTTTTTATTGTTAATTCCGTTTAGTTTTATTTTTACGCAGTTAGCAGAGCGGCTATTTGATATCGAATATCATATTACTAGATTACGTTATTATGTAATCTTTTCATTGATTTTTACTTTGTGGTTTATAGTTGGATTGTATTGGATTGCAGGAAGATATTTAACGATGACCGTCATATCAGGTGTTTCATTTTTTACTTTTACATCGTTAGTTGTTCTTTTTTACATAAAAGAGAAAGTCGATTATCGAAAACGAAAAATCTTATTTTCGACAAAAGGGGATTATATACATCAGTTATATACAGCTGTAGATAAGATTGGTAAAACAATAAAAATAGATAATCTTCTAGAAAAATTTGTGCAAGAGGTTTCTCTCCATCTTGAGCTCGAACATGTATTTGTATTAACTTATGACTATGACACAAAGCAATTTACATCAACGGGTGAGGGCAGTCTTCCGATTAATCCAATGTTAATGGAAGATTTAAAATTAGGGGAAATTAAAAAATTTGATCAAGTCTATCTAGCTTTCCTCCATCAAGATGCTCATTATAAAAGAGCATTAGTATTACGACATAATAATTCGATTCATTTGAAAGATGAAGAGCTTCTATGGCTTGAATTGCTCTTATTATATGTAAATAATTTTATTGAAAATACAAAGATGGTAGAAGAACTGTTAGAAGAATTAAAGCATATGAGGCAAGCAGATGATAGTCAATTACCTTGGTTAAGCAAATTATTATGGTTAAGGTTTGAAGAGGAAAAATATCAATTAGCTCAAGAATTACATGATACAAATTTGCAAGAGCAGCTCCATATTGCCCGGGAAGTTGATGTCCTAGTCAATATGAAGGTTGCAACAGATATCCAGCCAAAACTTGCGGAAATTCATCAGCAGATGGTTACATCTTTACATGATTTAAGAGCTTATTGCGAAAATTTGAAGCCCCCATTATTAGATACATTAGGATTGAATGCTGCATTAGAAAAGCTTATTCGCAAAGTAATAGAAAGAGCTAGTTTTGTGTTAATTTATACGATCGATCGCCTTTATTTAGAGGATGAGCGTATGAATTTAATGATTTATCGACTATTTCAAGAATTACTCAATAACGCGTTAAAACATTCCTATGCAACAACAGTTGAAATTCATTTGCGGGAAATGGACGATGGTTTCGAAATTATCTACAGGGATGATGGTGTAGGCTGTAATATTGGGGATATAATTGTCGCAGAATCGATGGGAATTCAAGGTATGCAAGAACGTGTAAAGGCCTTTAACGGGCAGTTTTACATCGATTCACAGGTTAGTGAAGGAATGTCTATTAGAATTACAGTAAAAGAAGGAAGTGATACACTTGATTACGATGCTCATAGTGGATGATCACCCTATTGTGTTAGAGGGAACGAAAAACCTATTTCAAGAAAATGAAGATATTATAGTTGATACAGAAAGCGATGCAACTCGTGTCATACAGAGAATTAAAAACAAGCCATATGATATCTACTTAATTGATATAAATATGCCGTTAGAAAATGGCATTAATGTAGGACGTAACATTAAAGCTATCCAGTCAAATGCTTCAATTATTCTTTATACTGGTGATGATATAACTGATTATTATCCACTTATTTTAGAAAGGAAAATCGAAGGTATTTTAGCTAAAACAGCATCTAAAGAGCAAATTTTACGAACTGTTCGAGCCATTGCAAATGGTGAAATTGTTTTACCTCAAAATTTCTTGGATTTTCTGGATAATAAATTTCAATTGCAGGATGCCAAACTCGATATTCACTTAAATGAAAAAGAAAAGAAAATTTTAAGATTGATTGCGGAAGGGCATACAAATAAAGCAATTGCGATAGAGTTAAATATTCCTCAGCGAACAACCGAAAGATATTTAACTCAGCTGTTTTCTTTACTGAATGTAGATTCACGGATAGAGGCTGTAAATCTTGCAGAAAGAATGAATTTACTATAGATTGTCTGTATGTTATACTAACTTTCGTTGGTATATTTTTCAATAAAAAGGGAGAGTTTGGGTGGTTTCGCAACACTATATATTTACCTAGTTAATTACACCTGAATTTTAATTCTAAATACCTATATTTTTTTAATAACACCGCCAAATTATGGCGGTGTTTTTTCTATGTCCGCCAAATCACGCCGGAAATTGGGCTGAAAACCGCCAAAAAATTGGCGTAAACCCAACGTTGAAATGTCGGTGTAAGTACTGGTACGCTTAAGATAATCGTGGTTAAGTAGATTTGCTATAGTAGGTAATACTATATAAGATTTCGTTTAAAATAAGAGCCTGGCTATCTATGAAGAAAGTAGAGATTGTAGATTTTTTTAAAGTTACTAGCTAGTCAACGTACTTCACCATAAAACTTTATATAAAGGTAGGCGTGTATTTTGAAAGTAGAACTTGAAAATTTATTTTCTATAGATGAATCTAGTCAAGATCAAGTTATTAATGTTTATAATCGCTATGGTATTTTTATAGGTGCACCTAAAATAAGAAAAAGAAATTTAAAGGCATCTTTTAATCCTATTTTTACCTTAAATGAAGACGTAACATATGAACATGTAGCAGCACTCTACAAATCATTGGAACACGAATTAGGAATTGTTTCAATCGGAGAACGTTTTTACTTTGACTTTTCAGATAGCGAATATGAGCAAGCACCATTGTTCACACTAAACTCAACTGGTAACTCACCTGATATGTTTATAGATGATAGAGGAACTTTATTTTCTATAAACACCTATTGCCAGCATTGTGGACTAATGGAAAAAGAGCAGCTTTCTCCATTAGTGATAGATACAACAGAAATGAAAGACCGTCATCTAGTTCATGTGAGCGGATATTGGGTTGCTTCACAGGAATTAGCGACATTAATGAAGCAAGAGGATATGAAAGGCTATGAACTGTTAGAAGTTATTCATCAAGGACCGAAAGAAGGGAAGCAAAAAGCTTTTCAAATTATACCTACACAAGTATTACCAGAGAGTAGTGCTGAAAGAGTTAAGTTGTATTTTGCGACCGAGCAACCTCCATGTCGTTGTGGATTAAGTGGGGTAATCAATGGTCCGGATATTTATAATCGTAAAGATATAACCAATATTGAAAATGATGTTTTCTTATCAGCAGAATGGAGTCATGACGGTAGATATTTATATCGAAAGACTTTGTTCAGTAGAAAGTTTAGAGAATTAATTTATAAAAACAATATATCTCGTGAAGTAAGAGGAGAGAAGGATAAAAACTTTGGGCCGAAGGATTGGTTATTCGATCCAGTATTATTAAAATAATTTAAACTGAAGATGAGGAAGTGTATATTTTGTTTAGAAAAATAATACCTATCGTTGCAATCTTATTTATCGTTGCATTAGCTCTTTCAAATTATTTTAATAGGGCAGAAGAAAAAACATTTGTCCTACCCCAAGAAAGAGGGGGCACATTGGGTTAGATAAAGATTTACCAATCGGACATTTACGAGGAGATAATCTTGTACCTAACTTCTTGGTGTTATCTTTGCGTTGGGAATTGTACACGGGATAAAAAGCCAAATTCACCTTTAGTTGATGTAAATATGATATGATGTGAAAAATATAACAGCATATTGTTCTTGAGGTGAAGTATTATATGAAAAAATGGGCTTATCCTTTAGCGGTATTAACGCTCATTATCTTTTTTGTGTTACGAGTTACTTTTCAAAGTGAATTCATCAATACTTTTGATACAAAAATGGCAGATTTATATTTCAATAATCGTTTTATAGAATTTTTCCACTATATAGGAGAACCGATATTTGTAGTATCCGTAGCTATAGTCTTAATCGTGTATTTAGCGTGGAAAGCAAAAAATAACCGAGGTATATTATTTGTTTTGTTAACGGTTGCAGGTGGAAATGTACTTAACCAATTATTGAAAAAATGGGTGCAGCGGCCAAGACCTGAGATTGAAGAACAATTAACATCCTTTAGTTTTCCTTCTGGACATGCTATGACCGGTATCTTGTATTTATTTACAATAGCTTATATTTTTTCGGAGAACAATAGCAAGGGACGTAAGACATTGCTTTGGCTTGGGGCAATTGTTTTAACTGTACTTATTGGTTTGTCTCGAGTTGCTGGAGCCCGTCATTTTGCTTCAGATGTAGTGGCCGGATGGAGTATGGGCTATACGTGGTTTATCATTTGTGTTATTTGGTATGAACGTCGGAAGAGAATTATCAAATATGCCTCGGCATAATTGCGTCTCAATTTCACTGACATCCGCCGGGGGAGCGGAGGTTTGGACACCCACTGAAAAGTAACTTAAACCCGCATTCATCTCACCACCTATAGAGGTGGGGAGACTTCTGTACCTGTCGCTCGCTTTCGGTATAGAAATTAAAGAGAAAAATAAATCATGAGCATGAAATGGGAGCCATCTAATTGCAGGTGGTTCCCTTTGTTATGTAGAAATAAGAACGATCCGTATTAGCAGACCGCTCTTATTGCTCTGATCTCAATTACATGGAAACAGCCTTTTCCGCTTCCATAAGCTTTTTTACAGCTTCTAAGCAATCATAGAATGTTTCAAACGGCTTATAAGGAAGATGAAGGTCTTTACAGCGTTTAATAAGATGATCCCTGGCAAGTACTAAATCTGCCTGTTTTGCTGCCTCAAAATCAGAAAGTGAGTCTCCAATTACGATTTTAAAATGATTACTCTGTGCAACTTTTCGCATAACGCTTGGCTTGCAGCAACCGCAACCCTGTACATCAAATTTTGCACATTCTTCATCACAGCTATTTGGAAAAACGAGCTTAATTTGCCGTTCGGAAAAATCAGCACTGTTACAATATATCCCGGAAAATGGACCGTATTTTTTTAATAGTGGCTCAATGAAAAAATCGACACCACCGCTAACAATATAAAACGGAATATGGTTCTCTTGTGCATAACGAACGAAATCGCCAAAGCCCTCACGTATAATGGCCGTATCTAATAAATATTGGATCACAGTATTCTTTTGTTTAGTTGATAATAGCGCGAACATTGCTGAAACGCCATCTTTAAAGGTTATAGTTTGTTCCATCATTGCTTTAGCAATTTTCTCAGATTCCTCTGGAACGAATTGAGTCATTAGAGAGACGATATTATCTGTTTCTGTTATAGTGCCATCAAAATCACAGAAAATAATTGGTTTCAAGCTACTTCCCCCCTTCAAGAAAAAACGTCTACTTTTGCAGTAGACGTTCAAATTTTACTTGTACACCGTTTTCATCGGCTTTTGTTAAGATAATTTCATGCTCTGGAAATTGATTTTTCATGGCATTTACGAAATTTTGCGCAATAGCAGTAGGAATGATAGAAATCAGTGTTGGTCCTGCGCCGCTTAAAGCTGTTCCAAATGCCCCATTAGCCTTTGCTGCTTCATGAATCTCTTTATATTGTGGAATTAAATTGGCGCGGAAAGGTTCATGGAATAAATCAGCCTCCATATAACGACCTGCACGCTCGAAATCACGAACCATTAATGATGCAGCTAGCATATTTGCATTTGCAGAGGCCCTCACTGCATATGTTCGATCAAATTGTTCTGGTAAAACAGAACGGGATTCACTTGTTTTTAGTTCGACATCGGGCACATACACAATGAAGGAAGCATCTAGATCATTAACATGAAATGTATCAACAACGCCATTATCATTCATTGAAGAAATTGTTAATCCTCCTAATACCGAGGCTGTTGCATTGTCAGGATGTCCTTCGATTTGTGAGGACAAATTGAGTTTATCCTGTAAAGTTAAGCCTAAGTCACAGACTTGATTAGCTAGTTCAATTCCTGCAACGATGACCGCTGCACTGCTCCCTAAACCACGGGCTAATGGAAGTTCACTTGCCATTTCAACACGGCAGGCAGGTAGTTGCTTCCCGTATCTCTCCGCAATTTTTTTTGCAATGACGTATAGTAAATGCTCTTCCAGTTCAAACTCTTTAGGACCATTATCATCGAGGTGGATAATTTCCCAACTATCCTGTAAAGACACGGTTAACTTTAAGTAAAGGGATAAGCCAAGCCCTATTGAATCAAAGCCTGGACCTAGATTTGCTGTGCTCCCAGGAACCGTGATCTCCCACATGTTACTCATAGTACGCCCTCGATATATTTTCGAATTTCTTCTTCATCGTTTTTCAGTGAAACAACATCTACAGTCGAGACATTCATGGCAGTATCAGGATCTTTCAATCCATTACCCGTAAAAATTGTCACAACTTTAGAGCCCTTCGCAATTTTGCCATTTTCAACTGATTTAATAACGCCAGCTAATGATGCAGCTGAACCTGGTTCAACGAAGATTCCTTCAGTGCCAGCAATTAATTTGTAAGCAGCTAAAATTTCTTCGTCTGTAACTGAGTCAATAATACCACCAGACTCATCGCGAGCTGCTTCTGCAAATTTCCAACTTGCAGGATTACCGATACGAATAGCTGTTGCCACTGTCTCAGGATTAGCAATAGGTTCACCTTTTACAATTGCTGCTGCACCTTCAGCTTCAAAGCCGAACATTTTTGGTAAACCAGAGCCTTTTGCTGCATCGTATTCTTTAAAGCCTTTCCAGTATGCAGTAATGTTACCTGCGTTACCAACAGGGATGCAAAGATAGTCTGGAGCTTTTCCTAAAGCATCTACAATTTCAAATGATGCCGTTTTTTGCCCCTCGATGCGGAATGGATTTACAGAGTTTACAAGTGCCACTGGAGTTGTTTCACTTACTTGACGAACAATATTTAATGCATCATCAAAATTACCGTCGATTTCGATAATCTTTGCACCATACATTGTTGCTTGGGCTAGTTTACCAAGGGCTACTTTTCCTTTAGGGATAACGACTATGGACTGGATTCCAGCGCGAGTTGCATAAGCTGCTGCTGCGGCTGATGTGTTACCAGTTGAAGCACAAATAACGCATTTGCTACCTTCTTCAATCGCTTTTGCAACGGCAAACACCATACCACGGTCTTTAAAGGAACCAGTTGGATTTGCACCTTCAATTTTTCCATAAAGCTCAATGCCTAGTTTTTTAGATAGATTTACTAAATGTATAAGAGGCGTATTGCCTTCGTTTAAAGTCAGAGCAGGTGTATTTTCTGTTACGGGTAAAAATTGTTTATATTCCTCAATTAGGCCTTTCCACATAACGTTTACGATCTCCTTTTGTTCTCATAGGAAGAACAGTTGTTTTTGTATAAAAGACATTTTAACGCAAATTGCCCCATGTTTTCAATAGAATTTCATAAATTGTCTAAACAATTCGGTAATTTGAATTTTTGCTTGTCACTTTCTTGAAACAACTGTATAGTAAACTTACAATGTAAAGTCATGTGTAAAGACAGGTGGTTAAAATGACGATAAATACAGTATCAGCGGATAAATTTCAACAATCTATTTCTCGCAATAAGCTTTTAGGGGTAGCGGGGGTAGGCTGGCTTTTCGATGCAATGGACGTAGGAATATTATCGTTCGTTATTGCAGCATTAGCAGTTGATTGGGGATTAACACCAAGTCAGTCGGGTTGGATTGGTAGCATAAACTCAATTGGTATGGCTGTAGGTGCTCTTGTTTTCGGCGTGCTTGCCGATAAAGTGGGACGTAAACAAATTTTTATGTGGACGCTTGTATTATTTTCGATTGCGAGTGGCTTGTCAGCATTTACCACTACATTAGCTGCTTTTATGACACTACGCTTTTTAGTAGGCATGGGGCTAGGGGGAGAATTGCCAGTGGCGTCGACGTTAGTTTCTGAGAGTGTAGAAGCTAAAGAGCGTGGGCGAGTAGTTGTTTTGCTAGAAAGTTTTTGGGCGGCGGGATGGTTAATTGCTGCATTGATATCGTATTTTGTTATTCCTTCATGGGGATGGCGTAGTGCTTTATTGTTAACGGCAATTCCAGCAATATATGCAATTTATCTTCGTTGGAACTTGCCAGATTCATCACAATTTACTGTAAAGGCTGCGTCTAAGAAACGTAGTGTTATGCAAAATATTCGAGAAGTATGGTCGAAAAAATATGTACGCTCGACACTTATGTTATGGGTGCTATGGTTTACGGTTGTTTTCTCGTATTACGGTATGTTTTTATGGCTACCGAGTGTTATGGTTGGTAAAGGTTTTGATATGATTACGAGCTTTAAATATGTTCTCATTATGACGCTTGCGCAGCTACCAGGTTATTTTACAGCTGCTTGGTTTATAGAAAAATTTGGGAGAAAGTTTGTACTTGTTTCTTATTTAATTGGTACAGCAGTAAGTGCGTTCATTTTTGGTAATGCGGAAACACTAGTAGTGCTATTAACATCTGGGATGTTTTTATCGTTCTTTAACTTAGGAGCATGGGGTGCGCTCTATGCTTATACACCAGAGCAGTATCCTGCAATTATTCGTGGAACGGGTGCAGGAATGGCAGCAGCTGTTGGGCGCATCGGTGGTGTTTTTGGACCTTTGTTAGTAGGCTCTTTATTAACTGCAGGTTATGATATTGGTTTTATCTTTGCTATTTTCTGTGGAGCAATTATTATCGGTGTTGTTGAGGTAATATTCTTAGGTCGAGAAACGAAACAAATTGAATTAGAATAACAAAAATAAAAATGTCTTGGATGAACTATAATCCAAGGCATTTTTATCAATTGATTTACATAAAAATTAGAGGTTATTAATTTTTATTCAAATATTTTTAAAAATCTGTTAAAATCACAAAATAAGGTTCGTCACTGAAAATGGGGATGACATTTGGTTAAAAACGTATAGTACGTGGATCAATTGATTGCAGGCTAGGGGTTTATTGGTAATACCCGTGGCTACAGATGTAACCTTGGAGCGAGCTTCGCTAGGAAAGCTTATAGTCGCAACGGAAATCAACTCTTGTCCTATAAGGTTGATTCAGCGATAAACTATTGATAATAGAACTTTTTGGTCTCTTTTATATTAGCGAGTTAAAGCATTGAAGATTTTTCAGAAAAGTCATTGTATTCAGATTGTAATCGTGATACTGTATTTTTAACTTCTTTCAGCAATTATTTTCCGTACCGAAAGCGTAGCGACACATCCATGCATTTAAACGCCCGATGAAAGAAGTTAAAGCCTTCAGCCGATTACGGATGCATTGTTTATCTAAAGCGAAGCGACAGCACCAAATGTTTTCTGTGCGAAAGCGAAAGCGACAGCAACAATTATGTCGAGGCTTAATTGATCCGAATTTAGAGTCAGTAGGAAACAATCTCCGTTCGTGATAATTTCATTGAAAGAAAGGTTGTTAGAAATGAGCATTAATGAAGAAATAGAAAGAAGATTTGTTAGGCTGTCAAAAGGCCAGCGTAAAGTTGCGCAATTTGTTATGAGTAACCCTACAGTTGTAATTGGTAATGGAGCAGCAGAAGTTGGTAGACAGGCGAATGTTAGTGAATCAACAGTTATTCGTTTTTGTTATGCGATGGATTTGATGGGCTATGTCGAGCTTCAAGACAAGGTCAGAAGCGATGTAATGACTCAAAATGGCGGTGAGAGTATTCAACCTACATATTTTTCAAGTAAGCGGAATATTCCAAGTTTCGGTAAGGTGATGCAACGCGATATTCAAAATATTCAAGAGACGATTCATTTGATTAACGATAATATGCTTCAAAAAAGCTCAAAGTGGATGCATGAAGCAGAGAACGTTTATATTTTAGGTACTCGTCAAGCTGCGTCCATTGCAAATTGGTTATCGTATACAATGAAAACTTTACGTCCAAATGTAAAACAGCTTCGCTCAGAATCCGACGATATCGTACAACAAATTAACAGTATGGGGGAGCAGACGACATTAATAGTTTTTGCAGGGGACAAGTATTCAAACGACATTCAAACGATTGTAGAAATTGCCAAGAAGAAAAAAGCTAAAATTATTGCTATTACTGGTTCGGCCTTGTCTTCTATTCGGGAATATGCAAGTGCATTATTTACACTAAGTCTGAAAAAGCAATCTTCATTGGATGTTATTCCAGTAGTATTTTCGTTTTTACATGCGCTAATTGAGGAAATGGTTAATCAGGATAAAGCACAATATGAGAAATACCAGCAATCATATGAGCAATTAGAAAATAATTTGTTATTCTTAGATGCAGCAAGAGAGAAGCAAGTTTTCTAAACATTTTACAACGCGTAGAAAACGTAAAATCTAATTTATGCTACACATAAAAAAGATGTCCAAATAAGTTTTAGACATCCTAGAAAAAGAAGCTTATAAAATTTTACTTAAGCTATATTCGTTAATAAAGGTATCATTTAATTTAATAGCGTTTTGTCGGATACCTTCTTGCTGAAAATCTAGTTTTTTAAACAGATGTAAAGCACAATCATTATGTTCCATAACAGATGCTTCTAAGCGCGAAATATCCCGCTGTTTAGACCATTGTTCAACTGCTTTCATTAGCTCTGAACCAATACCTTGTCGTTGATGCTCTTCCTTAACAGCTAGGCGGACTGATGCAACATGCTTAGTTTTAGAATGTTTATAGCCATGGATAACGGCATAACCAGCAAAATTACCATTTAATATACAAAGTAAAATTGTACGGTTTTTTAATTGTTTCCAATTGCTTAAATCTTTACGAAGCTGTTGAACTGTGAGGTCTAATTCATTTTCCCTGTTATACATGAAGTCAGTTTGTTGGAAAATTTCTTCTTGCAAATGAATAAATGATCTGGCATCTGATGCTTCAATTGCTCGAATTATGTATGCAGATGGGTTTTCGTCATCTTTAGAAATATTACTCGTAGTCTTCATCTGTGTACGCGAGAAAGATACACTGGTACCGAGTTTAACATCAATGACATAGTAGCCTGCATTTGTCCATGACAAATAGTGAGAGAGAGGGGGCTTTGTTTTCTTCCACCAGCTCCTATTCAAGTAAGCTGCATTTGGCAAGGCTTGTCCCATAATGTTTTCGAGTTCGCTAAATGATAAAGTAATTTCTTGTTGTAAAGCTACTTCAAAATAATTTGCTAAAGGAATATACTTTTTTTCCATCTTCTTTGTCATCGTGATCCCCATTTCCTGTATATCCTAATATATATATAGACTACCTGATAATAGCATAAAATTACGGTTTCTTAAATATAAAAACACAACTATATATCTATTTATAGTAAAATTTTTTTATAAACTACGTATTATTATTATTAAGTGTTATAAATAGGATGTTATTAACAGATAAATATATTAAATCTAATAATAACTCATAATTGGATCATCACCAAAACATGTGGTTGATTTCCGTTCCGACTGGGCGCTTTCCTGGGGGCGTCCGATGAGCCGCTTCGCTGCGCTGCAGGGTCTCATCTGTGACGCTGATCCCCTAGGAGTCGCCCAGTCTCCACTCCAATCAACTATTTACATAGTAGACGTTTTAACAAAAGTCATCCACAACTTTTGGTGATGAACCTCATAATTGGTTTAATGGGTGATTTTTGTGGATTGCCACCGTGAAGTGAGGTTGATTTCCGTTCAGACTGTGCGCTTTCCTCGAGGCGTCCATTCTTCACCTCAATCAACTAATTCACATGACATAGATTTCAACAAGTAGTCTCGTAGGGAAAGTAAGTAAGAGATCAACTATTTTATAATAGTAAATTTTAACTTCTCTCAGCGGTTGTCCAAACATCCGCTGCTGCCGCTACGCTTTCGCGCAATAAACATTTGTTGGCCTAAAAGGCTCTGACGGTTGCCACTTTCCGATTCAGAACACAACTATGCCGAGGCATAATATTGGTAGTAGATCCTTTATAGATAAACTTTCACTTTATATCATGTTTGCTCATAAGGTATGGTAAAATAAAATATAAATGTTATTGCCATTTAGGAGGAATAATTTCAATGAGTAAAGTTTTAGTTTTTGGTCATAAAAATCCAGATACAGACACAATTACATCTGCAATTGTATATGCATATTTAAAACAGCAAATTGGCGTTGATGCTGAAGCGGTACGCCTTGGAGAAGTAAATAACGAAACTCAATTTGCTTTAGATAAATTTGGCTTTGAGGCACCTCGATTAATTTCTTCAGTAGTTGGAGAAGCAGAAAAAGTAATCCTTGTAGACCACAATGAATTCCAGCAATCTGCTGATGGCATTGAAGAGGTACAAATTACGGAGGTTATTGATCATCACCGTATTGCCAACTTCCAAACGGCTGATCCACTATACTACCGTGCAGAACCTGTAGGCTGTACTGCAACGATTTTAAACAAAATCTTCAAAGAGCATGGCGTAGCAATTCCTGCAAACATTGCTGGATTAATGCTTTCTGCTATCGTTTCTGATACATTATTATTCAAATCACCAACTTGCACTGAGCAAGATGTAAAAGCTGCTGAGGAGCTAGCGAAACTTGCAGGTGTTGATGCCGCTGAATACGGTTTAGCAATGCTTAAAGCAGGTGCTGATCTTTCAGATAAATCATTAGAAGATCTTTTATCATTAGATGCAAAAGAATTCCAATTCGGTGAATATAAATCTGTAGTAGCTCAAGTAAACGCTGTCGATATTAACGATGTACTTGGTCGCCAAGAGGAATTAGAAATTTTATTAAATAAAAATGTTGCGGAAAATGGTTTAGATTTATTCTTCTTTGTTGTAACAGATATTTTAAACAATGATTCAACAGCAGTTGCAGTTGGACAAGTAGCAGAGGTTGCAGCAAAAGGGTTTGGTGCGGAGCTTGTGAATAATCGCGTTCTTTTACCAGGTGTTGTATCTCGTAAAAAACAAATCGTTCCAGTTTTAACTGAGGCATTGAAATAATGAGGAAGAGGTTGCCCTGAAAAAGGCAACCTCTTTTTTAATCTAGTTTTAATGGGTGTACAGCAGGACCTTCAAGAACTTCTCCTTTGGCATTAAAACGAGAGCCGTGACACGGGCAATCCCATGTTTCGTCGGCTTCATTCCATTTTGTTTTACAACCTAAATGCGTGCAAGTTGGTGTATTTGCGTGTTTCACATAACCCGCCACGAACTCCTTGGCTACAAAGCCTCCTACCTTTAGCATTTGCATAAACTGAGCCCCGAATTTTGTACGTGCTGGAGAATAAAGAGGCACTGCACCATCCTCATTCCTTGCTCCTGTTATTAGGGATGATAAGATATCCCCCGCTACAAAAGAATTGGAAATTCCCCATTTTCGATAGCCAGTTGCAATGAAAACATTAGGCAAGGATGGTGTAATTCTGCCAACATAAGGGACCATATCAGGTGTTTCAATGTCCTGCGCGGACCAGCGATAGATTGCCTCCTGATCGAAATGTGCCTTCATTTCATTTTGAATGGCCTCATAATAGGGCTCCGTATTAGTCGTTTCACCTGCAATATGATTAGCTCCGCCTAACACTAGATAGTGCTCGTCGTTAATAGTAGCTGTCCGAATAGAGCGAGTAGGATTATCTACGCATAAATATTGACCTTGTAGTGTATCGGTAATTTTACTAGCAACCATATAGGAGCGACTATTAGAAAGTTTAAAAAGCTGAAGTCCTCTAAAGGCTTCGATTGGATAGTGTGTGCACAAAATAAGCTTGTTGTATTGAACCGACATATTGTTTGCGGTATGTAAGCTATTCTGAGGTATATTTAATTGCTGAACACGGGTATTTGTGTAGATTTTTGCGCCCATTGATAATGCTTCTTTCACAAGGAAATTACAAGCTTCTACAGGGTGTATTTGAGCCTGCTGGGACATACTAAGTGCTTTTGTAACTGGGAAGGGAAGCTCTGTATCAGAAGTGATTTTCGCCTTAATATTTAATACTTTATAGGCATTCCATTCTTTTAATAATTGGGCATAGCCTTCTTTTGTTTGACAATAAAGCAAGGAATCTACTTGTTGAATACTTTCCTTAGGGAGTAACTGTAATGCTTTCTCTACAGCTATTTGGTTGAGATGATAATAGAGTCGTGCCTCATCTACAGAAAGTTTTTCAATAAGGTTGGCATAAACTAAGCTATGCTGTGCAGTTAATTTTCCTGTTGAATTACCAGTTGTACCATGACCGATATGGGAATTTGCTTCAAGTAAGACCACATCTACTCCTGATTTTGCTAAGACATATGCTGTATAAAGTCCAGTCAATCCTCCACCAATTATACATACATCACAAGTTGTTGATGCAGGGAGCGATGGTAGCGAAATGGGATTAATTGTTCCGAGCCAAAGAGATTGTGTCATACATAACCCTCACATTGTTTTTACGTACAGTATGTAGATTGATTTGAAAATTTATGCAATCAAGCTTAAAAATTGCCTTGCTGTATCTACTATCGCTACAATGTAGCAAAAGGAGCGTGACTACTTATGAAAATTGAAATCTGGTCAGATTATGTATGTCCATTTTGTTATATTGGTAAAAAGCAACTAGAGCAGGCGATTCAGGATACGGGTTTTGCAGGGCAGGTAGAGCTCGTTTATAAAAGCTATCAACTTGACTCAACAACACCCGTGGATACGAATGTGTCTACGTATGAAGCATTGGCGAAAAAGTATGGAATGTCGCTAGAAAAAGCGAAGGAAATGACGCAAGGTGTTGCTGCTCGCGCTAAAGAAGTTGGTCTAGATTTTAACTTTGATAATTCAATGGAGGAAAATACATTAAAAGCGCATCGTCTAGTAAAATGGGCACAACAACAAGGCGATATTACAGCACTTGTCGAAGCACTATTATACAGTTATTTTATTGAAGCAAAGCGTATTGGTCAGGATGATGTATTAATCGATATTGCTGAGCAAGTAGGTCTGAACCGTGAAGAAGTTGCAAAGGTTCTATCTAACGATGATTTTGAAATAGACGTAGAGACTGATATACAAGAAGGGCTACAGCTTGGCGTAAGGGGGGTACCGTTCTTTGTGTTAAATCGTAAGTATGGTATTTCTGGGGCACAACCTCAAGAAGTATTTGAAGAAACTTTACGTAAAGTTGCTGAGGAAGAGGGCTTATTACCAGGATTAAAGATGGCAGGCTCAGAAGATGGGGGAGTATGTACCGATGATAGTTGTAAATTTTAATTCTGATGGAGAAAGGTAACTACAAATGTTTTTTTCTGTGCGAAAGTGAAGCGATAGCAACAAAGCGACCAGTTGGAATAGAAATCAACTTTACGTTATGGTGTAAATATTGAATCAACTATATTTCGGTCAAAAGTCTGAGTTTACTAACGTTGACTTTTTTCGTAAATTTTTTTAATATACTTATATATCTTGAATTCGAGATATTAAACTTTGGTTTTAAGGGAGAATTTATATAATGAATGTATTAGTAGTAAAAGCTAACAACCGACCAGATGGTATTTCAACAAAAATGTTTGACACATTTATGGAAAATGTACAAGGTGTAGATGTAACGACTTTTGACGTATTTGCAGAAGATATGCCTTATTTCGGTCAAGATCTTTTCAATGCTTTTGGTAAAGTTCAAAGCGGTGAAGCGTTAACTGACATTGAATCACGTCTTTTAGCAGCAAAACAAAAAGCTATGGATGCTTTAACTGCAGCTGATGTTGTTGTATTTGCTTTCCCACTTTGGAACTTAACAATCCCAGCGAAATTACAAACTTTCATTGACTATGTATTCCAAGCTGGTTATACATTTAAATATAATGAAAACGGTCAATTAGAAGGCTTAATGACTGACAAAAAAGTAGTTATTTTAAATGCTCGTGGTGGTTACTATTCTGCACCTGAAGCACAACCAATGGAAATGTCAGTTAACTACATTAAAAATGTTGTTGGCATGTTCGGTATGGAAATTATCGAAGAGGTTATCATTGAAGGTCATAACGCGTCACAAGATAAAGCACAAGAAATTATTGCAAATGGCCTAGAAGCGGTTAAAAAAGTAGCTCAATCTTTACAAACTGTAAATGCATAATAAAGTAATTTTTAATAAAAGTTCTCTCTAACTTGAGAGGACTTTTTTTATTGCTTTCTTAGAGGTATGGTAATGATGAAGAGGTCTAAAATATTGATAGTATGCGCTTATTGTAGATTTACATTTAATAACATCACATTGTGTGAAATAAAAATGAAATGATATTAATCTATCGTTTTTGAGTAAAGTGTTTTGTTATTTGGTTAAAAATACATACAATTAGGACTATTCGTTCAGTTAATAAAGCAATTAGTATAATATAATAGGAATCGTAGGAAAATATTAGAGTTTTAAGGAGGGTGTTTCATGAATAAGAAATTAATTACTAAATTCTTGGCTATGTTACTTGTTCTATTCACGTTCTTACCATTTGGACTATCCGCAAATGCTGCATCAAACGATGTAACACGCGGGGATTATGTGAAAGAATTAGTAGAAAGCTTAAATGTAGAGCTAGGTGATGGTTCCAAAATTGCCTTTACTGACGTCTCTAAGGATTTAGCCCCGTATGTAGAAAAAGCAGTAGAATTGAAGCTTATTAAAGGTAAAACTGCGACATTGTTTGGTCCAAATGATAAATTGACACGTCAACAAGCATTTGTTATTTCTGCTCGTGGATTAGTCAATGAAAACGCTCCGCTTTCTGTATTAGATCAGTTTAAAGATGCAGATCAAGTTGCAACAACACATAAGCAAGATATAGCAAATGCCGTTGCTGCAAACATATTACAAGGCTTTGAAGATAACACAATTCGTCCTGATGATTATGTAACAACTGAGCAAATGCAAAGTATTATTGAACGCTTTGTAGCCGAATACAAATTACCTACAACTACAACTAAAGTAGATCTTCAAATTTTAGGAACAACAGATATTCATACAAACCTTGCAAATTATAATTATTTCTTAGATACTGAATCAGCTGATATAGGTTTAGCAAACACAGCAACATTAATTGAACAAGCCCGTGCTGAGAATCCAAACACATTATTATTTGATAATGGCGATTTAATTCAAGGAACGCCACTAGGATCTTATAAAGCGTTGGAGAGCGTTTTAAAGCCAGGTGAAGTTCATCCAGCGATTGCAGCACTAAATGCACTGAAATATGATGGTGGAACTTTAGGGAACCATGAGTTCAACTATGGTTTAGAGTTTTTAGATGAAGTATTAAATGATGCAAAATATCCAGTCGTAAATGCAAACACCTACGACGCTAAAACAAAAGAGCGTATGTATACACCTTATGTAATTCTTGATAAAGAGGTTGTCGACAATAAAGGTAAAAAGCACACACTTAAAGTTGGCGTTACAGGTATCGTACCTACGAAAATTGTTGAATGGGATGCTATTCATTTAGCAGGCAAAGTAGAAATGCAAGAACCAGTTGAAGCGGTGAAAGAGGTTGTACCAGCAATGCAAAAAGCAGGTGCAGACGTAATTGTGGTACTTTCACACTCAGGTATTGGTGAGGATACTTACGTAAAAGGTAACGAGAACGTAGGATACCAAATTTCTGAGATTGAAGGGGTAGACGCTTTAATTACAGGTCACTCTCATTTAACATTCCCAGGTGACTATAAAAATCTTAAAAATGTTGATCAAGAAAAAGGGACAATTAACGGAGTACCTACTGTAATGGCAGGAAGCTATGGTAGTTATCTTGGAGTCATTGATTTAAAACTAGAACAACAAGGCTCTAAATGGGGTGTAGTGAATGGGCAAGGCTCTATCCGTTCTATTAAACAAGAAGGCTTACAACCATCTAAAACAGTTTTAAATGTAATTAAAGAAGCGCATGAAGGTACGTTGAAGTATATACGTCAGCCTGTTGGTGAGACAACTGCACCAATCCAAAGCTACTTCTCGATGGTTCAAGATGATCCTTCTATTCAAATTGTGACACAAGCTCAAAAGTGGTTTATTGAAAAAGAGTTAAAAGGTACTGTTGATGAAAACACACCAATACTTTCTGCCGGTGCCCCTTTCAAGGCAGGCTCTCGTAATAACCCTACAGATTACACAAACATTCCTGTAGGTCCGCTTGCGATTAAAAATATGGCAGACATCTATTATTACGATAATACTGTTGCAACGATTAAAGTAACAGGTGCACAAGCTATTGAATGGTTAGAAATGGCTGCTGGTATTTTTGCAACAATTGATCCAAATAAAACGGAAGAGCAAAATATTATTGACCCAGAAGCACGTTCTTACAATTTTGACGTATTAGATGGTTTAACCTATCAAATCGATGTAACATCTCCGGCGAAATATGATAGTCGAGGTATTCTGGTAGATAAAAAAGCAAATCGTATTAAAAACGTACAATACAACGGTAAACCAATCGATTTAAATCAAGAATTTATCATCATTACGAACAATTACCGCGTGGGTGGTTCTTATGGTACCACATTTAAAAATACAGATGGCTCTAACATAACAAACTATGCTTATGAAAACCGTCAAGCTGTCATTGATTACGTTATGGAAAATAAAACAATTAATCCTGCTGCGGATAACAACTGGTCATTTGTACCGTTCCCAGCCAATACAAAAATAATTTACAACTCTGCTAAGGATGCACAAAAAGCCCTTCCTGCAGGTAGTAATATCGAATATTTAGGAGATACAGAAGGCGGCTTTGGTAAATATTTAATTAAGTAATAATGAAATGTTAAAAGGAGAGTGCGTTGTTAAACGCTACTCTCCTTTTTTTGTCGCTCAAATGCATGATAACGTGTTCCTTGAAATGATAATAAGCCAAAATCATCTTCTGCAAGATGTCCATAATCACGACCATTCATTTTTAATTCTAGACGATCGCCACTTTGTACTTCGAACGTTACATAGTACGATGTATAGGCACTAGAGTTACCAGAACCTCCACTAGTATTCGAACGTTTTGTTACGACTTTAGCGGGTACTGTTAATAATGGTTCATTGTTGTTTTTCGTCCATTGTAAGATATTTTTAATAATAGTAAATGCTATAATACCGAACACGATAAAAAACATTATTGAAATAATACTAGGTACAAAAGTGAATTCATCAAACCCAACCATAAAATGGCCTCCAATCTATGAAATATTGTGCCTGAAGTCGTTATAAAGGCGGATGTCACGGAATTCAGAAAGGAATTAAGCATAAAGCCGATTCCGGACGAATTGTTTATCTGTAGCGAAAGCAAAGCGACAGCTACAATTATGCCGAGGCATAATTGATTAGTTAAATCTCCATATATAGCAAACTTCTTATCTTCTAGTTTTTCAATATATGTAGACGTAAATAAAGTTTTTGGATAAATGTCAGCGTCAAAAAAATCAGGGAGATACAAGATGCACATCACGATCAAAGTTTTTTGGCGAAACATTAGCAACAGCGGTGTAAATGAAATATTTGCACCTTTGTTTAATGTCTGAAGAAGCTATTTCTGCATCAAGATATCCTCATATGTCGTACAGAAAAGCCACTAAGATCATCGTTAGAAAAGACAGTCAAACCAATATCTTACAAGAATAATAAAATAAACAATTCGGATATTCAATGAGTTTTTAGAAAAAATGAGAGAATATTACATTGATAAAAGTTCATTTTGTGAATGTTTAAAATGAAACCTTAAACCGTATGACAGTTTTGTTAATATAACATCTGAACCGTGCGTTACCTTTTCTTTACAAAGGGTTACAACAATGGAAGGAGTCATAATAATAAAATCATGCGCATCTATATAGAAGTAAGTTGCCATTTTCAATGCAAATATTAAACGACCCTTACTCTCCTCTAATCGAACGGTCATGGCTAATTTCTATGGCATCATTAGTTATAAGGACAAAGTTAGATAAGGTAGTAGTTACCTACTTTAACGTTGAATCTAAATCAAATCCAAAAATGCTCATAAGTTACAATTAGTAATTAAATTAAAAAAAGTAAACAAATTATCGTTAGTAAATAAGTTACTTTAAATTTACTTTTTTAAAAATAATCGTTACAATAGAGTACATAAGAGGTGAAAAAAATGAATGAGTCAAATTTATGTCCGCGTTTAGCTAAAGCAATGGATTTAATTGGGAAGCGCTGGACAGGGCTAATTTTATATCAATTATTAGACGGACCACAGCGCTTCAATGAGATAGAGTCTTCATTACCTGTAAGCGGTCGTTTATTATCCGAACGTTTAAAAGAGCTAGAAAAAGAAGGGCTTGTAGAACGAAAAGTATATTCAGAGGTACCGGTACGTGTTGAGTATTCTTTGACGGATAAAGGTTGGGCATTAGAAGGAGCAATTCGTAATATCGAATCATGGGCATCTAGTTGGCTTTAAATTGTGAAGTCAATCTCGAAATTTCTGATGGATAGATAAACATTGGACATATGTAATACTAATGACTATGAATTTTCTTTATCCTATTCATCATCTCTGCTGGGACTCTCGCTACCCGTTAAGGCGAGAAAAAAATAACCTTCATTTTACTTGTCAAATTGGGGTTCTAAATCCATACTAGTGTAGAGTAAGAAGGACGTTAGAAAGGAATTAGCTCTCATGACAAAAGAACAATGGGCAGCGGATTTAGCACAGAGCGTTAATCCGGCCAATATTAAGTTAGATGAATCATTACAACAATATACTATGACAAAATTAGGCGGTAAAGCGGATGTTTTCGTTCTCGTTGAAACAGAGGAAGAGGCAGCGACAGTTATTCGCTATGCCCATAAGAATAATATACCTTTATTAATGTTAGGTAATGGATCTAATATGGTCGTTCGTGATGGCGGTCAACGAGGGATCGTTGTAACATTTTCATTTTTAGATGAGATTCGTATTAATGGTGACCATGTTTACGCGCAAAGCGGTGCGCTTATTAAGGATGTATCGAAACTGGCTGCGGCAGCATCTTTAACAGGTTTTGAATTTGCATGTGGTATTCCTGGTTCAGTTGGTGGAGCTATGGCAATGAATGCAGGTGCATATGGCGGTGAAATTAAGGATATTATTATTTCTTCGAAAGTATTAACAAAAGAAGGCGAAATTTTAATATTATCGAAAGATGAACTTGAACTTAGTTATCGTCGTAGTATCATTGCCAAGAAGGGGTATTATGTATTATCATCCGAATTTCAATTAGCAAAAGGTGTACAGGAAGAAATTGATGCAAAAATTGCTGATTTAACGTTTCAGCGAGAATCTAAGCAACCGTTAGAATACCCATCTGCAGGAAGTGTTTTTAAGCGCCCACCAGGTCACTTTGCTGGCAAGCTTATTCAAGATAGTGGCTTACAAGGAAAAGGCGTAGGTGATGCAGAAGTATCAACGAAGCATGCAGGCTTTATTGTTAATAAAGGTAATGCGACGGCTACTGACTATATTGCAACAATCCAACTGGTACAACGAGTAGTGAAAGAAAAGTTTGGCATCGACTTAGAAACAGAAGTAAAAATCGTTGGTGACGACTTATAGGATACTACGCCCTTCGCTAATGGTGGAGGGCGTTTTTATGAGGAGTGAAACAGAAAATGAAGTTTATATCATGGAATGTTAATGGAATTAGAGCCTGCTTAGGTAAAGGGTTTTTAGATTTCTTCAATCATGTAGATGCAGATTTTTTCTGTATTCAAGAAACAAAGTGTCAGGCTGAACAAGTGGAGATTTCTCTTGAGGGATATGAGCAATATTGGAATTATGCAGAGAAGAAAGGTTATTCAGGTACAGCCATCTTTACAAAACATACCCCACTTGCAGTACGTTATGGTGTTGGTGACGATGAATCGCAGGGAGAGGGGAGAATTATTACACTAGAGTATGAAGATTTTTACTTAGTGAATGTTTATACCCCGAATTCACAGCGTGATTTAGCTAGACTACCTCTTCGTTTAGAATGGGAGGATCGATTAACGTTATATTTAAAAGAGTTAGATTCTAAGAAGCCTATAGTCTACTGCGGTGATTTAAACGTTGCACATATGGACATTGATTTAAAAAATGCGAAGTCTAATGTTGGTAATTCAGGTTTTACATATGAAGAACGTGAAAAAATGACGGAGCTATTGGCAAGTGGTTTTGTAGATTCATTCCGCTACATGTATCCAGATACAACGGATCACTATACATGGTGGTCTTATATGAATAAAGTACGCGAGCGTAATATCGGATGGCGTATTGACTACTTTATTGTTTCTGAGAGACTAAAGAACAACATAAATGAGGCTAGCATTCATTCATATATTATGGGTAGTGATCATTGTCCGATTGAATTACAGCTAAATAACTAGTTTTTAAGAATCGTATTTTCTAAAAGGAGATACGATTTTTTTTATACTGCAACGCAATTAATGACACCCGCTGAAAGAAGTTATTTTAAAAGGATTTGAAAGCGGGCAAAAGAATATATTGCAAAAAGGGGGTCGGGATATGAGAAAGTTTACGTGGAAAAAGTGGCTACTGGCTATAGCGGGATTTTTAGCTGTAGTAGTTATTGTCGCATTTATTGGATTTACATGGTTTATGAATAAATCAAAACCAGTAATTGATGGAGAGCTTTCGTTGAACGTGCTAGATGAAGATGTAACTGTCACAAGGGATGACAAGGGTATCCCTCATATTTTTGCAAAGACAGATGCAGATTTGTATCGTGCACAAGGCTATGTTCAAGCGCAAGATCGACTGTTTCAAATGGATTTAGCGCGAAGACAAGCTAGTGGTCGTTTGTCGGAAATAATCGGTGAGGCAACTATTGATACTGACAAACATTTCCGAACGTTTAGCTTGCGTGAGGCAGCTGAAAAATCATTATCTATCTATGATACAGAAAGTAGACAGGTACTTGAGTGGTTTGCTGATGGCGTCAATGCTTTTATTACACAGGCTAAGAAAAATAATACATTAAGCTATGAATTTGCATTACTAGGCTACGAACCGGAGGAATGGTCCATTGTGGATTCTCTTACTATTGGTAAATATATGGCCTATGACTTAGGCGGTAATTGGAATACGCTTGCGTTCCGTCATTGGGCTTTACAAAACTTTGGTGAAGAAAAAGCTAAAGAATTATTTATAAAGTATCCTGAAAACGCTTCATCTATTATCAAGGCAAATAAAGAAAATCCCGTAGCCGTGGTAGGGCATTTTAAGACAGAGCTGTTGCCAAATGAATTTAACGGCAGTAATAACTGGGTTGTATCGGGGATTAAAACAAAAAACGGCACGCCAATTTTAGCAGATGATCCACATTTAGGGTTGAGTACACCATCTATTTGGTATCAAATGCATTTGCAATCTCCTGAGCAAAATGTGAGTGGCGTAATCTTTGCGGGTATCCCGGGCATTATTTTAGGTCACAACGATAACATTGCATGGGGTGTAACAAATGTTGGACCTGATGTACAGGATTTATATATTGAAATACCAAATCCGAATAATCTGACACAGTTCCGCTATGATGGCAAGTGGGAGCAAGCAGAGGTGCGTAATGAACCGATAAAGGTAAAGAACGGAGAAACGGTAGATTTTAATGTCGTTGTCACACGTCACGGCCCAATCATGACAGCTTTAGCTTTTAAAGATACTGAGCCTACAGCACAGTTTTCGATGCAGTGGACGGCACTGCAACCAACGACAGAACTTCGTGCAGTGTTAGGCTTTAATAAGTCAAAATCCTGGAGTGAATTTGAAAAAGCATTAGAGGATTTTAAGGCACCAGCTCAAAATTTCGTTTTTGCATCAAAGGATGGCACAATTGCGTATAAAGCGAATGGTCAAATTCCGATTCGAAAACAAGGGGACGGGCAATTGCCGGTACCGGGTGATTCTAGTGACTATGGGTGGGAGGGCTTTATCCCGTGGGATGAGCTTCCGACTGTAGTAAACCCAGATGAAGGCTTTATTGCAACAGCGAATAATGAAGTTATTGGGGAAGAATATCCTTATCATATAACAGATTTCTGGGCACAGCCTTATCGTTATGAACGGATTAAGGAAGTTTTAGCGGCGAATGACTCTTTAACAGTGGAAGACATAATGAAATTACAAATGGATCAGCATAACCTATATGCTCGTGAGTTTTTACCATATTTATTAACATCAATAAAAACACAAGATCAGGATGAAAAATATAAAGATGTTATTAAATTATTGGAGAATTGGGACATGGTAGATGCAAAGGATTCAGGGGCGCCATTAGTGTTCCATACATTAATGGAAAAGTTACAGGAAGTGTTATTTAAGGATCAGATGCCAGAAGATATGTATGACTTAATGTATGGGAAATTTAATATTACAGACCAGCTTTTACGTACAGCTTATGCCGGTAAGAATAGCATATGGATTGATGAGCAGGGTGGAGTGGATGCAACAGTTTACAAGGCGTTAAAGCTCACTGTCGCACAAATAGAAAATCAATTCGGCAAAAACGTATCGAAATGGAAATGGGGTAACTTCCATCAACTTACCTTTGACCATACATTAGGTAAAGCTTCACCGATTTTTGCAGCATATTTTAATGCTAAAAAGATTCCTATTGGTGGTTCAAAGGTTACTGTTCAGGCTGCTGATAATGACTTAGCTGGAAATGTTAATCATGGAGCATCATGGCGCTTTGTTGTTGATGTTGGAGATTTAAGTTCAGCCTATCATATTGTTGGTCCCGGACAGAGTGGACATGTAAAATCAGCTTGGTATCAAGATCAAGTAATGGATTGGGCTAATGGAGATTATCATCAAACGTTTGTGAGAAAAGAAGATATTAAAGGTAAAACGTTGCGATTAAAAGCCAAATAGGATGAAAGGCTATAAGAATCTAATGCGTTTTTATATTATGACAATAAAAATTCCTTTCTATTTTCGAGTAGAAAGGAATTTTTTCTAGATTTAAATGGGTTTGAAACTATTTATTTTTCACATTGAAGTGATAGATTTTTTGCTTGTATATAAAGATATTTTTTAAAGCTGTGATATAAATCATTTACATTCAAATATTCGTTTGAATATGATGGAATATTATGTTATATTGAAAACAATCAAACGAACATTTGAATGAGGTGATAAAAAATGGCAAAAGAAGTATGTGAAATAACACATGTTGATGAAGAAGCTGTCATTAAGGTACAACAGCAAATGCCAGATCTATCAGGAGTAGCAAAATTTTTAAAGGCATTATCCGATGAAACAAGACTTAAAATTGCGTATGCCTTAACGGTCAAAAATGAATTATGTGTTTGCGATGTTGCTTCCATTATCGGCTCTTCAGTAGCAACAGCATCGCATCATTTACGATATTTGAAAGATAATAATTTAGCGAAATCATATCGTAAAGGAAAGCAAGTGTACTACTCTTTAGCTGATGAGCATGTGTATCAAATTGTAACGATTGCCTACGAACATGTGAAAGAGGGGATTGTAAATGACAGCGACACCAACTAAACAAGAATACAGGCTACAAAACTTATCCTGTGCAAGCTGTGCAGCAAAATTCGAAAAAAACGTGAAGGCTATTCCCGAAGTCCAGGATGCACAAGTGAATTTTGGTGCTTCTAAAATAATGGTTATTGGTAATATTGACGTTGACCAGCTTGAAGAAGCAGGTGCCTTCGACGGCATAAAAGTATCCCAATCAACAGTAAGAACAATTGAAAAATCAACACCTTTTTATCGAAAAACAGAAAATATATTAGCTGGAATCTCCTTGCTATTCATAGTGCTTGGGTATGTGTTTGGAGCAATGCGAAGTGAAACTGAGCCACTTACTATTGGGATGTTTATTATCGCGATTCTAGTTGGGGGAATTGGCATTTTTAAAACAGGTTTCCGCAATCTAGCGCGCTTTGAATTTGATATGAAGACGCTAATGACCATTGCGGTAATCGGTGCAGCCATTATAGGAGAATGGGAAGAAGCGGCTGTAGTTGTCTTTTTATTCGCTGTAAGTGAAGCACTTGAAGCGTATTCAATGGATAAGGCGCGTCATTCAATTCGTCAGCTAATGGATATAGCTCCACCAACAGCAACGATAAAGCGAGCACATGGCGAACATTTCCATGAGATGGAGTTACCAACGGAGGAGATTGAGATTGGTGACATTTTAATCGTTAAACCTGGTCAGAAGATTGCTATGGACGGAATTGTAGTTAGTGGATTGTCAGCAGTAAATCAGGCAGCGATTACAGGTGAATCTATTCCGGTCAGTAAAACAATCGATGACGAAGTATTTGCAGGAACATTAAATGAAGAAGGTGCCCTAGAGGTTCGTGTGACAAAGCGAGTAGAGGACACAACAATTTCAAAAATCATTCATCTTGTTGAAGAAGCTCAGGCAGAAAAAGCACCTTCGCAGCAATTCGTTGATCGCTTTGCGAAATACTACACGCCTGCAATTATGATTGTAGCTTTACTTGTAGCGGTTATCCCTCCTTTATTTATAGGTGATTGGCAACATTGGATTTACCAAGGATTAGCTGTCCTTGTTGTAGGCTGTCCATGTGCATTAGTCGTTTCTACACCAGTTGCTATTGTTACGGCAATCGGGAATGCAGCTAGACAAGGTGTTCTTATTAAAGGCGGAATTCATTTAGAGCAACTTGGTCATATAGAAGCAATAGCATTTGACAAGACAGGAACACTTACAAAAGGTCAACCTGCTGTAACGGATATTTTTACATCGCAAAATATGTCTAAGGATTATGTTTTACAGCTAGTAGCGGCCGTTGAAAAGCAATCACAGCATCCATTAGCTAAAGCAATTTTACAGGCATTGCATGACGAAAATTTAACAGAGCTTATACCAACAGACTTTCAATCCGTAACAGGAAAGGGTGCCTACGCAACGGTAGACGGTCAAATAATCTATGTAGGAAGTTTAAAATGGATTGCTACATTAACGACTGTTGATGAAATGATAAAAGAACAGGTTGAAAAACTTCAACAACAGGGGAAAACAGTTGTAGCAGCTGTTAGTAATAATCAGTTTATAGGGATGATTGGTATTGCTGATCAATTACGTCAAGAAAGTAAAGAAGTGTTGAATAAATTAAATGGTTTAAAAGTGAAACATAAAGTTATGCTAACAGGTGATGCAAAGCCAACAGCACAGGCAATTGCAACTTCCTTAAATATGACAGATGTGAGAGCAAGTTTATTACCAGCAGAAAAATTAATGGCCATTAAAGATTTACGTGCACAGTATGGTGCAGTAGCGATGGTAGGAGATGGTGTTAATGATGCACCTGCACTTGCCTCAGCCGATGTCGGTATTGCAATGGGAGGTGCTGGCACTGATGCAGCACTAGAAACTGCGGATATCGCATTAATGGGCGATGATTTAACGAAGCTTCCTTATACGATTGGCTTAAGTAGGAAAACATTACGCATCATAAAAGAGAACATTATATTTGCCTTAGCCCTAAAATTAGTTGCTTTGTTACTCGTTATCCCGGGATGGCTAACATTATGGATTGCTATCTTTGCAGATATGGGTGCTACGTTACTAGTTGTGTTTAACTCATTGCGATTAATCAAAACTAAGAAATGGTGAATAAGATATAACCTGAAGGAATGGTGCAGGATATGAAATCATTCAAAGGAGCTAGTAATATGTTTTGAACTAGATGCTACTAGCGTTTCTTGAAAAAAAGCTTCGTTAACGTTATTATGGTTTCAGGAATAATGTAACAATTAAATATAAATGAGGCGAAGGTTTGAATATGTCAGATCCTATTTTAGTAAATGTTACAGAGGAAATTGTACGTGGTTTAGTAAGTTTTCTACTACGAGGACCGGAATATCAAACATTTTGTAAATGTGAAATCTGTGAACTTGACACAGTGGCACTTACACTAAATGCATTGCCTAGCAAGTATGTTACATCTATGGAAACCCGAGATGAAGCATTTAGAATGATGAATACTCCTGAAAATATTGAACGAATCAATAAAGAGATTATTCATGCATTACATGTGGTAAATAAGCATCCTCGACATAAGGAAGAGCCAACTTCTAAATGAAGTTGGTTCTTCATGTTTTTGAAAAACTATTGGGTCAATGAGATGTCAATAGAGTATGTTTTTCGGCAAAGCGAGGGTTGATTTCCGTTCCGACTGGGCGCTTTGCCGCTGACGCTTCGCTTTCGCGCAGAAAAAAACATTTGCCGCTGACGCTTCGCTTTCGCGCAGAGCAGAGCTTCCTGGGGGCGTCCGATGAGCCGCTTCACTCGCGATGCTCGCTCCAGGGTCTCATCTGTGACGCTAATCCCCAAGGAGTCGCCCAGTCTCCACTCCAATCAACCCATTCAATTACGTGTATCCCCTGGCATGACACTCTAATTTATAATGATAAAATGAAAATTCAGCAATAAATGTTTTATGTGTGAAAGCGAAGTGGTAGCTACATCAGATACAAATAAGTTTATTCAGTTCGAAAATGATGAGTAGCCAAAGTGTTCACTTTTGAAATGCAAGAAATTTATAATAGCGCTAAGCTATTGTTGATTGGAGTGGAAGGCTACTCGACTCCCGTGGGAAAGCGAGACAGGCGAGACCCTGCACGGAGCGCAGCGGAGGAAGCGGCTCGACGCTCGCCCACAGGAAAGCGAGTAGCCTGGAACGGAAATCACCCCCTTGCTTTGCATAAAGCATACTTTATTTTAAAACGATACCTTAATTTCATCTGCGTAAATTTTCCAAATAAAGGGGAGCCAACATATGAAGTTGGTTCTTTTTAGGTTGCGCATGTATTGTTTTTCTGGCATATGTATTTTCAGTTAACTTTTAAGGCAAGCTTGTAGTAAACTAGAGAGTAAGAAAAGGAAAGAGAGGGAAAAGGATATGCCAACACCTAGTATGGAGGACCATATCGAACAAATATACTTATTAATTACAAATAAAGGGTATGCTCGTGTGTCTGACATTGCTGAAGCATTATCTGTTCTTCCTTCTTCTGTTACAAAAATGGTTCAAAAATTAGATAAAGATGGTTATTTAGTTTATGAAAAATACCGTGGCCTTACATTGACGCCTAAAGGAGAAAAGCTTGGAAAACGTCTTGTACTGCGCCATGAGCTTCTAGAGCAATTTTTGCGAATCATTGGTGTAGATGAAGAGCGAATTTACGATGATGTTGAAGGAATTGAACATCATTTAAGTTGGAACTCAATCGATCGAATTGCGGATCTTGTGCAAGTAATGGAAGAAAATCCGGACATCGTTAAAAAACTAGAGGCATCTAGAACACATCATAATTTCTAAAGTTTTTGTGAAAATGATGGTAAGAGGGAAAGGAAGACAATATGAACGAATTAAAATCAGGTGAAGTTGTTACGTTAACTGTTTTAGAACAACAAGCATCGAAATGGATCTTAACAAATGGAGTTGACGAACTACCCTTAAATGCTTCAGAGGTAACAGAGCCACTTGCAATAGGTGACCGCCTTGAAGTATTTTTATTTGCGGATCGTCGTGGCGATTTAGCGGCTACAACAGCTATCCCGGCTTTCGTACAAGGGGAATATGGCTGGGCTCGTGTGCTAAAAGTAGTCGAGCACGAAGGGGCTTTTGTAGATATCGGTACTTCACGCGAGGTGCTAGTAAAAGCTGAAGATTTACCTGCAGTAAAAGAGCTTTGGCCAGCACCAGGCGACCATTTATTTATGACATTACGCACAGATCGCAATGGTGATTTATTTGGACGTTTAGCAACTGAAGAAAAAATTTCGGAATTATATGAAGGTGCATTTGAAGAATTGCACAATAAAAACATTAAGGCACGTCCATATCGTTTATTACCAGTGGGCTCATTTTTATTAGGTGTGGAGACCCCGTACCGTATTTTTGTTCATGAGTCAGAGCGTAATGCAGAACCTCGTCTTGGACAAGACGTAGAAGTTCGTATTATTGATGTGAAAGATGATGGTTCAATGAATGGTTCACTTTTACCACGTAAACATGAGCGTCTGTCAGATGATGCACAAAGAATTTTAAATTATCTACAAGAGGTAGGGGGCAAAATGCCATTTGGCGATAAATCCTCACCTGATGAAGTGCAAGAAATGTTTAAAATGAGTAAAGGTGCATTTAAACGAGCGTTAGGTACGCTTATGAAAGCTGGTAAGGTGAAACAGCAGGACGGTTGGACAGAGGAAATTTAATTTCTTTCAGCAATTATTATGTAGCAAAAGCAAAGCGTCAGCTATAGATGTTTTATGTGACGGGCAGTTACAATTGTTTTTTGTTACAAGATGAAATTAAAGAAAATGACGAGAGCTGCTTTGAAACCTTCTCGTCTTTTTTTCGTACTAATTATTACTTACCTTCTTTTAGTGTGAGGTCAAACATCTGCTGAAAGAAGGTCAAGCCTCGGGCGGATGTCGCGGAATCGGAAAGAAATTCTTTTTGCAAGCATAAAGCTGAATCCGGACGCATTGTTTATCTGTAGCGACAGCAGCAAATGTTTACTGCGCGAAAGCGAAGCGACAGCGGTAAGTATGCCGAGGCAGAATTGATTGGCAAACATTATACAGGCCAAATGAGTTATCTAACGAAAGGGGTCACACAATTTGAAAAACACGTGGATAAAAATACTAACGGCGACTATGTTAGTATTTGGCGTGATGGCACCAGCAACAAGTTTTGCAGCTGATAATACGCCACCTAAAGCAATTGATGAAAAATTAGGAGCACCAATCGTCGTATACGGTGCAAACTTATCTGAGACTGAAAAAGAGTCTGTTAAAAAGTCATTAAAAGTCAATGAAGAGCCTGAAGTTGAAGAAATAACAGTTTCAGGTCAAGACTTAACTAAATATATTAAAGATAGTAATTCTAGCTCTCGTATGTATTCTTCTGCCAAAATTACGCGCAAAAATGCAGGAGAAGGCTTAGTTATTGAAATTGTTACACCGTCAAATATTACACAGGTTACTTCTGAAATGTATGCCAATGCCATGCTAACTGCAGGTATTGAAGATGCAATAGTACAGGTGGCTGCGCCTAAGGCAGTAACAGGCCATTCAGCGCTAGTGGGAATATATAAAGCTTACGAAGTAACAACAGGTGAAAAGCTAGATACTGATCGTACAGATGTTGCAAATGATGAACTATCAGTAGCAACTACTCTAACGCAATCGGCAGGCGTGGACGATGCTAAGGTTGCGGAATTACTAACGGAAATCAAAAAAGAAATTGCAGAATCGAAGCCAGCAAGTAAAGAAGAAGTTGAAAAGATTGTGCAAGAGCAATTAAACAAGCTTGAAATTAATTTAAGTGACAAGGACCGTCAATTGCTAGTTGATTTGATGAATAAAATTAGTAAACTAGACATTGATTTTGGTAAATGGTCTAAACAATTAGATGATATTAGCAATACGATTAAAGATAAATTTGGATCACTGATGGAAGATAAAGGATTCTGGGAAAGTGTGAAAAATTTCTTTGCTAATTTAAAGGATACAATTGCATCATGGTTTAATTAATTCAGAAAAGAATCTGTAACACTTTCTCTTGATTACTAGAGAAAGGTAACAGATTCTTTTATTTTCATAGGGGGCTTTTTTAGTGTTACGTGTAAAGAGCTATGTTACTATGATAAAAAGGAGTGGTGAGAAATGGAATTTCAATTACAACAACTGGCAGAAAATAAGCTTGCTTTTGTTTATGAGCAAGAAGGGGAAAGATTAGCGGAAATTACATGGCAACAAAAGGGGCAAGTAATGATAATGGATCACACATATGTATCAGATAAACTCCGTGGCCAAGGTGTAGCAAAAAAATTGTTGGATCATGCTGCAGCTTATGCGCGTGAGAAAGGTTATAAAATGGAAGCTGTTTGCTCGTATGTAGTTGCTGCATTTGAAAAATCTAATGATTATAATGATGTAAAACGATAAAGTGAAACTCTAATCAGTGGAGATTTTTTTATCCCCGCTGCCAATCGAGCGTTAACGGGCAGTTTAATCTCATCTATTTGCAAAATTGTATGGTGAAACTTACTGCCCGTTAATGCGGGATAAAAAATAAGGCAATTTGCTTGTTAAATAAAGCAGTTAGAGCTTGCGGCGGATGTACAGAACCCTTTTTCGATTCCGGACGCATTGTGTTTATCTGTAGCAAAAGCGCAAAGCGCCAGCTATACATGTTTTTTTTGTGCGCCAGCGGAGATTATGCCGAGCCATAATTGATTTTTGCAAATCATCTATGCTATTCCTTACAGTAAAATACTATAAATTAGTACTGTTAAGATGCCTGCCCCACCTACTAATGAAGCCATGTCTACCCAATCATATACTGAATCCAAATCTTTCATGATAATCACTCTCCAATTATTAGTTTTAATACATTATTTCCCTTTAACTGCCCTTTGTAATCATAAATATTTACCGTAACGTGGGGTTTAATTTAGTTTCAATTGGGTACTTTAAATAGCATTCCTTATTTTTGGTGATAAACAAGAAATACCTGTAATAGAATTTAGTAGGAGGTTGATTAACGATGTCTGAGAACATACAGACTTACTATGAATTTTGTTTATATGGTGAGGCGAAGGATTTTAGATGATCTCTCTTTTTATATATGCTGTAACGTATATAAAAATTATGTTTAGTCCTCAAATAATAAGGAAAAGATATAATATAGAGCCAGTTTCTATATTTTTGGGAGGGATTTATAATGGCAAAAGGAAAAAGAACAGGTGTTTTAATTGCAGGGTTAGCTGTAGCAGCATCTTATTTAAGTAAAAAAGAAAATCGTGATAAAGCATTAAGTATGCTCAATAGTACAAAATCTAAATTAGCATCTTATTTGAATACAACGAATATGGAGATGCACAAAGACATATCAGAGCGTATATCGACTGAAGTAGCGACAGAAGCTGGAACGTCCCCAACAAAAATAGCTTCAAACGAAATGGTTGCTGAAGGTGGAGGACATACAGGTATCCATTACTACAATGGAGAAATTCAGAAAGATAAATAATAACAAAACCTTCTCATTTAACGTGAGAAGGTCTTTTTTGTGTACATATAATGATTGTTGCAAATGCTAATAATACAATTCCGGTAAATATAAAGCCGCTGACAATACCTAGTGAGAGCCATCCAAGTAATGAGGAACCTAGGACAACTCCTAGTGAAAAGAAGGCATAAAAATAACCATAGGCTTTTCCACGGATTTCAGCAGTCGTAGAGTCGATTAAAAGTGAATTTACTGATGGGAACAGGAAGCCAAAACCGATACCATAGCAGGCCATTGCAATATAAAGTAACGTACTTGAATCCGCCTGACTAATTAATAATTGACTGATCCCCATTAAACTTATACCAAGTGATAATGTTTTAATTGGTGCCACTCTATCGAAAATACGGTTAGTCGGTAAAATAAATACGAGTACAGCAATAATTCCGAATGTACTCATCAAAGTTCCGCTTAAACGTGAATCAAAGCCTAAAGATTGTACTTTTAGAGGAAGGAGATAGGCAATAACCCCTTGAGAAAACATTAAAAAGAATGCACTAGAGAAGGCTTTTAATGTACCTGTATTAGTAAAAAGTACATGATTAGGAATGTTTGTAATCGGTGCAGATTTTTCTTTTTTTACTTGCTTTGATTTTAGTAAAAAGAAGGCAAATACACTCAACAAGAGCATAAAGCTTGCAGTTATATTAAAAACGAATGGTACGCTAGTACGACTCGCTAAAATGCCACTAAAGGCAGGGCCGATTATTGCGGCGATGCCAACAAAAGCTCCAGAGATAGCACTACCCTTACCTCTTTTCTCTTGTTCAGTTGCATTTGCTAAAAAGGTGAATGCAGCAGGAACAATTAAGCCCGCAACTAATCCATGTACAAAGCGCACTACTAATAGAACAATAGGATCTTCTACTAAATTATAAAGGGTAAGTGAAAGACCTGTTGTAAGTAGACCTAGGATTAAAATAACGAATGGTCCCTTACGATCCGTTAAAAAACCAGAGATAATATTACCAAATGTATTGGAAAGAGAATACATACCTACAGCCAGGCCAGTAAAGAAGGCTGATGCCCCTAAGGATTCAGCATATGTACTCATGATAGGAAGCTGGGTAAATAGGTCGAAAAATGACAAGAATATAATTAAATAGATAAGTTTCTTCATAGCTCCTCCGATGAAAAGTTATGTATTTAAAGATAGTCCAACACTGATTATACCATTCTCGACAAAAAAGAACGCCTCATAAGTTTTTTAACTTATGAGGCGTTTCTGAATGATGAAAATTAAGCTTTAGCAACTTCTTTTTTCATTGTTTTATTTTTAGCAAGATTTACGTGCCAAGAAAGTGCTTCCTCTAAAATATGAGGTGTTTGATGGCCGCCAGTTGCTTCTAGAGCACGGTTATAGTAATCCCAAAGTTGTTCTTTGTAATCGGGGTGTGCACAGTTTTCGATAATTAAAGGTACACGCTCTTGTGGTGCAAGACCACGTAAGTCAGCAATACCTTGCTCAGTTACGATTACATCAACATCATGCTCAGTGTGGTCTACGTGAGAAACCATTGGCACGATTGAAGAGATAGCGCCGCCTTTTGCGTATGATTTAGTAACGAAAATACCTAGACGTGCGTTACGTGCAAAGTCACCTGAACCACCGATACCGTTCATCATACGAGTACCAGATACGTGTGTTGAGTTTACGTTGCCATAGATATCTAATTCAAGAGCAGTGTTGATTGAGATTAGACCCAAACGACGGATAAGCTCTGGGTGGTTAGAAATTTCTTGTGGACGTAAGCAAATTTTATCAGCGTATTTCTCTAGGTTGCCATATACTTTTTTCTGTAATTCTTCTGTCAGTGTAATTGAAGTAGCTGCTGCAAATTTAACTTTACCAGCATCAATTAAGTTGAATACAGCATCTTGAAGTACTTCAGAAGCAACAACTAAATCTTCAAATTCTGAATTTGCGAAGCCGTCAAGTACAGCGTTTGCAACAGAACCTACACCAGATTGTAATGGCATTAATTGTTTTGTTAAGCGACCAGCTTTAATTTCATCGCTGAAGAAGTCTAATAAAATGTTCGCCATTGTTTGTGTTTCTTCATCTGGCGGAACGATTAATGAAGGAGCATCTGGCTCTTCAGAAATAACAATCGCTTTAATTTTAGCTGGATCTACTTTAATACCGATGTCACCAATGCGTTGCATAGCATCAGTCATTGGGATTGCTTCACGTTGACCTTGCTCACCTGGTACATAGATATCGTGGATACCTATTAAAGCTTCTGGATGAGAGATATTTAATTCGACAATAATATTTTCAGCGTAATCAGCGAAGATTGGTGAGTTACCTACAGAGTTTGTTGGGATAATAAATCCATCTTCTGTAATAGCAACAGCTTCAAGAATTAAATATTTAATTGGTCCAATAATTCCTTGACGAACTAATTCAGCGTTATGTGAAAGATGAGCGTCTACATATAGGACATCACCAGAGTTAATTAAATTACGGATCGTTGCATCTCCTTGGAATGGTCCACGTTTGCGGATAACACCAGCATCAGCTAAGTATTTATCTACTTCAGGTCCTAAAGAAGCTCCTGTATATACATCAATTTTGAATTTTTCGTTTTTAGCGCGCTCTACTAAAGCCATAGGAACAACTTTTGCGTCCCCCGCACGAGTGAATCCACTCATACCAACTACATCACCATCTGAAATCAGTGCTGCAGCTTCTTCAGCAGTAACAATTTTACTTTCAAGTTCTTTTAAGCCTAGGCGTTTTTGAACATTTGCATCCATAAAAAAATCCTCCCCTAAAATGTTTGATGGAAACCGATTACAAAACTAGAAAAAACGTGTAAGAATTTTCTGTTTATTCAGTTGTAGTATGACTCCAACCATTTGAATAATACTATCACCAAATTGTCACAAAAACTTTAGAAATAGCATTAAATTGAGTAAAAAGAGGAAAAATGAGCATAAAATCGAATTTTTGACAGAGAAAACGGTTTAAAGTAGAGTTGCTTTATTTTTAGAGAGTTTATAACAATAATAATAAAGAAGTGATTTCCGTTCCGGCTAGGACTTTGTTGTTGCTGCGCTTCGTTACACTCGCTTTCGCACAGAAAAAACATTTGTAGCTGCCGCTTCGCTTTCGCTACAGAAAACATTTGTTGCTGCCGCTTCGTTACACTGCGCTTTCGCACAGAGCAAAGCTTCCTAGGGCGTCCGATGAGCTTTACCTAATGTCATTTCAAACTATTGTGGTGAGGAACAGTAAGAAAAAAGTACAGCGAACAATCAAAATTGCTCGCTGTACTTTACAAAATTAGAAACCTAAAGAACGACGGAAGTAACTTGCATAGCGTTGGCTAACAGGAATACGGGTACCGTCTTTCATGATTAATAAAAACGTTGAATGTGAATCTGGTTGAATTTCATCAATGTAGTCAATGTTAACGATATAAGAGCGGTGACAACGTATAAATGAGTCAGGGGCTAAAAATAGCTCAAGATCACTTAGGTTTAAGCGGTGATATCCTTCACGACTCATTGTTTTAACAAATGTTTTTCGGAGCTGTGTTTCAAGATAAATGACCTGATCATGCTTGATTGGGTACCAACAATCATCAATTTTGATTGTAATGTAATTCGTTAAAAATGCTGACGGCTTTTGTGGGAAGATCGCAGTGATAGCACCCTTTGTTTCCCCTTCTTCCATTAAAGGAATACTCATGCCGTAATAGGCTACCCCAAATACATCAGGTTCAATATAAGAGCTAATCTTTTGTCCATAGTTTAACGCTTTATGAGCCGCAGAGCCTTCTTTAATCGGGTCGCCAGGTTTAATTTTTAAATCAACTTTTTTACTCGGTTGGTAGTACAAGTATTCGTTTGTATCGGAAATTGCAATGGAAGTATTCTCAGGGAAGAACTCCTTAATAATTTCCATAATTTCTTCTATTTGTTTTGGTTCCAATTTTAACACCTCGTCTAAACTTTTAAAAATAGTATTATCATCTATTTTACTACATATTCGTATAAATTATATAGAGAAGATTTCGGAATAAAAAAGAGAAATGTCGATTGATGAAATATAAAGTTGTAAAATCCATTACATAATTTGTAACATATTTTAAATAATTACTAATTCTTTTTAGTATGTATATGGTAAAATCTAAATATAGGTAAATAAGTTTACGAAGTTTCTACTATGTATATATGATAAATTAGAACTAGTGCGAGAGACAAAATGTGGTTGAAAGGAAATCGCAGAATATGGTAAAATTCACTTTATAGTCTATTTTTTTTGTAAACTAGTGGTTTAGTTGGGTTATTTTTAAGTTATATTCAATTATATAATTGTGAAATATGACTCAATTCATACAATTATTAAGGAAATACTATTTTCTTATATGAAATAGATAGGTGTCAAAAAATGTAAAAGCAATTCGTGCAATCTGAAGAAAGATGGGGAAGATTATGCAACTACATCAACATTCTATGTCAGAAACGATATCCAAAAGATACTTTCAAGAAATCGATAGTATTAATCAATACATCGGTATAGAAGAATTTTTTAATATTGAGTCGAAATTAATATTTGAAATTTACCATTTAGAATCGGCAAAAGCTAAAAAATCTTTGCATGAATTAATTGATATTCTTTCAATACGTTTTGGCAAACAAGTCATTAAAATTGTCCGAAGTTATTTTTCTGTTTTGTCGTCAATTGTTGCTCGTAAATTGCTAGACAATCAAGTTCCTTCGAAGAAAGCATTTGCTTTTAATATTGCTTGTAATGATATGATCGAAAATCAAATGAAAGACGCAGAATTTTTACAATTTGCTGATGATTTAATCGATTTCTTTGTCTATTTTATTGCAGACCGCAAGCAACCGACTTTCCGTCACCAGACAGTTAATAAAGTAATTATGTATATAAATGATGAATTAGAAAATGACTTAACAGTGGAAAGCATCGCAAATAACTTCCATATTAGTACTAGTCACTTATCGCGTATTTTTAGAGAACATGTTGGTATTACACTAGTTGAATATCTAAATGTTCGTCGAGTAGAAGAGTCACAGTACTATCTAAGACACACTAATAAAAGTATTACTTCTATTTCAGATCAATTCCATTTCTGTAACCAAAGTTATTTTACCCGCATCTTTAAAAAATATACTGGGGTAACACCCAAACATTTCCGAGATGAACTACATCACGAGTTTTATCGTTTTGAGATGGCGGAATCAGAACTTCAAAACGTCTAAAGTCAGAAGAATATCTAATATTGTTCACAATGGGTAATAAATAAGATTAATAAAAAGATGCGGACGCATTAGCGATGCTAAAGCTCGCATCTTTTTTATACTATGGAATAAGTAGCACTTGCTATTTGATAAAGATAGGTCAGATAATGTATACTTCATTTTAGTTGATAAATAATAGTAGGTGGAAAAATGAAAAATTTGAAGCTATTTTCAATGCTTGGACTCGTCGTTTTTGTTCTTAGTGGCTGTCAAGCTGTGCAAAACAAAGAAGGTTTTTTCTATAGTGTCTTTGTAAAACCAATGGAATTTTTATTAGAATTTTTCGGTAACACTTTTTCAGGTAGCTATGGTTTAGCAATCATTGCTATTACGGTCCTTATTCGTTTAATCTTAATGCCGATTATGTTAAAAAATTACCGTTCCCAGCAAAAGATGAAAATGAAAATGGATGCGTTTAAGCCTGAAATGGAAGCTGTTCAGAAAAAGATGAAGGAAGCAAAGACAAAAGAAGAGCAAACGCAGTATCAACAAGAAATGATGGCATTATATCAAAAACATGGTATCAATCCACTCAACATGGGCTGTTTACCAATGTTAATTCAAATGCCAATTATCATGGGTCTTTATTTCTCCATTTTATATTCTACAGACGTGAAAGCACACGAATTTTTATGGTTTAGCTTAGGTTCACCTGATATCGCTATGACAATTGTCGCGGGTCTTGTATATTTAGTTCAAGCACGTGTATCATTATGGACAGTACCAGAGCAACAAAAAGCACAAATGAAAATGTTTATTTATATTTCACCAATTATGATTGTCTTTATCTCGATGACATCTATGGCAGCCCTACCACTTTACTGGTCAGTCAGCGGTGCGTTGTTGATTATTCAAACATATATCGGTCGGAAATTTTATTCGGAGCATCCGGAAAAAGTAAACTAAAAAATAATCTTTGTCGAGGCGCCTATGTAGCCTCGATTTTTTTAGGAGGACAGCAAGATGAACATAAAGTTGCTATCATCTATTCTAGTCGCGATTTTTAGTATTGCGGCTATCGTATTTATTATCATAGGTAATTTTAATTTTGCAGTATTGGCAATGACTATTATGTTTGCCGTATCGAATGGCTTTAGGGCAAAAAGTTTTAAAGAGCAAGGTTATGTAAAAGAGGCAAAATGGATGAAGTACATGGCAATCTTTTTCTCAATTGCTTCTATAGTAGTGTTTATTATTATCTTCACAGACTAACAGAGTAAAATCAATTTGCCTTGGCATAGTTCCGTGACATCCGTCGGAGGTTTAAACTTCTTTCTGCAATTATTTTCTGTAGCGACAGGTAAAGGTGTTTGATTGCGAAAAGAAGTTTAAAAATAATTGGTGAAAACCTCACTCTAAATTGTGAACAATGGTAAAATGAGACTATACCAATATAGTAAAAACTAGTATCGGTACTTACTGAAGGACTGTTCTTTCTACAATGGATTTGATTCTTTAAAAGAAAATCCTTACTATGTAGTACTGGATAACTTTAAAAGGGGTAAAAAATAGTGAAAAAGAAACGTTTACCACTCATCCTTGGTGCTGTAATCTCAGTGGCGCTTATTGTCTCTATTTTCGTAGTGTATAACTATAAAAATAAACCGGTAAGTAATGCATCAGATGAAGAAAAACAACAAACAGCAGAACCAACTAAAAAAGATCCAGCTGCAAAAGAAGAGCCGAAAAAAACAGCAGATAATCCTGTGAAGCCAGAGCAGAAGACAGATAAAAATGGCTATGTACCAAATCAAACATTACCAACTGAGCCGACATATATTAAAGGTATTTTATTAGCGAATAAAATATATCCGCTACCATCTACCTTTGCGCCTGAAGAAAATCCTGAGGCACGTCAAGCTCTAAACAAAATGTTTGCGGCAGCAAAACAACAAGGTTTTGATTTAGTTGCATTTAGCGGCTATCGATCTTTTGAATATCAAACAACATTATATAATAACTATGCTAAACGTGATGGGCAAGCTGCTGCTGATCGCTATAGTGCTCGACCAGGTTATTCAGAACATCAAACAGGTTTGGCCTTTGATATAGGGGAAAACGGCAAAAATAGTTTATGGCTAACTGAAGAATTCGGTGAGACGCCAGCTGGACAATGGTTATTTACGCATGCTCAAGACTACGGCTTTATTTTACGATTCCCCAAAAATAAAGAAGATATCACAGGTTATATGTATGAGTCTTGGCACTATCGTTATGTTGGTGTAGACATAGCAAAAGACATTAAAAAACAAAATATTACCCTAGAAGAATATTTAGGTGTGAAATAAAAAAGGGAAGAGAGTTGTTCATAATTAATGAACTAGCTCTCTTCCTTTTCTACATTCTACAAGATAGGTGTTAATAAACGTGAAATTGATTCTTTAAATTTAATCAGTGCAGAACGATTTTTGTACATTTCCCAAGTTAATTCAGTACAATCAAAAATATCTTTTTCGAACAGCTCAGCAAGCTGATGTGAAATCGTTGAGTCATAGATAAATGCATTAACTTCAAAATTCAAACTGAAACTTCGTACGTCAAGGTTTGCAGTTCCGACTGTAGATGCTTCATCATCAATAATAATTGCTTTAGCATGAATAAAGCCCTTCTCGTAAATATAAACTTTTGCACCTGCACGCAATAATTGTCCTACGTATGAGTATGTAGCCCAATAAACAAACATATGATCAGGCTTATTCGGAATCATGATCCTTACATCTATACCTGAAAGCGTCGCAATTTTAATAGCTTCTAAAAAACTAACATCGGGTATGAAATATGGCGTTTGGATATATATATATTTTTTCGCCATATTAATAAGCTTTAAATAACCAATTTTAATTTGTTCCCATTCAGAGTCAGGGCCACTAGACACGATTTGTAAGCCCACATCACCTTTTTTCGGAATAGCGGGGAAGTAACGGTCTGAATAACCCATTTTATGTTGTGCACAAGCTTGATTCCAATCAAGTAAAAAGCGTGTTTGTAATGGATGTACGGCACTACCCTCAATACGTAAATGTGTATCTCGCCAATAGCCAAATTTCTTTTGTAGACCAAGATACTCATCCCCGACATTAAAGCCCCCGATGTAACCAATACGGCCATCAATCACAACAATTTTCCGGTGATTCCTAAAATTTAAACGAGGGTTTATAAGCGGAAAAATAGATGGGAAAAATACTTCGATTTCACCGCCTGCATTAAGCAATTCTTTGAAATGGCGTTTTTTAACGTTGCGTGAGCCCATTTCATCATATAAGATTCTTACCTTAACCCCTTGTTTTGCTTTTTTTATAAGTTTATCAATAATGCTTGTACCTAAGTTATCTAGACGGAAAATATAATATTGAACGTGAATATGATCTTTTGCTACCTCAATATCTTTCAGAAGTTGCTCAAATTTATTTGCACCATCATCAAAAATATCAATGTGGTTGTCCTGTGTTAATACTGCATTATTTGTTTTAAGATGCATATAAATCATTTCTTTATAATTTTCCGCATTTTCTATGCGATACTCGAACGTATCATCTCGGATCGCTTCTGTCTGATAGCTAATGAGGTTATCGATACCAATATCCTTGCGTCCTTCCCAACGGAATAAATGCTTTCTCCGTAATTGTCGTCCGAATAGCAAGTATAAAATAAACCCACCTAAAGGAATGAAAAATAGTACGAGAATCCATGCCCATGTAGAAGTGGCATCTTTACGCTCTAAAAAAATTATGACCAATGCTGCTAAAATATTGATAAACATAATCAAAGATACTAGAAATCCAAAGTCAGTAAAAATACTCATTTCTACACCTGCCTTTACTATATTTTCGCAATATATCTAGTATAGCTTACTTTATATGTGGAAAGAAGATACGAATTTTGTTAGTAAGCATGGAAAAGGATTACCTCCGAAACTAGCGAGGTAATCCAAAATCAATTTCGCCTTTCCGTAATTGTTATAAGCTGCCGCTACATTTTTCGAATGAGGATCAATAATGCTCCCATTGAAATAAAATATCAGAAAAATCCCTTTGAAGAAGCTTCTCTCGATTAATAAAAAACTTCCCAACGCCGCTATCCGCCCACATAATACCGATTTCATCATTAGAGTCGATTTGGAGTAACAATACATCATACCGTTTAAGGAGCTGCGATCCGTGACGAATATCTTCCTCTAAAAAATAGGCATAACCACCGATTTTAGCTCCAGCCCCTAAGAAATATTGAAGATAAATCTCTCGTAAATCAACATCTTGTGATAAAGGAATTAAGTTTGGTAAATAATGTACCGCGCGATAATCTAAAGCAGATACAGGTTCTAGGCTCGCTTGAAATTGTAATGCTAACTCCTGGCGGATAGGGAAACTGTCATCTGCTGTTTGTGCTAAAAAATCCTGTCTAGGGACCGTCGCTTCAAAATTTACAGTAGGATAATAACGTATTTTATAAAATTGCTGGAAAATATCCTCATGATAATGATCAGCATTCACGAAAATATTAGATGAAATAAAAAATTGCAAAATACCCTGAGATGGGAAATCCTTTAGTGGTGGCATTTCTGCAAAGTTAATTTGAGCTAATAGCCGCATAGGCTCACCTGTAATATCTTTTGGATATGTTTGATAATAGGGTATATAAGGTTCCCCAGCAAATTTACTTTCTGTTAACGTAGTTGAACGTTTATATGGCGTGATAACCATCGCGGAAAGTAGTGTGTCTTCAATTTCAAAACGAAACGATTCTAGCTCTTTTGGAAGTAAAAGATTTGTTATTTTGTTCATGCAGAGCCCTCCGATATTCTGCTATAACTTCTTTTAGCAGGATGTCTTTTAACCGAAAGCGTAGCGACAGGTACAGATGTCTTCCACCTCTATAGGTGATAAATGAATGCGGTTTTAAGTCATTTTTCAGTAGGAAATCATCCGCTGAAATAGAGGAACTCAGTCTAAGAACGCCACGTCCTGTGGCAACGACTGAGTGGCCAACATCTTGCTGTTACTGCCGCTTGCTTTCGCACAGTCAAAAAAACATTGCTGACGCTGCGTTAGCACTACGCTTTCGTGCAAAAAACATCTGTTGGCCCAAAACCTCCGGCAGATGTCAATGAAATCGGAAAGGAGTTCACATAGGAAGATAGCCGTTATCGCATCCATGCGATAAAACGACTAACTAACCTGCGTCATGTTGTTGCCGCTGCCGCTTCGCTTTCGCGCAGATAAAACCCTTTTGCCGCTGCCGCTTCGCTTTCGCACAAAGCCGATTCCGGACGCAATTATGCCGAGGCATAATTAATGGGTCCAATATTTCTTGTGTTGTTCTATAAACTTCGAATTACTATTAAGTTACGGCTTTTTATCAATAAATTATTCAAGTCGTAAAGATTTATTTGATGCCTTAAAAATAAATATTAAAGTTATTGAAACGAATGCTACTGCTGCTGCAGTATAATAGCCTAGACTAGATTGCATCGTAAATAGCCAAGTGAAGAATAGTGGACCTAGTATGCGTCCTAGGTTATCCATTGAATAAGAAAGACCGGCAGCAGTCCCGTATTGACCACCAGATTCTTTGGTCGAAAGAGATACGACACATGTTCTTGCAAGCGCATTTCCCGCTGTGAAAACACAAAGGGCAAAACCCGCCATAATTAAATTAGCTGTTAAAGTGAATAAAAGCATACCCATAGCTGTGACAATTTGTGCACCTATTAACCAAGTTGTCTCGCTGCCATTTTTAATACGTCTAACAACACCGCCTTGAATAGCTGCATCTACAAAGCCACTAAACATAAACAAATAACCAATTTGTAACGGTGTGATTTGAATTCGATCAATTTGGAATAACTGGAACGTTGCTTCTACTCCGGCAAGCATAAAAGTTACTAAAAATGAGAACATAAATAAATATCGCACACGGTACTGCAGCATTTTGGCCGCACCCTTCGGCACGATGGTACGTTTATTTGTATCTTTTCGTTTTGTAGGTTCTTTTAAAACAAAACTTGCATAAATAAATAATAGTGCAATTAGTGTTGCAGAAGCGACAAATGGTAGTTGCAGGCTATAGTGTCCGAGCATACCGCCAATTGCAGGACCAAAAATAAAACCGAGCCCGATGGACATGCCCATGAAACCCATATATTTATTGCGATCCTCCTCACTCGACATATCTCCTACAAAGCCTGTCACAGATGTGTATAGTGCACCAGAGAATAAACCGCCCACAACACGTGAGAAGTACAACATTGCTAAATTATCAATAAATAAAGAGAAAATAACAAAGCTTAAGCTAAAACCAGCTAGGCCTATTAATATAAGTTGTTTACGACCTACCTTATCGGACAGCATACCCCAAAATGGTGCAGTGAAAAAACTTGCAAGCGAGTACACTGTAAGTAGGCCACCTACGTGTAAATCATCCCAATTTTGCTGAACTACTACCTCGGGTAAGACCGGTATAATAATCCCGAATCCTAGGTAGACGAGGAATTGAACAGACATTAATAATAAAATTGCCTTTTTCATACAGTACCCTGCTTTCATACGATATTTTAGTATGTATATTCTACCTCTCTTGTTATTGTTATTACAAGAAAACGGAAGACAAAACAATTTAAGTGCTTAATGGCTCATTACTAAAAGTAGGGGATGACATTTGCTAAGGTGCATACCATGTTAAGTGATTAGAGTTGGATTGCAGTAGAGAAAAGAGGCTAAAACAATGTATAAAAAACGGCAGACTGTTAACAATGAAATTATATTGATACTAAAAATTAATAACGAGTTATAAAGTAACTAAATGGACTCATTCCATTTTAAATTTTTTGTATCGATTGTCGCATAGTGATAATTTTTGCTATTTAGTGGTAAATAAGTTTATAGGGAATTACATTTATTAACACGTTATAGTTGATGATAAGATGGTGAATAGTATGTTAAGGAAAAATTTACATTGTAACAGAAATGAAAAATTTTAAAGCAGAGTTAAATGGTATGATAGAAAGAGATTAACTCGTCAGACATCATACACTTGCAAAAATGAAACTTTTTTGGAAATAAAACGTTATATAAATTCGAGGAAAGATTGAGGTGGAATGTATGAAAAAAGAAGTAGATTTGAAAAAGATCGTTTCGAATTTATCTAAGTTGGGTGTGACAGCCACTGTAACAAAGTCTCGACTTGAACTTTTAAAAGTGCTCACACCACCAACGCAAACTCCGCAAGTTCAAGCTTAACTCGTTCAAATGAAAATGGGTAGTCTCGTAATTGAGACTACCCATTTTTTATATTCATTATTAATCATCATCATCGTGAGTAGTAAACATGTAAGTACGATAGTGGAAACGCATACTGAAAACAAGACCGATGGCTAGCGAGTTCCCCATTAATGAACTTCCCCCATAACTGATAAACGGTAGGGGAATACCGGTAATAGGTAAAAGTTGAATAGTCATACCGATATTTTCAAGTACGTGGAATGTAATCATTGCAATAATACCGGCACATACATATGTTGAGAATGGATCTTTCAATAATAGTGTAGTTTTTGTTAAATGATAGATTAATAAAAAGAACATACAAATAACGATACTAGCACCAATAAAACCCCATTCTTCTCCGATAACCGTAAAAATAAAATCGGTATGATTTTCGGCAACGTAAACCTCGCGACCACGGAAACCTTTTCCGAAAATTTCACCTGAACCAATAGCGTTTAAGGAAGTAATTAAATGGTATCCATCACTAGAAGAATATGAATATGGGTCTAGCCAAGAATAGATTCGAGCAAACTGATATGGTTTAAAGCCGAATGTTTTCTCTAAAAAACTCTGCATATAGAGCGCCATCCATAAAAGAGAACCACCCACTAAAGAGCCACCTATAAAAGTCGGTAAAATAATTTTCCACGATATACCTGCTACAATAACAACAGCAGCTGTAATGGCAAAGAATACTAATGCTGAACCAAGGTCAGGCTGCTTCATGATAAGAGCTAAAGGTAGTAACAGTGTAGCAGCGATTTTAGCTAGCAATATGAAGTCTGTTTTTACCGATCTAAAAGAATAAACCTCGTTATGCTTACTAATAAGGCGGGCAAGTGCTAGAATGTAAAAGGTTTTCATAAACTCAGAGGGTTGAATATTCCCTAGAGGTGTGTGATACCAGCTTTTTGCACCATTAATTTTTTCACCGATTTGTCCTGTTCCTTCTGGCATGAAGATAAGTAGTACTAATAAGGCGATGCCAGCACCGTACATATACCAAGACATTTTTTTATATTGGTCAGGTTCAAAAAACATAACTATTCCAATAATTACTGAGCAAATGACGTACCATCGCAATTGTAAAGGAACATAGTTAACGCCATACTGACCTGATGTTTGCGCCGACGCAATGGCTAACAAACTTATGACTAGGAAGGTTAAAAGTATAAAAGCGAGCGTCCAGTCAAAACGATTCGCGAAATTTCGTTTATTTTCCATACAAGCCACCTAAATTAATATAGTATCTCTTCATGAGTAAATTTGATTCAAATTAATTCCAATTCAATATGCTACCAAATATATTTAACTTCTTTCAACAAAAGTCTCCCACTTCTTTCGGTGGTGAAATGCATGCGGATTTAAGCTACTTTTCAAATACCCGCGAAAGAAGTTGAATCGGAAATGAGCTCTTTGTCCAAGCACAAAGCTGATTCACCTTAGGTAAAGAGGTAAATATTCATGCCGAAGTAAGTGTGTTAACGATGAGGTTCGATGCTTGCTTTTGGCTTAGAATCCTCGCAGTTATTTGTAAAAATGAATAGAATTATATTCTTGAAAATTTGTTCATTCAGAGTGGTTAAAAACAGATATACAACAGCATCTTTAACATTCATATTATACCTTAAAAAACATTTTTACGCCTGTGAATATTGTTATGACGATTATTAACATAAAATGTTTCAAAAAATTCATGTTTAGTTTTATAATGTAGTGAAGAATGGGGTGATGGTTGTGGCTAAAAAATTAAAGTCAGCTGACGATTTTATGTATCATGTTTATGTTCATATGAATGATGTCGATAAATTTGTTATTTTTAGCGGGCTTAAATTCTCGCAATTTGTGGCTGCACTTGAACCACTGCATCACTTACTGTTATTGAAACATTCCTATGAAGATGGTTCCTTTAATATGCATACACAGTTTGATTATGTACCAGAGGAGGAAGTACCTCAGTTTGTAAAGAAAGCTACTGAATCTAAAGAATTATGTTGGATAGACTTTATGGATGAGAAGAGGCTAGACCAACTAACACCGATGGAACAAGGAGAATTGCTTTACATAAGTCATAAAAAGGAACCGATAACTTCACCATTTTTTAATAAATTGCAAAATCAATTTGTTTACTATTCTTCAGATTTAGAGAAAATGACTAAAATTTATTTTCGCCATTTAAGTGATTTCGATTTACTCATTGCGAATGTTTTGAACAGTTTGATTCGTGAAAAGGAGCGTAGCACTGGTTTTTGGCGACGGAAAGTGAAATCGAGTATTCCTTCTATTTCACCTGAATTTTTGCGTGCCTATCGTTCTTTTACTAAAGACGGAGCACTGTTATCATTGTATCGAATTGAAAAACCTAAAGTAGCTTACGGTATCGAAATTCGCAATCTGTCAGAATACTCCTTTCCTGATGAGGTATGGGATGATTTAAATACAATTTTGAAAAATGAGCACGATGAATTGATTTATATTATTTAACTTCTTTCAGCGGGTATCCTTGAAATAGAGGAACTCAGTCTAAGGACACCACATCCTGTGTCAACGACTGAGTGACCAACATCATACCGCTGACGCTTCGCTATAAAGCATCTGTTGGCCTATGCACAAAGCTGATTCCTGACGCAATTATGCCTAGGCATAATTGATCTATTCATTTGTATGTAGAATGAATATACACTAAATCTCACCGTCAAAAATACGGTGAGATTTTTATCTTCAGTCAGCTACACAAGATACTCACTTTTACTGGTGGTGAGATGAATGAGGATGTGGTACCTTTTCAGAGGGTATCCAAACACCTATTGAAATAGAGGATCTTAGGCTAAAAACTTTACATCCTCACAAAATTTGGACGTAATTACGCCAAGGTGAAATTGATGTCATTTGTCAAGACGTTTCATGATAAACTAATAGTACTCAAGAAGTATGCGGAGGGCACAAAAATGAAAAAAAGAATCGGTTTATTATACGGTGGAAAGTCAGCGGAGCATGAGGTGTCATTATCGACAGCACGTGCAGTCACTGGAGCTTTGAATTTCGAGGAGTATGAAGTATATCCGATTTTCATTACACTTGAAGGAGAGTGGCGCCGCGGCGAGCGTCTAAATAAACCTGCAAGTACAATTGAAGAATTACAATTTGGTGATGATGCCACTATTTTAGAAAATAATATTACAAATTTTTTAATGGATAAAGATGGTAAAACTGTACAATTCGATGTAATTTTCCCATTACTTCATGGTACTAATGGTGAAGATGGAACTGCTCAAGGTTTACTTGAGGTTTTAAATTTGCCGTATGTAGGAAATGGTGTATTAGCATCTGCAACTGGCATGGATAAAGTAATCATGAAGCAATTATTTGAAATTGCCGGCTTACCACAAGTGCCGTATACGTACTTCATTCGTAGCGAATGGGCTAATGAACAGGAGGCTATCCTTGATCGTTGTGAAGAAAAGTTGGATTGGCCGATGTTTGTGAAACCTGCAAACTTGGGATCAAGTGTCGGAATTAACAAGGCAACAAACCGCGATGAATTAGTGAAGGCAATCGAAATCGCTTTACAATATGATCGTAAAATTGTAATTGAGCAAGGTATTGTCGCTCGTGAAATTGAACTAGCTGTGCTAGGAAATGACTTCCCGGAAGTTTCTGTACCGGGTGAAATTAAACCAGTTACTGAATTTTATGATTATGACTCTAAATATAAAGATGGCTCAACAGCCCTTATTATTCCAGCAGAGGTTCCTAAAGATACTGTATCAAGCTTACAGGAGCTAGCAAAGCGTGCGTTTAAAGCTATTGATGGAAGCGGTTTAGTTCGTGCGGACTTTTTTGTGACGGCCGATAACAGCATTTATATTAACGAAGTAAATACAATGCCAGGTTTTACACCTGTTAGCATGTATCCTCTTCTATGGCAGCATACAAATGTAAGCTACCCAGAGCTGATTAATCGTCTGATTACATTAGCAATTGAGCGTTTTGAAGAAAAACAACAGCTTCACTATAAAAAAGACTGAGTGGGATTATTGTGAAAAAAACATTAAAGCAGTTAGCTACATGGTTAAATGAAGATGTGCCAGCTTTTGGTGATACGGTAGTATCAGGAATTTCCATTGATACACGTACAATTCAACAAGGGGATCTGTTTGTACCATTTCGTGGTGAGACGGCCAATGGGCATAAATTTGTCCTGCAGGCTTTTGAAAAAGGAGCGGGTGCTTCTCTTTGGCAGAAAGATGAACCAAATCCACCACAAGGTGTACCATTACTCTTTGTAGATGATCCAGAAATAGCGCTTCAGCAAATGGCTCGTGCCTATCGTAGTGAGCATAAAGCGAAGTTTATTGGCATTACTGGTTCAAACGGTAAAACATCCACGAAAGATATTTTAGCGGGAACGCTAACACCATTTTTTAAAGTACAAAAGACCATTGGGAATTTTAATAATGAACTAGGTTTACCTATTACAGTTTTACAGCTAGATGAAGATACTGATGTTGCTGTGCTTGAAATGGGTATGAGTGGTTTTGGTGAAATAGAATTTTTAACGAAGCTTGCTCGTCCACATATGACGGTTATTACAAACATTGGCGAGGCTCATATGCAAGATTTAGGCTCACGTGCCGGAATCGCTAAAGCCAAGTTTGAAATAATTCAAGGAATGCAATCGGATGGAGTGCTATTTTATGATGGAGATGAACCGCTACTTCAAGAACTAGTTGCGAAAGAGCAGCAGTTAAATGCAGTGGCATTTGGCTTAGAGCACGGCAATCTACTGTATGCAGACAATATTGAAGCAACTTCTGATGGTAGTGGCTTCTCTACACATGGTGTAATAGAAGGAGATTTCTTTATTTCCGTTCTCGGGAAGCACCAGGTGAAAAATACATTAGTCGCTATGTTAATTTCTCAAAAGTTAGGTTTAAACGATGACCAAATTCGTGCATCCTTAAAACAAGTAGCTCTAACGGATATGCGCATGCAACAAGTGAATGGATCAAATGGGGCATTGTTTATTAATGATGCATACAATGCCGCACCAACCTCTATGAAGGCGGCTATTCAATTTGTAGCATCGACAACGATTCGCCCAGAAAAATGGCTTGTGTTAGGTGATATGCTTGAACTTGGCCCAAATGAAAAGCATTTCCATGAAGATTTATCGAAGGATATTCATGCAGAAGAAATCGCTTATGTATGTTTATTTGGCCCACGAATGGCTTATTTGAATGAAGTCTTAAAAGAGCGTTTTGATGAGGAACATTTGCTATATGTTGAGGATGATTATACGCCAATTATCGAAAAACTACAGCAAGCTAACGAGGAGTCTATCGTTTTACTAAAAGGCTCTCGGGGTATGAAATTAGAAACAATCTTACGTGCATTCACGTCATAAAATGAAATAAGGAATCGGTGGGATACTCTCTCACCGATTCCTTTAAATTTTTGATTTAAATGAGTTACACATTTAGAGGTGAAAATAATGTCAGTAGGTGTGTTATGTATACATGGATTTTCAGGCGGACCTTATGAAGTAGAACCTTTTACTACCTATTTACGTACGCATACAAATTGGCTGATTGAAGAACCTACTTTGTCAGGGCATGGAGAGGAATTACAAATGCGTGGTTTCACTGCCAAGCATTGGCTAATGGATGCCGAGCTCGCTTTTCGTGCTCTTGCTAAAAAAGTAGATGAAGTAATAGTAGTTGGGTTTTCGATGGGTGGCATTATAGCGCTCTATTTAGCTAAACGTTATAAAGTGAAAAAGCTTGTATTACTAAGCGCAGCTGCCAAGTATGTCAGTCCGAAGCAACTAGTCAAAGATTTTAAAATGCTTGCCACTGAGGCGTATCATCGTAATCTGTCTAGTAATGAATTGTATTTACGATATCGGCATAAGTTTAATCATGTGCCACTATCGTCAACGATAGAATTCATGAAGCTTGTTCGAATGGTGGAGCCGTATTATAAAGATATTAAAATTCCAGTGTATATTGTACAAGGGAAATTAGACGGAATAGTACCATATCACACGGCTCAATTTTTATATGATCAAGTAACCTCAAACGATAAAACTTTGTATATTTCTGATAATGGGAAGCATCATATATGTTATGGTGAAGATTGCTCTGAATGGTTTTCTTGCGTTTTGTCGTTTTTAAAGAGTACGTAAAGTAGTCAGATTATTACGACTCATGCGTTATCGTTGCATACGTTTTAATCCCATGTTAGACTAGTGTAAGCAATGGATACATTTTGTGCGAAGACTCTTCATAATTGATTGAAGAGTACTTTTTTTTGAACACAACGGTTTTATTCTAAAGTGAATAATTACGACAGAATCAAACCGCTCGGTAAAGACCGGGCTTTCCTTTTCATATAAGAGAGCTCTATGTGACCATCATATAGAGAAAAATTTTAAGTAACGGAAACGTTCCAAAACACAGGCTCGAATTTGCCGACAACTTCATCTGAAAATGTAACCATTTGTCAACTTAAAAGCAAAAAAAGGAGATTGAGAAGTTTGACAAATTTTTCAGAATTAAATATTAGCGAATCTACATTACGCTCAGTAAAGCGTATGGGATTTGAAGAAGCAACACCAATCCAAGAAGGTACTATTCGTTTTGCAATTGAAGGCCGTGATGTATTAGGTCAAGCGCAAACAGGTACAGGTAAAACTGCCGCTTTCGGGATTCCACTTATCGAAAAAATTGACCCAAAAAACCCTAATATCCAAGCATTAGTAATTGCTCCAACTCGTGAATTAGCGATTCAAGTTTCAGAAGAGCTATATAAAATTGGTTATGATAAACGTGTAAAATTGTTATCAGTTTACGGTGGTCAAGAAATCGGCCGTCAAATCCGTGCACTAAAAAATAAACCTCAAATTATCGTAGGTACACCTGGTCGTATAATTGACCATATTAATCGTCGTACTTTAAAATTAGAAGATGTTCAAACATTGGTACTTGATGAAGCTGATGAAATGTTAAACATGGGCTTTATCGATGATATTAATTCAATCTTAGAAAATGTGCCTTCTGAACGTCAAACATTATTGTTCTCAGCAACAATGCCACCAGCAATCCGTAAAATTGCTGAGACATTTATGCGTGACCCAGAAATCGTAAAAATTAAAGCGAAAGAACTAACAGTTGATAACATCGATCAATATTTTGTGAAGTCTGCTGAGCGTGAAAAATTCGACATTTTATCTCGTTTATTAAATGTTCACCAACCAGAACTTGCTATCATCTTTGGACGTACAAAACGTCGCGTGGATGAGCTTGCACAAGCATTATCAATTCGTGGTTATCTTGCTGAAGGGATTCATGGTGATTTAAGCCAAGCAAAACGTATTTCAGTATTACGTCAATTTAAAGAAAATAAAATTGATATTCTTGTGGCAACAGATGTAGCTGCTCGTGGGCTTGATATTTCTGGTGTAACACATGTTTATAACTTCGATATTCCTCAAGATCCTGAGTCTTATGTTCACCGTATTGGTCGTACAGGCCGTGCAGGTAAATCAGGTCTTGCGGTAACGTTTGTAACGCCACGCGAAATGGGTTACTTACGTATTGTAGAAGAAACAACGAAAAAACGTATGACACCACTTCGTCCACCAACAACTGACGAAGCTCTAGTTGGTCAACAACGCCTATCTGTGGAGACATTAGAAGGTCTAATTGCGAACAACGACTTAGGTGATTATCGTACACTTGCGACAGAATTACTTGAAAACCATGATGCAATCGATGTTGTAGCTGCTGCACTTCGTTCATTAACAAAAGAGCCGGATGACTCGCCAGTAACAATTACTGAAGAACGTCCATTACCAATGCGTCGTGAGCGTTCTAGCAATCGCGGCGGAGATCGTGGACGCGGCGGCAACCGTAGCTCTAACGGACGTCGTGATGGCGGACGTGGCGGAGATCGTCGTGGAGGACGTGGCGGAGAACGTCGAGATGGCGGACGCCGTGATGGAGGTCGCCGTGAAGGTGGACAAGGTCGTTCACGTGCACCACGTCGTCACGAAGACTAATTTTATCTTCATCAAAATGTTTAAACCTTACAGTCAGATGACTGTAAGGTTTTTTTTTACTTATTTCAGCGGGTGTCCAAGCACCCGCTGAAATAGAGGAACTCAGTCTAACGACTTGTGGAAATTTATCTGCGCCGCAGCGGTAATTACGCTAAGGTGAAAATTGCTATAATTTTGAAACAAAATGATAACTGATTACGTATACGTAATTAAAGAAAGAGAGGGAACGACTTTGAGAACAGAACCAATGCTTATGATTTCTAGGAAAGGGTTAACAGTGTGGCGTTTATATGGTGTATTGCAAACGATATTACTTTTGATTGTAGCGGCGTTTGCATGCTACGGCACTTATTATTATGAATGGCCATCATATATTTATTTCATTGCAGTTGCTGTAGTCATTCTTAGTGCTGTCCTATCCACTTATTTATTTCCAAAGATAAGATGGGAACGCTGGCGCTATGAGGTGCGTGACAATGAGATTGAAGTGCAACATGGTTTATTTGTTGTTAAACGAACACTTATTCCAATGGTGCGCGTACAGCATGTTGATACAACACAAGGACCGATATTAAAAAAATATGGTTTAGGTAATATTTCAATATCTACAGCCGCAACTGTACATACAATTCCTGCGCTTGTAATGGACGAAGCTGATAGGCTTCGTGCACGTATTTCGGAATTAGCAAGGGTGGCGGAAGATGATGTCTAAGGAAATTAATCGTTTACATCCGATATCGGCAATTATTACAAGTGCAAAAGCATTAAAGAGTATGATTTTCCCGTTAATTATTATTATTGCAACTAATGGATTTCACTTCTCTTTGAATTTTCATAGTGATCATTTTTGGCGGACGATTTTCTTATTCGGTATATGGGGAGTAGGGGCTATACTTGCGCTTGTTAGTGGCATTGTTAAGTGGCGTACCTTTGTATATTGGTTTGAAGATGGAGAATTGCGTGTAAAGTACGGTTTGTTCGTTAAAAAGAAACGTTATATCCCATTTGAACGTATTCAGAGCTTAAATTATAATGAGGGTATTTTTCATAGAATATTTGGCTTAGTAAAAGTTCAGGTTGAAACTGCGGGGAGTAAGGACAGAAAACCTGAGGTAGAGTTAACGGCTATACGTAAGGCAGCGGCAGATATTATAGAGCTAGAAATGCGTCGTGCTAAGAATAAAGTAAATGAACAGATGAATGATGAACAGTCGCTAATAGAGGAAGTGTCAGTTCCAACTATTTATCATATGTCGATACGTGATTTGCTTATATTGGCCATAACTTCAGGTGGAATTGGAGTCGTTCTATCCGGAGTAGCAGCAATCATCTCTCAGTTTTCGGATATAATTCCGTATGAGGAAATCTTTAGCGAGTTAGCTGATTTTGCGAAAATCGGTGCATTTTTAGTTGCACTAACAGTGATAGTCAGCCTAATTCTGGCATGGTTTGTGTCATTTGTGATTACACTGATCAATTATTACGAATATACAGTTCGAATTGAAGATGAAAAGCTTATTATTACAAAAGGGCTAATTGAGAAAAAACGAATTACTTTACCGTTAAATAGAATTCAGGCGATTCGTATTGTAGAGAATCCAGTACGTCAATTATTTGGCTATGCAACAGTTGTTGTTGAGAGTGCTGGGGGAAATGGTGGAGAGGGAAATGATAAAAAAATTACGCTGTTCCCACTTATTCAGAAGCAAGATTGTTTGGGAACGCTAGAGCAACTTTTCCCACAGATAAATTGGCGTCCAGAATTTATTTATTCACCAGAACGAGCTCGTCCATTTTTTTACCGAATTGATTTTGTTTGGCTCATACCTATAATTGGTGCGTGTAGTTATTTTTTATATCCGTATGGGTTGCTTTCGTTATTATTAATGCCATTAACAATATTAATTGGTGTTTGGCAACATAAATCAGCTGGTTATATGATCGATGGAAAGCAACTAACTATGCAATATCGTGTGTTCAGTCGTACTACATTCTTTATGGAGAAAAAACGCATACAATCTATTGAGACTACTCAAAGCTATTTCCAAAAAAGAAAGGGTGTTATGTCTGTAAAAGCAACGGTCATGTCGGGCATGACTGGTATGGCAGGGAATGTAGGAAACTTAGAGCAGCAAGATGCTGAAACAATATTATCTTGGTATGAACATTGAAAGTAATGATTTGGCTAATCCTTACAATTAATAGGAGGATTAGCTTTTTTTGGTTCATCATCAAAAGTTATGGATGACTTTTGTTAAAACTTCTACTATGTAAATAGTTGATTGGAGTGAAGACTGGGCGACTCCTCGGGGATCAGCGATAGAGGAACGAAGGCTAAAACCATCACGTCCTGTGATAGCGCCTTCGTGACCAACATCGTGTTGGCCCGAGACCCTGCAGCGCAGCGGATGTTTTCTGTGCGAAAGCGAAGCGTCAGCTACAAAGCGCCCAGTCGGAATGGAAATCAACCACACTTTTTGGTAATGATCCCTTTTTTTAACTATAATTATGTAAAAATTCTGTTTATAATAGAGAACAAAAGGGGTGGTAATTTTGTTTAAGTATGATATTAATAAGAACACGTATTTAAAATTGTTGGATTTAAGTGACGTAGATGAATTATTCGCGTTGACGGATCGTTCGAGAGATACGTTGCGTGAATGGTTACCTTTTGTAGATGATGTGAAAACAGTAGAGGATACAGAGCGATTTGTAAGAGGTGCGATGCAACAATATGCTGATAATAATGGCTTACAAGCGGGGATATATTATGAGGGGAAGCTTGCGGGAGTGATTGGTTATCATCAAGTGAATTGGCAGCATAAATGGACAAGTATTGGATATTGGTTAGGGAACGAATTTGTTGGTAAGGGCTTAGTGACAAATTCTATGAAAGCATTTATTGATTATGCCTTTAGCTATTTAACATTAAATCGCATTGAAGTGCGAGTAGCAGTAGGGAATATTCGGAGTCGTACGATTCCAAAAGTGTTAGGTTTTCATGAAGAGGGACGTTTAAGAGATGCTGAGTGGCTATATGATCATCATGTAGACCAAGTTGTCTATGGCTTATCAGCAGTTGAATGGAAAAAAATAAAGGCAGCGAAAGAGGATACGGTCGCACTTTGAAATAAAATTGACGAATTGCCTATCATTCTAGTATAAAATAAGAGGAGCAATCCGTGATGATAGCTTATCACGGAGAAGAGCTCCCCTTGTACGTATTACTTACCCGCCATCTTTTGTTTACGCCAGCTTATAATTCTTTTTGGATGTAAATAAACGAGTCCAAGAAGGAATCCTGCTACTAAGCCACCTAAGTGAGCATAGACATTCACATTTGACTGTAGGAAAGTCATGATAACACTGATCACAATGATGGGCAAAATAAGTTTACGCAGCATCGGCATTGTACGACGTGTATAGTAGACAAGCGCTCCGAAAGCACCGAATATTCCGAAAACAGCTCCGCTTGCACCAAGACTTCCATAGCTACTATCATAAAGTAAATACGTTGCCATGTTGCCGACAATACCAGACATTAAATAAATTGTAATAAAACGAACCTTGCCAGCAATTCTTTCAAGCTCTGGTCCGAATAAATACAGTGAAAACATATTAAAGAAAACGTGCAAAAAGCCAGCATGTAAAAACATTGCAGTAAAAACACGCCACCATTCACCAGAGCGTATAAGGAAGTTCGCTGGAACTCCGTATTTCAATACATTTTCGCCTACTCCAGGTAAAATAGTTAGTACATAAACAAATAAATTAACCGCTATTAATGTTGAAACAATCGGATAATACTTTGTATATTGCTTAAAATTTTCTGTTCTACTAAACATAACTCCACCTCAATTTACAATTATTATACATGGCTTTTTAGAAATAGGAAAAGGAGAAGTTCAAATGATTAAAGGAATTGGTCTCGACATTGTAGAAATTGACCGTATTGCAAAAGCAATGAAAAGAACAAATAAATTTAAAGATCGCATTTTAACTGAAAAGGAAAGCGTTTTGTTTGATACACATTCAGAAACTCGTAAGATTGAATTTTTAGCTGGAAGATTCGCTGCAAAAGAAGCATTTTCAAAGGCATTAGGAACTGGTATTGGTGAAGAATGTAAGCTTCATGATATGGAAGTTTTAAGAGGGGAAGCTGGAAACCCGGTTTTATATTTCAAAGGACAGCTTGTGAATGGGTTTGTAAGTATAACACATTCTAAGCAATACGCTGCGGCACAAGTAATATTATTACAATAAATAATGATAAACAAAGCTGGCGCCATATAAAATATTAACAAAGCTCATCACTAAAAGTTGTGGATGACATTATTAAAACGTCTGCCATTTAGATAAGTTAATTTGCGTGAAGACTGAACGCTCTCATTCGGAGCGGAAATCAACCCTACGTTATGGTAATAGGCTATTAAAAAGAAAAATAAATTTCTGAGTGAAGATAAATATATTGCCCTTGTTCAAATGACATAACTGACAAATACGGTTCATATATTGTCGTAGTGGATTTGAAAGAAGGAAAGGGTGAAAGCGTGGGCAACCGAATAGTTAAATGGCTCGTCTTATTTTGTACGATATTACTTTTATCGGCATGTGGTACAGACTCACAGGAAAAAGTGTTGAAGAAAGTTAATGGGAAATGGGCAGAATCAAATGGTTATGAGTTGAATGCTACGATGGAGATTAAATCTGGTGGAGATCCAAAAAAATATGATGTAAAAGTTTGGCATACGAAACCTGATTTCTATCGGGTAGAAGTAGTAGAAAGTGGGAAAGATGTTTCGCAAATGATAGTGCGAAATGCAGATGGAGTTTTTGTTGTTACGCCTACATTAAACAAAATGTATAAATTCCAAAGTGATTGGCCAAAGAAAAATAGTCAAGCTTATTTAATAGGTGCACTAGCAGAAGATTTAGCTCAAGATAAAAATTTAGTCATGAAAGAAGAGGACAAAGCATATATATTTGAAGCGGCTACTAGAAATAGCTATAAAAATAGTATGCCTCATCAAGTTATAACAGTTGATAAGAAAACAATGCTTCCAACTTCCGTAGTAATTATGAATGATGTAAAAGAAGAACAAATCCGTATCACATTTAAAAATATTAAATTAGGTGTTCAACACTCGGCTAAAGAGTATGCAGTTGAGCAATTTACAGAATCGGATGAAACAAAAGGTGAACAAGCTACACCACCAGAAAAAGATAAAAAAGACAACAAAGACGGTAAGGAGAGCAACAATAACCCGAATGGAAATGAAGAGAAAAAGGCAGTAAGTGCAGAAGCCGAAAATAAAGAGTTCCAAACACACTACCCTGTTGTAAATTTAGAAAATACGAAGATGGTGGATGAGAAAGTTATGCGAGAGGGTGGAATGGATCGTGTCATCTTAACATTCGACGGTGATAAGCCATTTACGGTCATGCAACAGCCAGTTACGAAAGAGGCTGCTATGTTGCCAGTATCGTCTCCTGGTGATCCGGTAGATTTAGGCTTTACGATTGGTGCAATTACCGATACCTCTATTAGCTGGGAAAAGGATGGTGTTGAATTCTTTGTAGCCTCTAGTAAATTGACTCGTGAAGAAATGGTGCAAGTAGCCACTTCTATGACAATAGGTAGTATGAAATAATTTTTCTAGCTACAGCTTTCTAGATGGAAAGCTGTAGCTGGTTAAGTAAAATAGTACAGTTTTGAAGAAAATTAACACTGTTTAGAAGTTGTTAAGTCATATATGATAAAAGTTAAAGAAAATTAGTTTAAAATAGAATAATATATGTAAAAATAGTGTATAAAAGGAAATTTATTCAATACATATTGTTTTAATAAAAAATAAAGAGGGTATTCTAATGGAGACACAGCAATATTTTAGACCAACTAAAGCAGTAGTAGACTTACAAGCAATTCAACAAAACGTAAAAAATTTGAAAAAGCTACTTCGACCAAATGTTCAAATTATAGCTGTCGTAAAGGCAAATGCATACGGTCACGGAGATGTAGCCGTTGCAAAAGCAGCACTTGAGGCAGGTGCAACAATGCTTGCAGTGGCAACGCCCGACGAAGCATTACATATTCGAGCACATTTTGAAGAGCCAGACATACTAATATTAGGTGCCTCTCCAGTTTCATTTGCACCATATGCGGCCCAGCAGCGCATTATTCTTACGGCATTTGCAAGTGAATGGGTACAGCAAGCAGCTCCTTTCATAGCTAATGAAGCAAAACCTTTACGACTACATATTAAAGTAGATAGCGGGATGGGCAGAATTGGCGTTCGTTCAGAGCAAGATTTATTGGATATATATCAAACAATACAGAATACAGTGAATGTGGAGCTTGATGGGATATTTACACATTTTGCGACTGCGGATGAGGAGGATACTTCATACTTTGATAGCCAAGTACAATTTTTTGAGAAATGTGTAACTGCATTGCCTGAAAAACCTAGACTTGTGCATGCATCAAACACGGCTACATCTTTAGTAAAAGATGCGCATTTACAATTTGATGCTGTTAGATATGGAATATCGATGTATGGATTATCACCATCTTCTTATGTAGAAGGTATTTTACCATTTCCGTTACAGCCAGCGTTTTCGCTTGAGAGTGAGCTTGTTCATGTGAAACAGTTACAAGCAGGTGATTCGGTAGGCTATGGAGCTACTTTTGAGGCTCCTTCGGATATGTGGATAGGAACAATACCAGTAGGCTATGCTGATGGAGTAATTCGTAAATTAGGTGGACAAGAAATACTAATTGATGGACAAAGAATGCCGATTGTTGGACGAATTTGTATGGATCAATGTATGGTTGCCTTGCCTAAAGCATATGCTATAGGTGAGAAAGTAACACTCATTGGTCGTCAAGGACATGATGCTATTTCAATGAATGAATGGGCAGCAAAGCTTGAAACCATTAATTATGAAGTACCATGCATTATTACAGCGAGAGTTCCTAGAGTATACATTTAATCTGTAGATTCAATCTAAAAAAGTACTTAAGGTTTAAATTTGGATAAATGAATATTATATTTAAACACTAAACAACTTGGTAAATAACAATATAGAAGATTTACTAAGAAGCTGAGTCATTCATATTTTGTGATGAATTGCAAGGTGAATTAATCGGCATATACCTTCGACAACCTACATATTTTTACAACTTGGACTTTAAATTGTCAGATATTTTGTCATTTCGTGTCTTTTCAACAATATCTTTCAATGGTAGAATGGGTAGTAATGAAAAGTGGATGGTTCCGTTGGAGGTGCTTGCTGTGTACGAGAAAAAGTTAAGAGAAGCTACAATTGCTGTTCAGGATAGACTGTTTCTACAAACAAAGGAAGTAATTGAGAGTGAATCTTTTGCGCGTATTTTGTCGCGTAAAGTTTTAATGCAGGAGCAACCAAATCAAATACGGGAAGCTATGATGAAAGGATATGTTGAAATGTCTCATATAAATCTGAGTATTGCAAGTGAATGCTTGCATGCAGAATATGAAGCACAACATACGGTGGAGCGTCTCGTTAGCGGGGGATGACACTTTGAATGTAAAACGTGGTGACGTTTTTTTTGCAGATTTATCGCCGGTAGTTGGGTCCGAGCAAGGGGGCACAAGGCCGGTGCTGATTATTCAAAATGATATTGGCAATCGATTTAGTCCGACTGTCATCATCGCAGCTATCACTGCACAGATTCAAAAAGCAAAATTACCGACACACGTTGAAATTAATGCTGAAAAGTATGGTTTTGAACGTGATTCGGTTATTCTGCTTGAGCAAGTGCGGACGATTGATAAGTCAAGATTGACAGATCGTATTACACAACTTGACCATGCGTTGATGGAAAAAGTTGATGGTGCATTGATGATTAGTTTAGGGCTTGTTAAATTTTGATATACATATGTGTATAGTGGCATCGAGATGGATTTTCATCTCGATGCTTATTTATTTTTATTCAGTAATGTTTTCTGTGCGAAAGCGAAGCGACAGCAACAAATGTTTTCTGTGCGAAAGCGAAGCGACAGCAACAAATGTTTTCTGTGCGAAAGCGAAGCGACAGCAACAATTACGCCAAGGCGAAATTGGTACTGTACTCTCAAATACTTTATTACCATAAATTGAAATCGTTATTCAAAAATGGTATTAATAGATTTAAGATATACTCAAGATCTATATTTTGAATAGATTTTTGAAAAAATATCGAGAGATTTAAGAAAATATAAGTAGAATTTTATCTTCGTTCAGCAACGGGTGTTTGTTTGTGCGAAAGCGTAGTGTTAACGTAGCGACGCAACAACAACGATAAATGTTTTTGTAGCAACAGTGCAATTACGCCATGGTAAAAATTGATAAGCTGATCTAAATAATTAAAGTGTAAGAGTATAACTCCGAAAGGAATTGGGGGGGCAACAGTGACAATTAAGTCTTCGGTTGAAATTATTACTGAGTGGGATATAGTAGCAGCAAGACAACTGGGGCGTGACGAAGCGAAGGCGCTTGGATTTGACACTGTTGATCAGGCACGAATCACCACAGCTATAAGTGAACTAGCCCGAAATATATATTTATATGCAAGGATAGGTGTCATTGAAATTGAAAAAGTTGAAACAGACACTGAGAAGAAAATAATTGTTATTGCAACTGATCAGGGTCCAGGAATAGACGATGTTCGGAAAGTGATGGAGGATGGTTACTCCACTTCTGGAGGGCTCGGTGCAGGTTTACCAGGCGTTAATCGATTGATGGACAATATGGTTATTCAATCGGTTATGGGAGAAGGAACAACGATAAGAGCTGAAAAATGGCTGCGTTAGGATGTGGAATTTTTGGAACATTTAGAATCTCAATATAAAAAGATTTTGGCAGATTATATGACCGATCAAACTGAAAAGAATTTGTATATTGCTCAAAATTTCACTCGCCAGGTAATCCAAAAGAATATACCTCCAGAGGATGTTGTCAGTGTTCATAAAAATGCAGTTGAGAAACTATTTCCACGTAGAATGAGTGAAGAACAGCTTGCATATGATTTTCTTATTGAGGTTATGGTGCATTATGGAATGGCTCATAGGGAGCACCAAAGTTTATTACAAAAACAAGCAGAGTATGAAATGGAAATGAAAATCGCTACAAACATTCAGAAAACATTACTTAAAACAGACGTACCACAACTTGCAAGTATTGATATAGGAATGATATCTATTCCCAAACGGAAAATGAATGGAGATTATGTACATTTTTTATACAATCGAGAGGATTATTTGAGTGTAGCTGTGACAGATGTGGTAGGTAAAGGTGTTCCCGCTGCATTATGTATGTCAATGGTGAAATACGGTCTTGAAACGTTAGAACATGCCTATAAAGATCCTTCATATGTATTAGAGGTCATCAATCGAGTAATTGAAAAGAGTATAGACGACAGTATGTTCGTTTCTATGTTTTACGGTTGCTTGGATATGCGAAAGAGCATTTTTTCTTATGCTTCTGCAGGTCACGAACCGGCTCTCCATTATTGCGCTAAACATAATCAATTTTTTCCTTTGGAATCGACAGGATTATTACTTGGAGTGTTACCAGAAACGAAATATTCGTACAAAGAAATTGTTTTAGAAGAAAATGATATCGTAATAATGATGACGGATGGTGTTACGGAATTCAGAACGCATGATGAAATGAATTCACGAAAGGTCATTACATCGCTATTATTGGAAAATAAATACTTATCAGCTCAACAATTATGTAATCTCCTTTATAAACAAATTGAAGAAATGCAGGATTTTAAACTATCTGATGATTTTACAGTTGTGATTATAAAAAAATAGGGTTTTAACCTTTGTAATTACGGGGATAGAGTTAACAAATATGGTGGAGGTGTGCTGTATGGATATGTCGATACACTTTAAAGAACTAGATAATAAATTATACGGATTTATTGAGGGCGAAATAGATACTTATACTGCTTCACGTCTTAGGGAGGAATTAGAGGCAGTGAAAATTACTGAAGGATTAGAAATAGTACTTAATTTATCAAAAGTCAATTATATGGATAGTACAGGGTTAGGTATTTTTGTTGCCTTTTATAAAAGAACGTTACGTGAAAATGGAAAAGTTAAACTTGTAGGTTTGTCGAATAGATTACAAAGGTTGTTTGAAATTACTGGTTTAAGCGATTTAATGGATATTGAAACTGATAAAAAGGTGGAATTACGAAGATGAAGGAATTTGATTATATTGAGATAAGGGTTCCTGCAAAACCGCAATTTGTCAGTGTGATTCGACTGACGGTTTCTGGCTTAGCTAGTCGTGTTGGGTTTAATTATGATGATATTGAGGATTTAAAAATTGCAGCAAGTGAAGCGGTAACGAATGTTGTACATCATGCATATAAGGACGAAGAAGAAGGAGAAATCGTCATTGGTTGCGCTTTGTATGAAAATAAAATAGAAATGATGATTGCAGATTACGGCAGTAGTTTCAATTTTGAGGAAATAAAGTCGAAAGTTGGTCCGTATCATCCTGAAGAGGGGATTGCGGGTCTACGAGAAGGTGGTTTAGGGCTTTATTTAATGGAAACTTTGATGGATGAGGTGATGATAAATAACGATGGAGGCGTAACTGTTTTCATGACAAAGTATGTTTCTAGAGAGCAGGTGGGAAAAAATGTCGAAAGAATCACCACATAAAACTTCGTCCAAGGAAGATATATTAAGGTGGATTGCGTTGTATCAATTAACAGAGGATGATGAAGCACTAACAAATTTAGTGATGCATTATCAATATTTAGTTGAGTCCATTGCTCGCAAATATTCGAATGGTAAATCTCATTATGATGATATTGCTCAAGTAGGTATGCTGGGGTTGCTAGGTGCAATTAGACGTTTTAATCCTAATGTTGGTCAGAGCTTTGAAGCATTTGCTGTACCAACGATTGTTGGGGAAATTAAGCGCTTTTTACGTGATAAAACTTGGGATGTGCATGTACCAAGGCGAATAAAAGAACTAGGACCGCGCATTAAAGCAACAGTGGAAGCGTTGATAATTGAGTTGCAGCGTTCTCCATCTATTAAGGAGATCGCGGATCAATTAGAAGTGGAAGAAGAAGAGGTTTTAGAGGCTATGGAGATGAGCCGTAGTTATCATGCTCTTTCTATGGATCACTCAGTAGAGTCAGATTCTGACGGTAACACAGTAACGTTATTAGATATGATGGGTAAAGAAGATGATGGCTTTGAATTGACTAATAAAAGAATGATTGTTTCTGACGCTATGAGTATTTTAGATGAGAGAGAAAGAGAGATAATTCAGCTTACATATTTAGAACAACTCACTCAAAATGAAGTTGGGGAACGATTAGGGATTTCTCAAATGCATGTATCAAGAATACAAAGGAAGGCAATAAAAAAGTTACAGGAATTTATCTTAGTAAGTGATGGTGTTTCGCTCTGAAATTTTGGGGCCGAGGTGGCTGTTCCAGACACAATTTTGCCAAAGTATAATTGATTGAATAGTTTACTCTTCTTTTAGAGTAGACTATTTTTTTGCAATTTTAGTAAAGTGTAATGGTAAAATGAAAAGAAAAAGGTAGTGATGATGTGGAACAAAAGCAAATATTACAACTCATTGCAAAGTATGTAGCTATTAAGCCAGGTCAAGCTGATGCTGTTATTAAATTATTAGAAGAAGGAAATACCGTGCCATTTATTGCACGTTATCGAAAAGAAGCTACTGGGTCCCTCGATGAGGTACAGATTAAAGCTGTAGAGGATCGTTATCACTACATACAGCAGCTTGAACAACGCAAAGAAGAGGTTATACGATTAATTCAGGAGCAAGATAAACTAACACTTGAATTAGAACAAGCTATTCAAGCAGCAACTGTTTTACAGCGTGTAGAGGATTTATATCGACCTTATAAACAAAAACGCCGAACAAAGGCAACGATAGCGAAAGAAAAAGGGTTAGAACCTCTTGCAGATCTTCTATTAGCGTATCGTAGTGATGCTTTAGAACAATTAGCAATGGCTTTCGTAGATGAGGAGAAAGTTGCTAATGTAGAGGATGCGCTAGCTGGGGCTCGAGATATTTTAGCTGAGCGCTTTGCTGATGAAGCGGCAATCCGTGAAAAAATTCGTACGTATTCCTGGAAAGATGGAGTACTCGTAACAAGTGTCAAGAATGCAGAGGCAGACGATAAAAACGTTTTCGAAATGTATTACGAATATGAAGAGCCAGTAAATCGTATTGTTCCACACCGTATTTTAGCTGTAAATCGTGGTGAGAAAGAAGAAATAATAAAAGTAGCGATTCATGTACCAATAGATCGAGTATTGATGATTATGTGGAAGGAATGGATTCCTGCAACAGGTTCTTCACCCGCAATTGCCGAGGTGAAGTTAGCGATTGAGGATTCGTACAAGCGTTTAATTCAGCCTTCTATAGAACGAGAGTTACGAAATGAACTTACTGAAAAGGCAGAGACTCAGGCTATCCACATTTTTTCTGAAAATTTGCGTAATCTTTTATTACAGCCTCCAATGAAAGGGAAGTATGTATTGGGTGTTGATCCGGCGTACCGTACAGGTTGTAAGTTAGCTGTTGTAGATGAAACTGGGAAAATGTTAGAGGTTACAGCCATTTATCCACATCCGCCAAAGCCAGATGTAGCAAAATCGAAAGCGGTTGTGAAAGAGATTTTAGCAAAATACCCAATAACGATAATTGCTATTGGTAATGGTACTGCCTCACGCGAAACAGAACAGTTTATAGCAGATGTATTGAATGAGCTTGAAACTGATACGGCCTACGTTATTGTCAATGAAGCAGGGGCATCTGTTTATTCAGCGTCTGAAATTGCCCGTGCAGAGTTTCCTGATTTACAGGTAGAACAGCGTAGTGCGGTTTCTATTGCGCGTCGTTTGCAAGACCCGTTGTCGGAGTTAGTTAAAATTGAGCCTAAAGCAGTTGGAGTAGGTCAGTATCAGCATGATGTCTCTCAAAAGAAATTGACGGAGTCCTTAACATTTATAGTAGAGACAGCTGTAAACCAAGTCGGTGTTGATGTTAATACAGCTTCAGCTTCCCTACTGCAATACGTTTCTGGATTATCTAAAACGGTTGCGGAGAATATTGTGAAGGTACGAGAGGAAACTGGACAATTTACTACACGTGCTCAACTAAAGAAAATTCCACGACTTGGTGCTAAAACATATGAACAAGCAATTGGTTTCTTACGTGTTCCAGAAGCAAAAAATGCATTTGACGCTACGGGCATTCACCCTGAAAGCTATAGTGTAGCCGAGCAGATTTTAAAGGTAGCACAAATTGATAAAAAAGAGCTTGGGATGCAGAAGGCAGAGGAGGCTATTGCAAAACTAGATGTAGAAAAATTAAGTGGAGTTTTAGATATTGGAGTTGTCACAATTCAGGATATCGTGGATACATTAATGAAACCAAGTCGCGATCCACGCGATGCATTCCCTCAGCCTCTGCTGAAAACAGATGTATTAAAAATGGAAGATTTACAAGTTGGGATGGAATTGCAAGGTACAGTGAGAAACGTAGTTGATTTTGGAGCGTTTGTAGATATTGGCGTGAAGCAGGATGGGCTTGTGCATATTTCAAAGTTACAAAAAAGACGTATTAAACATCCATTAGAGGTTGTTGCTCTCGGTGACATTGTGACGGTTTGGGTAGAACAAATAGATGTCAAAAAAGGGCGCATTTCACTAACGATGCTACCACCTAAAGATCAAACTATTGAAGCGTAATTAATTTCGCATTGGCGTAATTGTAGCAGACGCTTCGCTTTCGGTACAGATAAATTACTATCCGTTAATGCGGGATAAATAAATACCACACTGTCTATACTACGCAGTGTGGTATCTTATTGTTAGAGGTGATATAGCTATGAACAATGAGGAACTACAAAGTCTTGTTAGTCGAATATCATTAGAAAGTTTCCAGAAGCCATTCATGCATCGAGCATATTTTAATTCAAGGCTACGTTCAACAGGTGGACGTTATCTTTTGCAATCGCATAATATTGAAGTTAATCCAAAAGCTTATGAAATGTATGGTATTAGTGAAATAGAAGGTATAGTTCGACACGAATTATGTCATTATCATTTACACTTGGAAGGCAAAGGGTATCAGCATCGAGACAAAGATTTTCGAGAGCTATTAATAAAAGTGAACGCTCCCCGTTTTTGCTCAGTATTGCAAATCTCTAAAATATCTCAAAAAAAACAACGTCGCCTTTATACATATACATGTGTAAAATGCCAACAATTATATGTAAGAAAAATTAGAATGAATGTGGGGAAATACTGTTGTAGCAAGTGTTTAGGACGTTTAAAACTAGTGGAATGAAAAAAATAATAAAAAAAGGGTTGACGTTCATTATAGATGTCTCTATAATAGTAAAAGTCGACAAGATAACGACGATAAAATATGAATTATTCCGAAGTAGCTCAGTTGGTAGTAGCACCTGACTGTTAATCAGGTTGTCGCAGGTTCGAGTCCTGCCTTCGGAGCCATGGCCCCTTGGTCAAGTGGTTAAGACACCGCCCTTTCACGGCGGTAACACGGGTTCGAATCCCGTAGGGGTCATTTTGTTATTTTAATTCATAAAAATATAGTAATATTGGTCCCGTGGTGTAGCGGTTAACATGCCTGCCTGTCACGCAGGAGATCGCCGGTTCGATCCCGGTCGGGACCGCCACTTATTGGGGTATAGCCAAGCGGTAAGGCAACGGATTTTGATTCCGTCATGCCTAGGTTCGAATCCTAGTACCCCAGCCATTCATTTCTTAATATTAATATGAGCCATTAGCTCAGTTGGTAGAGCATCTGACTTTTAATCAGAGGGTCGAAGGTTCGAGTCCTTCATGGCTCATCATTTTTAAGAAAAAAGGTTGACTTTTTGAATTGTCATAGTATAATAAAAAAGTTCCTAATTGAATGCGGTCGTGGCGGAACGGCAGACGCGCTAGGTTGAGGGCCTAGTGGGGGCAACCCCGTGGAGGTTCAAGTCCTCTCGGCCGCACCAAGTCAGTTTATGAATTTATATATTATGCGCCCGTAGCTCAATTGGATAGAGCGTCTGACTACGGATCAGAAGGTTATGGGTTCGACTCCTGTCGGGCGCGCCA
>NZ_SADV01000065.1 GCF_006864135.1 Lysinibacillus sphaericus | reverse complement strand
AGTGGATTGAAGTCTGTTATTCGTAGAAAGCGCAAGCCTTATCGTAAATCCCCAGCACATCATGTGGCTGAGAACGTATTAAATCGAGCATTTACATCGAAAAAGCCAAATGAAAAATGGTGTACAGATGTCACAGAGCTTAAGTATGGAAACGGGAAAAAAGCTTATTTAAGTGCAATTATCGATTTATATGATGGTTCAATTGTGAGTTATGTGTTAGGTCATTCGAATAATAATTCCCTTGTTTTCAAAACAATAAAATCAGCTATTCAATCATTACAATCAGGCGAGCAGCCATTAATACATAGTGATCGAGGTTTTCAATATACATCGAAGGAATTTAAGCGAATTGTGGAAAAAGCCAATATGACACAAAGTATGTCCCGTGTTGGTCGATGTATTGATAACGGACCAATTGAATCATTTTGGGGCACATTGAAGTGTGAGAAGTATTATTTACATAAGTACGATTCATATGAAGAGTTAAAACTAGCGATTGATGATTATATTCATTTTTATAATTACTATCGTTATCAGAAACGATTAAACGGCTTGAGTCCGTTAGAATTCAGGACTCAAG
>NZ_SADV01000064.1 GCF_006864135.1 Lysinibacillus sphaericus | reverse complement strand
GATGATTTTTTTCTCCAATGCGATCTCAACTGTTTTCCCAATGAGCATGTCTAATAAGCTTACGTCTTGAAGACGAAGCCGACGAAATTTTGTAAGTGAACTTGAATCAATGACTGGATCTTCTGGCGCCATATCCAAGAAATATTTGAATGACATATCGTACTTTGAACGCTCTACAAGGTCGACGTCTGATACATCATAAATTGCTTTTAATAATAAGTACTTAAACATACGAATTGGAGGAATGGCATTACGTCCATTGTCTAAACAATATTTTGTTTTTAACTCTTCTAAAATGAATGAAAAATCAACAAGTTCATTGATTTGGCGAAGTATATTATCTTTTGGCACAACAATATCGTAGATCGCCATATATGGACTTAAATTAAGGGTTTCTTGATTTGAAATCATCGGGGGCACCACCTGCACATTAATTCTTTTATTATAAAGGAAAGCGTGACTAAAATAATAGTGTGATACATTGCGTTGTTTGGAGAAGCATCGCTCGACTCCTGCGGGAAAGCGAGACAGACGAGACCCCGCACGAAGCGAAGCGTAGGAGGAGGCTCGGCGCTCGCCCGCGGAAAGCGAGCGGAATGCTTCGGAAAACAACAGTAG
>NZ_SADV01000063.1 GCF_006864135.1 Lysinibacillus sphaericus | reverse complement strand
CAAAAAACGCTCGAAAAGCTGTCTACAAAATTGACGAATCGATGAAAGACAAATTCCCCGTAAAAACCACTTCTAACGAAGTAAAGGATGAATTAACTTACTGTAAGGAAGTTATTTCAGTTATTGAAAAGGAACCACAAATTGCACAAATGCCATCTGTCAAAGAAAAGCTGAATGTTTTAAAAGAAGTCGTAGAAGATTTCCAAGAACATCTAAATTACTCTTCTGATGCGGATGCGCGAAAAGGGCATAAGACGTCGGAATCTTCTTTCTTCGGGTATAAGACACATATCGCGTTGAGTGATGAACGTATTATTACAGCGGCTGTCATTACAACAGGTGAAAAAAGCGATGGAAAATATCTTCAAGAGTTAATTGAAAAAAGCACACAAGCAGGTATGAAAATTAATACGGTTATTGGAGACGCAGCTTACTCTGAAAAGGCAAATATCGAATATACAAAAGAAGAGAAAATCGCTCTTGTGGCAAAGTTGAATCCTATTCTTACACAAGGACCACGAAAAGAAGAAGACAAGTTTGAGTTTAATAAAGACGCTGGAATGTTTGTTTGTAAGGCCGGTCATCTCGCGACAAGAAAAGCACGTACGGGTAAAAAAGGAACGAGTAAGAGTCA
>NZ_SADV01000062.1 GCF_006864135.1 Lysinibacillus sphaericus | reverse complement strand
AGAAGTCAATATAAAGGAAGCCCATAACGACCTCGTGTAGAATGTAGTTACCACACCAACATTCAAACGGAGGAATCGTTATGAGCTATACCCATCTTACCATATCAGAACGTGTAAAAATAGAAACATACCTGGAACTTGATTATTCGATTCGTAAAATAGCGAAACTCTTAAATCGTCAACCTTCTACGATTTCCAGAGAAATAAAACGCCACGCCGGTAGTACGGCTGACGAAGCACAAGTACGTTACCACCAAAATAAATCCAACTGTGGTGCTAAGTCAAAATGTACGCCAGAAGTAAAAGAAGCTGTTCAAGAAAAGTTGCGGGATACTTGGTCGCCTGAACAAATTGTCGGCCGTTTGTATCAAGGACAGCTGAGTTTTAAAACCATCTATCGCTGGATTTACGATGGTCTTTTAGAAGTGCCTATAACCGTTCTCCGTCAAAAAGGAAAGCGTCAAAAGCCCCGCGAAACAAGGGGAAGATTTAACATTGGCACACCAATTTCTAAACGCCCAAAAGAAGTACGTAAACGTGAAACCTTTGGACATTGGGAGTTAGATACAGTTGTATCTGGACGTGGGAAAGCAAAAGGTTGTGTAGCAACATTTATTGAGCGAATGACACGGTGGTATGTTGGCTTTTTGATACC
>NZ_SADV01000061.1 GCF_006864135.1 Lysinibacillus sphaericus | reverse complement strand
GATCGAACCGGCGATCTCCTGCGTGACAGGCAGGCATGTTAACCGCTACACCACGGGACCATTTTGGTTGCGGGGGCCGGATTTGAACCAACGACCTTCGGGTTATGAGCCCGACGAGCTACCACTGCTCCACCCCGCGATAATAAGGTGATTTATTTAAATAATGGTGGAGGATGACGGGCTCGAACCGCCGACCCTCTGCTTGTAAGGCAGATGCTCTCCCAGCTGAGCTAATCCTCCATCTGGGTATTAAATGGTGACCCCTACGGGATTCGAACCCGTGTTACCGCCGTGAAAGGGCGGTGTCTTAACCACTTGACCAAGGGGCCATCGTTTGGGATGAAAAATCCTTAAAGTGCTGGCGGAGAGTAAGGGATTTGAACCCTTGAGACAGTGTTAACCGCCTACACGATTTCCAATCGTGCTCCTTCGGCCACTCGGACAACTCTCCAAGAATGGCTCCGAAGGCAGGACTCGAACCTGCGACAACCTGATTAACAGTCAGGTGCTACTACCAACTGAGCTACTTCGGAATAATTTTATCATATAGCCTAGCGACGTCCTACTCTCACAGGGGGAAGCCCCCAACTACCATCGGCGCTAAAGAGCTTAACTTCCGTGTTCGGTATGGGAACGGGTGTGACCTCTTTGCCATCATCACTAGACT
>NZ_SADV01000060.1 GCF_006864135.1 Lysinibacillus sphaericus | reverse complement strand
GGACGTGGGAAAGCAAAAGGTTGTGTAGCAACATTTATTGAGCGAATGACACGGTGGTATGTTGGCTTTTTGATACCAGATCGCTCAGCCCAATCAATGGAAAGAGCAGTACGTCTTCTTCATACTAAATTACCAAAAGGCACTATAAAAACAGCCACAACAGACAGAGGTAAAGAATTTAGCTGCTATAAAGTGTTAGAAAAAGACTTAAAAATTGATGTTTATTTTGCGGACGCCTATTCTTCTTGGCAACGCGGAAGTAACGAAAATGGAAATGGATTACTTCGCGAATTCTTCCCTAAGCAAACAAATTTCGATGAAGTATCACCAAAAGAACTAACAGAAGCATTAAACTATATCAACAACCGACCAAGAAAATGTCTTGGTTGGAAAACTGCAAACGAGGCATTTGATGAGCAACTGTTGCACTTAATTTGACAAATCATCAAACAAAAAAACACTCGCATTTTAAACGAGTGTTTCGTAATTTTTTAGGATAACCATTTCGGGGGTCCCAGAGTTCAAATGATTTTATATTGTGTATTCTCCTATAGATAGATTCCTTTAATATCAACGATTCATAGTGTATCACATTTTTCACTTTTAGTATTATCGTATATTTTTGTATACTCTTTTGGGGTACTTCTGGGGTACTCTTGTGGTACCAATCATTTTATGTACTTTTATAAGTGTTATTTATGCCTAGTCGTTCAGTTCTTTATATTTGTGTATTCTATAAAATCTAATCTTCTCAGAACAACAAAAAGCCCAGGCTCAAAATTTGAACTGCACCCCGTCAAGTAGACAGTGGAAATAATAAAAAATGTATTAAGCGACTTGAGTCCTGAATTCTAACGGACTCAAGCCGTTTAATCGTTTCTGATAACGATAGTAATTATAAAAATGAATATAA
>NZ_SADV01000059.1 GCF_006864135.1 Lysinibacillus sphaericus | reverse complement strand
GCCGGTGTAGCTCAGTTGGTAGAGCAACTGACTTGTAATCAGTAGGTCGTGGGTTCGACTCCTATCGCCGGCACCATTTTTGAGCCATTAGCTCAGTTGGTAGAGCATCTGACTTTTAATCAGAGGGTCGAAGGTTCGAGTCCTTCATGGCTCACCATTTAAATTGCCAACAAAATATGCGGGTGTGGCGGAATTGGCAGACGCACTAGACTTAGGATCTAGCGCCGCAAGGCGTGGGGGTTCGACTCCCTTCACCCGCACCATTTTTAAAATTTCATAATTGCCAGGATAAATAAATCTTATGCACATGCGGAAGTAGTTCAGTGGTAGAACACCACCTTGCCAAGGTGGGGGTCGCGAGTTCGAACCTCGTCTTCCGCTCCAAATGTGCCGGGGTGGCGGAACTGGCAGACGCACAGGACTTAAAATCCTGCGGTAGGTGACTACCGTGCCGGTTCGATTCCGGCCCTCGGCACCATTTTTATTTTAATCATTAGCGCCCGTAGCTCAATTGGATAGAGCGTCTGACTACGGATCAGAAGGTTATGGGTTCGACTCCTGTCGGGCGCGCCAAATTAATATTTATCGGAATGTAGCTCAGCTTGGTAGAGCACTTGGTTTGGGACCAAGGGGTCGTAGGTTCGAATCCTGTCATTCCGACCATTTTATGGGGCCTTAGCTCAGCTGGGAGAGCGCCTGCCTTGCACGCAGGAGGTCAGCGGTTCGATCCCGCTAGGCTCCACCATAAAAGATAACCAGTATAAAGATCCTGGCGGCGTAGCTCAGCTGGCTAGAGCGTACGGTTCATACCCGTAAGGTCGGGGGTTCGATCCCCTCTGCCGCCATCTTAAAGGACCTTTAGCTCAGTTGGTTAGAGCAGACGGCTCATAACCGTCCGGTCGCAGGTTCGAGTCCTGCAAGGTCCACCATTTATATAATATTACGGAGGTATACCCAAGTCTGGCTGAAGGGATCGGTCTTGAAAACCGACAGGCGGGTAACACCGCGCGGGGGTTCGAA
>NZ_SADV01000058.1 GCF_006864135.1 Lysinibacillus sphaericus | reverse complement strand
CCGAACACGGAAGTTAAGCTCTTTAGCGCCGATGGTAGTTGGGGGCTTCCCCCTGTGAGAGTAGGACGTCGCTAGGCACCTGAAAAAGTCGAGGATTTAATTCCTCGGCTTTTTTTCTATGAAAATAAATAATTTCTTGACCTATAATTTACAGCGTTTATGTACCGGGCGCTTTAATTATAAAACGTGGAAAGAGAGATGTATCGTATATTCGATGCATCTCTTTTTTTAATGTGTATCTGCCATACGTATGAACTATGGGATACAAGTCCAGAACTGCGAGGATGGAAGTAATGATAAGACTAATAGCAAGGGTGTATCCGTGAGGTCGAGGAATCTGAAAGAAGCTGGCGGCAAAGCGTCGATCAATGTCCGTGATGAAGGTGAACATCTTAAATTTAATAAACATTTTAGACCAACATGTGTACTTTAACATAGCTAATGTTATGACAGCTTCAATGAAAAATATCAAACATTAAAGTTCGCAAGAACAAAAGAATGTGCAACCTGTCCAATTTGTGATGATTCCTTCTGTCTAAATGTTTTCAACATAAAATGTGATGGTAGTGGATCGTCCAAATGGTACTACAATCACAAACTCTAGCATAATTTTTAAAAATGTAGTTTCCTTAACAGGAGCAGTTTAAGCTCTTGTAAAATATGTTTTATGAAATTGATTCAATAGAGATTAGGAACACAAAATATTAAATTGATTGTGAGTCTAATATAAAATTGTTTTTCAATTAAAATATAGGAAGCTTCTAGGTAAAGTGAAAAACTATATTTTTTTAGAAAAAGTATTGACCTTTTTGTTTTGAAGGTGTAATATTATATAAGTCGTTAAGACAGCTACTGAAAAACAATTAAATTAAACAAAAATTAGTTGTTGACATTAAGCGAACGACATGTTATTATATAAAAGTTGCTGCTGAGAAAACGGCAACGAAATGAACCTTGAAAACTGAACAAGCAAAACGTAATCAATAAAGTTTTTACTAGCTAACCTTGAGTTGGCGAACGAAACAAAATTTTGGACATCAAACATGATGCCAGCAAAACAATTTGAGCTAATCAAATTTCTTTT
>NZ_SADV01000005.1 GCF_006864135.1 Lysinibacillus sphaericus | reverse complement strand
AAAATCGAACAAGAAGTGCCTTATTTTTATCTGAGAAAGGTTCGCTTTTATGAAAACGTAAGTTTTTCAGTGCCCTCCATAAAAGGTGCCTCTTTCCTTGGGAATTTAAATAATAGGAAGAGTTAACGTAAATGTTGTTCCTACATTTTGCGTGCTATTAAATGAAATAGAACCATTATGAGCTTCCATAATATGCTTACAAATAGACAATCCGAGTCCAGCTCCTTCATTTTTAACCGCAGTCTCACCTGTAGCTTGAATCCCCCTGAAATAGCGTTCAAAAATAAAAGGCATATCCTCAGGAAGCATTCCATTACCAGTATCTATGACATTAATATACAGTAATTGGCTTTCAATATTAATAGAAACGGTTATTGAATCGCCTTTAGTAGTATGCTTTAGTGCGTTCGTAATAAGGTTTGAAAGTACCTGCTCTAGTCGACGCTCATCTACTTGAATAAGTATATTTGGGATCGACCCTGGTTCGATAAAATGAATGCCGGCCGTTTGGACATAATGACGAATTGGATGCAAAATATTCATAAAGACATTTTTGCTATATTGCTCTGTTAAGTTAACTGGGATATGTCCAAGTTCCTTCAAAGTGTGAATAAATAAATCATCAATTAGTCTGGACATTTTTTCAGTATTTGTTTGCATGATTTGGATATACGACATAAGCGAATCCATGTCAGGGCAAATTCCCTCAGAAATAGCATCTAAATAAGCTTTTATTGTTGTTAGAGGTGTTCTTACTTCATGCGAAATACTAGATATAAGCTTTTTTTGATTTTGTTCTTGTTCATCTCGTTGTATAGTAAGATTTTTTATTTCTAAGCGCATTTGATCAAACACTGCATACAATTCACCGATTTCATCTGCTTGCGAATATACAATATTCTGTTCATAATTACCTTTGATAATTTCTTCGGAATTTTTTTTCAAATGATTTAAAGGAAGTAAAATCTTCTTTTTAGATTTTCTTACAAAGTACAAGGTAAGTCCTGAAATTAAAATACATAATAAACCACTTATGAATAAAATTATAAAATTGCTAAGACTAGACTGTTCTACGGGTAAGAGTAAATCTTTATCAATGGTGAAAATAGCGTTACCTATTTGTACATTTGTCTCACTAATAATAGGAAAGGCAATTTTAATGATCCCCGGTTGTTGTTGAGACGTAAATAAATCATAATGTAAACCCTCTTCTAAGTTGATAAACTGTGAAGGATCTCCTTCGATTGAATTAAAAATAACTTTCCCATCTAATTGAACAACTGTAATATCTATTCCTTCACTATTACTCATTTCTTGGAGGAAACTGCGTATATTTGAATTCTGTTCAAGATTTGTATAATGGTCTTCTATGTACAATAATAGTTCATTTACTTTTAAACGAATTTGATTGATAACGTATTTATTTTGTGGTTGCTCATTGCGATTTGAATTTGTAAAAAATAATGTTAGGAAACAAATAAACAACAGTAAAACACAAATTAATATCGCCCATAACCATCTCTTCATCCAATTTTTTAAGTACATTGTGTTCTCCTACGAATGGTTTTGAGTAGTAAATTTATAGCCAACGCCCCAAACAGTTTGAATATAAACAGGACAAGATGGATCGTTTTCAACTTTTTCACGTAGACGTCTAATGTAAACGGTTATCGTATTTTCATCACCATATTTGTCATAGCCCCAAACAGCATCGAGTAACTGATTTTTGGAGAAAACCTTATTACGATGTTTCATTAGAAAAAATAACAAATCAAATTCTTTTGCTGAAAGGGGAATATGCTTTTTATTACAGGAAAAAGTATACTCACCTTTATTGATTTCCATATGATCGATTCGAATAATATCCATCTGGCTCGCATTGTTCTGCTGCCATCTATCCTGTTTTCGTAAATGGGCATTTATTCTTGCCACAAGCTCACTTAAAGAAAAGGGCTTTGTCATATAATCATCTGCACCGAATCCTAATCCAAGAACCTTATCTGTGTCACTGTTGCGTGCACTTAAAATTAGTATAGAAACATTATTATTTTCACGAATTTGACGACATAATTCGATTCCATCGCAATCAGGGAGAGAAAGGTCAAGAATGATAAAGTCAGGAGAGATTTCTTTCATATAATGGATTGCCTCATGACCAGTTCTAGCGATATGGGGATCAAAATGGTTGACACTTAAATAGTCCTTAATGATATTTGCAATATCACCTTCATCTTCTATAATTAGCACCTTGGCTTTTTTAACCATAAGAACTCTCCTTCTTTAGAAATTTACTTCCTTTTTCGATTCGAAAGGAGGAAGAACAACATGATAACGATGGCCGAATAGATGAAAATCCAAGCAAATTGCCAATAAAAAATGTTCGGTATTGACGTTATTGAATCTTCCGAACCCATCATTTCCAATGAAAGGCGAACAGGGGGAAGCAGCCAAATGAGTCCCTTGATCTGAAGAATTGTCTCTTTTAAAGTTGTGATAACGACAGAAACAATTAAAATCCCAAGTACACCCCACCATGTATTTTGTTTGTTTTTTACGAGCTCTCTAGTAAAAATAGCTGAAAGTGCAATTGCTAGGACAGATAAACTAAAATGAGAGAGAAATCCTAGTATTTGATGTATAAATCTTGGTTTTTCTCCAAAGGCGCCAATTAGAGTAGGGTAGATGACTGATACACAGCTTAAGAATAATCCAATCAGTATACAAATCATAAAAATTCCTAAATTATATTGTGTTCGACCTTTTGCATGGAGTGTTGTAATTACTTTTTGCCCTTCATCTTCTGCGTGAAATAGTGTAATTGTAAACCATCCCATTAGAAAAAAGAGAATGATAGCTGTAAACGAATAGCTATCTAATATTGGATTAGGTACAAAGGTATAATTAATAACAAGGCATAAAATGAAAATTGAAAAAGGCGGAACATATTGATAGGTTCTTAAATAATTGATAAATTGATAGCGTAATAAACTTGTCATGCCAGCGTCTATTCCTCCTTAAAAATGAGTATAAAATTGTTCCACCTTCTGATTGATAGGAATTAATTGTTTAATAGATGCTTTTTTCTGTAGTAGATCCAATAATACTTGATCTGTATCTTCTGTTTTAATAACGGCAATTACTTCATGACAACCATTATTTAAAAGACGTTGTTGTTGTATTTTAAGAAAAGGGAATAGGTTATACAATAATTTCTCGCTTGAAATTTCAAAAATTAAAGTATTTTTCGGTATAACGTTTTTATTTAATGAATCAGTTTGAATGACTTTATTATTTTGAATAACAAAAACTGTATCAACAAGATGTTGAAGTAATTTTGTTTCGTGACATGTTAAAACGATACTTAACCCTTTGGCCTTTAAAATTGAAAGTGTTTCTTCTAAATCACTTTGGGCTTTAGGATCGAGTCCTGATAATGGTTCATCTAAGATTAAGAGATCTGTGTCTTCAAGCATTGCCTGCATAATCATAACCTTTTGCTTCATACCTTTAGAAAAGTTAACAATCCGAATGTTCCGAGCTTCCTGTAATTGAAATAATTCGAGTAAATCGTTTATTTTTAACTGTAATTGTTTTTTATTCATTCCTCGAATACTGCCCATATGATAAAGATATTCTTCAGGCGTAAACAAAATATGGGAAGGGGTCACTTCTGGTACATAGCCAATTTTTAATGATTGTCGATGTTTTACAATAGAACCACTGTCAGCATCAACTAATTCCGCAATAATTTTTAGAAGGGTACTCTTACCTGACCCATTCTTTCCTACTAGGGCTATAATTTGATTGGCACAAATAGAAAATGTAGCGCTCTCTAAGATTTTCTTACCTTTATACTGTTTAGAGATGTTCTGTATTTCCATAATCGTATTCATCTTTACACACCTTTATTTTTAGGCTTAATTGTAAGTAATTCGTTTCTATAACCTACGATGCAAAATATTTAGCCATTAACTGTAAATTTAGTATAGATGAATAGTAGTTCTTTTGCTAATAGAAAGTTGGTGTAATTTTCTATTTTTGGGTAGTTTGTGACCTATCAACATAACGTGGCGTTGATTTCCGTTCCGACTGCGCTTTGTTGCTGACGCTTCGCTTTCGCACAGTAAACATCCGCTGTGCTGCATGGTCTTATCTGTGACGCTAATCCCCAAGTAGCCGTCTAGCCTCTACTCCAATGTTTAAACAATAGTTAATTAAAATTTAACTCGATACTAAAATAAAGGAAATAATTATGAGGAAATACCAATAAAGGGATAATATTTATTACTTGTTTATTTTTAATAAATGATATTTTACTGTGTTACAATTAAGAGCGTAAATACCAGATTAGATGAATAAGGCTAATTGATTGAAATTATTTTATTCTTAACGGAGTGAGATCTATGCAACGATTTCTAAATGATTTGTTAGGAGCAATAAAAGATAATTTAAAACTTATTGGTTATTATTTTCTGGGTGTATTTTCCGTAGGAGCTTTCTTGTATGCTGTTACTTTTGTTTTAAAATTTATAACTGGAGCTGGAGCTTCTTTTTAAAATTAAATAACCCCTAGAAAAAAATCTAGGGGTTAAGTATGAATTAATAAAATGTCATACATCCGAATTAATTTAGTTCAAAATAAATAGCCAAAACGTCGTTATAGAAAACGATTTAAACGTTAATTCCGCTACTTCTATACCCTTTGATTATAAGGATCGATATTTTTTTAAACTAATAATATTTAATGTAATAAATACAAGAGCAAAGCAAGCAAGAATCACTAAATCCACTAAAATTTCACAAAAGGAATAACCTTTATACATAACCCCGTTCAAAGCGTCAGCGGCATAGTAAAGTGGCATAATACGCCCAATATTTTGCAGCCACTCCACCATATTATCAAGTGGGAAAATACCTGAAAAGAAAATTTGCGGTACAATGACTAGCGGAATAAATTGCATCATTTGAAACTCTGATGCAGCAAAACTTGATAACAGAGCTCCTAATGATAATGATACAAGTGCAACGATAATATTGATTAGTAGCACAAGCCAGATGGAGCCAACGTGTACGATATCAAGGACATAAACCCCGAATAGAACAATAATAGTCGTTTGAATAAATGCAAACAATCCATAACCAAGCATATAACCAGCAACAATTTCAGAACGTTTAATCGGTGTCGCCAGTAAGCGTTCCAATGTCCCTGAAGTTCGTTCTTTTAACAACGCTATACCTGTAATTAAAAAGACGAAAAAGAACACAAAGAAGCCTGTCAACATCGGGCTAAAAATATCAAAAATAGCGGTATTTTCATCGCCAAATACATACTCTGTCTTCAACTTCATCATTGCAGATTGTTCTGGCTGTAAAACTTGCGAAAGTTTCATTTTTAAAGCCTTGGCTGTAGACGGATCATCATTTAATAATGTGAGCTTCAATTGCGTTTGATGAAAAGCTAACCAGCCATCATATTTTTCTTCTTTTAAATCGGCAATAGAAAAATCATTTTTTTCGATAACATGAAAATCCGCTGCTTCAAGTTTTTCAATGATTGATGCAGGACCATTTGATACGACTACTGTCATTTCAGGTTCGTTACTATTAAAAACAAAATACATTAACGAAAGCACAAGAAGAGGTGCAAAAAATAATAAGGCGAGTGTACGTTTATCCCGGATCATTTGCTGCATAATTCTTGTAACAATTGCGCCGATTCTCATAGTGCTTCACCTCCAGCCTTTAAAAACACTTCATCAAAGTCTTTTGCCTGATAATGAGCTTTCAAATCATGTGGTGTTCCATGCGCAATGATATGACCATTGCGTAGCATTGCCAATTGATCACAGCGCTCAGCTTCATCCATGGCATGTGTCGTTACTAAAATTGTTTTATGCTCATCGTTTTTTAAACGAATTAACTCCTGCCAAATTTCCTTTTTCAATACGGGATCAATACCAACCGTTGGCTCATCTAAAATCAACAACTTCGGGTTTTGGATAAGGGCAATTGCAAGGGATAATCTCCGTTTCATTCCACCAGAATAATTCAATACCTTACTATTTAAATCATCCGTTAAATGAACAAGGTTTGCAGCATAATTGACACGCTCCTCACGCTCTTTTTTTGATAATCGATAAAGCTTAGCAAAGAAATGAAGGTTCTCTTCACCTGTTAAATCCAAATATAGCGCATCAGATTGTGCCATATAGCCGATATCCGTCAGTAATTGTTTATGAGGGACAGTATAATTTAATACTTGAATACTACCATGATCGGGTTTAATCATTCCCATAATCATTTTAATTAACGTCGTTTTCCCACAGCCTGAAGGACCAAGTAAGCCAATTAGCTCTCCCTTTGGAATTTCTAACGAAAGCGGGGCAATTACTTGTTTTTGATGAAACTTTTTTTCAATGGAGTTTAATGAAATTGCATTGTTTCCCATATATCCATCTCTCCTTTACTGAACACAGTGTTGATACTTGAAATTTTAAGGCAATGTATTAGGAATTACAATAAACAGATAACTAAAAAGTGTTAAGTGATTTTGGATGGAGATTAACATTTTTAAGCTAGATGAAATCAAAAAGACTTACTAAACCCCCAGAATTCGTTGGAAATAGTAAGCCATTCATAAATAACCATTTTACTAAATTAGATTGATGGAAATAAATAATAAGGAATGCCGATATATAAGGTAATACTGTAATTAAAACCTATTTGACCTTGTTGTGATCATTGAGGTAACCAGTAATTACTTTTAGCAAATATCTTTTGGACCGAAAGCGTAGCGACAAATACTAATCAGAATAAAGTGATAATACAATGGGGGGACTAAATGTCTATTCACAATATTATGAATTTTGAAACCAAACGAGCTATAAAAAATGCATTACTTATACAAATAGAAGAAGTAGGTTTTGAACGAATAACAGTAAAAAACCTTGCTATTACTGCTAACATTAATCGAGGAACTTTTTATTTACACTATAAGGATAAATATGAAGTAATGGAGGATTTGCAGCAGGAATTATTAAATGAATTAGCAAGCTATGTAAAAAACGTTCAACCACTAGATGCTTTTCAAACGATAAAAATAGGTCAACTTTATCAGCCATTTATAGCAGTGTTTAAATATATTAAAGAGCATGATAAAGCCTTTCGAGTCATTCTAGGGGAGCAGGGGAGCCCAGCTTTTAGTAAGAGAATGAAGAAAGTTTTTAGTAATCATATTTTGGACAGAATCTCTGTTATTCGAGAAGAAGGACTTGATCCAGAGTTTCAACCATATTTTGAAGCTTTTTTAACATCCGCGATTTTAGGTGTTATTCAAGAGTGGTTAGATAATGGAGATGATTTAAACGTAGAGGAGTTAGCGATGATTCATTTTCGGTTATTGCGATTCCTTGGTGATTTGGCATCTTTGTAACAATAAAGTTATACAAGAATCTGCTTGCTCCAAGAAAGCAAGCAGATGTTTGCATTATAAATATAAATCACGTGTAACAAAAACACGAATTGCCAACATATAGCATAGCAGCCCGATTAAAAACAATGCCCCTAGCATCCAAAAAGACGAGCTATCTTGAGTCATTAATTTTTCAGGTGTAAACAATGAGTAAATCGTAAAGTACTTAAGCTTTTCTAAAGAACCGCCCATATTACTAAGCGCTTGAATTAAATAAAAAAGAATAGGAATTCCTGTACTATACGCGTAAGAGGTTCTTAAATCCTTACTACTGCAGGATACTAAAAAGCAGTAGCCACTAATGGCAAAATGTAAGAAAAAAAGACCGATATTTAATGTCAAGAAAGCACTTAAATCCAATTCATTTGGAAATAGAATACCTGAAAAGATGATAGCTATTAAAGTTGTTGCGGTGAGCAGTACCGAAATACTAGCAACCAAAAAAAATGCTTGCGTAAAGACAATTTTAAAACGTGTATTCGGTGTTGCAATTAAGTATGCCATAGAACCATTATCGATATAGCCTATTACTAATTTATTTGCCAGCATAATAATGAAAACTAACGGTAAAACTAGTAATAAAAATCCATACAAATAGGTAGACAGAAATTCAATTAACGAATTACCTATGTTACTCATACCAAATGCTGACATCAATTCAGGCATTGTTTCGGTAAGTTTATTAAGAGTATTGCTCATCTCAGGGTTATACATATAGACGATACTAATGATATAGAGCATTAATACAGCGAGAATAATACTAAAAAGTTTAATCGTAGCTAGCATCTCATGTTTAAGCAAAGTAAAGTTCATCATTCTTTCCCTCCGCTTTCGTAGTAATGCATGAATATATCTTCAAGTGATTGTGAAATGATATCGAGGTCATTATTTTATAGTCTGCTAATGTATGAAGTAATGTTTGGACATTACCTTGAACTTTTATAATGGCTTGTGTTGGACCGATTTGTTCAATTTTAAGTTGCTCTCCTAAGAAACGAAATAGCTCTTGCTCACTTTGAAATTCTATTAAAAACTTTTTAGATTTTCGCTTTTTTAAGTCAGCAATAGTTTCTGTTGCAACAATTTTCCCTGCATTAAGGATCGCTACACGGTCACAAGTTTTTTCAATTTCTTCAATCATATGAGAGGACATGAATATGGTTGTGCCTTTTTCTTTTTCAGCTAAAATAAAATCGATAAACTTTGTTTGTATAAGGGGATCTAATCCACTTGTCGGTTCATCTAGAATGACAATTTCAGGGTTATGCATAAATGCGCAAATTAAACCTACTTTTTGCTTCATACCTTTTGACATTTTCTTAATAAGGCCAGTGGCATTTAATTCAAAGTATTGCATGAGTTCATGAGCTCTTGTTAAATCATGTAACCCTCGCATTTGGGCAATAAATTTGATGAATTGTTGTCCAGTCATTTTATCGATAAACGCAATTTCCCCAGGTAAATAGCCTACAAATTTTTGAATTTCAGCGGTAGAATGGCGACAATCTAACCCTTTTATGAAACACTGTCCTTCTGTAGGTTGTAAGAAGCCCATTAAATGCCGTATTGTAGTAGATTTGCCGGCACCATTTGGACCTAAAAATCCGAACACTTCACCTTTTTCGATTTGTAATTCCACATTCTGAACACTATAAAAATCCCCAAACTTTTTAGTTAAATTATTGACCTCGATCATTGCCATACAATTCACCTCTTGGACTGTCCTTTATAATGATTATAAGACTATTTTTCAAAAAATAAATGACTATAAAAAAGAACATGAATGGCTTCTTTAAAAAGACTCTTTCATGTTCTTTTGCATAGTGATGTCAATTTTACATGTAATTGAAAACATTTATTCTCCATAATAATCATTCAGTGCTACTTCTAAACGTTCTTCTAAGTGCTTCGAAATATAACCCAACACAAATTGCTCCTTTTCCATCTCAATTTGAGAGGAACGAAAAGTTTTTCTGAAAAAGCCTGCCTTATTTTCCATCGCAAATTGCTGTAATGCTTCTGTCCGTAATGTCGACACAATTCCATTTTCGATATGACGTTCACGAATTTTTTGAACAATATCCTTTACGCTACGCTCTTGCAGTTCCGAAATTTGTTTTTGTAGATTTTCATTTTTTTGTTTAAGTTCAACTGTCTCTTTTTGAATCTCTTCTACTTGAAGCTCCGATTCCGAGGATACTAATTGAATGTTTTGAGCGAGAAAGTCTTGATTGATCGTTACTTGTAAGGATCCATGTTCTTCGTTTGGGGTAATATTGAAAAGTCCTGTTTGTATCATTTGTTGCAGAACATTTCCAAGAATATCAACTTTATTCGTTAAATCATCAGTGCTCATAGTTGTCGCAGTTATTTGATGTTTGAAGAGTTGACCGTTGTCATCAATCCCTAGTAAAAGTTTTAAGCCTCTGACGCGGTGTTCATCTTTTAACAGTAAAATCATACGAAGTCTTAAGATGGCAGGAAGATTCAAACGAATATTGGTGTTTGGGCTATTCAAAGCATTATCAAAAATATACTGTTCAAATGGTTTAATGTAATAGCGAAGCATCGCATCCGTAATTTCAAACCAACCTGCGACTTCTGCAATGGAATAATGATTTGATTCTTCAATATGCGCTAAATAGTCGTCATTATAAAGTATTTCTTCTAAAGGCGTATTTTGTATTTCGACAAACAATGGGTCATGTTGCACAATTCCGAGTACCGTTTCTTTTGCATCATTTAGTTTAAGCATCCTTTTACACCCCACTATATTTTTCCGAATAACTCTATATAGGTTTCTATTCTACTGGAAGCAATTGTATGACTATTTTGTGTAGGAAATAATCATTAGAACCAATGACCTGAAAACCTTTTCTGACTCTTAAGGGAAATTTAAGTCGTATAAAGTGGGGGAAATGTTGAAGTAATAGGGTAGAAGGTCATTTAACGTGTACTCCAATTTGTACCCCTCCTATTTGGATTGCAGACTAGGCGACTCCTTGGGGATTAACGTCAAAGACAATGATAAAGGCAGCAAGTGGTAATACACAGTAAGAGAAGTCTTTCACAGATAATAATAAATATATCGTTTTAACAGGCACTTATGCTACAAGACAAGCTGGCTGAAAATGTTTTAGAAGTATTAAAGCATCGCTTTGGTTGGGTTGCATATATTGAGCCGGATGGAGCTAGATGGCGTGCTAAAACAGGAACGTTTACTGGAATGGATGCAGCCAAAGCAGGAGCAAGTAAAGTTGAAATAACTAGGTTGGCTCAGGTAACAAATATAGAAGCTGAATAACCCAGGGCCCCGTACCCAACTCGTACCCCACATGAGAATACGATGAAATACTAATAAATAAAACTTACCTTAAATTACGCTCTACATAAAGAACATGAAAACATAGACTTAATCATAGTTATCCCATTATAAAATGAACTCTTAAGAAAAATTTAAGAAATCTCCTCGCAATTCTTTAAGAAATACCTTTTATAGTAAAAGCATCTAATAATTACTCATGATCGGGGAGAAAAATTATGCAATTAATAACGTTCCTTACTGAATTTATAAAACATCCAAAAACTATAGGTGCGATTTCACCTAGTTCAAAAAAACTAGCCAGAAAAATGGTCGAAACAATTTGTTTTAAAAATACCCAATGTATTGTTGAACTAGGTCCGGGTACAGGTTCATTTACGAAAGAAATAATGAAAAGAAAAGAGCCGTCAACAAAGTTAATTCTTATTGAGAATAATGAAATTTTTTGTGAAAAGCTACGTATACAATTTGAACTTGAGCCAAGTGTAATCGTTATCCATGGATCGGCTGAGGATTTATGCATGTATATGTCTGCATTAAATATCGAAAAAATTGACTATGTTGTATCTGGATTACCTTTTACATCTTTGAATCCTGCCGTCTCCTCACGTATTTTACGGAATGTAAAAGATTGTTTAATGGACGGTAAATTTATTACATTCCAATATTCACTTGTTCGGAAATCCTTTATCCAAAAATATTTTGAGGATATTTCACATGAAAAAGTATGGATTAACTTGCCACCTGCCTATGTGCTAAGCTGCAAACTTGGAAATGTGAGGGCTAGTTAATGGGGCTACAGGATCTTTTATCGTATATCGAACAATATGGTTATTTTGCTTTATTTTTCAGCTTATGGCTAGGAATCGTGGGTATGCCACTCCCAGATGAAATGATCGTAATGAGTGGTGGCTTTATGTCTTCGTTAGAAAAAATGAGTGTGTTAAAAGCTTTTGTAATAACTTATCTTGGTGCAGTTTCAGGACTTTCCTTAGGATTTATCCTTGGTAAAGTGTTTGGCCATAAAATACTTGATAAATTGGTGAAAAAGAACAAGGCTAAGTATTTATTAAAGTCAAAAGAACTAATAGATAGATATGGTCATTTCGCTTTAGTTATAAGCTATTTCATACCAATTGTGAGACACATACTTCCATACTTGGTAGGTATGAACAACATGTCGTTTAAAAAATACGCTTTGTATTACTACTCAGCAGGCTTTGTTTGGACATTAATATACTTTACACTTGGTTTGTTCTTTGGAAAACATATTGAAAACATTTCCATACTAGCAACAAAATACGGTATATATTTTGGCGCTTTCGTCGGTATTATAGGATGTTTTTATTATTTTTATAGACGAAAATTAAAGACGGCATTGTAAGACGTTTTTATTATTTTTATATACGAAAAATAAAAAAATAGTTAAAATTGGGTTTATAACCAAAAGTTGTGGATGCTTTTGTTAAAACTTCTACTATGTAAATAGTTGATTGGAGTGGAGACTGGGCGACTCCTCGGGGATCAGCGATAGAGGAACGAAGGCTAAAAGCATCACATCCTGTGATAACGCCTTCGTGACCAACATCGTGTTGGCCCGAGACCCTGCAGCGCAGCGGATGTTTTCTGTGCGAAAGCGTAGTGTTAACGTAGCGGCAGCACCAAATGTTTTCTGTAGCGAAAGCGAAGCGTCAGCTACAAATGTTTTGACTGTGCGAAAGCGAAGCGACAGCAACAACAAAAGCGGCTCATCGGACGCCCTCAGGAAGCTCTGCTCTGCGCGAAAGCGAAGCGTCAGCGGCAAATGTTCTCTGTAGCGAAAGCAAAGCGACAGCTACAAAGCGCCCAGTCGGAACGGAAATCAACCACACGTTATGGTACTAGGTCTGATTAATATACAACCTGATAGTTTAATATATTTTGAAATTGGTGGGATTAGATGACTCAAGAAACAATACTTATAGTTGATGATGAAAAAGAGATTAGAAATCTTATTGCAATTTATTTAAAAAATGAGGGCTATGATGTTCTAGAAGCAAGTGATGGAGAGGAAGGCTTAAGTCTTTTAAAGAAGCATCAAGTACATTTAATTGTCCTAGATATTATGATGCCAAAAGTGGATGGCATTGAAATGTGTATGAAGGTAAGGGAAATAGCCGAGATGCCAATTATTATGCTGTCAGCAAAGTCTCAGGATATGGATAAAATCGTTGGATTGTCATTAGGGGCAGATGATTATGTAACAAAACCCTTTAACCCTTTAGAGCTAATTGCGCGCATAAAATCTCAGCTTCGTAGATATATCAAAATGAATCGGCTAGATAGGATGAACGAAAATGAGATAGAGGTTGGTGATATGCGAATCAATACCGACACACATGAAGTAATCGTCAACAATGAAAAAGTGAAACTTACGCCAAGGGAATTTTCAATTCTCGAATTACTTGCAAGAAATCAAGGCATTGTAATGAGTGCTGAGCAAATTTATGAAAAGGTTTGGAAGGAAGAGGCTATACAGTCTGAAAATACGGTAATGGTACATATACGGAAGATTCGAGAAAGGATTGAGACAACACCAAGAAATCCTCAATATATTAAAACAGTATGGGGAGTAGGTTATAAAATTGAGAAAGATCATTAAGCCAATACTTTTCTTATTAAACAAACTAAAAATGTTCTTTGTAACTGCTATAACAAAAGTTCGGCGAAGCATTAGAATTCAATTATTGACGACTTTTATTCTTTGTGCATTTTTAGGTTTACTTGGAGCAAAAGCCGCACTTTCGTTTGCTTTGAATATCAACCCGGCAGTTAAGATTGATTATAGTCAAGGGATGCAGGAAATAAATGATCAAGCGCAGCGTGCTGCAGATCTGGCCAGCAATGAAAATAGTTTAGAAGCATTACAGCAAATGATTGAATCAGAAAATCATAAATTTGAAATGGAACAAAGTGCATTAAAAGTAATCGTTACCGATGAGAACGGAAAGGTTTTATACAAAACAAAGCAAGTGGAAGAGAAACAAATCAATTTGCATTATAAGATTCGGAATGTAATGGACTTTGCGATTAACCATCCACTCAATAATTATGAGGTACCAGCAATCGAGCAATTGAGGCAAGAATTCATTGCATTTTATCCTTTAACTATAGAAGATAAAAACTTATATTTGTTTGTCAGCGGTATTCCTGAAGGGATGGTTATCGCAAGTTCGAATGAGGGCCTTATCCCATTATTTAGTGCAATTGTTGTTTTTACATTTTCATTCTTATACATAACGAAACGAAAAATGAATCAAATTGAGTTGTTGGCGGAGGGGGTTATGGAAATCGCTAAAGGAAATTTAGCCTATCGCATTAAGAAAAAAGGGCAAGATGAGATTGCTGTTTTAACAGACAATGTAAATCATATGGCCGAAGCAATTATGACGAATATAGAGATGGAACGAAGGATTGAAAAACAAAAAAATGAATTGATTACTAATGTCTCGCATGACCTACGAACACCACTTACTTCGATTATGGGTTATTTAAGATTGTTAAGAGATGAAAAGTACGACACGAAGGAGCAATATGATGAGTATGTAAAGATTGCTTTCTCAAAATCCGAACAGTTAAAGAACCTGATTGAAGATTTATTTGAATATACGAAGCTAACGAATGAGAACATTGTCCTTGGGCAACAAGATATATGTATGAATGAGCTTCTCGATCAGTTAATTGAGGAGTTGATTCCGCAAGCGGAGGAAAACCATCGTACATTTATTAAAAATTTCTCAGAGGAGCGGATCTTTGCGACAGTAGATTCTGAAAAAATTGTCAGGGTCTTTGATAATTTACTAATGAATGCCATTAAATATAGTAAAGGTGACGGTGAAATTTTTGTTTCGCTTGAAAGAAAAGAAAGTTTTGTTCAAATCTGTGTTGCAAATGAAAGTAATGAATTTACATCCGAAGAGCTAATGAGCTTATTTGAGCGATTTTATAAAAAAGATCAATCTAGAACAAGCGTAGCGGAAGGTTCAGGACTTGGACTTGCTATTGCAAAGAGCATTGTAGAACTACACGGTGGCAAAATTGACGCGAAGTATAAGGATGGTACGCTGCAGTTTATCATCGAACTTCCTGTTACAGCTTTATAATAAATAGCAAGGTAGCATTAGTGCAATGCTACCATTTTTCACGGGTGAATTAGTTGCTCAATAGTAAGAATATGTTTGGTATTAGAATGGGGGAGGCTCTTTTGTAAGTGCAGAAAAATATTTTTGTCTTTAATAATAATTTGAATTTCTGTATAGCTATATTGTTTTTGGACTTCTTGAACATATTCTGTAATTTTCAATAAATGACGTGGGTCTTTTATTTCTACTTCTACAAAAAAGGGCAGCGTTAATTGATGTAAACTTAAACAACCGCGACGAATCCAAATCGCTTCATTATCGTAATAACGGATAGGTAATTGGCGATTACTTGCGATAAATAAGTCCATTTATGTCTCCTTTTTTATATCATGATGTTAATAGTGACGGATAGAACGATCAAAGTGACGGATAGAATCATCAAAGTGACGAATCGTCAAAGTGATGGATAGAACCATCAAAACGATGGATAGAATCGTCAAAGTGACGGATAGAACCGTCAAAGTGATGGATAGAACTATCAAAGTGATGGATAGAACCATCAAAACGATGGATAGAATCGTCAAAATGATGGATAGAGAACCCTCAAAGACAGATACGCATATATCAATCGTCTTTAGAAAATATTTTAACGCAATTGATTGTACTTCGTCATCTTACAAGTTTATTGAAGAATTTCTTTTCTAATTACGTCAATACTATATGTTATATTTGGCTGTAAAAGGGGGACATTTTGATGAAGAAAATGGTGCTATTTACATTTTGTCTCCTTTTTGCAGTTTGCTTTAGTCCAATATTTGTTCACGCTAAGGAGAACAAGGAAGAAGACTTAAAGAAAATTGTAAGGTAGATTTATGCCATCGAATGCGTCGCTTATAAGCCCTAAAAATCCTTTCTCCACACGGCCAATTCAATTTTATGACTTTGACCACGATGGACAGAAAGAAATAATATTCACTTATAAAATTAAAGTAAAGGATTACCCTTCTCAGTTTGGATCAATAGTGCTAAAAAAACACAATACAGATTGGCGAAAGATTTGGGAAACTAAAACGCAAGGAGTCGATTTGGATTTTTCTGGTTTGGTAGATAGTACTGGTGATGGCACAAAAGAATATTTATTTGGTGTGACAATTGGAGCGGCGATGGGAAGCAATCTGGAAGTGTTCCAATGGATCAATAACTCATTCGAAAAGATTGCTGAAGTTCCTTATCATAAAACGGACTTTGTAAATGGAGTACAAAAAGTTGGTCTAGCAGTTTGGCAAATGTATATTGGTGATAGCTATTTAGTGGATGTACTAAAATGGAATGGTGAAAAGTTGGTCTATAACGAAGTATTATATTCAAATTACTATCCGATCATCGAAATGTTTTATAAAGAAAAAATTTCAAAAATGGATGCCTGGTTTTATTGGTATTGCCTTGCAGATGCCCAAATCAAAGCAAATAAACTTGAAGAAGCATCTAAAGCTATTCAAAAGGGGATTGCATTAGTTAAAAAATTATCAATGGAAGATGTAGTCGAAGACTTTAATGATTTAACTGTAAGGCTGGAGAACAAGAGAACGGATGTCCAAAAACGCTAGACATATTTATGGTAATGTCTAGTGTTTTTTTATTGATATTTGTAAGTGAATACATTTTAAGGAATTGAAAAGATGTATAATAAGTTGAAAATAATAGAATAGGATGGAGTCAATCTATGAACTATTTTCTCTTTCGCAATAGTTGTATATTGCTATTAATGACGATTTTCCTAGTTCACACTTATTACACGGATGCATCATTAACAGCCGCTTTTTTCATCTGTACGGTTATTTTAACTTTATATTTCATCACACCTCTCTTGAAAAAGTTGCGAGTTATAAGTTACATAACGATTGTTCTTATATTATTTTGTAGTGTATTTGTTTCACTTAATATAATGTATGCATTGCCGATTTTGGCTTTCTTTATAATAGAGGGCGCTTTTCTACTACAGGCAAAGTTTTATTATTTTCTTATAGGAATTTTGACTGTAATCGGTATGATATTTGTCCTGTTGCGGTGGCTGCCATTATACGGGATGCTGATGCTGATTGCTCTTTCTCTATGTTCATTGGGGATGAGTCATTACATTCAAGCATACAGTGAAAAAAGTATTTTGTACCAAGAATTATTAGGGCAATATCGTGCATTAAAACGTCTATCAGTTGAGCAAGATCAGCTTGTACGAGCAGAAGAGCGCACAAAAATTGCACGTGATATACACGATTCGGTAGGACATAATTTAACTGCATTACTCATGCAAGCAGAGATGATATCTATTGAGTATGGGTATGACGCGTTAGATGATATTAAGCAATTAGCGCGTAAAAGTTTAAACGAAACAAGGTATGCGGTTCGGCAATTAAAATCGAGCGAGGCATATGGCATTACATCGGTGCTACACTTAATTCGCAGGCTAGAGATGGAAAGTCGTTTACATATTCGTTTTACTATTGAAAAGGGAGTGCTGTCATTACCCATTTCCAATAAGCAAAGCATAGTGCTTTATCGCGTTTTACAAGAATGTTTAACAAATGCGATGAAATATAGTGATTCAAAGGAAGTCGACATCATTTTAGGGAAAGATTCATTACAACATATTAGCTTTCAAGTTAAAAACAAATCAATGAAACAGACACCGCTTGTTCATGGTTTTGGGCTAAAAAATATGACTGAACGAATACAGGAAATTGGCGGAGAGTTACGCATACATAAAACGGAGCAACAATTTATAGTTGATGGATCTTTTCCGATGAAGGGGAGAGTTTGAATGAAAAAACGAATTTTACTAGTGGAAGATCAAACTATTGTACGAAATGGTCTGAAAATGATGATTGAGCAAGATGAGACATTGCAAATTACGGCAGAAGCGAGCAATGGGCGGGATGCTTTAGTATTACTTGAGAAAGTATATGTCGATCTTGTGTTAATGGATATACGCATGCCAGAGATGAGTGGAATAGAGGCGACAAAGCATATACGCAGTCATTTTCCACATGTAAAAATACTGATTTTGACAACATTTGATGATGAAGAGTATGCCTTCCAAACATTAAAAGATGGTGCAAGCGGCTTTCTTGTCAAGTCGTCCGAACCAGCAAAGCTAATAGCGAGCATTCATAGTGTATTAGATGGGGGCATGGTTATTCAAGAAGATGTTGCTGCCAAGCTAATGCCTAAGTTGTTGCAACAAACGACTGCAAAAGTCTCAACACCACAGCTTTCTACGCTAACAGAGCGTGAATTAACGATTATTCAATTAATTGGGGAGGGTAAAACGAATAAAGAAATTGCGGATTCGTTATTTTTATCGGTTGGTACAGTGAAAAATCATCTTACACATATTTTACAGAAACTTGCACTACGAGATCGGACCCAGTTAGCGATCTATGCTGTACGGAATGGAATTGTGTAAAGCATGATATAAGCATTCATAATGCATTTCATTTGGCAAACCTTATTCGCCCGGTATAAAAAATGACTTCAGTCACTGCCTTTTATGACGGAAGCTAGTCGTCTAGTCAATATGCAACTGCTATTCTTTAGAGAAAGGGGGCCGTTGAATGATCGAAGTAGTTAATCTAACAAAAACATTTAAAAAAGTAAACGCTGTAGATGATGTGAGCCTTTACATTGAGCCTGGCGAAATTGTAGGACTTCTTGGACCGAATGGCGCTGGAAAATCAACGACAATTGCGATGATGTCGACTTTGATTCAACCAACAGCTGGTGATGTCTTATTACAGCATAAAAGCATTTTAAAAAATCCAACTTCCTTACGTAAAGTACTAGGGGTTGTACCGCAAGAAATTGCCTTGTATGAGGAAATGACAGCACGTGAGAATTTGGAGTTTTTTGGGAACGTCTATAAAATTCCGCATTTGAAATTGCAGGAACGGGTTCGTCTAGTACTTACACAAATCGGACTCGAAAATGAATCGAAAAAACTTGTTAAACATTTTTCTGGCGGGATGAAAAGACGTTTAAATATTGGTGTTGCCTTACTTCATGAGCCTGAATATTTAATTATGGATGAGCCGACAGTTGGCATTGACCCGCAATCGAGAAAGTATATTTTAGAAACTGTGAAGAGGCTGAATAAAGAGGCCAATACAGCGATTATTTATACGAGTCATTACATGGAGGAAGTCGAGTATTTATGTGATCGCATTTATATTATGGATAAAGGGCATATAATTGCAACTGGTAAAAAGGAAGAAATTAAGGCGATATTATCTTCAGAAAAAACGATTGTCTTAAAGCTAGAAAAGCATTCAAATGATTTTGTTGATGTGCTTATGAAACAAGGCTTTTTATCTAATTTCCAGGTAAAGGATGCGGATATTTCCTTTAGTGTAGCGAAAAATACTAATTTCCTTCCGATGTTATTACCTTTATGTGAGAAGCATGACATAGTTCTTAAAAGTTTTCATGTCAAAGAGCCGACATTGGAAGATGTGTTTTTACATTTAACTGGTAGAGCATTAAGGAATTAGGGGGGATCCGTGATGTTTTTAGCACTTATTCGCAAACAGTTAAAAGTATTGTGGCGTCACCCTCAAGAGTTGGTGATTTTACTAGTAATGCCGATAGGCCTTATATCTATAATAAGTTTTGCGATCGGCTCATTAATGGATGGGGATAATAGTCCAATTAATGTAAAGGTTGCGATTGTAGAACATGAGGATGAGCAGCAAGAGTTAGCGGCATTTTTGCAGGAATCACAAGGTGAGCTGAGGACTGATGTACATTCACGGGAAAGCCTTAAACAAATGCTACCCATTTCTATGCTCTTGCAATTGCTAGAGCAGGAGGATATGCGACAATTTATTACTGTCTCTCAGATTGCTTCAAGTGATATGGATGCGCTTAAAAAAGAAGGAGAGTACGATGTAATACTTGAAATACCAGCTGGATTTACAAAGCAATTTTATACATCACTTTTCGCGAAAGGAGATATTCCAGCCTTACATGTGTATTTAAACGAACAGAAAGAAATTGCTTCAACGATTGTACAAAATATTTTAAAGTCATTTCAATATCAATATTCGCTTATGGCAGAGCTTAGTTCAAAAGGGTTATTAACGCGGGATGTTATATTACCAAAAGCAGATATTTCATCTACCGTTCAGACAGTGAATCAACAGGAGCCCGTCTCAACGAGTGTATATTATACGTTTAGTATGACTGTCATGTTTATTTTATATATAGCAGGGACAATCGCCAGTCAAGCATTTTTAGAAAAACATATGCATATTTTTGATCGTATTTTACTAGCAAATATCCATCCGATCATTTATTTATTAGCGGTTATTGTTTCAACTGTTATTTTGTCATTCATTCAAGTGTCCATTGTATTTGTAGTTGTCTATCTTATGCTTGATATTTCATTTGTACAATTGCCTTTACATTTACTCGTGACATTGATGCTGGCAATTGTTGTTGGGAGTATTGCTGCATTACTATCAGCGGCTAACTACCGCTTTAATTCGGCAGAGTTTTCTAATGTGTTTGGTTCAGTTATCGTATCAATTTTAGCTTTATTTGGTGGTAGCTTCTTTAATTTAAGTACCTTTGCACCAACTCTTGCGAAAATTGGGAGCTGGACACCGAATGGGGCAGCCTTACAAAGTTATTTAACGATACAGCAAGGTGGAGGGCTTGGCCAGATTTCATCTTATTTATGGATATTAACGGCTGTAGCAGTGGTTTGTACAACAATCGCCTTTTTATTGTTCCCGAGAAGAGGTGGTATTGCATGATAAATATACTCAAGACAAAATTTTTATTATTAAAAAGAAAGCCTAGTTCATTAATCTTAACTACTATTATTATATGTCTTTATGCGTATTTGATAGGGCAAGGACAACAAACAAAGCAGCCGATTGCAGTCCATTCGACTTTAAGTGAGGAAATGACAAAGCAAGTATTGACTGAGTTAGAAAGTAATAAAAATTACGAATTTACGATTTATAGTGAGGATGAAGCAACAGATTTAGTTGAAACGGGTAAAGTCGATGTAGCAATTTTATTACAGGAAGCCGGCTATAAGTTACTGGTGGCTGTTGATTTTATGAATTCCAAATTGGTTCAACATGAACTAGACCGAATTTATAGTCAGGTGGTTCAAAATGATGCGATGATAAAAGCTTTTCCTACAGATTTGCAGGATGAGGTAACAAGTGCAATCGCAGTAGCGAAAACAGCTCCATCATTTGATATTCAGTATGCAAACTTTGCCAATGAAAAAGGATTTAAATGGGACTCTGGACTTCACACTCTATTTGGCTTTGCACTGTTTATGGTTATTTATACGGTATCCAACGGTGTCAATCATATCGTCATGGAGCGTAGAAATGGTATTTGGAATCGTTTAACGGTTTCAAATATTAGTAAATGGAAAGTATATGCCGCCAATCTAGCTTATGCGTTTTTAATAGGCTATCTTCAAATCGTATTAGTATTTTGCATTTTTTATTTTGGGGTTGGTGTAGAGTTTTACGGAGGGTTTGTAGCAAGTTTAATCGCAGTCATACCGTATCTATTGTGTATCGTTGCACTATCCATATTTATCGCCTCAATTACGAATACACCTAGTATATTTAATACAGTGATGGCGTTTCTTGCAGTACCATTTGCGATGCTAGGTGGCGCTTACTGGCCATTAGAAATCGTTACTTCTAAAGTAATTTTAGCTCTATCTTATATTTCGCCAATCACATATAGTTTAGAGATTTTAAAAGGTGTGACGATTAATGCTAGTTCTTATGTAGAGTTATTACAACCTTTAAGCCTACTATTATTTATGACAGTCGTATTTATGGGCATTGGAATTAGTGTCATGGAGAAGAAAAGCTAAAATTTAGCGAATTCCTTGCCAAAAGTTAGCAATCTCCCGTAATGAAAAAAATGTAATACCTGTTTAAGTTCGTTTGTATATTTAGTCATAAAAAGCTGCATCCCCATTGTTAGATATGTAACAATGGGGATGCAGTTATGAACGACTTACTTTCTTACCTTTTGTTTAGTGGATATCACGTTTTTTGAAGTTACCACCACGTACCTCTGATACATCAGAAATAACTACAAAGGCACTTTCATCGATATCTTTAATAATCGACACAAGTTTATTTTCTTCCATACGGTTAATGACACAGTTTAATATATCCGTTGGTTCATTAGAAAAACCGCCACGCCCTTTTGTATATGTAACACCACGTCCTAAACGAGCTTGTATCGCATCCCCAATTTCCTCTGATTTTGCACTGACAACACGAACATCTTTTGATTTTTCTAAACCTACTTGAATAATATCGATAACGTTTTTCGCAATATAGTACGTTAAAGCTGAGTATAATGCGCTCTCTAAGCCAAAAATAAAGCTTGCCCCTAAGAAAATAAAGGCATTAATAAATAATATAATATCCCCGACTGAAAACGGAATTTTACGTGATAGCAATACGGCTAAAACCTCAGAGCCATCTAAAGCCCCACCGTTACGTAAGACAATCCCAATTCCAACACCTAGTAGCATACCACCAGATAAAACAATTAATAACGGATCATTTGGACCTAAAATTGTTTTAACATCATGCATAAGAACTGTGGAAATAGAAAGAGCTGCTATCCCAGTACAACTCATCAATGCAAAAGTTTTACCTACTTGTTTGTAGCCAATCCAAATAAAAGGAATATTTAATACAAAGAGCAGTACGCCTAATGGAATACCAAAGAGGTGTGCTCCCATAATACTAATACCTGTCACGCCACCATCAATGACATCGTTTGGTATTAATACCGCTTCTAGTCCATATGCTGCGATGATGGCGCCAACTATAATCATGATAAATTTTCGTGTGTTTTCAACTGTCTTTCTTCTTTTCATAAATCTTCTCCATTTCTTTACGTAAAAATATTACTTAAGGTTTTGGAATAATATTTATAGCAATTGTTTTTGTCTCAGTCTCTTTGCTTGAGTCGGCCATATTATAGTATTTAATTATTAAATCGTTTAATTCATTTTCAAAACTCATAAATTGATTAGTCGTTAATGTCAAATCGATAAATGAGAAAGTTGCTAAATCTGCAAGTCTTTCTTCTTCATCAAGTAAATTTAAATAATTTTGATATTGAGATAGTAAAGCTAATTGATAGTTAGAAACATAATTTAATTTTTGCTTGATTGTTAGTTGTGTCCAATCCTCCTGACTTAGTTTTTCTGCTCCTTCATTTAATGCATAAAATTTTTCTGTGACAGAACGTACTTTTCGCTCTTTCACAATTTTTATGATGTTTTCATCCATTAAAATTTGGATGTGACGATACAAAGTAGCTTGAGGTACATCCTTTATAATAGAAATCATCTCCAAAGTGCTTAAGCCTTCTTCTTTATCGTGCATTAGAGCTTGTAAAATTTTCATTCTCACAGGGTGCATTAAAACCTCTGCTTTATTCCGCATAAAAACGATCCTCCTATCAAATGGAATCAAGGGAAGCAATCAATGTTATCAATATGAGAACATTATCAATAAATATACTATATATATTTTATACAGATGTACAGTAGAAAGGTAATGAAATTATTTACATCTTCTGTTATCATTATCGATAATGATAATGAATAGGAGGTTTTAGAAATGAAATTACACTATGGTTTTGATGATTTAAGCCAATTGGATTGGGCAAGTATACTTCCAATCATTTTGCCATTTTTATTCGTAGGATTTGTTCTAATCATTGTTGCTTTATTCGATTTATATCGGCACCGAGATACGCGAGAAAACATACTGATGTGGACAATTATTATTTTGTTCTGTAACTCAATTGGTTCTGTTCTATACTTCATTATTGGTAGAAAGGATGTAAATAAACGTGCGCTTAGAGATTAAAAATATTACGAAAAAGTTTAAACAAAAAACAGCCGTGAATGATTTTTCAATGGTCATTGATTCCAATGAGTGTGTTGGATTAATTGGACCAAATGGAGCGGGGAAATCTACGTTAATTCAAATCATTGCAGACATTCTGAATGCAGACAAAGGTGAAATTCTTCTTGATGGTCAAAAGATTTCATCTATGAGAAATCAAATTGGTTATTTACCTCAGTATCCTAATTTTTTCTCATGGATGACAGCATTTGAAACATTGTCCTTTATGGGAACACTTTCAGGCATATCAAAAAGTGAATTGCAGCAAGAAATTCCATTACTTTTAGAAAAGGTAGGCTTAGGGAAAGAAGCACATATTCATGTCGGGACATTTTCAGGTGGTATGAAGCAACGTCTCGGCATTGCACAAGCATTGTTGCATAAGCCGGCTTTAATGATTATGGATGAACCGGTATCAGCGCTAGATCCAATAGGAAGAAGAGAAGTGTTAAATTTATTAAAAGAAATAAAAAAAGAAACGACAGTTTTAATATCAACGCACATATTGAGCGATGCGGAGGAAATTTGTGAGCGCTTTATAATGATTAAAAATGGTCACAAAATAGAAGATGCTACAAAATCAGAGTTACTTGAGCGCCATCAAGAATCAGTTATCTTTTTAATGATTCGCAAGGCAGATTTTCAATGGTTAACAATGGTTGAACATTTAAAATATGTAAAGAAAATCGAAAGCTGTGGAGATGGCTTCAAAATACACGTTGAAAATTTGGAAACAGATGCTAATCGATTAATACAGCACGGACTGGATTCAAAAGTGATGTTTACTAAATTTGAAGTGGGTATTCAAGACAATCTAGAAGAAATATTTTTAGAATTGGTGGTGTAAGTGAATGAGTGCTTTTATTGCATTAAGCAAAAAAGAGGTACATCAAATGGCAAGGGAGTTTAAAATATTGTGGCTTCCAATTGTATTTATTTTACTAGGGTTAACACAACCGATAATGATGTATTATTTACCTGTTATTTTACAATCAGCGGGTGGTGTTCAAGGTATCACAATTGATCCTACGATGGCAAAGCCTGTGGGACAGGAGGTACTTGCCTCAACATTAAGTTCACAGTTTGATCAGCTAGGCATTATTATTCTAGTCGTTGCCACTATGAGCATTATTCAAGGGGAAAAAGCAAATGGCATGATGGCATTTATTCTAACAAGGCCAGTTTCGATAGCATCTTATTTGAATAGTAAAATCATCATCCATTATATATTGGCTGTTATTTGTATAGCTCTTGGCTATGGGGTATCTTACGGCTATTCAGCGTATTTATTTACAACTGTTCCTTTGACACAAACTATGTGGGCTTTAGCGTTCTATTGTGTTTGGCTGTTATTCATCATAACGTTTGTTGCGATGATGAGTACATTTTTTAATAGCCCTGCATTTATAGCACTAATAAGTATCGTTGCCCTATTATTCTGTCGTTTTATCGCTGGACTACATCCATTAATAGACATTGTTAATCCTGCTAGTAATAGTATGTATGCAACAAATATCCTAATGTCGGGTGATGTGGAAACTTTGTATGGCCTCCATATTGTAGGAACACTGCTGTTCGTTTTATTGATGATCATTACTATGCAAAGTTTTATTGCGAAAAAGAAATTTTAACTTCTTTCAGAAAAGTGTTTGGGTAGCGAGAGTGAAATAATATAGAGGGATTCGGGCTAAGAACTTCACATCCTATGAAAACACCTGAGTGACCAACAACATGTACTTCAGAGTTGCATCTTTGACCTGATTCCCAAGGAGTCGCACATCCACTACCATACCAACTTATTTTCATGATATTCGTTTTCACAAATGACATCAACTTTTAGCGATAAGCCATATGAAAGGAAACGTGAACAATTGAATATAAAAATAGATCCAATGAGTAAAATTCCTATTTATCAACAGTTAACCCAGCAACTACTTTTTGAAATAGCGACAGGAGAAATTTGCGAAAATGGTGATCTATTGCCCTCTATTCGTGATTTAGCAGCCGAAACAAACCTTAATCTTCATACCGTTCATAAAAGCTACAAGGAGCTTCAGAAGAAGGGAATAATCGCTATAAAACCTAACTCAAAAGTAACTGTTAATAAGCCTGCTGAAGCAAAAGGTGTTAGCCTTCAACAAATTTCTATAAAGGTAGAACAAATAATGTGTGAAGCGTATGTTTTAGGTATTAGCGAATATCAATTACAGCAGCTGTTTCATGAGAATAGAAGAAAATTTTATATTGAGCCTTAAAAAAAGAGATGACTTCTGCAATGAACAGAAGCCATCTCTTACTAATTAGAGTGAATTTTAGTAAACTCATCTTTGGTCATTCCAAAATAGATCTCGTCATAAAAGGAACCATTTGTATAAATCATATTTCTTAATCGGCCTTCTTCAACAAATCGCAGTTTTTTATGTAGAGCTATAGAAGATGCATTAAAGGAGTAAACACAAATTGTTGCTTTCTGATAGCGAAGTTCAAAGAAATAATGCTTTAAAATCGTTAAAATCATATCTTTTGCATGCCCTTTTCCTCTATGTGGGGGAAATACCGTTATAGCATAGTCAAATGTCCCATTCTTTCCATCACAACCAGAAACCTCAATTGTCCCCACGACATTGTTTGAAGCATCCTCCGCAATCCAGTAAAAATCATCACTGTCAGTAGATGCCCCTTGTGATATTTCATTTATCCATTCTTCAATTTGCTGATTTGTCCGGGGGAAAGCGATTGAATCAAGGTTTTTAAGTATGTCATCATCTAAATTTTCAAATATATGAATGTCTTTAGACTTAGGCGCTCTTAACCGAATTTTTGCTCCGCGCCAATAGGAAACTTTCATTGAACTCATCTACCTTTCTAATTTGTATAGTTAAATTATACCATTATAATTGTGTAGAAAAGAACCACTAAAGAGTTCATTACTTTTACAATGTTTTATTAAAAATACAGCCACAATAGTTGTAATCACAAGGCCAATCGCCACTAGTAATAAATTACGCCATGCAAGTTCGAAGGGGCTAACAGTACAAATAGCAGCAGGGATTAAAACCCAAGGAATTAATGTTCCTCCTCCTGCAAAGATCGCTGTTATTTGCCCTAAAGCTGTTAAAGTAGCAGTACCACCACCAATGCGTTGCCAAACAAACTACCGACGGAATCTGCTAAGGAAATATTTGAGAAGCCAGAATTGTCTATGCCTGTAATGGCGCCAACGACTGCAATTCCCTTTGTTAATGGAACTACAGCAGCTAGGCCCACACCGAGATCGTTGGCAATATCGTGTGAAGCCTCTAGTAATTAGTTACCAATAGTTTGCATAAATCCGGAATCACTAGATAGGGATTAAATAAAAAAAGAGCGATTAAAACATCGCTCTAAAAAATTATAAAGGGCAATTCTTTTCTTAGGTTCTTTGTTCATATCTAACAAACGACTTTTTGAGCTTGCTTTTTTTGCTTTAGATGATTGGGGTATGACCAGTGCGTCCACATATGTAAATTCTGTTCAAATGGACCTCGTTTATTTTTTTTCAAGTAGAAAAAGCTCGCTACACATTGCAAACTATATACAATAAGGCCTAACAAAATGCCATTAAAGACACCAAGTTTTCCATACAACCCAAAGCCATAGCCATAAAAGATAGTCGTACAAATAATGGATTGCATTAAATAATTTGTTAGCGATAGTTTACCAACACATTCAAAGACCTGTGAAATAATAGAGGTATGCCAAAATTTATACAGTAAGGCAGCTAAACATACATACCCTAACGATAATAACATAGCGCCGCCCATCGAAAACATAGGAGAAGAACTATTTTCCATTAGTCCTAGAGACTTGCACAACAGTCCAATTGGTACAAGAAGTACCCCTAGCATATACCACTTTTTCTCCTGCTCCATATGTTCAAATGCACGTATTTTGGCTAGACCCATCCCTACTAAAAATAATGGTAAATGTAAAACTAGTCCAAATATCACTTTAGCCATATAAACTAAAGGATCTTCCATTCCTGGCATTTCAGCATGTTTACGAAAATCATATGTTTCTGCAAAAGTACCATGTACATATGTATAACTTTCTTTTTCAATATAAGTATCAACCCTTTGCTGTTGCTTCATTGAGACCTCACTTGGTCCATATAACAGCACAGTAGAAGTAACAAACAGTATCCCAGCCCAAATAAATGTAGTTTTTGCTTTTCGATTGATAAAAAGAATTAATAAAGGGATCGTTACACCATAAATTACTAAAATATCACCTTCCCAAATTACTGAATGTAGCCAACCTAATGCAATACAATACTCCGACGAAGAATTACCCATCTACTTTTTCTACCTTTTCGGTGTACAGATTCTACTAGTTTCATAAGTGAAAAGCCGAAAAGCAATGTGAAAATCGGCATAAATGAGTCTACAACAAAAACTTTCAAGAAGTACAGTGCACCTTGATCAAGCTGTGATAAATCCCTTACTTCATCCTTTCCTATAATTCCAAATTGAAAAATAAGCAAATTCGCGAGTAATATCCCAAGTAAACTAAATCCTCGCATACAATCAATAAAAGAAATTCGTGTTATTCCCAAAAATGTAACCTCCCAATTCATTATGTTACTATTAGACCAAAGCACCTCTTCGATGTACAACTTCATTGGAGTCTTTCTAGTTGAGTCGGAAACCTAAGCTAAGAGGGCTATTTCTTTTTTCTTTTTATTTTGTCAAAGCTATCAAATATTAAATTAGTAATTGAAAAGACAAATACTTCATAGATAAACGTCAGCATTCTGTTCCCCTCCTTCTGTGCGTCCACAAATGTAAAATCTGTTCAAATGGACCTCGCTTTTTTAGCGCGTTACACATTTCAACCTATATACTTTTCTATGTTTCCAATAAGTAAATTCGCAAGTAATATCCTAAGTGAATTGAATCCTTGCATAAATCAATAATAGAAACTCGTTTTATTTCTAAACATGTAACCTTACTATTTAATATAGTGTAAGTATATGGGCATAACCTTATAGGAAGATAATGAGCATCTTAATAAAGTCTTAAAAACTGAATAAAAGGTTATAAAGTTTTATAAGAGGGATATGACTTTTTATGATGAAAAGATCACTGTTTTATGAGGCTTTTGTTGTATATTCATTTATCATGTAGAGTACAAGCACTAGCTATTAAGGGACGAACCTACGTATTGTATGAATAAAGGAAACACGTTTTTTGATTGCGTTTAATCTCCTTAATTGGTTATCTTATACATAGTGGTTGGTAAAGCTTATTGTGAAATTATGACTACTTTAAATTAATCTTAAAAGAAGGTGATAGTATGCAAGATGCGTCAATTTTAGTATTAGAGGACGAACGTGCAATTGCGGAAATGATTGAAATTATATTAAGGAAAGAGGGGTTTTTAGACATTACACTTTGCTGTACTGTTCAAGAAGCAAAAAATAAAATTAAAGCAAAGGTTTTTGATTTTTATCTATTAGATATTATGCTTCCAGATGGAAGTGGGCTGGATATGGCGAATATGATTCGTGAGCATAGTGAAGCGCCTATATTCTTTTTAACGGCAAAAGGTAGTGATGCAGATAAGCTTCGCGGTTTTATGAACGGTGCAGACGATTATATTACGAAGCCATTTAATCCACTTGAGCTCGTTGCGAGGGTGAAGGTACAGCTTACAAGATATATGAAGAAAAAGATTGGGTCAAAAAGCCATGTATTCACATGTGATGGGTTTACATTTGATATGGATGCAGCAGAGATAACGGTAGATGGTACAAAGGAAATTATTAGTGGGCGATTATTTCACTTACTGAAGTATTTATGTGAAAATGCAGGGCAAGTATTATCGAAGGAGCAAATTTATGAGCGTGTATGGGGTGATTGTTTGTTTGATGATAATACAGTGATGGTACATATTCGAAAACTACGTGAAAAAATTGAAAAGAATCCAGGTAAACCAACTTACATTATAACTGTAAGGGGTATTGGTTATAAACTTGTTGGAGATGTTCTTTCATGAAGCCAGCTAGGAGATTAACGCTTCGTTTTGTGTCTTATTTTAGCATTTTTTATTTACTAATCATTTCAGGCTTTATTATTTGTTTGGTGTTTTTCTTTCAATCTCTCATTGGTCATATGGGTGACAATATTCATACAATGACTTCTTCTGAAATTGAAGATAATGCTGTCATAGAAAAAGGCAAATCCATTAAGCTTGCTGATTATTTAGTGAAGCGAGCTGAAGAGAATGCAGGGCAATTATATTTGTTCAATGAATCGATGGATATTGTTGATTACACAGGAGATTCATGTGAACTATGTGGAATGACAGATAACGAAATAATGACTCTTCAACGCCCGGGGATGCACACATGGGAGATTCCTAAATATTATTTGTTATTTCTACCTATATCATCTGTCCAACCACTTTTTGAGGAGGCACTGCAAAATTGGAAAGCTACAGGGGGAATTTCAAATGTGGTACTCCAGCATTTACAAGATAATAAGGCATCTGTTGAAATCTATAATGAGCAATGGGATAGGATAGAGATCATTGGAGAGCGTAATAAAAAGCTACATAAGCCTCAATTGCTAGAAGAGAAATATGATATTTTTGAACATACAGAGTTTATAGAAAATGCTGCTTTGGAGGATGGCAAGACACTAGTTGTACGGATGCCAAATCCGTCATACAAGCCTTTGGAAGATCCTTTTAAAAATGCAATGTTTTTATTTATTTTCAGCTTCTTTGGTGAAAGTATTATCATGTTAATAGGGGTATTCTTTTTATCAATTAGCATTTCTCGTCAATTTGTTCGCCCGCTTGTGTATATACTATCTCGAATAGAGCGACTTACACAGTTTGATTACAGTGAAGTAAGAGATAAGAAGGTACATCACCGAAAGACAGGTAAATTAAAAAGGAAATTTAAGTTATTTAAGCCAGTTGATGAATCTCTCAATCACTTATCGGAACGTCTTGACTCTAATGAACGGCAAATTAAGCATGCAGAGCAATTACGTGAAGAATGGATAACAGGCTTATCACATGATTTAAAGACACCGTTAAGCTCTATATATGGTTATTCAACCATGCTTGCTTCTAAAGATTATGAGTGGACAAATGAAGAAATGCGCGACTTTGCAACTACAATGCAGGAGAAGGCGACCTACATGGATGCTCTTATACAAGATTTAACCTATACGTACCAATTAAAAAATAAAGCGATCCAGCTTGAAAAAGTGTTATTACCACTCAACATATGGTTACCTCAATATGAAGATGAGCAGGTGTCTGTAAAGGTTTATGGGGATGTTATGCTCGAAGCAGACGAGCTTTTATTAAAGCGCATTTTAGACAATTTAATAACTAATGCTAAAAAATATACGCCTGATGGTACAAAGGTAAGTGTAGAAGCGAAAAATATCGGCAATGAAATTATGCTGACCATTGCTGATAAAGGTCCTGGAATCCCTCAGAAGGAGCTTGATAACCTCTTTGAGCGATATTATCGAGGGACAAATACTACAGACGATACAACGGGTACAGGACTAGGGTTGGCTATTACTAAACAGTTAATCGATTTGCATGATGGAGCCATTAGTGTCCAATCGGGAGCAAGAGGTACAGTTTTTGTGTTGAAATTTAAACATTAAAATATTGTGAATTTGGGCAATACAGATGAAAAACATTCACTCTTGAACAGGCTTGAAGTTGAAGTGTAGTTTTTTAGAGGGTTATCCCTATACGAACAGCTTTTTCATAACTATTTCTCATACATCAATCTATAATTGGACTAAACAAAAAGCTAAAAAAGAAATAGATATAATAGTTATAGTTTTATTAAAAAGATTGATCATTGCCGTTGGTGGACCATGAGGAGATTTTATGTGAAAGGAATCCATATAATATCTAGATAACAAGTAATAAATAGTAAAAAGTAAAGAGGGGGAAAAATGTCACGTAAATTATACTTTGCACTAATTATGTTAAGTCTTATTTGGGGAGGATCTTTCTATTTTTTTAAAATTTTAGTTGCAGATTTCAATCCTTTGGTAGTAGCATTTTTACGGTCAACTTTTGGAGCTGTAACACTTATTGTACTTATACCATTTTTCCGCAAATCTTTTAGCGGGAAAATTCCTATGATTCCTTTGTTTGCTGTAGGAATACTAAATACATTAATTCCATGGACACTTATTTGTTTTAGCGAACAAAAAATGACTAGTAATTTAGCTTCAGTTTTAAATGCAACCCAACCATTATGGACAATGGTTTTAGGAATTCTATTATTTGGTATACATTCTAATCGTAACCAAATAATAGGTCTATGTATTGGATTCATAGGTATTTTAATACTCTCAGATATACATCTATCCAATGTTTTTTCAGTGGATTCATTAAATTTCGTCGCAATGTTGATAGCAACTTTTTGCTATGGTTTAGCGACCCATATAACAAAACGTTATCTAAAAGATATATCTATGTTCCAAATTTCTTTAGGTACATTATTAGTCGGTAGCATATGTAGTGGTGTCATAGTTCTATTTTTAGAAGAGCCAATTCAAATTTTAACTAAAATATCATGGCATCATATAGGTGCATTAATTGGAATAGGTACATTTGGATCAGGTATAGCCTATTTACTTTACTTTTACTTAATTCAAAAAGGAAGTCCTAACTTCGCTTCCATATCTACATACTTAGTGCCAGTATCAGCTATTTTCTGGGGATATTTTCTTTTAAATGAAAATATAAGTTGGAGATTAATCATTGGATTAGTTTTTATACTTATAGGGGTTTATATAACTAGTCAAAAAATCAAATTAAGTACTCCTATTAAAGTTATACAAAAAGAGTCCTAACCGGGGTTTCAGAAGAAGTCCATTTAACTACAATTCCTAGAGCTTGTCAAGATAGTGAAAGTCTTACAGTTTATAATTTCTGGGATTTTTAATCAAACTTTTTAATAAAAACCAAAGTCATAACAAATCAGCCCACGTATTTTGATCAATCTCTATTCAAATCGTGGGTTTCTTCTATATTTTAGATTATCTAAAAACTAAAAAGGATCACTTCAAATTAAGAAATTTAGATATTAGGTAGTAATAGGTCCTCAAGGAATAACTAGTTACTTTCAATTAGAGACCCTTTATAGTAAAAACAAAGCGAGTGCTATTACAGTATTCAGCCTTAGAGTGAGATATGGATATTAAAAAGGTCAGATAGGTTAAAAATATAAACTACCTTAAATCGGAGCTTTGGCAGGAAATTAAAAATAAAGGGTCACTTGAAATAAAGTGACCCTTGTACAAAAGGTAGAAGAAAGGCTAGATATTTTCAACTTGCGATTAGTTAAAAACTAATCATTAAGTTTGTGTAACTAATTCTACAGCTTCTACTACTAATGGAGTTCCGGCTGAGATTGTGCCAGTAACACCGTTAAAAGTTAACTCTGTTGCAGAAATTGTATACGATCCACCTTCTTGTAATACACCGTTTATATAGAAATTATAGTAGCCGTGTGTTACTACTGGAAAAGCAGTCGCAGCTGTTCCACTATCATTTAGAAAGGCAGTTGCGGGGATTGTAGTACCGTCAGCAACTGTTAAATCTGCTGCTAACACATCAAAAAATCTTGTGGAAGTACCATTAACGTTTACATGAATATTAATAATTGAAAGTGCCATTTTTTTCACCTCCTTTCAAGGGAAAAAGAATAATTTAGCAGCTTCTCCTATCACATTTGTTGGAAACCCAATGATTCAATAATGATTGGAGTTCCGGCAAAAATAGTTGTATTAAAGGGCTTAAGGATTAATGAATCCGGGGTTACTTTATAAGCACCGCCTTCTTGCATCACAGCATTGATGTAAAGATTGACATATCCATTGGGATTAAAAAGCTTGAATTCTGTTACTGGATCGCCAGTATCATCTGTAAATAAATTAGCAGGAAGAGTTGTTCCGTTTGTTAAATCAATATCATCTGTCACAATATAAAAATATCTATTTATTATTGGAATAATAGTTCCTTCAGGGATAACAACTGGAGGAGGTTGAATAGAACCTACATCAATAGCTTTCATACGGGGCCAAAAAATTCGATTATTTTCACAACAACTGTCACAAATCAATTTTTGTGGGTCCAATTTTCCCATTATTTTTTCACCTCCCTTTTTCATATGTTTTTGACCCCGTAAGTTATAGGCATTTGTTATAAAGAAAGATTTTCAAAAAAAAATATCTTATTTTTACTATATTTTATGAATTAGAATGGGAAGGTGATTGGCACTTAGTCTATAAAAAGAGAATTAAATAAATTTTTTTACGAAAAAATAGGTTTTTGAATACCTTAAAGCAATTAAAATGGAGTTTTATAAAAGTAAAAAGTGATAGAAATACTGTTGAAAAAGCAAAAAAAAGAATTAGACTAGAAGAATTTGGAATAGATTGGTTTTGAAGAATTAAGCTTTTGTAGATTTTATTTTGTTTATAAATGAAAAAGCCATAGCGCAACAAAGTGCGAAAGTACTATAATCGTTCCTTGATTTCACGTATAACTACTATTTATTTTGTCAAACATAGACATAAAAATGATCACTTCTAAATCGAAGTGACCAAGTAGAGAGGATTAAAGGAAAAGAAAAACCTCAGAATTTAGTTTATGAAGTTTTGTTTTTCCATGTTTATTCAAAGCGTACATTTTCAGAAATTTCTTTCATCTTAGCCCAATCCAAAATTTCTATCGCATTATCTTCTCGAATGATAATCCCTTTTTCTGTCCAGTCCTTTAGGATACGATTTATATGTCTTTTTGTAGTACCAATTAATGAGGCAACATCATCTAAAGAATTTGTTTTTATGTATTGATTGACATGTGTTGGGGATTCAACAGTACATAAATAAGCTGCTAAACGTACATTTACTGGAGAAAGCGCATTAACTCTAGATGAAATTGTGCAAGTTAGGAGCTTATATGCTAACTCTTTCAATAATAATTGATTAAATTTACTATCAAATTTTAAATGAGTTTCGTACACTTCTAATGGAATAATTAAAACTTCACATGGCTCTACAGCGATACAGTTAGATACAATTAAACAATCTGTAAATATTTCAATATCGCCCATAATCGAGGGCTGTTGGCAGTACCTTAATAGTAACTCTTTCCCAGTCACTTCTAAACTTGATACCATATACCTTCCTGACAGTAAAAAATATATTCCGTCTATCTGGTCTCCTGCTTTTAGAATGTATTCATTTGGTTGGAAAGGACATACAATAAGGGATGAAGTTAGTTCTTGTGTAAAAGTGTAGTTATAAATAGATTTAAATAGACTTTGATTCATTTTTTCCTCCGAGACATCTGTCCTGTATTAATAGTATTAATTTTAATATAGTTATAGTTAATTAATAAAGAGGTAGGGATTCAAATGAACTTTGTATTCGATTTAGATGGAACACTTTGCTTTGATGGTAAAAGTATTGATAGAGAAATTATTGAAGCACTTCAAGAATTAAAGTTAGCAGGGCATCAAGTGATTTTTGCCTCAGCTAGACCTATTCGTGATTTAGTACCTATCATACCAAAGGATTTTCATGAAGGTCTATTAGTTGGAGGAAATGGAACATTTACTTATGATCATGGGCAAATTCAAGTGACACATTTTGAACAACAAATTTTGGACAAACTCATCACACTTATTCATCGACATCAGTTGAAATATTTAGCAGATGGTCAGTGGGATTACTCCTTTACAGGTGATATTGCCCATCCTATTTATCGAAATATCGATAAAACCAATTCAACGAACATACCGTTGGAACAATTACTTCCAGTCTGCAAATTAGTTATTTTCCAACCAAATGAGGAAGTGTTAGAAGTGCTTGAAGCATTTCCAGTCATAGTCACACACTATAAAACTGAACATGCCATCGACATTAGCCCTCTAGGGATTAATAAAGTTAGTGGACTACATAGGTTGAACATTCAACAGTTTATTGCTTTTGGGAATGATAGCAATGACCAATGCTTGTTTGAGCATGCGGTTCATAGTGTATGTGTTGGGAGTAATGATGTGAAAAGTTATGCGAATGACATTGTTGAACGAGTTGGCGTAGCGAAGAAGATTCGTGAACTAATGAGAAAATATGATTTAAAATAAATTAAAATTAATAAATATTTCACCACTTTTAGACGATTTCAATATCAGCGACATAATAATAGAAATATTGAATGGTTTAGGATTTATTTAGGAATAACAGGTTACTTTCATTTTATGTCTTAATTAAAGCCTGTTAAGCGCTGTACTTTATGAAAAAACAAAATGAATGATATATCAGTACTTATACGTTAAACGGGATACTGACAAAACTACCGAAGCTATTTTGATAGGTAATTAAAATTAAAGGGTCTTGAAATGAAAGTGACCCTTGTACAAAAGGTAGAAGAAAAGCTAGATATTTTCAATTTGTGAATCAAGCTCCGGCACAATATCTTCTTATAAAAAATAAACTGGGTAATAAGTATATATGAGCATGTTTTGAAAAAAGATTAATCAAAACATGCTTTTGATAGTTGTTCTCATTTAAAGGATAAATAATTTAATAAAACTTTTTAAAGTTACAATCGTAGTAATCACAATTATTAAATTCTAATTCTTCAAGTATATGTAACGTTTCCTGTAAAAATAAATCTTGTTCTTCTTTACTTTCTAACAAAATACCATCTTCTACTCTGTCAAAACGAAACGCGCGTATAATGGCTTTTGTGTAAGCAGCATAAGTTCTTTCTAATTCATTTAAGGGGCGTTCTTTGTTATATGCATCAATAAATAATTTAAATCGCTCCGTTCCATTTAATCTACCTTCGTAGGGGACATGCCAAGCATGATATACACCAACTGCAATACATTCATTTAAATAAACTTCATTTCCAGCTAGATTGAAATCATAAATTGCTAGAATCCCTTGATTTTGTTTTAACATGTTGTAATAACAAAAATCACCTTGAATCGCTCCTTGTGGTAAATAACCCCAAATTAACTTTAATCTTTGACGATAATCATTATATAAAGATTCTATTTTAGTAAAGATCGGGTGCGATTTAAACTGTTTTTTTAAATCTATAAAGCTTAACTCATTTTCATCGTAATCCCCAATTGCATCAGTTTGATTTCCACCAAATAAACTCCAAGAAGTAACTGTGTTGAATGGAGTTGATAATTGTTGCGAGATGAAGTGCTGAACACCTAACAAACGACCGATTTCAACAAGTTTTGCATCTGTTATAGTTTCAATTATTTCGCCCTTTAGTTCTCTTTCTAATGAATATACTTTCTCCTCAATTTCTACAACGTAAAAACCACTTTTAGATTTTATATATTGAGAACATTCATCCCTTTTTCTGATAGACTATTAGCAAAATTACAACATTGTTCCCAATAGGTTTTACTTGCTTGTTCTCCTTTTAGAATATATGTATACTCTGCTTCAATTTTTGCTAAAACCCTTTCATTCATTCTAAAAATCTCTATATCTTTAGGATTAACGTCGTAATGACTACATATAAGCATTATTTTTTGATTATCCATCTAAACCTCCATAAACTTTACCTTTAGCTAGTTGTTAAATCTGCAATTTCATTTTCATTTTATAGAATATTTTTACAATTGTATATAAAAAAATAGAGATTGTATCCACCGCTTAAACTAAGTGATGTAATTAAACAAATGGGATATAAAAGCTCTGAATCATTAAGATCATTTTTTCCAATTGAATGGCTTTAAAGGAATGTAACGCGCAAATGACGCTAAGAAACATGAGAATTTGAAATAAAGTTGCGATGTTTATAAAAAGATAAGAAGTTTGGGTGACGTTTATAATAAAGACATTGCTCAAATTGCCGAATTTTGAAATAATTGATGTTTAATAGTAGTTAACTTGTTTAATATTTCCAACCCTAAATAACCAGCAATAAGAGCTTTGCAACCCTAATAATAATGTAACTCATTAATACAAAAATCATAAATGGAGGTCATCGAAATATGAATCAAAATTTGAAACGTAAAGAGCTAGATAAGGTATTAGACTTCTTGGAACAAAATAGGCTATTTAGCGGGGTTGTACTATTATCTGAGGAAGGCAAAACATTTTACAAGAGAGCAATTGGTAAGAGAAATAACTCAAGTAAACAGTCTCTTGATGCAGTCTTCGAAATTGCCTCGCTTTCAAAGAGCTTTACAGCAATGGCAATTATGATACTAATTGAGGAGAAAAAACTTACGATAGATGATAATCTTAAAAAGTTTTTTCCTTTTCTCCCTTATGAAAACATTACTATTAAAAATCTGTTAACTCACACTTCTGGACTTCCGGATTACATGGAATGGTTTGAACATCCAAGTAACTGGGATCCAAATAGAATTGCAACGAATAAAGATGTAGTTAAATTTTTGAAAGATGAAAAGCCAGAAGTGTTATTCCACGTGAATGAAAAGTGGGAGTATTGTAATACAGGGTATGTATTACTTGCAGAAATCATAGAAATGGTTTCTAGAATAGAGTACGGAGAGTTTTTACAGAAAAGAATATTCACACCTTTAAATATGTTCAATACATCAACATATTCACAATTTCTAGATAGCGAAATTGAAAACTTTTCGTCAGGTTTTATCTATGATTGGGAACAGGACTTGTATAGACTACCAACTGAAATGGAAGAACATAAGTATGTTTACTTCTTCGGTGGTGTTAAAGGTGATGGTGGTATAAAATCCACCGTAGATGATTTGCTGAAATGGGAGCGTGCTATTTATAATAATGATCTAGTATCAGAACAAACAAAGGAAAGTATTATAGATCCAGTTTTCATTAAAGGAGAAGCTGCTAATGGGTATTGTCCTTGTTTGCACGAAAATTTAGGAGGATATGGACTTGGTTGGAAAATAGAGGACCATCCTCAATATAAGAAGATTATTCTTCACGATGGATATTGGGCAGGTTATTATTCAGTTTTAATTAGTTATAAGGAGAGTAACAAAGCTATAATAATACTAAATAACCTAGACTTTACGGATAACGAGTTAAACAAGACACCATATTTGTTAACCCTTACTTTAGAAAAGATTTTATTCGGAGAAAAAGCTGGGTTACAAAAGTTTGAACAGTTAATATTGTCAAATCATTAGAAAAAGCATATTTTGATGTATCTTTTTTCAAAAAATGCTTTAGTTAGTACAAGGTTATCTTGCTTGTAGATTCCCCATTCTTATTCTGTCGTTGTCTAGTAGTTTTTATTTTTAAAACTAACACTACAAGGGCAAACATATATTAAAGCATCAAATTTGGAGTAATATCTAATCGAAAATAGGGAATTTGAAAGTCTATAAAATTGCATTCAACGGGCGCAATTGTGGAACAACACTAGAAATGATCAAACTTTTTTATAAAACTCTCATACTTAACTAAAATGAACTTCATTTTGATTAATTTTTTTCAAAATGGAGTTTTTTCATTTGCTGTTAAGCAAAGCTGAAGGCACTTTTAATCATTCTTTATTGTAAAGCTATATTTTATTTTTTTTGCAAGTAAATCTCTATTTGATTGGGAAAATGGAGCAAGGACACACCTATGCAAGATGTAGCAGGGAAAATTTGAGCATTAATGGGAAAGTATCGTGTAGGTGAAGAAGATACATCTAAGCCTGTTAAAAAATTACGCATGCTACAGTAGCTTCAAGAATCGGGCGTTATCCAGGGAGGATGGCGCTCTTTTGCTGTATTGGGTCAAACTTTCTATAAGGAAATTGGGTGCTTTTGTTAGAATTATAGAGAAGATAGTGACATATTTTAAGAGGTAAAACGATAATTGGAATATTATCTGAAAAGGGCCATTATACCAGTGAGTATTTTTATTAAAGGGCTGTAGCAACGATTGCTAACATAAATTATGCCTAGTACAATAAGAGAACTTTCTATACAACAATGTCAACAGCAACAACATATAAATTAAATGGAATCGAAAAAAACAATTCATAATAAGAAAACAATGTTGCAACATCAGTAATAGTCCAAGTTCGCAACATTGTTTATTTTTTTATCGAAAAAGATTCCTTAAAAAAACTTTTGATACTTCGTACAGTAGTTAAAACATTACTAGATGTAGAGTGGTTTAATATTAAAGAGTAGGGGGAAGTATGATTAAAAAGATTATAGTTTTAATTACTAGCATTCTCTGTATTTTACTAATTATGTCTACAGATAAAGTTTTGGCAACAATAAGTGATAGGGATGAGAAAATAAAACTGATTGAAGTTGAAATTGAGAGCAACATGAAAACACATGATATTCCGGGGATTGCCTTTGCGCTAGTTGATTCTAATGGGATTATTTATTCTAAAGGTTTTGGAATTTTAGATATACGAGAAGATACCCAGCAGATTGACGAAAATACAAACTTTAACTTAGGATCGCTTTCTAAAGTGTTTACCACATTAGCTATTATGCAGCTTCAGGAGAAAGGATTTTTAAGTATAGAAGATCCTGTTGTTGACCATCTTCCTTGGTTTAAGACAAGAGATGCTTTCATGTCAAATCAAATTACTATTAAACATTTACTTAATCACTCGAGTGGTTTGCCAAGTCGTCTCAATGTTCATGATGTTAAAAGTGTAGATCGCCGGGAGATTATAGAGCAAATTAGTGATAAACTAGGTAATGTTATGTTAGTTGCAAAACCTGGTGAAACGTTTGAATACACCAATATGAATACAGATTTGTTACAAATAATTATTGAGGAAGTTTCAGGTGTTCCTTTTATAAAATATATGGATGACAATATTTTTAAGCCTCTCGGAATGAACAGAACAGGGTATTTTACATTTGATAATCATCACCTTTCCAATACAGCAATGGGGCATCGCTATCAATGGGGGAAAATTAAACCCTATGAGGAGAAGCTAGTCTATGCTACATCTAGCTCGGCTGGGTTATCCTCAAATGCCACAGATTTAGCAAAGTTTATGATGTGTTTACTCAACGGGGGAATAACGCCTACGGGTAATCTGATTCGTTCAAATAGTATTACTGAAATATTCAAAGCTAATAAATATGGAGTAGGGTACAATTGGTATGTATATCCTCATAATATGTATATGGAGGGTGGGTTACCAGGCTTCACTTCAACGATGGTCCTTTCTTCTGATAAATCCTTTGGTCTTGTTCTCTTATCAAATTCGAAACAGGGTATAACATACCATTCTGGATTTAATTTATTTAGAATAGTGGAAGGAGGAACCCCTAAATCTTTATTAGGTAAGGATTTTCCAAAGGTGAATTCTGCCGCTAAGATAATTCTTGGTATCACAATCTTCATTTGTATTATTTTAATCTCTGTATTAGGATTAACATGCTATAATTTAGCAAAAGGAAGGCATAGGGTAGCTTTTGCGAAACCTAGTTTCAGTAGATTTTGTGTGATCATTTTCTTACTAGTATTATACTTTGGAGTAATGTATTACATTTACGTTTTACTACCTTTTTACGTGGGAGTTCCTTCGTTATTCAACTTTAAAAAAGAACCCGATGTCACATCAGGACTGATTATATTTAGTATAGTACATACATTGTTCTTTTTAGTTTTATTCTTGAAAATCCTAATAATTCAAAAGGTTAAACAGATCCAATCGGTATAGTTTAATTAGAAATTTTAAAGCGTTGATCCAACAAGGGATTAACGCTCTTTTTGTTGAAGTAAATTGAACTAACGAAGCGGGTTTAGTTGTTCAACATCCTTTCGTTAAAATGGATGATTATATAGCGGGAAGAAAAAATATATATAAAATGTCACAAAAAATAATAAAAATCAGTACACTTAAAAGATAATATTCCGATATTTAATAATGTCTAATGTCTAACATCTATATTTACGATACATCCACTTTTTGAATAAATCAGTCTAAATTTTATACAAAAATTTGAAAAATAAATTAATCCTCTTTTTTTAGAAAGTAAAAGCTCTATTAAACCGGATGTTATTTGAATCGTAATACTGAATAACATTAGGAAAGCCAAACAACAAAAATTTATTATTGTAATAGAGCATTGAGAGATAGTAACAGGAGGAACAAAATGAGAAATTATTTCGAAGAGCCGTACATAAATATTGAGCAACAACTAATAAACTTGGTCAGTGAAATTAGTGAATATAAAGGAATGTTGACCGCTTATAAAGAGCAAAGACCTGACATATTCACTAGCCTTGAAAAAGCTATACCCCTACAATACATAAAAAACTATATTTCAGTTTATGAGGATATAAAAGTTTCAAATAAGCGATTAAAAGAACTTATTTTAGATGATATGATGCCCCAATCAATTTCCGAAGATGCAATATTTTGTTATTATGAAACTTTATCTTTAGTACATAAAAAATCTTGTACTTTTTCTATAAGTCCAGATACTATACAAGAATTGCATTTCCAATTAATTCATTATAATACCTCTGACGGTGCAAAATGGCGCCAAAAGCCATTTTCTATCCCAGGACTTCCCGAAAAAGGGATGCATACAATTTGTTATCGTCCTTTTCCACCTGAAAATATTCCGCGGGCAATAGAACAACTATGTAACCAGTACAATTTATTACATCGTAAAAAAGAATTACCTACACTTATATTAATAGCTCGCTTTATATTGAACTTTTATTGCATAATTCCTTTTAGTCAAGGCAATGGTAGATTAACACTTATGTTAATGCAATTACTATTAGTAAAAAGCGGACATACATTTGTAAAATATGTTTGTTTAGATGAATATATAAAGAAGAGAGAGTCAGAATACTATGAAGCCATATTTAAATCATCGGTTAATTGGTATTGTAATGGTCATAATAGTAGCTTCTGGCTAAAAGAGTTTTTACTTATTATTTTAGAAGCTTATGAGGATCTACATAGCAGAGTACTGGATTCTATATGTAAACATACGAAGGTTGAGCGAATTCAACATTTTATTCATCATCAGAAGCAACCATTTACAAAAGAATGCATTCGAAGCATTTACCCAGATATAGCTGAAAGTACTATTAGTAAAGCTTTAACTGATTTGCAACTATTAGGTGAAATTAAACTTATTTCAAAAGGGAGAAATGCGCGCTGGATGAAAGTATAGTCTTAATCTACACCTTTTAAAGTCGGGGCTAATCAGTTTTTACTAAATAATTAAAAATCTATTCTAAGAACCAATTGCCAATCTTTAAGTGGCAATTGGTTCTTTAGTTATCTATCTGATAAGGAATGGAAAGCAATAAATACGTCCTTTCTAAAATAACCAATATGTCTAAATTTTGAAGATTTATTGCCTATTCCGTTGGCAAAAATATGTCATTATTGCAATTTCAATCTGCTTATTTTCGCCATATTATGGCACATTCATGTTAATTTTGTTCCTATTAATCTACTTTAAAATCAATATTACAGCGAGAATTAACTATTTTACACATAAAATAGATTCTTTACACTGCAGTTTGCCAAAAATTGTGACAATACCTAAAATTTACATTGTAGGAAAGTATAAATCATTTTGGCAAGGATCTTTCCTGAAACAATAAGTATAGTAGAGGGACTTAAGAAGTAATTGCATAAATTACTTTGAAAAATATTATAGAAGGAGGTAAACAACATGAAAAAGAAAATAATTACAGGGTTAATGATAACGTCCATTTTTACAACGGGGGCTATTCCTATACATACTTTTACAACGCCTTTAGTTCAGGCGGAAGTCCAAGAAGAGAACATCGCTATTTCCTCATCTTTACGAAAATTAGGTGCACAGTCTAAATTGATTCAACTATATATAGATCAGGCTTTAATAAGCCCTAATGTACAGCTAGAGGAAGTACCAGCTTTAAACACAGAGCAATTTCTAATAAAACAGGATATGAAAGAATGGTCATCGGAACATTATCCAAAGTTAATGCTAATAAATTCAAAAAGTAAAGGGTTTGCCACTAAATTTAATAATTATTATCCAACATTGAAAGGGTATGTAGATAATAAGGACGATAGAGAAGGTTTTTTGGATAGATTAGAAGTCCTTCAAGAAATGGCTATAACGAATCAAGAAAATGTGCAACTTCAAATTAATGAATTAACAGACCTTAAATTACAGCTTGAAAAAAAACTTAAAGATCTCGATACGGATGTGACAAAAGCTCAGGGAGTACTAAGTCTAGAGGGAACGGGCAAGATAGACAAGCTAAAAGACGAATTACTAGCTACTAAAAAATTAATTCAACATGATTTACAGCAAATGGCATTACTGCCGGGAGCTTTAAATGTACAAGGACTTAAAATATTCCAAGAGATTTATAGTCTTGCAAAAGATATTATCGACCCAGCTGCACAAACAGCGGCGGCGGCGTATAACAAAGGAAAAGAAATTAATAAATCTATTCTAGAGGCTGAGGAAAAAGCAGAGCAAGAAGCAAAAGAAAAGGGTAAATCTGCTTTAGAGATTGAGGCTGCTAAAAAAGAAGCTCGTGAAGCCATTGAGAAAAATAAAAAAGGTGAAATTGCTGCAGCGGCTGCTACAAAAGCGAAAGAGTATGACCTTATGAAAGCAATTGACCCAGAAAAAATCAAAAAAACATATAGTACCTTCGCTGAAGTAAATAAGCTAAAGGCAGAACAACGAGCATACTTAGATGATTTAGGGCAACAAAATCAAAAATTATATGATTTAACAACGAAACTAACGATAGCAGATTTACAAAAATCAATGCTACTTCTTATGCAACATGATTTACATACATTTGCTAGCCAAGTGGATGTAGAAATTGACCTATTGAAACGCTATAAAGAAGACTTGAATTTAATAAAAAATAGTATCAAAAAATTAAGTACTGATGCTGATACTACTGACAATTCGTCTCAAAAAGATACATTAAGACAATTGAAAAATATAATAAGTCAACTAGAGGAACAAGTTGATAAATTTTAATGTTGTGAAATTATAAAAATCTATCGAAGATTTGGAGGAGTTTAATATGAAGAAATTTCCTTTTAAAGTATTAACTGTGGCAACTTTAGCAACGGTTATAACCGCTACTAACAGTGGCACTATTCATGCACTTGCGCAAGAACACATTACTCAGGAACAAAAAATAGGAAATTATTATACATTAGGACCTGAAGGACTGAAAAAAGCGTTAGCTGAAACAGGATCTCATATTCTTGTAATGGATTTGTACGCAAAAACAATGATTAAACAGCCGAATGTAAATCTATCCAATATTGATTTAGGTTCAGACGGGGGAGAATTAATCAAAAATATTCACCTTAATCAGGAACTGTCTCGAATCCATGCGAATTATTGGTTAGATACGGCAAAGCCAAAAATTCAAAAAACAGCACGTAATATTGTAAATTATGATGAACAATTTAATAACTATTACGACACATTGATAGACACTGTAAAAAAGAAAGATAAGGAAGGCTTAAAAGAAGGTATAGGCGATTTAATCAGTACAATTCATACAAATTCGAAAGAAGTTACAGAAGTGATTAAAATGTTAGAAGCCTTCAAAACAAAACTGTATACAAATACGATCGACTTTAAAAATAATATTGGCGGACCAGATGGGAAAGGTGGATTAACGGCAATATTAGCGGGAAAACAAGCATTGATTCCACAGCTTCAAGCTGAAATTGAGAATTTGCGTTCCACTCAGAAGGCACATTTTGACAATGTACTAGCATGGTCAATTGGTGGAGGCTTGGGAGCAGCTGTTTTAGTTATTGGAACGATTGCAGGAGGAGTAGTAATCGTTGTGACTGGCGGAACAGCTACACCGGCAGTTGTAGGAGGCCTTGCAGTTCTAGGTTCTGCTGGTATTGGTTTAGGAACAGCAGCTGGAGTTACAGCATCTAGTCATATGAACTCCTATAACGAAATTTCTAATAAAATCGGAGAATTAACGATGAAAGCCGATTTTGCTAACCAAGCAGTTATTGCACTTACTAACGCTAAAGACACTTTGACGTATTTGTATCAAACAGTGGATCAAGCGATAATGTCTCTAACGAATATTCAGCAACAATGGAATACAATGGGGGCAAATTATAAAGATTTATATGATAATATCGATCAAATGCAAGAACATAAGCTCTCTTTAATACCTGATGATTTAAAAGCAGCTAAACAGAGTTGGAATGATATTCATCAAGATGCAGAATTTATTGCAAAAGACATTGCCTTTAAACAAGAAGAAAAGAATTGAAAGACAGCTAGGAGGAATACAAAATGAAAAAAAAATCTCTTTACAAAGTACTCGCTGTATCGACGCTTTTAACCTTGACAACAACTTCTGTAATCTCTCCAGTAGCAGCATTTGCAGAGACAAGTAAGATTGAGCAAACTAACAATAGTGATACATCTCTTTCAGCAAACGAAGCGAAAATGAGAGAAACTTTGCAAATGGCGGGGCTTTTTGCGAAATCTATGAATGCCTATTCTTATATGTTAATTAAGAATCCAGATGTCAACTTTGAAGGAATTAACATTAAAGGTTATCCGAATTTACCTGGTAAAATTATGCAGGATCAAAAAGATGCAAGAGCACATGCCCTTACATGGGATACAAAAGTAAAAAAACAGCTGATAGATACATTGACAGGTATTATTGAATACGACACTAAATTTGAAAATTATTATGACATAATTGTAGAGGCCATTCATACAGGAGATGGAGAGACGTTAATAGAAGGGATTTCAGATTTACGCGAAGAAATTCAACAAAATCAAAAATATGCACAACAATTAATAGCAGAATTAACTAAATTAAGAGACGCTATTGGACAAGATGTAAGAGCATTCGGCAGTAACAAAGATCTTTTACAGTCGATTTTAAAAAATCAGGGGGTTGCAGTTGAGGATGATCAAAAGCGACTAAAAGAAGTTTTAGAATCAGTAAACTATTATAAAAAATTAGAGTCTGATGGAATAATAACAGTATCTGTGCCCTCTATTCCTACGTGGATTGCTGGTGGTATTATGTTAGGGATAGCAAGAGATCAATTAGGTCAGTTAGAACCGTTATTAGCACAATTAAATCAGACAGTCGATTATAAAACAACATTAAATCGTGTAGTTGGCATTGCACATAGTAATATTAGTGAAATGTACAATGCACTCGATGATGCTATTAACGCTCTTACTTTTATGTCTACACAATGGAATGATTTAGACTCTCAATATTCAGGCGTACTAAGACATATCGAGAATGCATCTGCAAAAGCGGAACAAAATAAATTCAAATTTTTACTACCTAATGTGAAATCAGCTAAAGACAGCTGGGGAACATTAAAAGTAGATGCAGACACATTAAAAGCAGGGATAAAAGAGTTAAAAATATAGCCTGTTTTCAATATATATTACTTAAAAAAGTAGATTTGGGGAATATTTCATTGTCCAAATCTGCTTTTTTATTTCAGTTTTTTAGACTGCTTTCTTGCAATTAGAACACTTTTTTTGCAAGACCAGTAAGTGGTGTAGAATTTTTTATGTAACATTCATTCAGACAAAGACAGTTATTTTCTTTCATCCTAACTAACTGCCCAACCTTTTTTGATGTAATAAACAAAAATAACGCTGTGTCTTTACTAGTAAGATAAATTTGCACAACAAGCCAAATAACGTATATTAGCCAATGGGTGTTATATCAATAAATCTGATACGACCTGAACAATTAGCAAGAAAAAAATAATGGGTAATAAAATTTGAATCCATTTCGTTTTGATATATGGAATGATTTTTAAACCTAAAAACGAGCCAACAATTGAGCCAATTGAAACAGGAATTGCGATTCCCCAATTAACAATGCCCGTAAAGTAGTAAAAGAGAAATGCACCTGTACAACTTGAAAACGTAATAATTCTTGTTACCTCAACTGCTTTTATATAGTTATATTGCTTTTTAAGATGATAGGTTACATGCATTAGGGCTGAGCCTGGTCCAAAACCACCGTCATATATTGAAATCACAAACGGAATGAGTTTATTAATTGGTTGCTCCTCCGTTTCTTTTATATCCTTTACTATAAATTTATTACTGCAAAGTACAATGAAAAATGCGAAAATTAAGAATACGCAAGCTACAACATTCATGACTTGCTCTGATAACCGGGTGGCTAAAAATGCGCCAAATAAACCTCCAAAACTAGATAGCATAATTAAAGATGTGAATTTTTTTACTGATAAATGTCCTTTAATTATAAACGATACAACATTGGATAGGGCTGAAATTCCAGTCGCGAATTTATTAACTGCTACCGTTGTATGAATTGGAATGCCAATAAGTAACATTGCGGGTAGCAAAACGAAGCCGGCAGCACCGAAAAGAACACCAATAATTGCTGCGAGTAAGCCAATTGTAAATAACATAAACCCATTTACTGATAACCATTCATGTAGTAAAATTTCCATCAAATCACCTCATACTTAAATTACTGCTAACTAATACATAAAACAAATATATAATAATTGCTTATTCATAAATATAATTTATGGATGGAAAGGTGTGAATGAAATGAATTTGCATGCATTAAGGATTTTTACGAATGTAGCAAAGCTTGGAGGAATTACCGCAGCAGCGAATAAAATGCTTCTTAGCCAACCAGCTGTCACAATTCAAATACGAAAATTAGAAAGCGAAATCGGGGCAAAATTGATCGAAGGAAAAGGACGTGGCATTCAATTAACGCCTGAGGGGAAGTTTTTGTATGAGCAAGGAATGCGTTTATTTTATTTAGAAGCACAAATTGATGACAAGCTCGGTAAATTTTTAGCGAAAGAAGAAAAAATACATATTGCTTCTTCCTACATACCAATAAACTATATACTCCCGCCTATTATAGCAACGTATAAGCTTGCTAATCCTCGTGTTGAATTTATTGTATCTTTAGGCAATGTAAAATCTGTGGAAGAGCAAGTTCTGAGTTATGAAGTAGATCTTGGTTTTGTCGTGCAAAATAAAATGCGTCACCCTGATTTACGGTTTGAAAAAATAGTAGATATCCCGTTTTGGTTTGTTGTTCACCCATCACATTCTTTAGCAAATCAAATTGTCCCCATTAATAAATTATCGAATGAGGACTTTATTTATCGGGAACGTGGAAGTTCGACACTTGATTTATTGGAGTCGGTTTTTTACACGTTTAACGGTCAATTACCTAAATTAGGACTTCAAATGCAGGGCTTACATGAATCGATTAAAGTAGTAGAAGCAGGATACGGTATGACTTTAGCCCCGTCCTACAGTGTAACGGAAAGTATAGCAAATAAGAAACTAGCTCGGGTGTATGTTGAACAGGCAGATATTCAGCAAAGTTTATTTATATGTACACGCAAATCAGATATAGAAGAGCATCCATTTATTCAGTATTTAAAAAATCATTTAAACGCTGTAAACTAACTAAAAGTAATAGAACCAAAATCGGGAACAAGCATTAGAATGTTTATTCTCGATTTATCATATAATTTCTCTGCTTTTTTATTTCCATTCTTTGTAATAATAATATATAGTGATTATACTCAAACACAGTGAGTAATTTAATTCTTTAGTTTTAGGAGGATATCATGGGAAGATTAGTTCATTTTGAAATTCATGTAAGTGACATGGAACGTGCAAAGAAATTTTATGGAGAGGTATTCGGATGGTCATTTCAAGACTGGAGTGATTATGCTGGAATGCCTTACTTTGGAGCGGTGACTGGCACTGAGGACGAGCTTGGAATTAATGGTGCTTTAATGCAACGTCAAGGTACCTCTCCGGAACCAAACCAAGCCTTAAATGGATTTGCTTGTACAATGGGTGTGGAAAATTATGATATAACAGAAGCTAAAATTCTTGAGACTGGGGGCACGGTTGCAATGCCGAAATATGCACTACCAGGAATGGCGTGGCAAGGATACTATATTGATACTGAAGGCAATATATTCGGAATTCATCAACCTGACAAAAATGCAAAATAGAGTTCATAATAGTTGAAAAATATGCAATACAAGACACGGCAAGCATTTTTTAAAATCCTGACTTAGACTACGAGGAGCTGTTTCATTGAAAATTAAACAGCTGAATAGCTATTGCTCTATTTACTTTGACGGGCTGCTCGGGATGTAGAACACGCCAAAAATTAATTTTATTAAGGAATTAAGAACTTTGCTAGAAGTTAATCTATTTTTAATAAGAGCGTGTTTTGGTTTAATTTATAATCAAAACACGCTTTTTAGATTTCTTAATATCATGATTTATTTCTTTGGATCAAAATGCTCTTATGAAAAATCTGTATGGATGATTGTCTGTAATCTTTCTTTTACTATTTTTTTATCTGGAATGGAGAAGCGATTGTTACTCTTCTATCAGCGATGTTCGATGCTTTATCAGCGATTTTTGCTCTTCTATCAGCGATGTTCGACTCTTTATCAGCGATTGTTACTCTTCTATCAGCGATGTTCGATGCTTTATCAGCGATTCTTCCTCTTCTATCAGCGATGTTCGACTCTTTATCAGCGATTGTTACTCTTCTATCAGCGATGTTCGATGCTTATCAGTGATTCTTGCTCTTCTATCAGCGATGTTCGGGCGTTGATTTCTTAAGACAGCTTCATTCATTTTGCCTGTTGCTACTTCAATTTCAGGTCGTAAGCTTTCGGCATTCTCTATATATGTTATCAAAACCACTCTCCTATTGTTTGGATCTACTTCTCTTTCGATATCACGCAAAAAAGAAATAACCCTATATATACTAATGCTCAGCAATTGTTTTTAAAAAACATTCCATCGAATTTGTCATATATGCATCTTTTCGTCGAATAAAGACGGTTGAAATCGTACCGTATTTTTTAGGAATTGGATGACAATAAACCTTGCCTGTAGTAGAAAGATGTTCAGCGGCTGATTGTGGTACAAGTGTAACGCCAAGACCAATTGCAACACTGTTTAAAATTGTCTCTAAAATATTAAATTCCATAATTCTTTTTGGCAATAAACCTTCATCTTTGAGCCAGAGTTCTAGCTTGGATCGATAGCCGCAACCTTGATTAGAAACAAGAATTGGTGTAGACATAAATTCCTCAATATGAAAGGATTTGTTTTGTGATAGGAGAACGAGGTTTTCTGTATACACATCATATTGTTCTAAAACTGGATGTTTAATCGGTCCAGTTATAAAAGCCCCATCTAATTGGTGATCCGCTACTTCTTTGATAAGTTCCTCAGTTAAACCAGCTTGTAGTGTTAAGTCGACATTCGGATATCCTTTATAGTAGGACGCTAGAATGGTAGGTAATATACTTACTGTTTCGACTGTACCGATTTTTAAAGTACCAGTCGGTGTATCACTATCTAAAAATACTTGTTTCATTTCCTCGACATCTTGCAAAATTTTATTAACGTAAGTAAGCATTTTTCGCCCTTCTGGATTTAATGTCATCCCTTTTTTATGGCGATAAAATAGCGGCGTTTTGAGCTCCTTTTCTAATAGCTTAATACGTGCAGTTACATTGGATTGTACATAATTTAATTCTTTTGCAGCATGGCTAACGCTCCCGTTATTTGCGACGCTTTTGAAAATCTGTAAATCTCGTAGTTCCATCGAGCATTACCCCCTTAAAAACTATCATTATAAATGATAGTTAATATCACTTTCAATCATTTTACGTGATGTATTTTCTTTTTTATAATTCTCATTGTGCAATAGAGGAACTCAGTTTAAAAACGCCACGTCCTGTGGCAATGACTGAGTGAGCCACATCGTGCGGCGAAAGCACAAAACCGATTCCGGTCGCAATCATGACGAGGCATAATTGATAGGGTTATATAGAAATGAGGAAAAACAGTGAGAAAAAATCAAATAGTAGTAGGCGTGATCGCATGTTTAATTGCAAGTATGTCATGGGGAGCCATGTTTCCAGTTGCAGATCATGCGCTTGAATATATAAATCCGCTCTATTTTTCAACGATTCGATATGGAGCGGTATCGATTGTATTAGTCATTTTATTATGGATGAAAGAAGGGAAGAAAGCATTTCGTTTAGAAGGGAAAGGTAAATTGCTCGTCTTTTTTGGGACGATGGCGTTTACAGTTTACAACGTGCTTGTTTTCTTAGGCCAAATGTTAATGGGGAAATCCGGTGTTATGGTAGCGTCGATTATGGAAGCGCTCATGCCGATGATTTCGATTGCTATTCTTTGGGGGTATAAACATGTGAAACCGAAGAAGTATATGATTAGTAGTATGATCATTGCTTTTGTTGGGGCTATATTTGTTATTACAAAAGGCGATATGGGTTTCTTTCTTACACTAAAACATAATCTGGTTTCGCTCGCATTCATTTTAATTGGTGTTGTTGGGTGGGTCATCTATACAATGGGCGGTCAAACATTTAATGATTGGTCTACTCTGCGCTATTCCACTTTAACATGTGTATTTGGCACAGCTGTAACAGGTATCATCACAATAATCATGACGATACAAGGGGTTGTATTAGTCCCAAGTATGGAAACGATTTTTGCTATTAAATATGATTTATTGTTTATGATGACACTGCCGGGTATTGTAGCATTGCTTAGTTGGAATTACGGTGTGAAAATCCTATCATCCATTAATGGAATTTTATTTATTAACTTCGTTCCAATTACTACATTAGTCATTATGGTGGTACAAGGATATAAAATAACAATCTTTGATATAGTAGGGACCTTACTTGTTATTTCTGCTCTTATTTGGAATAACATCTGTCAACGAAGAGAAGAAAACACGAGTCCGCAGGTTATGCATGAAGAAGAATTGCGGCAGGCTGTTTAATAGTACAAGGCTTAGTATTTTTTTGCTGGCTCAATTTACCTTCTAAGCATTTTAACTTATTTATAAGGCATAGTTTAACGTAGCGACATTTATACAATTACCTGATTGTTAACGGTACTACAGTTTCAACGAAAGTCCCATATACTAATATCTAGCGACCATGGTGGGAAATATTATGGAACAAAAACATCATTACAAAACTCATCTGAGGTCAATCGCTTAAAGTTGTGGATGATTGGATGACATTTGTTAAACGTATGCCATGTATATAGGGATCTGTGCCGCCTAGTCGCAACGGAAATCAATGACACGTTATGATGATGAGAGAAATATAGAAGGTATTTTTTTTCTGTATGCCGAAATAAACAAGAGTACAAATAGAGAGCAATATTTCTATATAATTGTACAGTTTAATGATGACTACCATCTGATGAGGAGTGATGTAGTATGTATATAAAAATAACAGATTGTTTTATCAATAGGGGAATACTTATTTAGTAGAGAATTCGTGATCATGGATTTCTCTACTACTAGAGGAGGAATCGGAAGTTTGCTTAGTTTAAGATCAATTGATCAAAGTAATTGGGAAGCTTGTATTCAACTGAAGCCAAAGCAAGAACAGGAAGGTTTTATTGCCTCGAATCTGTATTCAATTGCGGAAAGTAAATTTTTACCACACATGAAGATCAAGGCAATCTATTGTGGAGAAATACTTATCGGTTTTGCGATGTACGGGATTGATTCGGATGATGGAAACTATTGGATATATAGGTTTATGATTGATGAGCAATTTCAAGGGCGTGGACATGGCAAGAGCGCAATGAAATTAATAATTGAAGACATCCGGAGTAGGGATGATCGCACTGATGTCATCTTGCTTGGGTATCAGCCAGACAACGAGCAAGCAAGAAAACTATACGGCAGTATAGGTTTTAAAGAGTCTGGAATGGCACCTTGGGGAGAAATGCTCGCAAAATATAGTTTTCATTAGAATGTCTAAATGACTAATAAATGTTGAGTAACTAATGTTTGCGTGGGATGTTCTTAAAGTCTATAAAGGGCTTTAAGAGCATCCCTTTTTATAAAATTTTTGCATTTCCATTTTCCCCTCGTGCCGTTTCGTTATTAAAAATACAAAAAAATAAATTAGTGCAACTTTTTTTATCAAACGAGAATAGATTGAAAGGTGGGAAGAGATGGACATTGAACAGCTTTATTTACGCTATATAAACGAAATCTATCGGTATTTATATTCCTTATGCAAAAACCAAACATTAGAGAGGATTTAATGCAAGAAAATACTTTTATAAAGCACACATTACATTACTTAGCGGTAAATGAGGGATCCTTTCATTCGTTAGAGAAAAGGAGAGATAATATTATGGATTATTATGGAAAATGAAAGCCAGCTCTAAAGCAGAAATTGCAAATATAAAAGATCAAAGAATTTCAAAAAGCTATTAAAAGAACAATTATTACGTCAAAATCGAAGTTGTTGCAACTTTAACGTTATATATTATTGATGTCCTTTAGGCCATTTTCAATGAAGCTTGCGTTTGAGCAATATAAGCTTATTTCGGGATTTTGTTTTTCTTATCTTGTGTTTTATAGATCCTAATTCAATTTAGCGTGTTTTAATCCGTTTTCGGTTTAAAACACGCTCTTAAACTATACTATTTTCTTTTGTTTGGATACAGGAACTGACCGATTTAAAATACTGTTAGCTATCATTCCAATCATAATAATGATCATACCGATTAAAGATACTCCAACTGGCCAAGAACCGTTTAAAAAAAGGATTTCACCAAGAACAGTAAAAATCATTGTGCCAGCTTGCGTTGCCTCCACTGCCCCTAACAAAGACAGATTATTTTTCGCTAAGTCAGTAGCGAAGAAAAATGTCATTGTGGCGATAACACCCGAACATAATGCTAATAAGAAACCTTGCATGATTTGCCCAGATGTTGGTATACCTGTTGTAGTCCAACCATAAATCGCTAGTATAATACTAATAGGAAGGCTACCTATTGCCATGCCTAACACGCGTTGAAATGTATCTAAGCGACCAGCAACGACTTCCATCATTTTTCTATTACCGAAAGGATATAAGAATGCAGCGATAACTACAGGGAGGAAGCCAGATAAAAATTGAGAAATAGTAATATCCCCAGATTCTGTTAATTGCATACAAATGACACCCGTTAAAATAAATAAGGAAACGAGTAAGCTTCGCATTGGAATTTTACCGCGAACTCGTTTAACTCCAGATGTCGTCTCCAATGTAATAAAAAATAACGGAGATAATAACAAACCAGCTAAAATGGTTATTTGCCATGTACCTGCTACGAGCCATGCAGGACTAAAGACAGCAGCATAGCTTAATAATGAATAAAATCCAACCCCGGCTATTGTGCCATAGCCAAGCCATGCCAAAGGATGTTTACCCATTTCTACCCATAGTGGACGAAGGTTTTTGCGAAATAGGACGATAAAGAATAGAATGGGTAAAGCGAATAAAAATCGGAAGGAAGCAGTCCAAGCCCAGCTTGTTCCTGATACGTTCATAACTCGATTTATAATAAATGTAGCTGAAAAAAACGCAGATGATAAAATACCTAATAAGATAGCACGCATTTCGTTCGCTCCTTTCTAAATATATATTATAATATAATTATTTAGATAAAAAGTAAATTATAATATACCGAAAGTGGGGTTCATATGAAAGAACAAGAGGATATACAAACAAAAGAAGTAATTTTGCAAGTTGGTCAATTGTTACGACAAATAAGGAATGAACAGAAATTAAGTTTAGAAGAGTTAGCGAAAAAAACAGGTGTTAGTAAATTAACGTTAGGGAAAATTGAGAGAGGAGAAACGAATCCTACATTAGGCGTCATTTGGAAGATTACAAAAGGATTATCTATTCCGTTATCAAGGCTTATGGTGATAGAAGATATAGTAGATGTTGCACGCTGCGGACAAGGATTTATTATAGAAGAAAATCAAATGTGGCGATTAGAGACTATATTTCGTTACAAAAAAGAAACAGGATTGGAAATGCATCGTGCTTGTTTGCAACCGAATAGCGTATATGAGGCAGAACCTCATCATGAAGGAGCTATCGAATATGTAACAGTAATGAAAGGGGAAATTTCGATTCAAGTTGGACAAGAAATGTATGAATTAAACGAATTTGATTCTATTCAATTTGAAGCAAATAGAAAGCATAGCTATGAAAACAAGGGGAATGAAGTAGCAGTTCTCCATTTAACAATGAAATATTTATCTTGAAATAAGGTATCATGCGTATTTTCATCTTTGGATTTTATGTGCCACGCTATAGTTGAGAGCTGTATTGACAGAACCAGCGGAATTTGTGTTTCAATGAAAAGAGCAGAGTGGGATTTAGGAAAGTAAGTATGTCTTTAATGACCGTTTATGAGAGATTTGCCTACAAAGCATTTGCTAACTAACATCTCCTTTTAGTGCAAATAGCCAAAATGGGTGGAGAAAAATATTGTGTTTTTCTCCACAGTCAATTTATTTTTAACTTTCATCAAAATACTGATCTATTGTTGAGCATGAAAAGTGGCTAGCACAGTTTTAGTTAAGATGTTTGTGCCGATTTTAAGAGCATCTGTATCAAATCTCATATAAGGATGATGGAGTCAGGAGTGAGGTTACAGCCTAGGCCAACCATCGTTGCTTTTAATTGTGGTTTCTTAATTGTGTAAAAATGAAAATCGTCTCCACCAGAGGTGATGAGTGTGGGTATGATATTTTGTTCGCCAATAACTTCGGCAATGCCTGTGCGTGCAAATTATAGGATTAGCACGTGCACTTATTATGAATCCAGATATTATTATTTGTGATGAGCCTGTATCGGCATTAGATGTATCTATTCAATCGCAAGTGCTGAATTTATTGGAGGATTTACAAAAAGAATTTAACTTAACATTATTGTTTATCTCTCATGATTTAAGTGTTGTACGCCATATTTCCAATCGAATTGGCGTAATGTATTTAGGAAAGCTAGTAGAAGAAACAACGACCGATGAAATTTTTAGCAACCCAATGCATCCTTATACAAAAGCACTTTTATCAGCAATTCCTGTGCCAAATCCGCGAATAAAACGTGAAAAGATTAAGCTGCAAGGTGAAATCCCTTCTCCATTGAATCCACCAACAGGCTGTGTTTTCCAGACGAGATGCCCTTTTGTAATGGAGAAATGCCGGACGGTGGAGCTGGAGTTAGTCGAACATTCACCTGCCCATAAAACGGCCTGTCATTTATATTACAAGTAGGGGAGTTTTGAGAAATGAAAATTGAAAAAATTATAGTTCGCAAAATGAAGATGACAATGAAATCACCCTTTGAAACAAGTTTTATGAAGCAGCAAGAACGTATTTTCTTAATTATTGAAGCGTATGGTGAGAAGCATGTTGGTTATGGAGAATGTGTTGTTAGCGCTTATCCTTATTATGGAGAAGAAACGGCTTCAACGGCATTCTCTATTATCGATGAATTTTTAATACCACTTGTTATTAATCAGGAATTTAACCACCCAGATGAAGTAAATGAGAAATTTGCTCGTGTGCGTCGCAATAATATGGCAAAATCTGCGGTGGAAGCAGCCATTTGGGATTTATATGCAAAAGAGCAGGGCATACCTTTAGCACAAGCACTTGGAGGAAAAAAAAAAGAAATTACAGTTGGCATTAGCCTAGGCATTGAAGAGGATACGAATGTATTGCTGGAAAGCATTGAAGGTTATTTAAAACAAGGGTTCAAAAAAATTAAAATTAAAATTAAGCCTGGAAAAGATATCGAAGTACTCCGTGTAATCCGTGATCGTTTTGGTGATATTCCTTTAATGGCAGATGCCAATTCTGCCTACTCGTTAGAAGATCTACCATTATTTAAGGAGATGGATAAATTAAATTTAATGATGATTGAGCAACCACTTGAGTATGATGATATTGTCGATCATCGAAATTTACAAAGAGAACTCAATACACCGATTTGCTTAGATGAAAGTATACATTCATACGATGATGCTAGACGTGCAATTGAACTAGGTAGCTGCAAAGTGATTAATATAAAGGTAGGCCGTGTTGGAGGCTTATCTGAGGCTAAAAAGATTCATGATTTATGTCAGCAGCATCAGATCCCTGTATGGTGTGGAGGCATGCTAGAATCAGGGATTGGTCGTGCTCATAATATTGCCATTACGACACTGTCAAATTTTACAATACCTGGTGATACAGCGCCGTCTTCCCGCTATTGGCATGAGGACATTATTGAGCCAGAGATTGTCATGGATGAACAAGGACATATCCAAGTTTCTGATCTACCAGGTATTGGTTATAATGTTGCGCAAGACAAACTTGAAAAATACACACTAGAAAAATGTATTTACGAAGCATAATGAAGGACAAATGCCGTGTTTTAGAGTTATTTGAACAGCTTCAAATTTCATTTCTTCTCTAAATTTAGCCATACAAAAACTGCACCTGCAATTGTTAGATTGTGTCTAACAATTGGGGTGCAGTTCACTATAAAGATGGAGGCTTTAGAGCTCCATCAGTTTTTACTTTACTACAATCCAAAAATTGTGAAGGTTACTTATGTGTAAAAGTTCTTGCTACAATTGCTCATTTTATTGTATGTGGCTTGACGCTCTTTAGCGGGAGAGCGTGAATACCGTGTAGCAGATATCAGCGTCTTTTCATTAAACGCACCTATTACTCTGAAGTAATAGACGAAAATAATACGAAATTTACAATGTAAATTTTTTTAGTTCTACAGACAATGTATTTGTCATTTCTTGAAGTTCTGAAACCTTATCACTAATTTTTTTGAATGATCCTAACTGTTCTTGAGTAGAAGCGGATATTTCTTCTGTTCCTGCAGCGGTTTCTTCCGTAATAGCTGAAATGTTTTCAATGGCATTGTTCATGTGCTGGCTCATTTCGCTTGTTTTCTCCATATCCTTCGTAAGGTGCTTTAACTGATCATTAATGTCTAATACATGAGTTGCAATTACCTCAAAAGACTTTTCTGTATCGGTCATCGATTGTAATTGTTCTTTTGAAAGCTGATGTCCATGCTCTGCCGTAGAAAGAATGAGTGTAATACCATCTTGTATATGTGTCACCATCGAAGAGATGAAAGTAGTTGCCTTCTCTGTTTCATGAGATAGTTTTTTCACTTCCTGCGCTACAATAGCGAATCCTTTTCCGGCTTCGCCAGCACGTGCCGCTTCAATTGCAGCATTTAATGCTAAGAGATTTGTTTGATCAGCAATCGCGTGGACTGCATTAGCCGCGCCTTCAATTTTTGTTGTGAATTGAGAGAATTGAGTAACAGCCTCTTTGATATTAATTGAAGTGGATGAAATATCCTTTGCAATAGAGGATTGCTTCTCTAGTGAGCTACGACCATTTTGAACAGCAGTAAGTGCTTTGTTCCCGTTTACTGCTGACTGTTCACTTGTTTCCTGAACAGTAGTAAATTGATCCGCCATCGTATTCATCAGGATAGCCGTTGACTGGATATCTTCTGAAATAGTTAGGCTTCCCTTTGCCAATTCGTCCGTTGATGTAGCAATTTGTTTACTGCCTTCGTTAACGGTTTCAATATAGCTTGTGACATCTTTAGTAAATAGGCCAACATTTTTACCTACATGATCAATGGATTGTACGGTGCTTTTTAAGCTAACAATCATTTTAGAAAAGTTCTCAGTCAGTTGATCAACTTCATTGCGGCTACCTTTCTTATAGGGAAGGGAAGAGGTGTCAATTGTCAAATTCCCTGCAGCCACCAATTGTGCACAATCCACGATTCGGTTAATCGGATTTGTAATTTTTTTCGTTGCGGCATACGAAAAAATGATAGTAGCAATAAGTAGAAGGATACTTCCTATTATTGTTGATGTAGTAATAAAAGAAATTTTTTGTGTTGCCAAATCATTCGTTTCTTTATACCATTCATTTGTTTCTTTTTTCAGTAGATACATATCGTTCAAAATACCAGATATTCTGATGGATTGTTTTTTTATCTCAGGACGATTGTGAGCAAGAAATCCTGCTTCTGAAGCTTTTTCTAATTCGTCGTATTTACTCCCGATTTTTTTGATGATGGCCTTATGCTCAGCTATTTTTGCAATAGTTGAGAGTTTTTCTAAATTTACTTTCGTTTCTTGTAAAGTTGAAAGAGCTTCATTTTTATTGGCCTCACTATCTAAAAAAGTGTAGTTATTTAATGATTGGCTCGCTAAAACTAAACTTTGTTCAAGTTCTTTCACTGCCAGCAATAGCTCTGTATCATCTTGTGCGGTTGTTTGTATATCAAATGTTTGAACGATAATAAAACCAATCATAGCCATTGCGAGGACAATGGGAATAAGTATGTTCATGAATAATTTTTTTCGTAGTGTCACTGGCTGTTCCCCTTTTCTGCAGTAACTTTTATTTTACCCGAAACAATATCTTCTTGTGCTTTTTTAATAGCAGCCTGTTGCTCAGGTGTAAGTTTAATAACACGTATATCCGCTAGGCCCACGCCATTATCAGCTAAACCGAATGACAACGATTTTTCGGAAATTTTCCCTTCCTCATCTAATGTTTTAGCCATTTTAAAAACAGCTTGGTCGACGTTTTTTAACATTGATGTTACGACAGTTTTTTCTGCAATGTAAAATTGATCAATATCAACTCCGGCCGCATATATGCCCATATCTTCGGCTTTCTTTATGGCACCAAAGCCAGTGAATCCAGCTGCATGATAAATAAAATCTACACCGTTCTTAATGTAACGTTCTGCGATTGCGGCACCTGCCTCGGTATCATCAAATGAGCCAGCGTACTCACTAACAATTTCGATAGTTGGATTAAAATACCGAGCACCCTCAATAAAGCCGTTTTCAAAATGATGGATAACTGGAACATTTGCACCGCCAATAAATCCTAATTTTCCAGTTTTACTCGTCATTGCGGCAACCATTCCAAGTAAAAAGCTTCCTTCCTGCTCTTTAAAAGTGATTGAAGTGATATTGGCAACATCTGATTGACCATCTATAAGGATAAAATGCTGATCAGGATATTTCTTCGCAGTCTTTTCTAAAGCTTCCTGTACAGAGAAGCCTAAACCAATAATGACGTTATACTTTTCTGCGACAAGTTCCTCTAGTTTCTGCTCGTAATTGCCATCAGGCGCCTCTTTATAATCAAACAAAATACCTAGCTCATCGCGTGCTTTCTCAAGCCCTTTAAAAGCTGAGTCATTAAACGATTCATCACCAAGCCCTGCATCCGAAAGTAAGATACCAACTTTATAGTCATCTTGCGCTTTTTCCTGCTGAGTAATGGAACAGCCTGCTAATAACAAAGCTATTAAGCAAAAGCCCATCATTAATTTTTTCAATATGAATACCTCCAATTGTATGTATTATTTATATCGGCAATAAATTATTCTAAGTCAGAGGTCAGACGATGATTTTTTGTTTTACCATTAAATACTATCAGATTATTTACAATTTACTACAGGAAAATGGGTTTAAATCATTCTCGATATTTTCTAATCACTGAGTATTTAGTTTGTTTTGTAATGGATTTCCTCTATTTGTATAGTGAAAAAGGTAGGGGAATAATGTGAAATATTTATATATTTTGCAAAATCATCCCTTTTCTTTAGCAAATAAAAAGCCTCGCAAACATCTAAAGAGTTTGCGAGACATACAAATGAATTAAACTGCACCAAATAACTTTAATATATTTATTATTATGATCCCTATAATGCCGAAGTCTGAATCACCAAATGTAGTTCCTTCATAGCCGATATCACCCATAAAGATCAGTAGAATCGCAGGGATAAAGCTAATAATTAATCCGTTGGCAAATGCTCCTACCATAGCACCGCGTCTACCACCAGTTGCATTTCCGAATACTCCTGCAGCAGCACCCGTGAAAAAATGTGGTACAAGCCCAGGTACAATTACTTTTAGCTCTATGACAGGGAGTATAAACATGGACACTAAGCCTGCTACAAAACTAAACAAGAAACCGATAATAACTGCATTCGGTGCGAACGGAAAAATTGTAGGGCAGTCTAATGCAGGCTTTGTGTTTGGCACAAGTTTATCTGCAATACCTTTAAAGGCAGGAACAATCTCGGAAATTAGCATTCGCACTCCAGCCAAAATGATATAGACACCAGCGGCAAAAGTAATAGCTTGAATAATGGCAAAGACGATAAAATTCGAACCGCCAGATAATTGTGTCTCAATATAGGATGAACCTGCGAATAGAGCAACGATAATAAAAAATAGACACATAGTTAAGGACACAGCTACAGATGTATCCCTTAAGAACCCTAGAGATTTTGGGACTTTTATGTCTTCTGTTGATTTGGCTTTGTTTCCAAACATCTTCCCAATTTTAGCAGAGACATAATAACCAATACTGCCAAAATGGCCAACAGCAAAATCATCACTGCCAGTTATTTGACGAACAGTTGGTTGTAAAATGGCAGGGAATACGACCATACAAAGACCTAGTATAATAGAGCCGACGATGATAAGAGGTGTACCACTCATACCGCCGACTGACAGTGACGCTGCGATTAAACACGCCATAAACAATGTATGATGACCAGTTAAAAATATATATTTAAAAGGCGTAAATCGCGCAAATAATATGTTCATAATCATACCGAAAACCATAATCATGGCCGTAGATGTTCCAAAACTAGTTTGAGCGGCTGCTACAATCGCTTCATTATTTGGGATAACCCCTTGGACATGAAATGCATGATCAAACATTTTACTAAAATGATTTAAAGAACCAATTAAAACGCTTGCACCTGAGCCAAGTATAACAAAACCTATAACCGTTTTTAACGTACCAGAAAGTACTGTTGAAGTTGATTTTTTTTGGATTAATAAACCAACAAAAGCGAATAGGCCGACTAATATAGCTGGTGTTCCTAAAATGTCATTCATAATAACATCTAACATATTAACACCTCATCCTATCCATTTTTTAATTAAGTTCAAATTCGTTCCTTTATAACAGAGATTTAAGCTTTAATTTAATTTCAGAAATACTCATCATATTAACAATACTAACGATGTGACCTCTCTCTTCGCCTAATTGATTAATAATATCTTCTGCGCCAATATAAATATCCGCTTTCTCGGCCTTGGCAGATGCTAAATCTGTATGAGTTACTTCTGCAACTTTTCCAAGTTCAGCTAACGCTTTTTTTACATTCAATTCCATAATAAAGCTACTGCCTAAGCCATTCCCGCATACTACTAATATTTTCATCAAAATGACCCCTTTGCCATAATTTGTTCGATTTCTTTGATAATATCGTCTTTATGCTGGCAGGCAATGATGCTGTCTATTTGATTTGGTTCTTGCAAAATCTTTGTTATGTCAACTAATGCTTGCAGATGCGACACATGATCAGTTGCCGCCAAGACAATAATTAAGAAAACAGGCTTTTCTGGTCCAAACAAAACAGGTTTTTGTAAGCTTAATAGGCTCATGGCTAGCTCATTAACGCCTTCTGTGTGCCGTGCATGTGGAATTGCTACCTTTGGTGTAATGACTACATAAGGTCCGTGTTTTTCAATGGAATGAATCATTGACTCAATATAGCGTTCTTCGATTTTATGCTGCTTTAATAGTGGATTTGCCGCTAAATGAATAGCTTCCTGCCAAGTATTTACAAAATTTGCGAGTTGTATAGTATCTTTTGTCAGTAACTCAGTTAGCAAGTACAACCCTCCCTTCATAGGGATAAACAACTCCCATTCCATATTACTATTGCTGACTATGGAATTATGTCATAAAAGGATATATTTTTAACTGTTTGGCTAAATCATAAATTGCAGTTTTTACAAATGCATCCAACTTGCTATCTAGACGAGATTTTGGATAAATAAGTTGAATTTTTCTATTAAGTGTCACATCGTGCAAGTCTTTTTTGATCAAAAGTCCTGATTTTAACTCATCTTCGATTAGGGCAACTGACAAAAATGCAATTGTCTTTCCGAAAGTAAGCATCTTCTTAATAGTGCTGACAGAATCGAGTTCAATCGTATAAATGGATGGATGAAATGGGTCCATCCATTTTTCTATAAAATGATTCGTTGAACTTGAGGATGTATGCAATAATACTTTATTTTTTAGGACATCTGCTTTTGTGATGTCCTTTTTTGATGCGAGCTCATGGCTAGGACTCAATGCTAATACAAGGGAATCTTCGCCGATTGTTTTGTATATAAGAGATGAATTTTCTTGTTTTGTTTCCATAATTAGCCCGAAATCTAATTCTTGAAGAGCTACCTTTTGTTCAATTTCGGGTGCTGTTTTTACTTCTAGCGATATTCGAATGTCTGGGTAAGCTGTTGAAACGAGATGAATAATATCTGGCATAAAAATATGTGCAGGTAGCCCGCTTGCGCCAAGACGAATGTAGCCGATATTACCCGCTAAAAGATTTTCGACAAAGCGATTCATGTCTTTTTGTAGCTGTACAATTTGGCGAGCATAATGATAGAGCCCTTCTCCCGCTTCTGTTAAACGGTATCCACCTGCATTTGTCCGAAATAAACGGATACCATATTCCTCTTCAATGGAGCGAATATGAAAGGATACTGTCGGTGCTGTTAGACCAAGCTCTTTGGCAACAGGAGCTAATTTTTTTAATTCTACGAGTAGGCAAAATGCCTGTAATTTCATGTTATTCATTTTATCCTCCTAAAGTAAATTAGAAAAAATCTTAGTTTTGCTTTAGTTTATTAGATTTTTTTTAACGAGTTATTAATAATATATTAATATTTTCTAAATATCTGGAATTTATAGTTGTAATTAACGAGGAGGATATGATGAAAATTTCATTAACGAATATCGAGAAAAAATATGGACAGGCTCAAGTGCTATGGCCCATTAATGTGGAGCTGGATAGCAAGTTTATTACCATTTTAGGGCAATCAGGCTGTGGTAAGACAACGTTATTAAAAATATTGGCAGGTCTTGAACAGCCGACAAATGGAGAAATCTACTTTGATGACAAAATTATTTATTCATCCAAACTCCATAAAAATGTAAAACCAAATAAGCGAAATATAGCAATGGTTTTTCAAGATTTTGCATTATGGCCTCATATGACTATTTTCCAAAACATTGCTTTTGGCCTGAAGGGTATTGTTCCAAAGACAGACATTCCGGCTCGAGTAGAGCATGTTATGCGATTGGTGAAAATGGAGGGGTTTGAAAAACGAAAACCTGGGGAGTTATCGGGAGGGCAGCAGCAACGGGTAGCGCTAGCGAGAGCACTTGCGACAAATCCACAGCTTATTTTGTTTGATGAACCATTATCGGCGCTCGACGCAGTACTAAGAGAAAAAATGCAAGATGAAATCATGCATATTATTCACGAGCTAGATTGTCAGGCTATTTTTGTTACACATGATCAAACAGAGGCAATGGCAATGTCAGATCAAATTATCGTGATGGAGGCAGGAAGAATTGCACAAGTGGGAACACCTGAAGAAATTTATCACGCTCCAGCAACGCCGTATGTGGCAGATTTTGTCGGCAAAGTGAACTGGTTTGATAAAGATAATTATATTGTGCGACCTGAAGGAGTATCCAGACTACCAGGCCCAGGTACGATTGCAAAACAAGCGATGATTGTAAAAAGTACCTTTATTGGTGATCGTTATTTAGTGCAGGCACAGGTAGAAGGTAAGCACTGGAGCTTTTACGAAGCAGAACCAATAGAACAAGGCAAACAGCTTGAAGTTTTTATTGATGAAAAACAAATATATCAATTGGAGGGTTTACATTGAAAAAACGAGGGTTAAAACTATTTGCTACAGCTGGGGTTCTTTTAACATTAGTATTAGCGGGCTGTGGAAATAAAGAGGTAGAGAAGAATGATAAAGCAAGTTCAAACCCAAAAGAAGAACAAACTTTAACGGTATACTCTGCTGGTCCAGAAGGTTTAGCTGCGAATATTCAACAAGCATTTGAAGAGAAAACAGGTATAAAAGTAGAAATGTTCCAAGGGACAACAGGCAAAATATTATCGCGTTTAGAAGCGGAAAAAAATAATCCTGTAGCAGACGTTGTCGTACTAGCCTCTGTTGCTTCAATGGATGGCTTAAAGGAAACTGATCAGCTTCAAAGTTATAAAGACGCTGTTAATGCAAAGAAAATCAATACTGATTGGTCAAATGCAGAAGGGTATTACTATGGTTACAGTGCCTCAGTATTAGGTATTGCTTATAATACTAAAAATACGCAACAGGTTCCGGCAGAATGGACAGATTTAGCAAAAGCTGAATGGCAACATAAAATTAATATACCAGACCCTAGCTTGTCAGGCTCTGCTGTAGACTTCTTATTCGGATATACAGAAGCTGAAAAAACAGCTTGGGCTACGATAGAAAGGTGGAAGGAAAATGGTTTACAGGTGAATGGTGCCAATAAGGAAGCATTAGATGCTGTTATTACTGGTGCCAAAAATGCCACAATTTCAGGGGTAGATTACATGGCCTATAAAGCGAAAGCTGATGGTGAGCCAGTAGAAATTATTTATCCAAAAAGCGGGACAGTTGTCAGTCCGCGGGTTGTTGGTATTTTGAAGGATGCAAAAAACGTAAAGAGTGCAAAAGCGTACGTTGATTTTTTACTGTCAGATGAAGGGCAAAAGCTTGTAGCAAATGCTTACTTACTACCAGGCAACAAGATATAGCTGTTAAGGATCGCGCAGCCTTAGATGAAATTCCACAGCTAAACGTGAATTGGAAAGGTGCAGAAGCGAAGCAGTTTGAAATATTAACTAAATTCAATGATATTTTTCGTTAAGTAGATAGGAAGTTTTTTAGCCTCCTTTAAGTTTTTTTTAGGGAAGGATTGAATCATCAATGATTATGGAAGGCAGACGAACTTTTGGATTTTTACTGACACTTATCGTCACGTTAGGTATCGCACCGTTAATTGCCATTGCATTTTATACGTTTATGAAAGATGGGCAATTAGATGTTTCGCAGATTAACAGAATGTTTGCCAATGAAAGAATGTGGCAAACGCTTGGAAACTCTGTGTTATTAGGGGTTTTAGTTATTATAGGGACTACAATTGTAGCATTCCCAATGGCGTTAATAAGAACGAAAACAAGCTTATATAAATACGATTGGCTAGATATTATTTTAACGATTCCGTTTATGACACCACCATATATTGGTTCCATGGGATGGATATTGTTCATGCAAAATAATGGCTTTCTCCAACAGCTATTTCCAAGTGCTGCTTGGATGACTGAATCGTTCTTCTCCTTATTTGGAATGGTCATGATTATGAGCCTGCATCTTTTTCCTTTCTTATATTTAATGTTGAAAAATACGCTATTAAGAATCAATGGCTCCTTTCTAGATGCTGCATTAATTTTTGGACGAAGCTCTTGGAGAAATTGGACGAGAATAGTTTTGCCTTTAGTAGTTTCTAGCTATGTTCTAGGGAGCTTGCTAATTTTTATCAAAACACTTGCTGAATTTGGAACACCTGCAACGTTTGGTAGTCGAATTGGCTTTCAAGTATTTACAACGGAGATTCACTCTTACCTTTCAAGATGGCCAGTAGACATTAGTATGGCGACATCGCTATCATTATTTTTACTATCAGTTTGTCTCGTTATCTGGTATTTTCAAAATCTTATTGGACGAAAATATACATATAGCGTGCTATCTGGAAAAACACCAGCTATTCGCGAAATCAAAGATAAATGGTATGTTAAGTTCGGTTCATGGCTTTTTGTCGGGATCATCATGTTACTATCAATCGGTATTCCTTACTTCTCAATTATTGTGACATCTTTGCAGAAAGTAAGGGGAGATGGTTTGCAGGCAGGGAATTTTTACTTTGCCTCCTATCAGGAAGTGTTTACAAGTGGAAGTGCTGGATTGTCAGCATTTTTAAATAGTGTTGTTTTCTCCGTAATCACAGCTGTCGTTACAGCAATTATTGGTTTGTTCATTGCCTTGTACATTAAAAGAGGAGAAACGAAAAAGCAGCAAATATTAGATTTCTTTAGTTTAATGTCTAATATTATTCCCGGAATTGTCTTTGTAGTTGGGTTAATCATGTTTTGGAATGCACCGTGGCTACCAGCGACCATCTATAACACAAAGGCAATGGTTGTAGTCACGTATTTTGTACTTTTTTTACCATACTCCGTGCAATATATAAAGTCATCTTTATCACAATTGGATTCTTCGATATTCCAATCAGCCGCTATTTTTGGGCGAAGTAGCTGGGCTGTTTATCGACATATCATCATTCCATTATTAATGCAGGGAATTCTTGCTGGAATGATGATGACATTTATTATCTCAATGCGTGAGCTTGTCGCTGGATTACTCATTTTGCCTCCTTCAGTAGAGACTGGCGCAACATTTATTTACAATCAATTTGAACAAGGCAATGTTGGTGTAGGAATGGCTGTAGCGGTGATTACAGTCGTCATGACCGTTATTTTCATGTTTCTATTAGATTGGCTGCAAAAACGGGGAGGACATGTAGATGCTTAATGTAGAGATTTTAGGTGGGGTCGGTGAGTATGGGCGTAACTGTTTTTTCATTGAAAATAATGGACATGCTATTTTACTCGATTGCGGAGTGATGAACAATCGACAAAAGACACCTCCAAAATTAACACAAGCTCATGTGGCAAGGCTTGATGCAGTGTTTATTTCTCATTCACATACAGATCATGTAGGTGCTATTCCTTTACTTGAGCGATGGGGATATAGAGGGCCGATAATTATGAGTAAAATGACTGCGCAGCAATTAAAACAGTCTTGTCAACATACAAGAACCTTTCAACCAGAATCAATCGGAGAGTGGATAGTTGTTAGTAAATGTCTTGCCTTTCAATGGGGCTACAGTGGGCATCTAATCGGAAGCGTTTGGTACAAGATTCGTTTTTTTGAGGAGATGATATTTTACTCTGGCGATTATGTTGTGGATTCCTATTTGTTAAAAGCAGCACTGCCGATAGAGGACGGGACTGTTTATGATCTAGCTATTATAGATAGCGGTCATGTTGAGAAGCGCATCAATAATTTAGAAGTATTGCAGCAAATGGCGGAATATATCAATGCAAATCCAGGCTGCCCGATCATTTTCCCAGCTTCTTTCTCAGGAAAAACAGCAGATATTGCTACTTATCTTTTTCAGCATACGACAAGAGCGATACATGTAGATCATGATTTGTTGTCGTTATTTGATAATTATTATGAGGCACCTGAAAATTTATTGCCTATCAAAACAATTTTGCAAGAGTTTAAACTAGAATGTTTGACAAAGAAAACAGAATGTGAAAACTTCATTTATTTTGTACCTGAGCGTAATGAAGCGAAATTAGTGGAACTACTTCACAAAAAGCCAACAGCTATGGTTATCTTTACGGGATATTGGAATAAAGGCAAATATAAAATTCAATTTTCCAAAAATCAACATAAGGATTTTTTTTACAAAACGCATCCGGATTATGATGATATCATCGCACTTTTTAAGAAAATACATTCACATAAAACTATCTATTTTCACAGTTCATTAACGAATCGAGAAACGACTACCTTGCAATTACTAAAACATGAAGAGGAAATAACATGAAGAAATGGGCAGTAAATTTTTATTTAGTTGTTATTGTACTTGTTAGCATCATTGGATTGGATTCTACACAAGCTAAAGCAGCAATCGAACCAGGGAATGAAATTAAATTCAATCTTAAATCTAAGCTTTTCACTGAACCGGATATTTTTACTATTTTCCAAGCTACAAAAAAAGATGAAGTAAAGATTTATTTCTTTGATACGCCGAATAGAGCTTTTCTAAATGAGGATTATATCCACCGTTTACGTGTTTATAAAGGAAGCAATAACATGGATATCACGTATAAAAAGAGATTTTTAAATACACCTTTGGATGAAGCAATTGCTATTACAGAGAGTCATGGCTTCACTGGAACAGAGTCTAACTATAAATTCGAAACGGATATTAAGGGTAGCAATCGTTCGTTCGCAATAAGTCGTAAGGAATCATTAAAGACTACAGCTAAAATTTCCTATGATGCAGTGGATACAAATGCGGCCAAAAAATTAATTTTAGAAAATGTTCCGAAGAAAATTTTAAATTGGGATTCTGAAGCATGGTATCAAAACACATTATCCCAAGCGGTTGTATATGGTCCTGCAAAGGCAACAACATATAAAGGAAGCTTTGCGGGCTATGCGGCGGATATTGAGGTTTGGCAATATCAAGAGGAGATTATGGTAGAGCTATCAACGAAAGAGGATGATGCATTAAAGGCCGCTATTATAGAAAAAGAATGGCATGATCGATTAGAATTAGCTAGTTATTTAAGTGAAGATCAACGTGGCAAAACGGCATTTGTAATGGATAGGTAATAAAAAATATTCTTTAAAATTCGCGACACTTCTAGGAATAGCGAACGAGCCGTGGTACTTCAGCATCTACATGGCTTGCTACGCATTTGGAGAAGTAGAACGAATTTTTTTGTTAAAGAAACTATAGATTTTTTATTGTGGAAAAACAAGGGTATAGTTTTCGTCTAAGCTAAAGCGCTACATCCTCGAGGTTCGATCCCTCGGGCTCTCCAGCGCTTTAGTGCATTTGTTCTTTTGGTGTAAAGAAGGACAGAAGGTAAATAAAAACAAAGAAAAAATTGTTCTAACTTTTTCATTTTAGCTTACACTTACTATAGGACGAACTTAGTGTTGAGCAAGGGAGGAAATGACATAGCGAAAAAAATGGGAATTGTCGCGCTACTTTTATTCGGTGTTTATGTGCTGTGTATGTATTGGTATATATTCCACAGCGGTGGTGGTACAATACCCCGTGCGATGCAAGGGACAGCTGCAGATCCAGTGATGTTTATGTCCGAAAAAGAACTATACTTAAGCGGTGAATATTCTAAAATACGGAACTTCCTATTCTTTGTTGCTACACCTTTGGAATGGTTAATTTATTTCATGATTTTAACTATGGGCGTATCACGTTACTTTGAAAAGGTGGCGACGTCACAAACAAAATGGAAGCTGTTACAAAATGCAAGCTACTTATTCTTATTATCATTTTTACTATACGTTGTACTATTCCCACTCGATTATTATCGTTACAATTTAAGCAAAACTTACGGAATTAGTACACAAGGTTTTTCTTCATGGATGCGAGACGGCATTATTGATTTTTGGGTTAACTTTGGCATGAGTCTAATTATCGTATCTGTCCTTTACTGGCTCATCAAAAAAAGTGCCAAAAGATGGTGGCTATATGCATGGTTTCTAACGATTCCATTTACAATATTTGTGATGTTCATTCAACCTGTAGTCATCGATCCTTTATATAATGATTTTTATCCGTTAAAAAATAAGGAGCTAGAAGAGAAAATTTTGTCTATAGCTGAACAGGCAAATATACCAGCAGAGCACGTATATGAAGTCAATATGGCAGAAAAAACAAATGCTTTAAATGCCTATGTAACGGGTATTGGCAGTAATTCAAGAATTGTGCTATGGGATACAACCTTAAATCGTTTAACAGATAATGAAATATTATTTATCATGGCACATGAAATGGGACACTATGTTGAGAAGCATATTTATTTTGGGATTGCTGGGTATCTTCTGTTGTCATTGCTAGGCTTATGGCTGACAGCAAAATGTTTGAGATGGTTCATTGGACGTTACGGACAGGTATTAAAAATTAAAAAAGTCGGTGATATAAGCTCTTATCCATTGTTCTTACTCCTAACATCTGTTTTATTATTTGCTTCGAGCCCTCTGTCGAATTATATTTCGCGGTATCAGGAAAATAGAGCTGATCAATATGCGATTTCACTAACGGGCGATCGAGAGTCCGCAATTACTGCATTTCAGAAGCTAACAATATCTGGTTTGAGTGAGGTAAATCCACAGTTGCTCGTAAAGTGGTTCCGTTATACACATCCGCCTATGCTTGAACGTATTTATAAGGTAGCGGAGAAGGCTGAAGAGAATAAAGAAGAGCCGTTAAAAGAGGAGCAGAAAAAAGAACATTAGAAGAAATAAAGAAATAAATGTCGTTGTTTTTACTGCAATAGTGCCCTACTCAAGGTTTTTTAAACGAATAAATTGGGTATTCTAAGGGAAAGAAGTACAAAACTCGTTCGTTATGATAGGGGATTTATTATGCGGAATATTGTCATTATTACACTTTCATCGATATTAGTCGCCCTTGCCTACAATCTTCTGTTAATCCCACATGAGATTTTAAGTGGGGGATTAAGTGGGATTGCTATTATGCTTGGTATTATTACACCCTTGAATACAGGGGTTTTAAATTTACTATTGAATTTACCTTTGCTAATTATAGGTGTCTTGAAGCTAGGGAAACGGTTTATTGGCTATACCATTCTTTCTGTAGTTGTCTTGTCGGTAAGCTTGTATATTATTCCGGTTTATAAAGCTACACAAGATCCAATTCTTGCGTCATTATTTGGTGGTGTTATTGTGGGCATAGGGTTGGGCTTGATTTTTCGTGCGGCAGGTTCTTCTGGTGGTTTTGATATTATAGCGATGCTACTAAGTCGTAAACGAGATTTTCCACTTGGTACATTAATCTCTGCGATGAATGGTATCGTTGTAGCTATCTCCGGGTTCGTCTTTAGCTGGGATGCGGCATTACTGACACTCGTATCAATTTATGCTACAGGGAAGGTTGTCGACACCATTCATACGAGCCATATTAAATTGACACTGATGATTATTACGAGTAAGGGCGAGGAAGTAAAACAGCAGCTACTGGAAAAGCTTCATAGAGGTGTAACGATTATGGATGCGAAAGGTGCTTATTCAGGCGAAGGGCGCAAAGTTTTAATTACCGTCATTACACGCTATCAGCTTGCTGATGTTAAAAGTATGATCAAGAATGCAGATGCTAAAGCTTTTGTCAATATATTACAAACTACTGAGGTCATCGGTGTGTTTGATAGAGGCATAAAGTAAAAAGTGTCCTAACACTTTAAAAATTAAATCGTGTGACCGAAGATCTGCTCGAACAAAAATTATTAGAAACTGAAATTAATTTAAAATAATTATTTCCTCTACACACGTTATTGATTATAATGAAAATAATCGAACGTGTGTTTCTTTATTTTTAAAACGAAATGGGGTTGAATAATGAACAAAGAAACAATTCATAAATATTGCCTAAAACTTCGTGGAACAACGCATGATTACAAAGAAGAATGGCAGGCGGATCGTTATCATGTTGGGGATAAAATGTATGGCATGATGGGTGGAGATAGTACCGGAAGACCTGTACTTACTTTAAAATGTGAACCTAATCGAGCTGAAGAGTTAAGAGAAGCCTATGAAGGTATTATTCCAGGTTATTATATGAATAAAACACATTGGAATTCAATCTATATGGATGTAGATGACGTACCTATTGATTTAGTTGAAAATTTAATCAAACATTCGTATGAGCTAGTTTTCGGAAAGCTAACAAAAAAAGCTCAGCAGGAAATTCAGAAATGAAGTGAGAGAGCAAGTAGGATTCCCGCACGCAAAGAAGTGGGGGCAGGCCGACGAAGAAATACTCAGATGCCAAGAAAACCACTCCGGTTAAACTGATCGGATGCAAGAGAAAAGTGCTCGGGTCGGCCGAAGAACTGATCAGATCCAACTGATATTTACTCTACCAGTGAAAAGGAATTCCCCGGAAGGAGTGAATCCCCGTGCGATACAACACAATATATGAAACAAAAAAAGAATCTGCAAGTTTCTCAAGCTTAGTCTCGTAGAAAACAGATTCTTTTTTGTTATTTAATTATATCCACGTTCACCAAATGGCTGAAGTTTGTCGAGCCATTTTTGTTCCAGTTTTTCTAGCTCTTTTTTTGGATCGAAATAGCCTTCTTCTTTTTTCTTCAAATATTCCACAACTTCAATATCAAAAGCATCATGGCCGAATGTGTTGAAATCCGCTTGTAGTTCTTTATTAGTATGTGTCTTCGTTTTTAACATAAATTGAAAGCCGTTTAAGCGTTTTAAATTATTGAAGCTGCCAACAAACACTTTACCATTTTGTTGATTGGTCATTGTGAAAACACCAGCTTCGATTTTTATTTCTTTATACATTTCCTTTAATTCTTTTTTATGGTCCATTGGAAACCCTGCCTTCTTATTTTTTTATCCAGTAAGCACTGCCATCCTCATGTCGATCCATGAAGCCGTATTCGATTAAATAGCGACGTATTTGTACATAGTCCTCATATAATGGTTGAATTATTTCGTTTAATTCTTTTTCTGAATACTGTTTTGTTGCATCGAATAGCTTTGTGATTGCACGGAGTATGACAATTTTATGTTTTTCACGTTTTGGGAAGCGGACAAGCTCTTTGCCAATACCGTTTGGAAAGTACTTTTCAAGTAATTGTTGTTCTTCAGAAATCGTAATATTATAGCGATCGTCGACCATCGTAGCCGTTTTGTGAATAGGGACAAAGCTGTCTTCCTTTTCATTCTGCTCTTTTAATAGTTCCATCATTGCAAGAAAGGTTTTCGCTTGACGTTCCTTTTCTTTAAGGGTAAAGCGATGATGACGTATTGTGGTTGCACTACCAATCTCCAATTCTTCTTTAATGTCTTGATCGGTTTTTCCTTCATAAAATAAGCGTAAAATATGACTTTGATGATCAGTTAGTCCTGTCCTTTTTTTATTAAGGCCATTTAAATAATGAAATACGGATTGATGTGCAGCAGTAATATGATGTTGCATAAATTTTTCTGCCTCGTAGAGAACGCCTTCATGTGGATAAATAATACCCTTTTCAATCTTTTCCCCGCAAAGTAAACAAGTGAGGTGTGTTGCTTCATCGTTGTAGCCATTTTTTATGTCATGAATCGAAGCTTGCCAAAATAATTCATTTACATCCATTGGAAATCCTCCTATAAAACAAACGATTGTTAAATTTGTTTGCTTATATATTATTAAAATAACAAAATGTTTAAATAAAATCAATGAAAAACACATCGTTTTATAAACGATGTGCGAAAGTGTTTATTTATTCTTCTAATGATAGATAAGATAGCTAGCACAATAATTGTGACGATAATAATGATCATGCTTGTTGAGGTACTTAGTATATTTCCGTCAAGGTCATAGACAATACCATATACTTTTTTGTATTCTTCTAGCTGTGAAGCGGGCGCACCTTCGAAAACCTTGGAGATTGAACTCTCCATAAAGGCATTGCGTACTAGTAAAGTTGTATAGCTGATTGGGGAATATTAGATAGGAAACTGAATGTACTAAGGCGTAGGAAGAGCTGAGTAGACCACTTGTCATCATACGTATAAATTTTTTCATATTATGAGTCCCTTCCAATACCTAAGTGTTGTTTTAGTTCTTTTAAATATTTGCGGCTAACATGGACGGACACATCATTTTCTAAAATTAGTTCTGTTGTACCGATTGTACCCATTTGAATAGAGGTAATTTTGTTAATGTTGACGAGTGTCGATTTACTGACTCGGACAAAGTCTTTCGCAAATTGTGCTTCCAGCTCATATAATTTACGCTTCGTTTCGAATTCCTGTTCCTCCGTCTGCAAAAATACTTTTGCACCCTCTGCATAAATGGAGTAAATATCTGAAATTTTTAACATATGAATTTCTTGTTGAAAATAGCCATCTAGCATTGTCGTTTGTGAAGTTTGTAGTTGCTTCATCAGACGTTCAATTTGCTTGTTGTATTCCTTTGCATGTATATGAACCTCAGTTTCTTCTAATTCACTGTTAATCGTTAAGTAAATTTTCATTGAAGGCCTCCTTTACATATCTCCACAACGGAGAATCACTGAATCAGGGAATAAATATGTAGCATAGAAAATTTGGGCTTAGTCTTGGATAAGAGGTTTTATAAATAACAGGTTCAATTTTAACGATATAAAACATTGTAAAAAAGTGATGAAGTAGAAAAATAGGCAGGTTCACGGCATAATAGAATGATACAGTCATGAGGGGTTGCTTCTATGTTTATTTTTGACAAGCACATGTTTATTACATTATGTATTGGTTTAACAGGTGCGTTTTTATTTAATGTATTACATATTCCAATGCCATGGTTACTTGGAGCTATTGCGGCGGTGCTAATTGTTCAGTTATCGACGAAAGTACAATTGAAATGGCATAAATATTTCCGGAATTTTGGTTTAATCGTTGCGGGATATTCCATAGGTTTTGCGTTTACACCAGAAGCGGTGCAGGATATTAAACAATTTTTAGGAAGCATGATTGTTTTAAATGTATTATTTATTGTATTGTTTTTTGGTGTTAGTTATTTAGTTGCAAAACGTGCGGATTTAGATTTTGCGACCGCGTTAACATGCTGTGTACCTGGTGGCATGTCACAAGTTGTTGCCTTTGCCGAGGAGCAAGGGGATATGGATATGGTCGTCATTACGTTCTTCCAAATATTACGGGTTCTTTTAATTGTCGGCTTTGTGCCATTAATGGTGTCAGACTCTGGGGGAACTAGCATAGTTGTCAACGGATCATATACATGGAGCCTAATAGCTTTAGTTGCTGTGTGTGGCGTAGCGGGCTGGCTAGCACAAAAGGCAAAAATTCCGACAGGCTATATGCTTGGTCCCGTGTTTCTATTGATGGGCATCAATATAGCAGGGATTGATGTACCGAAATTGCCGTTGTCACTACTTCATATCGCGCAGCTGATGCTTGGCATTTACATTGGACTTTTATTGAAAAAAGACGATCTACATTTATCGAGGAAGCATGTATTTTACGCTTTTATATCGGCATGTATCTTTGTTGGCGCAGCTTATGGCTTAACATTTGTCATGCAGAGTTTATACAGCCTTGATTTTCGTACAGGCTTTTTAAGCATCGTACCAGGCGGGCTTGATCAAATGGGGATAATCGCAGCTTCTGTACATGCAAAGGTCACAATCGTCACCGCTTTTCAGCTATTTCGCGTACTGGTCGTGTCCGTTTTCCTCGTACCGTTTGTTAAAATGTTTGTGAAAAAAGTGAAGACCTAGAGGCCTGTTGTGAAAAACAAAGTTGGTAATATGATAGGTTCTAAGTTGACCAAATGATGCAAGCGTTGCGATATACGATTATGACCCATGGGAGAACTTACTAACAGCTGAACAAGTTGACAGTCGTATCAAAGAGCAACCTATTTGCTACGCAGGCTATGTCTACGATACCGAAACAAAGCTATACTATTTACAAGCTCGTTACTACGATCCAGCAACAGCACGTTTCATCTATCGTGACCCCAATCCAGGGAACGAAGATGACCCAGTTACAACACATATGGGGATGATAATCTAATAACGAAAATAGACTCAGATGGAAAAAAGGGTATGGCCGTTATCAACGCAGGTTTTGCGGCCTACGATGGATAAAAAGTAAGCAGGGAAAAAAACAAATAGCCTGGGCAGTGGCATTCCATCGGAAAAGTGACACACGTTTATCCCAGTAAAGATTGCTAAAGGTTTAGGAAAATCAAATGGAGGAAAATCTCAAGGCCCTTATTTAATCCATATAATCCAGTATTTATGAAACCGAGAACCTATTGTAACGTCTTTAACTTCAAAGGGTGAAGGGAGAAGTACATTGTTTAAATATGTGATACAACTAATTCTTGGTTTCTTGACTTTATTGATGTCAACAGCTATTTCTTGGTATGAGGGAAGTGGTATTATAGATAATCCGCTCGAATGGAAGTATTCAACCCCAGTTTCTCAGATATTTAATATTGAGATAAACAATGGCCAGGATATTAGCCAGCTCGATTACTTTGTCTATGCAGCTAAATTTCAACCATTTTTCCCGGCTATTATGATAGTAAGTGTTCTTTACATTTGTACTGTAGTTATATTTTTCATTTTTCAACTAAATCATCAGTTAGCCATTATTTTATCAGGGATTATAAGTTGTTTATTTATTGTTATTAGCGGTATATTTTTTAATTCATCAACTGTTGGAGGAAACGTATTCTTTTGGATTACAGCTGTCGGTGCATTCATTTTTATAAGTTTATCGATAAGTTTATGGTACAGAAAAAAATTCATGTTTAAATTACAACCATAAAAATTGATTAGTAACGTAAAAGTGCGAGCTCTAGTACAAAGGTATTTGTACAGGAGTTCGCACTTTTTTAATTAACATCTTGGATTGGGGAATGGGTAATGAATTTTGAAAAACATTGACGCCCCCAGAAAGGGACATAGCTCGGAACGGAAATCAACTCTAAGGTAAGGTGACTTGTAGAAAAAATGTGAAAGAATGTAATTTAGTCTTTTCAAAATAACCTGAATTATGGTAATATAAATTTAATTATATTGAACGGAGGTGAAAAGGAATGAATAAAAACGCTACGAAAACATGTGTAAAAGTGGATACAGCTATGTATTTTGCACGTGTTATTACTTTCGATTTTGCGAACAACGGGATAGGTCTGTCCATTTTTAAGCAAAATCAAATAACAAACGTAGCGAATTAACCATTCTTTTTCACAAACTAATGAGGAAAAGACTGCTTGTTAATCGAGCAGTCTTTTTTGTGTATTTAGATGTTTTTCGCACGTTTCATTGGAGGAAAAAACGATGCAAATTAAGGCTGAACAAATACAAAAAATTATTGGTGGAAATGTTTTATTTGAAGGACTTCAATTAGAAGTAAATACAGGGGAGCATGTCGCCATTGTTGGTGTGAATGGCAGTGGGAAAACGACTCTATTACAGTTACTTGCCGGTTTAGATATGCCAGATAAGGGACGAATTATAAAAAGCAAGGAAGCGACGATTGGTTATTTACATCAAATTCCACAATATCCTACGTTCTCAGTGAAGGAAGTGCTGGAGGAAGCATTTGCAGAAATTTATGCATTAAAGGCTAAAATGACAAAGCTTGAGCAGGAAATGCAGTTAGCTGTAACAGATAAGGTACTCCAGCAATACGGTCATGTGCAGGAACAGTTTATGCTGCAGGGTGGCTATGAAATTGATGCGCAATTAGCGATGATTGCAAATGGTTTAGGTATAACACCATTGCTTGAGCAACCGTTTAGTAGCTTAAGTGGTGGGGAGAAAACGAAGGTAATGCTAGGGCAAATCCTTTTAAGTAATCCTTCTATTTTACTATTAGATGAACCGACCAATCATTTAGACATGCAGGCAATCGAATGGTTAGAAAATTATGTCCGAATTTTTGCAGGAATTGTTATTGCAGTATCACATGATCGCCACTTTATGAATCAAATGGCTCAAAAAATAATTGAAATTGAAGACGGAGAGGCATTTACGTACATTGGTAATTACGATGCATTTGTCGAACAAAAGGAAACGAAGCTTGAACAGCAATTTGCTCATTACGAAGAACAGCAAAAGAAAATAAAAAAAATGCAGGAAACAATAAAGCGCTTAAAGCAATGGGCAAATGAAGCAAACCCGCCAAATGCTGGCTTGCATCGTCGTGCTAAAAGTATGGAGAAAGCACTAGCCCGTATAGAGCGTGTGAAGAAGCCCCCAACGAAACAGAAAATGAATTTAGCGTTAACGATGGCTGAGCGTAGTGGAAAAGAGGTTGTACAAATGAAGGGTATTAGCCATGCATTTGAGAAACCGTTATTTAAGGAAAGTAATTTAGCGGTTTACTTCGGAGAACGTTTGGCGATTGTTGGTGGAAATGGCAGTGGGAAATCAACGTTATTAAAAATGATGTTAGGTGAGGTTGAACCTAATAAAGGTACTTGTCATGTCGGCAACAGTGTTAAAATTGGCTACCTATCACAGCAATTTGAGCATAAAAATTCGGCCATTCGCTTAATAGATGCCTTTCGTGAGAGTGTCTCTGTGTCAGAGGCAGAGGCACGTCATATTCTTGCTCAGTTTTTATTTTATGGCTATGACGTTTTTAAAAAAGTGAAGGATTTAAGTGGCGGTGAAAAGATGCGCTTACGTCTAGCACAGTTAATGCATGAGGATATTAATTTATTGATGCTGGATGAACCAACTAACCATTTAGACATTGAAGCGAGAGAGGTATTGGAGGATACACTGGAGTCCTTTGAAGGAACCATTGTAGGCGTCTCGCATGACCGTTATTTTTTACAAAAGATTTTTACAAAAGTTGCATGGATTGAGCATGAAAACATTCAAGTATTTGAAGGGGATTATGAATGGGCAAGACAAAAACGCTTAGCAATAGTAAAAGAACCAGTTAAAAAAGAAGTGTCTGAAAAATCCTTTGCTGTTAAAAAAGAGATAGCAATTGAAGAACAAATTGAAAAGCTCGAAATAAGATTAAAGGAGCCGAAACTTGCGAAGGAGCAACGTCAAAAGCTTGAACAGCAGCTAGAGGATTTATTTGAAAAATGGATTGAGGGAGGACCAGAGCATGCATAAAATTGAGCACATCATACAGATTTTTAGCAATTATGCCACGGCATAATTGCATCCCAGAATCGGCTTTCGAGCCAGATATGTTTTTAAAGAAAATCAAGGATTTCTATCAGTCAAAATCTCTCATTCGAAGATTGAATTTATACAATCTGGAGGAAAATTAGTCATATATAGAAGCATTAGAGAATCACGGCTTTCAATTTAAAAGTTTTACCGATGATGTGCAATGTTGGAATGTGAATACTCGCGATTATCTCATAATCCAGTCATACAAATTGAACGTGTAACAGGTGCCAAGAAGCATTTGCTGTAGAAATGAGCATTTCTACATTTGAAATCAAAATAGCTTTTGAGGAGACATATCATTCCCTGCATTTTACGTATTATTTATTAAGATTGGATGGCAAAGCTTGCTGTACTGCCAATATTTTGTCTCAGGAAATCAAGGGAGGGTCAAGGGTGTAGCAACACTTGAAAGCTATCGAGGTCGGGAGTTAATTGGATATATTCTGCAGCATATTCAGCAAGAGTCGATAAAGCAAGGGTTAGAATATCTCTGGATATTATCTATCAATGAACAGGTTGCAAAAGTCTATGACAGGGCGAATTTCAAATCAGTAGGCACAATAAAATCAATTCATGCCTTTACTGAAGTAAATAGCATTAAGCAAATACGACAACAGTCTTAATTGGATGAAAGATAAAAAATATTGCCTTACTCCTGTGGGACAGAATTTTCCATAGGAGTAGTGCTTTTAGGGGTTTAATTTCGCTTATTTTAGTCGTAGAATATGTTCAAATCGTGTAAGTCAAAGCTTATTAGAGGTTAAATGGTAAAATTCCTCATTTTGAAAACTTTAGTAATCCTGAACATAACGACTACTTAGGAATTTTTGAATTAATGTTTCGAAAGAAGGATTTTCAATCTTTAAAAGTTTTTTACTTGAAAAAATGGCGAATTCGATTTACTCTCTTTAGAGATACTTGTTTAATGGACTTGGAGGATATGGAATGCACGGAATTTATATACGCTATAATGTCTTAGAAGAAACCCCAACAGCACAATGGCCCAAAAAAATGGATGCATTTGCGTATGTTCAACGAGGAAAGCCACAACAAGACAATGACAACTTGCTATCGATGGAAGAGCTAAAAAGCCATGCAATTCGCTATATTAAAAGCTTAAAAGACAATGCAGGTGATCATTTAGTAGAACAACGCAATGGTGAAATTGAGCACTTTGATCGACGCTATATGGAATCCTTAAAGCTAAAGGAAAGCATTGATTCACAGCTTATTAATCTAGAAGAAATTCGTTTGCTTTTACAGTTAATGAATGTATTGAATTTATCGCATGGTTTCGGAGAAAATGCTGGAAAGCTGCTTCGTCAAATTACCCCATATGCAAAAGAGGTAGAGCACCCAACATTCCAAACAACTCGTGTTGAGCGACATTTTTATTCAGAACTAATTGAACAAATTGAAGCAGTATATGCACGAATTATGCGTTACCACAACCCGTCAACGACTGAAATGCAGCAGTCAGAAAAGATATGGACAGCAGTTTGTGAGCAAGCAATAGAAAAGGTAGAATCGCGCATTGAACGCTTGTCTTCTATCAAGTTAAAGCATGAGAAAAATTTACTAGAGTTTAGTCAATTAAAACAGCAAAATATCGAGGCAAAGGAACGCCTAGATGTTGCTGTCAATGATCTCGATGCTATTTTAAATGTACTAGAATCTTAAAGGCTATGTTAATGCCTATATAATGCGGTTTGAGCTGTGGTTAGCTATTGAGCTAGCCTCATTTTCAATAGCTCAGTTAAATGTGTCGGTTGAATCAAAAGAACTAACAACGCATTTGAAGGCATATCGCTTAGTCTCAAGTTCTATGTCAAACATTCAAGGTAGACTTCATAACAAAATCGAAAGACATACTTCAATTGCCTAGATGGCAATTGAAGTATGTCTTTTTTTTGAATAAGGGAAGGTGCCTGTTTTACCTTGAGCCCCTAGGACTCAGAATTCTGAAGTCAGACAGATTGTTCCGGTTTTTATTCCCGTAGGACCGTTAAATCCTGGAATTGTATCGATTACTGTATTTGTTTCTATATCTATAACAGACACAGTATTGTCAAGTTGATTTGTGACATAAGCAAGTGTTCCATCCGGCAAGATGGTTACTTGATCAGGAGATAATCCTACAGGGATCGTAGCAATCACCAAATTGGTTAATGTACTTATGACAGATACAGTATTACTACCTTTATTAACAATGTAAACAAATATTCCATCAGGTGTAATCGCTGTTCCAACAGGTCCTGTACCCACAGAAATTGTAGTAAATACTGTATTTGTTGCTACTTCAATTACAGATACTGTGTTACTAGATTCATTTGTAACGTAAGCAAATTGTCCGCTTGGTGTGAAAACGATAGATCTAGGGCGAAGACCCACAGGAATTGTAGCAACCACTGAATTTGTAGCTGTATTAATAACTGATACTGAATTTGAGTTTTCGTTTGCAACATAAGCAAACGCGCCATTAGGAGTAAAAGCTATGCCTTGAGGTTGGAGCCCTACTGGAATAGTAGCGATTACGGTATTTGTTGCTGTACTTATGACAGATACAGAGTTAGCTCCAAGTCCATGATTTGATACATAAACAAGTGTTCCATCTGGTGAAATAGCTACACCAAGAGGCTCAGGTCCTACTGGGATGGTAGCAACCACTGCATTTGTTGCCGTATTAAAAACCGTTACATTATTTGAGAAAAGGGCTGGAACATAACCGAATTCTCCATTTGGTGTAATCGCTACCTCTAGAGGAGCAGTTCCTACTGGAATGGTCGCGACTATAGTATTTGTAGCTGTATCAATTACTGATACCATATTATCAGGAGTAGCTAGCTGACCAGCGTCTGTAACGTACACTAAAAAATGACAAGGTGGAGTTGGTGGTTCAGGTATAAATGGTGGTGTAAATGGTGGCTTACAAGGACAAGGGCAACAAAAACCACAACAATTACAACGACAACTTGGATTTGATTTAAATTTGAATCTTCTAAATTTATTTTCTCTTTCCACAATGCACACCCTTTCTATCATATATGGATACATTGATACAATATGCAAAAATAATTTTGTTTTTTGTGCGTTTTACCTACACCAAATAATTTTGAACAGTAATGGGTGGTTGTTTATAGTAGTTTCATATCATTGTTTGATTCCTAAATTATAGTGTTTGCTGGTGATTCTTCGAAATGTACTTGTTCATGTATTTATATGGTAAAATTAAATATGCATAAAGGAGGTATTCTATTGTTTAAAAACGTTTCAAACCACCAATTAGCACTATCTTTTTTTATGGTTCTTATCGGTTTTTTACAAGCATATAACCATTGGGGAGAAAGGACTACTTTATCATTATTCTTTTTAACCTCCAGTATTTTACTTTTACTTCTTTCAATTATTGGCCTGTTTGTTTATAGGAAAAGACAAATATCTAATGCCTAAAGAGCTTTCTTACGCACACATTCCTGTACAACGCTCGCTGTATTTTTATAGCCTTTAAAACCGTTAAAAGCCTTCTGCAATATGTCCTTAGTTGCCATAATACCTTTTATTATGACATGGCTATTATTACTTTAAGAGTTTTACTATTTAAAAACATATCATTAGAAAATTAAGAAAATGTAAAAGATTACGAAACCTTTTATAGGCTGCATCCGTATAGTAGGTAAAACAATGAAAAGGGGTGAACAACTTGACGCTATTTGGCTATTCACTCGAGCAAATCTTTTTAGTGGGATTAATATTCGGGGGCCTTGCAACACTTTTATTTACGTTTTTTAGTGATGCTGCCGAGGGCATTGGAGAGGGGCTACCGATTTTTAATCCAAGTGTCATTCTATCTTTCATTACGTTGATGTCAGCAGCAGGATTTATTTTAGAAAAACTAGCCTTCTTCCCTAGCGTTTGGAACATTGTTGCTGCTTGTATCATCGGAGTTATTTTAAGTGCACTATTTTATTTATTTGTTCTAGTTCCGCTACGATCAGCCGATGTTTCGTTAGCTTATACAGAAGAATCGCTTGGAGGTCAGCTAGGAAAGGTCATTGTTCCAATCCCGACTGACGGTTTTGGAGAGGTAGTTATTGAAACGACTAGCGGAATGATTTCAAAGCGAGCAACAGGATTTGACAATGAGGCTATTGATTACGATACGACGGTACTTGTGGTAGAAGTGAAAGAAGGAACGCTTTTTGTGAGATCTTATGATAAGAAATTTTTATAGAGGAGCGATATTTATATGTCAATGGAGATTTTAATTGTTATAGGGATTGTAGCCTTTGTTTTAATTGCACTAGTTGCACTATATGTGACAAAGTATCGTACAGCAGGTCCTGATGAAGCACTGATTGTGACTGGTAGCTATCTTGGCTCAAAAAATGTACATAAAGATGAGTCGGGAAACCGTATAAAAATTATTCGTGGTGGCGGTACATTCGTATTCCCAATTTTCCAGCAAGCACATCCATTAAGCTTATTGTCTAGTAAGCTTGATGTGACAACACCTGAAGTGTATACGGAACAAGGTGTACCGGTTATGGCCGATGGAACGGCTATCATTAAAATTGGTGGTTCCATTTCAGAAATCGCTACGGCGGCGGAGCAGTTTTTAGGAAAGCAAAAGGATGAGCGTGAAAATGAGGCACGTGAAGTGCTAGAAGGTCATTTACGTTCGATCTTAGGTTCAATGACGGTTGAGGAAATTTATAAAAACCGTGATAAATTTTCTCAGGAAGTACAGCGTGTTGCGTCTCAGGACTTGGCGAAGATGGGTCTGACAATCGTTTCCTTTACGATAAAAGATGTACGTGATAAAAATGGTTACTTAGAATCGCTTGGTAAGCCGCGTATTGCGCAGGTTAAACGTGATGCGGATATAGCTACCGCAGATGCTGATAAGGAAACACGCATTAAGCGTGCTGAAGCATCAAAAGAAGCACAAAAGGCTGAGCTTGAACGTGCGACAGAAATTGCAGAAGCGGAAAAAGAAAATCAATTAAAGGTAGCAGAATTCCGTCGTGAGCAAGATATCGCTAAGGCACGTGCTGACCAAGCTTATGAACTTGAAACGGCTCGTGCAAAGCAAGAGGTTACTGAACAAGAAATGCAGATTCGCATTATTGAACGTCAAAAGCAAATTGAATTAGAAGAAAAAGAGATTTTACGTCGTGAGAAGCAATACGATTCAGAAGTTAAGAAAAAGGCTGATGCTGATCGTTACGCTGTCGAGCAAAATGCAGCGGCAGCCAAAATGCGTGAGCTTGCGCAGGCAGATGCGGAGAAATACCGTATCGAATCATTGGCACAAGCCGAAGCGGAGAAAATTCGTTTGGACGGTCTTGCAAAAGCGGATGCTGAGCGTGCAAAAGGGGAAACAGATGCGGATATTATTCGTCTTCGTGGTCTAGCAGAAGCCGAGGCGAAACGTAAAATTGCGGAAGCCTTCGAATACTACGGTCAGGCAGCTGTCCTGGATATGATTGTCCGTATGATGCCTGAATATGCGAAAGAACTTGCGAGTCCACTTGGCAATATTGATAAGATTACTGTCGTTGATACTGGTGGTGGGGAAGGCGGAGGCGGTGCTAATAAAGTAACTGCCTATGCAACGAATTTAATGTCAACATTACAGGAATCGTTGAAGGAAACTTCAGGAATTGACGTGAAGGAATTAATTGAAAGCTATGCAGGTAAGCATACGTTGCGTCCTGAGCTAGAGCAAATAGCAGTAGGCTTAGGAAAGCAAACAACAGCTACAGCTAATGAAACACAAGACGAAATAAAAGAAACGGTTGAACAATAATAGAAATAGCCGCCTGATTTGACCTCAGGTGGCTATTTTTTTCTCTATTTTTCCTTCCACTCACTAGCGAGCATGCCATAAGCAACGTGGTCAACATAATGATCATAAAGCCATTCTGCTGCACGAATCGTTCCTTCTTTTATAAAACCAAGTCGTTCAGGGATGGCACGGCTTTTTGCGTTGCCCGTAGCAGCACGAATTTCGACCTTATTGAGCTGTAAATCCTCAAAAGCATATTGTAATAATGCCTGTACAGTCTTTGTCATAATACCATGTCCTTGAGAACCTTCACTGAGCCAATAGCCAATAGCTGCGATTTTATTACTATGATTTATCGTATTAAAGCCAGCAATGCCTACGATTTCATTTCGAAAAATGATAACAAGAGAGAGGCTGCTTTTAGCTTCGTGTCCTTTTATACAGCCTTCTATATATGCCGTTGTATCGGCTACTTCTTTTGTAATATCTAGCCACGGCAACCAGTCCTGCAAATATGCACGTGATGCATCTGTTAAGGCAAAAACAGCATTTGCATCTTCTAATTCGACAGTACGTAAAGATAATTCCGGATTAATTGTAATTTGCAATATTCTTCACCTCTTTATTATTTTAAGGCGTTATGCATAAAGCCCTTCATTTCGTGACTAAGAACTGTTAACTCCTCAATAATTTCACTAAAATCTTGAACGAGCTGAGACTGTTCGTTCGTTGCGTCATTGATTTGCCCCATATTTTGCTTAAGGTTTTCTAGGTTCCTATTTATATTTCGTAGGGAGGCTTCGATATTTTCCGTGGCGCTGGATGTTTCGAACGAGAGCTTTCTAACTTCCTGCGCTACGATGTTAAAGCCAGCACCATGCTGGCCTGCACGAGCCGCCTCAATAGATGCATTTAAGCCGAGTAAATTTGTTTGGCGAGAAATGCTTTTTATTAAATCTGTTACTTCATTTGTTTTCTTTGAATCTTCAAGGGCGTGCTGTGCTTGTTTGTTAATTTCCTCACTTGTTGCTGCTAATTCCTCAGAATGTGAGGCAATTGTATGTACTTTGTCCTGTAAGCTGTTTACAATGCTATCCATTGTCCCCATATAATCCTCAAGTTTAAGCTCATTGTCGATTGGTAGTCCAAATGCTAGGGCACCTACGACTTTACCATTTTCACGGATTGGAAATGAAAAAGCATTGATGGCAACCCCGTATACATCCTTTGGTATTACGACATCAGCATTTTTCCCAGTAAAGGCAATGAAAACATTTTGGTCATTAGCATTTACTTTTTGTCCATCTAGGTAGCCTGAATCTACACGTTTGCCGGCTAAATATTTTACAACTATTTCACTTTCCTTCTCGATGACAGCCACAATTGCCTCTTCCTTTAATGCAAGGTGGATATAAGGTACTGAAAGTGCTAAAGCTTCAATAATTTTCATGAAAATTCCTCCAAGTCTGTGCAGTGAAAAATAGTTTAGTCATCGGAGCTTTTTGCCAATGATTGCTAGATGATTACTTTCACTGTAACACAATATTTGCCAACTCAAAATAGATAAAAACTAAATTTATATGAAGAAAATGTGATTTTAGTCACGGTAATATTGTCAAATAAAATCAAACGAATAATAAAAAAATAGAGGTAATTTGTCTTTTTTTTGACAAGTTATCGTGTGTTTTGAAGATCATTGTATTAGAATAATAGTAGAATTGAAAGAACGTAAGGAGAGAGAGATGGGTTACATTCAAAAGGGGACAAAGGCGTTTCATAAAGCAAACTGGGCTTTATTTTTAGCAGGCTTTATCACCTTCGCCAATTTATATGTATCACAGCCATTATTACCAACATTTGCGAAGGAGTTTCATGTATCACCTGCAGTTGCGAGTTTAACGCTTTCTGTGACAACTTTTGCGTTATCCATCAGTATGATTATTGTAGGTTCATTATCAGAGGCATGGGGTAGGAAATCTTTGATGACGAGTTCTATTTTTGCTGCATCTATTATTACACTTGCCCTCGCCTTTTCGCCTAATTTTGAAACGATATTAGTGTTACGTGTTATACAGGGTGTTGTTTTTGCAGGATTGCCGGCAATTGCGATGGCATATTTAGGAGAGGAAATGGATCCAGCTAGTTTAGGTATTGCGATGGGCTTATACATAAGCGGTAATTCGGTCGGCGGGCTTAGTGGCCGAGTTATTATCGGGACATTAACGGATCTTTACAATTGGCAGGTGGGGATGATAGTACTGGGTGTCATCAGTCTGATGATAAGCGTGTTATTTATCTGGATGCTACCTAACTCCAAGCATTTTACAGCACGACCTTTGCAGATAAAATCATTGACGACATCTCTTTTGCAGCATTTAAAGGACCCATCCATGCTTTGTTTGTTTGGCATTAGCTTTGTATTGATGGGAAGTTTCGTGACTCTATATAACTACATTGGTTTTAAATTGATGACGCCACCTTATAATTTAAGTGCTACGATTGTTGGCTGGATTTTTGTCATTTACTTAGTAGGTACATTTAGCTCTGCTTGGTTCGGTAGTCTTGCTGATCAATATGGCCGTCAAAAGATGTTGTTATTGTCTATTGCGATCATGTTTGCAGGGGCGATTTTAACATTAAATGGGCTACTTAGTTTGAAAATTTTAGGGATTACAATCTTTACATTTGGCTTCTTTGCAGCGCACTCGATTGCCAGTGGCTGGGTAAGTAAACGAGCCACTCATGGTAAAGCGCAAGCCTCTTCGCTCTATTTATTTTTCTATTATTTTGGCTCAAGTGTTGGAGGAACAATAGGAGGAATATTCTGGATGCATTACGGCTGGGGAGGCGTTATTGTCATGATTGCTGTATTTTTAATCGTTGCATGCTTGCTGTCTTTTTTACTAAAGCTGTTTTCTAAAAGATTGTAGCTACTTAACTAACGAATCTAGTTCAGTGGAAGAAGTCATTGGTCTAAGTTAAAATAATGAAGCTTTAAGTATAAAAAGGATCCTTTATTATAGGGATGATTTGTATAGTTATTACGTTGCGTATTTACATCCATGATATAAAGAAAGTTGATACTGTTAAGGAAAAGTGGAAGAATTTTTTTAATTTTGTTGTAGACCCTTTTACAGGATATATCAAACCCACTTTGAGTATTTTTCTAATGGAAGATTAGCTCTGTTTTTTATGTCTTAATAACAACAATCTAAACGAAAATGCCTTTATTAAATGGGATTATTACTAAACAGCAACGCATAGCAGCGGGGCACTTGGAATAGTATTTTTTGTTTAGTTTATATATTTTTCTTGTCTTCGCATCTATAAATATAGCCATCTGCATGAATTATTATAAAAATGATTTGTCGTAAACTATCTGATAATATAAAGAGTAGACTGGTGATTAAGAGGAGTTGAAAGAATATGTTCGCGCGTTTTAAAGGATTTTCTGTTGTCTTTGCTTTGCTGATGGTAGCATTTGTTTTGACAGGTTGTGGAGCCGCTAAAGAAAGTGGGCAATCGGAAGGAGATACGGCAAAGAAAACGGAAGAAAATGTGGATTATTCATCAAAAGTGAAGGAAAAACCAATTGTGACGATTACGATGAACAATGATGAAAAAATCGTAATCGAATTAGAACCTTCTACAGCGCCGAATACGGTAGCTAATTTTATTTCGTTAGTTAAAAAAGGTTTTTATGATGGTCTTATTTTCCATCGAGTTGTCCCTGATTTTATGATTCAAGGTGGAGATCCTTTAGGTAATGGTACGGGTGGCCCAGACTACTCGATAGAAGGTGAGTTTTCTTTAAATGGCTTTAAAAATGATTTAAAGCATGAACGCGGTGTCATTTCAATGGCTCGTTCGAAAGATCTAAATTCTGCGGGATCTCAATTTTTCATTATGGTAAATGAAGCATCACATCTTGATGGCGAATATGCGGCCTTCGGAAAAGTGATCGAGGGGATGGAAACAGTAGATGCTATCGCTGCTGCAGAACGAGATGGTGAAAAACCAATAAAAGATCAGCAAATGAAAAAGGTAGAAGTGGATACAAAGGGCTTTGATTATCCAGCCCCAAAGGTAATAAAATAATGTTTGTTAAATTCTGACGTACAATACGAAACAAAGAAGCATGAGAGATCAATGATGATCTTTCATGCTTCTTTGTATTTAACCCATAATATTGTAGCCTGCGTCGATGTAAATCGTTTCGCCTGTTACACCGCGTGATAGGTGAGAAAGCATCACGATTGTCATATCTGCTACTTCGTCTTGTTGAACATTACGTTTTAATGGAGCTGTTTCTTCGATTTTGTGTAAAATTGTATTGAATGAAGGAACACCTTTTGCAGCAAGTGTGCGAATTGCTCCAGCAGAGATCGCATTAACGCGAATATTATCTTTACCAATATCTGCTGCAAGATAGCGCATAGATGCTTCTAATGCTGCTTTCGCTACACCCATGACATTGTAGCCATCAAGCACGCGCTCTGCTCCTAAGTAACTCATTGTTACGATAGAGCCACCCTCAGTCATATAAGGATGTGCGGCCTTTGCTGCTGAAATAAGAGAATAAGCGCTAGTATCTTGTGCAAATGCATAGCCATCACGAGTTGTATCTAAGAAGCGATTGTGTAAATCTTCTGCATTGGCAAAAGCTACTGAGTGCACGATACCATGGATAACGCCTACTTTTGTACCGATTTCATTGAAAGCCGCTTGTGTGCTCTCGTCGCTGTTGACATCACATTGTACGATCAGTGAATCAGATTGTCCGATGTTTTCTAATTGCTTTTGTAATTTTTTTAATGAACGTTCTTGGCGATATGTGAAAATAACATTTGCACCTACATCAAATAAACGTTTTGCGATACCCCAAGCAATACTTCGATCGTTTGCCACACCCATTACGACAATATTCTTATCTTTTAATTGTAATAAATTATCTATCATTTATAAGGACCCCTTTATGAAATAATATCTGTTATTAGTACCAACTACTAAAATCTTATCATACATAAAAAATGGTTGCAATAACAAGATGAAAAGAGTGACCAACTTTACTTGAAAAGTACAAAAAAATTCATCTCCATTATGTTAGAGATGAATCATGGTATAAATTCGTTTGTAGAAAATGGCTCATCACCATAACGTGTGGTTGATTTCCGTTCCGGCTGGGCGCTTTGTTGTTGCTGACGCTACGCTTTCGCACAGATAAAACATTTGCTGACGCTTCGCTATGCTACAGGGTCTCGAGCCAACAGATGTTTTTTGCGAGAAAGTGTAGTGGCGCTATGGCGGCAGCGCCACGATGCTGGTTAGGAAGGCGTTATCACAGGATATGATGATTTTAGCCGTCGTTCCTCTATTGCTGATCTCCAAGGAGTCGCCCAGTCTCCGCTCCAATCAACTAATACATGAGGGGATAAAATAAAGGCACCCAGTTAAGGATGCCTTTAAAGATACGTATGAAGGACTATTCGAATTTTAATGAGTCGCCATCAAAAGTTTCATCTGCTACTTTGATTGAGTCAGTTGGGCATCCTTCGAAAGCATCTTGCATGTCTTCTAGTAGATCTTCTGGAACTTCAGCAGTTCCCATGTTATCATCTAAAATAACGAAGGCAATCCCTTCATCATCATAATCATAAATATCTGGTGCTGCGGCTCCGCAAGCGCCACAAGCGATGCATGTATCTTTATCAACAATTGTGAATTTAGCCATTTTTCTTTCTCTCCTTTTACATGTTCCTACAAAGCTTCATACTCATTTTAAAGATGTTTATCTTACATTTCAACATAAATACTATTAAATTGGAGGAATTTGCGTCTATGTTTCATCAAATTTTATTGCAAATCTTTCAAAAACTAAATAACGAAAGAACAATTTCTGCTGCTTATCACGTATTAAGAGGAAAGCGCTCAGGTCAGACTATTCAAGACATTGGCCTATTTCAGTTACATAATTATTTTGGGCTATTACCTAAGTTACCTAGGAAGACATTTGATGAAGCCGTAACTTCGTTTTTACAGTATAGTTGGTTAACAATGCAACAATCTGGTCACTATTCCATGAAAAATCTAGGTTTACAGCGAGCAGAGCAGACACCTGATTTTTTATTTGACGGGTGGCACTATCGGGGAAATGAGCATGTTTTTTTTGCGAGGTTCTCGTTAATTGTACAAAGTTTATCTTATCAAAGTGCTGGGGTTCGTTCTTTTTCTCCCATAAGTAGGGATCCGAATATTCAGTCTTGGGTGCGTACATTTTTAATCGAGCATACCTATCATGATGGGCATTTACAGCAACGATTATTGGAGGAATGTGAACAGGTACTTTCTGTATTACCTTTATCAGATGCCAACAAACAGCTTGTCCTCTATCGGTTGAGTGGTCAAAGTTTACCAGGATGGACGTGGCAGCAGCTTGCGGGTGAACGTCAGGAAACAGTTTTAGATTGTCAGTTAGCGTTTATAGAATTGCTACATACATTATTAAATGAAGTTCGTCAGACAAATGCTTATCCGTTGCTTGGTAAGATCGCAGAAGGATTAAGAGTAAAAGCATTACTAACTGATTCAGCGCAGCAAACAGCACATTTATATGAGCAGGGCTATTCAATTGAACAGATTGTGCAAATAAGGAAACTAAAACAAAGTACAATCGAAGATCATTTGGTGGAACTAGCCATGAACGAACCGAACTTTTCGATTGGTCCATTCGTCTCATATGAAGAAGCGGAAAAAGTTTGGCAGGCATCGAAACACTATCAAACAAAAAAATTGAAAACATTGCATGAAGTAGTTGAAGGTATGAGTTATTTCCAGTTAAGGCTTGTCCTCGCGAAAGGAGAAGTATAAATGGAACTTGAACAAACGTTAGTAAAGTATTTTGGCTATACAACATTTCGTCCAGGCCAGAAAGAGGTTATTGAAGCAATCTTAGAAGAAAAAGATGTTATTGCTTTATTACCAACTGGAATGGGAAAGTCACTTTGTTACCAACTATCAGGATATATCCTGCAAAAGCCAGTATTAATTGTTTCTCCACTGCTTTCTCTAATGCAGGACCAGGTAGAGGAGCTAAAACGCTTTGGTGAAAAGAGGGTAGTTGCTTTAAATTCATTTTTAACCGTAAGTGAAAAACGATATGTATTACATTTTTTAGAGCAGTATCGTTTTATATTTACGTCACCGGAGATGCTTTTACAGCAGCAAGTTCAAGACAAGCTTTCACAAATGCAGCTAGGTCTTATCGTCGTGGACGAGGCACACTGTATTTCTCAGTGGGGCTTTGATTTTCGGCCAGATTATTTACGAATTGGACAATGGTTTTCACAAGTAAATCGTCCACCGATTTTAGCATTGTCAGCGACTGCGACGAATAAAGTAATCAATGACATACGAGATACAATGTCGCTACATACACCATTTGAGTTTTTGTACAATGTGGATCGGCCTAATATTCATCTTGGGCGTGTCGTATTTGAGGATAGGGCAGATAAAACACACTGGATTATGCAACATGTTAAAGAGACGGCAGGACCGGGTATATTATATATGTCCTCGCGTAAGCGTGCTGAACAATATAGCGAAGCGCTTATACAGGCTGGTATACGAGCGGCAGCATATCATGCAGGCTATGGTGCTGAGGACCGTCAGTTTATTCAGCAACAGTTTATTGACGGGGAGCTCGACTGGATTGTGGCGACGAATGCTTTTGGAATGGGTATTAATAAGTCAAATATTCGTCAGGTTATTCATGAAACGCTTCCTGCTAATGTAGAAAATTACATGCAGGAGATTGGCCGTGCAGGGCGTGATGGTCAATCAGCGCTCGCAATTTTACTTTATAGTGATGGTGATGAGGAACTTGCGAAATTTGTTGTAACAGGCGATTTGCCAACAGCTGGTTATGTTGATCGTTATCAGGAACTACTAAATCAACAAATGCATCCTTCACAAATGTTGAAAAATGGAGAGGTGAGTGAGACCGCTTTTCGTGTGCTTGATTACTGGCTACAACAAGAAACGGTGGAACAAGTTAAAGTACGTTTAAATCATTTAGCACTGGAAAAGTATCGAGCTGTCGATAAAATGCATAAAATTACTCAGACAAAAGACTGTATTCGCACACAGCTAGTCGGGTATTTTGGGCAAAAATTGCTGAAAAAACCAGAAAACTGTTGTGAAAATTGTGGAATCCATTATGATGAAATCAATAAGGTACGCTTAAAAGATGAGAAGAAAATAGAAATGATTCCATGGAAAAGTCGGCTAAAGCAGCTCTTAATGGGTTGTTAAAGGCTCATCACTAAAAGTTGTGGATGACATTTGTTAAAAACGTATGCCATATATAAGTTGATTTCCGTTCCGACTGGACGCCTCCAGGAAAGCGCCCTGTGGAACGGAAATGACCCCCACGTTATGGTGATATGTCCTTTTTAGCCTATAACTGACGGTCATTTACTTTTTTCGCAAAATTCGTCATAATAGAATGATAGAAAGCGTAGTAAGGTTGGAGGAACGGTGAATGAGTAAAGAAGATTATCGCGATAAAATTGAAGAACATCGTCAATCTTTTGAGGAAGAACAAAAAGAACAGCAAGCTTTATCTAGAGTTTCGAGGATGGGGAAAAATGGAAATGACAATAAAAAACCAAGTAATACAAAACGAAAACCGCCATTAATGACGATTCTTTTTGTAATTTTTATCTTAATTCCATTATCGATATTAGTCTATTTTTTAAAATTCTATGAACCTGGAACAACAATTGAAGAGGCTGAAAAAAATTCTTCGTCTCAAATTGTAGAAATTGACAATTCAGGGGATGAAGATAAGGTGCCTGTATCTACTGACAAAGCAAAAGAAGACGATAAAGCAAACAAAGATAAGGCAGACAAAGATAAGGCAGACAAAGATAAGGCAGACAAAGCAAAAGAGCCTTCTAAGAAAGACACTGAGAAATTAGCTGATGAGCAGAAGGCAACTGCGGAAGCGAAAAAGGCCGAAGCAGCCAAGAAGGCAGAAGAAGCTAGAAAAGCCGACGAAGCTAAAAAAGCTGAGCAAGCTAGAATAGCACAAGCAGAAGAGGCTAAAAGAGCAGAACAAGCACGTAAAGCCGAGGAAGCACGCAAAGCAGAAGAAGCAAAACAATCTGCAAAAGCAAGTACTCATACTGTAAAAGCAAATGAAAATCTATATCGTATTGCTTTAAATCACTACGGCGATGGAAGTGAAGCAACATTATCGAAAATTCGTGCAGCAAATGGTATGTCTTCAAATGATGTAATGATTGGGCAAGTGATTAAGCTACCATAAGAAAAGCGGGTGTCATTCTTTGGCAATGATGTTTTTCTAGTATAAAATAATGGACAAACGTCAACACCAAATATGGTTGAGGCGTACGTCTGATTTAGTGAAAAGGCGATTCTTCATTATTACGAATCGTCTTTTTGCTTTCGTAAGGAGATGTGAGGGAATGATTTATTTTGGACTATTTGTTTTAGTAGTCATCGCGTCCCTGCTTTATATGTTGAAGGTGGCACATGAAAATAATGTTTTACAGCATCAATTGTTATTAAAGGGTGAACAGGAAAAGATCCGACTATTTTTTATTTCGGATACACATTTACGCAAAATTAATCGCCAAATGATTGAACAGTTAGATGGTCAATTTGATGCTGTTATTATTGGTGGAGATTTTGCAGATGGACGCACACCTATTCAACGTATTCATGACAACCTAAAATTATTAACTCCTTTAGGACCGACATTTTTTGTATGGGGTAATAATGACAGAGAAGTAGGCGAAGGACGATTAAGAAGTATTTTGCAGGAACATGGTGTTCAGATCATCGCTAATGATGCTGTATTACTACCTAAAAAAAACCGTTTTTGGCTAAATGCAATTGAAGACACATCTACAATGAAATATAGCTTTGATGACGCATTTGCAAAGGTAGGAGAGAAAGACTTAGTTGTTTTCATCTCACATAACCCAGGTGTTTTTGCAAGAGTCCGTGCAAAATTTAGAGCAGATTTAATGATTGGTGGGCATTTACACGGTGGTCAAATTAGAATTGGTCCATACGGTGTGCATCCTAATGGCTCTTACCGGAAGCGTGAGGGTGTGATGACGTTAGTAAGTAACGGCTATGGTACGACATTATTGCCTTTCCGGCTTGGTGCGAGACCACAGTGTCATATTATTGACATTGAAATTTCGGGTAAATAAACAACCAAAACTCGATTGAAGGCGTATAATGGAAGCGATAAGGATTTATTCGGTAAAAGCCCGATTATTGAAAGTAAAGTATTAGCAATTTTGCTGATACAAAGTTGATAGGAGTGTCAAGAAATGCAACAAGTAGATGCAATTATTGTTGGAGGAGGCCCATGTGGTTTAGCAGCAGCAATAGCCTTGCAAAATATTGGATTAAAGCCAATTGTCATTGAAAAAGGCAATATCGTAAATGCGGTTTACAATTACCCAACGCATCAAACTTTTTTTAGTACTAGTGAACGACTAGCTATTGGTGATGTACCCTTTATAATTGAAGGTCGTAAACCAAAGCGAAATCAAGCACTAGTTTATTATCGAGAAGTTGTACGTTTGAAAGGTATTCAAGTAAACCGCTTCGAGAAAGTAAATAGCGTTGTAAAAAATGGAGCGGTGTTTACAGTTACGACAAATAAAGAGGTCTATACAACACCTTATGTTGTGATTGCAACAGGCTACTATGACCATCCGAATTATTTAAACATCCCAGGTGAGAAATTGCCGAAAGTCTTCCATTACTTTAAAGAGGGACATGAATTTTTTGATACGGATGTTCTTGTAATAGGTGGGAAAAATTCTGCAATAGATGCGGCGCTTGAGTTAAATAAGGCTGGAGCTCGCGTCACTGTTGCCTATCGCGGTAGTGAGTATTCACCTAGCATCAAGCCATGGGTTTTACCAGAATTTGAAGGTGTAGTACGAAATGAAGAAGTCCAAATGCATTTCAATACAAATATACTGGAAATCCGAGAGCATGAGGTCGTAATAGAAATTTCGGGTAGCAAGAAAACTTTAAAAAATGATTTTGTTTTTGCTATGACAGGTTATCATCCGGATCATTCATTTATTCGAGCAATGGGTGTCTCTATTGATTATGAAACGGGTCGTCCTTTCTTTAATCCAGAAACTATGGAAACAAATGTAGAAGGCTTATTTATTGCGGGAGTTATTGCAGCTGGAAATAATGCCAATGAAATTTTTATAGAAAATGGCCGTTTCCATGGCGATTGTATTGCAAAGACAATTGACAAAAGAGCAAAATAGCAAGATGAGCTGTATAGGCATATAAGCTTATACAGCTTTTTTAAACCGTCGGATAGAAGAGAGAAAGCAGCGGGAGAAGTTCGAAGCGACGGAGGAAAGGTCCAGAGCGACTAAATGAGAACGAAGCGGCTCCCAGGATACCCCCAGGTAAGTGACCAGTCATAACGGAAATCAACCTTACATTATGGTAATAGTACATAATTTCTTTAATGGAAGTTGATAAAAAAGGTGTGAAAGAATGATTGGATTATATTGGATTATAAGTTATGTTATAGGGAACTTCATGACAGTGTATGTCGTTGGAAAAGCATATGGCGTTAATTTACAGGAAGAAAGAAGTAAAAACTTAGGTGCTAGAAATGCTGGTAGTGTGATTGGGAAAGGTGCTTTTCTATGGACTTTTTTAGGGGATTCTTTTAAAGGTGCGCTCATTGTTAGTGTAGGGCGTTTATTGCATTGCGAAGAATGGGTAATTGTGTTAGGCGCTAGTTTGGGCATGCTTGGTCATATGTTTCCGTTTTGGCTTAAGTTTAATGGGGGAAAAGGAGTAGCAACTTTTATAGGTGTAGGTCTGGCATTATCTCCGAGCTTATTTTTTATGATGGTTGTTGGAACAGCTATTACGCTTAGCGTAACTAGAAGTTTAACACTTAGTATGTTAGGTGGCTTAGTTTTATATGTTGGAGCAATTGTATATACAGATAAATTACTGTTATACATACCGATACTAGTAGCAATTTGTTTTATGCTTATTAAACATATGTCGAATATTAAAGAGTCTTTAGAGAGAAGGAAGTGATTATATGTATTGGTGTAAAATTGCGCATACAGAAGCGGAGTTTGAGGAAATTGCACGTTTAAATTACGAAACCTTTGTTGAAGAAATTCCACAGCATAAACCAAACTCTGAAAGGGAAAAAGTTGACCGTTTTCATCATGAAAATACGTATATTGTTGTTTATAAAGGAATAGAACTTATAGGTATGCTTGCATTTAGAGATCAGAGGCCGTTCTCAATTGATGAAAAGATAGGAAAAGTTGAGCAATATTTATCAAAAGAGATTAGTGCTAAGCTATGTGAAATTAGATTGCTTGCAGTTAAGAAGGCATACCGTACAGGAAGAGTACTGCTGAAATTGACACAGGCATTGACTGCTTTTGCATACGAAAAAGGATATTCGGCAGCGGTTATTTCAGGTACTACTCGTGAAGAGAAGCTTTATAAGCAAATGGGCTTTAGCCAATTTGCACCTGCTACAGGGACAGAGGATGCTTTATTTTTACCAATGGTATTAACAAGACAGCAGTTTGAAAAGTCTTTACAGCAAAGACTTGCGAAGGAATGTCATACTTTTTATCCAGGTCCAGTGAAACAAAGAGAACTATTTATGTATTCAGAGCTTTCTCATCGTTCGTTAGGCTTTCAATCATTATTTGAGCAAATGAGAAATAAGTTGCTTCAATTATCAGGAGCAGAGCATGTAGCTACAATTGTAGGGACTGGGACATTGGCAAATGAAGTTATGCTAGGGCAATTGAAGGCTCAACAATTAGGGCGTGGACTAATTTTAACAAATGGTGAGTTTGGAGAACGTCTTCGAAAGCAAGCAGAGAGATGGTCATTGGATTTTGATGTAATTGAGCAAGTTTGGGGAAGTTCCTTTGATACAAATATTTTGGACGCTTATTTGCAAAAAAGATCGTATCAATGGCTTCTAGCAGTACATGGAGAAACGTCGACTGGAACTTATAATGATATAAAGGAAATTATACAGCTAACAAAGCGGTATAATATAAAGCTTTGCATTGATTGTATTAGTTCTTTCGGAGCAATGCCATTTTCTTTAAAAGATTGTTATTTAGCGACTGCTGTGAGTGGAAAAGCAATAGGTGCGCTCAGTGGTTTGGCTTTTATTTTTTCGCAAAACATTGTGAAAGCTTCTTCAACATTACCAGCTTATCTCGATTTAGCTAATTACCAGCAAGGTGCGATTCCCTTTACATTACCAGCAGTACTTGTTGCAAATGTTACTGCAGCGTTACAAGCATATCCAGAAAGGTATGGACAGTTACAGCAACGTTTTAAAACATTACTGCAACTACCATTTATGCACTACCAAGTTTCAACTAGACAGTATCCGATGCTGATAACTTTACAGCTTCCTAAGACTTTGGCAAATCTACAGAGAGATTTAATTTTAAATGGTTATTATGTTCATGCGGATAGCCAATACTTACGTCAAAGAGATTTCATACAGCTCTCTGTTATTCAGCCGGATTTTGAGATAGCAATCAATCATTTACATAAAATCTTGAATTATTATAAGCAAATTGTAGATGCATAAGCTTAATTGAAAATTGAATACAATAGCCTTATATGAAAAATTCCTTTAAATCAAGAGGAGTTCCTACTTTGTTGAGCCCAATTAATAATTTTAGTCGTGCCTTTTGACCATTAATACCAGTTGCAAATATAGCGCCTAAGTCTTCGAGCATTTTGCCACCGCCAACATAGCCATAAACTCCTTCTGCGATACCATTAAAACAACGGGATACCAGTATAACAGGAATACCGCGCTCTAAAAGACTTTCAATACCTTTAACAACTGCTGGAGGGACGTTGCCTTGTCCAAGGCCTTCTAACACAACGCCATCATATTTACATGCGAGTACTACATCAAGTAAGTCAACCTCCATGCCAGCATACACTTTCAGCATAGCTACTCGTTTTGATAATCCATCAATTTCTACATATTGACGGCGGATAGGGGCATGATGAAATAATATTCTTGATTTTGTAATAAGTCCAATTGGGCCATATTGAGGTGACTGAAAGGTATTTACAGAACTAGTGCTTGTTTTTGTAGTGTTAACAGCAAGGTGGACCTCGTCATTCATGACAACAAGTACACCTTTCTCACGAGCTTCTTCATCAACTGCCACACGAACGGCTTCTACTAAATTATAAATACCGTCTGCACCAAGTTCGTTTGAGGAGCGCATTGCACCTGTTAAGACAATAGGAATTGATAAATCATTCGTTAACTCTAAAAAATAAGCTGTTTCTTCTAATGTATCAGTACCATGAGTAATAACAACGCCATCAATTTTCTCCTCTGCAACTTTTTCGATAATTAGATTACGTAATGTAAGCATTTCTTTTTGCGTAATATGTGGTGATGGGAGGTTAAAAGCCTCCATTTCAATAATTGTGGCAAGTGCATCAAGTTTACGGCTTTCCTTCATTAGAGGATTTTCCTTGTTTGGCATAACGGCACCTTCATCACTCATCGCCATAGAAATTGTGCCACCTGTATGAATTAATAAAATTGTTTTTTTCATAAAAAATATTTATCTCCTTTTAAAAAGTTTTATATCATATCATGGTATAATAATAGCAGTTTATCTTCATGTAAAAGATATTTATTGTCGAAAACGGAAGCTTAATGTCTCATAAGTTTTCCACCTGAGATATACGGATATATTTTTTATGCAGGTGTCCAATATTCGGTAGATAAAGATAAACTTGGGATATGGAATTTTAATCCTTTGAAAACACCAAAGTAACCCAACATTATGTGCTGTCGCTTCGCTTACGCGCAAGAATAGATTTGTTGGTTTAATGTATTTGAAGGATGTCACGAATTTTAAAATCTTAACATAAATATGTCAAGGCGAAATTGATTTTTTGAAAGGAGCCGGCATCATGATCATTTTATTATCAGCTGCCATTGCTCCCGGTCTAGCGCTTTTTAGTTACTTTTATTTGCGCAATCAGATGGCAACGGAGCCAAGAAGAACCTTACTTCAAACGTTTTTGTATGGCGCATTTTTAACGTTCCCAATCTTGTTCTTACAATATGTACTAACAGAGGAAGGGGTCTTTCGTTATCTTTATCTACAAGATGTAGTTTTTTCTAGTGTAGTTGAAGAGTTTTTTAAATGGTTTGTTCTGTTGATCGCAATCTACAATCATGTAGAATTCGATGATCCTTATGATGGCATACTGTATGGTGCAAGTATATCTCTTGGTTTTGCCACGATAGAAAATGTGCTTTATTTATTTTCTTTCGGTTTGAATACTGCATTTATGCGTGCATTATTACCTGTATCGAGTCATGCTTTGTTCGGTGTTGTAATGGGCTATTATTATGGACGTGCCAAGTTTTCTAAGCTTGCAAAGACGAAAGAAATGATTGCTATGGCGCTTTGTGCACCGGTAGTATTACACATTTTATATAATACAATTTTATCATTCAAAGGGTATTGGGTATATTTAATGATCCCTTTTATGCTATTTTTGTGGTGGTTTGGGCTACGGAAAGTCAAGCTCGCTCACTATCACCTAGTACAACATTTGCATATGCATAAAAAAATATAAAGCGTAGAAATCTAAAAAAGATTTCTGCGCTTTTCTTAATGTTTCTCACAATACCTCGCTTGTTTCGCTTTCACTGCGGGAACTTTGCTTTGCGACGAAAGCGCAGCGACAAGAGCACTCGAGCAGCCTGTCACTCCAATCAGCGATAGTTTTGCATTTCAAAAGCCAACGCTATTGCAATAGAACTGAATAGACTTATAAAGCGAATGCGAATGTTAAATCTGTTGTTACTGCAGTTTTTTGTATGATAAAAGCATCATTGTTGTAGATAATTCGCTTTTGCACAGCACACTTGTAGTTGCAGTAGCTACTTTTTCACTGCGTTTTCGCAAAGATAAACATTATTGTTGAAGTTTCATTTTAATACACATGTCCAGAAGATGTATGTTATGTGAAGTGGTTGATTGGAGTGGAGACTGGGCGACTCCTTGGGGATTAGCGGCTCATCGGACGCCCCTAGGAAAGCGCCCAGTTGGAACGGAAATCAACCTCTCGTTTTGCTGAAGAACCATACTTTATTTAATACGACACCTTAATCTCATTGATACAATAGTTTTTCATTTTCTATTTTTTAAATGTATAAAATGAGTCGTTTGTTTCAAGCTATGAAAAAAGGAGTGATGATCATGCGTTTAGTAAGCATAGTTTTTGCTTTGATGTTGGGGATTAGTATTTTTGCTATTCCGCAAAATGACGCCATTGCATTTACCGAGCAACAGATTTCTCGTGGTGCTTATGGAGATGATGTAATTGAGCTACAGGCAAGGCTACAATACTTAGGATTTTATAAAAGTAAAATTGATGGCAAATTTGGCTATAACACATATTGGGCTTTACGAAATTTCCAAGAGAGATATGGTTTACCAGTAGATGGAATAGCCGGTGCAAAAACTAAAAAAACTTTATCAGGTTTTTCGGATTACGATGAAGGATGGGTAAAAGCGCAATTAAATGCTGGAAATCAATTTACTTATTATGGTGGAACCCCACTTGAACAGCAAGTGAAAACAAACACTGGCGGCGGTGGTGGAGGTGGTAAAAGTAGTGGTAGTAGTAATAATAATGGGACTAAAACTCAAGTACCCCCAAAGTATACTGACAGAGATGTACAGTTAATGGCGAATGCGGTTTATGGTGAAGCTAGGGGAGAGCCCTATGAAGGTCAAGTCGCTGTAGCGGCTGTTATTTTAAATCGTTTGGAAAGTCCTGAATTCCCAAATACTATTTCAGGTATTATTTTCCAACCGCTCGCTTTTACTGCAGTGGCAGATGGGCAAATTTGGCTTGAACCAAATGAACGTGCAAAAGAAGCAGTTCTTGATGCTATGAATGGATGGGATCCTTCGGAAAATGCACTTTATTATTTTAATCCGAAAACAGCAACAAGTAAGTGGATTTGGTCACGACCTCAAATTAAACGAATTGGAGAACATATTTTCTGTTCATAAGAAAGGAGGAAAAAAATGAGAACTATGCTCGTTATACTCACTGCTGCAGTTATTGGTTTAGGGGCATATAGCATTAATATGCACGGCAAAAATGCAAGTTTACAACGTACTGTGCTAGCTCAGTACACGGATAATTTAACGGATGCATCCGAGAAATTAACTCATTTACAAAGAGCTGTTTCGCAATCTCTATTGTTTCGAGATGACAATGCCATTCACAATGAGTTAGATTCTGTTTGGCGACTAAGCTCTGACGTTCGATCTTCTATGTCGAATATTCCTATCGGGCAGGAAGTGTCGAACGACTGGCTAAGCTACTTAGGGCGCCTAGGAGATGAGGCAAAGAAAACATCTAAAACTGGTGATTATAAAGCATGGCGAGAAAAAATGCCACAAGTTTCTACAAATTTACAGGCACTTTCAGATGAATGGTCATCTGCAACAGTAGATTTTTATAAAAACAACGGTAAGATGGATGTCTGGTTAAGACAAGTAGATACTAAGAACCCGAATACAACATTTGATAATGTACAAAAGACATTAAAGGATTACAGTGAAAAAGACTTCCCACTTACATTAAGCGAATCGGATTGGCAGAAAAAAATGGATCTTAAAGCATTACAAGATTCAGACATTACTGAAAAAGAAGCGTTGGAAAAAGTAAAACAATTATTCCCTATCATAAAAGACGCAACATTTACTGTGACGAAAAGCAGCGATACGGCACCATATCCGTTTTATCATATCCAATTCCACCAAGATATTCGTTTAGGATATGTCGATTTAACAGAAAAGGGTGGACATTTAATATCCTATTTAGTGGAACGTCCAGTAGATGAAGCAAGGCTATCACAAGATGAAATTATGAAAAAAGCTGAAGAATATGTAAAACGACTTGGAATGAATGATGTTGCATTTGTGGAATCTCGTGAAAACCATCAAGCATGGCATGTGACATTTGCGCGTGTTCACCCTGGCGATAACGCATTGATTTATGCAGATGGGGTTCAATTGAAACTTGCTAAGGATACAGGCGAGTTACTTGGTGCAAATGCGATGGAATATATTCAGGCAGAGACGATTAAACCACAAACTGCAAAACCAATTGATTGGAAAACTTTCTTCGATGACGATGTGAAAGTACAAGAAGTAAAAAATATTTATACAGATAACGGCTCATTTGAACAACGTCTTTGTTATGAGGTAATTGCGGTCCGTGATAAAAACACGCAAGAAACATTCCGAATTGTTATTGACGCTGAAAATCACAATGTTTTAAAAGTGGAATATTTAACATAATATGAGAAAAAACTACCAGTTTATATAGCCAAAATGGGCATCTCGTGCGATAATAAATGTATATTTGTGTTCGGGGAGATGCTCATGGAAATAAAAATTGGTACACAATTAGAACTAGAACCAACTTATACAGAGCGTGTTGAAAAATTCCGCTGTAAAGTTGTAGAACAAAAAGATAATATTATTTATATCGATTATCCAATAAATATTGCCACTAAGAAAACAGCTTTTTTAATAGATGGCTCTGAATTTAGAGCAACTTTTCACACGGAAGATAAACAATCATTTGCTTTTAATACTGAAGTAATTGGACGTAAAGCTGGTAATATACCTATGATTATGTTGCATTGTCCAAAGGAAGATGACTTTATCAAAATTCAACGTCGTGAATATGTACGTGTGGAAACGCCTGTGGATGTAGCGATACAGTTTAAGGATTACAAATATCAGCTAGTAACATCAGACATTAGCGCAGGTGGTTTGGCAGTAACCTTGAAAGGGGCAATTGCTTTCCAAGATGGTGATGAGGTTCAATTAACAATCGTTTTACCATATGCCAATGGGGATATAAAATACGTGGTCACAGATGCAACGGTTGTTCGTATATACGAAAAAGATGAGATGAAAATTGCAACTATTCAACTAACAGATACGGATGATGTGGACCAACAACATATTGTTCGTTTCTGCTTTGATCGCCAATTAGTGAATCGCCGTAAAGAAATAAGTCCCTTTGATGCCTGATTTTTACAAAGTTGATTCTGGACGCAATTATGTCGTGGCATAATTGATTGGTCTTCCCAACTTCCATTGGTGATGTGGAAAATTCCATGAAATTTTGCAGGGGGTTTACACACCTTCCAATCGAGTAGTATTTTGATTTAAGAAAGCCCTCTGCTTAAAGAGGGCTTTTTTATGATACAATATGGTGTGTTAGAAAGTAGGGGGAAATATGAAGAAAAACATTCAAATTGCGATTGATGGACCGGCTGGTGCTGGGAAAAGCACAATTGCGAAAATTGTTGCAGAGGCACTTGGATTTACTTATATAGACACAGGTGCTATGTATCGTGCTGTGACGTATAAAGCAATGCAACAAAACATACATTTAAATGATGAAACAAAATTAGCAGAAATGCTAGCATCCAGCACAATTGACTTAAAGCCTTCTGCTGAAGGACAACTTGTCTTTTTAGACGGGAAGAACGTGTCGGCAGAAATTAGATCTAATGAGGTAACTTCATCTGTTTCACAAGTAGCGGCACACGCTAAAGTACGTGAACTATTAGTAGCGCAGCAACAAAAGCTTGCGGCTAAAGGTGGTGTTGTTATGGATGGTCGCGATATTGCTACGCATGTATTAAAAACTGCAGAACTAAAAATCTTTATGTCTGCAACTGTAGAAGAGAGAGCAAGACGTCGTTTTATGGACAATCAAAAACGAGGAATCGAATCTTCTATTGAAAAACTTCAAGAAGAAATTGCCCTGCGCGATAAAATGGATAGCGAGCGTGAAGCATCGCCACTAATTCAGGCAGAAGATGCCATATTTTTAGATACGACAGCATTGTCAATTGATGAAGCAGCACAGGCCATTTTAAAATTAGCGCAAGAAAAAATGGTATAAATCCTAAAATTTCAGACATTTTTTGAATTTAAAGGATTTATTTTTGTCTTTATCTTCAATTTCGAATAAAATAGTAAGGGAAGATGCGAAGGAGGGTTACATATGTCTGAAGAAATGAACTATGCAGAACAAACGTTTAACGAAGGTGATATCGTCAAAGGTATTGCAGAGCAAGTTGATGAAAAAGCGGTAACTGTTTCAATTCCAGGTGCACCATTTGACGGTATTATACCAATAAGTGAATTATCAAGCTTACACATTGAAAAAGCGTCTGACGTAATTTCTGTTGGAGATGCGTTAGAGCTGATGATTACAAAAGTCGAAGAAGAAAACTATGTGTTATCAAAACGTAAAGTAGATGCTATAAAAGCATGGGATACACTTGAGCAACAATTCAACGCTGGGGAAATTTTCGAAGCGGAAGTCAAAGATATTGTTAAAGGCGGTCTTGTCGTTGATTTAGGAGTACGTGGCTTCGTTCCAGCATCCCTAGTAGAAGACCACTTTGTTGATGATTTTGAAGACTATAAAGGCAAATCTCTTAGCTTTAAAATTGTTGAGCTAGATAAAGAAAAAAATCGCTTGATTTTATCACATCGTGCTGTAGTTGAAGCTGAAAAAGCTTCTCAAAAGAAAGATGTTATTAACCACATTAAAATTGGCGATGTTTTAGATGGTAAAGTACAGCGTATCGCATCATTTGGTGCATTTATTGACCTTGGTGGTATTGATGGACTTGTGCATATTTCACAAGTGTCTCATGAGCATGTGAGTGATGTAAGCGAGGTTTTATCGGAAGGACAAGAGGTGAAGGTAAAAGTCCTTTCTGTAGACCCAGAAAATGAGCGTATTTCGCTATCCATTAAGGAAACGATTCCTGGTCCGTGGTCGAACATCGAAGACCGTGCAGCTAAAGGTACAATACTTGATGGAAAAGTAAAACGTCTTACTTCATTTGGAGCATTTGTTGAAGTTTTCCCGGGTGTAGAAGGTTTAGTGCATATTTCACAAATCGCGCATAAGCATATTAACACGCCACACGAAGCTCTAAAAGAAGGACAAGATGTACAAGTAAAAGTGCTTGACGTTAATGCTGAAGAAGGTCGCTTAGCATTAAGCATTAAGGATTTACTTGAAAATCCTGAGGCAGAGGAAGTAGTCGACTATGAATTACCAGAAGAAAACACAGGTTTCTCTTTCGGTGATGTCATTGGCGATAAACTGAAAAATTTTAAATAAACTAGACATGTGAGGATGCAATTTGTGTCCTCGCTTTTTTATGGAGAAAATAGATAGAAGTGTCAAAGAGATGGATCGAATAAGACAAAGTGAGGATAAACCACATCGAACCAGCAGATTTAAGAGGAAACGATGAAAAAAATACCAAAGAGATGAATAGAACGGTACATAGCGCGCTCGTTTATGGATATGATATGATATAATGGCATTTTTCGTGTATAATAGCGAAAGACAAGAAGTTGGAAGGATGAAGTACAGATGACGAAACCAGTAGTAGCCATCGTAGGTCGTCCGAACGTAGGTAAGTCGACGATTTTTAATCGTATCGTTGGAGAACGTGTATCGATTGTGGAAGACATTCCAGGAGTTACACGCGACCGTATTTATAGTTCGGCAGAGTGGTTAGCACATGATTTTAATATTATTGATACAGGTGGTATTGAGATTGGGGACGAACCGTTTTTAGAGCAAATTCGTCAACAAGCAGAGATTGCCATTGATGAGGCGGACGTTATTGTCTTTATGACAAATGGTCGTGAAGGTGTAACAGCTGCTGATGAGCAAGTAGCAAAAATTTTATACAAAACAAAAAAACCGGTCGTTTTAGCAGTGAATAAAATTGATAACCCGGACATGCGTGAGATGATTTATGATTTCTATGCGCTTGGCTTTGGTGAACCTTGGCCAATTTCTGGTTCTCACGGCTTAGGCTTAGGGGATTTATTGGATGAATGTGCAAAACATTTCCCTAAAGAAGATGAAGATCAATATGGGGACGAGGTCATTAAATTCTCGTTAATTGGTCGTCCAAATGTTGGGAAATCCTCGTTGGTAAATGCATTTTTAGGTCAAGACCGCGTTATTGTTAGTAATATCGCAGGTACTACTCGAGATGCTATTGACACGCCTTATGAGTATGATGGACAGGAATATGTCATTATTGATACTGCAGGTATGCGTAAAAAAGGGAAAGTATACGAAACGACAGAGAAATACTCTGTATTGCGTGCGTTACGTGCAATTGAACGCTCTGATGTTGTTTTAGTTGTTCTTAATGCAGAAGAAGGCATCCAAGAGCAAGATAAAAAAATTGCAGGCTATGCGCACGAAGCAGGAAAAGCTATTGTTATTGTTGTTAATAAATGGGATGCTGTTGAAAAAGACGAAAAAACAATGAACGTCTTTACACAACAAATTCGCGAGCATTTCTTATTTTTAGACTACGCACCAATTATTTTTGTTTCCGCCAATACAAAGCAACGTGTACATCAAATTTTACCGATTGTACAACGTGTAAGTGAAAACCATGCAATGCGTATTCAATCATCTATCCTTAACGAGGTTATTGAGGATGCTGTGGCGCGTAACCCGGCACCTACTGATAAAGGTCGCCGTCTGCGTATCTACTATGCTACTCAAGTTGCGATACAGCCACCGACGTTTGTGGTGTTTGTCAATGAACCAGAGCTAATGCATTTCTCTTATGAGCGATTTTTAGAAAATCGTATTCGAGAAACATTTGATTTCGAAGGAACGCCAATTCGTTTAATTTCCCGTGCACGTGCTTAGGAAAAATATACACATAAAATACGCCAGCCCGACAATAATTGTTGGATGGCGTCTTTTTACAAAATGGGAAAGTATAATTTTCTAAAGTCTACTATAAGATTGCTTTGAAAGTTTACTGTTGTAAGCATTTCTCTAGCATTTTTCGTAACGAATAAGAATGAATTGTCTTTTCTTAACAAGGGAGGATTTTGAATGGAAAAAGTTTGTGTGTTAGGGGCAGGCTCGTGGGGTACAGCACTTGCGATGGTACTTGCAGAGAATGGGCATGATACACTTCTATGGACTCATCGAACTGATCAAGCTGAAGAAATTAACAGCTTGCATACAAATAGGAAGTATTTACCTGAAACGGAGCTGCCGGCAAATTTGTATGCAACAAGTGATATTGCTCAAGCAGTTGCCCATTCGGAGACTATTGTCGTAGCTGTACCTACTAAGGCTATTCGAGAAGTATGTGAAAAAATGATAGCAGAGCTCGATAAAAAAGTACTGTTTGTTCATGTTTCGAAGGGGATTGAGCCTGATACATTAAAACGAATTTCAGAAATTTTAGCAGAAAGTCTACCAGCTGAATGTGTAGAAGAGATTGTTGTACTTTCAGGTCCAAGCCATGCAGAGGAAGTTGTCTTACACCACCCAACAACTGTTACAGCCGCTTGTGCAAGCATTGAAGCTGCGGAAAAAGTACAGGATTTATTTATGAATCAATTTTTCCGTGTCTACACAAACAAAGATGTGATTGGTGTAGAAATAGGTGGCGCCTTAAAAAATGTAATCGCATTAGCTGCGGGTATTTCAGACGGCTTAAATTATGGTGATAATGCCAAAGCGGCACTAATTACTCGAGGATTGGCTGAGATTTCACGTCTTGGTGTTAAAATGGGTGGGAATCCATTTACATTCTCAGGACTTACAGGCATGGGAGACTTAATTGTAACATGTACAAGTGTGCACTCTCGTAATTGGCGTGCAGGTAATTTACTGGGGCAAGGAATGAAGCTGCCAGAGGTACTAGACCAAATGGGCATGGTTGTTGAAGGGGTACGCACAACAAAAGCTGCCTATCAACTAGCAGAGAAATATGACGTTGCTATGCCAATAACTACGGCGCTTTATAGTGTTCTATTTAGTGATATAGAACCGAAAGTAGCGGTTGATGCATTAATGATGCGTATGAAAAAGCGAGAAATCGATGACATGATATACTAATAAAAAATATACAAAGGTAAGTGTTATCATTAACCGCTATATAGATTTTTTGATAGTGGATAAAAATGACTAATCAACATGCCTGATCTATGTGATTAGTTTTGTCATAAAATGGACATAAATAAGGTGTCTCAGTGAATAACTGAGACACCTTATTGTATGCTTTTAGTTGAAAAATCTATAACGCTACAAAGGTTGTACATTTAACTTCTTTTGCAAATGTCTCCCACCTCTATAGGTGTTGGTATGATGCGAATTTAAGCTACTTTTCAGCGGGTGTCCAAACACCCGCTGAAAGAAGTTAAAGCCTCCGGCGGATGTCACGGAATCGGAAAGGAGTTCTTTGCGTAAGCTCGATTCCGGACGTAATTATGCTGTGGCATAATTGATTGATAGTTATTGGACAACTATTTCTTTTTGGCGAGAGCACATAGTATAATATAATTTGATTGTTTCGTGACGTTGAAGAAAGGTGGTTGTCTTAAATGGGTCCGTTAGCACATTTGCCAGCGCTTGATGTAATGTGGGTATCATTTTATTGTATCAGCTTTATGATTATCTCTGTTGGTTTAATTTATTTAGCTCGGAATAAGGTTTCAAACGGTTTTTTACGTACAATCGTAAATTTAATTGCATACATACTATTTGGGCTAGGCACATTTTTAATGGTACTAATTGTAGCAACATGGCCATGATAAAAAATGATGAGGTGGAAGTGACATGAAAAAACTAAGTGCTTTTCTTTTGGTAATAGTAACCGCAGTTCTTCTAGTAGGTTGTGCATATCCAGAAGACGAAAAAAGGGCAAAATTAGTGCCTGATGCTGACCAGTTAGCCGCTGTTCAGCGTGCGGTTGATGAATACCGTGAAGCAACTGGAGGCCTAGTTCCAATTAAAAATAGTGAGCTAGATACAGATATATATATAAAATATTTAATTGATTTTGAAAAACTAATGCCTAAATATCTTGCTCAAATCCCAGGGAATGCCTATGAAAAGGGTGGGATTTTCCAGTATATTATTTGGGATCCTGAAAATGAAGCTAAAGTAAAATTGGTAGATTTAAATGCTGCAGAGCGAATTCGTGAAATTAATATTCAAAAACTTTCTACCCAATATTTACCGATAAAGGGTGCGTCTTCTGATAATGTATATCAAATTAACTTTGAAGAATTGGGCTATAAAAAAGATGTAACTGTGAAAAGCCCCTATTCTGGTACGGAATTACCAATATTTATGACAGGTGATGGTGAAATGCATGTGGACTATTCCATCGATTTAGGTCAACTACTAAAGGAAGACAAACCTAATGTGAAGCCTGGGGATGATATACGTCAGCTACTTGTCGATAAATATCCAGTAGTACCAGCTTATTCTATACCATATACAGTAGATGAAAAAGGTGAGCCAATTTATTTTATGGACGCCTATAATAGTGACGCAAAAAAAGCTAGAGAAAAAGCTAGAGAAAAAGCAATTCAAGAGTCTAAATCCAAAACTAAAAAAGATTAGTCACTAAGCTCCTTACATTTGTGAGGAGCTTTTCATATTTATCTATCTGCTCGCATATAGTGAAAAAGCGTAGATAAAGGAGGCAGAAACCTTGAGTGAAGCAGTATTTAGAGAAATTGCAGAGCGCACAAATGGCGATGTTTATATTGGTGTTGTCGGTCCAGTACGTGTAGGTAAATCAACATTTGTAAAAAAGGTTATGGAAGCAGTCGTGTTACCAAATATTGTGGATGATACAGAAAGAATGCGTGCACAAGACGAGTTGCCACAAAGCTCGCCGGGGCCAGTCATTATGACTGCTGAGCCGAAGTTTGTGCCTGCCCAAGCAACACGTATTGCGGTCGGTGATGATGAAATGACGTTCCAAATTCGTTTAGCAGATTGCGTTGGTTATGTCATTGAAGGTACAAAGGGCTATGAAGATGAAAATGGGCCGAAATATGTGCATACACCTTGGCATACAGAGCCTATCCCTTTCCAAGAAGCGGCGAAAATAGGCACAGATAAAGTTATTCGTGACCATGCCAATATTGGAATAGTTGTAACAACAGATGGTACGGTAAATGGAATAAGTCGTCGTGCGGCAGAGAAGGCTGAAGAGGAAATTGTAGAGCAATTAATGGACATTGGAAAACCTTTTGTTATTGTATTAAATTGCCAAATGCCAGCGCGAGAGGAAACGGTACAGCTTCGAAATGAGTTATTTGAGCGCTATAATGTTCCAGTAATTGCTACTTCAATTGATCAAATGCGTGCATCTGATATTCAGTTTATTTTGCAAGAAGCATTATTTGAATTTCCAATTCGAACAATTGAGGTGGAAAAACCAGATTGGTTAGATGTTTTAGATGCTACACACCCGCTGAATGTTGCGTTAATTGATTCGATGGAAGAAGTGTTGTCATCTATTATGAAAATAAGAGATGTACAGCAGGCGTCAGATGCCTTTAAAGCCATTGATTTTATTGACCAGAGTGAAGTGGTGCATGTGGATGCTGGTGTTGGGACCGCAGTCATTCGAGTGTCATTACAAGGTGAGCTATATAAGTCGGTTTGCAATGAATGGCTAGATGAGCCGATTGAGACGAAGCGAGATTGGCTACTATTTATTAAAGAGTCAGCAGAAGCAAAAGAGGCGCAAAAACGCTTTAAAACTGCTATTAGTGAAGCAGATTCGAAAGGTTATGGCGTAACATTGCCGATGATGCAGGAGTTTGAGCCAACAGCACCAGAGCTCATTAAACAAAATAATTTTTATGGTGTTCGTATGAAGGCAAAAGCACCATCATACCATATCATTCGTGTAGATATGGAATCAGAATTCGCGCCACTAATTGGCTCAGAATTCCATAGCCAACAATTACTTAAGGATTTAAATCATGCTTATTTACATGATCGTGATGCTTTATGGAACACACAACTTTTTGGAACTCCGCTACATGAAGTGTTAAAAGAAGGAATACGCTATAAAATGGATGCCGTTCCATCAACAGCCAAAAAACGGATGCGCCAAACAATTGAACGTATGGTGAATGAAGGTGATAGAGGATTAGTTACATTTATTTTGTAGTGAAAAAATGAAAAATAAAGCGCAAAAAATTATCACAGGGCTCTTCGTTTTTATACGAAAAGTCCTGTTATTTTTGTTTTTTGGGTGAAAAACGCATTTTTTGGTTATAATCATGTATGAATACAGTTGCGTAGCGGTTTTCTATGTGTTAATCTTTTTACAGAATTGGTTCATGACCCTTTGAGAGGAGGTGAATGGTGTGAATAAAACAGAATTAGTAAACTCTGTTGCTGAAGCTGCAGGTCTTTCTAAAAAAGACGCTTCTAAAGCAGTTGAAGCTGTATTTGATACAATTCAAGATGCTCTTGCAAAGGGTGACAAAGTACAATTAATTGGTTTTGGTAACTTTGAAGTACGTGAACGTGCGGCTCGTAAAGGTCGTAACCCACAAACTGGTAAAGAAATCGAAATCGCTGCTAGCAAGGTACCTGCTTTCAAACCAGGTAAAGCGCTTAAAGATGCTGTAAAATAATACACGTCTAGTAGTTACATAGAGCAGTCTTCATGTAAATAACATGGAGGCTGCTCTTTTTAACTTTTTTCAACGGGTATCCAAACATTCGCTTAAATAGAGTCTAAGAACACCCCGACCTTTGGCAATTTAACTGTGCGAAGGCGAAGCTATAGAAACGGAATGACCCACATAATGGTTTTTCCACTAAGAAAAGATGTGAAAGATAGCTAAAAAAGTTAATGTACATAGAAAGATGCAATAAACGAAAGTGTAAGCGTTAGAGATATTATTTGCACAATTTAGGTCCATCACTAAAAATAGAGCTATCTTTGCTAATACCAGAATATTAGTTGATTGGAGTGGAGGCTGGGCGACTCCTTGGGGATCAGCGATAGAGGAACGAAGGCTAAAAGCATCACATCCTGTGATAACGCCTTCGTGACCAACATCGGTGCTGCTGCCGCTTCGCTTTCGCGCAAAAAACATCTGTTGGCCCGAGACCATGGAGCGAGCATTGCGAGTGAAGCGGCTCATCGGACGCCCCCAGGAAGCTTTGCTCTGTGCGAAAGCGTAGTGCTAATGTAGCGGCAGCAACAAAGCGCCCAGCCGGAACGGAAATCAACCTGACGTTATGGTGATGAGCCAAAATTTACAAAACATACTGCTAATTAGAAAGCAATAAGCGGCTATTTTGCTCATATAGCGTTGAATTTCTTTTGAATCAAGTAAGTCGTTTTGCGCTTACCTTTTGGATATGCTACGATGCATAAGGAAATGTGTAATGTACTGATACGCAGGAGGGTTTTTACGGATGTCGAATGTTGATTTATTGAAAATAGAAGAAGCAGTAAAAATGATTTTAGAGGCGGTAGGAGAAGATGTAAATCGTGAAGGTTTACTCGATACACCGAAACGTGTAGCAAAAATGTATGCGGAAATGTTTAGCGGCTTACATGAAGATGCAAAAGATTATTTTAGAACAGTGTTTCATGAAGACCATGAGGAATTAGTACTTGTAAAGGACATTCCGTTTTATTCAATGTGTGAGCATCATTTAGTTCCTTTTTATGGAAAAGCTCATGTTGCATACATACCAAACGATGGCATTGTTGCTGGACTAAGTAAATTAGGACGTGCTGTAGAAACTATTGCTCGTCGACCGCAATTACAGGAACGAATTACTTCCGCTGTTGCAGAGACAATTATGGAAATGCTCTCTCCGAAAGGTGTTTATGTAGTGATAGAGGCGGAGCATATGTGTATGACTATGCGAGGACTTAAGAAGCCAGGATCTAAAACTGTGACATCGGTTGCACGTGGTATTTACGAAGAAGATGAAGTAAAACGGAGAGAAGTTTTATCATTTATTCAAATGTCTTAAATTGAGTGTCTAATTATGTTATGATGGACTAAGAATTTGTCGGATTTAAGGAGTGTACAGACAATGGCACAAGATTATATTGTTATTCAAGCAGAGGAAGATGGCGTACATGTAATCGGTTTAACACGAGGTACAGATACAAAGTTCCATCATTCTGAAAAACTAGATGCAGGCGAAGTTATGATTGCTCAATTTACCGAACATACATCTGCCATGAAAATTCGTGGGAAAGCACAGATTCATACAGCACACGGTGTTATAAATAGCGAAGCTAAAAAGTAATAGAGAGCAATACCATTCAGAAATGCATCGTGTCTATGTAAATTAGTGAGGGCACATATAAATCGACTAGATGTGTAAAACTTAGTAATGGAGTTTTCGATTCAATTCTTTCAGCAGGTGTTAAAGGATCGCTGAAATAGACTAAGAATGCCACGTTCTGTGGCAATTTATCTGTGCGAAAGCGCTTTGTGCAAATACAAAGCCGATTCCGGACGCGATTATGCCGAGGCATAATTGATAGGCAGTTGGATTTCTTCCGTTTTTAACGGGGAAGCTCTTCTGCCTATCATGTTGAATAAAGCAAAAACTTTTTATTCCGAATCGTCGCGTATGCTATAATGACTCAGTAAGCAACCGTTAGGTCATGAAAGGACTAACGTATTTTTGAAAGTGAAATGGAGTAAGGTCTATGAATGCAACATACATTCAAAATTCAATTGCACAATTAAAAACAGAGATTTTCATGGATGTTCGTCATAGAACTTTGCAAAAATACACAGGATTGCCTGTGCTCGATGAAAATCAATTATTTTACTTGTTAGTGCCCTTTTTTAATGGGGAAGAGTGGCAACAAGATGAACGAGAAGCTGCAATCACTGTTGGAATTGTGTACGCAGCTTTAGCAGCGCACGATCATATAAAAGAACTAGATGCCACATCAAAAGAACAGCAGCTAACCGTTTTAGCTGGAGACTTTTATAGTGGCCGTTATTATGAGATTTTAGCGATGTCGGGAAATGTCGCAATGATTTTAAATTTGTCACAAGGAATTGTGGCACGTTGTGAACACCAAATTAAAGTATATGAGGCAGAAAAACGATCAATTGAACAATGGTTTGCCTCAATCACTAACATTGAATCAGGATTAATCTCAAAATTTTTTGAGCTCTATTCATTTAGAGATTATATTCCAATTGTGGAGAAGAGCTTATTAATCTTGCGTTTAGAAAGAGAATTGGCGACATATCAACGTGGGCAAGTATCTTTAATGAGTAAAGTTCTTGAAGAAAGCGCGAGATATGCTGGAGCGACCTATGGCAACGTCATAAAGGACAAAATTATGCAATTAAAAACAGAGCTGTTACAGGAGATAGAAGATGCATCGTTTTTACAAGGTGATGTGAAACAAGCTCTACAAGCACGTGTAGAGGCATCCATTGCTTCTACTAATGGATAAGAGAGGTTTTTCAAAATGGCTAAAACGAAAGAAGAGCACGTGCACGAAGTATTTGAAAGTATTTCGGAAAACTATGACAAAATGAATGGCGTTATTAGTTTCCAAATGCATGTTGGCTGGCGCAATGATACGATGAAGCACATGGCAGTAAAACCTGGAGCGAAGGCTCTAGATGTTTGCTGTGGTACAGCAGATTGGACAATTGCATTAGCCGAGGCAGTTGGTGAAGGCGGAGAAGTAAAAGGGGTAGACTTCAGTAAAAACATGCTGAAGGTTGGTGAAGACAAGGTAAAGCCATACCCACAAATTGAACTAATACATGGAAATGCTATGGAGTTACCTTTCCCAGACAATACTTTTGATTATGTAACAATTGGTTTTGGGCTTCGCAATGTACCAGATTATTTACAAGTTTTAAAGGAAATGAATCGTGTTGTAAAACCAGGGGGAATGGTTGTTTGTTTAGAAACATCTCAATCTGAAATTCCAGGCTATCGACAACTATTCCGTTTTTATTTTAAATATATAATGCCGATATTTGGTAAAATATTTGCGAAAAGCTATAAAGAATATTCTTGGCTACAGGAATCAGCAAATGATTTCCCAGGTATGAAGAAGTTAGCGGCATTGTTTGAGCAGGCAGGTTTAGAAAAAGTAACGTACAAAGCATACAGTGGCGGTGCTGCGGCAATGCATATGGGCTTAAAAAAAGTACGTTAATGGGGGAAGGTTTTCACACGTGGAAAAGATGAAGTTAAAACTACTCTATTCCGATTTGAAATCAGATATCGATATCATTGAACAAGAATTAGAAAAAGCAGTGAACTCTTCTTCAGGTTTGATCAATGATGCTTCTCTCCATTTATTGCAAGCTGGTGGCAAACGGATACGACCAATTTTTGTGTTGCTTGGCGCGAAATTTGGCGTATATGATATCGAAAAGATGAAGGATGTAGCCGTACCAGTAGAGCTTATTCATATGGCATCACTTGTGCATGATGATGTAATTGATGATTCCAATATGCGAAGAGGACGCCCGACGGTCAAATCACAATGGAATAATAGAGTTGCAATGTACACGGGCGATTTTATTTTTGCGCGTGCACTTGAATATATTACAAAGCTTGAAGACCCATTAGTTCATCAAATTTTAGCGCGTACAATGGTTGAAATTTGTAACGGTGAAGTCATTCAAATCGAAGATAAATTTAGATTAGATCAAGGCTTAAAGGATTATTTTAGACGAATCAAACGAAAAACGGCATTATTGATTTCTTCTAGTTGCGAACTTGGTGCAGTGGCAGCAGGTGTCGATCCTAAAACGGTAAGACATTTGAAACGATTTGGCTATTTTGTGGGCATGAGCTTCCAAATTATCGATGATGTTTTAGATATTATGGCAACAGATAAAGAATTAGGAAAGCCAGCAGGTAGTGATTTACTGCAAGGTAATATTACATTACCGATTCTAATGTTAAAAGATGATCCTGTAATGCAACCTTATTTGGCAAAAGTATTTGCAGGCACATTGACGGAGGTAGAACGTCAAAATATGCTGCAGTATGTGCGTAAATCCGACGCGATTGAGCAAGCTAATAAAATGAGTGATAAATATTTGAAAAAGGCATTACAAGAAATAGATGCATTACCAAAACATCCCGTCAAGAAAAAACTACGTGATGTCGCGTTATTTATGGGTAAGCGTAAATTCTAGCTTTTTGTTGTACAAAGGCTCATTTTTTGTTAATATTTATCGGTAGGTGTAAAACCTGTTATACGAATTTAAGGAGTGTTTTAAACAATGGCAATCGAAAAAACTTTTTTAATGGTTAAGCCTGATGGCGTAGAACGTCAAGTAGTAGGAGACATCGTAGATCGTTTTGAACGTCGCGGTTTTGTATTGAAAGGTGCTAAATTAATGGTAATTCCTACAGAATTAGCAGAAAAGCACTATGCAGAGCATGCAGAGCGTCCATTCTTTGGTGAATTAGTTGATTTCATCACTTCTGGTCCTGTATTCGCTATGGTATGGGAAGGCGAAAACGTAATTAAGCTTGCTCGTACAATGATGGGAGCAACTAAACCTGAAGAATCTAACCCAGGTACAATCCGTGGTGACTATGCAACAACTGTTTCTCACAACATCATCCACGGTTCTGATTCACTTGCTTCTGCTGAGCGTGAAATCGCTTTATTCTTCGGTGAAGATTTAGTTTAATTCGCAAACTTAAAAAGCAATCTCAATTTCATTTGAGATTGCTTTTTTTTTGTTCTAAAAGGCGTGCCGGTTAGTTTCATTAAAGTAACAGATAGAATCCATGAATTAAAAATAAAACAGTGGATATAATTTTCTAGATTCATAAATTCATAGATACATATATAGAATTGTTAAATACTTCTTAGTCATGTAAAATAAAAGATAAAATATTCTGATAATTAATGCAGATGTCTTGGAATCGGAAAGGAGAAATAAAGATCTGTTAGCCTAAAATCATCGCATTCATGCGATAACGGCTAACTGACCTGCATCGGTAAAAACGCCACGTCCTGTGGCATTTCCAAAATGACCGACATCGTGTAGGCTCTTATGCTGCTGTCGCTACGCTTTCGCACAAAAAACATATGTTGCTGCCGCTACGTTAGCACTGCGCTTTTGTACAAAAAACATCTGCAGGCCAAAGCACAAAGCCGATTCCGGACGCATTGTTTATCTGCACGACAGCGGTAAATGTTTGCTGTAGCGAAAGCAAAGCGTCAGCTACAATTATGCCTCGGCATAATTGATTAACTTAATAATCAAGAATATATTTCATAACATCTAAATACATTGGATGATAGGAAATGAGAGATGACAGTACAAAGGGGATTTTTTTATGAGAGAAGTTGTGATTGTATCAGCTGTTCGTACAGCGGTTGGCAGGAGTAAAGGGGCATTAAGCGATGTTCGAGCAGATGACTTAGCTGCAGATGTTCTGCAGGAAGTAGTGCAACGAGCAGGTATCAATAAGGATCAGGTGGAAGATGTAATCTTTGGCTGTGTAACGCAAACTGCTGAACAGGGAGCAAATATAGCGCGTACTGCATTGTTAATGGCAGGCTTTCCGGATAGTGTCCCTGGTGTGACAATCGATCGTCAATGTGGCTCAAGTCAGCAGGCTGTACATTTTGCAGCACAGGCTATTTTAGCAGGGGATATGGACATTGTTATTGCTGGTGGGGTTGAAAGCATGACGAGGGTGTCAATGGGTTCTAACATGAAGGGTGCCCATACAGGTAAACGATTACAAGACAACTACACAATTATACATCAAGGGTTATCAGCCGAGAAAATAGCGGAAAAATGGAACTTATCAAAAGAACAGCTAAATAACTATGCTTACAATAGTCATAGACGAGCATTAGCTGCAATTGAGGCGGGCCATTTTAAAAAGGAAATATTGCCTGTCCAAGTTACGCAAGAAGACGGCGTAGTTACAACGTTTTCTGTTGATGAGGGTCCTCGGGCAGAAACGACAGTTGATAAATTGAATGGTCTTAAAACAGTATTCCAGGAAGATGGCGTGATTACAGCCGGTAATGCTAGTCAAATGAGTGATGGTGCCTCAGCGGTAGTTATAATGTCTTTAGAAAAGGCACAAGAGCTTGGCATCCAACCGCTTGCTAAAATTGTTTCAAGAGTTGTTGTTGGCTCAGATCCGACGTTAATGCTAACTGGTCCAATTGAAGCAACTAGACAAGCGCTAAAACGTTCAGGTCTTAAGATAGAGGAAATTGATACGTATGAAGTGAATGAGGCTTTTGCGCCAGTACCACTTGTTTGGTTACATGAAATTGGAGCAGATCCAAATAAATTAAATCCATATGGAGGAGCAATTGCCTTAGGGCATCCATTAGGAGCGTCAGGTACAAAACTGTTAACAACGATGCTATACAGAATGGAACGAGAAAATTTACGTTATGGCTTACTAGCAATTTGTGAAGGTATGGGAATGGCGAATGCCACTATTATTGAAAAAATGTAAAAGGGGTTGTGTTTGATGAATGAAGTAATAGCAGTTGTAACAGGGGGAGCATCTGGTTTAGGAGAGGCGACGGTTCGTAAAATTGTTGCGGAGGGTGGCAAAGCAGTAATTTTTGATCTTAATGACGAACGAGGACATGCACTAGTAGAGGAGTTAGGGAAGAATGTCCAATATGCACGTGTAAATGTCACAAAAGAAGCTGATGTAGCAGCAGGTCTTGAGCAAGCAGTTGCAAGGTTTGGGGCCATTAATGTCACAGTGAATTGTGCTGGAATTGCTGATGCAAGTAAAGTACTTTCAAAGCGTGGTGTACATGCCCTTGATTTATTCGAAAAAGTGATTTCTGTAAATTTAATTGGTACTTTCAATGTTATTCGCCTAGCAGCTGAGAAGATGCAACATAATGAACCAAACGAGGATGGTCAGCGTGGCGTTATTATCAATACTGCATCTGTGGCAGCATTTGATGGACAAATAGGACAAGCAGCATATAGCGCGTCAAAGGGTGGTGTGGCAGCGATGACCTTGCCGATTGCTAGGGAGCTTGCTGAAATTGGGGTACGTGTTATGACTATTGCTCCAGGGTTAGTAGAGACACCAATGTTTGCATCGTTAGCAGAGCCAGCAAGAACAGCACTTGCCCAAATGACACCGTTCCCTAAACGACTTGGGAAGCCATCAGAATACGCGCTATTAGTCGAAAGTATTATCAAAAATGGTTTATTAAATGGTGAAGTAATCCGCTTGGACGGCGCGATTCGTATGCAGCCAAAATAGGGGGAACTTCAAGGTGCTCGCCTCAAACTAAATAAGCTTGGCTGTTCATAGAGCAAAGAGAGAAAGGCTCCTGTGATTACGCATTTGTGAAGCACGGAAGTTAAAAGGTATTTGTCTGCGGCAGCGAGCGAAAAAATAACTTGTTTTATATGGTTCACACCAAGAGTTGTAGATGACTTTTGTTAAAACGTCTACTATGTAAATAAGTTGAGTGGAGTGGGGGCTGGGCGACTCCTTGGGGATTAGCGGTTCATCGGACGCCCCCAGGTAGCTTTGCTCTGCGCGAAAGCGAAGCATCAGCAAAAAAGCGCCCAGCCGGAACGGAAATCAACTACACGTTTTGGTGATGATCCTTTTATATGTAATTATTGGTAGTAGCAGTTAGCCTTGGACGATTCAAAAATTTATATAAACAAAGGGGAGCGTTTCTATGCATATGATGGATACACCTTTATTATTAACAAGTTTTTTGGATCGAGCAGAACGATTTTTTTATGCGAAAAAAATATATTCGCGGACAAGCTCTACATCAATTCACGAGTTTACATATAAAGAATATGTAAAACGAACTCGTATGCTAGCAGATGCCCTTACAAAGCTAGGAATGGAGCGAGGTATGAAGGTAGGTACCTTTGCTTGGAATCACCACCGTCATTTAGAAGCATATTTTGCAGTCCCATGCGCGGGAGCTGTCTTGCATATGATAAATATTCGATTAGCACCTGAGCACATTGCTTATGTTATAAACCATGCAGAAGATGAAATATTACTAATTGATGATAACTTAGTTCCACTTCTTGCACCGATTGTCTCACAGCTTAAATCGGTAAAGTGTTTTATCGTAATGGGAGATGCTGTTGTGCTAGAAAACATCCCATTACCGAATGCTCTATCTTATGAGGCATTACTCGAAGAAGCGAATGAGAATTTTAGATTCCCAGATGATTTAGATGAAAATACACCTGCTGGCATGTGCTACACAAGTGCCACTACAGGAATGCCAAAGGGTGTAGTGTATACGCATCGTAGTATTGTTCTCCATACTATGGCAGCAGGACTCTCCGATAGTATTGCAATAGGCGAGGCTGATGTTTTACTACCTGTTGTACCGATGTTTCATGCGAATGCGTGGGGATTTCCGTTTGCTGGTGTATTATTTGGTGCTACCCAGGTACTACCAGGGCCAATGTTTACTCCACAGCTATTACTTGATTTAATCGAAACATATAAGGTAACACTGACTGCAGGAGTACCGACAATTTGGCTTGGGGTATTGCAGGAGCAACGCAAAAATCCTCGTAATTTGTCTTCGATACGGTTGATTGTATGTGGAGGCTCAGCATCGCCGCTCGGTCTAACTCGTGGCTTTGAGGAGGAACTTAAAATTCCTTACATGACGGGCTACGGTATGACCGAGACATCGCCACTTGTTAGTATATCGACGTATTTAACACATATGCAAGATTATACGATGGATGAAAAAATGGATGTTCGTATTACGCAAGGAATAACAGTACCGCTTATTGAAACACGCGTAGTCAATGAAAACGGTGAAGTCCCTTGGGATGGCAAAACAATGGGCGAATTGACAATTAGGGGCCCGTGGATTGCAGCCGAGTATTATAACGATGAACGAACAAAGGAAGCCTTTAAAGATGGCTGGCTTTACACTGGTGATATTGCTGTAGTGACAGTAGATGGTTATATTAAAATTACAGATCGTACAAAAGATTTAATTAAAAGCGGTGGAGAATGGATTTCTTCAGTAGAGCTTGAAAATGCTTTGATGTCACATCCTAAAGTGTTTGAGGCTGCTGTAATAGCCATTCCCCACGAAAAATGGATTGAACGACCTTTAGCATGTGTTGTACCAAAGCCTGAATATAAGGATTCCATTACGAAATCCGAGCTACTAGAAGTTTTACGATCGCAATTCCATAAAACATGGATTCCTGATGATGTAGTATTTTTAAATGAAATACCGAAAACTTCTGTAGGAAAATTCATGAAGGTGAAATTGCGAGATGATTTAAGGGATTATCGTGTAGAGGTTTAGGAGACTATAAAAAATGAAGGTGGTGACTAACTACCTTCATTTTTTACGTAAAAATATAAGGGATATAGGCTTATACCCATAACGTGGGGTTCCGGCTTTGTACTAGCACAAAGTCTATACGCTATTATGCCGAGACATAATTGATCTAGCTACGTTTAACACATGGTAAAGAGAATATTTTAGCTTTTTTTCCATTTTGCCGTATAATCATTATTAATGAAAGGATGTGGACGTATTGATAGCGGAGATGGGGATTATTGCAGGAGTAGTTATTTGTTTAGCAGGTATTTTTACAGATACACATACAAAAAAACAAAATATTAAATTGAAGGCAATTGAAAAGGAAGTAGAGCTAGAGAAGCTAAGATTAGAAACGTATACGATGGAGACAGAAAAATTACGTCTAGAATTAGAGCAATCCAAAGTGTTATTGTTAGAGGAAAAACAAAACTCAACTAAGTAACTTGGATTACATGTGAAAGACTATTTCAGAAATGGCACTTTTCCGCTATAATGGAAATACGAAGCTAGAGGGGAAGAAGACCGCATGTCTGATTATGAACAATTTATAGAAGGTATAAAGCGCAAAACAGGAATAGATTTAGCGCTATATAAAGAAGCGCAAATGAAAAGACGATTAACATCTCTGTATGAGAAAAAGGGATATCGTAATTTTATGGACTTTCTAAAGGCACTTGAACAAGATCGTGATTTAATGAATGAGTTTTTAGATCGCATGACGATCAATGTTTCCGAATTTTATCGCAATGGGAAGCGCTGGGAAGTGTTGCAGAAAAAAATATTTCCGAAATTACTGCAATCTAATAAGCGTCTGAAAATTTGGAGTGCTGCTTGTTCAACGGGTGAAGAACCCTATTCTTTAGTCATGGTATTATCTCAATTAGTGCCATTATCTCAAATTCAAATCATTGCTACTGATTTAGATGAAAATGTAATTCAAAAGGCGAAATTAGGTGTCTATCCAGAGCGCTCATTAGCAGAAGTGCCGAGTGATATTAAAGCCAAATATTTTGAGCAAGAAGGTTCATTTTATAGGGTCAAGGATGAGATTAAACGTTGTGTGACTTTTAAGAAGCATAATTTGCTTAATGATCATTACGATTCTAATTTTGATTTAATTGTTTGCCGCAACGTGATGATTTATTTTACTGAAGAAGCGAAAGATCAGATTTATACGAATTTTAGTAAAGCATTGCGTAAAGATGGAATTTTATTTGTTGGATCAACAGAGCAAATCTTTAATCCATCTCGTTATGAGTTTGAAGTCGAAGATACATTCTTTTATAAACGAAAATAATTAATAATATGAGAAAAGCATTCGTACAGAGACAATATGAATGTCATGTACATATTTCCGAAGTTTTAGACATAGATGAATCGTGCGCTTTTCGCTTGATATAAGCAAAAAGCGTATTTTTTTAGTTATCTCGCATCTCAGGCAGTAAGACTCCAACCACAAAATTTAACGAAAGCTTAGGTAGGGGATTAACTGATTGGTGAAGACTAACAATTAGTGGAGATGATGAAATTTTTTTCGAACAAATCGTTCAGAATATTCAAATTTAACATTACATCTAAACTAACTTCGAAAACGATAGGAGTTGCTTTCAATGATTCGGAATTTGCGAATCATTAAAATGAGTGTTAAAAGACAATTGCAAAAGGACTGTTTTTTTAGAGAATATATGTTATAGTGAAAAATACATACTTTAGCGAGTTGAAGGGAGAAAGCGTTTATGCGTTACTTAACAGCGGGAGAGTCACACGGACCCCAATTAACAACAATTATTGAGGGCCTACCGTCGCTCTTACCAATTTCAGCAGAAAAAATTAACCACGATTTAAAACGTCGTCAAGGAGGACATGGACGCGGCCGCCGTATGCAAATCGAAACAGATACAGTGGAAGTGGTCGCTGGTGTTCGTCATGGACAAACACTTGGTTCTCCTGTAGCACTCGTAGTCACAAATGATGACTGGAAGCACTGGACAAAAATTATGGGAGCAGAACCTTTAGCAGAAGATGTGAATCCTGAAGATATCAAACGTCAAATTTCACGTCCTCGACCAGGGCATGCAGATTTAGTAGGAGGCATGAAATACGGACACCGTGATTTACGTAATGTACTAGAGCGTTCTTCGGCGCGTGAGACAACTGTTCGTGTAGCAGTAGGTTCTGTTGCTAAAGCGCTATTAAATGAATTAGGCATTTCCATTGTGGCACATGTAACAGAAATCGTTGGTATTAAGGCAGATACTTCCGTAGTGGAAGGAAAATCTGCAGATGAAATTCGTGCCATTGTTGAAGCAGATCCTTGCTATTGCGTTGATCCAGAGGCTTCGGCAAAAATGGTGGAGGCAATTGATGAAGCGAAAAAAGCGGGTGACTCAATTGGTGGTGTTGTTGAAGTCATCGTTGAAGGAATGCCAGCTGGTGTCGGTTCATACGTTCATTATGACCGTAAGTTAGATGCAAAATTAGCAGCTGCCATGTTATCTATCAATGCATTTAAAGGTGTTGAATTTGGAATTGGCTTTGAAATGGCGCGCCGTAAAGGCTCTGAAGTTCATGATGAAATCATTTGGTCAGAGGAAGAAGGCTATACACGTGCAACCAACCGACTTGGTGGTTTAGAAGGGGGAATGTCTACTGGAATGCCAATTGTCGTACGTGGTGTCATGAAACCAATTCCTACTTTATATAAACCGTTGCAAAGTGTAGATATTGAAACGAAAGAGCCATTTAAAGCAAGTGTAGAGCGCTCGGATAGCTGTGCAGTACCTGCAGCATCAGTTGTTGCAGAGCATGTTATTGCCTGGGAAATAGCGAATGCAATATTAGAACAATTCCATAGCGATCAATTACCTCAACTAAAAGCTCAAATCGACGAACACCGTCGTTATACAAAGGGGTTCTAATATGCGAGTACCAGTAGCGACGAAATCGCATCAATATGAGGTTGTCCTTGGTCATAAATTTTTAGTAGAAGCAGTAAAATCATTTGATGATAAGCTTCAAAAAGCGGATAAGCTCATTGTTTTTACGGATGCTAATGTGTGGGCAGCACAAGGAGATTATTTCAAGGCTAATTTCCCTTATCATTTTGAGGTCTTTGTCTTACCAGGTGGTGAGGCATGTAAAACCTTTGAACAATACAATGCAGCGCAAACATTTTTACTTGAACAAAAATGCTCGCGTAAATCATTTGTTTTTGCATTTGGTGGGGGAGCTGTAGGTGATTTAACAGGCTTTGTTGCAGCTACTTATATGCGAGGGGTGCCGTTTATTCAAATCCCAACGACGATTTTGGCACATGACTCAGCAGTAGGTGGTAAAACAGCTATTAACCATCCGCTAGGTAAGAATATGATTGGTGCGTTTTATCAACCTGAGGGAGTTATTTACGATACTGTCTTTATCGAAAGCTTACCTGAACGCGAGGTACGTTCAGGAACAGCAGAAGTGATCAAGCATGCGATGATTTCTAATGCAGCGTGGTTAGAGGAATTAATGGCTGCTGAGACAGTTATTCATTTCACGACCGAAGAATTAGCGAAACAGCTTAGAAAAGGTATTGAAGTGAAGGCGCAAATAGTAGCAGAGGACGAGACTGAGCAATCTGTGCGAAAATTTTTAAATCTAGGCCATACTTATGGGCATGCCATTGAAGCGGCCGCTGGTTATGGAAAAGTAGCACATGGCGAGGCTGTCATGATTGGTCTAGTATATTGTTTATTATTAAGTGAACGATACGGTGAATTAGATCGTAACTTCACTACAGCATTTTTGCAGTTTGCAGTGAAGAATGGCTATCCATTTGAAGCTGTAAAAGAATATTCATTTGAACAGTTAACAGAGTATTTAATGAAAGATAAAAAAGCGGAGTATGGTATTTTACAATTTGTGTTGTTGGAGAAAATTGGTAAACCGTTCGTGCAACCAATTGATTTAGCGGAGTGTAGAGAAGTAGATGCCGAATTCCGACAACTATTAGCGGAGGTGCTTGTATGATTCGTGGACTTAGAGGAGCAATTACAATTGAATCTGACAAGCCAGAGCTTGTATGGAATGAGACAGCAAGATTAGTGCGTGAAGTTGTAGCAACCAATAATGTAGAAATAGATGATATTGCTTCCATATTAATATCTACAACACCTGATATTACGTCAGCATTTCCGGCACGTGCTGTACGGTTAATGGACGGATGGCAATATGTGCCTGTCATGTGTACGCATGAAATGGACGTGCCAAACGCATTACCACTTTGTATTCGTGTATTAATCCATGCAAATGTGGAAGTAGCACAAAAGGATGTAAAACACTTGTATCTCAATGATGCAGTGAAATTAAGACCAGATTTAGCCCAAGCTAAATAATAGAGGAGATGTTTGAGATGAAATGGAAACAACAATTGGACGGTATGCAAGCATATAAGCCTGGCAAACCAATTGAAGAAGTACAACGTGAATATGGCTTACAAGAAGTCGTAAAATTAGCATCTAATGAAAACCCATTTGGGTGCTCACCTAAGGTAACTGCTTATTTACAAAATAATTCAGTAAATCATGCGATCTATCCAGACGGCTATGCGCAAAATTTACGTACAGCTGTTGCAAATCATCTAGGTGTCAAAGAAACACAGCTTCTTTTTGGTAACGGCTCTGACGATATTATTGCAATTATTACTCGTGCATTGTTGTATCCAGGTGTAAACACAGTGATGGCAGACCCATCCTTCTCCCAATACCGGCACAATGCTGAAATAGAAGGCGCAGAGGTACGTAAAGTTCCTTGTATCGAAGGTGCACATGATCTAGATGCAATGGCAGAAGCAATTGATGGTAATACATCGATCGTTTGGATTTGTAGTCCAAATAATCCAACAGGTGTGGTGATACCTGATGTTGAGTTGCGAGCATTTTTAGCTAAGGTTCCAAATGATGTGCTAGTAGTTTTAGATGAGGCATATATCGAATACGTAACGCATCCTGGTCATAAAGATACTCTACCTTTAATAGAAGAGTTTCCAAATGTACTATTAATGCGTACATTCTCAAAAGCATATGGTCTTGCTTCTTTCCGAGTTGGTTATGCAATTGGGCAACCAGAAGTAATTGCAAAGCTTGATCCAGTAAGAGCGCCATTTAATAATACAATTTTAAGTCAAGCAGTTGCGGCAATAGCTTTAAGTGATCAAGAATATATAAATGCTTGCCGTGAAGCAAATGAAAAAGGTAAAAAACAATATATTGAATTTTGTGAGAAACATAATTTAAAATACTTCCCTTCTGATACGAACTTTATTTTCTTTAATACGAATACTGATAGTGATGTTGTTTTCAATGAGCTAATGAAACGAGGTTTTATAGTCCGCAGTGGAAATGCTTTAGGATTACCTGGGTTTATCCGCGTGACAATCGGAACAGAGGATCAAAATGCAGCGTTGTTACGCCACCTTGAAAACGTCCTAAAAGAGCAAGGAGTTTTCGCATGATACGCAACGTGCTTGTTATTGGGCTAGGCCTAATTGGAGGCTCGATTGCATTGGCATTGCAAAAGGCACCAGAAACAAAAATTATTGGCTATGATATGGATCCGAAAACTCGTGAACATGCGAAAACATTAAATATTGTTCATGATATTGTGACAGATCCAAAAGAAGTGGTGGCCGACGTGGATGTAATCATTTTTGGAACTCCTGTCAACGCAACGCTTGAATGGATGGAACAATTAAAAACATGGCCGTTAAAAAATAAAGTCATCGTAACAGATACAGGGAGTACAAAAAAGAAGATTATGCAAAAGGCTGGGGAACTACGTGAGTTAGGTATTACCTTTATTGGAGGACATCCAATGGCAGGCTCACATAAAAGCGGTGTTTTAGCTGCAAAGGCTCACCTTTTTGAAAATGCGTATTATATGCTAACACCGCTCGCCGGTGAAGAAATTGTCAATATGGCACAGCTTGAAAGTCTCTTAAAATTTACACATGCAAAGGTTGTTAGTGTATCTGCTCGTGAGCATGATCATATGACAGCTGTAGTAAGTCATTTTCCGCATGTCGTTGCTGCTTCTCTTGTGCATCAATTGGGCGGAGAAAACGGGGAATATCCGATGACACGCTCACTTGCTGCAGGTGGCTTCCGTGATGTAACGCGTATTGCCTCGTCCAATCCAGTTTTATGGCGAGATATTACATTACAAAATCGAGAAGAGTTAATTGCACAGCTAGAAGGCTGGGAAAAGGAAATGAGTCGTGTGAAGGAGCTGCTTTTCAATGGTAGCTCAGATGACATAGAAACATACTTTGCTGTTGCTAAAGAGCTAAGAGATGAATTACCGATTAGTGCTGGAGCAATGTTCACATCATTTGACTTATATGTGGATGTTCCTGACTATCCGGGGGTTATTTCTGAGGTGACAGGCTTACTTGCAGACGAAGCGATTAGTATTACAAATTTACGTATCGTCGAGTCACGAGAAGACGTTTTCGGGATTCTTGTTATTAGCTTACAAAGTGAAAGTGATCGTGAACGTGCGGCAGCGTGTATACAAAAGCGTGCTAATTACGAAACATATATTTCATAGGCATCCTAGGAAATGCCTATTTAAAAGAAAGCGTCGGCATTACGGCGCTTTCTATCTTCATAATATTGGAGGGAAGAAAACGATGAGTGAAAAAGTATTACAATATGATAAACCTTCCTTACAAGGGACTTTAACGATTCCAGGTGATAAATCTATCTCACACCGTTCCGTTATGTTTGGAGCCATTGCAACGGGTAAAACAACAGTTGACGGCTTTTTATTAGGTGAGGATTGTTTAAGTACAATTGATTGCTTCCGCAAGCTCGGTGTGAAAATTGACGTAGAAGGAACCAATGTATCCATCGACAGCCCGGGTATAGAGGGGTGGCAAGAACCTACAGAAGTACTATATACAGGGAATTCTGGTACAACGACACGCTTAATGCTAGGGATTCTAGCCGGATCTACTGTACATTCAGTAATGACAGGGGATGCGTCCATAGGAAAACGACCAATGCGCCGTGTTATTGATCCGTTACGTCAAATGGGTGCACACATTACTGGAAGGGCAAATGGACAATATACGCCATTAGCCATTCAAGGTACAGCCTTACAAGCTATTGATTACCACATGCCTGTTGCAAGTGCGCAGGTGAAGTCAGCTGTTTTACTTGCTGGTTTACGCGCTGAAGGTACTACAATTGTACGAGAAATGGAAGTATCTCGAGACCATACGGAGAGAATGCTACGTCAGTTTGGTGCACAGGTTGATGAAGTGGATGGTGTTATTTCATTAAAAGGAGGACAAACTTTAACAGGGACACATGTGAATGTGCCAGGTGATATTTCATCTGCGGCCTTTTTCTTAGTAGCAGGGGCCATCTGTGAGGATAGTAAAATAACGCTAGAAAATGTCGGAATTAATCCAACACGGGATGGTATCATCGAAGTGCTTCATAATATGGGCGCATCTATAACACTTATGCCAAATGAAGATAGCCAATCAGAGCCGACGGCAACAATTACAATTGAAACGTCGACTTTAAGAGGCACTACAATTGAGGGAGATATTATTCCTCGTCTTATCGATGAAATCCCGATCCTGGCTTTATTAGCAACGCAGGCAAACGGTAAAACTATTATTAAGGATGCCGAGGAGTTAAAAGTGAAGGAAACAGACCGGATAACGGCTGTTGTGGATGAATTGAAAAAACTAGGTGCTACTATTGAAGCTACTGAGGATGGAATGATTATTGAAGGACCAACTCCATTATGTGGTGCTAGCCTTAAAACCTATGGTGATCATCGTATAGGAATGATGGGTGCTGTTGCAGCACTAATAACAGATGGTGCTGTAACTTTAGATGACGCAGAATGTATTGCTGTTTCTTATCCATCGTTTTTCGAGCATATAGAGGAAGTAAAATAATGTCATATCTTCATTCAGTAGAAGAATCCACCTCTAAAGGTAGTATGATGAATGCTGCTGCAAGCACCTACTGAAATAGAGGAACCCAGTTTAAAACGTCACGTCCTGTGGCAATTTATCTGTGCGAAAGCGACAACAACAACAACAACATACGACTGGGTGACCAACATCGCGCTGCTGGTCTACGGGCACTACGCATTCGCGCAAAAAACATCTGTTGGCCTAAAGCCACCGGCGGATGTCACGGATTTTCAAATAATGAATAAAGTCAGTTAGCCTAAAACCTTTGCATCCTGCGAAAAAGGCTAATTGACCTGGATCGGTAAAAAGCCAAGTTCTGTGGCATTACCGAAATGACTGACATCGTGACGGGCCCTCGTGCAGGCCTGGGCATAATTCAAAATCCGGAAGCATTGTTTATCTGTAGCGAAAGCAAAGCGTCAGCTACAATTACGCCAAGGCGAAATTGATATTTGACTCTCCAAGTCTTTTGGGGAGTTTTTTCTTGTTTCGAGAGAAAATGTTTTGTAGCATAAAGGTATTAATGAAAGAATAGGTGAATGACTGTGAACAATGCGATGACTGAAATGATGCAAGCACTTGAACAAGGGGACTTAGCATTAATTGAACAGCTACTTGAAACATTTTTAACGAAAGAGCTACCTGAGGACATTTATGCGCTAGCTGAAATTTTTATGCAGTATGGATATATGAAGGAAGCTGACCGTGTACTGGAGCATTTACAATTTTTATTCCCAGAAGAGGCACAGTTGAAAATTGATCGTGCAAACGTCTTAATGGAACTTGGCGATGAAGATGAAGCGTTAGATTTTTTATTAGAAGTAGAGGAGGCAGCTCCAGAATATCCTCAAGCATTATTAGTATTAGCGGATTATTATCAAATGCAAGGATTGTTTGAAGTAGCAGAAATGCGCATCAATGAGGCACTATCTATATTACCTGATGAGCCATTATTACAATTTGCTAAAGCGGAGCTTTTATTTGAAACTGGTCGCTTCTTAGAGGCTGCGAGACTATATGAAGAATTATATGAACAACAAGTTGAATTTGCTGGGGTTAGTCTTACTGAACGACTTGCTGAGGTGTATCGTGCAGGAGCTGCCTATGAAACGGCCTTAGATTACTATTTAAAAGCACTGGAAGATGAAGTAAAGCCAGATGTTTTATTTGGTGCAGCGTATTCAGCCTTTCAATCACAAAAATATGAAATGGCCATTAAACAATTAGAGGAATTAAAAGAATTAGACCCGGATTATTTTTCAGCCTATTTATTGCTTGCTGAAAGCTATGCCATGACGGAGGACAATAAAAAAGCATACGCTGCCATTCTGGAAGGATTAAAGCGTGACGAATACGATAAATCCTTATTTTTATTCGCCGGTAAAATGGCTTTAAAAACTGGTTTACCAGCTGAGGGCGAGCAGCATCTACGTGAAGCCATTGCCTTAGATCCTGAATACATGGAGGCAGTATTAGCATTAATCTCCGTGTTGGCACAGCAAGAGCGCCATGAGGATGTAATAGAATTATTTGAAACGTTGCAAAAAAATGATTTTGAATGGAGCACCTTATACCCATTTGCTGCGGTTGCATATGAAAATTTAGAATTGTACGACCGTGCATACGAATTTTACCGTTTGGCATATAATGATTTTAAGGAAGACGCAGCATTTTTAGAAAAGTATGTTTATTTCTTGTTAGAGGAAGGAAAACGTTCAGAAGCTAAAGAAGTGCTCGGTCAATTAATAACTATTCAGCCGGGTGAACTGGAGTGGCAAGAGAAGTTAGAAACCTTAGATTTTGAGTAAAGGAGGGAGTGGGTATGACTGCTTCTGTATCAGTTGTCGATAAAAAAGCATTTGTTAGATGGTTTTTAAAAAATTATCAATTGAAACGTCGTGAGTGTGTATGGATTTTGAATTACTTATTAAGTAACGATGAGTTATTAAAACGAATTCGATTTGTTGAAGAAGCTCACTATTGCCCTAGAGCAATGGTAATGTCAACGGTCGATTCAACAGGAGTGCCGTTTCGTTTTTACAAAGGCAATGTAATGACAGCAGATGCTGAGAAATCCTTCCATGATTTACGTTTACACGAGCATGAAGATATGTATATACAATTGAATTTTCCAAATGTACCACCAAGTGCACAATACTTAGCAGTTCTTGAAGAAAACCCTTATATGCCAGAAGCACTGATTGTTAGTGAAAAAGATCGCTTACTGGCAGAAGAGCTGCTTTCCAACAGCTTACTCGTATTCCAAGAAGAAAAATTACTCGCGCAAATTGATGAAGCCCTCGATCAGGGAAATGAAGAGCGCTTTTATGAATTGTCTAATTTGTTACAAGCTTTAAAGGAAACGGCTAATTTACGTTAGTTATAAGTAAAAATGGAATGTCCTTTATCTACCTCAATATGATAACATAACAAGTGAATGATTGTTTTCACTTTTTATTGGCTATCCTATTTGAAGAGTGGAGAAGGGCATTTTTTTATCTTCATGTAGTGGGGTACCAAACCCAACTGCATGAAGATAAAGCCCCGGCGGATGTCACAGATTTTGAAAGGAAGGATTTGTGCAGGCACAATTCAAAATCCGGACGGAATTACGCCAAGGCGAAATGGATTTATGCAACTAGAGGAGGTTTGTGAGATGTATTTTAATGCAAGTGATGTGACATTGTTTATGGCACAGAAGGAATTTATCGATACAGCAATTGTTCCACTCGTAACTGTAGATTTAACTCCTGAAAAAATGAAACAGAGCGGTACAGAGGTGGATTTTTTGTTATCGCTTACATCTTTTATCGAACAGCAGTTTAAAGGTCGTTTATTACTGATGCCACCATTTACGTATAGTGCAACATTAAAAAACGAAGATATGCCGAAGCAATTAGAGGCACAATTACATAATGCTGGTTTTAAGCATGTGTTCTTCATTACTTGTGACCATTTTTGGACAAATATTGGAGATGAAGTAAATGTTATTTGGCTACCAGCTATTCCGCTAGAAAGCATGGATAAAGGCGTGAAAAACTCCATTCTCGAAGATCAATTGCGACAAGTGATTCCGATTTTTTCGACCAAATGGACACAGATTTAACAATTAGTTTCAATAATTGTTCACATTCTCCAGCTTTCCACAGAATGCTATATTGACCAAGCTATGGAGTTGATATATCATAGATATGTCCTAGTATTACTATTTGTAAATGAATGTCCGTTGGACTGACCTTTAAGTTAGAGGGGGGAAAAAAATGAGTAATAATCGAGTTTCACGTCGTCAATTCCTAAGCTATACACTAACTGGTGTAGGTGGCTTTATGGCGGCAGGTATGCTGATGCCAATGCTTCGTTTTGCGATTGACCCAGTACTACAAAGTCATGCTGGTGGTAACTTTGTAAAAACAGAGCATAAAATCGCTGATATTACTGACAAACCTGTTAAAGTTGACTTAACATTTGAACAAGTTGATGCATGGTACAAATCAGACGTAACAAACGTAGCATGGGTTTTCAAACAAGGCGATCAAATCGTTGCATTATCTCCTGTTTGTAAGCATTTAGGATGTATGGTGGACTGGGGAACAGATTCAACACACCCAGATCAATTCTTCTGTGCTTGTCATGGTGGACGCTATGAGAAGAATGGTAATAACGTAGCAGGAACACCACCATTAGGTCCATTGGATGAATATGAAGTTAAAGAAGATGATGGTTACTTATCGCTTGGGCCAATTCATCCAAATACTCTAGTTAAGTAAGGGGGTACAAAACAGTGCTAAATAAAATTTATGATTGGGTCGATGAACGCTTAGATATTACACCGATTTGGCGTGATATTGCCGACCACGAAGTGCCAGAGCACGTGAACCCTGCACATCATTTTTCAGCATTCGTTTACTGTTTCGGTGGATTAACTTTCTTCATCACGGTAATCCAAATTCTATCAGGTATGTTCTTAACAATGTACTATGTACCAGACGTAGTGAATGCTTGGAAATCAGTTTATTATTTACAAAACGAAGTAGCATTTGGTGAAATCGTACGCGGTATGCACCACTGGGGAGCTTCATTAGTAATCGTTATGATGTTCTTACATACACTTCGTGTATTCTTTACAGGTTCTTATAAGAAACCTCGTGAATTAAACTGGATGGTTGGTGTAGGTATTTTTGGTGTAATGATGGGTCTTGGTTTTACAGGATACTTATTGCCTTGGGATATGAAAGCATTATTCGCTACAAAAGTAGGTATCCAAATTGCTGCATCCGTACCGTTTATCGGTGAATGGATTAAAATCTTATTAGCGGGTGACTCAACTATTCTTGGTGCTCAAACGTTAACACGATTCTTTGCGATTCATGTATTCTTCTTACCTGCAGTATTATTTGCATTACTTGCAGCACACTTTATCATGATTCGTCGTCAAGGAATTTCAGGGCCGTTGTAATAGTTCTTGACGGTTCGATGATTTTTTAAAGGAGGGGACATAATGCATCGCGGAAAAGGAATGAAATTTGTTGGTGATTCTCGTATTAAAGCGAATCACAGAATGCCGAACGTTCCAAAGGATTATTCCGAATATCCAGGTAAGACGGAAGCTTTCTGGCCGAACTTCTTACTAAAAGAATGGATGGTTGGTGCTGTATTTTTAATTGCTTATTTAATATTAACAGTTGCACATCCATCACCACTTGAAGGACCAGCTGATCCGACAAGAGCGTACATTCCATTACCGGACTGGTACTTCTTATTCTTGTATCAATTATTAAAATACTCATATGCTTCAGGTCCATATAATGTTATTGGAACTGTTATAATTCCAGGTCTTGCATTTGGAGCGCTATTATTAATGCCATTTTTAGATAAAAGTCCAGAACGTCGTCCATCTAAACGTCCGTTACCAACAGCGTTTATGTTATTGACTCTGGCAGCTATGTTTTACTTAACATGGGAAGCAGTTGCTAACCATGACTGGGAAGCTCAAAAAGCAATGGGCGCAATTGAACAAGAAGTTAAAGTTACTATTGATGAATCACTACCAGGTTATAAAATTTGGACTGGTGAAACAAGTGACGCAGCTCAATCTTGTATCGGCTGTCATGCGGCTGACTTAAAAGGTGGCCCAGCTGCTCCAAAATTACTTGGTAATACACTAACAGCTGACGAAGTTGAAGATATTATCCATAACGGTCGAGGCAAAATGCCACCTGGTGTATTCAAAGGTACAGATGAAGAAGCGAAGCAAATAGCTGAATTTGTTGCGAGCTTAAAAGAAGATAAATAAGTATAGTTTAAAAGAGTCAGGAAACTGGCTCTTTTTTTCTTCTAGTATAATAATGTGACTGTTACAACTTCAAAAAAGTTCCCGCAAAATTATAATATCTACGAGAATAAATTTAAGTATTCGAAAGTGGCTGGGCAGTCACTGGAATTTACGTAGTACTAACCGTGTGCAATACTCAACCATTTGATTAAGGGAAATGTTAGAAAAAAGCTCATCAACAAAAGATAGGGATGACATTGGTTAAAATGAAATCAACCTCACGTTAAGGATAATAGTTTGTGGCAAATTAAATACATAATAACAATTAAAAAAGGCATCTTAGTAAAGACAGAAGATAAAGGAGTTTTAATTATGCAAATTACACGTGCAAATATTTGGTTTCTCCTTACACATAAATCATTTTTAATACTATTACTTATTATTAATCTATTAGGTACTATTTACGGTTACTATTGGTATGGATGGCAGCTTGCCATCACGAAGCCCATTTTTTATATTTTTGTGCCGGATAGCCCAACAGCTAGCTTATTCTTTTGCTTTGTATTGCTAGCTTGGATTATGGATAAAAAATGGCCACTTATGGAAGTGCTAGCACTTGTTACATCGGTGAAATATGGAATTTGGGCTGATGTAATGAATATTTGGACCCTGATTGAAACTGGATCTATAGGTTGGCAAGGCTGGATGCTTGTAGGCTCGCATTTTGCAATGGCTGTCCAAGTAATTTTGTATCTCGGTAAATATGTTTTTTCATATTGGCATATTGCTGTAGCAGCGGTATGGACATTGCATAACGATGTGATTGATTATGTATTCGGCCAAATGCCGATGTATCGTGATTTAGCAGATTATACAAGCTATATCGGCTATTTTACTTTTTGGTTATCAGTTACATGTATTTTTTTAGCCATCTTCTCAATTAGATGGCGCAAATATTTGCCGAATTAGGTAAATGATTATAGAATTATAGTATCCAAGTAGAAAGGGGTTAGAAAATTGTCAACAAGTATGTATATTGTTTATTTTGCAATCATAATGCTACTACCACTTTACGCACAGATGAAAGTAAAGGGCACGTATAATAAGTTTGCAAAAGAACGTACAATGAAGGGACAAACAGGTGCAGAGGTAGCGCGTGCGATTTTAGATGCAAACGGCTTATATGATGTACGAGTTGTTCCAACACAAGGTGTGTTGTCTGATCACTATAATCCAGCAACAAAAACAGTTGCTTTATCAGAAAGTAACTTCTACGAGGCGAGTATTGCTGGTGCTGCAGTTGCTGCCCACGAGGTTGGCCATGCCATTCAGCATAAAGAAGCTTATTCAATGCTGACATTACGTAGTAAGCTAGTGCCAATTGCAAATATTTCATCAAATATGTCTTGGATATTTGTAATGATTGGTATTTTTTCCCACCTAACCAATATGTTATTACTAGGTATCGTATTGTTAGCAGCAGGTGTAGTTTTCCAATTAGTAACGTTACCAGTAGAGTTTGATGCATCAAAGCGTGCATTAGTGCAAATGAATTCTCTAGGAATTATTACAAATGAAGAAGAGCGCCCAGCACGAAAAGTGTTAAGTGCTGCAGCATTAACATATGTTGCCGCGGCAGCAGTAGCTGTATTAGAATTATTACGTTTAGTATTAATCTTTACAAATATGCGAAGTGACGACTAATAAAAAACTTGTTGTAGTGGTAATTCACTATAGCAAGTTTTTTAATCCGTTAATTTACTATGTAAAAAAAGCCTACCTTCAACGAAAAAGTAAAATGTTTTATTCGAGGAGAGCAGGCAAATATAATGTTATTGGAGCGGTTGTTTTTCGTCGTCTAGCGTGAAGCCTTCTCCTGCTACATCTCGTACTTCTATTATAGATACGAATGCGTGTGGATCAACCTCATGTACAATAGATTTTAAACGTACAACCTCATTACGGCCAATGACACAATAAATCACTTCTTTTTGTTGCTTAGTAAAATGGCCATGACCTTCAAGTATAGTAATACCACGTTCCATTCGTAATGCGATCATCTCAGCAATGGCGCTAGATTTTTCAGAAATAATAAGTGCTCCACGTGCAGCATATGCTCCTTCTTGAACAAAATCAATGACGCGCGCACCAACAAATACCGCAACAAGGGTATACATCATAGAGCGTGCATCTAAAAACGTTAGCCATGATAGGATAATGACAATTGCGTCAAAGATGAACATCGTTTTACCCATACTCCAGCCAAAATATTTATGCCCAAGGCGAGCCAAAATATCTACACCGCCAGTTGTACCACCGAAGCGAAAGACGATACCGAGCCCTAGTCCAACAAAAACCCCTGCAAAAAGAGCAACAAGTAACAGATCGTCCTCTAAATGAATAGTAAATTGATACTTTTGGAAAACTTTTAGGAAAACTGAAACAGATAAAGTTCCAACAAGCGTATAAATAAATGATTTTTTCCCAAGTAAACGATAACCAATAATAAACATAGGAATGTTTAATAGTAAATTCATTAAAGCAGGGTCCCAGCCAAGTGTAAAATAAAGTATAAGTGTAATCCCACTTAGGCCACCTTCACCAAGTTGATTTTGCATGTTGAAGTGGACGAAGCCGAAGCTAAAAATTGCAGCCCCGAGCATTATTGCGATAATATTGCTGATTTTGATCTGTTTTAGCATATGACCTCCTGAAGTTCCTAACAATTGAAGTAGTGCTATCTATTATCTGACATTTTATTGTTTTTGACAACAATGGTGTAAATTTTATACGATGGTAAGTAGGAGTGTGATTTAGATGACTGAACAAGTGACAATGCAAGCTTTACAGCAGCGTGTAGATGATTATATAGGACAATTTAAGGAAGGCTATTTCCCGCCATTTGAGTTACTGGCACGTCTAACCGAGGAACTTGGTGAATTGTCTCGTGAGGTACAGGATGTATACGGGCAAAAGAAGAAAAAGAGTACTGAGGAAACGAACAGTATTGAAGAAGAATTAGGTGACTTTTTCTTTGTTTTAGTATGCTTTGCAAATGCGCAGGGCATTAAATTAGATGAAGCACTTTTACGCGTTATACATAAATTTGAAACAAGGGATAAAGATCGCTGGACTAGAAAGGATGGAGAATAATGTCAATTCGTGTAGCAATAGCAGGACCTAGAGGAAAAATGGGGGCTGAGGCTGTACATACGGTCATGAAGCATGACAAAATGGAATTAGTAGCTGTACTTGATTATAAAGATGTAGGAAAAACATTAGCTGATTTGGAAATGTTTCCCGCAAGTTATACGACTCCAATCTTTACAGATATGTCTGACCTTGTTGAGGCGACTGCACCAGACGTATTAGTAGATTTAACAAGCCCGCATGCAGTATACAAACATACTAAAGAGGCCTTGAATTTAAATGTACGACCTGTAATTGGAACAACAGGCTTTACAGATGAACAACTAGTGGAATTATCAGCAATGGCTAAAGAGAAAGAGCTAGGCTGTATTATTGCTCCTAACTTTGCGATAGGGGCTATCCTTATGATGAAATTTGCTAAGGAAGCGGCAAAATATTTACCTGATATTGAAATTATTGAAATGCATCATGATCAAAAGCTGGATGCTCCATCAGGAACAGCTGTTAAAACGGCACAATTGATTCAAGAGGTGCGAACACAAAAGATCCAAGGACATCCAGAGGAAAAAGAAACGATCGAAGGTGCAAGGGGTGGAGAATTTGATGGCATGCGTATTCACTCTGTTCGATTACCAGGTTTAGTAGCACACCAGCAAGTGTTATTTGGCGGAGATGGGCAGCTATTAACAATTCGTCATGATTCATTAAACCGTAATTCTTTTATGTCTGGTGTAGCATTTTGCGTAGAAGAGGTCATGAAAATGGATCAACTTGTATATGGTTTAGAAAACATCATCTAAAGATTGGGATGGAAGCATTATGAAAATCGCATTAATTGCACATGATCGTAAAAAAGATAATTTAGTACAGTTTGCTATTGCTTATCGAAATATTTTAAATGAGCATATATTGTTTGCTACAGGTACAACAGGACAGCGTGTTATGGAAGCTACAGGCTTAGAGGTAACACGTTTTCGTTCAGGACCACTCGGTGGCGATCAACAAATTGGTGCTATGATTGCCAATAATGATATGGACATGGTCATTTTTTTCCGTGATCCATTAACAGCACAACCACATGAGCCAGATGTTTCTGCACTTATTCGTCTTTGTGATGTTTACCAAGTGCCACTGGCTACAAATATGGGAACAGCAGAAATATTACTAAAAGGCCTACAAGAAGGCTTTGTGGATTGGAGACTGATTCAAGAAAGAAGAAATTAAAAAAAGACGTGATTTAGAAAGGATGATAATCGAATGAAAAAGCTTAAAATTGGCATTACCTGTTATCCAACAGTTGGAGGCTCTGGTGTTATCGCAACAGAATTAGGAAAAATGCTTGCAGAGAGAGGGCACGAGATTCATTTCATCACCTCAAGCGTACCATTTCGATTGAATAAAATTTATCCAACCGTCTTTTTCCATGAAGTAGAAGTTAGCAATTATTCAGTATTTCAATATTCGCCATATGATATAGCATTAGCGAGTAAAATGGCGGACGTGATTAAGGATGAAGAACTAGATGTGCTTCATGTGCATTATGCAATACCACATGCTGTCTGTGCTGTTTTGGCACGTGAAATGAGTGGTCGTGACATTGGGATTGTTACAACGTTACACGGTACAGATATTTCTGTGCTTGGGCAGGATTCCACTCTTTCACAGGCAATTAAGTATGGCATTGACAAATCTGATATCGTAACGACAGTGTCAGAGGCATTAAAGCAACAAACATACGAGCTTATTGATACAGTAAAGCCGATTAACACGATTTACAACTTTGTTGATGAACGTGAATACTTCCCACGCAATCCAGGAAACTTAAAGGAACAGTTTGGAATTGAAGAAGATGAAAAAGTTATTATTCATGTATCTAACTTCCGTAAAATTAAAAATCTTCCGCATATTATAGACGCCTTTATGAAAATTCGTGCGAACATGAAGGCAAAGCTATTGCTTGTAGGAGATGGTCCAGAAAAGCATCGTGTAATGGATCAAGTAAAGGAAAGTCCTTATATGGAGGATGTTTTATTTTTAGGCAAACAAGAAAATTTAGCTGAATTGTATGCGATAAGTGACCTTAAATTATTACTATCACAGCAGGAATCATTCGGGCTAGTTTTACTTGAAGCAATGGCTTGTGGTGTACCTTGTATTGGATCAGCTGTAGGCGGTATTCCAGAAGTCATTGAACATGGGGTAGATGGCTATATAGTGGAATTAGGTGATACGGATGCAGTGAAAGAGTATGCTGTAAACCTATTGAAGGATGAAGAGAAATTACAACATTTCCGAGAAGCAGCTATCCGTGCTGTTGATGAAAAATTCCATTCATCTAAAATTGTAGAACAATATGAAAAATTGTACGAAAAGGTTGCTGAAAGAAATCATGCAAAACAATAAAGAATGGCAAGCAGCCTATTCAGTTATTGAACAACTAGAATACGCAGGCTTTGAGGCAGTGATCGTCGGTGGTGCAGTACGAGATGCTATACTCGGTCGTCCAGCCCACGATGTAGATGTTGCGACAAATGCCATGCCAGACGAAGTAAAGTCTATCTTTGATCGCACAGTTGATATAGGGATTCAGCATGGGACGGTACTTGTTATCGTGCCAGCTGGATCGGTGGAGGTAACGACATATCGCACAGATGGTGAATATACGGATCACCGTAGACCCGAGGAAGTGCAATTTGTACGTTCGTTAAAAGAAGATCTACAGCGCCGAGACTTTACGATGAATGCCATAGCGATGCGCCGTGATGGTTCTTTTGTTGATTTTTATGGAGGACGCCAAGATATTGAGGCTGGTGTAATTCGAGCTGTTGGTGATGCACAGAAACGTTTTTCGGAAGATGCATTACGAATGCTACGGGCCATACGTTTTTCAGCACAGCTCGGTTTTCTAATTGAATCAGAAACCTTGAAAGCAATGCAGGACAAGGCTGATAATATTTCTTGGATTGCGAAAGAGCGTATAAAGGCAGAGCTCGATAAGCTATGGGTAGGGAAAGATGTTTTTAACGGTATAAAAAAGCTTAAGGAAAGTAGCTTAGTGAATTATTTGAATGGTACTTTTCAAGCGAATGACTGGTCTGAATTTAACACGCAGGACAAGTTATTAGGCTGGGCATATTTCGCGGTATTACAGGGTGATCATTGGCGAGAAGTGCTAGGTGACTATCGTTTATCGAATAAGGAGATGGCATTTGTAAAAGCTGTGTTAGAAGCTTTAAAAGCTTTAAAAAATGGCTGGACGAAAATGGATTACTTTTTATATACTCAACAGGAACTTGAAGCAGCTTGTTATTTTGCGGAGTTGAGACAGCTTGATGTTGAAATGCCACAACAAAGTATACTTGAAATACAGACAGCTCTTCCTATTAGACATAAACAGGAGCTTATTGTAAAAGGTACAGATTTGTTAAAATGGTCTGGAATAAAAGGTGGGCCATGGGTAAAAGAAGCGTTGCAGGCGATGCTTGAAGCAGTTGTGAATGGCGAATGTGCTAATGAGCACCATCAACTAAAGGCTTGGTTTGAGCGTGAGTATGTCCGTAAGCATGAAAACACTTAATTTTACTATAATTATTACAAATTGAAATGTAGTTAAGAGTTACCAAAAAATAACTAAAAGAATTCGGTTATTGAAGTTGTTAGACATAGTTATTTCATTAGGCTGCGGTTGGGGCATGAGTTTCGATATTGAATCGGACTCATGCCTTATTATTGTGCCTTAGAAATTTTCCTAATTCCATTGTCGAGCTGTTTAATTCGTGCTTACGTGCTTCAACAGGTCTTTTAACTGAGTATTTTTTCAGGGATGGACGCTTTATATGGTATTTCTAAATATGAAATATCCAATTCTGAATTTCAAATCTATGATATAATCATAATATATTGGATGTCAAAAAAATACTCGCTATTTCAAAACGGAAGAATTCATTTTTGATATATTTCTAATTATAGGAAGTTGGAGGTAAACATGAATAAGTATGAAATCAGATCGCAAAAAAAGAAATCTGCGATCATTAATGCTTCTTTAGAATTATTTAGCGATAAAGGATTTACCGCAGTTAGTATAAAAGATATTGCTGCATTGGCTAATGTTTCACAAGTCTCCATCTATAATTATTTTGGAAATAAAGAGGCATTAGTACAAGAGTGTGTGACCGTTGTAATGAAAGATACTATGCAAATTGCACAAAATTTACTTACTGAAGAAATGGAATTTAAGGAAAAACTATATAAAGCTCTCTCCATCTGTTCTAATCAAATCAATCAATCATTACATGAATATTTTTCACATTCGGCATTGGAAGATACAGTATTGCTGAAATTCTTAGTTGAAAACATTAATAAAATAAAAAAAGATATTTATAAAAGTTATATAGAATTGGGAAAACAAGAAAATGTGATAGATCATTCAATCTCAACTGCTACAATTTTAGATTTTATGGAAGCTATTAATAGTATTGAAATTGAATCAGATAAAATAAAAATAAAACAACAAGAATTACACAAACTATTTTTATATGGAATCATCGGAAAAAGTAAATAATTTATTTGAAGTTTTTTAGAAGCCAAGCCATTCATCTCGAATGGCTTCTTTTTATTTTAATTAATGTCACTTTCCTCCTGTATGCGTTTCTTGGATTGAGTTCATTTTATGCTAGCATAAAGTTTTGAAATAAAATCGTTTGTATTTCAAAAGTTATTGACATCTTTTGCAAGTCGTTATACTATTGTTTTGAAATATCGTTAGGTAAATTTCAAAATAGTAGGAGGGAAAAGTGTTGTTCGAACAAAAATATAATTTAAAAAGTACAGATGGGGGATTTCAAAATATTGATTTTCAGCAAATTGATTATGTATTGAATGTTGGGTGTGGCTGTCAAAAGGGCTGGTTGGAATGAAGAAAATTTTTTTATTTGTGATTTTGGGATTGATTTTGTATAAACCAACAATGAATTATTTAATTGGACAGGTTTCACACCCAAAGGGAGCTATTGGATATATATTGACAAAAATTTGGAACAAAACCTTTGTTAATATGACAGACTGGGGATTACAGAATATTGAAATACAAAAAGATGATCATATTTTAGATGTTGGATGTGGTGGTGGTGAAACAATTCATAGATTGGCAAATAAAACTACACAAGGAAAAGTATATGGAATAGATATTTCATCTGAAGCAGTTAAATCATCTATAGAAAAAAATCAGGTATGGGTAGAGCAAAATCGTGCTGAAATTTTTGAGGCAGATGTAGCTTCACTACCATTTGAAGATAATACCATGGATAAAATAACAGCCATTCAAACTCATTTTTACTGGAGTAATCTTGAAGAAGGGTTTAGTGAAATACATAGGATATTAAAATCGGACGGTGTATTTCTAGTAACTTGCGAAAAAGATAAGATTGAATATCACATGGATAACTATAAAAAAAGTAATGAATTAAAAGAATTACTAAAATCTATAGGGTTTAGTAGTGTTATTGTTCATGAAGATGGGAATTGGATAAAATTTGTTTGCCAAAAATAAAAGAAACCTATATAAAGAAATGACTATATAGGATAAATTTTTATGTGAAAACAGGCAATTTCTGCTGTTGTTATTCTTTTAAATTGCGTTCTCTTATCGTCAAGTAATGGAGAAACTACAATATGAATCAAAAGAAAAACCCATAGAGTTTCAGTTTAATGAACTAAGTAAATAGTATTGAAAATGACACACTTTGTGCTCGTTCTGCATTATAAAATTTTGAATAATTTCTAATACGTTTGTGTAAATTTTTCTTGAATTTGTACACACAAAGAAGTGCAGACGAAAAAAAAGCCCATGTTTTATAAAAGGTTCTCATAGTAATGTTTTGTCTATGGATAATCCCATGATACTGATGTTTTTCAGTTTTAGCTTTATACGATTTTATATTTGATAAGAAAATGTTACAGTATAATAAGGTGAAACCCTCAAAATTATAAAAAGCTAGTTAAAAAATTGATTGTGGTCAAATGTGACTATATGCAGTATGATAATAATTATTATTATTCAAAATAGAAAAATAAGTGTCAGCTATTCGTTTAAAGAAATGATTTGAACGTGGGTATGTCCATGAAAAATGAGTAGCCTTGAATTAAAAGAGTTTTGAACTCATGAAAATATAGCAAGTGACCAAAAAGTGACCAATTACCATACGTCATCTAAAATAAGGTCGCTTGCTTTTGCTTTATCTTTTTCGTCATCGCCCTTTAGAAGGAACGTTTGGAGAAAAATGAGAAAACAACGTTAATACATGGTTCCAGAAATTCAATATCAAGAATTCACTGATGTGGATCAAGATTCTTAAGGTAAGTCTTATTTAATAAAAAATAAGTGATAGTATATTTTAATAAAGGATTGATTTAAGCATGAGTATTTCCATGAAGGATGAAATTTTAAAAAGAATATTAGCTGCTAATGGTGAAGCTGTTTCGGGTCAAGAGCTAGCAGATTCCCTTGGAGTATCCCGTACAGCTGTATGGAAGCATATGCAATCGCTACAGGAGGAAGGCTACACATTTGAAACGGTAAAGAAAAAGGGCTATATATTGATTGGTGTGCCTAATAGCTTAAGTCCAACACAAATTGAACTATTTTTAAATACAGAACGTTTTGGACGTGAAATTCATTATTTTGATGTTGTAGATTCGACACAAATAATCGCTCATAAGCTTGCACAGGAAGGCGCTCCACATGGCACAATTATAATCGGGGAGGAGCAAACTGCTGGTCGTGGACGTATGGCACGTCCATGGGAATCTGCAAATGGCACAGGTATTTGGATGACCGTTATTGTGAGACCGGATGTTACCCCTCAGCAAGCTTCATCGTTTACGCTTGTCGTAGCAGTTGCAGTTACGATGGCGATAAAAACATTATATAAACAAATTGAACCAGCCATTAAATGGCCAAATGATTTGCTCATTAACGGTAAAAAATGTACCGGTATATTAACAGAAATGCAGGCTGAGGCAGACTGTGTACAAGCACTGCTAGTAGGCATTGGTATTAATGCAAACCAAGTTGAATCAGATTTCTCCCTAGAAATTGCCAATATAGCTACGTCTTTACGTTTAGAAGCAGGTGAGGAAATTAATCGTGCAGCCCTTGTTGCATCTATTCTTCAATATTTAGAACAATTCACGGATTTATACGTGAAGGAAGGCTTTGCTAGCATTAAAAAGCTATGGGAACAAATGTCGTGTACTATTGGACAACGTATTGAAGTCACGACTCTACGTGGACGCTTTGAAGGCATTGCCAGTGGGATTACGGATGAAGGTGTACTACAGCTAACAGAGGGTGATGGCACAGTGCGAACAATTTATTCTGGAGATATAAAAATTTTATAGAACATGAACTACAAGCATACTCTTACCTGTTTTAATTAAACAAGAACGTATATTATCGATTTGAGAATATACGTTCTTTTATATTTTTTCTATTTTATTTTTTCTATAACCTTATTAATATCATTCCATACGTAAATGAGCTCTTCTACTATTTTTTCGCCAATATTTATTTCTATGTTATTGACATATTGTGCACCATAATATTCATAGAAATCACGTGTTTTATTTTCTGCTAGTACTTCGACAAATACTTTTTCGTATCCTTTTAGTTTAAAATAAGCGAATACTTCTTTGAGTAGTTGCTTTCCGATCCCCTTTCCTTGATATTCTTCTAAAAGATAGATAGAAGTTAAATCAGTTGCATTCGGTACTGAATTAGTTTTTCTTGTGCCACCGGTTGCAAAGCCGATTATTTCATCTTGTTCATTTTCCGCCACCAGTACATAGTTCGAAGCGTCTGAAATAGTCTTCTTCCAAAGTTCTGTTCGCTGCTCGTAAGATAAGTTATTCAAAAAATCAACTGGAAGAATGCCTTTATATGTTGTTCGCCAACTATCAACATGTACTTTTCCGATTCCTTGGGCATCTTCAATGTTTGCTTGTCTAATTTTCATATTACTCACCTCAATAATCGTATTTTCTATCAAAGATGATGACGTAACTGACCTGATTCACCTCAGGTTCTGCCTTCACATACAAGAACCGTACTAATATACTCATATGCGCATATGAATATTATATAATAAATGGAAAATTCTTACTACTATTAAAGGAAGGAACTTAATCATATAATAATCTTAATTAAAAAGACAGAATCACAAAAATGTAATTCTGCCTTATCAGTGAAGAAAATTGAATCGGTAGCCTACTTTATTTCAACCTTAATTGTAAATCACCATGTGAAATAGTTGCTTTTAGTTGGTTATCACCGTTATAAGGTTTCGATACCTTGCTGTTTTGATCCTCGTCATCAACAGTAAGGTCCCCAAAGTCAGTTTGTAATTCATAGCCAAATTCACTTTTTTTATTTTGCAAATGCAGTGTAGCATCTCCAAAGTCAGACGTAATAGTGGATTGACCATTTAATGTTCCATCAATGTCCATATCACCATGTTCACTTTCGGCAACAAAGCCATTACTTGAAAATTGTTGTAGCTTCATATCACCAAATGATTGTGTAATCTCTGTTTTATCACCAGTAGTGTCTTTCAAAAGTATGTCTCCAAAATCTTCAATTAGATTTAACTCCTGATATTTCAAACCACGAATGGTTGTATCTCCAAAATTACTATCAAGGACCACGGTTTTCAGTTTTACATCTGCAGGAACATAGATTTTAATGGAAGGAGTTCTAAAGTTAGCAAATCCGAATTGAAAACGATTCTTCTTCTTACTCTTTGTTTCAACAGTTAATGTCTTATCTTTAATACTGTACGTCACATCATCATCATTAATAACATTTGTTTCTAATGCATAACGATCACTAGTAACAATTTCAACATCTCCATAGTGATTAATAATATTGAGATTAGTGAAATCATTTAGTTGATAGGAATTGTTTACTAGTTTATTGTTCTCGGGCAGTTGGATACCTTCATCGTTTATCTCAAAACTCCATTTTCCACCAGAGAAATATCCAACTAAAGCTAACAGTACGCCTAAAGCGATCATAGTAATGGCAATATGGGTATATCGGGAAGTCATTAGTAACCCTCCTTCCGTTTCTTCGTTATTTTATGGAATAGTTTACTTAATGCTTCAACACAAACAATAACGATTGTTTTGATCAAACGAGCAACGATTGGGAAAAGTAGAATGCCCAAACCTGTTACGATAAAGCCAACACCCATAAAGAGTAATGCTGTTGGCCAGTCCTGAGTTAAAATGAAGAAGCCTGAAATAAGTGCAGCGATTCCACCGAAAAAGATACTAAGTACAGTTGCGATAATGGCAATAATAACGCTGAATATAACTGCCCCAAATGAAAAAATAAGTGCTATAGCTACTACAAGTAACGGTAATGAAAGTGGGGCAGATAATATTGCTAGAATGATAAGCCACATCGCAGACACATTCTTCTTAGTTGAAGTTGAGGTTGCCTCTAAATCCTTTAATGCATAGTCCGCCATTATTTGTGATGCAACATGGGAAGGGGAGCCTAGTTGTTGAATGACCCGCTGTTCGTTTTCCTCTCCTGCTTCATCGAAAAATTCCTCATAATAGGCAAGCGCAGCATCAATCTCATGCGCTGGAAGACGTTGTAATTTCCCCCGAAGCTTTTTCAAATAGCTTGCTCTATTCATCATATTTCCCTCCTAAAAGTACATAATCAACCATTTCTTTATACTGTTGCCATTCTTTTAATAGCTCTAGTAATCGTATTCGACCTTGCTCGGTAATTTGGTAATACCGTCTATTTCTGCCTTGATAGGGCTGATCGTAGGTTGTTAAGCAATTTGCTTTTTGTAAACGACGTAATACTGGGTACAGCGTAGATTCTGATATAACCATCACGGATTGTATTTGCTGTGTTAATGAGTAACCATAAGCATCCTCTTTATCGACGATGGCGAGTACACAAGCGTCAAGTAAAGCTGAGCCAAGTTGAAATGTCATCTTTTCTCACCTCACAATGTAAGACCTATACAAGGTTTCATATTATACGTCATATAGTATGGTGGAAGTATATTACATATATCATTAATTGTCAATTTTCATAAAAAAACTCAAGAGAAAAATAAAAAAATAGTAGTGTCACATATTGTTGACAATAAAAGGTAATTTGATTACGATAAAATGACAATAGTGTCATTTTTATGTTTGGAGGTAGAAATAATGCCAAAGGTAAGTCATGAATATGTACAGGAAAAGAAAAACAGCATTTTAGAAGCAGCTATAGCAGTATGTAAAGTCAAGCCACTTTATGAAATTACGATGAGGGATATTATTAAAGCGTCAGGAGTAAGTCAGGGTGGGATTTATCGTTATTATTCAGACTTGGATGAAATACTTATTGAGGTTATTAATCAAGTAAATGTTAATGCAGACTATAAACATATTATCGATGAAGTTACGGATACGAGTAATTCTCCCACAAAAGCAATCATTAAATTATTTAATTTTCTCGGAGAGTACATGAAGGAAAACGTATCAACAGTGGGCAAAATCCAATTTGAGCTTACGATTTTATTTGCTAATAATCCAGATAGAGAAAAGAAAATTTTATCTGGCATTTATGAGAAAGAAAGTGGGCAATATTTTACGCAACAAATTTTTCATTCAATCCATGAGGGTATTTCTTCAGGATGCTTTCAGCTTGAGATTTCGATAGAGGATTTATCTACCTTTATAATGACATCCATTGATGGCATTGTGAGAGACGTTGTCTTGCAAAAATGTTACGGGGTGTTCTCAAATGATCAAGTGCAGTTTGATGAGATTCGATTGATGAATACACTTTGCAAATCCGTATTATTACTATTGGGTTCGAAAGAAGGAGAGGATTAAAGTTGGGAATAGAGGTAAGAAGATTTCTATTTTATACCTTTGCAACGTCTTGGATCATATGGGGCAGTTTAGCCTTATTAACACAGCTAAATTTGCTGAAGTTTGGTAATGCAATATCAATGCTGTTATTTATTCTCGGCGGAATTACTCCTGCAATTTGTGAGATTTGGTTGAAAAAGAAATATTCGACTAAAGAAGAGTTCAAATCATTTATCCATAATGTGAAAAATCCTAAGCAACCTGTATCTTGGTACATATTTGCAATCGGATTGGCATTTATGGCTTGTTTTTTACCAACGTTATGGGGCGGAGCAACTATGGAGAATCCAATGTATTTGGCGTTACTTGAATTACCAATCATGATTATTGGTGGAGGATTAGAGGAAATTGGCTGGCGTGGTTTTTTACAGCCTACATTACAAAAAAGATGGTCTCCCTTCACGAGTACAATGATTGTGGGTGTTATTTGGGCAGTCTGGCATTTGCCATTATGGTTTGTCCTTGGATCAAATCAAATAAACATGAATTTTCTATGGTTTTCCCTAACAGCTTTAGCGCTGTCCTTTTTATTAACAATCATTTACCTCTCTACTAAAAGTATTTTTCTCTGTATTATTTTCCACGCTTTCATTAATGCATTTTGGGATGTCTTTGTACCAGCTACAAATGTAACGTCTGGTTTATTCACATTTTTATTTGCTCTGTTGCTATTTACAATGTTTGAAGTTTATCGAAAATCAAACTTTCAGAAACGAATGGTTTGAGTTTGGTCATAGTTATTGATCGTAATTATTAGAAAATAATATTTGAAGATTACTAGGAGAATCTGTTATAGTATGTGCGAAGGGCAGTATCCTTTTGTGAACGGCACCTTCAAAACGCAAGTACAATTTACAAAAATATCTGCCTTGATCTTTTAATGACAGGGACGGAAGAAAACAAGCGTTCAAAAATATAACTTTATACAATGGAATGGGCAATTTTCTCAAAGAGATTTATTTCCCTATCCCTTTATTAAGTTATGGCCTCTAATCAAAAACGAGAGGTGATTTTTGATAACGAACGACACTACCCTTCTGTCCATTTTAGGAACAGAGGGTTTTTCTGTTTTCTTTCCTTAAAAAAGGAGGACTACATGATGAAAACGACTTCAGATTTTTTAAAGATGAAGGCAGCAGGTGAGAAAATCGTTATGCTCACTGCATACGATTATCCTGCTGCAAAATTTGCCGAGGAAGCAAGCGTCGATATGATTCTAGTGGGAGATTCACTAGGTATGGTAGTACTAGGCTATGATTCTACAATGCCAGTAACCGTGGCCGATATGGTTCACCATGCAAAAGCGGTGCGCCGAGGGGCAAAGGATACGTTTGTTGTTGTGGATATGCCATTTGGTTCATACCACGGTGATGTACACGAGACGTTGAAAACGGCCGTATCCATGATGCAGGAAACAGGTGCAGATGCACTAAAGTTAGAGGGAGCAGACGATGTTCTACCAGCAATTCGTAAATTAACGTCAGCTGGCATTCCGGTGGTAGCTCATTTAGGTTTACTACCTCAATCAGCAGGAGTGCTTGGTGGTTACAAAGTTCAGGGTAAAACAGCTGAACAGGCTAAGAAACTCATTGAAGATGCAAAAAAATGTCAAGAGGCTGGAGCATGTGCAGTCGTCTTAGAATGTATTCCGCATCAGCTAACAGAGATGGTATCCGCTAATCTTATTATTCCAACAATCGGCATTGGGGCTGGTGTTGAGGCTGATGGACAAGTGTTGGTTTATCATGACATGTTAAGCTACGGTTCACATCATGTACCAAAATTTGTGGAACAGTTTGCTAATATGGGTCAAGAAGCGAGCCGTGGCATTGCTAGTTACGTAGAAGCGGTCAAGGCAGGTACATTCCCTGCGCCGAAGCATTCCTTCACGATGAAAGAGGAAGCACTAGATCAGCTATATGGGGGCATAAAGTAATGAAAGTCGTCACTACAGTCCAAGCATTAACCGTAGAAATCCAAGCAGCTAAGCAAGCTCAAAAAACAATTGGACTCGTTCCAACAATGGGTTATTTACATGAGGGTCATTTAACGCTAGCAAAAACAGCTCGTGCCGAAAATGATTTAGTCGTGATGAGTATTTTTGTCAACCCAACACAATTTGGGCCAGACGAAGACTTTGAAAGCTATCCACGTGATTTGCCGAGGGATACTGCTTTAGCAGAGTCTGTCGGTGTAGATATTATTTTCGTACCGAGTATTGAAGAAATGTATCCGCATGATGGCGGTATTCGTATTCATGCGGGTGAACAGGCAACTATTCTTTGTGGAGCGAGCCGTCCAGGCCATTTTGATGGCGTTTTACAGGTTGTATCGAAATTATTTCACCTAGCACAGCCGACTCGCGTTTATTTTGGACAAAAAGATGCACAGCAGGTTGCTATTATTGCTACGATGGTACGCGATTTTAATTTCCCTTTGGAAATGCGAGTAGTACCTATTGTACGGGAGAAGGACGGTTTAGCGAAATCCTCTCGTAATGTGTATTTAAGTGAAGCGGATCGTCTTGAGGCGCCAGCAATTAATGAAGCGCTACAGCTTGCTCGTGATAGCTTTTTAACGAATGGTGATGGTGCAAATGCGCTTGCAAAAGCAAAGGCACACATTGCAGCACGCACACACGGTCACATCGACTATATTGAACTATTAGCATATCCAGATTTAATACCTGCGACTGCTGAGACGGAGCAAGTGCTTGTAGCTGCAGCCGTCTATATTGGTAAAACTCGATTAATTGATAATTGTATCTTTAATGTGAAAGAAGGACTGTAATATGTTACGAATGATGATGAATAGTAAAATCCACCGTGCTACAGTGACACAAGCAGATTTAAACTATGTTGGATCTATTACGATTGATGAGGATATTTTAGATGCAGTAGGGATGCTACCAAACGAAAAAGTGCATATCGTTAATAACAATAATGGCGCACGTTTTGAAACATATATTATTGCAGGGGAACGTGGATCAGGCGTTATTTGTGTGAACGGTGCAGCAGCTCGCCTAGTGCAACGTGGAGATATTGTGATCATTATTTCTTATGTTTACGTAGATAATGCAGAGGCAAAAGATCATAAGCCAACAGTAGCTATTATGGGCGAGGGTAATATAATTAAAGAAATGATTGCCTATGAGCCAGAAGCAACGGTGATGTAATAGAGAGGAAGCATGTACAAATTGTACATGCTTCTTTTTGTGTTTAATCTAAAGAGGAGAAGGGATGCCGTTGAGCGAAATATGTGATAAAATTCATCTATCTAATGTGAACTGTGAGTTGAGATGTATGGTGGAAAGTCAAAAGTATGCAATTGTTGATTTGGAGACGACTGGTCATTCACCGGCAAATGGGGACCGAATGATTCAAATAGCAATTGTTATTATGAGAGATTGGGAAATTGAGCGTACCTTTACGAAGTTTATTTATCCAGGTAAAGCTATTCCAACGTTCATTCAGGATTTAACGCATATTACGGATGAGGATGTAAAGGATGCCTTGCCGTTTGAGGCACATGCCGACTACATATACGAACTGCTTGCTGATTGTGTATTTGTCGCGCATAATGCGGATTTTGACTTATCCTTTTTACAAGCAGAATTTAAGCGAGCAGGTTTACCGAAATGGCAAGGTAAAAAGATGGACACGGTTGAGCTTGCCAAAATTTTATTTCCAATGTCACTTAGCTTTAAGCTAGGTGATTTAGCGGCAGATTTAAATATAGAGCTAACAAATGCACACCGAGCAGATGACGATGCCCGAGCAACTGCTGAGCTTTTTAAACATTGCTGGAAGGAGTTACTCGGTCTCCCTCAGCTAACTCTTGAACAAATGCATAAACGTTCATTCAGATTGAAATCAAATTTATCCCAACTTTTCTTTGAAGCTCTTCAAATTAAACGACAGCATGTAACTGCTAATGAGAATGTCTCCTACTATCGCAATTTGGCTATTTGTGATGGAAGAAAAAAGTATACAAATCATGAGGAGATTGTATCATATCCACAATCAGCAGCTGACAAAACAGCATTAATGACAAAGGCTATGTCGAATTTTGAGCAACGACCGGCGCAATTTGAGATGATGGACACTATTTGGCAAGCGCTCAATGACAAAAGGGAATGCGTTATAGAGGCTTCAACAGGCATTGGTAAAACAGCGGGCTATCTACTTCCTGCGATTTTATATGCTCGAGCAGTCGATAAAAAAATTGCGATTAGCACATATACGTCACATTTGCAGGAGCAGCTTGTTGAAGAAGAGCTACCGAAGATTGAAAAAATCGTTGGCACTAAAGTAAATATTGCTGTTCTTAAGGGCATGCAGCACTATATTGACGTTGCACGCTTTGAGCAATGTATGGCTTATGCTGATGAAACTTATGATGATACCTTTACGATTTTGCAAATTCTCGTTTGGCTGACTAAAACAGAAACAGGTGTGTTAAGTGAGCTCAATGTATCTGGTGGTGGCCAACTATTTTTAGAAAAAATCCGCAAAATGCCTGATGAAAAACCTTCAAAGGGTTTTGATTTCTATGAACAAGCATTAAAAAATAGTGAATTTGCTGATTGTATTGTAACCAATCATTCTATGGTACTCAGTGATTTAGTCCGTCAAACACCAATTTTTACACAAATTGACGGATGGATCATTGACGAAGCACATCAATTTATACAATCTGCCATGCAGCAGGACGAAGTTGTCTTCTCCTATACGCAGTGGAAGTATATTTTCGGTCAAGTAGGAACGATGGAGGAAACTGCTTTGTTCCAGCAATTTAGTCAGGCCGCTAAGAAAAAACAACGTGTTTCTATGCAAAGCTTGCAGCGACTAGATGCACAATTTATACGTCTACAACGGACATTCGATGACACTATTCAGCGAGCTGTTCAAAAAATGCAGCAACAAATAAAAGGGAAACAAGCTAGTAGTAAATGTACTTTGTTTTTAGAGGATGTAACGCTAGCAAAAGAACCTCTTTTACAAGTAAGTAAGATTACACAGCAGTGGCTTGATCTTGCAACAGAAGTAGGACAGGCTTTTAAAAATAATATTGAGCAATTAGATAAAAATGAGCTCTATATATTATCGGAATGGCATTATTGGATCCGTGAATTAAAAGTGAAAATCGCTGAATGGGAGGAAATTTTCCTAGCGTCACAGGATGATAATTCAGTGTGGTTAGAATTCGATTTACGGAGCGTTCCAGGTAGCTTACAAGTCTTTAAAAAGCCTGTGAATGTCACGCCAATCATTGAAAAAGTACTGGCACCGCTTCGTAAGCAGGCAAGCATAGTATGGACTTCTGGTACTTTGACTGTACCAGGCAATGAGCGTTTTGTGACGCGCCAACTCGGTATTTCTGATAGTGTGCCAGTCAGAAAGCTACAAGCGCCCCCATCTTATTATGCAGGAGCGAAGGCATTTATTGTCACAGATATGCCCGATATTCAACATGTGTCACAGGATGAATATATTGAAGCGGTCGCCCAGGCGATTACACGTACAGTACGGATGACGGAAGGACGTTGTTTTGTCCTATTTACCGCACAAGACATGCTTCGAAAAACAGTGGAGCTTATTCAAGATAGTGAACTCCTTGATGACTATATGCTCTTTGCACAAGGTGTAACGGGTGGTAGCCGTATGCGAATCCTGAAATCATTCCAAAAATTTAGCCATGCCGTTCTTTTTGGTACAAACAGCTTCTGGGAAGGTGTAGACGTTCCGGGTGACGCACTTGCATCGGTTATTGTTGTACGCCTGCCGTTCTCCTCACCAGAAGAGCCTGTATTTAAGGCGCGCGCAAAGCATATTACTGCACAAGGTCGCAATTCCTTCAATGAGCTATCACTACCAGAAGCCATTATGCGTTTTAAACAAGGCTTTGGTCGTTTAATCCGTTCATCGCAGGATAAAGGAGCCTTTATCGTTTTAGACCGCCGCATTTCAACAAAGTCGTATGGTAAGGAATTTATCAAGGCGTTACCACCGATTGATGTTAAAAAATTACAACTACCTGAGTTGTTAAAGGAACTTAATAATTGGCAGAAATAGTTGAAATCCCTTTTCTGGTCAAAACTTTAAAAAGTGTGAGAAATCAATGTAAAAAGTTGATTTCTCATGCTTTTTTGATGTGAAAATTTTATTAGTTTGCCCATAGATAAAGTACCTTTTACAGATTTCTCCTAATCCTAAATTTATGTTTAAAAAGTTCGTACCAAGGATTACCAATAAAGAATAGTGACAATAGAAGACAAAAAAGAAAATCAGCTGTTTGGACACCATCTGCAAAAAGGATTAGTGATACGGCTAAAAATGCTAAAATCCTAATGATTATCAGTTTTTTCATAATACTCCCTTTCTTTTTGTAGAATATTGGTATTGAAAATTTTTTATAGACTATTCACATTTATTATATGTAATATTTATGTTTGGTAATTATTTTGATTTTGAAACTAAATAAGTTAGCGTTAAGTACTATTTTAGATATTTAGTTCATCACAATCTTGGTGGCTTTTCCGATCAGCGGTCAACAAATTGCTGTTCTATTTAAATAGCCAATTGGTAGATGATTTGGTTAGGATTTCTTCGATTTTTTCAAAGACCATAAGAACAAGAATAAGGACGAAGTAAATGGATATTTCCTTATAATATGATGGCTGTAAACCAGTAAGGAGAATGCAGAAGGTGAGTTGGATTTTTCAGATGTAGTAATAAGCAGCATTTTAAAAAGCGGTTTATTGTCTTCAACTTTTAACGTTCCCTTTGTTTGTAATATAACTTAGCCAGGAATGCCTTTGTATAAATAAGCGGTTACTGCTAAAAATAAGACCGTCAAATGAGCGAGTTAATTTACACAATAAGTATTTGTAATTTTACCACTTGTTATGACATTTTTTTTTGCAATATCGACGCTTATTATACATGTGAAGAATGAACTTCCGGTATATTACTGGCTTCGTATTTACAAGTGAAGGAGGTGTAAACGTGAGCGTAGTTTATAGAATCGCTTTAGTGTTAGTCATCATAGGCGCAATCAACTGGGGACTTATAGGATTCTTTAGATTTGATTTAGTTGCCTATTTGTTCGGTGGACAGACAGCAGTATTGTCACGATGGATTTATGCATTCGTTGGATTAGCAGGACTAATATCCTTACCTGTTCTTATTATGCGATTTGATGAGGACGAAGATCTTGTTCCTGATTTAAATCATGACCATGACCATCATACTCGCATAGACAGAAATCCAAACTATGGTATGGAGTTTGGTGATGAAGCAGATTTTACTGCTTTAAAAACAACTAATGTGCTAAAAGAAGAAAAAAAAGATTCACATAGTAAAAATAAAAATAAAAACAAAAAATAACCTCGAGTTTATTCCTCAAAAAAAACTGATGACCATTTGGTGCGTCAGTTTTTTCGTTATAGCTAAGATAAAAATCCGCAAAGATATAAGGGATTGGCACCGTGATGACGAAGCGGTTCTAGAAGCCCTTCATTAGCCGCAATCACTTAGAAATAGTATATGGACACCAACAAACTAGATTTTGGGAGTTTAGAACGGAAATCTTATGGTGATAAAATTTATTGGTGCGTCAACACATCCTCAATCAAAAATGCAATATAGAGATTTGTTTTTGTAAATGGGTTGCTTAAGTCCATATCTAATAGCGTTTCTACTTTTTTTATTTTATAAAGTACTGTGTTGCGATGAATAAATAGACGCTCACTAATCCTACGGGTACTTCCATTTTCATCGAGATAAATGCGTAGAAATTGTACATAATCTGAGTTATGCAATTCATCATAGCGATAAAGCTGACCTAAAATGTCTTGGCTATATGATTTGATTAATGTTTGATTTTGCACGGCCATGATAATTTTGTAGGCACCAATTTCTTTATATTTATATAGGAAGCGATTGTTATGAAGCTTTGCTAATTGGATAACTGTTAATGACTCATTATAGCTTTTGCGGACATTTTCAAGCTCTTTATGATAATTTCCTTTACCTATGATAATATCCAAGTAACCATTTTTTTGCGTAATTTTGTCGTAAATTTCTTCAACAACTTTTGAGAAGGGAGTATTTGGTGTATTGATTTGTGCTCTGTCGATTAAAAAGATGAGGTGATTTTTATGTTTAAGTTTTAAGAAGCGTTTATATCTATTTTGAAATGCAAATTGGATCATGACCTCGTAACGGTCAATATTAGCTTGTGCACCATTTGTTGTACATGAAATAATGGCTAGTTCCTTACCTTGTGGAAAACCTAGTAGTGCTAATTGATCTTTAATATAGTTGGCGTTTTGTTTGTAGTGAAAAAGTAAGTTATAAAGAACCTTTTCTTCGATAGAAAGCTCTTGATGGTGATTGGCGATAAATTGAAATGTTGTTTTTAATAGATCGGCTATTCGATAATTCCATGGCATATGAAAAATAGGGAAATCATGTTCATTGGCAAAAGAGATGACTGATTCTGGTATATTTGGAATATATGGGCCAGTATTAAAAATGAAACCAGCTACTTTTTTAGTGAAAGCTAGTTTTACGAGTTGCTCTAAGGAATCTCCATCAGAAGATAAATTAATACCTGTAGTCACGACTAATTCATTAGGTCTACAAAACATAATTAAATCGATGCTTTCTACTACGTTAATCCCTGTAACTCTTCGATACGTTCCGTTATGTCCAGCTACTAATGTTAGCATTGGGAATTGAACTCCCTCTACAATTTTGCGAATTGTCCCCATTTTCTCCCCCCTTATTATGAACATAACTTACCATATATTATGTGCAGATGCACATATTTTTTTAGTTTGCTATCTATATCTCATAATTTTTATCTTTTATAGAATGTGTATAACTACTGTGAAAGAGAGGACTTGCATATGTATAAGTGTAATAGTAGACGATTGCAAGAGTTAATTGCACAATTTAGCCAATTTGGAGCTACTGAAAATGGTGGCGTAACTCGTTTGTCTCTTTCGAATGAGGATGTATTAGCAAGAAACTATTTTTGTGAGTGTTGTGATGAATTAGGGATGGACATCAAAATCGATGATATGGGTAATGTTTATGCTATTTTACCTGGGAAAAAGGATGTTCCTCCAATTGTTATGGGGTCGCATTTAGATTCCGTTGAAAAGGGTGGGAAATTTGATGGTGTATTAGGCGTTTTAACGGCTATTGAGGCCATTAGAACATTAAAAGAAAACGAGATTGAGCTAGATATCCCGATAATGATTGTGAATTTCACGAATGAAGAAGGTGCTCGTTTTGATCCAGCCATGATGAGCTCTGGAGTTATTTCAGCGAAATTTGATAAAGAAAAAATGCTGCAATCTATCGACAAAAACGGCACTAGTTTCAAAGAAGCACTGCAAGCAAGTGGCTATGAAGGAGATCAAGAAAATCGCTTAAAGGAAGCACTTGCTTATATTGAATTGCATATCGAACAAGGACCTGTTCTAGAGGCAAAGCAGTTGGAAATTGGCGTTGTTGAAGGTGTATTAGGTATGGTGTGCTATGAGATTACGGTTACAGGGCAGTCCAATCATGCTGGAACGACACCGATGACAATGCGTCAAGATCCGATGATCGTAACTTCAAAAATCATTTCGTATTTACATGAAGAGCTCGGAAAAATCGATGAACAGTTAGTGTTTACATTTGGACGAATGAATGTTTCACCAAATATTCATACCGTGATACCGAACAATGTGACATTTACGATAGATTCACGTCATCAAAAACCAGAGGTCATGCAAAAGGTAGAGGCCATACTGAATAATCTTCCTACAGAGGATATGGGCTGTAGCATTAAGCCAGTTAAGCTATGGGGTAGAGATACAGTCTATTTTGATACTCATATTTGTAATGAAGTGGAAAGGGCTTGTCAGAGCTTTGGTTATACTGCTCACCGAATGTTTAGCGGGGCAGGACATGATGCGCAATACATGGCAAGCATTGTTCCATCAGCGATGATTTTCGTACCAAGTATTAATGGTAAGAGTCATTGCGAGGAAGAGGAAACAACATTTGAGGATTGTGCGAAAGGAGCAGATGTATTACTAGAAACAGTGTTAATGCTACAAACAAAGTTCAGTATGGGGGAATCTTACACGTTACATTAAAGTAGATTTTCCTAACATTGTCATGATAGAGCTTTCTCCATTATTTTACGAAGGGTGAGGGGCAGAATGAAAAAAATTATTAAAGGTGGACGAGTGGCGACAGCTGCAGATGTTTTTGAGGCAGATATTTTAATTGAAAACGGAAAAATTGTACAAATTGGCAAAAATCTATCTGACATTGGGGCAGAAGTTATTGATGCTACTGGTAAATATGTGATGCCAGGAGGAATTGATCCACACACACATTTAGATATGCCATTTAACCATACTGTGACTGATGATGATTGGAAATCTGGTACTATTGCAGCGGCTTTCGGTGGGACTACTACTATTTTGGATTTCTGCTTAACGGCTGGCGAGGATAAACTTTCAGCTGCAGTTGAAAAGTGGCATGACAAGGCGAAGGGGAAATCAGCCATAGACTATGGATTCCACTTAATGATTGGTGATTTAACCACTGAAACAGAAGCCGAATTGCCGCAGATCTTAGAGCAAGAGGGTATTACTTCTGTCAAGGTATTTATGGCTTATGCGAAAGAATTTCAAGCCTCGGATCGCACCCTTTTTAAAGCTTTTAAAATGGCGAAAAACCTCGGTGCTGTTGTTATGGTGCACTGTGAAAATGGTTCTGTTATTGATGAGCTTGTAGAAGAGGCGCGACGTGCAGGTCATAAGGAGCCGATTTATCATGCGCTCACTCGTCCAGCTGAATTAGAAGGCGAAGCGACAAAACGTGCGATTGAGTTAGCCCATATTGCTGGCGCTACCCTTTATGTTGTGCACGTAACTTGTAAAGAGGCAGTAGATGAGATCATTGCTGCGCGTGAAAAAGGCTATGACGTTTATGGTGAAACATGTCCACCATATTTAACTTTGGATCAATCTGCTTTAGCACAACCAGGTTTTGAGGGTGCAAAATATGTTTGGTCCCCACCACTTCGACCGAAATACCATCAGGATCATTTATGGAATGCTCTAAAAGCAAAACAACTACAAACAATTGGCTCTGACCAATGTTCATTTAGTTTTAAGGGTAAAAAGCAGTTAGGAATAAATGATTTTTCTAAAATTCCTAATGGTGGGCCTTTTATTGAAGATCGCTTTAGTATTTTATATTCAGAAGGTGTGGCAAAAGGAAAAATTTCTATCAATGAGTTTGTCGATATGATTTCCACAAGTGCAGCAAAAATATTTGGTTTATTCCCACAAAAAGGGACGATTGCAATCGGTTCTGATGCCGATATCGTTATTTTTGATCCAGAGATAAAACGAGAAATTTCTGCGAAAACACATCATATGAACGTAGATTATAACCCATATGAGGGATGGGAAGTAACGGGTGAACCAATAAGCGTACTAGTACGTGGCGAATATGTCATTAAAAATAAAGAATTTGTTGGTGTACTAGGTAGCGGGCAATATATAAAACGTGCATTAAAAACAACGGCTGCGGAAGCACTAAACATTTAGCATTATCCTGCCACAAGATATTTGCAACAGCAAAGAAGGTAGGACTGCCCTTAAAAGCCCGATTCGTTCAACTAATAATCAGTGGGGATGAATAAAAACCCCACTGGTTAAAGTTTCACTTTATGACCGATTGCTTTGGATGGAGAACAGAGCAATCGGTCTCGTAATATCTTCATTAGCTGCAGAAGACTATCTATCTCTCTAGGTGGTGCTCTTTTTCAATGGTTCTAGCAGCGAAAACTACGCCAAAGGGTAATAAAAAGGAAAAAATGAACACATGAGGGAGATGTGGAAATGGCTCCGAATCAAGAAAATACAATGTCCCAACTGTTAACACGTAATTTTATGGAATTGACTAGCAGGATGACAAAGAATGAAGCAATAGAGGAATCCAATCGTTGTCTATATTGCTACGATGCACCATGTATTAAAGCTTGTCCAACGAGTATTCAAATTCCAAATTTCATAAAAAAAATTGCTTCTGGTAATTTGAAGGGCTCTGCTACGACTATATTAGAAGCAAATCCAATTGGTGCAAGTTGTGCAAGGGTTTGTCCAACGGAGGAACTATGTGAAGGGGCGTGTGTGTTAAATTCCTCAACAAAGCCAATTAAAATCGGGGAGCTGCAGCGCTATGCAACAGATTGGGCAATGTCAACGAGTGTTCAGCTATTTAAGCAAGGGCAAAGCAATGGACAGAAGGTAGCGATTATTGGTGCAGGTCCTGCTGGTTTATCGGCTGCGCGTGAACTCAGCCGAATTGGTTATCAGGTCACTATTTATGAAGCTGAAGCGAAAGCTGGTGGCTTAGGGAACTTTGGTATAGTGTCGTTCCGTTTACCAAATGAAGTCGTTGATTGGGAAATTGAACAAATCGAAAAGCTTGGTGTGGAAATCAAAACGAACACAACTGTCGGTGTAGAGATTTCTGCTGAAGAAATTTTGGAGCAATATGACAGTGTTATTTTAGCAGTGGGTATGGGAGCTGTGCCGAATCTGGGCATTGAAGGAGAAGATTTAGACGGTGTACATGATGCGATAGAGTTTGTCAGAAAAACAAAAATGGGACCGCTTACAAAAGATATTGTTGGGAAGCGGGTGGCTGTCATTGGTGCGGGAAATACCGCGATTGACGGTGCTACATGTGCAGTGCGCTTAGGTGCTGACAATGTTCAAATTCTTTATAGAAGAACACAAAAGGAAATGACGGCGTACAAATTTGAATATGAATTTGCCAAGCAGGATAATGTGGAGTTTAAGTGGTTAACAGCACCGAAAAAAATTATTGGTAATGAGTCAGGCGAGGTCGTAGGCATTGAATGTGTAAAAATGAGGCTCGGTGAAGCGGGTGCTGATGGTCGTCAAAGACCTGAGGAGATTAAGGGGTCCAATTTTATTATTGAAGTGGATGCAGTTATTAAGGCAATTGGGCAAACCCGTTTCGTGTCATTGATTGAAGCTTTTGGCTTACAGCATACAAATGGTGTTGTCGATATTGATGAAACGACAATGCAAACTTCGAATGACAAAGTATTTGCGTGTGGAGATGTCGTTTTCGGAAATGGCCAGGGCGAGGCGATGGTTGTAACCGCTGTACAGCAAGGTAAAAACGCAGCAAAAAAGATCCATGAACGTTTAACTTCTTTCAGCAAAGTGTCTATTGTACCGAAAGCGTAGCGACAGGTACAGATGAGTTGCAGAAGCTCCCATCTCAATAGGTGGTGAGGTGAATGCAAGTTAAAGTTACTTTTCAGCAGTTGTCCAAACATCCGCTGAAATAGAGGAACTCAGTCTAAGAACGCCACGTGCTGTGGCAACGACTGAGTGACCAACTTCTTGCTGCTGAGCTGCGTTAGCACTACGCTTTCGCGCAAAAAACATCTGTTGGCCTAAGCACAAAGCCGATTCTAGACGCAATTGTGCCGAGGCATAATTGATGAAACCAAGTGAGATTGCATAAAGGAGGAACAACTATGGCAGACTTACGTATTGACTTAGCGGGCATCAAATCGCCGAATCCATTTTGGCTTGCGTCGGCACCGCCAACGAATTCAGGCTATCAAGTACAACGTGCATTTGAAGCGGGGTGGGGTGGTGCTGTATGGAAGACATTGGGGGATCCGATTTTAAATGTTTCTTCACGCTTTGCAGCTGTTAGCTTTAACGGACAAAGAGTAGCTGGCTTCAATAATATTGAACTGATTACGGATCGTCCGTTAGAGGTGAATTTACAAGAAATTTATGAGACGAAAAAAAGGTTTCCACATCACGCAATTATCGCGTCCTTAATGGTGGAGCCAAAGCAAGAAAAATGGCATGAGATTGTTAAACGAGTAGAAGATGTGGGTGTTGATGGTCTTGAGCTTAACTTTGGCTGTCCACATGGGATGGCAGAACGAGGAATGGGGTCTGCCTCTGGTCAAGTACCTGAATTAGTGGAAAAGCAAACGTACTGGGTGAAAGAGACAGCGAAAACTCCAGTAATTGTGAAATTAACACCGAACATTACCGATATTACGGTAACGGCAGAAGCGGCCACAAGAGGTGGAGCAGATGCTATTAGTATGATTAATACAATTAACAGCTTAGCCGGTGTCGACTTAGATACATGGAATACAGTGCCTCATGTAGCAGGAAAGGGTGCACATGGTGGCTATTGTGGTCCTGCAGTTAAACCAATTGCACTCAATATGGTAGCAGATTGTGCTCGTAATCCATTAATTAATGTTCCTATTTCAGGCATTGGTGGTATTTCCAACTGGCAAGATGTTGCCGAGTTTATATTAATGGGCGCTACGGGCGTGCAAGTTTGTACAGCGGCTATGCATCATGGCTTTAGTATTGTTGAGGATATGGTCGATGGACTCAATAACTATTTAGACGATAAAGGCATGGCCTCTGTTATGGATTTAGTAGGTCGCTCAGTTTCCAGATATTCTAATTGGGGTGACTTGGATTTAAATTATAAAATCGTGGCGGAAATTAATAATGATGTTTGCATTAACTGTAACAAGTGCCATATTGCATGTGAGGATACATCGCATCAATGTATCGACTTATATTCAGAAGATGGCCGCCCAATGCTGAAAGTACGGGAGGAGGATTGCGTAGGCTGTAATTTATGCTCAATCGTTTGTCCTGTAGATGATGCCATCACAATGGTTGAACGCAAATCTACAGTTCCATCAATGACTTGGAATGAACGTCAATCTTTAATTAGCAGTCTATCTAAGTAAAAAGTCTAAAATCAATTTCGCCATGGCTTAATTGCGTTGTGGGCTTAATCTTCATTCGTCTCACTACCTTCTAAGGTGGGAGTATTTTGTCGAAGGAAGATAAACTGAAATTCCACCTTCCTTCAGCAATTTCGTTGAAGGAAGGAATAACCTCATGTAAGTTGTCACGGAAATTTGATAAAAAAGGAGAGATTATATGGAACGTGATGGGAATTATTTAAAATCCCCAGATTTACTTCCAGTGACACATCAACAAAGAAATATTGGAACATTTGGTTTTGCCGTAATTTGGATAGGGATGGCAATTGTATTAGCGGCTTTTGCAATCGGTGGAACGGCAATCATAAGCTTACCATTGCCAATGGTAATTTTAGCAACGTTGATTGGCTCTTGTCTAATTGGTGTATTTATGACGTTAATTGGAGATATAGGCATTGAACATGGCTTATCATTCCCAGTATATATGCGTGCTCCGTTCGGTACATTTGGCACACATATTCCGTCACTTGTAAGGGGTGTAACGGCCGCCAGTTGGTTCGGTCTGAATACTTATTTTGGAGCATTAGCGATAAACGGCATTTTAAATTTACTTTTTAGTGTTGATAATTGGTTTGTCTGTTTCATTGTCTTTGCAGCACTTCAGTTATTTAATACATCACTAGGAATTAAATCTATTGAACGCTTTGCAGATTTAGCAGCACCAGTTATCATTTTAATTTCCTGCTGGATGTATTATACATTGGCAGATAATGCAGTAGCTCAAGGGAAAAATATTTGGACGTGGGTGGAAGCGCCAACAACAGGATTCTCAGCCTTCACTGCATTTATGGTAGTGATTATGGCGAATATGGGATTTTGGTCGACGCTAGCAGCCGATATGCCTTCACTTTCACGCTTCTTTAAAGCACCAAAAAATGAACGCAGCTGGTTCAAACGCAATAAAACACAGCTGGTCGGCTCATTAATCGTCATGCCGATTACAAATACTTTCATAGTGGCAATTGGTGCTGTGTGCTATATGGCTGTTGCCTCTGCTGATCCGATCAATGCACTACAGCAAAGTGCAAGTGGCTTTATTTTAGGAATTTTATTGTTAATGATTGTATTAGCACAATGGTCGACTAACACCTCTGCAAATGTTATCCCGGCTGCAACAATTTTCTCGAATATCGGTGGGCCAAAAGTGCCGTTTTGGGTTGGGGTTGTTATTGCAGGAATCATTGGTATTCTAGCACAACCATGGAGTTTATTTGATGTGTTAGTCCATGCACTTTTAATTATCGGGGGAATTTTAACAGCGATCGTTGGTATTTTATTTGCCGATTATTATTTAATCCGTAAACGTCGTGTGCATGTAAAAGCACTTTATGACTTAGAGGGTCAGTTTAAATATTTGAGGGGCTTTAACTTAGCTGGTTTAATCGCTTGGATTATCGGTGGTGCAGTGGCAAATATATTCTCCACTTATTCTTCATTAGTAGGGTTCTTTGTAGGGGCACTTGTATATTATGTATTAGCGAAGTATTGGTGGTTCAAAAAATACCCTCAAGCTGAGCTAGAAGATCCAAGTGATGCAAAATATTTAGGGATTACAGTCGGTCACAATTTGGATGAACTATTTGGACAGCAGCAAACGCCTGCTCCAACTGTTGTTCCAGATGAGAATGATGTCGTTGAACAACCAGATCCGCTGTTAGAAATCAAAGGTGCTGAATAAAAATTAACCACCAAAGATATTCACAAAAGGTGAGGTGATTGCATGTCAGAACATCAACAAAGCACAGAAGAAATAAAAAAAGTAGATCAGTATTTAGATAGTGGCTTTAAAATCAAATATGTTTATGAAAATCTAAGTGGAATGTTTGTAGAATTTGCCCGTCAAGAAGAAGTTATTCTGATGCAAATTCTAACAGCAGATGCACGTAAATACTTCTCAGCAAAGCTCCAAGAACAGACGTTATTGCAATAACAAAAAAAACTCTATTCCATTCACGCCTTTCATGATGGAATAGAGTTTTTTACGTAATAAAATATGTTTTTACTCAAAGTTGGTTGGTTTATGGCTAAAACAAGTTGAAAATGTTTCTCAAAGTGGTGGATAGAACCGCCAAAATCGTGGATAGAACCGCCAAAATCGTGGATAGAACCGTCCAAGTCGTGGATAGAACCGTCAAAATCGTGGATAGAACAGCCGAAGTCGTGGATAGAACCGCCAAAATCGTGGAAAGAACAGCCGAAGTCGTGGATAGAACAGTCAAAGCGACGGAAAGAACCGCCGAAGCGAAGGAAAGAACAGCCTAAGTCATCCGAAAGAACCGTCAAAGTGATGGATAGAACGCCAAAATGCTTAGAATCCTTGTTTTAATATTGCTATAATCATGTTTTTCCTAAAAATACAATTGTGTTTTTCAATAGAATTGATTATTATTATAAGATAATTCATCGTAGAAAGAACTTTAGAAAGAGGCGTAATTTAGTGGCAAATAAAGAATTAAAAAGGGGATTAGATGCACGTCATATCCAAATGATTGCTCTTGGAGGAACTATTGGCGTGGGCTTGTTTATGGGGTCTGCTAACGCCATTCAATGGACAGGGCCTTCTGTGCTCCTTGCATATGGTATAGCGGGTATTTTTATTTTTTTCATTATGAGAGCAATGGGAGAAATGCTTTATATGGAGCCAAGTACTGGTTCCTTTGCAACGTTTGGCTATAAATATATACACCCATTAGCCGGTTATTTAACGGCGTGGAGTAACTGGTTTCAGTGGGTTATTGTTGGGATGTCAGAGATTATAGCAGTAGGAACGTATATGCAATATTGGTATCCTGATTTACCAGCATGGATTCCAGGTTTAATTGCAATGGTGATTTTAGGTGTAGCCAACTTTATTTCTGTTAAAACATTTGGAGAATTTGAGTTTTGGTTTGCCATGATTAAAATTGTGACGATTGTTTTAATGATTGTTGCAGGCTTTGGTCTTATTTTCTTTGGGATTGGTAACGACGGTGTGGCACTTGGATTATCGAACCTTTGGAATCACGGAGGTTTCTTTACAGGCGGCTGGACAGGCTTCTTCTTTGCGTTATCATTAGTAGTTGCAGCTTATCAGGGCGTGGAGCTCATTGGGATTACAGCAGGAGAAGCGAAAAATCCTCAAAAAACGATTACGAATGCAATTCAAAGTATTATTTGGCGTATCTTAATATTTTATATCGGTGCAATCTTTGTCATTGTAACAGTTTATCCGTGGGATGAATTAGGTACGATTGGTAGCCCGTTTGTTGCAACATTTGCAAAGGTTGGAATTACCGCTGCGGCAGGAATTATTAATTTTGTTGTCATTACAGCGGCAATGTCAGGCTGTAATAGTGGCATTTATAGTGCGGGACGTATGTTGTATACGCTTGCTATGAATGGACAGGCACCTAAATTTTTTGCGAAGCTTTCTAGTAATGGTGTTCCTATTTTCGGCACAGTAGGCGTGCTAGTTGGTTTGGTCATCGGTGTTATTCTGAGCTATATAGCGCCAAAGAACTTATTTGTATATGTATACAGTGCAAGTGTATTACCGGGGATGATTCCTTGGTTTGTTATTTTAATAAGTCAAATACGATTTAGAAAAATAAAAGGTGAACAACTGTCAAAGCACCCATTCAAAACGCCATTTGCACCATTTACAAACTATATAACGATTGCGTTTTTAGTAATGGTGCTAATCGGTATGTGGTTTAATGAGGATACTAGAGTTTCTCTTATCGTAGGAATTATTTTTTTAGCTCTTGTTATCATTAGCTATTATGTTTTTAGAATTGGCAAAGAACGTCCAGTTAATAAATAAATGAAATGTTAAAAGGGTGTATTTCTACTATGAGATACATCCTTTTTGCTTTTGTGCTGCCGCTTCGCTTTGCATATCACTCTAATTTTCAGTGATAAAATGAAACGACTTTTCTTGAGCATTTTGTTTTTCACTACTGCAAAAGGGACAATCCATTAATAAATAATTGGAGTGTCCCTTTTAACTATTGCTCTTTACGCATAATGAAGCTTAAATGTCTGCCAGTCTGTTTATCTTGACGGTAGGAAAAACCATCTGGGCTAAGGAATGTGCATGTTGTATCAATCAAAATCTGCTCAGTAGGAATACCTGCAAGCTCACATTGTTTTTTGACAGTTTGCTGATTATCGATATGATATTTATTTGTTTGTGCATTGTAGTACATAAAGTCATCAGCATAGCGTAGGTTGTGGAATTTTTCATAAACATCTGCATCCACTTCAAATTTCTGCTGACTAAGTGCCATACCGATCTGTACGTGAAAATGTTGTGGATGACATTGCTCATGCTCTATCAAATGTTGGAAAAGCTTTGATGTGACTTCCTTGACGGTGCCTTGCCAGCCTGAATGCACTACGCCAATAAGGCCATTAACTTTATTATAAAAAATAACAGGTACGCAATCCGCTGTAAAACTACATAAAAGTAAATTCGGCTCTAATGTATAAAGTGCATCGGTATTACTAATGGCAGTGTCCATTTGCCCTGCGCCTCGTCCTTTATCAGAAATCGTCACTTTATGGAAATTAGCACTATGTGTTTGTTGCGTGCAAATAAAATTATTTAAGTCACAATCTAAAGTAGCTGCTAATTGTTTTCGATTTTCTAGCACATCTGCTTCATTCACACATGTATGGAGCGCCATATTGTTATGTTCCAGCTCGATGTCATCCTTTAAGGTAGTGCCTGCAATAAATTGGTCGTTATCATAATAAATTTTAGTTTTCATATTATCACCTCGTCTTACTATATATGATTGGTTAATGAATGTATAGGCGCTTACTCTTAAGATTATTTAAGCCTTAAGTATTTTCTACAATTCCTATGACATAAACAATAGATTTCTTCACATATAGTATCGAAGAATGATAATTAGAAGGAAGGAGTTTGTAGATATGACGCAAGAAAAATTCATACTGATCTTCCAATTAGGCATGTGGCTATTTTGGATTATTACATATATATTAATCATCAAACAAGGTATACAGGATAAAAGATATGGGATGCCCATGGCCGCAATTTGTGCCAATATTTCATGGGAATTTATTTTTTCATTTATGTATCCACTAAATGACTTGCAAAGGATCCTTACTTTTCTGTGGTTTCTTTTGGATATTTTCATTATGACGCAATTTTTACTTTATGGTTATAAGGAGTATAAAAAAATTATTCCGAGAAAGGTATTTTATTCATCTTTTTTTATAACACTCGTAGTAAGCTTTATCACGATATTAGCGATGATGCATGAATTCAAAGATATGGCAGGCATATATGCAGCATTTTTCCAAAATCTGATGATGTCAGGGCTTTTTATCGCTTTATTCATACAAAGAGGGAACTTAAGTGGACAATCGATGGGCATAGCTGTTTGTAAAATGATCGGTACTGTGTTTGCGGCAGTTTGTTTTTATTTGTATTTTAGAACACCTTTGATTACAATTATTTCGCTTGCAATCTTTATTTATGATTGGATTTATATAGTATTGATCTTTAGGTTTAAAGTGAAATATGCTAAATAAAAAAATGATTCCGTGGCATCACCTATAAAAAATAGCGCTCTACAATTCAACTTTGTAGAGTGTTTTCATTTTATAAACAAATAAAAAAGATGAAATGAAACACACTATCAGCAATACACGAATAAGATGTCTCTGTAGTATATCGATAGGGTAGGTGTTTTATTTGAAAAAGAAGTGGATAACCACATTATGTATTATTTGTACAGTTGGGCTAATTGGCTGTCAGGGGAAAATTGCGGATGAGAAAAAACAAGAACACCAAATTCAAGCGTCAGAGCAAAAAGCGGATGATGTAAAAAAGCCTGTTACCTTACAACAAGCAGAACCAGCCGTGGTTGAAATCGAAGATCCTGCAACAAAAGCCATCATCCAAACAATTGCACCGAAAGAAATGGACTACGACCGAGATCGACAATCGTATACAGAACAAATTAAACAATTAGCAAAAGACTTGGCGCGAGGAAATGAAAAAACAACCGGCTATGATAAGCGGATGATACTCGATAAGCTAGATGATCAAGGAAAAGTAATTAAAGGTAGCCCTTTAATTGTTTTAAAAGAAAGTGACTTAGTAGAGAGAATATTAGAAGCCTCAGCAACTGGTGGTAAAGTGGAGTTGCCCCTATCTGTTACAGAAAGCGGCTATAATTTTGAAGACATTCCGTATTTAGAAGACGTAGCTGTTGGATCCTATACAACTTACTTCAATACTCATGATGTAGGAAGAAATAAAAATATTGAACTTTCTGCGAAGGCCATTAATAATGTTATCGTTGGAAGTGGAGATTATTTCTCCTTTAATACAGTTGTTGGACCTAGGGATGAAGTAAATGGTTATCAGCCTGCACCAGAGATCATCAACAAAAAGGTTGTGATGGGCATTGGGGGAGGCATCTGTCAAACGTCCTCAACCTTATTTAACGCGGTTGACCAAATACCGGTGAAATTTGTAGAACGTCACCACCATTCTTTGGATGTCGGGTATGTTCCAAAAGGAAGAGACGCTACAGTTTCCTATGGTGGTTTAGATTTTAGATTTCAAAATACAACGAACGTACCATTTTTAATTAAAGCTAGCTATAGTAAAAATTCTCTTACAATTGAGATAAGAACAGCAAAAAAATATGTAGCAAACTTGAAAAAGCCATAGTATTTTTCATAGACACTTACAATGTGTCTTTTTTTAGTTGGAACTGCAGAAAAGTTAGTGCATATTAAAGAAATATCGCTGACATTTCTTCATGCATAAGTATTTAGTGTTGTCGCTTTGCTTTCGCACAGACTTGCTGCAGTTTCGTATTATCCATTTAATTAGAGTGAAAGATTGAAAATACATTTTAAATGGAGTGGTTGATTGGAGTGAAGACTGGGCGACCCTTGGGGATTAGCGATAGGGGAAAGAAGGCTAAAACCATCACGTCCTATGATAACGCCTTCGTGACCAACTTCGGTGCCGCTGCCGCTTCGCATTCGCGCAAAAAACATCTGCTGGCATGGGATCTTAGAGCGAACATTGCGAGTAAAGCGGCTCATCGAACGTCCCTAGGAAAGTGCCCAGTCCGAACGGTAATTACCCCCTCGCTTTGCCGAAAAGCCTTACTACTTTATTTATTAGGACACCTTCATTTCAGCGGCACAAAAACTTTTTTAACTATAATAATAGGATCATAGCCATTTTTTAATCGCTATGATCCTATTCGTTTAGATGATATTTAAAATCTCTTGTGGTGTAGCTACTTTGTACTCAGGATCTTCTTGGCATACAACTTCAATAGCGTCATATCCCCAACCAACCCAAATAATAGGCACGCCCACTTTTTTGCAGGCTATAATATCTCTTTGCTCATCACCAATGTATAAAACTTCAGAAGGGGTAATGCCTGAGTCCTTTAAAAATTTTTTTATCACTTTATCTTTTCCGAAAATACGGTTTGAACAAAGTACATTTGACACACAATGAATGCCGTTCATTTTTAGAAATTCTAAAATATTCTCTTGTGAATTAGAGGAAATAATAAGGATTTTATAACCTCTTTTATCAATTTCCAAAAGGACTTCTTTAATGCCATCATAAAGATGAACATCATTTAATGACTGACGATACAAGCGATAAAACTGTGGTAAAATCATGGGCAATTTATACATTGGGAAGTCGAATAATTTACTGCGCTCCGCTATAGATAATTTTTTTAATGATTCGATTTCCTTTAACTCTATTCCTTTAAATTTATATTTTTGTGCAATCGTATTCCAAGCTGATGTAAACACTGCTGTAGAATCTGCCAGTGTTCCATCAAAATCAAAGATAATATATTTCATTACAAATTTTCTCCTTTATAATCTAGTTGTAAAGACGTTTTTTTCTTGAAAATGTTACTGCCTATTCAAAAAATAATGACATGATTATACAGGATATGAAACAGCGTATTGTAAATTACCCTTGATGAATAATTTTTTTACTAAAGGGTTTTTGATGAAAGGGAGTAAGGTATCTCCTTGGTAAATATTGTACCGAAAAATGCGTTGAAATCAATAACGAAATCATCTTTTAAATTATTATGTAGTTGAATGGATAAAAAAGTACCTGCCATCCGTTGGTATTGAGCTGGGTGACAGGTACAACAATTATGAAACATCTTGTGTTGTATCTCGTTTTTTTGTTAAATAATATGCATTTACCGAGGAAGTTATAGGAATGATGAGTGCGATTCCAATGCCTGCGCAGAATATCATAATAAGTTCAGTGACAAATACTTTAGAATTAATGATTTCACCAATTGAATAAGATAAATCTTTAAACCATATGAGCAAGCTTAAATAACCGCCAAAGAAAGCGAAAAATAAAGTATTGGTATCTGTACCTAAAATGTCCCTTCCAATGCTTAAACCTGATGTAAATAATTTTTTTCTGCTAATGAAAGGATTATGATGAAGAATCTCATGCATGGAAGTAGCAATGGAAATAGCAACATCCAAAATTGCCCCAATCGTACTCATAATAATAACGGAAGCGCCAATTTGCACAAAATTGACGCCAATATAAAGGGAAAATATGCTAATTTCCTCAGAGGATTCTTCCCCGAATCCACGAATCATTGATTTCTCCGTTACAAAAACAATGAATAGTAATAAAATTACAATCGTAATCATTGTAGAAATGAATGCAGTTACCGTTTTACTGCTCATTTCATTAATAAAAAATAAGCTAATCCAGCTAATGACGGTACAGGCAATGAGCGTTAATAAAATCGGACTATTTTTCTGACTGGTCATTAAAAAGATAGTTATAAAGAGCACTCCAAAGTTTAAAAATAAAGATAGAAAAGATCGTACACCTTTTTTTCCACCAATAACGATCATTAAAATGAATAAAATGGCAGTTAACCATACTAATACATTCATTGTTTTGCCCTCTTTCGATTAATGAAAAAAATAGAAGTGTATAAACTAATCGGAATCGTTAAGACAACACCGATTCCACCTGCTAGGGCTCTAGCTAATTCTAATGAAAGGTTCATGGAAAGTGTTTGCCCTAATGGATAAGAGTTTTTCAAATATAAAATCAACATAGGGATTGAGCCACAAATATAAACAAAAAACAATATACTTGTAATCGTTCCCATAATGTCTTTCCCGATATCAATTCCCGAGATTTTCAGTGCTTGGTCAGATATATCTTGGTTTTGCTCGAATAAAGCGAACATTGAAGAAGCCATTGTGATGGATACGTCCATTACAGCTCCTAGTGCTCCAATAAATAACCCAGCCATAAAAATCATTCGATATGGGCGCGTTAAAAATTGCATTTCTTCATATCGAAGTCCGTTCTCGTTTGTGATCCACAGAACTAAAGCGCTAATCAATAGCGAAATAAATGTTCCGATAAGTGTTGCAACAATCCCTGCATATGTTTTCTCATTCAAGCCGTTAATGAGAATTAAAGAAATGACCGTAAATAAAAGAACACATACCCCGCTAATAAATATCAAATTTATATTGGAATGTATATATAAATCTAAAGCGTAGGATAATACAAGAGAATTTACAATTAAACTGATGATTGAAAATAAACCTTGTCTTTTACCAACAATCAGCAAAGCAACAATAAAAATCCACGCCACTATCAAGACAAACTGATCACGTTTCACGTCTAAAATAGCCCCAGTTAAATCTCCATTTTTGTTTGTATTTGCTTTAATAGAAACAAATAATTTATGTCCAACATGGTACTCTTGATCAAAGGCTCCAGATGCTGAATACTCATTGGTAAAATGAATAAGCTTACCTTTTTTTTCACCATTTTTTAATACAGCTGTAATTTGCTGAATATATAAATGATCTTCATTTTCATACATATCGGTTACAGGGTTTGATTCTTTTAATTCCGTTTTTATAACTTCTGCAATTGGACGGTCATAAAATGCTTCGTTGTGATAAACGAAAAAAACAGAAGCGATAAAGCAAATTGCGATAAAAGTATAAAATATAACTTTGTTAAAGGATTTTTTTTTCAAGATGTTTTGCAATAATAAAACCTCCAATGTAGAAGGGAATCTAATCATATTCGTTGCGTTCATTGTTAACGTTGACAAGAACAATGACTCACAATATCACTATGATTTTTTAATGTCAAGCAGATAAAAAAATGCCATTATACAGTAACGTACTAAATGACAAGAGGTTCCTTAATTATAGAATCGCTTCTAATATGGCTTTTATTATTCTAAGTTAGTTATTGCTTAATTAAACTACTGTTATTTATTAATGTAAGTTTAGTAATGCAAGGGGAAAATCATAAATTAAATTGTCAATATATAAAATGAATATTTCTTATAGAGAAATATTATGTCGGAAAGTTGCCATTATTACAGAAGAGATTGGGGTGTGTTCCTATTGAAGGGATATTCGTTCAAGCGGATGTTTCTAAAGTAGAGGATGTTTAGAATTACGTACAGCAAGCTATAAACACGTATGGCCGTATCGATGTATTATTCAATAACGCTGGCATCATTCAAAAGTTTGCACCATTTACAACGGTTGAATTAGAAGAATACGATCGTCTTATGGATATCAATGTAAAAGGTATTTTCCTAGGTATGAAATATGTCATTCCAGTAATGGAAAAACAAGGCGAAGGGGCAATTATAAATACTGCTTCATCTGCAGGTATTCGTCCAGAGCACAGTATTGCTGTATACTCCGCGAGTAAACATGCAGGTATTGGTTTAACGAAAGGTGCAGCAATCGAGTATGCAAATAAAAGTATTCGTGTTAATGCTGTGTGTCCAGGTGGTATCGTTACACCATTATTCCATAGTGTTGGTGAAACGCTTGAAAAAACAGGATACGTACCAGAAGAAATGTCATGTGTACGCATGGGACGCCATGGTGAACCAGAAGAAGTAGCAGAAGTGGTCCTATTCTTAGCTTCAGATAAAGCAAGCTTCATGGCTGGTACTGTTGCCCCTGTTGATGGTAGTTAACTGTATAATTTATTGCCTTTTGAAACAGTCACGCCTTTGGTCTTTTATAATGACCAAAGGTGATGGCTGTATTATCTTCATTTCAAGAGAAAACCCAACGTCAGTACAAATTTACGAAAGCGAAATTAGTTAGAGAAAAAATTTTTATTAAGAATTATCTGGATAATAAAATAAAATAGTGTTATCGTAAGAAATAGCTAAATAAAAATATCCTTCAGGGTAGGGTGAAATTCCCAATCGGCGGTGATGAAGAAATTCAAAGTCCGTGAGCGCAAGCTGATTTGGTGCAAATCCAAAACCGACAGTTATAGTCTGGATGGGAGAAGGGTAAAAGTGTGAGCTTTTTAAATTCGTTTGAGTTTATAAGGTTTGTTTGAGTATGCTTTTATGTTAACTACTTCCCATTTTATAGTCGGGAAGTAGTTTTTGTTTTATTTGGCTAAAAAATTGAATAGCAGTAGTTCTTCGGGGTAGGGTGAAATTCCCAATCGGCGGTGATGAAGAAATTCAAAGTCCGTGAGCGCAAGCTGATTTGGTGCGAATCCAAAACCGACAGTGACAGTCTGGATGGGAGAAGAACGATGAGATGACAGCCTATGGAAAAAAATTATATCCATGAGGTTTATTTGTTAACGTCTTATGTAGATAAACTCCCAAACCCCTTTTATTTAAGGGGTTTTTTGTTTGAACGGAAATTATTAAATGAATGAAAGCAGGTGAAAAAATGTTTACAGGAATTGTTGAGGATATTGGTACCGTAAAAACCATGCAAAGCGATCGGCAAAGTATGAAAATTACTGTTATTTCAAAGAAAATGGTAGAGGACGTAAAGCTCGGAGACAGTATAGCGGTCAATGGTGTTTGTTTAACAGTGATATATTTTAATGAACAAGAGCTAACGATGGATGTAATGCCTGAAACAGTGAGTGCAACAAATTTACAGCAGCTCGCCGTTGGAGATCCGGTAAATTTAGAGCGCGCTATGTCAGCTAATGGACGTTTCGGTGGTCATTTTGTATCAGGACATGTAGACGGGGTAGGGAAAATAATGCGTAAGCGACCATTAGCAAATGCAGTCTATATTGATATTGAACTATCGAAGGAGTTAACGAGCTACTGTATGCCAAAGTGCTCCATCACAATTGACGGAACGAGTCTAACACTTTTTCATGTCGAGAAAAACGGTATCACCGTATCACTGATACCTCACACATACAAGGAAACTATTTTAGGTATGAAAAAAATTGGTGATCTCGTCAATATAGAAACCGATTTAGTTGGAAAATACATTTTGCATCAACTTAAGCGTGGACAGGAACCACCAACCATTTCAAGAGACTTCTTAGCAAAAAACGGATTTTGACTTCTTTCAGTAATTATATTGTAGCGAGAGGTACAGAAGTCCAAACATCTCTTTAATGAAGTTAAAGATTCCAGACGCAATTATGCCGAGGCATAATGGATATAATACATTTTACGAACTGGAGGTGGCGATATTGCTACATTCAATTGATGAAGCAATAGAGGATTTAAAACAAGGGAAGATGATCATTGTAGTAGATGACGAGGACCGAGAAAACGAAGGGGACTTACTCGCACTTGCGGAATTTATGACTCCAGAAACAATTAACTTTATGGCGACCTATGGAAGAGGTCTTATTTGTACGCCGATTTCACAGGAGCTTGCACAAAAATTAGCATTAAAGCCTATGGTTAGTATTAATACAGATAATCATCAAACGGCATTTACCGTTAGTATAGATCATGTAGACACAACGACTGGAATTAGTGCCTTTGAACGGGCAATGACAATACAAAAAATGCTAGAACCACAAGCGAAAGCTGCGGATTTTCGTAGACCCGGTCATGTATTCCCGCTAATTGCAAAGGAAAATGGTGTATTAGAGCGTAGAGGACATACAGAAGCTACAATTGATTTGGCCAAGCTATGTCATAGTATTCCTGCGGGCATTATTTGTGAAATTATGGGGGACAATGGCAAAATGCTACGCTTTAATGACCTTGTTAAATATGCAGCGCTACATCATTTAAAAATGATTTCCATAGAAGCATTGGCCACTTATCGTCGTCAACAAATAATGGAAGAAAATAAAATGTCTATATAAAAGGAGAATAGAACAATGGGTAAAACATTTGAAGCACAATTAATTGGTACGGATTTAAAAATAGCAATAGTAGTTGGTCGTTTCAACGAATTTATTACAAGCAAATTATTAGACGGTGCATTAGATGGTTTAAAGCGTCATGGTGTGGATGAGAATTCTATCGATGTAGCATGGGTTCCTGGTGCATTTGAAGTTCCATTCATTGCAAAACAGTTAGCCGAAACAAAGAAATATGATGCAATAATTGGATTAGGTACAGTAATCCGTGGCTCAACAACACATTATGATTATGTATGTAATGAATCAGCAAAAGGAATTGCTAATGTATCACTAACTACAAATGTACCTGTTATTTTTGGCATTGTTACTACAGAAAGTATTGAACAAGCGATTGAGCGCGCAGGGACTAAATCAGGAAATAAAGGCTATGATGCAGCAATGTCTGCTATTGAAATGGCAAATTTAAAGAAGATGATTGGATAAGTTTTTCTAATAATAGTATGAAAATTTCGTAGGTGAATTATTCTGAAAAAGCATTAGAATATTAAAGTTTTCTTGAATATTTTTTTAGACCATGGGGAAAATAGCCGTAAGTGTATTTGTGTTATTACTCATAAATGTACTAATTAGGAGCTGGCTCAGTAGGAGATGGAGGGATATTTCTTCAATGCAACAAGAATTAAATTTGAAATCTTTGAAGTCACTATTTCAACGCTCTGCTGATGTAATATTCCAAGAATATTTATTTCAGCAACATAAAGTACATTTGATAAAATGTGAAGGGATGATGGATGAGCGGTTACTCCAGACTGTTATTGTACAACGAGTACAATCATTATTTACTGGAAAATCGGAAGAATTGTTAGAGGAACATATACAAAATAATTTACACATTCCCCATCTTCAAAGAATAACAAGTAAAGATGATGCGATGACTAGAGTCTATAAAGGGCATGTTTTACTATATTTTGAAAATCTGAATTTGTTGTATTCGAGTTATATCGCAAAAAAACCAAATCGGGAGCCTAAAGAAACAACTCTTGAATTAGTTGTCAGAGGTCCGAGAGATGATTTTATTGAGGATGTTTTTATTAATATTGCTTTAATACGAAAACGATTACCTACCAATTCATTAAATGTAGAAACATTTGAACTTGGTAAACGCTCCAAAACAACTGTAGCTGTACTTTATTTTGAAGATGTCGTCAATCAAAAGATGCTTGAGAAATTGAAATTACAGCTGCAGCAAATTGATACGGATATTGTATTTAGTGGGGATTTATTAATGGAAAGAATTGAACAAAGTACTAAAATTATACCAAGACATGATTATACTGGACGCCCTGATTATGCTGTGCAAGCTTTAAGTAGAGGGCGCATTATCATCATAGTTGATGGTGTATCATATGCCGTTATTACACCTACAAATTCAATGTTACTCTTTAAATCCGGTGAGGATAATGAGTATCCGATTATTATAAGTTCTATGGAGCGTATACTACGAATAATAGCTATTTTAATAAGTGTACTTTTACCAGGTTTTTGGCTTGCACTTACAACCTACCATCAAGAGCAATTGCCATTCATTCTATTGGCAACAGTTGTTGAGTCAAGAACGGGTCTCCCATTTCCAACAATTCTTGAAACATTAATGATGCTTTTTATGTTTGAATTATTTCGAGAAGCAAATATACATTTACCCAATGTTATTAGTGGTTCCATAAGTGTTGTTGGGGGGTTAATTATAGGAGATGCAGCCATTAAATCGGGTGTTACGAGCCCCTCCATGATTGTAGTTATCGCTACTTCCAGTATTGCAGCCTATACACTTATCAATCAGTCTATCGTAACAGCAATGAGTATTCTCAGGATTATCATCATTTTAGCATCTGCCTTTTTTGGGTTATTTGGATTCTTCATTTCGGTGTTCTTCATACTTCTTTATACTGCGAATATACGAGTATTAGGTGTTCCATTCTTAAATATGGGCGCAGATTTAGATTGGCTGGAGATAAAAAGATCTTTATTTCGCTTATCTCCAGCAGGTTATCGTACGCGACCTAAATTTTTAAAAGTACAGGATAAGACAAAGACATCGAGTAGGAAAAAATAAATATTTTAAATGTAGAGATCGGGCTTTTATAGGCCTGATCTTTTTATGTCTTATTTCACTTGACCTTTTATTAGGTAAGGAGAGAAAAGTAATGAGATCTTTTAGAAGTTTAAATCTAAGGGGCAGTTACTATCAAAATTGGGCTTTCGGCAAGGTAAAGAACTACTGTCAACTTGTCATCCACTATAGTATGAATCTCTGAACAAATGGCAATACAACTACTACGATTTCATTCCCCTAGTCTTTTACGAAAAAATGGAAGGCTTGGCCGTTGGATTAGCTCTAGCGCCGAATTCAGTCATTGATATGTATAGTGGCTATAATATTACCTTTCCAGAAATGGGCTGTACATCTTTGGTACAAGACGGAGATTATATTAGAGACTATGATTTTAGACCAACATTATATGATGGAAGACTTGTATTTTCTCATCCAATGAATGAATATGCAAGTGTTGGATTTAGCCAACAAATTATCGGTAGACTTGATGGGATGAATGAGTGTGGGTTAGTTGTTGGTCTACATTTTGTCAACAATGAGTATCGTGGTGGAGGGCTTTATTGCTTCAACGATTGATCCGAATATTATTAGAACAATGTAAAAATATTGAAGAAGCACTTATTGTTACAATTCAAGCAACGAGTATGAAAGAGAAAAATAAGAAAAATATTCAAGGGTCTGTCAATCTTAGGAGAGGACGCAGAACTGTTTACAATTTCTTTTAAAGAGTATTTGGACGAAGTGCTAACGCTTCCTAAAAGGGGATTGATCTAAACAACAAAGATGGAATGGACTAAGTAAAATATAATAAAGGGGGCATGATAAAAGTTTGTTCTGCTTTTTAGTTTACTTTCTAGGGAAGGATTATTAAACTAATGGTTGCGACTAGAAGGGTGTTTCGCTCGAAAAATAAAAATTGTTTTAGAATTTTATCAGTTCCTGACAGACTTCTCCAACATCAATATGGGAAGGAGATAGCCCAAAAGTAAGTGGCGATAATTGGGTTGGGAATAGTCAAAACTTGCTTGGGATGATAAGATAAGAACGAATATTGTTATTTAGAGAGGCGAAAAATCCGGAATCTTATGTATTTACAAAAAGCCAATTCCGGACGTCATTATGCAGAGGTATAATTGAACAACTATAAAAAAGAAGTTTACTTGATGTTAACTTCGGCTAACGATTTTTGTATTTGATGCGAAAGCCAAGCCCAACTAAATTAAGGCATTATTCATGTCTATAGATGAGGAAGTACCAGTTTGTATGAAAACACGAAAAATAAAACTAATTTTACTACTATCAACTATCTTATTAATATTGTTTACAAGTTTAAACATCTTTACATCCTACATAAAAATGAAAAAGACAGTTGAAGAGTCAATAGCTAACCAAAGTCTCGAAGCGGCTAGTTCTATTGCATCTTCAATTGATGTAGAAGCGTACAAACAATTTTTAGATAACCCTGTGAAAAACAATTATTATTGGCAATTAAGAAATTACTTGAATGATGCAAGAGTAAAAATAGGTGCCTTATTTGTTTATACATTAGAGATTGATAATCCAAAGGTATCCAAAGCAATGATTATGGGTTTACCACCTGAATTTAAAGGCTTTAATATCGGAATGTACTGTACAGTACCCGAGATGCAAGTGCAAAGAGCTTATAAAGGAGAAACATTTGTAACAGAAGTAATAACAGATCCTGTATACGGGTCTTACTTAACTGTTGGTGCACCGGTCAAAGATAAAGCAGGGAAGAATATTGCATACATAGGCATTGATATTAGTGCAGACACATTAAATGGCATCAAGGGAAAAGTGATCAAAGACAATCTTTTTATCTTTATTTTTAATGGTTTACTCATTTTAATCGTTATCTGCTCTGTTTTCTTCTTACAAAGATGGTATCAAAAAGAAGTAGCGAAGGAAGTTGGAGCGACAGAAGATACATATCAAGCAGAAATTAAAACTTTAATCACTTCCGTGTCCTCTTTAAGACATGATTTCACAAATCATATACAAGTGTTACATGGATTTCTGCAATTAGACAAACCTGATCAGGCCAAACAATATTTATCTTCACTATCCAAAGAGGTTCAGGCTATTAGGTCACTCAAATTAAATATTGATCATCCTGGCTTGGCGATATTATTACAAACGAAAAAATTAACTGCACAAAATCATAATATTGATATGGATTTTTCAGTCTCACAGGATGCATTTAATAAAATTAAAACAACGGATTTAATCAAAATCTTGTCGAATTTAATAGATAATGCGATTGATGCGGCAAATGAATTACCGGAAGAGCAACGAAAAATTACAATTTGCTGTAAAGCTGATGATAAGCAATATGAATTTAAGGTTACAAATACCGGACCAAATATTGTAGAGGCAGGGCAAATATTCAAGCAAGGATTTTCCACTAAAAAGACAAAAAGTGGAAAAATAAGAGGGCAGGGCTTGTTTATTGTGAATGAAATTGTTAATAAGTACGACGGTCAAATTTCTATCGATTCATCAAAACATTTAGAGACAACAGCAATAATTACCATTCCAATAAAGTAAATTTCTAAACTTCATAAAATTTTAAAAATCAAGCGTTAAAGTAATGCAAATAAAGCCGTCGGATTGGACGGCTTTATTTGCAATTATTATACGCCCGCATTTCTAAGCAACGCTCTCTAAATAGTTTTTATATTCCTCACTCATCTTTGATAAAAATTCAGTAGTTGCTTTTATCGATTATACTCCTTCTAGCCGTGTTCCTAACTCATCTGCCATCCGTTTTAAAAATATAAGCTTCAAACTTAGCATAATCCTCGAACTGCTCCAAGCTCTTTGTTGACTAAATTAGCTGCTCTACTGGTGAAGTAACTCGCGCTTTTTTAACTTTCTTTTTTACATTTTTGAAGCGATTCCTTTCATATATTATTAATAATCAAAATGGTACTCTATTAGGAGGAGATGAAATATTTGGATAAATCAATCCTTTCTTTATTGAAAATGGGTGGATTCGTTTTGTATGCGAGGCATGGCCAAGCAACTGTCGGGGTAGATCAGACAAATTTAAATTTTCAAGATTGCTATACGCAAAGAAATTTGTCTGAAGTTGGGCGAAGGGAGGCAATTTACTTTGGACAAATGCTTCGCTATTATCAAATCCCGATAAGTTCACCGATTGTCGCAAGTCCTTTTTGTCGTACAATTGAAACAGCACAGCTCGCATTTCCATATGCCTATATCCAAATTGATCCAATCGGGTATGAAATTTTTAAATTGGGTGGAAACATACCTATCGTTGAAAAAACAAATATATTATCAAATCTGCAATCGATGTTAGAAAGAAAGCCACCACAGGGTACGAATCAAGTGATCGTTGCCCACAGCTTTCCTGAAGGTGTTGGGTTAGGGAATATTTCTAATATGGGAATGATTATTGTTAGGCCAAAAGGTCCTGGAAATGGGTATGAAATAATAAAAAAATTAACTTTAGAAGATCTACCACTTTTAGGTAGTGGTTCTAATTAAGCTAGGGATGGGAGAAAAGCATGGAAATAAAAACAGTTTCACAGTGCACTTTAGCGGAAGTTTTAAAAGCTTGGAATAAAGGCTTTGAGGGATATATTGTTCAAATAGAAATGAATGAAGAGATGTTTTTAAATCGACTCGTTAAAGAAGGATTATCGCCAGAGCTTTCAATTGTCGCATTTGATCGAAATAATCCTGTAGGTATTGTATTAAATGGCTTTAGAGAAATGGATGGTAAGAAAATCGCTTGGAATGGTGGAACAGGTATCTCTCCCGACTATCGCGGTCAAGGTGTTTCTCGTGTTTTAATGGAAGAAACAAAAGCCATCTATGAAAGAGAGAATGTGGAAGTTGCAACGCTTGAAGCTATAAAAGAGAATAAAGTAGCCATTGCGTTATATGAGAAGCATGGCTATACAATTACAAATAAATTGCTATTTTTAAGTGGCGAATATGAAGCAAAAGTAGAGGAACAAGCCGCAATTCATGTGGAAACTATTCGGCCAGAGCAGCTTCCTTATTTATTTTTTTATCAGGAAGATGTTCCTTGGCAATGTAGCTGGCAAAGTAATAAACAAGGTGAAGCTAAAGTTTTTTTCAACGAGAATAATGAAGCGATTGGTTATATGTTATATAAAATAGTATGGGATATGGATGGAGCAATCGACCACATAGTGCTTTATCAATTAGTGTTATTGGAAAATGGCAAGATAGAACATATACCACACTTTATCGCAAGCATTACAAATCACAAAGTAAATTTAGCTACAGTTAACTTTTTAGCAAGCAATCCAGCGGCAAGCTATTTGATGGGAAATGGGCTAGAGGTAAAGACAGAACAAGTGCAAATGAAGAAGAAAATGGATTGATATAAGGTGAGTAGAGAAAATTACGGAAGGCTTGAAATATCAAAGTTTAGCTCTAAGGGATGAAAACTCGAATTGTTTCAAGTAGTTATAGCCTATGGTGAATATCACAGAATCGGAATGGAGTTCTTATATAAGGTGTTGCCAAAAATCATTGCGTCTATGCACTAACGGCTAACTGACCTACTTCACGCAGGCCTAAGCACAAAGCCGATTCCGGACGCTTTGTTGATCTGTTGCGGACAGCTACAATTATGCCGGAGCAAAATTGATTAGGTTGTCAACATTTGAGATTTCCAGTATACTAATTCGATAAAGAATGTAAATAAAGGATGAATTTAAATGACGTTTGAAGAGATATTACCACGCTTAAAAGCGGGAGAAAAAGTAATTCGTAAAGGATGGGGCGGTGCTGAATTATATGTAAAGCTTGTTGGACAAAGCGAACATGATGGCGAGGCTTTGAATCCTTATTTTTTAATTAATGTACGTGGTGAGGGCTATACAATGTTCACACCAACAGTCTGTGATTTATTAGCGGAAGATTGGGTAATTGTCAATTAATCGAAAGAGCCATCTCAAATGAGGTGGTTTCTTTGTTTTTTGAGGAGAGATATGTATGAAGTTTGAAGAATATCACGGTAAAACGGTATTTGTAACGGGGGCTGCTTCAGGTATTGGTCAAGCCCAAGTTATTGCATTTTTAGAAAATGGGGCGAGTGTATTCGGGTTTGATTTAGATGAGCAAGGGTTAGAAAGTCTACATCATCAATATCCTAAACAATTTGCCTATAAAGTAGGCAGTGTATGCAATAAGGACGATGTAGAGCAAGCAGTTGAAGCGGCGCTTTCAATATTTAAACAGGTAGATATTTTATTAAATACTGCAGGCGTATTAGATGGCTTTGCTAAAACGCTTGATACAGATGAGGCGCTTTGGGATAAAATTATGAATACCAATGTAAAAGGTACTTATTTTGTGACAAATACGATATTACCCCATATGGTTAAACGAAAATCAGGCACAATTGTTAATATGGCATCTATCGCTGGGCTTGTTGCTGGCGGTGGGGGCGCAGCGTATACTGCATCTAAACATGCAATTGTCGGCTATACGAAGCAGTTAGACTTAGATTATTGTCGTGAAGGAATTCGTGCCAATGCCATTGCACCCGGAGCCATTCAAACACCGATGAACAAAGCAGATTTTGAAGGTGATGGTGCGATCGCAAAATGGGTCGCCGATGAAACGCCTGCTGGACGCTGGGCCCAACCGAGTGAAGTGGCGAGTTTAACACTTTATTTGGCTAGTCCATCAGCTGATTATATACACGGTGCAATTATACCGATTGATGGCGGTTGGCTTACTAAATAGTATTGTTCAATCGTAAATTGTTCTGCTATAATACGCAAGTAAGCAAAATTCAGCTTGCACTGCGGCACTTCAGATAGGGCGAAAAGCTCTCTTCCTTTGGCCGTAGTTATTACTAAAATAGCGGATATGCTATTTTACAAAGGAGAATAAAATTGCATACATCTATTGTAAAAGATTCCAGCCGTGCTTCTGTAACCGAACTTACAAATACGGCACTTGTTGCAGCTTTATATGTGGCTGTAACAGTTTTATTGTCAGTCATTAGTTTTGGGGCAGTTCAACTACGTTTGTCGGAAATGTTTAACTACCTAGCCCTATATAACAAGCGCTATGTATTAGCAGTGACTTTAGGAGTAGTACTCGCAAATTTCATGTCACCAACGTGGGTATTAGATGTACCTATTGGTGGAATTGCGACATTTCTAGTTTTAATTCTTAGCCGCAGAGTAACGAAAAATATAACAAATGATATAATGAAAATGGTTATTACTGCATTGGTTTTTGCTGTATCAATGTTCACAGTTGCAGGACAATTAACAATTCTCAATGATTTTCCTTTTTGGGCGACCTGGTTTACTGTAGGTATTGGGGAGTTGCTATCCATGACTGTTGGTGGTATGACTATTTATTTATTAAATAAAAAAATTGATTTGACGAAATAAATTGAAGAGTAATGCAAGTCATCATTAAAAGGTGACTTGCTTTTTTGATGTTAAGGGAGAAACTGGCTTTACGATCAATCGGCGGAGCGCCTGAATATTTGGAGAAGCCTTAAATTGTACCACCCTTAATAAATCCTTTGCCGCATTCTTCTGCTGTAACAAATAATTCCGTCACAAGGAGAGAGCCATCCCCATCTGGCACAAAGCTACATTATGGAACGGAGGCGTTCCATAATGTAAAAGAATCTGCCGCTACTTTTGTCCGACTTTACCTGTTAATAAAGAGTGGTCCTTTTATACAGGTAAATATTTGCAATTAAATAAGTTTTAAACTTAATGATAATTAATATCTTCTTACACCAAACTAGTGGAAAGACATAGGAAGGTGATGGAATGAAGCAACAGCAATTTAGTGCAGGGGAAATAGTTTTCGTTTTTTATCAATATCCATCTATTCAGCAAGTAGTAAACATACAGGAAGCTGCAGTAGTGAACAATCCAGATAATCCAAAGGAGCTAGCGCTATTTCTCTTTGAGACATATTACCCGCTAACAAATGATATGTTAATATTTACGAGCGAAATGGATGCTGAGCAAGCTTATCACCAATATTTTCATTGATGGAGGTAGAACAAGAGAAGCCACTTGTAGAAATTGTTTCCCTCCCTCAACGGGATGAAACAACTTTTCAAACACTCTAAGAGAAAACAACTACTTGATTAATAAGTTTTTCTCTAAAGCTTAATTAACTTTGGTATAGATGATTCAATATATCTGCTATCTAAACGGAATCGGAAAGGAGCACTTTGTGCAAGCGCAAAGCCGATTCCAGACGCAATTATGCCGAGGCATAATTGATTAGTGAGTAATATTACATTGTCTCTGATTCTTTATAATCAATAATTAAAGCGCCTTTAACATTTCTTGTATAGTAGACTGCCATAACTGAGTATAATTCATCCCCATTCGATACTTTAAGATAATAATCTGGTCCTGAAAAAATACCTCTAATAACTTTAGGTCCTCTATAACTAAACCTGTTTCTTCTAAAACTTCTCTTTTTGCGGTATCTTCAAAGCTTTCCCCTAATTCCATCAAAACCGCCTGAAAGCCCCAAACCACCATTTATAATATCAGTTCATTTGCGTTATTGAGAAATCCTTATATATGAATGTCTAAAAACAAAAAATCCTCCTTTAATTTGTATAATCTCAATCTTGGTGGTAACGCTAACAAAGATAGAAAGGGGGAATACATTATGGACTCATTTCAACCGAATTGTTGGTCGGAGCATGAAGAACTTAAGGTTGTTATGCTTTGTGCACCTTCAAAATTAGATGTACCAGATTTAACAATAGCTGAAAATGTAGGATGGGATGCTGCTGTTAATCATGTAAAAGCAATGGAGAATTTCATGGGATTTAAGACAACACTAGAAAATGCAGGTGTCCAGGTTATTGATTATTCGAAAGAGCTATCAACTGATGTAAAAACAGTAAGTGAGCAGCTTATTAATAGATACTTTGTTCGCGATCTAGCCTGTGTGATAGGGAATAGTATGTTCCATGGAGCGGCGGGTAGTTCGCTAAGGCGTCCGGAGTATCCACATGCACACTCATTATTAGAAAAGTGGTTTCCAGAAAAAAATTTAAAAGTTAAACAACCTTCTACTGCATTAGAATGTGGAGACGTGCTGATTTTAAATAAGGATGCCGTACTTATTAATATTGGAATGAGAACAACGTTAGAGGCTGTGGAAAGTATCAAGGATCGTATTTTCCAAGAAGGATTTTCGGAAATTGCCATCATTGATTTGCCAAGACGCTCCGATACACTTCATTTAGATATGAATTGCAATGTGACGAACGCTAATTTGCTAATAGCTAAAAACTTTATGCGTTATTTTCCTGTACACGTGTTCACAGCTCAAACAAATCGTTTTGAAATGACCGAGCAATTTTTAAATCACCATGGCTTTGATGTTTACTGGCTTGAAAAATATAAGACAATCCCTGATATCAATTTTATTAATCTTAATCCCGAAACACTGTTAATTAGTAAGCAAGCAACGAAGCAGCACTGGACGAAGCATCCACTATTACAAAAGAAAAATTTGATAGAAATTGATGTCACAGAGCTTGAAAAAGGCGGTGGTGGCATTCGTTGCATGACATTGCCATTGTTAAGAAAGTAGCCAAAAGGCAGGAGGGTTGATCAAAATGACATCTAAAACAAGTAAAGGGAGGTTGTCTTGGTGGCAGCTTTCGCTTCTCGGTATAGGTTGTACACTAGGAACAGGTTTTTTTCTTGGGACAAGTATGGCCATTCATAAGAGTGGTCCTGCTGTTGTGATTCCTTTTTTGTTAGCGGCCATTGCTACGTATATTGTCTATGATGGCCTTGTTAAGATGTCAGTTGATAATCCAGATAAGGGATCATTCCGTACTTATGCAAAGCAAGCTTTTGGCAATTGGGCAGGATTTAGTAATGGCTGGATTTACTTGATTTCTGAGATGCTCATTATGGGTAGCCAATTGACGGCGCTTGGTATTTTCACAAAGCTATGGTTTCCGGCGCTTCCATTATGGGTTGCTGCGTCTATTTATGCTGCACTTGGATTAGCCGTTATTCTAACGGGTATGAAGGGCTTTGAAAAATTTCAAAATATTTTTGGTGCGTTAAAGGCAGCGGCGGTTGTGATGTTTATTATAGTAGCGGCTGTCTTAATAATAAAAGGATTTAATTCGGAATCAACGACACTCGATGCATTGCATGCAAATTATGGAGAATTTTTCTCGCAAGGTGTGAAAGGACTATGGCTTGGGCTGCTATATGCCTTTTATGCATTTGGTGGAATTGAAGTTATGGGTTTAATGGTCATTGATTTAAAAAATCCTAAAGAAGCACCGAAAGCTGGAAAAGTCATGATTATTGCTATAACCGTCATTTTTATAATGGCTATTATGCTTGCCTTGGCGCTTGTATCTTGGAAGGACTTTAATATTGAGGAAAGCCCATTTATTACAGCGCTTAATGGTTTTCACATTCCTTTTTTTGCAGACATTTTTAATGGCGTGTTAATTATTGCAGGTTTTTCAACAATGGTAGCCTCGTTATATGCGGTTATTACGATTCTCATTACTTTGGCAGAGGATCATGATGCGCCAACGGCTTTGGCGAAAAAAGGGAAGATGAAGATTCCATTTCCTGCATTTCTCTTTTTAGCTAGTGGTTTAATCATCACTATTGTTATTGGTTTTCTTATGCCAGAAAAGATTTTTGAATATTTGGTTACAGCAGCAGGCTTAATGCTAATTTATAACTGGCTCTTTATTTTAGTGACATATAGAAAGCTAATGGAGCTGTCGAAGTGGGAGCATGTGAAGAATGGTATCGGGATGTTGCTCATTGTAGTGACGGTGTCTGGGACGTTAGGGGAAAAAACAAGCAGACTCGGTTTTTTCGTAAGCCTGCTTTTTATCATCATCATAGGAATTGCGACTTGCATTGTCATGAAAAGGCAAAAACACGGTAAGCATGTTTAATGCTCTTTGTTCTGAAGAGAATGTTGCATTCGTAAAAAAGGACATTTCGATGCACTACTATTATCATCACTTAAAAAATACTGCTTCCATTCATAACTACCTTCTTGCCCATACCATTTTAAATCAGAATGAGCTGGAATAGCGTCGTATTCGTTAATGCGTTGACGAATAAGCTTCTTTAACTTGCGACCAAAGACAGTAGAGTCGTTCATTTCCTCAAATATCCAGCGTGGCTGAAATGCCATTAATAAAGTAGAAAAATTACGACTCTTGCGCAATTTATGTGCGGGCGTTGCACAAGACACAAAATAAGGCTCACCGTTAAAACAAAATTCCCATTCATGATGCGCTGGATCAGTTGGAATTTCCTTTGGCCAATCGATATCATCGAATTTCGTCAAATTGTTTAAAACAGACCAAAATAAATTTCTATAATCTGCAACATCGAAATTTTTATGCATATCATTAGGGGTTTTGAAGAAAATAGTATGTGTTGTATATTTACCAAACGTTTTAGCGTACTTATCGTATTCTTTTAAGCATCGTGCTAACGTCTTTATCGATTGCTCCTCTCGTGGATCTCCGATAAAACTATAGCGTAGCTCGTTCGATAAAAAGCCTTTTCTAGCTGGAATACAGGGAAACGTATTTGCTTCATCTGCAACCATGGCAGCGAAGTCGGTATATGCTGACTGTTGCCATAATGGAAGTGTTTCAAAATGATCTTCAATCCACTTCTTGTCTAACACTGCTACTTCCACTTATGTCTCCTCCTTCTATACATCTTTATACTATTAAAAAAAGTGTGAATAGGTGACGATGTAAAGCCATTAACGTTTTCTAAATGGCGAAAGTAGGGGGAATCCACATTAAATACTTCCCATTTTTACTTTTTTGAATTGAAAATAATGATCTTATTCTTAATAGCTCTTTTGTATGCTCGTAATCAAACAACGCATATAATATTCCAGGCATCTCCGGTACGATAGACGTAACAACTAAAGAAGGTGCTTGTCTTATAGCCAACAAACAAATTAACTATTCCTGTCAAACTTGATCCCCTCCAACTGAAACATCTTCATTTCCTTCTTCCATGGGTGCTATTTGACGCTTTTAAAGTTAGTAGGTGTTTGTTTTGTGTGAAGTTAATTTGGAATTCAGCCTATTTTTCTAGTAATTCAAAATATCAACGATCACTAATTAATCAAGTTAAAAAATAATCTCCACCAATTGATAATTATCTCCAACGATTAGTAGTTGATTAAGCGATTAGTTTGTATACTGAACAACGAAAGTAGGTGAGAATCTGTCTCAATTAGAATCAATTCAGCATTTTTATAAAAAGAGAGAACTTGGGATTGTAATCCTTTTTTCATTTGGTAAAGCATTCTCATTCGTTTTGTCTTTTTATTTGATTTACCTTGCAATAAGTGACGGGCAGGAGGGGATTTTCGGATATAGTTTGTCCTTACTTTTGGTAATAATTATTCACTTTATCTGTTTAAGGCTAGAACGGCTATTTGTTCATAAGGTAGCGTACCAGTATATACGTGATTTACGTATAGCTACTTTAGAAAAAATCGAGAAGCTTCCTTTTGAAATCGTTGAAAAACAGTCAAGAGGTCATATGTTGCGTCTAATATTAGATAGATCAGAGCAACTTGAGAATATTATTGCCCATCAAATGCCACAAGCATTATATGCCATTATGATGCCATTGATTTCAGCTGTTTTATTAATAGGAATTGACTGGCGATTTGCTATTTTAGCAATGCTCCCGTTACCGATTGCACTATATATTCAATTACGCAAAAATCCTCAATTGTTCATTGTGGGTGAACGCTATGCAAGTATTAGCACAACGATGCAAGAACGAAATGTTGATTTTACGGAAAGTTTAACGTATTTACAAAGCTTCCGTGTCAGAGGCAAGGAATTGGATGCGCTTCAGCAATCCTACACGAATTATCGAACAGTCTGGCAGGAAATGAGTCGAGTAAAAATTCCTCGATTTATTTTATATGTAACGATTGTCGAGGGGGCACTCCTAAGCTTTATCCCTGCAAGTGTTGGTTGGGATGTGACTGTCACCTTATTTTATGTCGTATTTATATTGGGATTAAATATTTCGATTCCGTTCCGCCAATTTGCAAGCTTTGGACATCAATTTACCGAAGCAAAGCAAATTCAATTGGAGATTCAGCAGTGGCTCCAGCAACCAGATATGATATTTGGTTCTAGCAATACTATGATGAAGTGCGATCTTACCTTAGCCGATGTCGGTTATACATTTGATGAAAGTACGCAAATCGGACCGGTGAACTTCTCGACAAAAGCGAATAATTTCGTCGTATTAAAAGGGAAATCAGGTAATGGGAAGTCAACTATTTTAAAGATATTGGCTGGACGATATCAAGGTACAGGTACATATGAAATAGATGGTGTTCCGATGAAAGCCTATAGCGAACAAGCACTACGAAATGGTATATGGTTTGTTCCACAAACGAGTCAATTTTTCCATGAAACGCTTCTATTCAATTTAACGCTTGGAAAGATGGTGTCGGAGCATACGCTTCAACATGTTCTCAAAATTGTAGAGTTAAGCGAACGTGTTAGTACATTGCCTGAGGGACTAAAAACCTATATGAATGACTCTAAAGTTAACTTCAGTGGTGGAGAACTACAGAGAATAGCCTTAGCACGTGCAATTCTACAAGATGTACCACTTATTTTATTGGATGAGGCGACAGCAGCAATTGATGAGGCAATGGAACTTCGGATTATTGACCAATTTAAGCAATTGCCACATACCTTTATTAGCATTGCACATCGACAACAACATATACACCAAGCAAATCTTCAAATACAGATTGGAAGAGAAGTATGAACGCATTACAACAATTTAAAAAACAATTACTTATTCGCTCCTGTATCGCTAGTTTGATTGCACTGTCACCATTAGTAATTTTAGTATTGCTTCTATCAAATATGTTGGACATGTCCTTTGGAGCAAGTGTAGTTGTGATGGGTATAGCGTTTGGTTGTATTTTTTTTAGTGGTGTATATGAGCAACGCTGGATTCAAACACAGGGAACGGCAGTACTTCAATCCCTTAGACAAGAAATTGTAGAGCATTTATTAAACTTACCGATGAGGATTCATCAGGAAAAAGGCAATGCAGGACATTGGCTCACACAAACAATTGATGCAATGGAAATCATTTATACTCATTTAATGCCAAATGTGATGAAAGAAAAAATCAACTTGTTTCTAATTTTACTGTTGCTATGTTTAATCGAGTGGCGTGTTGCGATTCCGTTTGGTCTGCTCTTATTTTTTCTTTTTCGCTATCAAAAGAAAATTGAAAAGAAAATGCAATTTTACGGCACACAGCGAAAGCTTCATTTCGAACAAATTCGTAAACAGACCTTGGAATATTTAGAGGGAATTGAATCGATTTTTCGTCAGGGTACACCCGTTGTAAGAAATCTCTTAACTGCTAGCTATAAGGAATTTTATCAATCAAGCATTCAAACAGAACAGCAAGCTGCACCTTATTCTACACGTTTTTATATGGCCTTAACCTTTTTGTATATAGGAAGTGTAGTTGCTGGATTTTGGCTTATTAGTCCTCAACAGCTTGGTAGTCTAGTTTTATATGAAATTATTCTTTTTTATCTGTTACATACAGCTCTTCAACTTAAGGAGGCAAGTGATGGTCTAGCTTACTTTACAGCCGTTGAGGAAGAATTAGCACACTGGCTAAAACAGCAAGTAGATGAAGATAGAAATGGAACAGCTTTAGAAGCTGATGTTACATTATCTAGCTTTACATTCCAAAGAGAAAACTATTCGCTTCAACTTCCTATAGCAAGGCTATTAGGTGGTGATCATATTATGATTACTGGTGAGACCGGGGCAGGTAAAACAACAGTTTTCCAGTTAATTTATGGCTTGCTAGCAGATGCCAATATTTCCATTAACAATCATTCAGTTACTTCGATTTCTCCAACGGTCAAAAGCAAAACAATACACTTTGCATTGCAGCATATGCCTATTTACAGCGGAACTGTAAAACAATTACTTATTTGGGCAAATCGAAATGCAACAGAGGCGGAAATGATGCAGGCTTTAAGAGCTATGAAGGTGGACTTTTTAGGTGACGATCCACTTGAAAAATGGATTGGAAAGGGAGGCAGACAATTATCCGGCGGTGAGCAGCAACGGATTCGCTTAGCACAAGCTTATTTAAGCGGTGCAACGATTTATTTGATGGATGAAATGACGAGTGCATTGGATCAGGCTACGGAATTAGAGATACTAGAAGCATTTTTAACACATAAAAAGCATACGATAGTGTTATTTATCACACATCGTACAGCTATCAAACCTTACTTTAATCGTTTTTTTACTATTGAAAATGGAAAATTTCGAGAAAAGCAGGAATTGACTTCATGATTGAAAATGATTATCATTATCAATTTGAAGACTAACTAGTAAAGTAGGTGTAAAAAAATGAATACTTCTATAATAGATGTTTATCTTCCATATTTTCCGATTTTAAATGACAAAGAAGTGAAAGTACTATCGATTCCAAATGAATATGGAAATGGTGAATTATTATTCTTCACATCTCTTAGTGGCTTTGAGGTGATAGTGTCGTCATTTAATTTTATGAAACCATACTGTTTTCCTTTTCACTGGTCGAATCAATTAATTGAGCTAGTCATCCCATTAAAAGGACAGCGAGAAGTGCAAATGCAAGACAAAATAATGCTCGTACCTTGTGACAACTCTTATTTAAATTATTTACAAGAGTTTGAAGGGGAGGCTTATTTAAATACGGGCGATTTTTTAAGTATCTCCATTTGTATCCCTATTAAATGGTATGAGAATTGGGTTCAGAAGCAAGGATTTTCCTCGCTACAATTTCATGAGATGATCCAGCAGCAAATGATTTCACGTTTAGAAAATCCCATAACAGCCAGTTTAATCCGTCAGGCAAAGCATATTAAGCAGTTGCTAATTCAGCCTAGAATCGACGAATTAAAAATTGAAGTTGCCGTTTTACAATTGATTGATATGTATTTTACACAGCAGTTCAAAATGCTACGCTCCATTGGTACATTACGCGCAGATGAAGTGAAAAAAATTCAACTGGCCCAGGATATTTTAGTGAATTTAATGGATAATCCACCATCAATCGCCGTTTTAGCAAATCAGATTGCATTGAATGAACAAAAATTGAAGCAAGGTTTTAAAGAAGTTTATGGTCAAACACCATATAAACATTTAAAAGACGTACGAATGCAGCGTGCATATTACTACATTACAGAAAGGCATATGAGTGTGACTGAAACTGCTCTGGCAGTTGGCTATCAAAATATTAGTTATTTTTCACAGCTCTTTTATGAATATTTTGGAGTCAATCCATCCCAATGCTTAAAGGAGAAATAGACAAATGAAAAAGTATTTATTATTTATCGTGTTAACGCTTATGTTAGCAGCATGTCAAAGTAACGAAGCTAGCACTTCTGAGGCAACAACGGATACAAAAGCAGAGGAGACATCAGAAACACGGATTGTTGATTTATCAGGATCGACAGAGGAATTTCTAAAGTTAGGTGTAACCCCTGTTGCAAGTGGTAACGTAGATATGGCGGATCATACTCAGTTTGCTCCGTTAATTAGCGAACAGCTAAAGGACACAGTCAATGTAGGATGGTATGGTCAACCAGCTAGCCCAGAAGTCGTAAGTGGTACAGCACCAGATAAAATTTTTATTACTCAAAGACAAGAAAGTATAAAAGAAAGCTTAGAAAAAATTGCACCTGTAGTGGTTGTTCCTCATATGTACTATGAGTTTGAAGAGCGATTCCGTTTTATTGCTAAAGAGTTAGATAAGGAAGAAGAGATGGTAGCTTGGTATGCTAATTATAAAGAACAAGCGGCAGAGCTAGGTGACAAAGTAAAAGCTAAGGTTGGAGCAGATAAAACATTTATGGTAATGGAAGCAACAGCTAAAGAACTTCGTGTTTATGCTTCTGCCGGTTTAGCGGATTTATTATTTGAAGATATGCAACTTAAAGCAGATGAAAACACACCAGAACCAGATGGCTGGGGTGGTAAGGTTGTAAGCTTAGAAGTATTATCACACATTAACCCTGATTATATTTGGATGATGAAAGATAATAATGAAACGGTTATTGATGGATTAGACCTATGGAAAAATTTAAATGCCGTGAAAGCAGGAAATGTATATAACATTACGAGTTCACAAAACTATAATGAATCATTCAGTGCGTTCGGGCGTGAAAATCTATTAAAAGTAATTGAAGAGCAAATGTTAAAGTAAAATGTCTTGAAAGAGAGTGGTTTTTATAATGGCAGTACTTACGATAGATCATGTTGATATAGGTTATTCCTCATCCCCCATCGTAAAGGATTTAAGTGTTGAAATACCAAAAGGTAAAATTACTGCACTAATTGGTCCTAATGGTTGTGGGAAATCCACATTATTAAAAGCAGTTGCACGATTGCTAAAAATCCAGCAAGGTGCAGTGTATCTGGATGGGAAAGCTTTGCATGAAATGAACACAAAAAGTATCGCAAAACGTATGGCCATTTTACCACAGTCATCGATAGCACCTGGGGGATTAACCGTAATAGAGCTTGTGTCATATGGTCGTTTTCCATATCAGAGTGGTATGGGGACATTACGTAAGGAAGATTACGGTTATATTCACTGGGCTATTGAAGTAACGGGCTTGAAAGAATATCAAGATCGATCAATTGAAGCACTATCTGGTGGACAAAGACAGCGTGTCTGGATTGCGATGGCACTTGCTCAAGGCACCGATATTTTAATATTGGACGAGCCGACAACTTACCTCGATTTAGCGCATCAGCTAGATGTGCTATTACTTTTAAAAAAGTTAAACGAGGAAGAAGGGCGCACAATTGTCATGGTATTGCATGACTTAAACCACGCGTCACGCTTTTCAGATTTTATGATGGCGATTCGAGATGGACAACTTGTTGTTAGTGGGAGCCCACACGAAGTAATGACAGAGGAAAATCTAGAAGAAATTTTTAATATTAAAGCACATATGGCTGTTTGTCCATATAGTAATAACCCAATATGTTTAACCTATCATACGGCCAAAATGTAAATTTGGTCGAGGTATAACTAAAGAGAGTGGAGTAGATTTATGGAAGCACCAAATCTTGAACAGACAATAAATATACAAAATAGAGCGTATCCATTGCGTGCAGTTACGGCATTAGTCGTCGGTATAATAGGGCTTGTGATAGCAATTGCTTTATCGATCTCATTTGGAGTAGCTGATATTTCAATTGAAACGATTTGGCAGGCAATATTTCATTATTCTGCTGCACTACCAGAGCACCAGGTAATATTTGATATTAGAATACCTCGGGTAATTGGTGCTGCATTAGTAGGTGCTAGCTTCGCGGTTGCCGGTGCAATTATGCAAGGGATGACTCGTAATCCATTGGCTGATTCAGGTCTACTTGGGTTAAATGCAGGAGCAACATTTATGTTGGCTATTTGCTTTGCATTTTTCCCTAATACCCCCTATATTTACTTGATTTTATGGTCGTTTTTAGGGGCATTATTAGGTGTAGCAATCGTTTACTGGATAGGCTCTTTATCAAAGGGCGGTTTAACCCCTATGCGTTTGGTACTAGCAGGAGCAGCTGTGAGTGCATTATTAGGTGCGTTAAGTGAAGGAATAGCTCTTTACTTTCAAATCGGTCAAGATTTAGCATTTTTTTATGCTGGTGGAGTATCAGCTACAAAATGGAGTAATCTCCAAGTACTGATTCCATGGCTTCTACTTGCCTTTATCGGAGCACTTATATTGTCGCGCTCAATTACCCTTTTAAGCTTAGGTGATGAAATTGCAGTTGGACTAGGCCAAAAAGTAGGTGTCGTAAAATTCTGGGGCTTACTTATTGTTTTAGTATTGGCTGGTGGAGCCGTTTCAGTTGTTGGAGCTGTAGCGTTTGTTGGATTAATCGTACCACATTTGACACGATACATTGTTGGCTATGATTATCGATGGATTATTATTTGTTCTATAGTTTATGGTGCGCTATTAGTCGTGTTGGCAGATTTTTTTGCACGGATTATTAACCAACCATATGAGGTGCCGATTGGTGCGCTCATTTCATTAATTGGTGTTCCATTTTTCCTGTATCTTTCTCGTAAAGGTGGGAAAGAACTATGAGACAACTTTATTTAACAGAGGGTCAGGAAGTGGCTAAAAAACGACATAGCCGTATAGTAATGGTTTTTCTAGTACTTATTATTATCGTTTTTATGATGAGTATGAATGTAGGGATATCCAAGCTTTCCGTAGGTGAGGTAATTAAAACGCTATTTAATCAGGGAACTGCTCATCAAGAACTTGTTTTATTTGATTTTAGATTGCCTAGGATGCTAATCTCGATTTTAGTTGGAATGGGATTAGCAACAGCAGGTGCTGTTATGCAGGGAGTTTCCAGGAATGCTTTAGCTGATCCAGGAATTTTAGGGATTAATGCAGGTGCAGGGCTTGCTATTATGCTATATATTTCATTTTTTCCAGCTACAGCAGATGTCCCTGTATTCGCTTTGCCCATTATCGCGATTATTGGAGCAACAGGAACCGCTTTGATTATTTATATGTTGTCCTATAAACGGCATGAGGGTATTTCACCTATGCGACTACTTCTAACAGGAATTGCAGTAGCAGCAGGGATTAGCTCGTTGATGATTGTCTTAACATTAACGCTTACCCCCGATAAGTATCAATTTTTAGCGACTTGGTTATCTGGTAGTATTTGGGGGTCGAATTGGAAGTTTGTCATGGCGCTATTACCATGGATTTTGATTCTACTTCCACTCATTTATGTTAAGTCAAATGTGCTAAATGTCCTCAATTTAGGCGATTCACTTGCAATAGGATTAGGCACCTCAATCGAACGTGAGCGCAGATGGCTGTTATTAGCTGCTGTTGGTTTAGCAGCGTCTAGCGTGTCCGTAAGTGGTGGTATTGGCTTTGTCGGTCTAATTGCTCCACATGTTGCCCGACAATTAGTTGGTGCGAAACATCAAATTTTGTTGCCAGTTGCTGCTTTAGTTGGTGCATTATTAGTTTTAATTGCAGATACAATTGGTCGGGCAATTTTACAGCCTTCAGAGGTACCAGCAGGGATTGTTGTTGCAGTTATTGGTGCACCATATTTTCTTTATTTGTTAGCTAGATTAAAAGAGTGATAGAAATGCAAAGTATAAGTGGAAGCGTCCAAAAGGCAGACAGCTCCAAATACTTCTAGATAACTATCTGTTTAAGGATTTTGCTTCTCACTCGTTATTATAGCAGGCTCTACCTGTAGTCCCTACGGCGAAAAAACTGGACTTGTGTACAGTGCCAAACATTTAAGATTATTATGATGGAAGAACGACCTTCTTAATATGTTATAGTGAAGAAGTACTTTTTCGCCTAATGCAAGAAACAGCATGACCCTCGTTGGCCATGTTGCTGTTTTTATTGTTAAGGAAATTCACTAGCGTTGCATTAAATAAAAATAATTTTGTCAAGCGTATTGCCTATTACATTGAATATATGGTAAATATAGGTGTTATCAAATGTAAAAAGTCTCCTTATAATTAGAGCGAAAGTACGTAGTCCTGTCCATCACCTAATAACGAGGAGATAAGTTATGAATATAGTTCAAGCAAACACTATTTCACCAGCTATTAGAAAACTACTTTCTTTTGCAACTTCGGATAAAAAAGTTCAACAAGAGTATGAAAAATATATCCTTTTATCGAATAGGACATTATATAGTTTTGGAGTTAGGGGTAAAATAGTCGGTTGTATTGGGATAGAACAACTCAGTTTATCTTCATTCAGCAGAAGAATTCCACCTCTGAAGATGGCGAGATGAATAAAGTGTGGTTCTTTTCAGTCAAACACTTATTGAATGAAGATAAAGCCTCCGGCGGATGTCACGGATTTTTAAAGGAATGAATTGTGCGGGCACAATTCAAAATCCGGACGCAATTACGCCTTGGCGTAATTGATCAAAGTGTGAGATTAAGCATATTGCTGTATTAGCTGATCAAAGAGGAAAAGGCATTGGCAGTAAAATGATTCATTTTATAGCAAGGAAGTACCCATCAATTGTGGCAGAAACAGATTATGAGGCTGTAGATTTTTATCGACGCTATGGTTTTTTCATAACTAGCCTAGGAGAGAAATACCCGGGTGTGGAACGCTTTCTATGCCAATATAATAAGCAGTAAAAAGAACCTGCAATGCTTGTCTTAATGAAAAGCATGCAGGTTTTCATTTATGATTTTGGGTTAAAGACCTTTTCATCAAGAACGTTTAATGCATGATGAATGTCCTCTATATCTTCTTTAGATGCATGTTGGATAAGTTGTTGAAAGCGCTCTTCTATACAGGCGAATGCTTCTCCCATTATTTTTTCTCCATCCTCTGTAAGGCAAACATAGTGCTTTCTTCGATCTTCAGTATCGCTAATTTTTTTAATAAACTTTCTTTCCTGTAATTTACGTAATTCACGGCTTGTATTAGGTAAGGACATATGCTGGCAATCACTAATTTCAGTAGGTGTAACTGGCTGACTTACTTTTATATATTCTAGAATTTTATATTGAACTGGTGTAATATGATCGATTTTAACGTTTTGAGTTAGTTCGTGCGTTACTTGGTGTACTGCTGTTGTAAAAGCTACGAACTGATTAAATAATTGTTTTTTGTCCAAATGGGTTCACCTCTTACTGACAAGATAACAAAAAACTTATCTCAAAACAATTATCATTTGACAACTAAAGTCAAACGGTTTATTATTTTGTTATCAAATGATAAGTAATGGAGGATTTATGATGAATACATTAATTATTTATACATATCCCAATCATAAAAGTTTGAATTATGCTTTTTTACAGGAGGCTATTAAGGGTTGTCATGACAATCCGCTCGTAAATGAGATTCAAGTATTAGATTTATACGAGGAGCAATTTAACCCAATTTTAGTATTTCATGAACATAAACGCCGTCGTGATATGTTTCGTGATCCGAAGCTAGAGAAATATCGTGAACAAATTAAGTGGGCTGATAAAATCGTTTTTGTTTATCCGATATGGTGGGGAAGACCACCAGCAATGCTTTTAGGGTATATTGATCAATTATTTGCGGCCAATTTTGCCTATAAAGATAAAAAGGGACTACTTCCTGAGGGGCTTCTAAAAGGAAAATCAGTGGTGTGTATTTCGACAATGAAAGGGCCAACAAAATATCCACTATTATGGCTCAATAATGCGCATAAAATATTAATGAAAAGAGCGTTATTTAATTTTGTTGGTATTAAACAAGTGAAATTTTTTGAATTTGGCAATATGGAAAGTAAGAAGGGGAGACAAAGCAGAAAACTTGAAAAAGTTTATCAATATTTTAGAAAAGTAGCTTACTAGTTCTTCAGCCTAATAGACTCGTGCAGACGAAGAAAGAATCTCCTATTCGTTTGCACGAGTCTCAGTTTCTAATGGCAGTGTTACAAAAAACGTTGTAAATTCAGCTGGTATACTTTCAACAGTAATTGTTCCGTTATGCATATCGATGATTTTTTTTACTATAGATAGTCCTAAGCCACTTCCGCCATTCTCAGTAGTTCTTGATTGGTCTGCCTTATAAAATCTTTCGAATACATGCTTTTGTTGTTCTACTGTTAAACCGATACCGTTATCATGAACGTTGATAGTCATTGTATCCATTTGTTTTGTCATAGATATCGTAATGGTGCCAGCAGCTGGTGTGAATTTAATGCTGTTGCTTAGTAAATTCATCCATACTTGATTCATTAAATCTTCATCAGCCATTACCGAAATGTTTTCTAATTGCATATCCATGTCGATATTTTTTACTAGCCAATTTGGTTCCAGCGCTAGTACGACATTACGCAATTGCTTATCGAGTCGGTAATGCCTTGGCTCGAAGGGATGGTGTTGTGATTCTAACGACGTTAGCTTTAGTAAATTGTCACTAATTTTTGATAGTCGATTACTTTCCATCTCAATGATTGCTAAATAACGCTGTCGTTTATCCTCAGGGAGGTCAATGTTTTTCAATGCTTTAGCAAAGCCATTAATAGATGTTAGAGGCGACTGAATTTCATGAGATACATTCGAGATAAATTCTTGACGCATTCTTTCCATTTCACCTAATTCGACTGCCATATGGTTGATGCCATGTATTAATTGACCAAATTGATCTTCATCTGTTTTCAGATCTAATTTAACAGTAAAATCACCTTTAGCAATCCGGCTTAATGCATCTACAATCGTATTCCAATAGTTCCGTTGTCTTTTTAGCCCTATTAAAAAGGTGATGATGACTGAACAAGCAAAGAGAATAAAAACACCAACTACGGTCCATAATTGTAGCCAGAAACCTTGTGGATGTTTGCCTAACCAATCATAAAGCCAGGACGTTATGTGGTAGGAAATATAAGCAAAGAAGATGCTAATGGTAAGAAGAAGCATTAAAATTAAAAAAAGCTTTAAACTATTTTTTAATCTTCTCATGGAACAAGTTCCAACCGATAGCCTAGGCCACGAATTGTACGAATAACAAATCCACTTGTTTCTTGAGGGAAACGTTGACGAAGTCTTTTAATGTGAACATCGACTGTCCGTTCATCACCTTCATAGTCATATCCCCAAATTTCTTCGATTAGCTGTTCGCGTGAAAAAGTTTTTCCAGCATAGCTTGCTAACGTAAATAACAGTTCAAATTCCTTTAAACGAAGTGTTAAAGATTTACCGTTATACAAGACTTCATGTGTATTACGATTTAACTTAATATTGCCAGCCTCCACAAGTTGAGATAGGGAAATATGGTATCTTTTAAGTATCGATTTCACACGGACGATCAACTCTGCTGGCTCAAATGGTTTAACAAGATAATCATCTGTTCCAAGATGAAAACCCTTGACTTTTTGCGAGGTTTCTCCCTTTGCAGTTAACATTAAGATTGGTAGATTATCATTAAATGAACGTATTTCTTCGCATAATTCCCAGCCATCCATATTAGGCATCATAATATCCATTATAATCATATCCACCTTTTCAGATTCCAATTTGGACAGTGCATCGACACCGTCCGTAGCTTCAATTACCTCTAAGCCTTCATTTAGTAAAAATACTTTAACTAATTCCCGAATATGCGCATCATCATCTACTACTAATAGTTTTGTCATGCTAACAAATCCCTTCGTTATTCCTCTTTAATACGTAATTGTTGCTTGGCAAACTCCCGATACATATCATGAGTCCTAAATAGCGTATCGTGTGTGCCACTGCCCGTAATATGTCCTTTCTCCACAAAAAGTATTTGATCTGCATCTACTACTGTCGAAAGGCGGTGTGCAATGACAAGCGTTGTTCTACCTTGCATTAAATTATCTAAAGCTTTTTGAACATAGATTTCCGATTTACTATCTAGACTAGATGTTGCTTCATCTAGCATTAATATTTGAGGGTCACGCAAAAGTGCTCTTGCGATAGAGATTCGTTGTCGTTGACCACCAGAAAGCTTAATGCCTCGTTCTCCTACCTCTGTATCAAATTGCTCTGGTAATTCATTGATAAATTGATCGGCATAGGCCATTTTAGCAACTCTATTAAGTTCTTCATCCTGCACTTCTCTGTCAATGCCATAGCAAATATTTTCACGAATTGTACCAGACAGCAGTGCACTCTCCTGAGCAACGTAGCCGATTTGGCTTCTCCAAGAATGTAGGGAGTACTTGTTGATAGGGGTTTCTCCAAGTGTAATACGTCCGTTAGTAGGCTGATAATATCTTTCTAGCAGAGAAAATGTTGTTGTTTTTCCTCCGCCACTAGGTCCTACGATGGCCGTAACTTGACCTGGTTCAATGGTAAAATTAATATTCGATAAAATTAGGTCTTCTCCATAAGCAAAGTCAACATTTTTTACATAAATCGGTTGATCCACTTTTTCTAATGTGTTTCCTTCGAAAATATTTTCTTCCTCATGCTCAAGTAATGCACTAATTCGCTCCGTAGCACCCATTGCTTTTTGTAGCTGTGTAAAGAACATTGTTAATTGGGTCATCGGCATGATGATTTGGATTAAATATAAAATAAAGGCCACCATGTCGCCTGCTGTAAGCTCTCCTGAAGAAACTCGTATACCGCCATAACCAATAATGGCCACAAGGACTGACATTAATACAAACGAAATGAGAGGCGAAATAAGCGCATGGATTTTAGACTCTTTTAAGCCAAACGTAAAAAGGTTTGTAATACCTTTCTTGCCACGCTCATATTCAATATTTTCGGCATTTGAAGCTTTTACTAATCGCGTTTCAGGTAAAACTTGATTGAGCACAGCCGTAAATTTTGCTGTCTCATCTTGCATCCCTTTTGAAATGACAAACATTCGTCTTCCTAATAACATTAAAATAACCATAGCAAGCGGGACAGCAATTAGCATGACTAAGGTCATTTTCCAGTCTAAGATTAATAGAATGATGATTGATCCAATAATAGATAGTACGCCTGATAAACAGTTCGCAAGATGTTCCGTAATGAGATCCTTAACAACAGCTGTGTCATTCGTAACACGGCTTAATGTTTCACCTGTATCGTTCTCATCATAATAAGGAATTGGTAAATGAAGTAGCTTTCTCCAAAGCTGATCTCGTAATTTCGCAACAACATGATGTCCGACACGATTTAAATAATAAATGGAAAGTCCACTCGCAATAGCCTGCGCGATAAAAGCAATCCCTAACAAAAGTATTTGCCAATAATTAAGGGATGCTAATGAAAAGCCATCGACTAATTTTTTTGTAAATAACGGAACGATAAAGCCTACGCCCGTAGTTGCTAAACTCATTATTAATGCAATAATTAAAAGCCATATTGGTGGTTCAGCCTGTTTGACTAAGCGAATAAAGCGCCACCAATCCTTCAGTTTTGTCGTATCTTTTGATGCCTCCTGCACAGTAAATCCTCCTTTGATTTCATCAACAATAAAATATGAATCTTTTATATGACTAACTATAGCATGTCAATATGAACTGAATATGAAATGAGGAGATAATGAGGATAGGTAGTACGATTATTATGATTTATATCAATAATTATATAAAGGAGTAACTATGAAAAGAGGCTGGACATAAGTGAATTTTTAGGATGGAAAAAAATACATCAGAAAAGCGCGAGGAATCAATGTTTTAAAATTGATGTCCCGCGCTTTCTAAGATGTCGACTAGCTAATTCCTAGTTTTTTTTTAATAATTATACTCGTCGATAGAACCAAGCACAAACCCTAGTATTCCAAATAAAACCATTAATACTACATATAAACCTATTGCAATCAACGCCCATACTAAAGCAGATTTAGCTGCTTTAGGCTTATCACCTTTCCATACAAAATACATAATAATCCCTAAAAGCGGTGTACAACAAACGGAAAGGATATTAATAGCTATATTTGGTTTATCCTCTTCAGATGTATTATGTACACGAACACCACATTTTGGACAAATTTCTGCTTGTGCTGCAATTTCTTCACTACAGTGTGGACAAAACATTTAAATTATACCTCCTAAAATTAAAAGAATTCCCATTTTCCTATTGCTTTTCCTTCATATTTTTTTTTCCCGATTAAATAAGCATCAATTAAAATGGGTATACCAACCATAATGAATCCTAAAGGAAAAGGAATGAAAATAATAATTATAATAGATATAAATATGCAAAGAAATCCCTTACCCATTTGATTATTAATGATTTGGCCTACACCAGGTATTAGAAATGTAAGTAATGTAGGAACTAGTGGATGAGTACCCTTAAGAGATTTTTTTAAAATAATACCGCATGAAGTACACATTTCTTGTAAAGCATTTAATTCATTCCCGCAATTATGGCAGTAATTATGTACTTTGAATTTTCTAACACCACAATTTGAGCAAATTTCTGCGTGTTCTGATAGATTGGATGCACAATATGTACAAAACATTTTCAGTCTCCTTAGTTAAAAATTAATGAACCAATATATTCTCCTTTTTTATAGAGATACATAGTTAGTTTCCAAAATAAGAGAGCGGCGTGTAAAATCATAAAAACAATGCCTATTCCCCCGAGTATTCCCGTTACTAATCGCCGATTATTAGTACTAAGCCATTTATTAAATAATTGTCCCGTTCCGTCTATAATCATAGGAATTGTTAAAATAAGAGCATAAAAAAAGGGTAAAATTTTAAAAAATGCCAATATAATGCCAATTATATATCCTATACAAATTCCTGTGCAACGTGCGCAAATTGGAAATTGAACACCTCTATAAAAAAAAGATCGACTTGGTAATCTATGGCAAAGGAATAAAAGTTGAAAATATCGATTCACGAAATCACCTATTTAATCAAGTTTTTCAATAAAAGGAAACAACGAATATAATATACTATAAAAAGGAATATGGGTAGTACCTTTAATGATAAAAATTACTTTTCATATAATTTAGGGATTAAGTAATAGGTGTTTGTTCCTACAGTGGATTTTTCTAGCATTTTTTTAAGAGGAATGTTTAAAATAAGTTCCTTTTTTTGGAGGAATATCATATAATATTATAAACCGACAGTCGGTCTATTGGATGTTTGATTTATTCGAAAAAAATAATAGTCACCATGTTGACGTTAATAATGCTATTGTGTATTATTTAGTAAACATGGTGACTAAATAGCGAGGTGCTACATATGGATTTACAGCTTTTATTGAAGGAATTACATTTTATGCAGCAAAGTTATGCGACATTGTTTTCAGTTGTCAATAAAGTTCAAATCAAAGGAGATGAGTATTTAGAAGTATTAACGTCGAGACAGCATATGGCTCTTATTGCTATTGCGCATTTACCAGTAGCAAATACAACACTCGTAAATATCGCCAAAAAGCTTGGTACAACTAAGCAGACTGCGAATAAGTTAATAACGAGTCTTGTGAAAAAAGGATATGTCCAAACGGTACCAAGTAAATTAGATAAAAGGTCGATCAATGTCGAGATTACCTCAGAGGGAAAAACAGCTTTAATTGCTTGTTCGGAGAAGTCTACTTACTTTTTAGCAGATATCTTTAAAGACTTTACAACAGAGGAAATTGAAACATTATGGAAGCTATTACAAAAACTCTATCGCTTTGACGGTGAGGAACTAGACGGATATGAAGAAACGGTAAATATGGAGATCGAGGAGCCAAAACAGATTTCAGACTTCCAAGAGAGAGTTTTTACTGAGTTATTAAAAAGACGAAATGGAGATGAAGAACGCCGTGACTAAAGGAGCTATAACATTTTTTTACCCTCAAAAAGCAAAAGATACTAAGCAGAAGTTAAAAGAAAAAGTTTATTTTATGAAACGTAAAATAAAGAAATTTACGTATGAGGTTAAGGAAAAATTTTATCGAAATTCAAAAATTAATCGTACTGGAAATTATGTATCCATTATTGTGGGGTTCTTATTGTTAATAATGTCTTGGAGTGTGCAAATAGAGTGGCTCATTTGGTTAAGTACTATAAGTATTTTTAGTAATGTCTTTCTTCTTACAATACAAAAATATTCTACCCTTTCAAAAGGGGCATGAATGGTAAAGGAAGGGGTCTAATGAATGGAATCACAGATTAAAAGAAAAGGCTTTTCAAAAGATTTTAATCTTATGGTGATTGGGCAAATTATTTCTATATTAGGATCTGCGCTTTTAAGGTTTGCCTTATCACTTTATGTACTAGATATTACAGGACGTGCAGATCTTTTTGCAGTACTATTTGCGATATCGAGTGTCCCAATTTTACTAGCACCGCTAGGAGGAGCAATTGCTGACAGGTTTAATCGGCGTAATTTAATGGTGATTTTTGATTTTACGAGTAGCATAATCGTTTTTATTTTCTTTGCAATGCTAGCTTATGGTAATAGTTCCATTTGGCTTATTGGTGTTGTGATGGTGCTTCTTTCCTTTGTTAGTGCTATGTATGCACCTGCAGTGATGGCCAGTATTCCAGTACTTGTAGAAGAGGAAAAACTAGAGCAAGCTAATGGAATAGTCAATGGTATTCAATCATTGTCTAATGTAGCTGCACCTGTATTAGGAGGAATACTTTACGGTTTGATTGGCTTAAAAGTGCTTGTCATAGTGAGTGCTGTGTTCTTTTTCCTTTCTGCCATATTAGAGATGTTTATCCATATACCATTTATGCAACGAGAACAGGATAGACATATTATTCCTACGCTTGTAAATGATTTGAAAGAAGGCTTTAGTTATGTAGTGAAGAAATCTTTTATCTTCAAATGTATGATTTTAGCTGCATTATTAAATTTATTATTAACACCGCTGTTTGTCGTAGGTGTACCGATTATTCTGCGTGTTACAATGCAAAGTAGTGATACATTGTATGGAATAGGGATGGGATTAATCGATTTTGCTACAATTTTAGGAGCTTTATCAATGGGGTACTTTGCGAAAAAAATGGGTATCAATAATTTATACTTTTGGGTGTTTATCACAGCTTTATTGATTGTTCCAATGGCTCTAGCAGTTACGCCACTCATTCTTAATATAGGATATTATCCGTCTTATACTTTATTTGTCGGTAGTGCGCTTGTTATAGCTATGATTCTGACCGTTATTTCAATATATGTTATTACACTTGTACAAAAAGAAACGCCTAATGAAAACTTAGGGAAGGTCATGGCTATCATCATTGCCGTTTCACAATGTATGGCACCGATTGGGCAAATATTGTATGGCCTTTTATTTGAAGCATTTAGTGTTAAAGTCTACATTCCTATTTTAATGATTAGTATTGCCATGGTAGTGATGGCAATTGCAACAAAGAGAATTTTACGCTTTGAAAAGAGCGAGATAGCAGAATAATTCATAAGAAATCTATTGCACAATGCTTTACTCGAGCATTCTAAACAACAGTAAATACTGACAATCATTTTCAAACGATTACCCTTTGAGTCCCTTAATGCACAGCAAAAGGGGCTCTTTTTTGTCTTAGGAAAATACTATTGACCGATTAAAGGATCTTTAGGTGATATTTTGCGTAGGTGTACCTATTTTTAGCTGATGATAGCGGAAATCAGCGTATTGGATAACAAATGGTAAATTAAAACCCTTAATAATGGATCATCACCAAAACGTGTGGTTGATTTCCGTTCCGACTGGGCGCTTTGATATGACGATTCAAGAATTTTCTGAAAGAACTGGCATAGCCAAAAGTACATTACGCTTTTATGAAACCAAAAATTTACTGTTACCGGAGGAAAGAAGTTCAAATGGCCATCGAGTTTATGCGGATAGTCAGAACATTGTTTATCGTACCTATTCTTTATAGTCTAATTAACAATTAAAATCATAGAGAGGAGGGACGTAAGTATATTTTCAAAAAAGATTTTCCTTACATCAGAAAAGCGCGAGAAATCATGTTTCTAAAATTGATATCTCGCGCATTTTAAGAGTTTGCTCAGTTTTTTCCAAGCCTTTTATATTGGTAACATTAGTACCATCTTCTCCGACGCCTCGCAGGTATTCTTTGTCGAGATTGAAACTCGTCAGACGGGAAGATTGGTTGGGGAATGCTTTCAATATCAGAACGAATAATTTGATGTTGCGGAAGTTCTATTTTTGAAAACGTCATATTTTGAGTATTGTTCAAAAGTGGTGAAGATAGCTGATTATATTCCACATTGTCTTCTAAATAAGCTGTTTCAGTAGAGTGAGTATTGTTTTGCGTACTAGTTAAGAGAGGAATAGTTTGCGGAGTATATTCTATTTCGTTTTCTAAATATGTTGCTTGCAAAGAGGCTTGAGAGTATTCTACAATTTCTTCAATTGGCGTGAAGTGTGGAGAAGTGTTCAAGAATGGTACAGTGTGCTCATTATTGCCCGTAACAATAGTAGAGTCGTCATGATGCCGTTCTTGCACATGCTCTATTTCATGCTGGATTTCAGCATGTTGCTCTTGCACAGGGGGAAAATCCTTCATGACGAGTATTGGTCGCATCATGTCATGATCTTCATGTTCTAGGAAATGACAATGCCACATATATTGGCCGACATGATCTTTCCAATGCATAATAATTTTCGTAACCTTCCCTGCTTCCGCTTTTACAGTATCCTTCCAACCTTGCTCATAGTTATGCGGTTTTTCAGGGGGCCCTGTAAATTCCAGTCTACCTTCATTTTGATATAGCCCCATATCGAAAGGGCGTCGTTCTAGTATTTTAAATTGAATTAAATGTAGATGAATAGGGTGATCAAACTGCGTGGCATTTATAAAATTCCAAATCTCTATACTATCAAGTGCAGGCTTTTCGGTAGTAGGATCATGATACATACGATTATTTAATAAAAACATTGGTCGACCAAAATCGTCTGTCGCAGCAGTTAATGGCAAATGTCTCTCGGTATGTGCATCGTGTGAATGTAAATCCATTGATACTGCGAGTCTTTCTGGTATTTCACTAGTATCCTCACACTTTAGAGGAAGACACACGTTAAACTGCATGATTACACGTGTATGTTCATCAATGAAATTTTCATCGGAATTGACTAACTTTATTTCCTGACCTTCATATGATGAAAAATCGACTATAACATCTGTTCGTTCTGCCGGCAATAATTCGACAGATTGAATTTCTTGAGGCGCAGTTAAAAAGCCTCCGTCTGTTCCGATTTGTATCATAGGATCACCGTTTGAAAGGCTAATGACATAACCTCTTCTATTGGAACCATTGAGAAAACGAAATCTATATTTACGAGGTTCGACATTTAAATATGGCCAGACCTTCCCGTTTACAACGATGGTATTACCAACAAAGCCAGGTGTAATAGATGGATGAACGGGAACTGGGAATGGTGGTTCATCAGGATAGAAAAGTGAGCCATCTTCATTAAATGATTTATCTTGTATTAAGATGGGATACTCATAGTCACCACAAGGTAGGTTAGAACGCTCCTCAAGCGAATCTCGAAGTAAATAAAAACCGGCTAATCCGGCATACACATTTAAACGAGTTAGCGCCATTGCATGATCATGGTACCACAGAGTTGCGCCGGGTTGATGATTAGTATATTCATGTATGTCTTTATTGAACTTTGGACCTGTTTGAGCATAATCTCTTGTATACCATGCTTCGGGATGTCCGTCACTCTCCCAATCTACATTTGCGCCATGTAAATGTGTAACAGTTCTTACTTCCGTTGAATCGTTTGCCGCATGAAGTGAAAAATCAACGGGTAAAAAGTGATTTAAGGGCAATTGATTTTTATATCTAACATAAATGCTTTTGTCTTTTGTAGCTTCAATTGTCGGTCCGGGATAAAGTCCGTTATAGCCCCATATGATTGATTTGGGGAAATCTTTATGGAAAGAATGCTCTGCTTGCATCATTTTAAGTTCATAATAATTTTTTCTCTGTTGGCCTTTATAATATTTAGGTTTAGCGGTAACCGGTTTTGGCAGCTCATCCACAAATTTTGGTATTGTCTCTGGATCTGTAGGATTAACTTCTTTAGTCAAAACATCACGTCCCTTTTCAATTCTTAAAATTGCTCATTACCTCATCATATGGGTAAAAACAATAGGCAACTAGGACAATAATGGAGATAATTGTACTTATAAAAAAATATCCACATTTAATTTATTTCATCTTTTGGCCGAAAGCGTAGCGACAGGACAGAAGTCTCCACCTCGATAGGTGGTGAGATAATTGCAAATTTAAGTTGCTTTTCAGTCGGTGCCCCAGGAACTCAGTCTAAGAACGCTACGTTCTGTGGCAAAAGCGAAGTGACAGCAAAAGGTGTGCCAATTACAAAAAAATCTTTATATAAGCAGGCAAATCAATGCTTGTACAGTGCTTTAAATGACGGTCGTCCTACTATGTTTTTTGTGGATTATCATAGGATTTTAGCGACAAATTTTGCTTCCTATTTGCAATTGTGAATAGGAATTTTTCCATTGAAAGGGTTTTCTTTCTTAAGGGCTGCACGGAAAAGAAAAAAATTACTACCCGAATCATTTGAAAACGTTATTCTATCAACGTACAATATATGAAATAAGAAACACGACAGCACAAAATTGTTGTATAATGTTGTGGTATGAGGAAAGAAAGCAGGTTGACAAAAATGGAAAGCAAAATGAATGTATACGCAGTTATAGATATGCAAAAGCATCAGGCATTCGTGTTAAAGAATACGCTAGATGTGAAACTTAAGGTGAATATATGAAAAACTGGTTGATTTTCATTTCTGTCTTTATGGTTTCATTGTCACTTGTCATTAGTATTTTAGTACTCTGGAAAGCCGAGGCTCCATTCCGTTCAATTGAAGAGCAGGCTGAACAGTTGGCACTCGATGCCAAAGCCCTCGCAATTGTCTCGGAGTCTTACACATATAATGGCAAACATTCGTATGTCACTGTGTTCGGGGCAGATGAATATGGTGATAAAAAAGCCGTCTTTGTTCCGACGAATCTAAAAGCTGATTCAATTAAGGAAGTACTTTTAAAAGAGGGTATTACGGAAAAGCAGGCATTATCGGTTTTGAAAAAAGAAGGCAATGTACAAAAAGTCCTTAATATCAAATTAGGCTATGAGGAGCCAGGTGCTGTTTGGGAAATTACATACCTAAACGATCACGATAAGCTCAACTATGTCTATATTATGTTTAAGGACGGCGACTGGTGGAAGCGCATTACGAATTTATAAGAGGAGTAGATCTCGTATGAAAAATTTATTAGCAAACCGTGTAAAAACTTTAACACCTTCTTCAACTTTAGCAATTACTGCGAAAGCAAAGGAATTAAAAGAGCAAGGTATTGACGTTATTGGTCTAGGTGCTGGTGAGCCTGACTTCAACACGCCACAAAATATTTTAAATGCTGCCATTGACTCGATGGAAAAAGGTTTAACAAAATATACACCTGCTGGCGGTCTTCCAGTACTTAAGAAAGCTATTATCGATAAACTTCAACGCGACAACAATCTTACATACAAGCCGAATGAAGTAATTGTAGGTGTTGGAGCAAAACATATTCTTTATACTTTATTCCAAGTGATTTTAAACGAGGGCGATGAAGTTATTATTCCAATTCCTTATTGGGTATCTTATCCTGAGCAAGTAAAATTAGCGGGCGGTGTACCTGTTTATGTTGAAGGCACACGTGAGCAAGGCTATAAAATTACTGCGGATCAATTAAGAGCTGCTGTGACAGATAAAACAAAAGCAGTTATTATTAACTCTCCTAGCAACCCATCAGGTATGATTTATTCTCGTGAAGAGATTGCTGAAATTGCTGCTGTTGCAGAAGAAAAAGATATTTTAATCGTGTCAGATGAAATTTATGAGAAGCTTGTATACAATGGTATTGAGCATTTTTCAATTGCACAACTATCTGATGCAGTGAAAGCACGTACAATCGTTGTAAATGGTGTTGCAAAATCTCACTCTATGACAGGCTGGCGTATCGGTTATGCTGCAGGGGATGCGGACATTATTAAATCAATGACCGATCTGGCATCACACTCTACATCGAACGCAACAACAACTGCACAATATGCAACAGTGGAAGCGTATAATGGACCACAAGACACTGTAGAAGAAATGCGTCAAGCATTCGAAACTCGTCTTGAAAAAATTTATCCACAGTTAAGTGCAATTCCTGGCTTCAACGTTTTAAAACCTCAGGGTGCATTCTATTTATTACCAGATGTAGCAGAAGCTATGGCTCATACTGGCTATGATTCAGTAGATGCATTCGCTTCGGATATTTTAACAGAAGCAAACGTAGCAGTGATTCCAGGTTCTGGCTTTGGTGCACCAACTACAATGCGATTATCTTATGCTACATCTTTAGACTTATTAGAAGAGGCAGTCCGTCGAATTGATACATTTGTAAAATCAAAATGGCAAGACTAATCCTTTTAACATCTTTCAGCAGATCTTTTTTGTACCGAAAGCGTAGCGACAGGTACAGAAGTCGCCCACCTCTATAGGTGGTGAGATGAATGCGAATGTAAGCTATTTTTCAGAGGGGGTCCAAACGCCCGCTGAAAGAAGTTAAAGCCTCCGGCGGATGTCATGGAATCGGAAAGGAGTTCTTTGTGCAAGCACAAAGCCGATTCCAGACGCAATTATGCCAAGGCACAATTGATTGAACTTTGGAGGATTTCTATGAAAAAAATTATGATTCAAGATATGCCAAAGCATATCGGTGAAACCGTCAAGCTAGGAGCTTGGTTAGCGAACAAACGATCAAGTGGGAAAATTGCCTTCTTACAATTACGTGATGGTTCTGGCTTTGTTCAGGGCGTTGTTGTAAAAGAAGAAGTAGGCGAAGAAATTTTCGCCATTGCAAAAGGAATGTCCCAAGAAACTTCAATGTACATTACGGGAGAGGTTAAAGCAGATGAGCGTTCAAGCTTTGGCTGTGAAATTGCTGTAACTGGTATTGAAGTACTACATGCTGCAACTGATTTCCCTATTACGCCAAAAGAACATGGTCCAGAGTTTTTAATGGATAACCGTCACTTATGGCTACGTTCTCGTAAGCAACATGCGATCATGAAAATTCGTAACGAAATTATTCGTGCAACTTACGAGTTTTTCAACGACAATGGCTTTACAAAAATGGACCCACCGATTTTAACTGGGTCAGCTCCAGAAGGTACTTCTGAGCTATTCCACACAAAATATTTCGATGAGGATGCATATCTTTCTCAATCTGGTCAACTTTATATGGAAGCGGCTGCGATGGCATTAGGTAAAGTGTTCTCATTCGGTCCTACATTCCGTGCAGAAAAATCTAAAACACGTCGCCACTTAATCGAGTTTTGGATGATTGAACCAGAAATGGCATTTGTGGAATTTGAAGAAAACCTAGAAGTGCAAGAACAGTATGTAGCGCATATTGTGCAATCAGTTCTGGCAAACTGCAAATTAGAATTAGAGCGACTTGGTCGTGATACTTCAACACTTGAAAATATCAAAGCACCATTCCCTCGTATTTCTTACGACGATGCCATTAAATTATTACATGAGCAAGGATTTGACGATATTGAATGGGGCGATGATTTCGGTGCACCACATGAAACAGCAATTGCTAATTCATTTGATAAACCTGTATTCATCACTTGTTACCCAGTAGGCATTAAGCCATTCTACATGCAACCACATCCTGACCGTGATGATGTAGTATTATGTGCAGATTTAATTGCACCAGAAGGTTATGGTGAAATAATTGGTGGTTCTGAGCGTATTCACGACTATGATTTATTAAAATCACGTCTTGAAGAACATCAATTATCTTTAGATGCTTATGCATGGTATTTAGAGCTACGTAAACAAGGTTCTGTACCACATTCAGGCTTCGGTCTTGGATTGGAACGTACGGTGGCATGGATTTCTGGCACGGAGCACATTCGTGAAACGATTCCATTCCCACGTTTACTAAACCGCTTATATCCATAAGCAATACCTTTTAGGTTTTGCTGCCCGTCAAAGCAGTTAAAATTAAAAAAAGTCGCGTAGTGATGTGTCTACGCGGCTTTTCTACTTACGATAGAAAAAGGAGTCAAGTATAATATGAGCACAAATAACAATCGACTCCGTACATGGACTGAGCAGAGAATGATTCAAATTCCTCAGCTTTTTTTTCAGTTTTATAAGGAGTTAAATATTGAGGATGATGAGGCACTTATTGTTATGCATTTACTTTCGTTCCATATGGAGGGGAATGATTTTCCTACGCCTAATGACCTGATGAATCGTCTGACAATGCCTGGCAATGACATTACTTCACGACTACAGCGCTTAATGCAAAAAGGTTTCCTTGAAATAACAAGCGACGTCGATGCAAATGGCAAACTATATGAAAAATATTCGGTATACCCACTTTGGGAGCGTATTATGCAGATGATTGAAATGAAGGAACATCAAAAATCAGCAGCATCACTTCGACAAGAAGAGGGTGAAATATTCCGATTATTTGAAGAGGAAATGGGGCGTCTTTTATCTCCTTTAGAGCTAGAAAAAATCGGATATTGGTTAGATGAGGATAAGCACAGTCCGGCGCTTATTAAGGAGGCGCTTAAGGAGTCTGTATTTGCTGGCAAGCTAAGTATTCGTTATATAGATCGAATATTACTGGAGTGGAAAAAGAAAAATATTACGACACCACAGGCAGCACAGAAGCAAAGCGAGCAGTTCCGGGAAAAACAAACATTTAACCGACCGCCAGTCCGAACAATGCAGCAAGAAACGCAGTCGACAAATAAAGTACCATTTTATAATTGGTTAGAAGAAAGAGAATAGGAGGCTTCCGACATGTTAACAAAAAAACAATGGGAGCATTGTCTAGCGGAAATGGATCGTATGTTTCCTGATGCACATTGTGAGTTAGTACATGACAATCCGTTTGAACTAACTATTGCCACGTTATTATCGGCCCAGTGTACGGATGTACTTGTAAACAAAGTAACGAAAACATTGTTTCAAAAATATAAAAAGCCGGAAGATTACTTAGCTGTATCCTTAGAAGAGCTGCAACAGGACATTCGCTCCATTGGTTTGTATCGGAATAAGGCAAAGAATATTCAAGCATTATGTCAAAGGCTATTAGAGGAATACGAGGGGGAAATACCCGCAAGTCGAGAAGCACTAGTCACATTGCCTGGTGTTGGTCGTAAGACTGCTAATGTCGTGTTGTCTGTTGCTTTTGAAATTCCTGCACTTGCAGTGGATACACATGTAGAGCGGGTCTCTAAGAGATTGGGACTTTGTCGCTGGAAGGATTCAGTGCTTGAAGTCGAAGAAACAATTATGAAAAAAACACCGATGGACAAGTGGTCGAAAACACATCACCAGCTAATTTTCTTCGGTCGTTATCATTGTAAAGCTCAAAACCCTAACTGTCACACTTGCCCTTTACTTGATGATTGTAGAGAGGGGCAAAAACGTTTAAAGAAAGGGTTGGTGAAGGAAGCGTGAATGTAGAGGCACTCGAAAAGGAAAAAGTAGATGCTTGGTTTGCAAAATGGGCAGAACTAGAAGGCAAAATTCATGCAGCTCATGATGCAAGGACTGGTGAAGCAAAAGGATTGATGGAAATGGCCATTTTATTGTTTGAGCGCTTAGTGCAAGATGCAGGGGATGAAGTGTTACCTATTAATGGTGTCGAACGCTTAACCTTTATAAAAGCAAAGCCTGGCCAATATGCCTGTTATCGTCAGCTCGATGAATTATTTAAGGAAACAAAAAAACGAGCAGCACGGCTACGCTTGCAGGCTGCCAAAAAATAATAAGACAGATAGACCTGAAAGATATAAAAAGAGGCTGGTACATAACTGGTCAAAACCTTAAAAGCGCGAGAAATCAATTTTAAAATGTTGATTTCCGCGCTTTTCTGTGTCGAAGTGTTGAGCCACTTCCACAATTTGTTGCTACGCTTTCGCGCAAAAAAAACATCTTTTGAAGTTTCAATTTATCACTTTAAATTAGATTGCCCTGCCAAAGAAACGTTTTATGTGTTGTGGTTGATTGGTGGGGAAGCGACCAGCCGGAACGGCAATCAACTCCTCTCTTGACGAAAAGACATACTTTTTTGACACTTTGACTTATAGACATATAGTTTTCCAACAACAAAAAAGCAGAGTAGCGTTATGCTACTCTGCTTTATTTTATTCAGTACTACCGGTACCATCATCCGGTGCGGTTGGTTCAGTTGGCGTAGTTGGTGGCTTGCTACCATTATTGTTGCCGTTGTTACCTGGGGGGTTACCGTTATTTCCTGTATTGCCGCTGTTACCATTCCCACCGGCGTTACCATTGCCACCAGTATTAGCATTGCCATTGTTGCTGTTATTGCCATTGTTACCATTGTGATTACCATTGTCCCCGTTGTTGCCATTTTGATCAGGTGCTGTTGGCTCCTCAACATCAGGTTTATCCGGAGTATCTGGCTCTTTATCTTTATCCTCTTCATCAGTCGTACCTGCTATTTGGAAGGTAGCTGTACCTGGTTTACTGCGTGTATCCTCAACAACTGCTACGACAGAAATCGTGTAATTGCCATCTTCTAGTTCTTTGCTGCTAATCGTTAAGTCTTTGCTTTCCGTTGTACCAAGAGAAATAGTTTTTCCGCCTTCTCGTTTAGCAGATACCTCGAAGGTAGTTGGTAGCGGTTCATTTGTTTCCGGATTAAGCATTGCATCATGCTGCCAAGAAATATTGATTGATCGACCTTCTATATCAAGGCTTGCACTTACATTGTAAGGTGAAGCAAGTTCCGGCATTGCGTATTCATTTGAAACTTCCTTAGGCTCTGTACCACGGACAAATAGCTCTGTTCGACGTTTCTCACTTGGAGTAAAGTTACTTGCTAATTTAAGTGGCTTTGTGCCTGCTTCAATTGTAGCTTCCACAACTGAGTTTGGTTTTTTGAAACGTGGTGTTTCAACGTTCGCCGAAATCTCTTTCATAATTTGTTTAAATAAATGTTGTGGTAAACGACGTTCATCCCAAGTTGTAATAGGATCAAAGTGTTTTTCATAACCACTCCAAATAGCGATTGAATAGTTTGATGTGTAACCAGCAAACCATGAATCAGGTACACTTGTATCCGGTAAATTATGCTTGTTAAAATCAGCGCGTGAATAGTTTGTTGTACCTGTTTTACCTGCGATATCTAATCCAGGTACATTGGCTGCAGTACCTGACGCATCAGGTTTATTACCGACAACGTCACGTAACATATCTGTCACCATGTAAGCTGTATAATCGCTCATTGCTACAGTTGGTTCTGGTGTGTAGTCTTTTGTTGTTTTACCATCACGGTAAACGATTTTTGTAATCGCATAAGGATCAGTGTAAACACCGTTATTCCCAAATGCTGCATAGGAAGCTGCCATTTGTGTAGGAGACATTGTAATATCCCCACCACCGATCGCATCAGATTCATAAACTTTTTCAGCATTAATGCCTAAACGACCAACAAATTCTTGAGCTTTATCAATACCTACTTCTTTTAATACTTTAACAGCTGGAACGTTACGTGAAGCATATAAAGCTTTACGTGCTGTTATTGCTCCCATATACTTATTATCCCAGTTTGTAATAGTTTGATCCGAACTTGAGTATTTCATAGGTTCATCCACAAGTGTTTGACCTGTTGACCATTTTAAATTTTCGATTGCTGGTCCATAATCTAGTAATGGCTTCATAGTTGAGCCTGGTTGATGTTTTAAATCATATGCATAGTTGAAACCACGGTTAACCCCGTAATTGCGTCCGCCACCGATTGCTTGAATTTGACCACTTTTCGTATCAACGACAGTTACACCAGATTGAATCTCTTTAGTTGGGAAGTTACTGTCATCATTCATAATGTTTTCCACAATTTGTTGGGCTTTCGGATCAAGAGTTGTGTAAACTTTAATTCCTTCCGCCATTGCACTTCCATCACCGTTTTCCTCTAGCTCATTAATAACAACATCAAGGAAGGCATCGTACTTAGTGCCAGCAAATTTTTGACGAGTTTCATCATCAGCGAGGCCGATTTTAACATCTACTTTTTTTGCTTCTTCCATTTCCTCTTTTGAAATTTTACCATGCTGATACATTAAACCTAAAACAGTGTTTCGACGTTTCTCGGCAAGCTCTGGGTATTTTATTGGATTGTATGCATTTGGACGTTGTACTAAACCTGCAAGTAATGCTTCTTCATCTAAAGTTAAATCTTTTAGTTCTTTCCCATAGAAATATTGGGCTGCTGTACCGAAGCCATAAACACGACCTGACATCAGCATTTTGTTAAAGTACATTTCAAAAATTTCTTCTTTTGAATATTTACGTTCTAATTGGTAGGCAAGCCAAGCTTCCTGTGCTTTACGTTTTAATTTTTTCTCATTTTGTAAAAATGAGTTTTTAACAACTTGCTGTGTTAATGTAGAGGCCCCTTGTGCCCCGAAGCCATCACGGAAGTTAGCGAGTATTGCGCCACCAAGGCGATAAAAATCCATACCACCGTGCTCGAAAAAGCGTGCATCTTCCGTTGCAAGGATAGCGTTAATCATATCCTTTGGTATATCTTCATATTTTACATATTTACGGTTTTTTGCACCTATCGTTGCAAATAAATCACCGTTTTTATCATAGAACTCTGAGGAAACCGGATCCTTCAGTAAGTTTTCATCTAGTTCAGGTGCGCTACTTGCATAATAGGCGAATAACCCTGCACCTCCAATAAAACATGCAGCTATAACAGCTACTATTGTTAACGTAATGCGCTTGAACCATTTTTTCTTCGATGGTTTCGGTGCGCTTTTTTTATTTTTTTGAGCGAGAGCCTTTTGATGCTCACCGCGTGTCGGACGACGTTCAGTCATTCTACTATCTCCTCACTTTCAGAACCATGGCTTTTTGCTTCAATTAGCTTTTGGACAATCGGTAAATAATCGATCCGTGGATAATAGCTTGTAGGAATTTCAAAAGCTTCCTTTTCTATAGTTGAAAAGGAAATCGATTTACGTTCACCGTTTTCCATCGCTAGCCAGGCCTTTTGTAAAACATCGTATGGCACGATAAAATATCGTTCAAAAGCTGAGAAACGAACGATAATAAAAGCCACACCATTTTGTTCCGTCACTTGCTGCATATGTGTCATTTGATGTACGTGAATATTCTTTAGGGGAAAGCTAGTCTTTGAAGCAGTTTCCTTTGCATCAAAATCAATATAATGCCCATTCCAAACCCCATTGTAATCTGTTGTCGATGGTGTTCGGAAATAAGCCTCACGAATAACTGCAGCACTTCGTGATGGGTACTCTACTTTGACGATTTGCACGGGAACAGGTTTCTTATGAATGATAGCAAGTCGCCTTTTTACATAATAATCATTTGCTTCATTAATTTCATCTTCTAGTGTTTTCCCTCGATTACTAAAAGAAAAATCCTTGTCCTTTCCCTTTTTTGCTGTTTTTTCAACAGTTGGATTAGGGGAATATAATTTCCCATTCGGATAACGAATTGTCACTTAGTTCACCCTCTATAATACTGCTATTATACAATAGTTTACCATGATTAAGTAGCAGTTCTCCACTTCCAATAATAGTATGATTGATGCTAGATTAACGGTGATTTAAATTACCATTAAATAACCGATCTTTGGGCAATTTTCGCCTCTTAAAGTCGAAAAATATCATGTAATATAACTCGAGAATCGTCAAAATAACTGATGAAATTTCCAAACGAATTTATAGAAAAAACTAATCGCTACGTTAGTTTCTCTACTTAATAGACAATTTTGAAGACTACGAAAATAGACTAGTTCAATTAAATTTTATCGAAATACTTCTTCTTTCAGCTAACTTACGCTTATTTTGTCACGCATGAAGGGTATTTTATACATGCGAGGAATACATAAATTAAAGCAAAGGAGGCGTTATTTTGAACAAGTTAAAACAATTAGTTGCGCAGTTGGATCTGGTCAATCAATTACTGTTAACGAGAGTGTCTTTGGAAAACAACGCACAGAGCATGAATTTTTTTATGCAGCTTAAATCTGTTAGCCAGAAAGTAAGCTTAGCAGAAAAGAACTGGCAAGTAAAGAATGCTTGTTCGCCTATTAGTAGTGAAAAATGATAGACTTTGGTACACTTATCTCATATGCAATATAGATAACCCAATATGAGTATTTTTCATACATTATCTACCACAATGAGTGATGTACCTTAAATAGTACTCATCATCAAAAGCTAGGGATGTCATTTTCCTGAAAAATATGCCATTTATATGGGCAGATTGATGTGATGACTGGGCAACGCTTTAGTCACTGATAAGACCTCGAGAATGCGCTAGTAGTGGGACAAGACTAAAAACATTATATGTCCTGTGATAGCTCTTTTAAGACCAACATTGTGCGCTGTCGTTGCTCTTCCCACAGTCGAACGAAAATCAATCTCAAGTTTATGGTGATGAGCCATAAATAGAGCTTTTATTCATCATTGGGAGTAATATAACTCATATAATATAAATAATTTTGTAGACTAAGGTAGAACGAATTTTAGAATAATAGGTTCGCTTGCGCTCATGTAAATGCAGGTGAATCTTCATTTTAAGGATGGATTCAACCTAAATACGATAAAATTCTAAGGTTCATCACCAAAAGTTGTGTTGAAACATGTGACATGTAATGCGTTAAGGCTTTCAAACGAACCTCGGTTGTTGCTGTCGCTACGCTTCCGCACAGAAGAACCTTGGTTGTTCCATTCGGATGCCCTCAGGAAAGTGCATAGTCGATCGGATGAAACCCAACTTTATGGTGATGAGCCTTCATTAATGAGATGAGGTGCGAAATTGTTGTTACTGCAGCAAACTTCCCAATTAGTAGATGAATGTGAAAAATGTGTTTCACGCTTTTGGCAAATGCGTGAGGAGAATCGTTCTCCTGACTTTTTTGTGGAGGTTAAGCCACACGCTGATGTCATTCACCAGCTTTTAAAGGAATGGCAGCAAGAGGCGAATAAGTGGATTCAAAAAAATCAGCCAAAATATATGCATACACAACAAATTGCTTCAGCGGTGGAATCGATGGAGCAATTTGTTGTGCAATCCTTTTATAAAGAAACGAGTAAAAAGCGTTTTTTAGATGCGATTCATTCAACCTCTTATACATTAAAAATTTTTGAAAGGTTAGTGAAGGAGATAGAAACAGATGTTATCGAAAAAAAGGACCATTAGTGAACTGTTAAACGAGTGGAGATATGATGAGGAGTTAAAGGAACGCATTTTACACTGGCAAACGCTTGAAGGGCGTGAAGCTAAATATGCACCTTTACCAGAGAATTTACATCCCTCACTTGTAAAGGCTCTTCGCGCAAGAGGAATAGAACAACTATATACCCATCAACGTCAGGCGTTTGAATACGCGATGGAGGGTGTTTCCTTTACTGCCGTTACACCAACAGCGTCTGGAAAATCATATTGCTACCATTTACCGGTACTACAAAAAATAGTAGAAGATAAAAATTCACGCGCGATTTATTTATTTCCAACGAAAGCTTTGGCGCAGGATCAGAAAAATGATTTAAATGAACTAATCGAACAAAGCGGTGAGGAAATTTTAAGTTATACGTATGATGGGGATACCGCGCCTGGCATTCGCCAAAAGGTTCGTAAGGCAGGGCATATTGTAATGACAAATCCTGATATGCTTCATTCAGGGATTTTGCCACATCATACGAAATGGGTTTCACTATTTGAAAATTTGCAGTATATCGTCATTGATGAGTTGCATACATATAAAGGTGTGTTTGGCTCGCATGTTGCGCACGTTATTCGAAGATTAAAACGTATTTGTGAGTTTTATGGCAGTAAGCCGATTTTCATTTGTACATCAGCAACGATCAAAAATCCAAAAGAGTTAGCGGAAGCTTTAACGAATGAAAGCCATGCCTTAATTAGCGATTCTGGCGCGCCAGTTGGGAAAAAGACATTTCTTTTTTATAATCCACCAATCGTCCATAAAACATTTGGCGTGCGTCGAAGTGCTGTTTTAGAGGTGAGCGATCTCGCGAAAAGATTATATACAGCAGGTATTCAAACCATTATTTTTGCTAAAAGTCGTGTGCGAGTAGAAATGATTGTGACGTATTTAAAGGAGCTTACACGCAATAAGCTTTTAGATGAATCGGTGAGAGGTTATCGTGGTGGTTATTTACCCTCTGAGCGACGTGTTATTGAACGAGGCCTTCGTGATGGTACTATTCAGACTGTGGTTAGTACAAATGCACTGGAATTAGGTGTCGATATTGGCCAATTACAAGCATGTATCATGACAGGATACCCGGGAAATATCGCTAGTGCTTGGCAGCAAGCTGGTCGTGCTGGCCGTCGTCAGGACGAGGCACTAATCATTTATGTAGCACAATCGGCAGCACTTGACCAGTACGTAGTGAACCATCCACTTTTTCTACTTGGCAGTGCACCAGAGGAAGCGCGTATTTATCCTGAAAATATGTTGATTTTAATGGATCATTTGAAATGTGCAGCGTTTGAGCTACCATTTTCCGTACATGATATGTATGGTGAATATGAGATTCAAGAGTTACTGGCCTATTTAGCGGAGGAAGGCGTTGTTTTTAAAACGAGTGAGAAGTGGCATTGGATGAGTGACCGTTTCCCGGCACATGACATTAGTCTTCGTTCTGCTTCACAAGAAAATGTTGTAATCATTGATATGACTATCGCTGCGCAAACAAAGGTTATTGGTGAAATGGATCGTCATAGTGCGATGACATTACTACATGAAGAGGCGATTTATTTGCATCAGGGCATTCAATTTCAAGTAGAAAAGCTTGATTGGGAAGAGAAGAAAGCGTATGTACGGGAAGTAGATGTCGATTACTATACTGACGCTAATCTTGCAGTTGAGATGAAGGTGCTAGAAGAAGATCGGAGCCGAGATTATCATGGTGGAGTTATTGGCTTCGGTGATGTTGGTTTAGTCGCACAGGCAACGATCTTTAAAAAAATACGCTTCGGTACACACGATAATATCGGTTCTGGCCCTATTCATTTACCACCGGACGAAATGCATACAAGCTCTTCGTGGCTATCGTTCTCTGCGCTAGAAAAATGGTCGGAGGCGGAGCTAACAGACGCCATGACAGGAGCTGCATATGCGATGAATGCGTTCATACCTTTGTTTATTCAATGTGATAGTAGCGACGTAGCAGTTGTCCCACAGGTAAAGACAACTCATAATGAGCAGCCGACATTCTTTGTCTATGACAAGTATCCTGGTGGTATCGGCTTAAGTGAAAAAGTATATGATTTGTGGGAAGATTTGTTGACTAAGACATTGGAGCATGTAGCAAATTGTGCTTGCGAATCAGGGTGTCCATCGTGTATAGGGGCTCAGGATAGCTTGGAACAAGCGAAGAAAAAAGTAATAGAGTTACTTCGAATTTTAAATTAGAGATAAAAGAGGTTATGAGAGGAAAAAGTCTAGCACTATCCCACCATGCTCTTCTTTGATTAATTTATAAATCATCTTACAGTTGTTCCTAGTAAGTTCTTTTAGTTGACGTCGAGAAGAGTTAGGGTGTTTTTTCAAAATTAAGCGAAGTAACTTAAGTCTTTTTGCACTCAGTTCGTTACTACCTTCTGCAATTGGCTACATTTTTAAATTTCCCGAATCTGCATTAATCTGATTTAAGAGTAAATACATTGTCATTTTTCATAACATCAGCACTAATTTTCCAACAAGGATGATAAGTCAGTTCGTAAAACAATCATAGCTTTCTCAACATTTTTCGATTTAGCATATCAGTTTAAACGCACAACTTATGGTGAAACTCACTCTTAGTCTGGAGTTTGTAATTTGTAGTTACTTGTTTGCCAGTACTGGATGGACTGTAACATGTGACGTAACTGATGCGTGATGGAAATGGAAAAATAAAACGGGCTAGCTGATAAGTCAATTACAACTTATAGCTAACCCATTTAATAGGAAACCTTATATGTTTCTATTTTAATTGTCGTATCCGATTTCCCCTTGTTTAACTTTCGCTAATTCACCACTCTCACTTACCAATTTAAATTTATAAGATTTTCCACGAGGTAAGTGATCTGTTGGTGCTGATTTCCAGAAAGTTCCAGATGTAGGGAAAACTACTTTCCCTACGAATTTATCTGAGCTGTCATAAAAATAAACCGCAAGATCCTTTGTTCTGTTTACTCTTTCTACAGTTACATAAACAGGATTTTTATATAGTTTGCCATTGTTAATCCATACAAAATTTTTAAATTCACCTTTGCCAAAATCATCATAATGATTAGGATATTGAGCACTTCTTGAAGAAATTAATGTCTCTTCCTGTTTAGAGGAATCCTCTATTTTTTTTAAATATTCCTCTTCAGTATAGGGTGTTATTTCCTGATTATCGGCATCATAATATTTTGCCATATTATTTTCGTTAGTATTTTCCATTTCCGCTGCTTTAACAGAATCTTCGTTAATAGATAATACAAATGTAGCTATAAATACTGTGAATAAACTCATAACCCATTTTTTCAAAACTACATTCCCTTTCTTGTAATATATATACATATTATACAAAATAATGTATTTAATATATAGTTTATGATGAAAATAAGAATAAATATCTAGTATAATATATAATTATATTACTAAAATGATATTTTTGATACTAGGATTCACTAGCGTTGTATAAAATTGAATGAATTTTCCGTCTATTCATTTTCTTCCGTTTTTAAGAAAATGAAAGACACTCAAATAAAAGTAGTAAACATCCATTTATTTACTATAACCTTTAACAGGGGAAACTGACAGCTCAAAATCCTTAGGGGATCTTCTTTTCTTCAATTTCTCGAAGCCAAATACGTGCTGATTTCCATAGTACTGCTTTTAAGAGACTACAATTTGTAAGTACGTGAAGCTATGCTAGCACGTTTAAGCTGTAAACAATTATCGTAATATAAAGCGTATGTACGAGAAGTAGATGTCGATTACTATACTGACGCTAATCTAGCTGGGAGATGAAGGTGCTAGAGGAAGATCGGAGCCGAGATTATAAAGGCGGTATTATTGGCTTCGGTGATGTTGGTTTAGTCGCACAGGCAACGATCTTTAAAAAATACGCTTCGGTACACACGATAATATCGGTTCTGGCCCTATTCATTTACCACCGGACGAAATGCATACAAGCTCTTCGTGGCTATCGTTCTCTGCGCTAGAAAAATGGTCGGAGGCGGAGCTAACAGACGCCATGACAGGAGCTGCATATGCGATGAATGCGTTCATACCTTTGTTTATTCAATGTGATAGTAGCGACGTAGCAGTTGTCCCACAGGTAAAGGCAACTCATAATGAGCAGCCGACATTTTTTGTTTATGATAAGTACCCTGGTGGTATTGGTCTAAGTGAAAAAGTTTATGAACTATGGGAAGAGCTATTATCGAGAACACCGCACCATGTAGTGAGCTGTGTTTGTGAATCAGGTTGTCCATCGTGTATAGGAGCTCAAGATAGCTTGGAGCAGGGGAAGAAGAAAGTAATAGAGCTGCTTCAAGTTTTAAATTAGAGTACAAAGAGGGCTTGATAGGAAAAAGTCTAATACTATTCCTTTAAGTCCTCTTCTTGCATTCGTGTATAAATCAATTTACGGTTGCTCGATTTCAGCGAAAAATCTACTCTTATCCGAAAAAGATTTCAATTATTATAGGATTAACTTTATCCACTAAATTCACCTGTACTCTGCGACGAAATCAAAACGACAAGAGCATTCGTCTAGCCCTTCTAAAAATCACGTCCTTTTTGTGCAATAGCTAAAAGTTGCACTATGATTACTATAAGTTATACTTGTGGTGAAAACTCAAAATAGTTTATAGCAAGCGAAGAAAAACGTACACAAATTTTAGCAATTTTACATGCAGAAAATGAGTGAAGTAAATGTCTTACGAAAATAAAATTTTACAAATGAAAAAAATGCTCGGTAAAAAAACGACAACAACTATAAAAAAAGAGGATAAACCTGCTTATCAAAAGCCTATTGCTCCAAGCTATACAGAGCAGTGGGCAAAAGCGGGCCTGACAGTTGTAGAAAATGATTTCGGTATTGTTTTTAAACGACAAGTGCGATATCCGTTTGGTTTTCAACATGGTCATTATAAGTTGCAGTCATATTTTGATGCATTAGTAAAATGGCAAGAGGCAAAGTTTGAACATCCATATGCGTTAAAAATGGATGAAAAGGTATTATTTTTTGATACGGAAACTACTGGGTTAAAGGGTGTAGGTACACAAATTTTTCTTCTGGGCTTTTTAGAAGTGTCAAAAGAAGATGAAAGCTTTATTTTAACGCAATTTATTCTAGCCGATCCTGCTCATGAGGCCGCGTTACTTTTTGAATCGAAGCTTTGGCAAAAAACAGCAACGGTGATTACCTACAATGGAAAAAGCTTTGACTGGCCGCAACTTGAAACACGTTGGACACTCCATCAAAAAGAATTACCTAAATTGCGTACACAGCGGCAAATTGATTTGTTGCATAGTTCAAAGCGTTTATGGAAAAATGATATGGAACGAATGAAATTAAAATCTGTGGAAGAAGAGAAGCTTGGCTTTTCCCGTATTGGAGATATACCTGGATATCTAGCACCAATCATTTATTTAGATGCAATTAAAAGTGGTGTTCCAGATGCACTTATGAAAGTCCTTCTTCACAATGAATGGGATTTACTTTCACTGATTACACTTTATGTCCACTCTACAAATTTGCTGTTTGAGGAGGCAAGCGAAGAATCGGCAAAAACGTTTACAAATATCGGGAAATGGTATGCTGATTTAAAAGAGGGTTCACAGAGCGTAAAAGTTTTGGAAAAGGTAACGACCCAATTTGATGCACTAGAAGCAGGAAATGCACAATATTATTTAGCAATCCAGCAGAAAAGAAATAAAAAGTTTAGTGAAGCAATCGATGCATTTGTGGCTGCTCTTCATTTCGTTGATTCACGAAAAAAGTTGCATGTATTAGAACAGCTCGCTATGATATATGAACATCAAATGAAAGATTATAACCAGGCCATTTATTATACGCAAGAGGGCATAAAATTAATTAAAAAGAATGAGCAATGGGGAGTAGAACAAAAGGAGAAATGGGAAATTTCTTGGGAAAAGAGGTTACTCAGGTTAGGAAATAAGAAATAATTTCCCGGGTAAGCGCAAGAAACGACAAGTTTAGCCTTACATTTAATGTTTTCAGACGATATAATGTGATGAAGTATGCTATAATGTAACGCATGTAGTGTGAGGAAGGGCGATGTGAATGGATATTAAATTAACGTCAAAAAAGATCCTTGAAAAGGAATTTAAGAAGAATTTTAAAGGCTACAATGTAGAAGAAGTCGATTCATTTCTTGATGAGATAATACAAGACTATGAAACGTTTGAAAAAGTGGTGGCCCAACTTCGTGAAGAAAATAAACAGCTAAAAGAAGAAATTGATAATACTCCTAAGAGACAACCTGTTGCATCTGCTACTGGTACGACAAACTTTGATATTTTAAAACGTCTTTCGAATTTAGAGAAACACGTATTTGGTAGTAAGTTGTACGAATAATTTTTTGTCAAATATATTGTATTTATCATAAAACTCTAGTATAATCTTTTTATCATCATGAAATTCTGGTAATCGCTGCGGCGCTAGACGTCGTAGAGGAAAGTCCATGCTCGCACGGTTCTGAGATGACCGTAGTGTTCGTGCTTACTGAAAAAATAAGGTAAGGCAGCTGTAAAGGCTGACGGCGGAAGGAAAACCTAAGTCTTAATGATATGGTTGAAACTTCCTGAAAGTGCCACAGTGACGTAGCTTGCTTGGAAACATGCAAGGTGGAACGAGGTAAACCCCACGAGTGAGAAACCCAAATTATGGTAGGGGCACTCTCTTGAAGGAATTGAACGGATAGAGGGACAGAGCTGGCTCTGTAGATAGATGATTACTACCCGGTCGTACGAGGCGATAGCTGTTTGAGTACTCGGGAACAAAACATGGCTTATGGAATTTTTTGATGCTTATTATGAAATGACAAGCGCTCTCCAACTTGGTGGAGAGCTTTTCTTTTGAATACAGTAAGAAAAAGTTACTTGTTAATCATGTCTAGACATGAGCGATATACGTTTGAGAATAAGGCTGTACACTGTTGGTCATGCCCCTGTCACTACGATTCGAAACATAAACATCTAATAAACTATTATCGCAACGATGTACATATTGTCTACATACGAGTAGACTGACGCAAAAGCGCTTTTCTGAAAAATGAGGGTAGTAAAGAGAGATAGGATGGAGCGGAAACATGAACGGAGTGAACGATAGTCTGGAGAAGCTAAATTCGATTTCCAAATATCCTACTGCATTAATAACAAAAATCTTCGAAAATGTATCTGAAGGCATCATGATTACGGATAAAGAGAAAAGAATAGAAATGGTCAATCCTGCATTTGAATTTGTTACCGGCTATAAGCGTAATGAAGTGATTGGAAAAACGCCAGCCGTACTACAGTCAGGTGTTCATGAATTGCAATTTTATTTAGATATGTGGCAAAAGATACGACAAGAAGGCAATTGGCAGGGGGAAATATGGAATCGTCGTAAAACCGGAGACGTATATCCAGAATGGTTAACAATTGTTGGTATAACCAGCGATGAGGGAGAAATTACAAATTACTGTGGTATTTTCACAGATTTGTCTGAGAGAAAAATAGTAGAAAATGAACTAGAAAAGCGTTTATTAACTGACTCATTAACGGATGTATCAAATCGATTTGCATATATTGAAAGAATGGATAATCTACTAGAATCAACTTCTACTATTTCTCATTCAGTACAGCATGCAGTCTATTTTTTAGATTTAGATCGATTTAAGCAAATTAATGATACGTTAGGTCATGCGGTCGGAGATACCATTCTAGTAGAAGTGGCAAAGCGCTTAAAAACATTGTTGAAAAATAAAGATATCATTGCTAGATATGGCGGTGATGAATTTATTATTACGTTAACAAACGTGAAGAATGCCAAAGAAGCCGCAAATTTTGCTGAACAAATTATTGGAATTATTGAACAGCCTTTGGATATTAATGGTCAAGATATTTTTATTTCTACGAGTATTGGTATCAGTATGTATCCATTAGATGGTGAAGCAACGGAGCAATTGATTCATTGCGCTGACAAGGCAATGACTTATTCAAAAAAGAATGGCCTTAACGACTATGCTTTTTATTTTGATGAATTGAAGACTGACTCACAGCGTGTTTTATTATTAGATTCAGAACTACGAAGAGCAATCGAAAACCGGGAATTTCATCTGCATTTCCAACCTAAAGTATCTATGGAAAATGAAGAAATTCAAGGGCTAGAGGCACTTGTTCGTTGGAATAGTGAAAGACTAGGGTTCGTCTCTCCAGCAGAATTTATTCCGTATGCTGAGGAAACAGGATTAATCATTCCTTTAAGTGAAGTGATCCTAGAAAAAGCTTGTGAGGCAGTTATAGAGATGCGTCAATGTGGCTACAAAACGCCAGTTGCTATTAATATTTCAAGTATTCACTTTAAGCAACAAAACTTTTTAGACTCTGTTCAGTCAATATTAGAGCGTTATAACACGCCTGCTAACAATTTTGAAATCGAAGTTACAGAACGTACTGTGATGAACAGTGCTAATGAAACGGTTAGCAAGCTTGTGCAGCTGAAGAAAATGGGCTTTAAAATTTCTATTGATGATTTTGGGACAGGTTATTCATCTCTTAGTTATTTGGTTCGCTTCCCCCTTGATTATTTAAAAATCGACCGAAGCTTCATTCAGCATATTGGCTCACTCGATGAAAAACAGGCAGTAGTGGATGCAATTATTCAAATGTCGCATCGTCTAAAAATGAAAGTTGTTGCTGAAGGTGTAGAACAAGCACAACAAGTGGATATACTACGTAAAATGAACTGTGATATAATTCAAGGTTATTATTACAGCAAACCGTTGCCACTTCACGAACTTATGGAGTTTATGGAGTATTGGGAAATTGAACATCAAGGAAGGAATTAGTGTATGGCAAACTATAAATTAGTAGCAACTGCAGCAATGGGACTAGAGTCGATTGTAGCACAAGAGGTACAGGCATTAGGTTATGAAACAACAGTCGATAACGGCAAAGTGTATTTTGAAGGTGACGAAACGGCCATTGCACGGACAAACTTATGGCTACGTGTAGCTGACCGAGTAAAAATCGTTGTGGGACAGTTCCCTGCTAAATCTTTTGAACAGTTATTTGAAAGTGTAAAAGCGCTACCTTGGGAAAAATACTTACCAGTTGATGCAGCTTTCCCAGTATCGGGGAAATCTGTTAAATCCAAATTATTTAGTGTACCCGATTGTCAGGCAATTACTAAAAAAGCAATTGTAGAGCGCATGAAACAACATTATAAGCGTTTAGGATTTTTAGATGAATCAGGTGCAACGTATAAAATAGAAGTTTCAATTTTAAAAGATGTGGCTACACTTACTATTGATACTTCGGGTGCTGGCTTGCATAAGCGTGGTTATCGTCAAGCACAGGGTGAAGCACCATTAAAAGAAACATTAGCAGCAGCACTCGTACAAATTTCAAAGTGGAATCCGAATCGACCATTCGTTGATCCATTCTGTGGTTCAGGTACAATTGCATTAGAAGCAGCAATGTTTGGCCAAAATATTGCACCGGGCTATAATCGTGAGTTTATTTCAGAGAATTGGCCATGGATGAAGGCAAAAATTTGGGATGCAGCGCGAGATGAAGCGGATAGCTTAGCGAACTACGATCAACCATTAGAAATTATCGGGTCTGATATAGATCATCGTATGGTGAGTATTGCACAAGAAAATGCACTAGAAGCGGGCTTTGGTGATATGATTACGTTCAAGCAAATGCAAGCACGTGATTTTACAACACAGCTAACAGATGGTGTTTTGATTGGTAATCCCCCATACGGAGAGCGTATTGGTGACATCGAAGTCGTGGAACAGGTAATTCGTGATTTAGGAAAAGTCATGAAAAACTATCCGACTTGGTCTGTATACATGTTATCTTCAATGAAAAACTTTGAGGAATTGTACGGTCGTCAATCGACGAAGAAGCGTAAATTATTCAATGGCTTTATTGAAACAAATTATTACCAGTTCTGGGGACAAAAGTCTAAAAGAGATTAACAAACGGTAACGGAAGATAAGATTTTTTCTTATCTTCCGTTTCGTCGCGTATAATAGGAACAGATAGTTAGAGGGGGAACGACAATTGCGTAAATCTTTACCATTTGTATTAACGAAGGACCGCTCATTTTTTGAGTCATTAGGTGACTGGATGGGGGACGTCCTTTACGATGAATTACCAGAAAAGGGCTTTGAGTGTCGTGATGAACAAATTTTTATGGCCTATCAAATTGAGCAGGCTCTAAAAGAGAAAAACGTGCTTTTTGCTGAGGCAGGTGTAGGGACTGGAAAAACAATTGCCTATTTACTACCAGCTGTATCCTATGCACGTTATACTGGAAAACCAGCTCTGATCGCATGTGCTGATGAAACTTTAATCGATCAGCTAGTAAAAGAGGGCGGCGATATTTATAAGCTACAAAAAACGTTAGGTCTTGAAATTGATGTTCGCTTAGCAAAGTCACGAGATCAATATTTATGTTTAAAGCGTTTTGAGGAAGCTGAAAAAGTGGTGTCCGATGAATGGATCGACGATATTGCGTTTTCTATACCTGATGGAGTATATGCACAGGGCTCGATGATTGCTATACAACCTTATGGTGAGCGTAGTGATTATCCAACTGTCAGTGATGAAGATTGGCAAAAAGTAAACTACAACTCGATTATGCAGTGTTCAGTATGTGACCTGCGTAATCGATGTGGTCAAACATTACATCGTGCACATTATCGTAAATCGGCGGATCTCATTATTTGTTCACAAGATTTTTTAATGGAACATTTAGCTACAAAGGATTCTCGTGAACGTGAAGGGCAATTAGCTTTATTGCCTGAAGTGTCAATGATTGTGCTAGATGAAGGCCATTTATTAGAATATGCCGCACAAAAAGCAATGACGTATAAAGTACAGGCGACAACAATTGTTACATTGTTAGAGCGTTTAATGGTAGATGGTGTGCGAGAACGTACATTATATGCTATGGAAAAATTACAAGATGACCATGAGTTATTTTTTGACCAGCTACGAGATGATCTAGTAGCTTCTGAAGAAGAGCGTAAACGTATTAATAAATCGCCAAATTTATTGAAATACGGTAAACAACTTATTGCTGATGTTGAAACATTACTCGAGGAACTTGTCTTTGAATCTGAAATGTATATGATTCCAGAGTATGAATTAAATATGGCAGAGGAGTATTTAGAACAATACGAGGCATCCTTACGTATTTTCATAGCGCAGGGAGATGCAGTCGATTGGTTAGAGGAAACTGATGGAGAGGAAACGCTCGTAATTATGCCCCGCCTCATCACAGAAGTTTTAGCAGAAAAATTATTCTCTAAAAAACTTCCAATAATATTCTCTTCAGCAACTTTATCAGTCAACAAAGATTTTTCCTATATTGCTTATAGCTTAGGAATCCGTGATTATCAATCATTTTCTGTTCCATCACCATTCGATTATGAAAAAGTTATGCGAATTTATTTACATGAGCTATCACAAAAAGGGAAAACGGCGCGTGTTCAACAGCTATTACGTGACGGTGAAAAAACATTAGTTTTATTTAAATCAAAACAAGCAATGTTAGATTTCAAAGCAGAGTTACCTCTTATGGAACGGATGTATGTAGCGTTTGAGGGGGACCGCGAACTATCAGGAATTGTGCGTGATTTCCAAGAAGGCACCATCAAAACATTATGCTCCTATCATTTATGGGAAGGTCTAGATTTGCCAGAGGAGGCATTAACACGAGTTATTATTTATGATTTGCCTTTCCCTCCACATGATCCATTATTTGATGCGAAACGTACATTTGCTGAAAATCCATATGAAGAAGTGGAATTACCGTTTATGCAACTTCGTTTACAGCAAGGAATGGGGCGTTTAATTCGTACTTCAAACGACCATGGAGATATTCATATTTTGTTAAATGAAGAAGAAGCAAAGCAACGTGAAACATTTGAAAATATATTAGCCGTTACACCAGAAATTAAGTAGAAAAAAGCGAGTTTGCATCTGATGCAAGCTCGCTTTTTTGTATATTAAAATAACATTTCTATCGCGAGATAATGATGAGGTTGAAAAAAAGTGTTGAATATTTCTCTTTTACGCTATATAGTTCTTTGTAATGCAACGAAAATTATTAAAATAAATTATTTTTTATATTGAAAATAATTTTGCAAAAGGTTTATAATGATGACAAGAATTTTAAGAATAATCAAAATCAACATTTGGTTATTCCGTGATAGGGGGTTTGAGCCTGTCGAACATTCAATCGGTGTGCCAAAAATATACGAGCTTATCTGCAACAGATGTAGAAAAGTTAATAGAAATAGAAGCTTCATTATCGTATTATGCTGAGTTGACAGATTGTTATATGTTCATAGATTGTATGCTGGAAAACTTACCACATGCAATTGTTGTGGCAGAGGCTTTCCCAAAAACAAAAAATGGCTTATACGAAAAATCCGTAATTGGCAAATTTGTATTTGAAAGCTTCGAACCTGCAGTATTTGCTGCGTTTAAAAATAAAGAAAAATCATCAATTACTCGAGCAATCACACAGGAAGGTATAACGGTTGAACAAAACGTTGTCCCTCTCTTTAATGACCAACAACAGGTTATTGCAGTGTTAATCCAGGAAAAAAAGGTGGAAGTGCAAACAACACCTATAGATGATTTTAGACATATGCCTTTTGCATTAATTGAGCATATTGTAGAGCCAAATTCTCAACCGATTCCAGTGGTTTCTGATTTGCTTGTAGAATCCATTATTCTCACAAATCATGAAAACAAAGTGATCTATAGCAATCCTGCGGGTCACCGATTTATATCGGAACTATCAGGGCTAGAACGTTTTGACAACGTTGCATTGAATAAGATTTTACCTTTTTTACAGGAGGTCTATGATAAAGGCGATGATGTCTTTTTCTTAGAAATTACGATTGATCGTAAATCCTTTATTGTAAAGAAAATTCCTATTCGTGATCAAAACGATAAAGTGACACTCCTCATTATTCACGATCTTACAGAGCTAAAGCTGAAAGAAAATGAACTAATGATGAAAACATTTGCTATACGAGAAATTCACCACCGCGTGAAAAATAATTTACAGACCGTTACAAGTCTATTGCGCTTGCAAATGAGAAATGACTTGTCAGCTTGTAGTGCAAGTGCATTTCAAGAGGCATTAAACCGAATATATAGTATTTCATCTGTTTATGAGCTTATTTTAGAAAATGAGGATAACGCTGAAGAGAAAGTAGACGTTATCGCGTTGTCTAAAAAAATTGGACATAAAATGGTTGGGACATCCAACACACCATCTATTCAGTTAATCTTTCATGACGATAATGTACAGTTATTTTGTCATTCTAAAAAAGCTGTTTCGCTCGCGCTAATCATTTGTGAGCTACTGCAAAATGCACTGAAATATGCTTTTATTGGTCGTGAGGAGGGTACAATCGATATTCAATTTCAACAGGATGCTTTCTCTATTTCACTTTATATTTCCGACAACGGCGTTGGAATGCAAGAGGTGAAAGCATCATTCGGAATGGAGATTATTACAAGGCTTGTTGAATATGATTTAGCTGGCACATTTTCAATTATCCCTAGCGAACAAGGTACACATACTCATATTCAGTTCCCTGTAAGTGAGGAGGTATTTATCCTAAATGACTAGGAAAGTTATGATTGTCGAAGATGAGTCGCTTATTGCAATTGATTTGAAGTTTATGCTAGAGGATAACGGCTACGAAGTGGTAGCACAAGCGAATAATGGAGAATCAGCAATTGAGTTGGCTTTTACACATAAGCCACAGTTAATCTTAATGGACATTAAAATGCCAAAGCTAGATGGTTTAAAGGCAAGCAAAATTATTGAACAGCAACTCGGTATACCGGTGCTATTTATATCAGCTTATAGTGAAAAAGAATTGTTACTGTACATGAAGCAGGACAATATTTTAGGCTATGTTATGAAACCTTTTTCCGAAAGAAATGTTCTTCCTTCATTAGAAGTGGCGTTTCATCAGATTGATAAGTTTAATCGTCTAAATGGGGAATTGCTGCATACACAAACAGAAATAGAAAAGCGAAAGATAATCGAACGAGCAAAAGGTTTGCTAATGCAGTCAGAAAACCTTAGTGAGGACGAGGCTTATAAAAAAATTCGCAGTGAGAGTATGCAAACTCAACAGGAAATGGTACTTATTGCAAGGCGCATTATCAATTCATTACAAGTAAATAGTTAAAGCAAAGACGCTTTAAAGAGATTTCCTCTTTAATGCGTCTTTTTTTTTATAAATAACAAAATTTTTTAGCAAAACTAAAGGGGTGATGATAAGGATGGCAATGATAGGAACGGTTATCGTTTATATTATTATGATTTGTGCAGTTTTAGGAGCAATCGGAGCAATTCGAGATGCTGAATATGGAATCGGGAAAGAGTTTATGAATGGTGTTCATACGGTTGGACATATTTTTGTACCTGCTGCAGGGATCATGGCTGCTATACCTTACTTAACGTGGTTTATAAGTCATTTTATTAGTCCGATTTTTGAATTGATTGGTGCTGATCCAGCTATTGCAGCAACGACAATTTTAGCCTCGGACATGGGGGGATACCAATTAGCGAATGCGTTAAAAGAGTCGTATGAAGGATGGGTTATGGCTCTAGTTGTCGGATTTATGTCAGGCGCAACAATCGTGTTCTCTATTCCGATGGGACTTGCCATGTTAGATAAGCGAGATCATAAATATATGGCTTTAGGTATTATGGCGGGGGTTTTAACAATTCCGATTGGAGCATTTATTTCTTCCATCATGATTGTGACATTTAATACAGATGTTCGTGAAGTGATTAGTACAACAGCGGAACCAACATATGTTTTTGCCATTTCAGTTTTACAAATATTAATCAATTTATTGCCTTTATTTATTTTCGTTGTGTTAATCGCGTTAGGTCTCAAGCTAATTCCAAATGGTATGATCAAAGGCTTCATGATTTTTGGACGCGTGATGGATGCTGCTATCAAGCTAGTACTAGTGTTCTCGATTGTCGAAATTTTCACAGGTATTTTTACAAAGATTTTCGGCGCATGGGGCTTTGATCCAATCATGGCAGATAAAGTCGATCAATTTCGGGCATTAGAAACTGCTGGGTATATCGGTATTATGCTAGCGGGAGCATTCCCAATGGTGTACTTAATTAGAAAATATGCATCGAAACCTCTAGAAGCAGTAGGTGGAAAATTAGGCTTATCATCAGTAGGAAGTGCAGGTATTTTAGCGACAATTGCTAATATTTTAGCCATGTTTACACTCGTTCGACATATGCCACCTAAAGATAAGGTTATTAACATTGCCTTTGGAGTTTGTTCAGCATTCCTTCTAGGAGACCATTTATCGTTTACGGCTAACTTCCAACCGACAATTATTTTACCTGTTATTACAGGTAAGTTTTTAGCGGGTGTGATCGCTATTATTTTAGCCTATAAGTTATCTGTTCCAACAGCTTTAAGGCTAGAACAAGAGGATCGCAAGGCAGGCATTATTAAAGAAGGTGAATATTTAACAAATGAAAATCTTGAAAGAGGTGATGACGTATGAGTGAAGAAAAGAAACGGTTTATTCAGGAATTTGTTCCAGGTAAGCAACTAACATTGAGTCATCTAATAGCAAATCCTGATCCTGAGATGTTTCAAAAGCTGGGCATTCAAGAAGCAGGTGCACTGGGCATCATGACATGTACACCGAGTGAGACGGTGATTATCGCAGGAGATTTAGCGACAAAGTCAGCCAATGTAAAACTAGGATTTCTAGATCGATTTACTGGCAGTCTCGTTATTGTTGGAAGTGTATCCGAGGTTGAAATGGCGATGTTAGAGATTAATCGTTTTTTATCAGAGATGCTAGGCTATACGCCATCAAAAATAACGAAGTCATAGGATGTGCCGTATGAAAAATCGAGTAATGATTATAGGTGGTGTGCAAGCAGGTAAGTCGACACTGATGAATGCGTTATTGGGAAAAGATAGACAAGCCAATAAAACACAGGCGCTCGTTTATGATGACTGGATAGTTGATACACCCGGAGAATATATAGAAAATCCGATGTATTACAGAAACATTATGGCAACATCGCTTGAAGTGACACATGTAATTTATTTGCAGGATGCCACCTCATCAAAGAGTGTCTTTCCTCCGCAATTTAGCTTAGGAATTCCTAAATTACAAATTGGTGTTATGACAAAAATTGATGCACCACATGCAGATGTAGAAAGAGCAAAAGCGTTATTACAAAATGTCATGACGCATGGTCCGATTGTGAAAACCTCTTCGTGGCAAAAGCTTGGTATTGAGTTTATTGCGCCACTTATTCAGCTCAATTCTGACGAAGAAATTCGTCAGTTTGTAAAGGATCGTGATAGTCCTTATCTCATGTATTGTCCCTTAAGTGGCGAGAGGGGAGAGTAAGTTGAAGACAGAAAAAATTTATAGTGCAGGCATTGATATTGGTACAAGTACAACAAAGATGGTTGTCAGTAGTTTTCTATTGAAAAACGTTGCAGGTTTAACGCATGTGCCCCGAATAGAAATTATTGAAAAAACAGTTCTCCATCAAAGTCCTATTATTAAAACACCGTTTATCAATAAAGAAATTATCGATATGGAAAAAATCGAGCAATTTATTTTTCAGCAATATCAATTGGCCCAAATTGCACCAGCAGATATTTCAACAGGTGCCATTATCATTACGGGCGAGTCTGCAACAAAGGAAAATGCTAGCGAAGTTGTTCATGCGATTGCAGATTCAGCCGGACACTTTTTAGTCGCTACTGCCGGACCTGATTTGGAAGGTATCATTGCAGCAAAAGGCGCAGGTACATTACAGCAATCAAAAAATACTGCCAAAATCATTGCTAACATCGATATTGGTGGTGGTACAGCAAATATTGCGGTAATGCAGTTTGGAGAAGTAATTGGTACGTGTACATTGCATGTCGGTGGAAGACTTATAGAATTTCAGAATAGCGTTGTCCAATCGATTTCGCCACCCATTATGAAACTAATGGAGAGATGGTCAAAGCCATTAAAGGTTGGTGATTCAGCAGAGGATGTACGTGTTACACAATTAATCCAAGAAATGGCGGATATAGTAGCGATGACGCTAAGCGGACAATTAACAGACGAACAGCATCCTTTATTGCTAGGACATTTGCCAACTTGGGATAATCCGATTGATGCACTCGTTTTTTCCGGTGGGGTAGCCGCCTGTATTTATGAAAATGAATGTACAAATCGTCAGTATGATGATATCGGTGAAAGGTTGGCAAAAAAGCTTTTAGAACATGAACAGCTACAATCCTTTTTGTGGCTAAAACCAGAGGAAACAGCAAGGGCAACAGTGACGGGTGCGGGTACGCAAACAACCGAGATCAGTGGTGCAACGATTCAAGTAGATGCGGAAGTATTACCTTTAAAAAATGTACCTGTTTTCAATTGCCATATGGATACGCACAGCAAAGAATTCGACGATGCGGTGAAAATAGCCGTTGCACGAGCAGATGCACTATTTTCTATACAGGAGAATCGTTCTCCGTTTGCACTTTATTTTAGTCATTTACCATATTTAAGCTTCACGGATGTCCATACATTATGTGAGGCCATTTTGAAGCACTTAGCTATGAGAAGCTCCAAGGAAATACCAATTATCATAGTCATTCAATCAGATTATGCAAAGGTTATTGGGCAAACGATACAAGCGATCAATCGAACAGTTCCCATCATTTGCATCGATCAAATCAAAGTAGAAACAGGTGATTATATTGACATTGGACATGTACTACCATCTGGTGTTGTCCCAGTCGTTATAAAAACACTTGCTTTCCATTCAAAGTAAGGAGGATGAATGTGAATCTATCGGTGATATTTGGTGGAGAAAAATATAATTTCAAGTCATTAAAGGATGTAATGGCTAAGGCCAATGAAGAAAAATCAGGAGATCAGCTAGCGGGGATTGCGGCTGAATCTGTACAGCAACGAATTGCGGCAAAGGCCGTTTTAAGTGAGCTGTTAGTGAAGGATATAAGAGAAAATCCATTAGTTCCTTCTGAAAATGATGAAGTATCACGCATTATTGAAGGTGATATTAATGAGCAAATTTATGAAGAAATTAAAAACTGGAGTATCGAGCAACTAAGAGAATACATTTTATCCAATGAAACAGGCGATCGGGAATTAAAACGCTTAAGCAAGGGCATGAATTCAGAAATTATTGCGGCGGTTACAAAGCTGATGTCCAACCTAGATCTCGTCCATGCAGCCAATAAAGTGGAAATACTGTCAACTTGTAATATTACGATCGGACAAAAGGGCACGCTTTCCTCAAGATTGCAGCCCAATCATCCAACAGACAATATTGACGGTATTATTGCCTCATTAAAAGAAGGATTGTCCTATGGTATTGGCGATGCGGTCATAGGGATTAACCCAGTTGATGACTCAGTTGAAAGCGTGAAAAAAGTATTGCAAGCCACAAAGGAGTTTATCAATGATTGGTCGATTCCTACACAAAACTGTGTGTTAGCACATATTACAACACAGATGAAAGCCATTAAACAAGGGGCGCCAGCCGATATGATTTTCCAAAGTATTGCTGGAACGGAAATTGCCAATCGCTCGTTCGGCATTTCTGCTGACTTAATAAGAGAAGCAGAAGAGCTTGTGAAAAAGCACGGAACAGGAACTGGCCCGAACTTATTCTATTTTGAAACCGGACAAGGTTCGGAGCTATCTGCTGAGGCACATATGGGTATTGACCAAGTAACACTTGAATCGCGCAATTACGGCTTTGCTAGACATTTTAATCCGTATATTGTGAACACGGTTGTTGGCTTTATTGGACCTGAGTATTTATACAATAACAAACAGGTAATACGTGCTGGCCTTGAAGATCATTTCATGGGTAAAATGCACGGTCTCCCAATGGGCGTGGATATTTGTTACACAAACCATATTAAGGCAGACCAAAATGATATTGAAGATTTAAGTGTTTTGCTAACAGCAGCTGGTGTCAACTTTATTATCGCTGCCGCTATGGGCGACGATGTCATGCTGAACTATCAGTCAATGAGCTTCCATGATGTCGCAACATTACTTCAAACGTTTGGTAAAAAACCAGCTCCTGAATATCTAGCGTGGTTAGAAAAAATGGGCATCTATGAAAATGGTCGTCTATCTGCAAGAGCTGGCGATTTATCTATATTTGAAAGGTAGGTGAATCCATTGAATGAACAATTAGTATCGATGATTACACAGTTAGTTATGGAAAAGATGGGCAATAATGCGTCAGAAAAGTTTTCTCATGACACAGCTGTGCCAACAGAAAACCACAAGGAAACACTTATTAAGTTTCACAATACGGTAGCTAATGCTAATGGTACTGATGAAGTAGCAAGCCCGAGCACAATAGAACAATCAAATGATCCATTAATTAAGCTTTATCATACTGAATCAAGTAATCATGAACAATCATATTACAGCGCAAGTAATGATGAATCGACTTATACTGCAGTACCTATCACAGAATTTAAATTTGAAGAGGATGAAGTGTCTGAAAGTGTTCAAGCTGCTAAAAAGCATACACCAGCAAGAATTGGTGTTGGAAGAGCTGGGACAAGGCCTAAAACAAAAACTTGGCTAAAGTTCCGACTCGATCATGCAGCGGCAGTAGATGCGGTATATGGAGAAGTAACAGAAGAGCTACTACAAAAGCTTGATGTCTTTCAAGTAACAACAAGAGTGACAGATAAGGAAGAATACATTACTAGACCAGATTTAGGTCGTCGTTTATCAGAAGAATCAAAGATACTTATTCAATCTAAATGTACAAAAAATCCAAAAGTACAAATCATTATTTCTAACGGATTAAGTGCAAGTGCGATTGAAGAAAATGTGCAAGACGTATACTTAGCCTTACAGCAAAGTCTTCGCAATTTAAATATTGAAATAGGAACTACTTTCTATATTGATAAAGGGCGTGTTGCCCTTATGGATGAAATTGGGGAGCTTTTACAAGCAGAAGTGATCGTTTATTTAATCGGTGAGCGCCCTGGACTTGTATCGGCTGAGTCCATGAGTGCCTATATATGCTATCAACCTAGAATTGGCACAGTAGAAGCTGATCGTATGGTCGTTTCGAACATTCATAAAGGTGGTATCCCGCCATTAGAGGCAGGTGCTTATTTAGGAACAGTCGTTCAAAAAATATTGCATTACAAGGCAAGTGGAGTAGGTCTTGTGGCACAAGAAGGTTAGGGGGCAAACAATGAATCCTCAAAAACTTATGGCAGAAATTTTGGCAATGCAAATCATTCCAAGAGTGAATAATGAATTAGCAGAGCAATTAGATTTAAAGCCATATCACAATAGCATTGGACTCGTAACGCTAACAATAGATGATGTTGGATATGTAGCGTTGGACGAGGCTACGAAAAAAGCAGATGTTGATGTTGTTTATGCAAAAAGCTTTTATGCTGGAGCGGCACATGCATCTGGGCCATTATCTGGTGAGGTCATTGGCATCATTGCTGGTAGCTCGCCGGATGAAATACGCAGTGGTTTTGATGCGATTCAGCAGAAAATTCAGTTTGATACGTATTTTGAAGCCATTCTTCAAAATGAAAGCCATGCTCTTTTTGCACATACTGTAGCGAGCTGTGGTACGTATCTGGCTGAGCTAGCAAACGTTAAGGTTGGAACAGCCCTTGCTTATTTAATAGCACCGCCCCTTGAGGCTGTAGTCGGTTTAGATGCGGCATTAAAGGCTGCAGATGTAGAACTAAAGGTTTTCTTTGGTCCACCATCTGAAACCAATTTCGGTGGCGGTTTATTAAGTGGTAGCCAATCTTCCTGCCAAGCTGCTGCAAATGCTTTTAGAGAAGCTATTGGAAATTTAGCGAGAAACCCAGTTGTTTAGAAAGGAGGGGCTTTAGTGGCCACACTAGATAAAGATTTATTAGCAATTCAAGAAATGAGAGACGCGGTGAGAAATGCCAATATTGCCCAGACTGCTTACATGCAGTATTCACAGCAGCAAGTAGATCATATCGTCAAGGCTGTTGCAGATGCAGCATATAAAGAGGCAGAACGTTTGGCAAATATGGCCGTTCAGGAAACAGGGATGGGCATACCTAATCATAAAAAAATGAAAAATGAGGTAGCCTCTAGAGATGTTTATGAAGATATTAAAGATTTGAAAACTGTTGGTGTCGTTGGTTTCGATCGAATGAAGAAAGTGACAGAGATTGCTAGTCCGTTTGGAGTCATCGCTGGCATCGTACCAACAACAAATCCAACATCAACAGCAATCTTTAAAACACTTATCTCATTGAAAACTAGAAATGGTCTCGTACTAAGCCCACACCCATATGCGGTTGATTGTACAAAGGAAGCTTTAGAGATTTGTAGAGTAGCTGCAGAACAAGCTGGAGCACCAGCAGGATTGCTACATTGTTTAACAATGTCTTCTATGGAAGCTACGCAGCAATTAATGAAGCACCCAGATATTCACTTAATTTTAGCGACTGGTGGCGGTGCTCTAGTAAAAGCAGCCTATAGTTCGGGCAAACCTGCTTACGGTGTAGGACCAGGAAATGTTCCAGCTTACATTGAAAAATCGGCGAATATATCCAAATCCGTTCGCCAGCTTGTGCAAAGTAAGTCTTTTGATAACGGCACAATTTGTGCTACAGAACAATCAATTATCGTAGATAAAGTCATCGCACAGCAAGTTTTAACAGAGCTAAAGAAAAACAATGCTTATATTTTGAGTGATGAAGAGAAGGTGAAGATGGAGAAGCTGATTTCTCCAGTCCCTGGGAAAGTAAATCCTCAAATTGTAGGTAAGTCAGCAGCTTGCTTAGCAGATTCTATCGGTATTACTGTGCCGGAAGATACAAAAGTACTTGTTGGTATGGAAACGATGATTGGCAAGAACATTCCATTTTCACTGGAAAAATTATCACCGATATTTGCGTTATACACTGTCGAGGACAGTACAGAGGCAAAACAGGTAATGATTGATTTACTAAACATAGGTGGACGCGGGCATACATGCTCGATTCATACAGAAAATACAGCTTTAGCTGAGCAGTTTTCAGTGGAATTACCGGTGTCTAGAATTGTTGTTAATACATTATCATCCATCGGCGCAGTTGGTGGAACTACTGGATTGGCACCATCCTTTACATTAGGGTGTGGTACTTTTGGTGGCAATATTACGTCCGATAACATTACAGCGAGACATTTATTGAATATTAAACGTATGGCTTATGGCATTAAAGATGTAGAAGTGCCAAAACCAGAATTTTTAGCAAAACCAGTAGTAGAGAATATCAAGGCACAAGATCCATCTTTGGATACAGCAGTAGTTCAACAAATTGTTGATCAAGTATTAAAACAAATAACATTACAAAATAAATAATTTGGAGGAATGACAAATGAGTACAGCATTAGGAATGGTAGAAACAAAAGGATTAGTAGGAGCAATTGAAGCAGCGGATGCAATGGTGAAGGCTGCTAGTGTTAATTTAGTAGGAAAAGTACATGTTGGTGGCGGTATTGTCACTGTATTAGTTCGTGGTGATGTAGGCGCAGTAAAAGCAGCTACTGATGCAGGTGCAGCAGCGGCCCAACGTGTTGGAGAACTTCTATCAGTTCATGTAATCCCACGCCCACACCATGAATTAGAATTAATTTTACCAAAAGCAGAGGCTTAATTTTATTTCAGTCCGGACAAGGGCGACGGAAAGAAGAGCCGAAGTGACGGAAAGAGGGTCCGAAGCGACGGAAAGATGAGTCGAAGTGACGGAAAGAAAGACCGAAGCGACGGAAAGAATCCTCGAGTGACGGAAGGAAGTCAAAGCGACGGAAAGATGAGTCGAAGTGACGGAAAGAAAGACCGAAGCGACGGAAAGAATCCTCGGGTGACGGAAGAAAGTCAAAGCGATGGAAAGAACATCATAAAGGAAAGGGCAGGATGTTACACATTGCGTTGCGCTTCATCCTGCTTCATTTCCTATAACAATATAGTGAAATAGATATAGAGGTGGCTAACTTGAATACAGCGACAAAAACATTTCCTGTGGCCATTTCAGCTCGTCATATACATGTCAGTGAAGAGGATTTGCAGGTACTTTTTGGTCCAAATGCGACGCTAACGAAGGATTTTGATCTTTCGCAGCCAGGGCAGTTTGCAGCTAAAGAGCGTGTCTCTATTGAGGGACCAAAAGGTGTTCTTCACAATGTTCGTGTATTAGGTCCAGTAAGAGCGGCGACACAGGTGGAAATTAGTCGAACAGATGCAATGAAATTAGGATTAACCCCTCCTTTGAGACAATCGGGTGATATCGAAAGTTCAGCTAGCATCAAATTAATTAATCAAGAACAAGAAATAATCATCAAGCAGGGAGTCATTATTGCACAGGCACATATTCATATGACAGAAGAAGATGCGTTAGTATTGGACGTACAAAATAATGAATTAGTATCTGTCGAAGTTGATAGTGAGCGACCTGTGACATTTCGTGGGGTTGTAGTTCGTGTATCAAACGATTTTAGTCTAGAGATGCATATCGATACAGATGAAGCAAATGCTGGCTTTATTGAACAGCAAGCCCAAGGAAGAATTATCAGATCATTGACATAAGGAGGAGGTTAGATGCAGGAAAATTTAATCCAAAAAATTGTTGAAGAAGTGTTACAGCAAGTTTTAAAAAATCAGCCTTCCTCTCATCATGACGGAAAAATCCCTGTCGGTGTATCAGCGCGACATGTACATCTTGCTCAAACGGAAGTGGAGCAGCTTTTTGGTGAAAACTATCAATTAACACCTAAGTTTGAGCTTTCACAACCAGGACAGTTTGCTGCTGAGGAAACTGTTGTTATTGCTGGTCCAAAGGGATCCATTGAACGAGTACGCATTTTAGGTCCAGCTCGTTCATTATCTCAAGTAGAAATTAGTTGGACAGACGCGATGAAATTAGGGGTTAAGCCACCATTAAGGGTATCAGGAGATATTAAAGGCTCTAGCCCCGTTACACTAATTGGTCCAAAGGGCAGTGTCGTGCTTAATGAGGGACTCATTATAGCACAAGCACATATTCATATGTCACCGACTGACAGTGCTCAGTTCCAAGTAGTGGACGGACAATCGGTACAAATTAACATAGAAGGTATAAGACCGATTATTTTATCAAATGTAATGATTCGCGTTTCAGAGCGTTATCGATTGGAGATGCATATCGATACTGATGAGGCTAATGCAGGTTTAATCCAACAGGGTACATTTGCAGAAATTGTCAATGCTCAAGCTAAGGAAAAAATGAACGTCAAAGAACTTCCGCCAATCGTCAGTCAAGCTGAAAAACCGTTAAGCTATCTATTTGATAAGAAACTGCTTTCGCAAGTAGAAGTGCTTGAAATAGAAGCACCGGAAATTGTTGTTCCTAAGAAAACCATTGTGACGGCATTGGCGTATGACAAAATACGAGAGCTGAATAAGACGTTAACAATTCGCTCTGACTAACAATAGTCCATACGGGATAAAGAGGTGAAGTTCATGCAGATGGGCAGAGTTATCGGTAGTGTATGGGCAACACGTAAAGAAGAAGGGTTGAATGGCTTAAAATTATTAATTATTCAACCAATCGATTCTAATCAACAGCCGATTCGAACAGAAATTGTAGCAGCAGACCGTATCGGGGCAGGAATCGGAGATGATGTGCTCATTACAAGTGGTGGATCATCCCGATATATTATGAAAGAAAATCCATTGCCTATCGATGCGGTCGTTATAGGTATTATTGATTCCACGGAAGTGATGCGAGGTGAGGAAAATGGGTAGCGCAATAGGAATGATTGAGACGAAAGGATTAGTTGGTTCTTATGAGGCAGCAGACGCGATGATAAAGGCGGCAGATGTAACCATCGTCAAACAAGAATTTGTTGATGGTGGCATCGTTACTGTAGTAGTTAAAGGTGATGTTGGTTCAGTTCAAGCAGCTGTAGATGCTGGGAAAGAGGCAGCTAAGCGCGTTGGAGAACTATTAGGCGCTCACGTAATTCCGAGACCTGATGAAGATGTTTTTCAGATGGTTAAAGGACCGGAAGCACCAAAGAAAAAATCTGCACCAGCAGCAACACGTGTTAAAAAAACGACGGAAACAGCAGCCGCTGACAATCGAGGTGATGAAAAATGACATTTCGAAAAAGTAAAATTGCTGTAATCGGTGCTGGTCATACTGGTGCAACTTTAAGCTTATTTTTGGCACAAAAAGAACTAGGAGATGTTGTCCTGTTAGATATTCCAGAAGCGGAGAATCCGACAAAAGGAAAGGCGCTAGATTTATTACAAACAGGACCAATAGAAAAATTTAATGTTTCTATTAAAGGAACGAGCAATTATGAGGATATTGCTGGAGCAAATATTGTCATTATTACAGCTGGTATTCCTCGTAAACCAGGCATGAGCCGAGATGATTTAGTGACGACGAATGCAAAAATTATTCAACAAGTATCTAGACAAATAAAACATTATGCTCCAAACAGCATAATCCTTATATTAAGCAATCCAGTCGATGCCATGACCTATGTTTGCTATAAGGAAACAGGCTTTCCGAAAAATCGTATCATTGGTCAATCAGGTGTGTTAGATACAGCACGTTTTAATACATTTGTGGCACAAGAATTGCAAATTGCACCGGAGGATGTATCAGGATTCGTCTTAGGTGGACATGGCGACGAAATGGTCCCTTTAATTCGATATTCCTATGCTGGAGGGATCCCTTTAGAAAAATTGATTCCTCAAGACAGACTGCAACTAATCGTAGAACGTACACGTAAAGGTGGCGGGGAAATTGTTGGTTTGTTAGGCAATGGTAGTGCTTATTATGCACCAGCTGCTGCATGTGCACAGATGGTCGAAATCATCATGAAAGATCAACGTAAAATAATTCCTTCTATCGCCCTTTTAGAAGGAGAGTATGGTTACCACGAATTATTTTTAGGAGTGCCGACAATATTAGGAGGCAATGGCATTGAGTCAGTTATTGAGTTGCACCTGACGAATGAAGAAAAAGAGGCGCTCCATCAATCAGCAGAAGCCGTTAAACAAGTATTAACAATTTGTCAAAACATTTAACTTCTTTAATATGTAGCATCCCCAACTATATATTTGTTGTTATAAAATTTAGCGCTTAAAAATGTTTGATTGGAAACCGAACATTGCACTTAAAAGCTAGTATTTCCCCTTATTTATATAAAAGTAAGAAGCTCTCCTTGATCATGAAAATGATGAGGAGAGCTTCTTTGGTATATACAACCCAAATTGAGTAATTTAAGATAGGGTGAATGTTTGGACACACCTGCTGAAAAACGGCTTGGAGCCACCGGAACACACGTAATGTAGTTCATATGGGAATAATGAAAGTAATTGACTTTGCCCTAAGGGGAAGGTGTATAAATGAATTGTAGCAAGTAACAAATTAATAAATGAGGTGGTTTTGTGTTATCAATAGGAGAATTCTCAAAAATATGTGGTGTCTCGACAAAAACACTTCGATATTACGATGAAATTGGATTAATTAACCCAGATGAGATTAATGCTGAAAGCGGTTATAGGTATTATTCCATCGAACAACTAAAAAGGATGCTTTATATCAACCGTTTAAAATCCTATCATTTTTCTCTTGAAGAAATTAAAGCAATGTTGGAATTGGAAGAGGATCAATCCGAAGAAATGCTTTTTTCTGCGCTTAACCATAAAAGAAATGAGATGCAAGAAAAACTAAAGGCTTTTGAATATCTTGTAAAACAACTAAGTCATGATATTGCAAACTTAGAAAAGGGGTTGCCAATCATGTCGTACCTTGACGATATCGAAGTACAGCTAGTTGAAACAAAGCCAATAAATATTCTTTTTAAGCGTCTAATAATGAGCAGTGATGACTATTCATCAGGATACGGTAACTATTTTAGCAAGCTATATGAAAAGATTGCGACGGAGCAGCTTACTTTACTCGGTAAGCCGATGACGATTTACCACAGCCCTGAATTTAACCCTACTGGTAATGATACTGAGTTCGCTATTCCAATAGCTGAGTCTGTTAAAGGAACGAGAGATTTGCCTGGTAGTCTCTGTGCTAAATCCGTTTTAAAGGGAGCATATCCTGAATTAACATCTGTCTATGCTAATTTGATGAAGTGGATTGAAAACGAGGGTTATGAATTGATATTGCCGCCATATGAAATATATGTAACAGATCCAAATCAAGCAAACTCTTCTGAGGATTATATGACTGAGGTATATTTTCCTGTCAAGAAAAAATGACAAAACCATTTGGAGGTTCCTATGCAAACAACAATAAATTGGCACACGGTAAAGCCTGAAAGCATATATTTGAATAATGAAAAGCTTTCCAAGCTAGAGCACACGATAAAAAGTGATTATAACAATATAAATGGTATTGTTATCATTAAAAATGGTAATTTAGCATATGAAAAATATTTTAATGGGAAAAGTCCTGATGATTGTCAACATGTAGCATCTGTAACGAAAAGTGTACTATCTGCACTTATAGGCATCGCTATCGATAAAGGATATATTAAAAGCGTTGAAGAAAAGGTGTTAGATTTTTTCCCTAAATATAGTGCTGATGCTAATAAGCAGAAACAGCAAATTACAATACGACATCTTCTCACGATGACAGTACCATATCCATATGAGGATTGGCATGAACCGCTAGATATTCTATGTCAACAGCAGGATTGGATAAAATATACACTTGATATAATAGGTGAAAATGGGGATTTAGGCGCGTTTAAATACTCCACAGCTGGAGCACATTTATTGTCAGCTATTCTTACTGAAAGTACAGGCAAGAGTGCACGAGCTTTCGCTAATGAACATTTGTTTACACCGCTTGGCATGAAAGAAATTCCTAACTATCAAATGAACGCATATGGGTTTGATGATTTATTCGGAAAAAACGTTAAGGGGTGGGTCCATGATCCAAACGGTCATTCGACAGGTGGATGGGGGCTAACATTAACTACACGTGATATGGCACGATTTGGCTACCTTTATTTAAACAATGGTATTTGGGATTATAAAAGGATTCTCTCTGAGGCATGGATTCGTAAATCAACGGAGATGAACCATAACAATTACGGTTATTTATGGTGGCTACGGCAAGAAGATGGACTTTCTACCTTTTCAGCAATAGGGGATGGGGGCAATATGATTTGTTGTATACCAAACATGAATATGATTGTAGCAATTAGTTCAGAATTCATCATGAATCCACGAGATAGATGGCCATTAATAAAAGAGTATATAATCCCAGCGGTATTATAATTTTTATATTGTACATAAAAGTAGATATATGAGTTATCAAAATAACATCTACTTATACAAATCTTACAATTAAGTTGATCCTCTCCGAGTAGAAATGAAAAGGTGGCGAAAGTCTTTTACATTCCTAATGAGGAGGTTTTTTTATGAGGAACAAAGTCATTTATCAGGAAAAAAATCAATCGTAAAAAATGGACTTTTTTTATTTTCTTTAACTTCTTTCAGCAATTATTTTCTATAGCGAAAACAAAGTGACAGCTACAGAAGTCTACCATCTCTATTGGTGGTAAAGAAGAATGCGGTTTTAAGTCACTTTTGGAGCGGGTGTTCAAACATCCGCTGAAATAGAGGAACTCTGTCTAAATACGCCACGTCCTGTGGCAATGACTGAGTAACCAACTCGTCTTGGCCAAAAGCCTTCTGCCTTCCGGACGCAATTATGCCGAGCTATAATTGATATTCTACTTTTACTAAAAATTTATTAAAGAAAGAGAGGGAAAGAAATGAGTGAAATGAGTAGCTACTTGGTTGTCCTTATAGTCATGATTCTTCTTATGTTAAGGGAGAAAAAAGTTAGACCAACTAGAATGTGGATAATACCGATTTTGTTAATTGGGATAACGTGTACTTCTATTTTAAGTTCAGATAAATTAACACTGATAAGCTATATCTTGTACTTCATTTGTTTAACAATTGGCATAGGTATCGGGATTTGGAGAGGAAAATTAGAAAAAATCCGTGTTAATCATGAAAGAGGAATCGTAACTACACAAAGCTCTGTCGCTGGAGTTATTGTATTTCTAGGAATTCTTCTTTTGCGTCTACTTGCAGCAAAATGGGGAAAAGAGCATGCTGTAATATCATTAACGAATGCTCTTATGTTTATACCGCTTGGTAGTGTATGTGCTCGTCGGTTTATTATTTATATGAAATACAAACAACTTACTGGATGAAAAAAATATGGATTTTAAAACGTTTCTTTTCGCATTTTACAAAAAATTGGTGCAGTGGATCGAACGAGAGCGGTTGTATATGCTATTCGCAATGGAATAGTTTTGTAGAAATAAAATTGTGAACAGTTACTATTCCTATAAAAAATACTATAAAGTCCATAATATACAAAATTTTCGAAAATATGATAAACTAGTAGCGTGAAAAGGAGGATGTTAGCATGACCGTACAACAATTTACTGACTATGTAAAAAAAATGAAGCATTACGGAGAAGCATTAAGTGTGATTTATTGGGATATGCGCACGGGTGCACCTAAGAAGGGATTAGCTCAGCGTTCAGAGGTAGTTGGAACATTATCTGCCTCCTTATTTGACATGCAAACTAGTGAAGAGTTAGGGCAATTACTAACGGATCTAGAGGGGCAAAAGGCAGATCTTGATTATGTTACACTGCGTTTAGTTGAGGAAGTACGTAAAGAGTATGATCAAAATAAAAAAATTCCGGCTGATGAATATAAGAAATTTGTAATTTTACAATCTAAAGCGGAAACAGCATGGGAAGAAGCAAAGGAAGCTAATAATTTTGCTTTGTTCCTACCTTATCTAGAGGAAATTATAAGCTGGCAGAAGAAATTCATTCAATATTGGGGGATTAAAAATGGTTCTCCATACAATACATTACTAGATTTATATGAACCTGATATGACGACTGATGTTTTAGATCAAGTTTTTAGTGACTTACGTGAAACAATTGTTTCTCTTGTGCAAAAAATTGCAGCTTCACCTAAGAAACCAGATACAAGCCTATTATTTAAGCATTTCCCTCGTGAATCTCAGCGTGCATTATCATTAGAAATGTTAGCACAACTTGGCTATGATTTTGATGCAGGTCGCTTAGACGAAAGTGTGCATCCATTTATGATAGGCATAAATCATGGAGATAATCGTATTACAACGAAATATGATGAAAATGATTTCCGCTCAGCAATTTTTGGAACTATCCATGAGTGTGGACATGCCATGTACGAGCAAAATATTGATGTGAAGCTTGATGGTTTACCGTTAGCAACAGGTACATCTATGGGAATACATGAGTCCCAATCTTTATTTTATGAAAATTTTGTTGGTAGGAACGAAAAGTTCTGGGAGCATAACTACGAGCGACTTCAAAAGTATTCACCTGAGCAATTTGGTGATGTAGCATTAGCTGAATTCCTACGAGCAATTAATATGGTGGAGCCATCGTTTATTCGCATTGAAGCAGATGAGTTAACGTATCCACTACATATTATGATTCGCTATGAAATTGAACGTGATTTATTCAACGGCGATCTTCAAGCGAAAGATCTTCCACAAGTATGGAATGATAAATACGAAGAATATTTAGGCATTCGTCCTGAAACAGATGCAAAAGGGGTACTACAAGATATGCACTGGTCAGGGGGCATGTTTGGCTATTTCCCATCCTATGCTTTAGGAATGATTTACGCTGCACAATGGAAGCATGCAATGGATAAAGATCTTCCAAACTTTGATGAGCTGTTAGTAAAGGGAGAGCTCCTACCAATTCGAGAGTGGTTAACAGACAAAGTCCATCAATACGGCGCGTTGAAGAAGCCGTTCGAATTGTTACAAGAGGCAACAGGAGAAGGCTTAAACGCCAAATATTTAGCAAACTATTTACAAGAAAAGTATACGAAGCTGTATCAGCTCTAAAGGACAAAGCGATTTCTCAACTACAGAGAAATCGCTTTTCATAATGTCGAAAAGGAAATGGTCAAGGAAATTACTTTGTATGTTGTGGCGTTTTCGATGAGGGTGGAGCTAAGTTACTCGCTCACCTGGGGGAGGGAGTTGTGCAACTTCCTCCGTTTAAGTATTTTGCTGATTCGCTTTGGCATAAAAACACATCTTGTTACTGCCGCTCCGTTTCGTACATAAAAAATATGCTATGTGAATTGGTTGATTGAAGTGGAGGCTGACGACTCTTGGGGATCTGCGTCACAGATAAGATCCTGGAGCGAGCTTCGCGAGTGAAGCGGCTCATCGGACGCCCCCAGGAAGCTATGCTCTGTGCGAAAGCGAAGCGTCAGCTACAAATGTTTTATCTGTGCGAAAGCGAAGCGACAGCAACAAATGTTTTCTGTAGCGAAAGTGAAGCGACAGCAACAAAGCGCCCAACCGGAACTGAAATCAACCCCTCGTTTTGCATAAAAGCTTTACTTTAATTAATACCTTAATTACATTTTTTCAGCAAAGTGAAAAGCGATTTCTCAGCTAGAGAAATCGCTTTTTTTTATGAAGATGCAAAACATTGTTACCAAAGTTTATAGCCTTTAGAGCCTGGAGGGGAATTAGAAATAATATCGATAATTGGAATAGTATAAGCAAATAAAATTAATGCTACTAAAATAACAAGCCATACTTTAAAGTTCTCTAAGATAGCTGGAGTAGTACCACCGTTTTCATGTACTTCACCAACTGGGAATTCCTCTTCTCCTTTTGGTGCAAACCATGCTAATTTCACCACAATATAAAGGATGATTAAGATAGCGATGAATAGAATCGTACCACCAACAGCTTGAGCGATTTGATAAGGAATCCAATCATAAGCTTGTTGAGCACCGCCATACTCAGAGTAATCAGATCGACGGGGTGCACCGATCAGCCCAGCGATATGCATAGCGGAAGACATAATTGTCATACCAGTAGCCCATAAAATAGCGGCAAAATTACCAAGATTGTTTAAAGATTTAGTCAATGTACGACCTGTTAAATATGGAATTAACCAAAATGCTGCACCGAAATAAGTTAAAACGGCTGTTGTTGCAATTGTTAAATGGAAATGCCCTGTAACCCAAATAGTATTATGGATTACTTGGTTCATTTGGTAAGAAGCATTGATGATACCGCCAGCGCCACCGGGAATAAACGCTAGCATACCGATAAATGGCACGAAGAAACGAGCATCTTTCCATGGTAACTTTTTGAGCCAGCCGAAAAGACCTTTACCACCTAATTCACGACCACGTAGTTCAAACATTGCAAACATCGAAAAGGCAGTCATTAAGGATGGTACGATTACGGCAAACGTTAATACAACTTGTATGAATTTCCATGTGCTAGCAATACCAGGCTCTGTTAATTGGTGATGAATCCCAACTGGTACAGAGAAAATTAAGAATAGCATAAATGATAGTCTTGCTAAAGAATCAGAGAAAATTTTTCCACCAATAACCTTCGGAATAATGACATACCAAACCATGTATGCTGGTAATAACCAGAAATACACAAGCGCATGACCAAAATACCAGAATAATGTACGGGATAGTGCTATGTCGACACGTTCAACAAAGCCTAAGGACCATGGTAGTAACTGGAATAGAACAGAAGCAGCTACACCTAGAGTTGCTACAAACCACATTAAATTATTAACAACAACCATAAATGATAGTAATGGGCTTCGTTGTCCGCTTCCTTTGTTTTCTTTGCGCCACTGTGCATAGCGTAATATTTGACCCGCGCCGCCAACCCAAGAACCAACAACGACTAATGTAAGGCCAAAATAGAATATCCAGTGAGCTTTCAATGGAGCATAGAACGTATATAAAACAGATGCCTCATTAAGTAGAACCATTGTTGCAGCTGCTGCTGTACCGATAGTCATTAACCAGAAGCCGATCCAGCCAAGGCGACGTTGACCGTCTGAAAAAGTCCCTGACGTACGGCTAACACTAGCAATTTGGAAACCAAAAATAAAGAATGTTGTTAAAATAAGACCGAGTAAAACACCATGTACGGTTAAAACTTGATAGTAACCAATGCCTGCTGGTAATGTAAATTGACCAGAACGAACGAAAACTTGTAATAAACCAGCAAGACCCCCTAATAACAATGCGATGAATGCCACATAAATATGTGCCATCGCTAGCTTCGCATCACGACGATCCACTTTTGTCAAATTATTGTTGAGACTCATTTGGCTTCACCACCTTTAGCATAGAGTGCATCATCGTATGTCCTGTACCACAATATTCATTACATACGATTAAAAACTCTCCCTCTTTATTTACTGTAGTTACATATTCAGAAATGTAACCTGGTTCAAGCATCATATTAATATTTGTACCTGCAACTTCAAAACCGTGCATTACATCTGCACTCGTTGCAATAAATTTCACTTTAGCTCCAAGTGGCACTTCAATTTCTGGAGGATTGTAGTTAAATGCTGATGCTAAAACAACTACTTCGTAATCCCAATTTTTACCTTCTACTTTATGTACACCCGGGTTATCGAAGGGTGCAAATTCTCTTACTTTCTCATAATCTAGTGTTTTTTTACCATTGTTTGGATGTGAGCCTTGATGGAATGCACCGATGCCTAGAATGATAAGGAATGCTACTAAAGTAGTAACTCCAAACACAAGCCAATATTTTTCATACTTATGTAAGTGCATATGTCTCTGTCCTTTCTTAGTAGAATCATTATGCCTCGGCATAATTGCCGCTGTCGCTACGCTTTCGCGCAGATAAACAATGCTTCTGAAATCGGCTTTGTGCTTGCACAAAGAACTCTTTTCCGATTCCGTGACATCCGCCAGAGGCTTTAACTTCTTTCAGCGGGCGTTTGAATACTCGCAGAAAAGTAGCTTAAATCCGCATTCATCCACCACTTATAGAGGTGGAGACTTTTGTACCTGTCGCTATGCTTTTGGTACAAAAGACTTGACGTTTTACTTACGTTTCATAAAACATCTGTAGCTGACGCTTCACTTTTGCTACAAAAAACAATTGCTGAAAGAAGTTAAAAACGATTGATGAACAAATCGAAGCAGTACACCCAAAGCAAGATAATGATGATTCCTACTCCAAATACCGCATAGAGTGAACCTTTTAAATTTTCATCTGACTTTTTTTTATTTGCCATTTTTGCTCCTCCTACGCTTTTATTGTGTCTTTCTTATTGCCATGATATATAAATAAATTTCTTTTAGATGTGAAAAAAATCACATATATTGGCGAAATGTGTGAAAAAAATGTGAAAAATTGAGGGTAGAATAAAAAATAGCCACCTCAATAGTCATTGAGATAGCCACTTATTGGTTAGAATTAGAGGAATTGTTATTAAAATATCTTTATTTTCAAGAAATTTTACTAATTGTATTTTGGACTTAAGCCTAATGGGGCATCCTCTGTTAATTATAGAGAATGACAAAGTGTGTTCATAAATGTTTAATGAATTGGCATAGGATATATCATTTGGAATAGTTCGATATTCTAGTACTCTATTCTCCTTCAATTGTTAAAAGAACTGTCAGCGGACCAACACTTGGAATTGTAACAGGGAGTATAAATGCCTTTTCAAAGCCGTATAACTTTGTGTTGCCAACCATCACTGTTGGCGGTGTGATATCAATTTCTAAGCTTTCTTGTCCTACAGTAGTGCATAAATTTCCTGCAATCATATTTCCGAATTCCCCTGTAAAGGATTCCAACATTTCTCCTTCAAGAGGCATACCAAACATTATATTGCCGATACCACTAAAAATTTCAGGAGAGGAATCAATGATTACACGGCCCTTTAAATCTCCTATTAAACCGATTAAAACACCCATTTGCTGTTGTTGAAATGGCTCAGAAATAATACTAGGTGTTTTCACCTCTATATCCATAGGAAGGATCGATTTTAAAGCGTGAATTGTCCCGTTTAAAATAGTTTGAAAGTACTTCGAATTACTCATCATTACCGCATCCTTTTTCCGACTTTTCTACATCTTACCATGTTAAATGGGTAAGATGAAAGTATGTCTTGACGAATTAGTGGGAAATTTATATTATATTAATGAGAATGATTTTCAAAATCAATAAGTGGACGTTAAGTCTTTTCGAATACAAATATTTATATTAAAAGGAGCGGTTAGCGATGACATTCGTATTTATTGGAGCGGCAGTGGTTATCTATATTGGAGTGGGAAAACACGTTATGAAACAGGCGACTGCACATTTGAAATAAGAGGGTATCAATAAAGACAATTTTTATATAGCTAGAGCATGGTCTAAGTAATTTTGAGATCATGCTTTTTTTATTGATCTTTCATATTTTTGTTGTAATAAAAAGAGGGTAGTTGTTTGTTTTTTCTGAAATATATTGTAAATGGGAGGCATTTTTTTGTAGAATTAAAAAAATTAGTATATCAGTGCAATGTGGGTCATTGATGGATTCAGTTGTTATTTCGGTTACAGAATTCGGACCAGTAAATAAAAATAATAAAAAGGATGGGCAATCAAGCGACGTCCTATAGAAATTAAGGTGAAGAAAACATGACAAAAATATTGTTAACAGGGTTTGTACCATTTCTTGAGTATAAAATTAATCCAACAATGCAAATTGTAGAAAACTTACATGGAGAAATGATGGATGGCTATGAAATTATAGGACGCATTTTGTCAGTAGATTTTCAGCAATCTGCTCAGCAGCTGAAACAATATATTGCTGAGATAAAGCCAGAAATCATTATTTCATTAGGTTTAGCTGGAGGACGTTTTAAAATAACACCTGAGCGAATAGCGATTAATATTAAAGATGGCGATGCGGATAATAATGGTTATACACCAGCAGATGAGAGCATTTATGATGGCGGTGAAGACGCGTATATAACGAATTTACCTATTAGAAATATGGTGAATCGATTATGCAAAGAGGGGTATCCAGCGGAAATATCAAATACGGCGGGTACCTATTTATGCAACAATATTATGTATGAAGGGCTAGTTTACGCAAAGCAACATAAAGGGGTCCGCGCTGGATTTATTCATATTCCTGCGTCATTTGATTTGGCGATTCAGCATGGAAAAATCCCGGGATGGAATATTCAAGATTTAATAACGTCCATTAGGCTCTGTATCGAGGAGACAATTCGTGCAACAAATAATTAATTTCCTATTTGTGAGTCGATTTCAATCTAATGCATTGATTCAAATAGGCTTGTACATGTCAAAGTATTCTAACATCAAATGAAGTGATGTCATGTCAGTATAGCAAAAGAAAAATAAAATTTCAGTTGCAAACACTGTGTAACACGGAGTGCACTGGATTATGAAAAAAATATGAGCTTAAATGTCAAATGGAAAATAAAAATAATGGATGCTCTTAAGTTTTTTAAGGCATCCATTATTTTTATTATATGAAGTTTATTTTTTTATAGATTCGTATAACAACATATATTTCTTTCTCTACCCAATTTCCCCAAGATGATTAAAGTGTAGTCACTAATTCAACAGCCTCAACAATAATTGGTGTTCCTGCTGGCAAAGTGCCTGTAACAGTTTGGAATGTTAATTCCGTTGCAGAAACAGAATAGGAACCACCCTCCTGAAGCACCCCGTTTATATATAAATTATAGTACCCGTTTGTTACGATTGGGAAAGTAGTTGCAGCAGAACCGCTATCATTTAAAAAGGTAGTAGCGGCAACCGTTGTACCATCAGAGATCGTTAAAGGTGTAGCTAAAACATTGAAAAATCTAGTCGAAGTACTTGTAACATTGACATGAATATTAATAATAGAAAGTGCCACTTATTTTCACCCCCTTTCAGGTTTGTTTCTTACATTGTAGAAAATCCTAATGATTCTATAATGATTGGAGTTCCTTTATAAATTGTTGAATTATCTGGACTTAAGGTTAACGAGGTTGGGATTATAGTATAAATTCCACCTTCCTGCATTACGGCATTGATAAAAAGATTAACGTAGCCATTCGGATTAAAAATCTTAAATTCAGTTACTGGATTTCCATCATCATCCCAAAATTGGCTAGCAGGTAGAGTCACTCCATTCGTTAAATGAATATCTGATGTAGCAATAAAGAAATATCTATTTACTGTTGGAATGATATTTCCATTAGGTGTAATAACTGGGGGAGGGTCTACCGAAGGAATGGTACTAGCTTTTATTCGAGGCCAAATAAACCGATCTTCACACCCACATTTACACTTTTGCTCGATTTTACCGTGATCCCTATAATTCACCATTTTTTTATCACCTCATTTAATTGTTTGTCCCTCATTTCGCTTTGTGGTTAAAATTTCGACTGCATTTGGAAATTTTAGTATTGCAATCGCCTAATACCTTTTTTTAAAACTTAATTTTCCTTACTTTAAAATATGGAGAAAATTATTATTTACTTAGTTGTGCAACCATTTTGGAATAGAAATTGGTAGTTTTATAAAAAAATAATGGCCTACTATCATAAATTGAAGATACCATTTGTTAGAGACCTTGGAGCGAAGCGGCTCATCGGACGCCCCCAAGAGCTTTGTTCTGTGCGAAAGCGAAGCGTCAGCAACAATGTATTACCTGTGCGAAAGCGAAGCGTCAGCAACAATGTATTACCTGTGCGAAAGCGAAGCGTCAGCAACAAAGCGCCCAGTCGGAACGGAAATCAACCACACGTTTTGATAGTGAACCTGAATAGTGCATTTTTTTTGATTAAACAGGACGATATGGATGAATATGGCGTCTGAAACCTTTATATATATGCTTTTCAAAGTAAATTAGTGTTATACTTTGTTTGTCGAATAAGGTAGAATACTAATTATGACTATCTTCATTCAGAAAAATACCACCTCTGAAGTGGTAAGATGAATGCGGATATAGTTTCTTTCTAAACATTACTGAAATAGAGGAACTCAGTCTAAGAACGCCACGTCCTGTGGCAACGACTGAGTGACCAACATCGTGTTGCTGCCGCTTCGCTTTCGCACAAAAAACATTTGTTGGCCTAAAGCTTCCGGCGGAAAAATCCGACGCATTGTTGATCGGCGCGACAGCGGCAATTACGCCAAGGCGAAATTGATTAATATGAATAAAGGGGTTACTGGTTTTATGAATGATTTTGAACAACAGTTGGAGGCGCTATTAAAGCAAGCTTCGTTACAATACATAATTTATCAGCATAATGGTGATACAGAGCGTATGGATAAGACATCACTTTTTGCGCGTAAAATACAGCAAAAAGAATATGTTATCGGCTTTGCTGGCCATTTCTCTGCTGGTAAGTCTAGCATGATTAACGCGCTATCAGGTGAAGATTTACTTGCGTCAAGTCCTATTCCAACGAGTGCCAATATCGTCAAAGTCCATAAATCAGATGAAGACTTTGCGATTGTCTATATGCACAATGAAAAACCTGTAAAATTTGAAGCGGGTTATGATTTTAAAACAGTGAAAGAGCTTAGTAAAAATGGGGACCTAGTGTCTCAAATTGAAATTGGTCATAGTACATCGACATTACCATTAGGCGTCACAGTTATGGATACGCCAGGTGTCGACTCGACAGATGATGCACACCGTATGTCAACAGAGTCAGCCCTTCATATTGCTGATATCGTATTTTATACAATGGACTACAATCATGTGCAATCAGAATTGAATTTTCAATTTACAAAGCAATTAATGAAGTACAATCCAAACGTTTATTTAATCGTAAACATGATTGATAAGCATAATGAAAATGAATTAAGCTTTGAGGAATTTAAAGCAACTGTTCACAATTCCTTTGCAGCTTGGGGAGTAGTTCCTAAAGGTGTATTTTTCACTTCTTTAAGAGAGCCTGAGCACCCTTATAATGATTTTAAAGCTGTTAAAAAAATTGTTATGGATAGTATGAATGATTGGCAGGATCAACTTGTACAGACAGCATCAAATACACTGCGTTTATTACAAAGTGAACATGACACTTATTTAACAGAAGAAAGAGAAGATCGTTTAGACATCGATGAAGATGTATTAAGTGCCGATGACTGGGCAAACCATAAAGATATTTTAGAGCAGTACAATAAGCTAAATCGTCAAGTTGAATTGTTTTCGATTGAGGCCTGGAATGAAACGTTCGAGGACCAGCGTAAAGAACTTCTTACGAATGCAGCCATTATGCCAGCTGATTTACGCGATAAATTACGTCTATATTTAGAGAGTCAGCAAGATGGTTTCAAAGTAGGAGGCTTATTTACTGCTAAGAAAAAAACAGAGGAAGAGCGTAACCGCCGCAAAGAGGATGCCTATAGTGCCTATCAAAATGTTGTGCATGCGCAAATTACTGGACATTTAAAAGGGCTAATGAAAAAGGTGTTAAAGGATGTTAGTGCATTAAATGAAGAACGTGCTACCGCTATTGATGCCTACGCCTTTGAATTACCTTTCTCCCTTATTGAGCAGCAGGTACAAGTTGGTGCTCTATTAACTGGAGATGCAGTTCTAAACTTCGCAAACCGTGTAGCAGAGGCAACAAAACGCTACTTCATCCAGGAAACTGATAATTGGAAGGATGCACAAGCGACAACTTTAGAAGCAGTGGCTACTGAAACAGCAGCACCATCTAAATTAAAAATGGCTGGGATGCAAGCGAAAGTTGATGCTATTCAGGCAGTGCTTGAAATCGAGGGTTATCAACAATATAGTGCGAGTATTATGCATCAGGCAAGCATTGAAATACGTCAGCTAGCAAATCAACAGCTTTCAAATTGGGATCAAGCCTTTAAGCAAGATTTAGCGGATATTCGATTGTTTGATGAATCGATGTTAAAGCCAAAAGAGGAAGCGTTACAACAGGAAGAGGTACAGCAAGCAGTAAGTGCAACAAGCCTACCTATTGAAGGTGTAGTTAAGCGTGCACTTCATACGGCAAATTCGGTAAAGGATGTACAAGGCTTTGCGGAAGTAGCAACTTACTTAGAAAATAAAGTAGAACGATTACAGAAAAAAGATTTCACAATCGCGCTTTTCGGTGCATTTAGTGCAGGGAAATCTTCATTCTCTAATGCGTTAATGGGTGCTAAAGTTTTACCAGTATCACCAAACCCAACTACAGCGGCTATTAATAAAATTCGTCCTGTGACACCAGAGCATCCGCATGAAACAGCCGATGTACTGTTAAAAACAGCTGACCAAATGCTAGAGGATATTCAAGCTTCATATGCAGCAGTAGGTTTATCAGTTTCTTCTTTAGAAGAGGCATTTACTCGTGCAGATGAAGGACTTGCGGTACAGCTATCGGACGAACGCTTAAATGTGCATAAATCATTTATTCGTGCATATAAAGAAGGATTCCCAACATTTAAGTCTGAGCTTGGAAAAGTATTACGTGTTAACCGTGAAGAGTTCGAAAAATTTGTTGCGCAGGAAAATAAATCATGCTTTGTCGATAATATTGATTTCTATTATGATTGTCCTTTAACACGAATGGGTGTGACACTTGTTGACACACCAGGAGCAGATTCTATTAATGCGCGTCATACAGGAGTTGCATTTGAATATATTCGTAATGCTGATGCAATCTTGTTTATTACTTATTATAATCATGCTTTTGCTAAAGCTGACCGTGAGTTTTTAATTCAGTTAGGGCGTGTGAAGGATGCCTTCGAACTTGATAAGATGTTCTTTATCGTCAATGCGATTGATTTAGCGACAACAGAAGAAGAGCAGGAAGATGTCAAAGGCTATGTACGTTCAGAGCTACAACGCTTTGGCATTCGCTTCCCTCGACTTTACGGTGTGTCAAGCTTATTGGCATTGAAGGAAAAAGTAGAGGGTGCAGATTTAACATCAGGTATGCCACCTTTCGAAGATGCCTTCCACACATTCTTAAATGATGAATTAAGTGCATTGGCTGTTCAGGCACTTGCAGAGGAAGTTGATAAAACGGAGCAACGTTTAGGTGACTTAATTACGCAGACTGAAGAGAACTTAAAGCGTAAGGATGAACGTTTAGAGGAATTAACAACTCTTGAACAGCATATAACATCGAAGTTTAATTCACTTAATACAAGTATGTTAGAAAGTGAAACGAAGCAAGAACTTGATGAATTATTATATTATGTTCTTCAGCGTGTGTATTATCGTTACCCAGAGTTCTTTAAGGAAGGCTACAATCCTTCAACATTTGCAGCAATGCCAGCTCAGCAAGCATTAGAGCATGCTTTAAAAGAAGTAATGCAAAGCTTACGCTTTGACTTTACACAAGAAATGCGTGTAACAAACTTCCGTTTATCACAGTTTATTAGTAAGAAGATGCAATTACGCTTTAAAGATGAAGTACGTGAGCTGAAAGAATTAAACCGTAGCTTCTCGTTCCTAGCGTTTGAATCTTCCGAGCCAGATTTACTTGATTTTGAAGGACCATTTACAGATATCGCGAAATATTCGGGTGTTAAATCACACTTCCGCAATCAAAAGGCATTCTTTGAGAAAAATGAAAAAGTGAAGCTAAGTGAGGCGCTTGAAGTATTAACAAAACCAGATGCGCAAAACTATTTAGATTCACAGAAAGTATCCCTTATGACATGGGCTATTACCAATATTGCTGAGGAAGCAGAGCAATTACGTCTGCATATTTACCATCAGGCACTTGAACAAATTGCAACAGAAAGACTTGCACTTCAGGAAGAAAGTCGTTTAGCTTCTTGGAAAGCTATTTACGAACAATTACAATACGCATGAGGTGATTCGTTTGGGAAAAGTATTCAAATCAGTTGAGGAAATTCAGTTAGATGGAGTCCGTTTCGTAGATGCTCGCTTTGATTTACAAAACAAAGAGGCAGGGAATAAACTATTTGAAGAGGGACACGCACCAGGAGCGATTTATATCGATCTAGAGCAGGATCTATCAGATATGGGGTCTAGCAATGGCCGCCATCCTATGCCAAATAAAGAAAAGCTATCGGCATTATTTCAAGGATTAGGATTAAATTATGAAGATCAAATTGTCGTTTACGATCAAGGCGCTGCCCCATTTGCACCACGTGCCTGGTGGATGCTGACATATGCGGGCTTTTCAAATGTAGTGATTGTGAATGGTGGTGCACCTGCACTCGAGGAAAAAATATCTTTTACAAAGGACATTATAAAATACCCACCATCTACGATTGAATTTGTTTGGCGAGATGAACTGTATGCTCCGCGTGAAGCAGTTAAAGCCATTGTCGATGGAGAAGTCGAAGCGACGTTGCTTGATGCACGTGCCGCAGCTCGCTACCGTGGTGACATAGAGCCTCTTGATATGGTAGCTGGGCATATACCAACGGCGAAAAACTTTGACTGGGAACAATTAAAGTCAGATGGTTGTCTACAAGCGAATGATGAGTTACGCAGCAAGGTTTCTCAAGACGAGCACGTTGTTGTGTATTGTGGCAGCGGTGTTACAGCATCTCCATTGTATGCAGTACTAGCAGATGAAGGTTATGAAAATATTCAACTATATGTAGGTAGCTTTAGTGACTGGATTACACAATATGATGTAGAAAAAGGAACTAATGAATAAATGATTGAGGAAGAAACGCTCACTTTTGTGGGCGTTTTTTGTTTTTATTGGAGTGGAAAGGGGAGTAAGGGCGGAGCGACGGAAAGAAGAGCAGAGGCGACGGAAAGAAAAGAAAGGCAAGAGCGATGGAAATAAAAGCTGCAGCGACGGATAGAAATCAGAGCGACGGAAAGAAGAGCCAAGGTGACGGAAAGAAGAGTCGAAGTGACGGATAGAAATTAGAGTGACGGAAAGAAGAGCCGAAGCAACGGAAAGAAAAGCTGAAGCGACGGAAAGAAGAGCTGAAGCGACGGAAAGAAAGGTAGGAGCGGCGGAAAGAAGAGCCGAGGTGACGGATAGAAATCCAAAGTCGTGGATAGCCCTGCTCAAATCGTGGATAGAATCGTCAGAGCGACGGATAGAAATCCAAAAACGTGGATAGTCCTGCTCAAAACGTGGATAAAAATGTCAAAATGATGGATAGCCCCGTCAGAGCGAGTAATAACAATACGAGTTGTGATGTATTCATAAAATGACTGGTTATTCATTTTATGCTACACTCTTTTTACAAAGGGGGAAAAGGATGATTAAACGAGAGAAAAGTATAGAGATTCAACAAAATCGTGATGTGCGATGTGCTCACGGTAAAGTGGCAGTTCAGGGGATAGGAATGAGTGTTTATAGTTTTTTTGTGGATGGTTTACTAATTGATACAGGCTCATATTCACTTTCACAGGAGTTCCAATCCTTTTTTAACGAAATACTGATTGAACAATTAGCGCTCACTCATTCTCATGAGGATCACTCAGGAAATGCAGCATGGATTCAGCAACATAAGGGTATTCCTATCTATGTTCACCGTGATTCGGTAAGTCTTTGTACAAAGGATGGTGAATATCCTTTTTATCGACAGGCATTATGGGGGGAGCGACCTGCGTTTATTGCTCAACCTTTAGGCAATACATTACAAACGAAATCAGCTACATGGGATGTTATCGAAACACCGGGGCATACGACAGATCATGTATCATTTTACAATCGGGAAACAGGTGCAATGTTTACAGGTGATTTGTATATTCAGACGAAAACTAAGGTTGTCCTTGATGAAGAAAATATCGTACATACCTTGGCGTCATTGCAGAAAATATTAAACTATGATTTCGAAGAAGTTTATTGCTGTCATGCGGGCTTTTTAGCGGATGGTCGAGCGAAAATACAAGAAAAAATTGCTTATTTAGAAGAAATGGAGAGCAATATAAGGCAATTATTTGATAAAGGTTATTCAGTAGAAGAAATAACAAAATCAATCTTTTCTCGTGATTATCCGATTACCAAAGTATCGGAAGAACAGTGGTCTTCCAAGCATATTATCACTGCTTTTATAAATAAGTTTGCGCAAGAGTCCTTAAAATAAGGGCTCTTTTTTGTGCTTTGAAGTCGAGGGATTCAGAAAGTAAAAAAGAATACTTGAGGATGCATAATAAAAAACTTTGTGAAAAAATGTGAAGAAAATGTGACGGAACCAGATGGAATAATGGATACGCTTACATTAGTTTGTGAAAAATTTCTCATTTACACAAGAAAAATACTATGTGAAAAGTTGAACAGGTTTAGTGGCGGTATTTGTACATTTTGTATAAAGCCAATGGATGTAAGTGTTATATTAAAATAATTGATTGTGAACTTAATAACAAAGCATTAAATGATCAAAGTTAATAATAAATAGCGATATTTCGAAGGAAAATTAAAATTGACAGAAAATTCGTTGACTTTATTTTCACAAAGTATTATGATTCTGAAATATATAATAATTCGAAAAGAAAAGGATGGGATTGAATGGATATTATGAAGAAGGCTTTAGAAATGCACGAGTATTATAGTGGGAAATTAGAGATAATTTCGAAAGTACCTGTGCAAGATTCATATGATTTAAGTCTCGCGTATTCGCCTGGGGTAGCTGCGCCTTGTATAGAGATTGAAAGAAATCCATCGCTTGTTTACGACTATACAATGAAAGGTAATATGGTAGCGGTTGTTTCAGATGGTACGGCGGTATTAGGGTTAGGGGATATTGGCCCGAAGGCAGCATTACCAGTAATGGAGGGGAAGGCTATTTTATTAAAGCGTTTTGCCAATGTTGATGCTTTTCCTATTTGTTTAGATACGAAAAATACGGATGAAATCGTCAGCATTGTGAAGGCGCTTGCTCCCACTTTTGGTGCTGTAAATTTAGAAGATATTTCAGCGCCAAGATGCTTTGAAATTGAAGATCGTCTGCGCCAAGAATGTGATATTCCTGTGTTCCATGATGATCAGCATGGAACGGCGATTGTAGTAGGTGCAGGGATGGTTAATGCCAATCGTATTGTGAAGAAAGATGTGGCAACGATGAAGGTCGTAATTAATGGTGCAGGAGCAGCCGGTATTGCTATTTTGCGTATTCTTGTGCAAATGGGCTATAAAAATATTTATATGTGCGATACAAAAGGTCTCATTTATGAAGGTCGCGCTGAAGGTATGAATCCAATTAAAGAAACAGTGGCCCATTTAACAAATCCTGAAAAAATACATGGAACATTGGAAGATGCCATTAAAGGTGCTGACGTCTTTATCGGCGTATCGGTTGCTAATTTATTAACTGAAGCACATATTGCTTCAATGAATGATGATCCAGTCGTGTTTGCACTAGCAAATCCAAATCCTGAAATTACGTATGAAAACGCTAAAGCATGGGGTGTGCGTATTATGGGGACAGGACGCTCCGATTATCCAAATCAAATTAACAATGTGCTTGCTTTCCCTGGTATTTTTCGTGGGGCATTGGATGTTCGAGCAACAGATATTAATGAGGCTATGAAAATAGCTGCAGTGGAAGCGATAGCCGCTCTTGTAAGTGATGAGGAATTAACGGAGGAATATATTGTACCTAAATCATTAGATGAGCGGGTTGTTGAAATTGTTTCCCAAGCTGTAAGTGGAGCAGCTGTTGAGTCTGGTGTGTCGGAGCTATTCCAACAAAATACAGTGCTTTCTGTTTAACGTGAAAAAATCTCCCCTCTCATAGAGAGAAGGGAGATTTTTTACGTTCCGGCTAAAATGCCGATAACTGCAAAGAGAATAATCATCAGAATAATGAGGACAATGAGAAGAATGCCTGGAATATAGAGAGTAAAGAAGGCCCTCCAATTGGTTATTTGGTGTGCTTCTGCAATAATTCCTACTGTAATAATGAGGTTCCAAATTGCTACCACAATCGATAATAAAATTGCAATCCAAAAAACCCAAGGGTAAGGCCCGGCGAAGTTAGGATCCATTAAAGACTCAGGTGATGTAAATAACCAAATTAAATAAAAAGGGATAAGTACTATAGATGGAATAGCAGTTAAACTTAACCCTTTGAATAAGTGTGAGTACGTACCTGTTCCTTTAAAAAGTTTACCGAACAGCCAAGCGATTAGTGCAACAAAAGCTGTACCGATTATTCCTGAAATCGGTGATGCAATAACACAAATTAATAAGATAAGCCACGGAGAAAAGTCTATCACGGATATCTTATCAATAAGGTCTGAAAGTGTAACACCAATATAACCAATTGACAAAAGAAGAAGAGCAAAACCTATTGATTTTTCTTCTATCATATAACGGGTTGTTTGCTTTGGGTGCAACCAAATAGACAAAAATGGATTAACCTTTACCCTTTCTTGTGATGTTTCATTAAAGTCATCCATTAAATTACCTCCAAAATAATAGTATAAATGCATGATGCGTATAATTAGTATACGAGTGATTCGATGAAAAGTTTCGAAAAAACATTTTAGCAACAAAAAGAGCCGCAAGAAAGCGACTCTAATAGAATAGTTTTTTATTCAGCTAACATAATTTTTTCAAGCTCTAATGGTTCTATGTATTGTTCGCCTTTGTAAGCACGCATATTACCACCTGAAATTTCATCTATTAATAAAATTTCATTTGTTTTAGCGTCGCGGCCAAACTCTAGTTTGATATCAAAAAGTGTTAACCCTTTTTTGTCAAGCTCTGCAGCAACAAATTTAGCAATTTCAATTGTACGTTGCTTTAAAATTGCGTATTCTTCACGTGTTAACAGGTTTAACATGGCTAAAGCATCTTCAGAAATGGGAGGATCTAGTCGATCATCATCTTTGATGGTAACTTCTACGAAAGAATCTAAGTCTTGTCCTTCTTTTACGTAAGCACCAAAGCGACGTAGGAAAGAGCCTACTGCCTTGAAGCGGCAGATGACCTCTAAACCCTTACCAAAAACAGTTGCAGGCTTTACTGTCATTGTTGCATCGTTGAAGTTTGCATCAACGTAGTGAGTAGGAACACCTTGTTCGTTTAGTTTTGAGTAGAAATAAGAAGTTAAGCGAAGTCCAGCTAAACCAGCACCGTCGATTGTTAACCCTACAGTATTAGCACCCGGATCGAATACGCCGTTTTCTCCAGTTACATCATCTTTAAATTGTAATAAGTAATGACCATCTTCTAATTGAAACACATTTTTCGTTTTACCTGTATACAATAATTCCACAAACAACCCTCCAATATTTCGTACTACTTCATTATTATAACACGAATGTTTTGAATATTTAATAGTAAAAATGTTCGTTTTAAACGATTTTTTTATGTTTTCAACTTCGTTTCTAATGATGAATCAAGGTAATAACGAATGTTCGTTATCACCTTAAGTGTATTGAAAGGATTCTGAAATTAATATTAATAAACGCCTTCAGCTAGCATACCATCAGCAACTTTTATAAAGCCAGCGATGTTCGCGCCAACTACAAGATTGCCGGGGTAGCCATATTTTTCAGCAGCTGCTTTGCTGTCCGCGTAAATGTTTTTCATAATTTCATGTAATTTAGCATCTACTTTTTCAAATGACCAGAAAACGCGACTTGAATCTTGCGCCATTTCAAGAGCAGATACAGCAACCCCTCCGGCATTAGCAGCTTTAGCAGGACCGAATAATACGCCAGCATTTAAGAATTCGTTAATTGCTTCAAGATCTGATGGCATGTTTGCGCCTTCACCAATAGCTTTCACTCCGTTAGAGATTAAAGTACGAGCCGAATCGCCATTAATTTCATTTTGTGTAGCACATGGAAGCGCGATGTCACAAGGGATCGTCCAAATACCAGTGCAACCTTCTGTAAATGTAGCATTTGGACGATAGTTTAGGTAAGTGGAGATACGATCGCCTTTTACTTCTTTAATTGCTTTAATTGCATCAAGATCTAAACCTTCTGGGTCGTAAACATAGCCTGAAGAGTCAGAGCAAGCAATAACTTTTGCGCCATAAGCTTGTGCTTTTTCAATAGCATATGTTGAAACGTTTCCAGAACCAGAAACTACAACTGTTTTACCTTCGAATGAATCATTGACATCTTTTAGCATTTCGTTTACAAAATATACAGTACCATAGCCAGTTGCCTCTTTACGGGCTAAAGAACCACCGTAGCCAGGAGTTTTACCAGTTAATACACCAGATTCGCTTGCTTTTGTTAAACGTTTATATTGGCCCCATAAATAACCTACTTCACGAGCGCCAACACCGATATCACCTGCTGGAACATCGACATCTGGACCAATATGGCGGTATAATTCAGTCATGAATGCTTGACAGAAACGCATAATTTCCGAATCTGATTTACCTTTAGGATCGAAGTTTGAACCACCTTTACCACCACCGATTGGTTGGCCTGTTAAAGCATTTTTAAAGATTTGTTCAAAGCCTAAGAATTTGATAATGGATTCATTTACGGAAGGGTGGAAGCGAAGACCGCCTTTGTATGGCCCCATTACGTTGCTGTATTGCACACGGTAACCACGGTTTACTTGAACTTCATTGTTATCATCTTGCCAAGCTACACGGAAAGAAATGATACGATCTGGCTCAACGATACGAGATAAGATATTGGCTTTAATATATTCAGGGTGTTGTGCAAATACAGGCACTAATGAAATGAAAATTTCTTCAGCTGCTTGTAAGAACTCTGCTTGATAACTATTTTGTTGTTTTAGTTGCTCGAATACGCCATCAACGTATTCTTTTGCTAATTGTTCGTTGCTTACAGTTGTAGTTGTCATAGTAAAAAACCTCCAGTTATTTGATATTTTTATCGTATATCTATTTTTCGCACTATTCAATAAAATACTTTTTCAAACAGTCTAAAGTTTGTGAAGAATTGAACAAATGGGGGAAAGAATTTATTATATTAAAATAATGATTGGTTGAGCGATCTATCTAATTATGAGAAAGGAATGATGCTTTATTGTGAAGGTTTTAATTGACGCTGATGCCTGTCCAGTCGTGGATTTGGCGTTATCTATATCATCTGAGTTTGAGATTGAAACAATCTTGTTTTGCGATACATCCCACCGTATCGAACGTGATAATATAATAACAATTATGGTTCCGAAGGGTCCAGATTCGGTTGATTTTACGCTAGTGAATGCGCTTTCAAAACATGATATTGTCATTACGCAGGATTACGGTTTAGCAGCTATGGTTTTGGCAAGAGGAGGTTATCCAATCGATCAAAATGGAAGAGAGATGTCCAATGAAAATATCGAACGTTTGCTCGATATGCGCCATGTTGGACAGAAAATTAGACGTGCTGGAGGACGGACGAAAGGGCCTAAAAAACGAACTCAAGAAAACAATATTTCGTTTGAATTGAAATTTCGACAAATTTGTGAACGAGCGATTTCGGCTCAAAAAATGGAGGAATCTGAAGGTGGAAAATGAGCGTAAACACGAACTATTAAATCAATTTCCAGGACTAAATGAGTTAGCAAATCATCATACTGTACTTTGGAAAAATACAAATCGAGAAAAAAAGGCGCAAACAAATCTTTTTTCAATGGAGGAAGTTGAGGAGGCAGAGGAAACACTTAAACGCTTTTCTACCTATTTAACTTTAGCATTTCCAGAGCTTTTGGAAAGCAAAGGGCTTATTGAATCGTCTTTACTAGATATACCTTGCATGAAGAAAGCTCTTGAAAAAGAATTTGATGTATTAATACCAGGTCAATTTATCTTAAAATGCGATCATGCCTTGCCAATTTCCGGCTCTATTAAAGCCCGTGGTGGTATTTTTGAAGTATTAAGGCAGGCAGAACGGCTTGCGATCGCTAGTGGCAAGCTAACAAAAGAGGATAGTTATGCGGTGTTGGCAACAGAGGACTTTCAATCGTTCTTTCAGCAATACACAATTGCCGTAGGTTCTACAGGTAATTTAGGATTGAGTATCGGCATTATGGGCAAAAGACTCGGCTTTAATGTCGTTGTACATATGTCGAGTGATGCAAAAGAGTGGAAAAAAGCATTACTGCGTGAAAAAGGTGCGACAGTTATTGAATATGAAGCAGATTATAGTGTTGCTGTAGAACAAGGTCGTCGAGAGGCTGAACAAGATCCTATGTGTCATTTTATTGATGATGAAAATTCGAAGGACCTATTTGCCGGCTATGCAGTGGCGGCGAAGCGTTTAAAAGCACAGTTTGAAAAGACGAATATTTCTGTGGATGCTGCTCATCCATTGTTCGTGTATTTACCATGTGGTGTAGGTGGAGGACCGGGGGGAGTTGCGTACGGGATACGTGAAATTTTTGGAGAGCATGCCCATATATTTTTCGCAGAGCCCGTAGCATCCCCTTGTATGACAATTGGCTTAATGACAGGTTTACATGATGAAATTAGTGTAGAAGATATCGGTCTTACTAATAAAACCGAAGCAGATGGCCTTGCTGTTGGTCGTGCGTCAAAATTTGTTGGCAAAGTGATGGAAACATATATTAGTGGTTGTTATACAGTGAAAGATGAAGAATTATTTACGTCGCTCGGTTTAGCGATAGATTCGGAAGGTCTATTTTTAGAACCATCTGCACATGCAGGGATGTTCGGACCAATTCAGTTAATGAAAAATGGACAAAGTTATTTAGAAAAGCATGATTTAGTTAATAAGATGGAGCAAGCTACCCATCTTGTATGGGCAACAGGTGGAAGTATGGTGCCGGAGGAAATGCGTGGGGAGTACATGGCAAAGGTGTGCCAGTAGCAAAAATTAATGATTAAGGTAGTTAGTTAATAAGAAAACGCAAGAATGCTATCGGAATCAACATTCTTGCGTTTATTACTTTTAAAGTTATTTATATAAATAGTCCAACGCTTGATAATCTTGCTGATAGCGTCCACCGTCCGCTACTTCAGCGTGATATAAAGCTTTTAAAGCATAATTTTTTTGCAAATCCATTTCGGACATTAACTCTTTTAGGCGATCATGTAATTCACGGTTTTCTTTCACAAGTTGCTGCATTTGTGGTTTAAAATATTTCATACTGTCTAACTCCTCAATTTATAACGTGTTTATTAGTATAACACTTTTAGCTTTTGAAAATGTACTCATATTCATAATTCGGGCTGTAAAAGATTATTCAGTCGATCATGTACTTAGGTGTATCGTTCTCTTACGATTTCAATGCTTGTTTAATATTTAATAATAATAACTAAAAAATGAAATAGTATATGCGTTTCATTATGCATTAAGAACTTTCAATTTAATGACAGGTATACATGATGAGATCAATGTTGAAGATATTAGTCTAAATAAGGATGTTCAGTCTAAAAAGATTTTTTAAATTGAACATTTCTTCTTGCTCAGTAATCACGCTCGTTTCTTGAATTACTAAAGGGTTATCTCCTATTTATTCCGTCCTGTTTTACTTTTCTTCGTATAGATATAAAGAAAAGCAAGAAGACCATATAAGATTCCTCCTAACAAGAAAAACGGTTCAACAATTACTAAAAGTAAAGGAAGTGATTCTGATCCCAATAAGCTTTGAATTATCCCTACACCACCCCGCAAACCTAAAACCACACATGCTCCCCATGCTAAAATGAGCAACAACCAGGTGGAAACCGTCGTCCCCATGCTTGAACAAGTGCAAGTGCAGTAAATGCAGCAATTATACATAGGCCAATTGCAACCAGATTAATGATGAATAACACTTCGCCCATTGTCTGGCCTTCAAATCCTATAGTGCCTCCTGTAGCCCAGTAAATGTGGATCAACCCGAATAGAGTCGACCAAACAAAAGCTGCATAACCAGTAAAAACCAACCACTTTTCTATTTTGTCTAGAGGATGGCAATCATTATTGTTTTTGATTGAAATAACTCCTTTCATTATGAGGAATGAAACCATTTTGAATTAGTACAATCAGTTACTACATTATATGGCCCTTTTGCTTAATTAGAGATTGAATAGGGACAATAAATAAACAAACTTCCAAATCCATACATAGATTTGGAAGTTTAAATCTTTATCCCACATTATCAAGTAATAAGAGGAAGAATAATTACCTATATAATCCTAATTGGTGAAGGCAAATCATATCTGTGGGGATGAAGAAGGCCTCGCTGATTAAAGTTTCACTTTATCGTGGCATTGTTTTCGCTGAGCGGTTAAAAATACTTCCTGTGCTGCCCGCACACCTGCACCTGGCTCAAAGTCATATTCAAAGTCTTGAAGTGCCGCTTCCATTAAAGAAACTGCTTGTAAAATATCACTGGGGAAACAATAGCCCATATGGCCGAATCTAAAAATTTTACCTTGCAAATGGCCGAGGCCACCAGCAAAATCTAAATGATATTGTTGTTTTAAATGTGCCAAGAAGTTACCGAGTGCAATCCCTTTTGGTGCCATAATCGCTGTAATGGTCGGAGAAGCATGCTCATCCGTAGTGAGAAGTTCAATATGAAGGGCATTCATCGCATGACGCACCATGTTTTTCATTAGTTTATGGCGAGCAACTGTATGTTCAAAGCCTCCTTCTTCCTCTATAAGTTTACAAACCTCATGAAGTCCAGAAATAAGTGTCACAGTAGGCGTGTTTGGAGTCATCCCTTTTTCTGCCCAGCTACGATAGCTTAATAGGTTTAAATAATAGGACGGTGTATTATTTTCTTCAATAACGTTCCAAGCCCTATCACTAACGCTGACAAGAGAAAGTCCAGGAGGTAACATCATCGCTTTTTGAGATCCAGTAACAAGAATATCGATTCCCCAGGCATCCATTTCAGCAGGAGCTCCACCTATGCAACTTACACCATCGACAATACACAATGCATCCGTTTCCTCACGTACAACTTGTGCTAATTCAGCAATTGGGTTTAAGATACCAGTCGAAGTTTCATTGTATGTGACAAAAACAGCTTTAATATCTTTCAACGGTTGCAAGAATTCTCGTAGCTCCTTAGCTGTGCAAGCTTGTCCCCATTCTTTTTCAAGCTTATGTACATGAAAGCCGAATTTCTCACAAATCGAAACAAAATAGTCTCCGAATGCTCCAACAGTGATCACAACAACATTTTCACCAGCAGAAACAGTGTTAACCGCCGCGGCCTCTAAAGCTGCTGTTCCACCTGATGGAAGAAGTAAAATATCCTGCTTTGTCCCGAAAATAGGTTTTACTAATTCAATTGTTTCACGGTAAAGCGCTACAAATTCATTGCTTCGATGACTAATAATATCGCGATTCATCGCAAGCTGAACCTTTTTAGGAATTGGCGTAGGTCCTGGATGTCTTAAAATATTTTCATACACAATCATCAAACCCCTTTGTATTTAAAATTAGAAATTCAAAATTTTCTAACTATAATATAGCATATTTTTTCTGTTAGCTAACTTCTTTTTCAAAATTTGATAGATCAAGTGTCATACAACTGAATAGTTCCTAACTTTTATATGGTAAAATTTTTATAGAAGGGGGGCTAAGTTATGGAATCGAAAGTAAAGTATCCATATATTTATTTTTTATTGGAATCAAATATGGTTTTTGTCTACCGAATTAAAACACATAATTATATGAACGCATCGGATTTGATAGATAGGAGTGAATGGGAGGCTTATGAATTACAGCATCATGTTCAATTTGAAGCATTCAACCATGAAGAAAGTAAAGCAATTGACGAGTGGGGATTCTGGCTTGAGCAACATAAATTAAGCGACATCGTAGAAATTATCAATGACTGTATTCAAAAACATTGTTCTGTGGATCAACGAATAACAACACAGGCAGTTCATATTGTGAGCTCCGAATCTGCAGCTGGTTCAGTGAGAGTAGCACTAGCACCACCTAAACATGTGATTGGATTGCCTGATTGCTTCTCAATTGGACCATTGTGGAAGCTAGAGGAGAAAAGAGGCCAAACATTCCGAAACAATTGGTTATTTGAAAATATTAACGATGAACAAGAAGATGTTTATCAAAATAAGTTTACAAATACTTTGCGTGAAATAGAAGATATTTCGAATCATGTTCCTATCTATATTTGGTATGGTAATAATGCCGATGAACAATGCGGGCTTCGTTTTTTCCTCTATTTATTGCGAAATAAATCAAATGAGATTTTTCTTATTAATACAACAGAACAGAGTAAGGTTAATTGTGCGACAAGCCATCTTAGTTCACAGCAATTAGCGCAGCTTTTTATGAACATAGAAGAAAAAAAGCCATTAACTATCCAGGACCGTCGTATATTCCAAAATGAATGGGAAACATTATCGCAAACTAACGATATTCTGCGCTTATGGATTAATAATGGAATAAAAGGGGTACCAGAAAATTATTTTGATCCCTTTATTATAGAGACGATAGAAAGGCTACATAGTGAACAAGCAACAACAGATTTTATCAAGACAGGGGCAGTGATTGCGGAACTCTTACCTTTGATAGAAGAGCTTCCTAGTGTCTTCTTTTTAGAATCTAGAATAAGATTTTTAGTCTATAGTGGGGTGCTTGCATTAAAAGGTATTCCTAAGTCCATAAGGCACTATAGTGTAAAATTACGTGAATAACTAGAAAACCTCTTTAACCTTAAATGGTAAAAAGAGGTCTTTGTACTTGCATATGTATTATGCAACGAAAGGTTTATTCATTTTTATTAAGCCATAGATAAAATAGAATAGTCCTAATGTGATGACCGATAAAATCGTATAAAGTACAGCTTTCCCAGTTCCACCAGTCCAACGATAGAAGAGGCGATATGTGATATAGAAAATAAAGCCGAGAAGACCTATTGAAGCAATCGCATCCAGAAACAGAAACGGAATAAAAGAGACAAATGTCAATACAGCATAAATAATAGCATTTTTCATTGCTGCTGCTCGAACGGTTACGTCATTATTACCCTTTGCTGTTAATAAGAAAAGGTTATAAATACCAATAATCGGAATCCAAGCAATATAAGCCAGTTTGCTAAAGCCATTTACTTTAGATGCCTGGTAATAAATAAGTGAACTAATTACATAGCTTGCAATACTTATCAATGCAATACAAATTAACATAATAATGAGAAATACCACGTCTAAATCATCGAAATCATTGTAATATGAAGAATCGTACATAAGAAAACCCCCTTTCTTAAAAAATACTTCATAATAATAACAATACTAAAGTCATATATCTACAGTTAATTATATCCGGAATTTAATGTTAATAATGCATTTACACTATTTCAACGGATATGAAAATTGTATTAATAATGAATTTTTGATAAATGATTGATTGGAACAAAAAAGGGGTTAGCAAACTAGTAGCCAAGGGTTGTAGATGTCACAAAAAATCAGTGTTTGAACAAGATAGCTTCCAAAAAATAATTTAATTCAAACTAAAATGCTACAAGAAACTATTTTGATGGAAAATTGAACACTAATGTCAAAAATACTAAAAATATCCATAAAAAAATTGGTATAATAGTTTTAGGATTTTTGGGTTATATGAAGTGAAAGAAACAAGAGATAGGAGAGTATGTTTATGCTAATTATAATTTTTATATCGATAGTGATAAGCTTTTACTTTATGGAAAAACATTATCGGAAAAGTGTCTATTATAAACAGACAAAAAATAATTACTTTGCAGTTAAACTAAATAAAGGGAGAAATGGTGAGTACTTAACATCGAAAATTATTGAACGGCATGCCTTACAAAGTCATAGACAATTATTAAATGTATATATTCCAAAAAGAAATTCAGATGAATTAACGGAGATTGATTTACTTTATATTGATCGAACTGGTCTATATGTAATTGAGTCAAAAAACTATAGTGGTTGGATTTTTGGCAATGAAACACAACAACAATGGACACAAATGATGCCGAATAAGAAAAAATATAAATTTTTCAATCCAATCCGTCAAAATGCTACGCATATCCGTGCAATTCAAGATTTTTTAGACCTCCCGAAAGAAGCAATTTATTCAGTCATTGTCTTTAGTGAACGCTGTACATTAAAAAAGGTGTTAGTAACTTCCCAAAATGTTCATGTTATAAAACGAGAAAATGTAAGGCGTTTTATCCAAACACAAAAGCAAACTGCACAACAGTTTTTCTCTCAAGACGATATTCAAGCAATTTACAATAAGCTTGTACCTCAAATGCAAGTATCCAATGAAGTCAAAAAACAACATATTCAAACGATTCAGCAGAAATATGGAAAATAATCGTATGTAAAGGGGGGCAGTTGGCATGCCAATATACAATAAATTAGTACGTGATTTAATTCCTCAAGTAATTGAAGCGCAGGGTAAAACATGTAGCATAAGAGTATTAGAACAAGGAGAACACGTAGAGGAAATAAAAGTGAAAATGCAAGAAGAAGCATTAGAATTTCTAGAGGCAGCCTCACCAAAAGAGGCCGTTGAGGAACTTGCGGATATTTTAGAATTAGTACATACAGCTATACAAATGTACGACGTGCCCTACGAACAATTAGAACAAATACGTACTCAGAAGAAGAGCCAACGCGGAGGCTTTTCGAAAGGTATATATTTAGTTGAGGTGAAGGAGTAGGAGGAAGCAGTAGTCGTATAATTTAAAGGTCGGTGAAATACGCGAACAATATGTAACTGAGGATCAGATTTGGCATCATCTGAATAATTTTTACTATCGGTCATCAGTCGCAACTTCTTATAAGTTTGTGTTTTTAAAAGCATTGCTTGAAAACTTATACAATGTAGATGAAAAGTTAATACTCAGTTATGATCAAATATTTTATTCTTTCACAAATATATATTGGAATCTAGTAATCCATCACAAATTAGCACAATCACCAAATAAAAATAAACCTGCTCGTGCGCAAACCATCTTGCAGAAATATGCTAATGATAATGCTATCCCTCCCGAATGGCAATTCGATCAACTTTTAGATTCGTTGCAACTAAAAATCGTCAATGAGGTAAAGCGTGATTGTAAGCAGAACGTGATCGGCGCATTTTACGGAGATACAGCAGGGGTATTCTATGAATTTGACATCAAACATGCACATTTTCGTTTCAACAATCCTGTCTATCAATTCATGAAAAATACCAGTGGGTTTTAACAAATCTAACAAATTATCATTTAGCCAAATATCTCGAAAAAGTGAATGAAGTTACAAGTACAATGGCTTTGCTTTCGAAAGTAGAAGTGATTTCAAAGCGCAGTTCTTTAATTTTTACAAGGTTCCTACACAATTTGAACAAAATCGATGCTTCTATTGTAATTGTGATTTATCAACTAATCGCCGAAAAACACACGTCGATCACTTCATTCCGTGGAGCTTTGTTAAAAATGATAATTTATGGATTTTAGTGTTGGCGTGTAATGATTGTAACTTGCAAAAAAGTGACAAAATCACAACTAAATTTTATTTAGAGTCCATGCTTGAAAGAAACTATAATTTAGTGTCAATTAGAGAACCAATTATTTTTATACATATGAAAATAACAAACTTGTAGATTTATATGATTACTCAATAATGAACGGATATACGACATTATGGGAACTAAGGAAGGTATACAAGTTAAAAAATTAATTTAATTTTATGACGGAATAAAATAGATTAATTCTGAAGGATTTTACGTTTCTTAGGAAGTGTAATTATTGCAAGTGTTGTCACGTTTGATAATCCTATTATTTCAAGATATAGTTCTTATTACAGATACAATAAGGAGGAATGAATATGGCTGAAATTAAATACGAAATTGTTGAAACAGTTGCGGTATTATCGGAAGGCAATAAAGGCTGGAAAAAAGAATTGAATTTAATTAGCTGGAATGGTCGTGAGCCGAAATACGATATTAGAGACTGGTCGGAAGATCATACAAAGATGGGGAAGGGTGTTACGTTTTCACTGTCTGAATTACAGCTTTTGAAAGAGTCATTAGCTAAGTTGTCAGACTTGGATTAATGTACAGAGCAACTCTTTAGAGTTGTTTGACTAATTATGTAAGTGAGTAGCAATTTTAAATTTTCTGAGGATTTTCCATAGAATATATTTCGTAAAATTGTTAGACTAACAATAGTAACAATTCATAATGCAGGTGGCGGCTGAACTCCCTTTTGAAGGGGGGTGAGGCGGATGACAGTATTTGAAGCATTCAGTTTGATTGTGCAGTGTAGCCTTTTGCTAATTGCAGTACTGACACTGATGCTTAGCATTATTGTCTCTCAAAATAAAAAGAAATAGCCACCCTGCCGGCTAAGTAAGGTGGCTAATGCTATAACTTTAACTTAGTCAGCCGCTATGGTTGCGGCATGATTGTTGCTTTGACTGGATGTTGACGCATCCAGTCTTTTTTATTCTATATTTAGTGTATCATATTTATTCGAAAAAGAACATTTTTCTTCATTCAGCGAGCACTTCAAACCAAGCGTAATTGATACAGTCTTTCTCTTGGATTAAATGAATTTTGCGATGTCATTTAGCGCTAAACGAGATGAGCCGTAAGCTGGTGCTGCTGCTTTTCCGATAGCGATTAAGACAATTGGCACTAGATTATCTGTTAATGCAAAGCGCTTCGCAAAAGCCTCTTTATTGAAGCCACCCATTGTAACCGTATCATAGCCCATATCTTTTGCTAAAAGCATGATTTGCATAGAAATTAAGCCTGCATCAAATGTAGCTATATTTTTTAGAACTTCTGTAGGAAGGTTTGAATAAATCTTTAATGAATTTTCAATCATCATGTTTTTTGTTGCTTCATCCATATAGCCAAGCTCGAAGTTTTTTGTATAGATTTCTTCAACATTATTGTACATTGCAGTATCGCCTAATACCGCAATGATGGCAGACGCAGTTTCTACTTGCTCCTGGTTATTTGCAATTAAACGTAGTTCCTTTTTCACTTCCTCATCCTGGATCACTAAAAAGCGCCAAGGTTGTAAATTACTTGATGATGGAGCGGTTGTTGCCTGCACAAGTAATTCCTCTAAATCTGATTGAGGAATTTTATAATTAGCTTCATATTTACGAACAGATTTACGATCATGTATTACTTTATTTAAATAACTTATTGGTGTACTCAAGTCAAAAGATCTCCTTTATTTTTGATGAGATTTTACTATACGATATACTTTTTGAAATTCCAAGTAAATTGCTCGAAATTGATTAACTTCTTTCAGCGGATGTCCAAACAGCTGCGCTACGCTTTCGCGCAAAAAAACATGTGTTGACCTAAAGCCTCCGCGGATTTCGGACGCAATGATGCCGGGGCATAAATCGATAATTATTACTTAAATTTAAATGCCTCGAAGTCAACGTTTATATCTTTATTGTGGGATTTCAATTGCTTGGCAAAATGTTTTAGCATTTTTTCGGGGCCACACATAAAAATACTTGTTTGTGGGGGTACTGAAAAATTTTCAAATGAAAGCCTGTCCATTTGGGTAGTATCAATAAAGTTCACTTTGAATTGTTGATTAGTTATTGCATACTCCTGTAAAAAATCTTTATAGATAGCATTGTTTTGACCATGATAAGTGTAAAATAACTCAATATTACGATCCAATGGTTGTGATTGCAAATAAGCTAAAAATGGAGTAATCCCTATACCGCCAGCTATCCAAATTTGTTGTTGTGTTCCATTTTCAAAGTTTAAATGACCATAAGGACCATCAAGTGTGATGGGTGTATTCAGTTGAACTGAATTATATACTTTTTTTGTGAAATCACCAACCGCCTTTATAGTGACAAATAATTTTTTTTCATCGCCACCTGAAATTGAAAAGGGATGAGGCGCCTTTTCTATGCCATCTTGCATAATTTTGATAAAAATAAATTGTCCATGACGAAAGGGGAGGTTTCTTTCAAGAGTTAGCTCCAGTTCAATAACATTGGAGCTCATTTTCTTGATTCCTGTAATGTTGCCTGTATATTTGAAAAACATATCCTGATACATTGTCAACATATATAATGCGGACATAAATCCAATAGTTGTAGTTATCGCTGTAAAAATTCCTAAAGGTGTAGGCTGCAATAAATCGTATCTGCTTGAAAAATAGGCATGATAAATTCCAAATGTATAAGGGATAAGCATTAACCGATGAAAGATGCGCCAGTGCTCATATTTTAGAAATTTAGCAAAAAGCGCAATGACAATTAACGCTATGAAACCATATTGCCCAAGTGATCCTAGTTCTTTCGCAAATTCGCTGAGTGAAGTTCTTGGTACTTTATCCCAGTGGGGGACTAAACCTTGTAATTGACCATGAATAACCACTAATACTAGTGAAAGAATGGCTAAAGATTTATGATAAAAATAAACATTTTCTAGACCATGGAACCAACGCTCAAAAATTTTCATTCTTGTTGCTAACAAAAAAACAAGAAAGAAGCCTGTAATGGCCATACCTCCAATGATGTGGCTGAGCCTGTTAACTGACTGGATAGGTTCTATAGGTGTAGCGAAAGACCACAGTAAAGCACTACTACTCATTATTAGTATGATAAACAAAATTCCTTTGATAGATTTCATAAATAACCTCCAATATTCATTTTTATCTCTAAATATCCTATATATACAATAAGAACCTGAAATGTTTCTGAATTTAATATGAAAGTTAATTTCGCTAACAAAAAAAGGGATTATACGTTCGGAATATATGTTCCCTTTTGCGCTGGAGTGTGTTAAATTAAGAAGGGTAAAAATATAGAGATATAAGGAGCAGAAGTAAATAATGCAAGGGAATACACATATTATCGGGGGCATCACTGCAAGCCTTGCTTTTGCACAAATTTCTAATGATAATCCACTTGTTTTAGTAGGAGCGGGCGTTATCGGTGCATTACTTCCAGATATTTGCCATGGGGGCAGCAAAATCGGGAGGAAGTTTCCCGTCATTTCAAAGATTGTCAATACGTTGTTTGGACATCGTTCATTTACACATAGTTTGCTTTTTTTATTTCTAGTAGGGATGTTACTACATACATTTATACCTTACGAATCCATTTCACTAGGTATTTTATTAGGGATGGCAAGTCATGTTTTCCTTGATATGGGAACTAAGAAGGGTGTTAAGCTGTTCTTCCCAGTATCCATTTCAGTACGTCTACCTATTACTATAAAAACGGGTAGTAAAGCTGAAAAGGTAGTATTTATGTTGTTAACGATGCTTTCAGTCTTTTTTAGTTATGAAATGATTGTTAATCTAGTTCAGTCCGTATAACTAAAACAGCCCCAGTACGAGAGTTTCTCATACTGAGGCTGTTTTATGGTGAAAGTTTTAGTCAACCTGTACCTCTTCGACTGTTTGTTCTACTTCTGCTCGTGACATTTTTTCACGACCTTCTTGCATTGCCTTCAATGTTTTATGGGCTAATGCAAGTGGTAGACGACAGAATAATAATACAGTACGTTTATTAATATCTTTCATATAAAGATCCGCTTTCGCGAGATTTTCCTCCGCATATGCAAATAAATCTTCACGAGTCCAGCCATCAGGAACGAAACTTACTCCGCGCTCGTCCATATCCTCATGCTGATTGCGTAAAATATTGACTGCTTGGAGACCGCGGCCATAGCCAATTGCTAAATCGCGATCCGTTTGAATGTCAGCACCCCACGCCCAAAGCTCGGACAGCATTGTCCCAACTAGCCCTGCAACGTAGTATGTATAATCATCTAAATCCTCTCGCGTATGCACCTGCCAGTTTGCTTTTGCCCATTTTGCCATCCCAAACGCCATTTCACTTGTTGAAGCTTGGACAATTTTACGTGAGCCTTCAGGACAAAACGTTAGCCAATCTGCTAAACGAAGAGATACTTCAGGTAGCTGATCTACATATGGCGCTAATAATGCTTCATAGGCCTCAGCATTAAATGATTCCTTTAATAACTCACTTGTTGCATTAAGTAAATCGAATTTTACGTCATTAGAAAGGTTTTCATGATCCTCAATTTCATCTATAGCACGCATTGCTAAATACGCGGCTGCCACAGACAATTTTAAATCATTTTTTAAAAAAGTAATCGGTATATAAAAAGTGCGACTAGTTTCCTTTAAAACTTGCATCGCTTCTTTATAAAGTTTTTTTTGATCTTTCACTTGTATTCCTCCGTTCAAATAGTAACACATCTATAGTATATCGTATCGCAAAAGTGATGAAAGATAAAACAGATTGTTCAATTTATAATCAACTATTTTCAAATGGTATAGATTAAGACAAAGTGGGGATAAATAACGAATAACGAGATTGCAATTTTTATAGGTAGGCACGGCAATGGCAAAATTGATTTCGAGAAGCGAACTAGTGATTGTTGGAGGATATCAGCTAATCCCCCTAGGAGTCGCCATCAACTAGTTCATATGACATACGTTTTAACAAAATGACATTTTTCCTTTTATCGGAACACTTTCAGGAATTAGCGCTCAACTTTGCTAAAATCGATAATGCATCGAGTGTCATTGCATTTTCAGTTCTTTTGTGTTTTTATAGTAGAATAATGTTAAAGTTATAAAAATGCGACGAAAATCGTGTGATTAATAGAAAAAAATTGATATTTTTCGTCTTTTTTTCATGAAAGTTTGCTAAGTTATTGCACATTTATTTCAACAGCGTTAAAGTTTAGGAAGGACTGAGATACAACTTCACTTTTCGAGTAATTGTAGCAGTTGATTTGCTGTCGGTACTGAAATACAATACATCGGATTTTGGCACAATAACTCCTTGCAAAATCCGTGACATTTGTGGAGGCATGAACGTTATTCAACTGGCTTCTAATCGCCTCTTGAATACAAGCAAAATCTAAGTATATATCTCACCATCTGAAATAGAGATTGTACGTAAAGTCAAAGGAGAATGGTATGCCAAAGGCTATAGGTATTGATGCAGGCGGAACATTGACAAAAGTTGCTTATTTAGATGAGCATAATGAGCTCGTTTTAATAACTTTCCCGTCAAATGATTTGCTAGCAGTGCAAAATTGGATTATTAATCATCCAGATATTGAGGATATTGGTGTTACGGGAGGGCGTACAGAACAATTACTGGATGTCATCAAAACAATGAAATCGATTCATTATATAGTAGAGTTTGAAGCCACATTGAAGGGCGTTCGATTTTTATTGCATAAAGAGGGCTACTTCTTCGAGAGAAGTATGATTACTAATATTGGTACTGGTACTTCAATTCATTATATGGAAGATAATACGCATGTTCGTGTTGGTGGTACAGGCGTTGGTGGTGGAACATTGATTGGATTGTCAGCGCTTACAACTGGCATCACGGATTATAATGAAATAAGAGAACTGGCCTCTAAGGGTAATCGAGAAGAAATTGATTTACTAGTAAAGGATATTTATCAAGGGATGGACACACCTATTGATGGACAACTGACAGCTAGTAATTTTGGGAAAGTTGGTATTACGGAATCTATCAAACATCCAACAGAAGATATTATTGCAACTGTACAAGGACTAGTAGGTGAGGTTATTACCACACTTAGTATTCAATATGCTGAAGAAAAAAATGCTCAACATATCGTTTATATTGGTTCAACTTTAAGTAATAATGATCATCTTACACGTGTTATTGCCAATTACACACGTACGAAAAAGCATACACCAGTCTTTATTAATGACCACGGTTTTTCAGGTGCAGTTGGTGCATTATTAAATATAACTGAATATACGATTGTCTAAATACAATGTGCATTACTAATTAAAGTTAGTGATGTACATTTTTTTATTTTTATTCAAAGTTCTACCTATAAGACGGATTAAAATCAAAGCGACGGAAAGAAGAGCTGAAAGAATACAGATGTGGTTCCTTTTTCCAAACACCTACTGAAATAAAGACGCCATATCTTATCTGTGCGAAAGCGACAGCAACAACAACACACGACTGAGTGACCAATATCATGCCGCTAACGCTACGCTTTCCCGTAAAAAACATCTGTTGGCCCAAAGCCTCCGGCGGATGTCACGAATTTGAAAGGAAGGAATTGTGCGGGCACAATTCAACATCCGGATGCAATTATGCTAAGGCGAAATTGATTGGACTGGAAACCTTTTAGTAATGCCAGCAGTTATCCCCAAAGCATAAAACCTTTTATCCTGAGCACATTACATGTAGGAGGTGAATATCCGTGGCCAATAGAAACACCAATAGAAACAACAGAAACAACAATAAAACAATGAATGTGAGAACGCATAATCCTTTTGATACCTACAAAAAAATAGACCTCGATAAATCAAATAGTAATAACAATAACCCGAATGACAATCTCAATGAAGAATTCGCTGCAGAATTTGATGCGAAAGCCAAAAATAAAGATAATAAAACGAACCATAAGAAAAATCAGCAGTCCAACAAAAATAAATAACCGAAATTGGAGGCTAAAATAATGGCAAAGAAAAATAAAACGAGCTTCAAAAAGAAAAAGAAAGAAGATACACATAAAAGAAATGATCGTGAAGAATATTCAGCAGAATTTAATCAAGTAATTCATAACAATCCTCAACAACCAAAACAATCCAGTAAAAGATAATGAAAACTGCTCCTTAAGGTTGAGAATACTTAAGGAGCACTTATTTTTTGCTGTTTTGGCTACTTTATACCAAAGAAATAGGAAAGGTTGATGAACTTGCGAAAATTTTGTGTGAAACTTGGCATTTTTCTTGTATTGTTTACTGTATTCATCACTCCAACGATTACTTATGCACAACAGGGAATTCCAGCCCATGCTCAATGGGGAAAAGTAGCGATAAAAGAGACACATGTAAAATACCCTCAAGCAAAAATCCTCGATTATTTGTATGAGGGAAGCGAGATTGTTGAGAATGCCACTATTGAAAAATTTAAACTTTTGCTAAAACAAAGTGACAAGGAATTCGGTGTACATGTTCGAATCAAATATGAAACCAATACAAAGAAAGTAGTAAAAATTGAATTCCAAGAAACCACTCCATAAAATAAGAGGATGCCTGTTTTTAGGCATCCTCATTCTGTTAGCTTTCTAGCTTTTGAATAAATTCTCGCATTAAGCCGGGTAAATCTGGCCATGCATGACCACTAATTAAATTATCGTCTGTATGAAGATTAGAATCGATATACGTTGCACCTGCTACTTGAACTTCGGGCTTGCAGGCAATATAGGCTGTTAGTCCACGTCCTTTCAATATTTCTGGAATGGTCCCGAATATTTGAGCTGCGTGACATACAGCAGCGATTGGTTTATTTTTTTCAAAGAAATGGCTCACTAGTGCCGGAACATGTTCATTTAAACGAATGTATTCTGGCGCTCGTCCACCAGGAATGATGAGTCCGTCAAATTGTGCTGGATCAACTTCTGCAAAGGATGCGTGTGCTTCTATGCCATATGCTGTACGCTCGATGTATGTATCGACACCATCGACAAAATCGTGCAATACAGTCTGTAATTTTTTTACGGATGGTGCTGCAATCGTTACATCATAGCCAGCCTCAAGACAACGGTAATAAGGATAAAAAATTTCTAAAGCTTCAACTGCGTCTCCTGCAAGTATTAATACCTTTTTCTCCATGCTTCCATCTCCTTTTATTTGTAATCTATTAGCTTAATTCGACACTTTCAAAAAATTCCCTTCTGATAGTAGTGCGTCGGAGAAAATCGCTGATAAAATGCAAGCTAATCACTGATGAACAAATACGTAAGTCGCTGTGGTTATACGCCATCAAAACTTCAAACACTTTACAGCGAAAAAAATGAAGCGTATAGTATTTATTTAGCTAGGTAAATAAATAAGGAGGTCGCTAACATGAATCCTATTTTTCATGCTTTATTCCAAACAAGTCGTTATTTAACGAATTGTTTAAATGAAGTACTGAAACAGCACAACTTGTATAGCTCACAATGGGCTATTTTATATTGCTTACATAATCATGGGCCAATGACATTAACACAAATTTGGAAGTATTTAAATGTTGAAGCACCGAGTATAACTAGAGCAATTACTCGACTTGAGGCTTTAGGTTGGGTGCTTAGAATGGATGGTGAAGATAAACGTGAAAAAATCGTTACTTTATCACCATATGCAGAGGAACATTTGACTGCTATCACTGAAACCATCTTAGCTTTTGAGGAAGAAATGGTAGGGGCATTGACTGTTGAGGAACAACAGCAATTTATAATTTTATTGGAAAAAATGAAAGGTTGATAGACGTGCAGCAAGAGGGAAATACAAAAATATGGACGAAACGGTTTATTAGTCTCTTTTTAACAAATATCTCGGTATTTTTTGTTTTTTATGGATTGGTAACGACTTTGCCGTTATATGCGATTGGTGAGTTGCATCAGACAGACAAGGAAGCGGGATTGTTAATATCAGGATTTTTATTATCAGCCATTATAGTTCGTCCTTTTTCGGGTAAATTATTAGATGTTTTTGGGAAGAAAAAGCTTTTAGTTATATCAATAATAGGCTATTTTTTATGTACAGTTTTATATTTATTTATTCATCCTTTTGGACTTTTACTAGGATTACGTTTTATTCAAGGGATATTCTTTAGTGTTATTACAACAGCAGCTGGCTCTTTAGCCGCAGATATAGTGCCAGCCAATCGAAAAGGTGCAGGGCTAGGGTATTTCGCAATGTCTACTAACTTAGCAGTAGTTATTGGACCATTTATCGGTTTGCTGCTTATTCAATATAGTAGCTTCAATGTACTATTTATTGTGATGAGTATTTGTATATTAGCAGGGGGCATCCTAGCTGTAACGATAAATACGGATGATTTATCTAAGCCAGAACATCAGGGTAAATTGACATTTAAATTTGATGATTTATTTGAATGTCGTGCACTTCCAGTTGCGGCGATTGCTAGTTTAGTAGCTTTTTCATATTCGAGTGTTTTATCGTTTTTATCAGTCTACGCTCAGCAAAAAGATTTAATGGCTGTAGCGAGTCTATTTTATGCAGTTTTTGCAGCAGCAATGCTTATTACACGTCCATATACAGGTAAACTTTATGATACGAAAGGGCCGCAGTTCGTTATTATACCTGGTATTATACTCTTTGCTATCGGTCTTGTTATGCTCGCATTTGTCTCAGGACCAGCATTATTTTTATTGGCAGCCATTTTTATTGGATTTGGCTATGGGGCAGTAACTACAAGCTTACAAGCATTAGCTATACAGTCTACATCACATACACGCAGTGGTTATGCAACAGCAACGTTCTTTACGATGTTTGACATTGGTATTGCGCTTGGCTCTTATATTTTAGGAATGGTGGCCGTGCAAGTAGGCTATTCTTCTGTATATCTAACTGGAGCAGGCTCGCTAGTTGTAGTCTTTATCATTTATTTAATACGGTTAGCAAAAATAAAATCGAAAAAAGTAGCACATGTATAAATAAAAAACAGTTGGGGCATCCCAACTGTTTTTTATTCACTATATACGACCATATCCAGCAAAGTGTGTTTTCCAATAAGAGCTATTTATGTTAGCAACAGAAACACCACCGTCACTTGCACTAATCATTTGACTATTTCCAATATAAATGCCTACATGAGAAATACCAGCTTTATATGTATTAGCGAAGAATACTAAATCACCTACTTGAGGTGAACTTACTTTTTTAGCTGAACTGTAAAAACCTGCTGCAGACTTACGAGCTGTCGAAATACCAGCATTATTATATACATAAGTGACGTAGCCTGAGCAATCAAAACCTGTACTCGGCTTACTTCCACCAAATGTATATTTTACGCCCAATTGTTTTTTAGCAACTTGCACTAGGTTAGTTGTTAGTTTAGGTGTAACTGTAACTGTTGGTTTAGGTGCAGCTGTTGGCTTAGGTGTAGGTGTTGATATTGTTGCTGATGTGAGTTGAGTATTGAGGTTTAACTTTTGTCCAACGCGAATTGTCGTAGAAGATAAGTTATTCCATTTCATCAATGTTTGATAAGTAACACCGTACTGATTGGCAATCTTCCATAAAGAATCACCAGATTTTACTGTATAAGTTGCTGCTGATGCTGTGTCAATTGTTGAAAAAAGTACAGATGAACTTAAAGCCAATGTAGCTAATTTCAATCCCCATCTATACTTTTTATTCTTTTTCATAATATATATCCTCCTAAAAACTTTAAAAGCTTAATATATATATGATATTACCATTGTAATATTACAATGGTATGTCAATAAAATAACATTAAAGAGACAAATTATACTAATAATAATTGGAAAATATATTGATTTATGGCTCATCATCAAAAATTAGGGGTGATATTTATGTATATATGCCATGTATGTAAGTTAATTGGATGAGGACTTGGCGATCCCTATGCGATTAATTATGAGCATGGCATATATTTTGTTTATATATGAAAAATGATAAAAATGAAATATTGGGGGATATTAAGTATCTGAATGAAGTGAAGGGAGAGACCGACTCTTGATAAGGCAAGGGACAGTCCCCGTAGTTTAATTTTTTTCTTTTTGAATCGCTTTACGTGCAAGTGCATCTGCTGCTTTATTTTGCGTATCTGAAACCCATTTGATGAAAAATAAATCGAAGCTATTTGCAAGTGTAAGTGCCTGCTCAAGATAAGGTTTAAATTCCTCATTTTTCACATATTCTTTTTCCATAGAGGCTACAACAATTTTTGAATCGGAGCGTACTGAGACTAGATTTGAACCAAGCTTTCGTGCTTCCTCAAGACCGCGTACTAAGGCAGTAAACTCGGCAATATGGTTATTGGTTTGCCCTATATACTCACTGATTTGTATATGATGGCCTTCTCCTTTAATAAATATCCCAATACCACTGTGGCCAGGATTTCCTGCACTAGCAGCATCAATATATACTTCTAACATAAAATCCCTACTTTTTGATTTAGATTATACATTAATTGTACATCAATAGTGCTTTTTCACAATATCTAAGTAGATGATCGACTATGCCTTGGCATAATTCCGTGGCATCCGCCGGAGGCTTTAACGTCTTTCAGCGAGGTTTAGACACCTGCTGAAAAGAAAGTAGCTCAAATCCGCTTTTATCTCACTACCTAAAGAGATGGTAAAAATCTGTACCTGTCGCTATGCTTTCGGTACAAAAGACATTTGTAACTGCCGTTTCACTTACGTTACAAAAAGCATCTGTGCCTGTCGATACAAAAGAGATTTGCAGAAAGATGTTAAATGGATAAACAAAATAGTTGCTTGTTCAAAATGTTCACTTCATAATAGTAGGAAGCGAAATTTGGACGTGAAAGGAGCGAGAGTTCAATTTGGATAAAGTGACGGTTATGAAAGATATTAATGAACTACATGATACGTATTGTGCAGATTGCTTAGTGATAAAGCAATTACGAAAAGATCGTGGTAAACCTGGAGCTCACCGCTTCTGTATAGAGGGGTGCACCGTAGGAGAGCGACTACAATTTCTTGGAGAAGAGCTCTTGAAGGTGTATAGTAAATAATGTTTTTAAACCAGTACAGAAATGTCTTACAACTATGGCAAAGTAATCATAGGAACTAAACAGACTATGTTTAAATAAAATAAAGCTTATTTCATTTTTGCTCAATAAATAATCATATTTACTAATTTCGATGCATAAATAACAATATGTTCGGAAATAATAGTATTGGTTGGTTACCATAGAGAAAGCTACTTTGTTGTTGGCTCATTGCCGATAATAAAAGTAGCTTTTTTCTATGGTAACTAAAATGCGCCACACACTCTAAAACTCCTTAGAATGTGTGGCGCTATTTTAAGCATTATTTAGTTGCAGCATAGCTACTTAAGTCTTGGTAGTATTTTGTGAGAGAGGAAGCTGAAATATCGAACGTCGCCGCAATTTCTTTTACAGTCAGTGATAACGGCTCGAATAGCTCTTTTTCTTGACCATATCGAATTGCGCCGGCAGCAATAGCAGCCTCTTTGCGCGCAGATGGTTGTCCTTCAATTAAATAATCCTCTAAAAGCTCTAACAAAGGAGCTGTTTCACGCTCATTTTGCTCAAGGAAATCTTTAACCTGTGTGATTACATTGCTCTCAAAATTCGTGAACTCCTCGCCTTTATAACCGTTTGACACAAGTAATTCCCAGAAGGATAAATGCTCTTCTTTTAGGAATGCTCCAGCCTTCTTCTCAGAAGCATCAAAAGTTTTCTTAAATTGCTCAAATACTTTAGCATGATCTTCTGGGAAGAAGATAAGTGTTGATACAGCTAAATAATGCTCTGATTTTTTTGTACCATCTGGTAAGATGAATGCAAAGACATGCATACCTTCAGGGATTGGTTTGTCATTTTCACGACGAATATGAATCTCTTCATTTGTTAACACATGTGTAGCCTTGAAATATTTTTCTTCTACATCTGACACGGAACCAATAAATAGACGAGGTTGTGACCAGCCTTCTAACACTTTTACCGTAGAAGGTCTTACCGTTTTTTTCTTTGTTTTCTTTAAGTAACCTTTCCAAATTGATGGTTCTTGATGGAAGAAGAAGTCGTCTAACGCGATCGCCTCGATCAGCTCTCTTTGTAGTACGCTCTCTAATTTAGGCTGCCATGTACCTACATGCTCTATATAGGCGCGAACATCTTTACGTTCTGGATATTCTAAGTAAAATGTTTGTAGTACACGCTCTAATTCTTCGATTGCTACAGCTTCTACGGTAACCTGTTGTTTACCTTCACAACATTTTTTATATTTTTTGCCGCTACCGCATGGGCATGGATCATTACGTTTTACCATAATTAGAAACACTTCCTTTGAAAATTGTTAGTAGAATTTTGCTAAATAAATTGCATACAATTAATAATAACGGTACATTTGTATGAAGAAAAATGATTGTCTATTTAGAAATATCAAAAAACATAGAGGGACGGCCTGATTCTAGTATATGTATGTATTTTCCTGCTTAGAACTAAAAAAACCATCTACGCTTTAAAAATAGCATAGATGGTTCTTGCTTTGTTTAGCCTTTGACAGCTTCCATTTCTATCGTTAATCTTTCGAGCTCATCAATAAGGTGACCAATATAAGCAATCGTATCTCGAAGCGGCTGATCTGTTGTAACATCGACACCCGCCATTTGAGCTAGCTCTACAGGTGATTTCGTACCTCCAGCTTGAAGGACTGCTAACCATTCATCTACAGCCGTCTTACCTTCTTTTAAGATACGCTTAGATACTTGTGTGGAAATTGTTAAGCCAGCGCTATATGTGTATGGATATAGGCCCATATAATAGTGTGGTTGACGCATCCAAGTAAGCTCTGCTCCCTCCGTAATATCGACGGTGTCACCCCAGAAATTTTCTAATACGGTGCGTTTTAAGTGATTTAAAACAGTAGCATTCACAGCTTCTCCAGCATCAATTAATTCATATACTTTTCGTTGATAAGCTGCCTCTAGTAAGTGTGTGACGAAGTTATGATAATACGTTTTGGACACAATATTTGAAATTACCCAACGTTTGAAGCGAAGATCGTCGTTATGGGTTAATAAATAATTAGCTAGCAGCATTTCATTCATTGTTGATGGTGCCTCGATAAAGTATAACGACGGACGACAGTTAAAATAGGATTGATGGGTATGTGCATTCACAAAATGACCTGCGTGCCCAAGCTCATGAATTAAAGTGAATACCTCATTCATACGTTCATTCCAAGACATTAAAATATACGGATGACTACCATATGGACTTGAACAGAATGCCCCAGTCGATTTTCCTTTGTTAGGTGCATAATCAATCCATCGTTCGTTAAAGGCCTTTTCGAGCATCTCTTTATAACCTTCACCCATAACATCTAATGCTTTTTCAACATATTCTTTTGCTTCAGCCATTGTTAATTTCGGATCATAGTCTGGGTCAAGGGCAATCTTTAGATCGGCAAATGTCATTTTTTCAATGCCGTTTGCTTGTTGAATAAGCTTTGCGTAACGGCGCATATGTGGAGCAAGCTCTTTCGTAATCAGATCTATTTGACGATTATAAAGCGTACGATCAACATCTTGATCAAATAATAAATAGTCAATGACAGAATCAAAACCTCGTAAATCAGCCATCGTTTTTTCCTGTTGAATGTGTGTGTTATAAATTTTTGCAGTTGTGTGCTGATAATCGCGCAACTTATTCGAAAATGCTTGGAAAGCTGCACGGCGAACATTTGTATCAGCGTCAAACTCCCAATCATTCTCGTATAATACAAAACTAAGTGGATGTTTTTCGCCATTGGCATCAAACTCTCCAAAATGCATATCTACAAGCTTTGTCGTATTATACGTTTCATATGGTGCTTTAAAAGTAGAGCTAAATGCAGCTAGTGCTTTTTCTACCTCTGGATGTAGCTGATGCGGCTTTTGTTTTAATAATTCCTCTAAATAGACTTTATAATTAGGGCTTAATGTAGCAGCTTCCTCTAAAATAGACTCATCTAGTGCTAGTAATTCACTGCGTACAAAAGAAATTGTACTACTAATTTTTCCGACTGCCGTACCATATTTTGCAGCACGCATTTGAGCTTCGTTATCTGTATGGTCAGCTCGATTATTTAAACTTGCATAAGTACCAATAGGAACTATGCTTTCATATAGTGCTTCATAAGCTTTTAAAACATCAATTACTTTTTGAGCATCCGTAATTGTACCTTGATACGTGCTTTCGAAATTTATTGCATTTTCCACAAGCTGCGCTAAAACACGTTCAAAATCCGCGTCATTTTTAAGTAAATCTGTTAAATCCCATGTTTGTTCTACTGGTACATCTTTTCGTAATGGTAATACCTTCATGAATTAACACCCCTTTTTAGTAAGTGATTCCATTATAGCGAAACTATTTCGGAAAGTGAAATAATTATAGAGAATAGTTTTAATGTTCTTAAAAATGTATGTTCGTAATAGCTGTAATGTATTTAAGGTAAGGGGGGATGTAGTTATTATGCAGCTAGTTTAGGAGAAATCAGATGTGTATAAGCTTAGTCAAGTGAATCAAAATAATCTATGGAAGAAGTTAATTGCGTATTTGTTTGAAGATTTTTTGTTGTTCTTTTTGCCAGAATTACATGAAGAAGTGGATTTTTCAACTTCTTTCAGTAGGTGTCCAAACACCCCTGAAAGAAGTTAAAGCCTCCGGACGCAATTATGCCGAGGCATAATTGATAGTAAGTTGAGTTTTTACAGCAAGAGCTTTTCAAAGAAATTATTGAGCATTGTTAACGTAGCTGATCAAATTGCGAAAGTTCATTTAAAGAGTGGGAGTGAGCAATGGATTCTTGTCCATACAGAGATTCAAGCGGTAGATGAAGAGCACTTTGCGAAGCGGATGTTTGAGTATTTTTATCGACATTAGTGATCGTTATGGTAAGAAGATTGTGGCAAGTGCAATTTTTACAGACACGAGTACCAAAAGCACGAATCAGTATCATGAAAAATATCTTATACATTTAACAAGTTTGTCGTGTCAGATTTTGAATTAAAAAAAATCAACGAAGCTGTTAAGTAAAGCTTTACTAGCATCAATTTATTTAAATCAAACAAAAAACGAAACGAGCTATCGTAGTGCTTACAAAAGAGCATTATTAAGAGAAGTTTCGTTATTAAGTAAAGTTGAACGCAAAGAGATACGTAAGCTTCTTTCCTTCATTGATTATTTATTAAAGCTACCAAAATCTATGTCTGAGCAGAAAGGGAGGAAGATATTTTGCATCTAAATAAAAAAGATTTACCGCCGATATTTGCTGGAGATTTGGAATTAGAAAGGCAGGAAGGAATTGAGCAAGGAATCGAACAAACCATTAAACAAATAATCAGTGGTTTGATTGAAACGGGTGTGACGATGAGAGGACTGCTGAAGTTTCAAAGCTTCCAGTGACAAAGATAAACGAAATTCGTAAGGAACTAAAGTAGTCTAATTGTAAATGACAAGCTCTTATTCGGTTTGTTGTGATGTTTAAACGTCCATTTGATGGTATCCATCTGTTTTTTAGGACAGGCTATGTAGCGAAAAATGTTTTGGTTTTGTATTTTTTATCTACAGATGACCTTAGAATTTTTTCAATGAGAAAAATGTGTGTATAGCTAGCATACTTTACAACGCATACTAATGACTAGAATAACTGGCACATTGGAGGAGAAATAATGTCACAAAACTTAAACAAACAATTAAATAAACTTGTCGCTACATGGTCTGTACTTTATACGAAATTGCACAATTATCATTGGTATGTGACGGGGAAAGCTTTCTTTACACTACATGCAAAATTTGAAGAATTATATAATGAAACAACGTTAAATCTAGATGAAATTGCAGAACGTATTCTTTCGAAAGATGGAAAACCAGTTGCTACGTTAAAAGAACATCTTGAGCTATCCTTTATAGAGGAAGCGGCAGGAAATGAGACGACAGAGGAAATGGTAGCAACAATCATTGCAGATTTCCAAAAACTTATGAAGGCTTTGAATTCAACGATGGAGCTTGCGGCAGAAGAAGGAGACGATCGAACAGAGGATATACTAAATGCTATGTATCAGTCCTTAGAAAAGCATACATGGATGTTGAAGGCATTCCTTGAGCATTGAAAACCAAGTAAATGATAGGCAAAGGGGACTTTAATGTACTTCCATTGCCTATTTTTTAATGTTTCATAAAAGTATTAGACCATTGTTTCAAAAGGTGAACATGGATCACAGAGATATTACAAATATTAAAGTTCGTTAAAAGAATGGGTAAAATGGATTTATTTTTTGAATAGGAAGGTAAGATACTTAGTAAGCCATACAAATTAGGAGGAATTGAGCATGATAAATGAGCAAAGCCCACAAATTGAAGTGGCCCATACAAGGGAAGAAATGCTCCATATTTTAGAAAGTATACGTTTAGAAGCATGCCAAATAGAGGATATTTACGTTATTGCAAAGGATCCAAGTAAATTTAAGGGTGTAAAATGGGATGCTAATGTTAAAACATATGAGGTAGGGAATTGGGTTGATCAAATTAAGTCTTGGTTTACCGGTGAATCGGCTGTAAAAGAAGGATTTAAGCGATTTGATCTTACGGAAGGTCAAACAGCTTACTATGCTCATCTCGTTGAACAGGGTGTCATCGTATTATTTGCTGAGCATTCAGCTGAACCTATGACGACATAATGTATACTATGATGATAATTGCTATTTGTCTTGATTCACATTTAACAAGGAGAGTTTAAATGCTAGAGCTAAATATAAATTAAAAAACAGAGTGAGTGCACATGCACCACTCTGAATTAATTTATAGCTTTTTCATGTTCATGTTTTTTAATAAAGCGTAAAGCATGGAGATGCTCTAATTGGGCAACAAGATTACCAATTAGAATAAAGCTACCACCTATTACTATTTTTACTGTTATTCCTTCACCAATAAGCAGCATGGCAAACATCGCTGCGAAAATTGGCTCTAAGGAAAATATTAGTCCTGTATGTGTAGCAGAAGTAAACTGTTGTGCAACAGTTTGACCTACGAAGCAAAATGCACTACAAATGACACCAAGTCCTATAATAGCAATCCAAGAAGTCGTTGTATTTGGAAGTGTTGGTGTTTCGAAAATAAATGTTAATACAAGTGCATACAGTCCAGCAAAACCGAGCTGGTAAATGCCATAAGAAATTGATTCAACGCTCCGTGTAAATGAGCTGTTTAATAGTAAGTAAAACGAATAACATAGTGCAGCAATGGCTACTAGAATATCTCCTTTTTGAAAGGTAAATGAGCCATGTGCCGTTAAAATTGTAATCCCAATCATTGTGCAAATAATTGCAAAGCTAACTGCTCTTGAAGGTAATTTCTTGTCAATAAAACTGCTGAAAATAGGTACTAAGATAACTGTTAGACTTAAAATAAAACCAGCATTTGATACCGATGTTGTTGCTAGTCCGAATAAGCTTAGAACGAACACAATGAATAATAGAAACCCTTGTATAGCTGCATATTTTAGTGTTTTAACATCGACTTTAATCATGCGTTTATAAAAGATAATACCAGCTACGAAAAATGCGATGATACAACGCAATGCCACCACATTATAAACAGCCAATGTTTCAAGCCCCATTACCATAAAAGTATAAGATAAGCCCCAAAACATTGTCACAATAACCATTAATAAATTTGCTTTTCCTTGGATACTCATTATGCTCACCTACAATCTGTGTACTAAAACAGTTTTTATTCTAAAATTTACTATAAATCTTGTGTTGTGATTAGTAAAACGAATGTTTATAATGGTTGGTATTAAAAAAATTCATGTATATAGAGGACAAGGCGATGAGTTTAGTCAAATATGAGATTTTGAATAAAGTGGCTGAGGTATCTAGCTTTACAAAAGCAGCAGATGCATTGGGATTAACCCAATCTGCTGTAAGTCATGCTGTTTCAAGCTTAGAAAAGGAGTTCGGCTTTGCACTCATTCACAGAAGTCGAGCAGGTGTCACGTTAACGAGTGAAGGTAATACAATGCTGAGGGCAATGAGACATGTGCTCGATGCACAAGAACTATTACAGCAAGAAGCCGCACACATACTTGGCGTTACTCGAGGAAAAGTAAGAATTGGAGTAATTTCAAGTATTTCTTCAAACTGGATGCCGGAAATTGTTCGTATTATGGACAATCAATTTCCTGGTATACAAGTCGAATTGCGTGAGGGAGATTATTATGAAATTGAACAATGGCTATTGAGTGGAGAGGTTGATGTGGGATTTTTAAATGGTCAAAAGTCTAAGCAGTATCAGTTTACCGAACTTCAGCAGGATCCATTGCTGTGTATTGTCTCCGATAAAAGTCCACTTTATAATAAAGCCGAAATTGATATTGTTGAACTAGAAAACATGCCATTTATCATGACTTCATATAAAGGGACAAATGATGTAAAAGTGCTGTTAGAGCAATATCACGTGAAGCCAAATATTCGTTTTGAACTATCGGAAGAGGTAGGGATCATTTCAATGATTGCTCACCAGCTTGGAATTAGTATTTTACCGAAATTAGTGACGTATAACTTACCTGCTACGATAAAAGCTATACCTTTAAAACAAGGTGGCTATCGCACAATTGGAATTGCGATGAAACATCATGCTTCACCAGTGACCAAGAAATTTGCTGAGATATTAAGTTCCTGGTTAAAAGAGCAAAATATGAAATAGTATTAATTTAACGCCAATCTTATAAAAACAACATTGAAGCATAACATAGCATTACGATAAAATAGTAATTGTATATTTTCTAGAAAAAGGTGAGTGTATGGGGACATTACGAGGTAAGACCGTACTCATTACAAGTGGGGGAACACTTGAAAAATGGGATCGTGTGCGAGGGCATACGAATTTATCGAAAGGGTCGATGGGCTGTTATTTAGCTGAAGCGGCACTAAAGGCTGGGGCAAACGTATTGTATATGCACGGTTATTTTGCACAGCTTCCAGCGAACAAAGATAAAATGCGTACCATTCGATTTGAAGGTATTGAAGATTTGGGCGAGAAAGTTCGACATGCTGTTCAGGAAGAACAAGTGGATATCGTTATTATGGCAGCTGCAGGTTCTGATTGGCTCATTGACAAAGTGTATGACCAATCTGGGAATTTAATGGAGGAAGCAGGTAAAATGCCATCTGATGAGCCACCTATCATTCACTTTAAAAAGGCACCTAAAGTATTAGGTCAAATAAAAGGGTGGCAGCCTAAAGTAACTTTAGTAGGCTTTAAACTCGAGGCAACAGATGACGAGGAATTTTTACTATCCCGTGCACGTCTACGGATGGAATCCGCCAACGCTCAGTTTATGGTAGCGAATAGCTCACAATCTTTATATGGTGGAGATGAGCCACACTGGATAGTACCGGCTCAAGGCGAACCGATGAAGGTTATGGGCAAGCAAAAGACAGCGAAAGCACTAATGGATTGCCTACAAAATAATTAATGAAAAAACTGTGTAGAGGTAAATAAATCTGCACAGTTTTTGTTTTGATGTTTTTTGTCCATGAGGACGATGCTGGTGCTTATTGATTTTTTATTCCTTAGTAAACAAATAAGATTTATAATATTTATATTGACAACAGGTTTTCAGAATTATAGAATTATTTCAAAGAAACGAAATACCTACAACTTGGCCTAAAAAGAAGCTTTGATAATAATATAGTAGGTCAAGAGTTATTTAGGATAAGTCGGCTATGATTGATGTTTTGGCCTTAAAAAATGTTAAAAGAAGGGGTGTATCGGATGACTCAACAGGCAAAGGTAGATGACAATAAACTAGAGGCAATTGCAAAGGCAATTCAAAATTTGGAATTTGGAGAAATACACATTACGATTCAAGATGGTGTCATTGTGCAAATTAACAGACTTGAAAAGCAAAGATTTCCGCAGAAAAAATAAACAGTATGGAGGATATTTCCATTGTTTAGGTTGGCCATTTTATGTTTAGGAACTGTTGAGCTTACTATCCATAGCAACAGCATAGGTTATTTTAAAGAATTAGCTATTTTAACTAATGTATGAGGTGTATCAGTGTTAGTTACCTCTTTATAAATACCTAGTAAATATTGCAAATTGTGTTTTTCGAAGACAAAAAAGTTAAATAGTTGGTCTTCAAAATAAATTGCTTTTGTATCATCTTGAAGAGTATATTCTTTACCTTTAAAGTTCAATTTGTCTTTGAAGTTTATTTTATTCTCTATTGATCGAATCTCAATTTTATAAATATTTTCTTTTATTTCTTTATTAACAAACATAATACTCAATGCATCATTCACGTTATATTTTTTATCTTCGTAAAATTTCCCAAATTGATGTGTGAAGGAAATCGGTGGCATAAATTGAGGTAACTTTACCTTGCACTTACAATGATATTCAAATTTCTTAACGGACTTTTCCACGGATATATATCCACCTTCAGCGAATTTTTCTTCAAATGAAGGAAGGGGGGTGTGAAAATTTGCAGTTACCCATTCATAAGCCGAAAATAAAAAAATAATAGGTATCATGTAAAGGGATTTTTTTAACATTTGTACTTCACCTCATCAATTATTGTTTCATCAATCAAACTTATTATTTCGATAAAGAGCGGAAAAATACGTCAAAAAAAACAGGGTGATCACGACGAGTCATCCTGTTTTTTGCGTATAAATTTCTTGCAATAGCCTATTCATAAAAACTATTTGGGATTTCACCAATATGCCTGCGATGATATAGTAAGGGTTCCTTCTGTGGATTTTCAATTTCTAGGACCTGCCCGATAAATATCGTATGATCTCCAGCATCGATTTGCTGAGATGTTTTGCATTGTAAAATGGCCGCAGTATCATGTAAAACCGGTAGACCTAAAGCAGAGATTGACCATTTAGCCTGGGCGAAACGATCTGGGATTTTACTTGAAAATAGCGTACATAAGTGTTCTTGATTGCTCGCTAAAATATTGACAGCAAACTTTTGAGTCGCTGTAAAATATGGATGTAGCTGTGATTTTTTATCGAGCGACCATAAAATAAGGAGTGGGTCTATGGAAACTGACGCAAAGGAATTGACAGTTAAGCCAATAGGTTCACCTACGTCATTACAAGCAGTGACAACGGTAACACCTGTTGGATAATTACCTAATGCTAGTTTAAAAGCAGCTACTTTGTTTGTCATTCTAATCACCTCTTCATTGATTTACGAAAATAAAAAATCTTTTTAATGAACTACTAGCATTGAAATATAGCAACTTCTAATAATTATAATATTCTAAATTTTATTCTAAACCAACAAAACTAACAGGTAAAGTATATAATAGAGAAAAAAAGGGGGTTCAGTCATGACTTTATATTTTGACCATCTAGTTCATCAAGTTCAATCACCAGAAAATACAAAGGTTTTTTTAAATAAACGTAATATCCATACAGTTAACGGTGGTCAACATACAATGTGGGGGACATACAATACGTTAAGCTATTTTGGATTAAACTATATTGAGCAAATAGCGATTTATGATCGTAATTTATTTGAAAATGCAGTGAAATTACCTTATTCCCTACATTATACGTTTAAACGTGCTAACGAGCGCTATGGTTTTTCAAGAATTGCATTACGTACAAAAAATATTGAAGAAGAGGCACAACGTTTACGTGCACTTGGATTTGAAGTATATGGGCCTGATGCTTGTAGTCGTACAAGACCAGATGGCTCTGTAGTAGAATGGAAGCTATTGCATTTTGGGAAGCCAGAGCAGGCAATTGATTTTCCATTTTTGATTGAGTGGACTGATACAGATGAGGAACGTGTGGCACAATTAAAAGCAAATGGAGCCATTGATACGAATCAAACAATATCGATGGAATCTGTCCAATTTTATGTGGAAGATGTGCAAGCAACAGTGAATTTATGGAAGGAAGTATTACAACTACCAGAGCCTGACCAACAAGAGCAGTTTATCTCCTTACATCTACCAAATATTCGACTGGATTTTTATGACGAAGTGGCTGCAGCGGCTATGACACTAGGTCATTTAAATGAAGCGGCGTTTGGGGTTACACTTATGGATACTAATAGAACGAAGGAAACGCTAGTTTTTCCCGGAGCTTTTTATTGGATCAATCGCTGAAGTTATAATGTTATAAAGCAGCGCTAATTTCAGCATTTGAAAAAAGGAGCCGTTCATCCATCGAACAGCTCCTTTGAGTTTATACTTTCACAACATTTGACGCCTGTGGCCCTCGATTGCCTTCGACCACTTCAAATGATACCTTTTGACCTTCTTCAAGTGTACGGAAGCCTTCCTCTTGGATTCCCGTAAAATGTACAAATACATCTTCTCCATCATCACATTCAATAAAGCCATAACCTTTTTCATTATTGAACCACTTTACGATTCCCTGTTGCATAAGCATTCGCCTCCCATGCGCTTGAATGTAGAATAAAATCAATTAAGTCGTGACATAAATTGTGAAAATGTGAAAAAATGCATTTTCATTTAGAACATACATGAATTGTGCAATGTTGTCAATCGATTGTCGAAATACTTGAATAACTTACTATGATTTTATTCACAATAAAGTCTATAATGGAATTAACTTCTTTCAGTAAATTCCTGCTGAAAGGAGTTAAGACCTCCGGCGGATGTCACAGAATCGGAAAGGAAGTCTTAGAGGATGTTAGCCTAAAATCATCGTATCCATGCGATAAAGGCTAACTGACCTGCAAATGTCCTGTGGCATTACCGAAATGACCGACATCGTGTCGGCCCTCGTGCAGGCCTAAGCACAAAGCCGATTCCGGACGCAATTATGCCGAGGCATAATTGACCGACATAGAAAGTAGGATGCCAAATGACAACGAAAAAACAACCTTTGACAGATCTAGAAATCGCTAATCAAGCGGTTATGCAACCTATTACTGAAATAGCGAAAGCAGCAGGTATTCCAGAGGATTCACTTGAACAGTATGGTCGCTACAAAGCAAAAATTGATCCATTAAAAATTACAGCACATGGTGAGGAGGCAAAGGTTGTATTGGTAACAGCTATTAGTCCAACTCCAGCGGGTGAAGGGAAATCAACTGTAACGGTTGGGCTTGCTGATGCACTTCACCAATTAAATAAAAATGTTGTTGTTGCTTTACGTGAGCCATCACTTGGCCCTGTAATGGGTGTAAAAGGTGGAGCAACAGGTGGTGGATATGCACAGGTGGTGCCGATGGAAGATATTAACTTGCATTTCACTGGTGACCTTCATGCGATAACTACTGCGAATAATGCATTATCAGCCTTTATTGATAATCATATCCATCAAGGAAATGCTTTAAACATTGATCCTCGCCGTATAATCTGGAAGCGTGTAATGGATTTAAATGATCGCGCCCTTCGTAAAGTTGTTGTTGGTCTAGGTGGTCCTGTTCAAGGGATGCCACGTGAGGATGGCTTTGACATTACTGTTGCATCAGAAATTATGGCAGTTTTCTGTTTAGCTACAAGTATTGAAGATTTACGGGAACGTTTATCAAGTATCGTCATCGGTTATACATTTGATCGTGAGCCTGTATTCGTGCGTGATCTTCAAGTAGAAGGGGCCTTAACATTGTTATTAAAAGATGCCTTCAAACCAAACTTAGTGCAAACGCTTGAAGGGACACCTGCCATTATTCACGGTGGACCATTTGCCAACATCGCACACGGCTGTAACTCGATTATGGCGACACAAACAGCTCGTAAGCTTGCAGATATCGTTGTGACTGAAGCGGGCTTTGGTTCAGATTTAGGTGCTGAAAAATTTATGAATATTAAAGCGCGTAAAGGGGGCTTTAAGCCAAGTGCAGTTGTAATCGTAGCTACAATTCGTGCATTAAAAATGCATGGCGGTGTAGCGAAAACGGAACTAGTTGGCGAAAATGTAGAGGCACTTTTACAAGGAATTGAAAATTTAGCCAAGCACGTTGAGACGATTCGTACATTTGGCGTTGAGCCGATTATCGCTTTAAATCGTTTTATTACGGACACAGAGGCTGAGTTAGAAGCAGTCCTGAATTGGTGTCAAGAAAATCATGTTCGTATCGCGCGTACAAATGTCTGGGAGGAAGGCGGAAAAGGTGGTCTAGGTTTAGCTGAACAAGTACTAGCTGTTCTTGATGAAGAAAACAATTTCTCACCTTTATATGATGTAACAGAATCTATTGAGGAAAAAGTACGTACAATTGTGCAAAAAGTTTATGGTGGGAAAGATGTGCAATTTACCGACCAAGCGAAAAAACAAATTGCCCAAATTGAAAAATTCGGTTGGGATTCTTTACCGATTTGTATGGCGAAAACGCAATATTCATTATCAGACCAACCAAGTCTTTTAGGACGTCCAGAAGGCTTTACAATCACTATTCGCGAAGTCATTCCAAAACTTGGTGCAGGCTTCCTTGTATGCTTAACTGGGGATATTATGACAATGCCAGGTTTACCAAAAGCACCAGCTGCTTTGCGTATGAATGTTGATAATGAAGGACATGCGGTAGGGTTGTTCTAGAGTGAAAGAATTACAAAAGAACATATAAATACAAAAGCTGCTCCTTTAAGTTGTAAACTGTACCCTATAAGATAGACACTTTGAAAAAAGTCTATCCTATAGGGTACTTTTGTTTATAATGAGAAAAAAG
>NZ_SADV01000057.1 GCF_006864135.1 Lysinibacillus sphaericus | reverse complement strand
AGTCTAGTGATGATGGCAAAGAGGTCACACCCGTTCCCATACCGAACACGGAAGTTAAGCTCTTTAGCGCCGATGGTAGTTGGGGGCTTCCCCCTGTGAGAGTAGGACATCGCTAGGCATAATACCCAGGAGGATTAGCTCAGCTGGGAGAGCATCTGCCTTACAAGCAGAGGGTCGGCGGTTCGAGCCCGTCATCCTCCACCATATGCCGGTTTAGCTCAGCAGGTAGAGCAACTGACTTGTAATCAGTAGGTCGTGGGTTCGATTCCTATAGCCGGCACCATAGTTTTGAGCCATTAGCTCAGTTGGTAGAGCATCTGACTTTTAATCAGAGGGTCGAAGGTTCGAGTCCTTCATGGCTCACCATTTAAATTGCCAACAAAATATGCGGGTGTGGCGGAATTGGCAGACGCACTAGACTTAGGATCTAGCGCCGCAAGGCGTGGGGGTTCGACTCCCTTCACCCGCACCATTTTTAAAATTTCATAATTGCCAGGATAAATAAATCTTATGCACATGCGGAAGTAGTTCAGTGGTAGAACACCACCTTGCCAAGGTGGGGGTCGCGAGTTCGAACCTCGTCTTCCGCTCCAAATGTGCCGGGGTGGCGGAACTGGCAGACGCACAGGACTTAAAATCCTGCGGTAGGTGACTACCGTGCCGGTTCGATTCCGGCCCTCGGCACCATTTTTTTATTTTAATAATTAGCGCCCGTAGCTCAATTGGATAGAGCGTCTGACTACGGATCAGAAGGTTGTGGGTTCGACTCCTGCCGGGCGCGCCAATAAAAACAAACGGGAAGTAGCTCAGCTTGGTAGAGCACTTGGTTTGGGACCAAGGGGTCGCAGGTTCGAATCCTGTCTTCCCGACCATTTCCTAAAATTACAATTAACTTTGGGGCCTTAGCTCAGCTGGGAGAGCGCCTGCCTTGCACGCAGGAGGTCAGCGGTTCGATCCCGCTAGGCTCCACCAATTAAAACAAATGAACCTTGAAAACTGAACAAGCAAAACGTAATCAATAAAGTTTTTAGTAGCTAACCTTGAGTTGGCGAACGAAACAAAATTTTGGACATCAAACATGATGCCAGCAAAACAATTTGAGCTAATCAAATTTCTTTTATGGAGAG
>NZ_SADV01000056.1 GCF_006864135.1 Lysinibacillus sphaericus | reverse complement strand
GGACGTGGGAAAGCAAAAGGTTGTGTAGCAACATTTATTGAGCGAATGACACGGTGGTATGTTGGCTTTTTGATACCAGATCGCTCAGCCCAATCAATGGAAAGAGCAGTACGTCTTCTTCATACTAAATTACCAAAAGGCACTATAAAAACAGCCACAACAGACAGAGGTAAAGAATTTAGCTGCTATAAAGTGTTAGAAAAAGACTTAAAAATTGATGTTTATTTTGCGGACGCCTATTCTTCTTGGCAACGCGGAAGTAACGAAAATGGAAATGGATTACTTCGCGAATTCTTCCCTAAGCAAACAAATTTCGATGAAGTATCACCAAAAGAACTAACAGAAGCATTAAACTATATCAACAACCGACCAAGAAAATGTCTTGGTTGGAAAACTGCAAACGAGGCATTTGATGAGCAACTGTTGCACTTAATTTGACAAATCATCGTACTCAAAAATTTAAAGGGGGAAAATGAAATGTATAATCCTTTACTATTAGATATTCCAACACAATTAACAACAGAAAGATTAATTCTTCGCGCTCCAAATCATTCTGGAGACGGAAATATTGTTAACCAAGCAATTAGAGATTCCTTTACTGAATTAAAAGCGTGGATGGCCTTTGCTCAAGAAATTCCTAGTATTGAAGAAACAGAGATTAATCTAAGAAATGCTCATATTAACTTTTTAAAAAGAGAAAGCTTTCGTTTTCTTATCTTTCATATAGATACTGATGAATTTATTGGAGCAGCGAGCTTTCAAGGGATTGATTGGAATATTCCAAAATGTGAAATTGGATACTGGATTAATTCAACTTTTAGTGGCAATGGATATATGACAGAAGCTATAAAAGAGTTAATTAATTTCGGATTAAATCAAATCCTATTTAGAAGAATTGAAATTAGGTGTGAATCAACAAATTATAAGAGTCGTTCCATCCCAGAAAAACTCGGATTTAAGTTAGAAGGAACACTAAGGAATGAGGATTTATCAGCAGATGGATGTCGATTAACAGACACTTGCATTTATTCAATAATAAAATAACTTTGTGAATAATTTCACTTAAACTAATGGGTGCTTTACTTGAAGATCATTGAGTTGCGTATGCAGTACAACCTTTCATAAAGTTACAAAAAAGCCGAACTCTACATTTAAACTGTACCCTATAAGATAGACACTTTGAAAAAAGTCTATCCTATAGGGTACTTTTGTTTATAATGAGAAAAAA
>NZ_SADV01000055.1 GCF_006864135.1 Lysinibacillus sphaericus | reverse complement strand
TGAAGTGTACCCTTTGTAAAGGACATTTTGAAAAAAAGCTAGGCAACTTTTTGAAGCTGCTGTCTGTATTTTGCAGGCGGCAGCTTTTTCAAGTTCCATTGCCCTCGATAATGGTTGTAATACATCATATAACTTTTCACTTCTCGTTTTACTTCTTCTAATGTTTCGCACGCTTTCAGACTGGTTTCATCTTTAAAATGGCCGAAGAAGGATTCTTGAGGGGCGTTATCCCAACAGTTTCCTCGGCGTGACATCGATTGCCCTAGTCCCATATCCTTCACAAGTTTCTGGAATTTTGGATTCGTATAATGGAATCCTTGATCTGAATGAATAAATGCATCGTTCGTTAAATGGTGGTAATTTCGCTTCAATTTACGAAGAGTATTGAGCGCGATATCCATACTTAATGAAGCTGATACTTCATACGCTAAAATTTCGTTTGTCTCAGCGTCCTTAATCGTTGATAAATAAGCACGTTTGCCGTTTCCATACGGCAAATACGTGATATCTGTTAATAATACTTTTCCTGCCACACCTTGTTTAAAGTTACGCTGTAATTCATTTGGACATGTACGATGTTCTTTTGTTGCTTTGGCCATTCTACGTGCCGGATTCGCTTTTCGAATTGGGCATACAATCTCGAATTTCTTCATAATACGGCGAATACGTTTTAAATTATACGTAATCCCATATTGATTTTCTAACGTCATTTTAATTTGACGAGCACCTTTCCTACGTCCTCGGAAATGATACGCTTTTAAAATAATTTCTTTGATAGTTTCATCTGCTAACTCATGGGCTGCACGCTTTTGTGTTGATTTTTCTGTGAAATAATTATAGTAACCTGAACGAGATACACCCATGATTTCACATAGATAGCTAACTAAACGTTTTAGTTTATATTTTTGAATCGTTTTACTGATTAAATCAAATTTTAGTTCTGTTGCGATTGTTTTTTCTTCTTTAACATCTGCCTTTCGAGTAGATCGAGCTTTTTTAAAAGTTCATTCTCCGCTTGTAATAATCGATTTTCCGCTTCTAATCGTGCAATTTTTTCTTCTAAACTTAATTCTCGTTCTATTGGACGACCTGAATTCGTTTTCCGTGTATCTTGTAGACCCGCTACTCCAGTTGTACGATAAGCTGCACGCCACCGCTTTCCCGCTGAACTAATGCGCTTCAAACCAATCAGTTCAACATCTAAACCGGCCTCTTCAAAAATCATTCTTGGGAGTTTTCCTTTTTCATTTTCTGCAATAAAATGGCGTTTAAATTCCTCAGTATAAGTAATCGCTTTATCACTAATAGCTTGGACATTAGGATTACAGTTAAGTTGTTCTTGCTCTTTTTTAGTAAATACTCTTTTCGTCATTTCATTCCGCTCCGACATCTTTTTTCTCATTATAAACAAAAGTACCCTATAGGATAGACTTTTTTCAAAGTGTCTATCTTATAGGGTACAGTTTA
>NZ_SADV01000054.1 GCF_006864135.1 Lysinibacillus sphaericus | reverse complement strand
TGTTCATCAGCTTGTTGTTGAGCTTTTTCTACAATCTTTTGATGTTGTTCTTCAGCAAGGAAAATAGTTTGATCTTTTGCCTTTGTTGCTTCAGCTATCATCTTATCGGCTTGTTCAGCTGAGATAGCTCCTGTCTCATCACGCATCTGAATTATTTGAGCCATTCGTTTTTCGTAAGTCTCATTAGCTTCTTTGATAACTTCATCTTTTTGCTTGACAGCGTTTTTTACAACTTCGGCTGCTTGTTCAGCTGAGATAATCGAAGCATTTTCTTTCATACGTTCGAGGATTATTTTTTGTTCTAACTCGCTTTCAGAAAACGTCCTAACAGCATTTTCTTTCATCAATTGGTTGATATTATTGAGTACTTCATGTTCACGTTCTGTTAATTCTCTTTTTTCATTAGCTGCCTTTTGAGTAATTTCTTTTGCTATCTCATTCATAGTTATCTGGTCTTGAATTTTGTACTCATTACGTTTTTTAGTATCAGCAATTATTTTCTCTTCTTCTTCTGAAGATAAAGCTGAAGAATCCATAAAGAACTTTTGCATGTCAGATAATTGATCTGCATTACGTTTCTTCATGCCGTCCACAATCTGAGTATTCATTTGATCATACTTAGAAGTAAGCTCATTTGCCATTTCAGCTGTAACCTTTGTGGAAGACACATACATCTCAGTGACAGATTGTGAAGCATTTTCACTTAAATCAAAGAATCCATCAAGTGCTTTCTTTGTAGATTCAGAAACACCTTCCCCAAATCTCTCAACACTTGGTAAAGCACTTTCGCTCATGTTTTTAGCAAACGCAATTGTACCAATTGTTAATCCAGCTAAAGCAGCAACTGCTATTCCGATAGGGCCAGTTAAAACCGTAAATACACTTGCTAAAGCTCCAATAGCTGGAGTTGCTGCCGTTGCACCTGTTGTAACTACTGCAATAGCGCTTGATACAGTACCAAATGCTCCAAGAATTGTCCCTAACGACGAAATCAACATACCACCAATAACAAGTAATGGGCCTATTGCAGCTGCTAAACCAGCGACTACTAAAATAGTTTTCTTTGTACTCTCACTTAATTCTCCAAACTTAGCCGCCATCTTTGCTATCCAATCTGCAAAGGCACGTAAATCATCTTTTATCAAGTCACTTATTTGTATAGCTATACCTTCAAATGCTGCTTTTAATTGATTTAATGAACCGGCTAAGTTATCCATCATCGTGTCTGCCATTTTCTCAGCTGCACCATCAGCATTTTTTAAGGCATCCGTTGTATCACCTAGTGTTTTTGATCCACTTTCCAAAAGAATAGCCCAGTGTTTGTAAGCTTCTGCCCCAAATAAAATAGACAAAGTAGCTGATTTCTGCTCCTTTGTCATTCCTTTTGTTCCTTTTTCAATTTCTGCTATTATATTTGGCATTGATTTTAAGTTTCCTTGAGCATCGAAAAACTCGATACCAAGACGCCCCATTTCGTCCCTCATTGCTTTTGTCGGTTTTGCTAACCGAGATAATGAAGATGCAAAGGCTTGACCAGCCATAGATCCTTTTACACCACTATCAGCAAGTTTCATTACCGCTGCTGCTGACTCCTCAAGTTCCAATCCCAAAGCATTTGCAACAGGAGCAAGATAAGTCATCGCTTCGCCCATCTGCTCAACGTTAGTATTAGCGTTGGCTTGTGCGTATGCGAATACGTCAGCGGTATGACCAGCCTTCCCTGCCGATATTCCAAAGGCGCTCATAACATCTGAGGTAATGTCTGCTGCTTTTCCTAAATCAAGGGCTCCCGTTGCTGCTAAGTTGAGCATACCTGGCATAGCCGCCATAATATCATTGGTTTTCCATCCAGCAAGTGCTAAGTATTCCATACCTTCTGCTGCTTGAGTAGCTGTGAAAACAGTGGTTTTACCTAGTTCTTGAGCCTGACCTCTTAATTTATCGAAATCGGCTCCAGTAGCACCGCTGACAGCTGATACTTTAGACATTTG
>NZ_SADV01000053.1 GCF_006864135.1 Lysinibacillus sphaericus | reverse complement strand
GATTCCTCCGTTTGAATGTTGGTGTGGTAACTACATTCTACACGAGGTCGTTATGGGCTTCCTTTATATTGACTTCTGGGTGTTGCACTTAATATTACAATCCGTCGTACTAAAAAAACTCCCTCCCAAGACATTCATCTTGAGGACGAGAGTTATAACTTCGTGGTACCACCTCAGTTTGTTGATATGTCACCATATCAACCTCTTACATAACCTATCTTTATATCGAAGTACCCGTCTCAAGATCCCTAATCATTAGATTGGTAAGATGCTCAGAGGCTTTTTTCATTAAGATCACTATTACTCCTTTTTAGCAAATAGGAGTTCTCTGTAAATAATCAACTCTTAATTACTTCTCATCAACGCTTGATATATTTAGAATTTTTTAATACTTTATCTAAAATTTCTATTATTGTCAATAATTAACTTTCTCAACTATCCTGCTTCGTTAGTTAAAAAGGCTGTTTTCTCAAAGATTGTTGCTAAACGAAAGAATCAGATATTCAAAAGATAGTGGTATATTTTGGATTAGCTGTGTTTGTTTAAAAAGAAAATATTAGTTGGACATTCAGAAGATGCTATTCTGGCAATTATCGAACAACTAGAGAAAAGTAACATTCCATTTGAAATAGGAATCAAAGATATTTTAAAACGGTCGTCTGCAGAATACGAAGGTTTTTATATGGTCAAAGTTCAAAAGAAATGTGCTAAACAAGTAGAAGCCATTGTTGCGCAGTATGTGTCGCAAGAAGATTTGAAGCATTGGTATAAAGTGGAGAAAAAGAAAAGTAAAAAATTAGAGAGAAAGGAAAAAGCTCTATATTTGTTTGTAGCTTTTATATACTTTATAGCGGTAGCTGCCATCGAAATGGGTAAGAGCTTAGGATTGGAGATCGTTCCGTCTATCGGTTGCGCCGTGTTATTGATGGGTGGTATGTTTATGACGATAAAATTTTACAAAGAGATGAAAAAGAATCGGGTGATTCGAGAGAGACCTATAAATGGTTGATGATTGTCGGTATTGCTTGGATATTTTATGCCGTTGCTTCTTTTATATCTGTATTTAGACTTTTTAGTTGGCTTTCTTTCATTTACTTACTGCTTCTTTCACATATCTCCACATTTTTCTAGTTCGCAGAAGCAACAATCTATACGAAAACAGCCTTTAATAAAGTAAAAAAGAGCTGCATACGCAACTCAATGATCTTCAAGTAAAGCACCCATCGTATTATAAGGTCAGCCAGAGTAATCTGGTTGACTATTTTTTATTCAATTTATAGATTGATAGTAGCCGGGGTCGAACGGAAGCACCCGTGGGACTAGATCCCGACAACTAAACTGTTCGCCCTCTACTTGTTAACACATGATTAGGCTGGTTGGGACATTACGATCTCGTATAACAAGCGAAGATATGAATAACAAGCTAGATAGAGGTTACCGGTCAATACACTACCTTAGGAGGAGATAAACATGAATCCAGTAGTTGGTCTGGATGTCGCAAAAGGTGAAAGTCAGATTCAAATGTTCTTGGATAAAAAAATGCCCTATAAAAATAGTGTGAAAGTTGAACATACGGTGGAGGGGCTTGAAGAGTTACACTCTTATTTAATAGATTTAGAGCATCAAACAGGGATGAAACCACCTGTTGTTTTGGAGTCCACAGGACACTACCATGCCCCAGTTGTTCAGTTTTTAGAAGCAAGAGAGTACGTTGCCATTATCGTAAATCCACTAATATCTTACCGAGCAAAAAGTTCTAGCTTACGAAAAACCAAAACAGATGCCATTGATGCTTATCACTTAGGCGAACTATATTACAAAGAGGATTTAGAGCCTCAGAAAAAACGTGGTATTCGGCTTTTAAACCTTCGGCATCTGACAAGGCAACACGAAAATATGACAGGAATTATGGTTCAAACAAAGCTACAATTTCAAGCTGTATTAGATCAAGTTTTCCCTGAGTATAAAGGAGTTTTTGGTGATTTGTACGCAGAGATTTCATTAA
>NZ_SADV01000052.1 GCF_006864135.1 Lysinibacillus sphaericus | reverse complement strand
TATAAATGCTAATTTAAATATGTACATTCCTGCTTGAATAACTATGTACAAAAATGCTCTTTCATTTCATACTAATACCGAGGTGTTAGTATGCATATTCAATTTGAGATTGAGACAGAATTTAAAATTAATAGTCTTTCAGATTTAGCAAATTTTAAACAAGTAATGGAGCGTTTAAACATGAAGATTAATAAAAGTAAATTAGCAAGGGATATGGGCGTAGATCGACGAACAATCGATAAATATCTAAATGGCTTTATACCAAAAACAAAGCGGAATAAGCCATCTAAAATTGATGAGTTTTATCCGATTATTGCCAGCCTCTTATCAGAAGATTCTAAGCAGGTATTTTATTATCGACGCAATCTTTGGCAGTATTTAAAAGACAACCATGGTTTAGAGTGTGGACAATCTACATTCCGTACCTATATTGCCAATACACCAGAATTTAAGGCTTACTTTGAGAAAGATGAACGCTTATCTTCTTTGCATAGCGGTATTCGTTATGAAACACGTATGGGCAAACAAGCACAGTTGGATTGGAAAGAAAGTATTGTTTATGAAACAAGTGATGGTGAACAGGTGGAGATTAATGTAGCCGTGTTAGTGCTGAGCTATTCTCGTATGCGGTTCTTCTACATGAGTATTTCCAAATCGCAGGCAGTTTTATTTTCTTTCTTAACTGATACGTTTGAAAAAATGGGTGGTGTACCAGAAGAACTCATTACTGACAATATGAAAACCGTGATGGATGAAGCACGAACAGAACATTTTGCGGGAAAAGTGAATACGAAGTTTACGCAATTTGCGAGAGATTTCGGATTTAAGGTGAAGCCTTGTGTAGCAGGTCGTCCACGAACAAAAGGAAAAGTTGAGACAACGATGAAGTTATTGGATGAAATCCATGCCTATCAAGGGAAGTTTACTATAGTTGAATTACAAGCCTATATTGAAAAACTATGTAATCGTATTAACCATGAAGTTCATCAAGGGACCAATAAAATCCCGATTTTAGAATGGCAAAAAGAAAAGAATCAATTACTCCAGCTACCAACTGAACGAGTAAGAGATTCCTACAAGATTGATTATACACTGGTAAAAGTCAATGCATCGAGCATGATTTCCTACAAGTCCAATCAATACTCCGTACCACCGGGGTATCAAGGAAAAAAAGCAGGACTACAAGTGTATGATGATCAATTATGGATTTATTATAACATGGAATTAATCGCGCAACACAAAATAAGTGAAGCAAAACTAAATTATCAAGAGGCGCATTATCGTGAATTGATGACAAAGGCCATGCCTGAATACCCTGATATTAACGATTTAGCGAAACGGAATTTAGCAGCGATTGGAGAAATGTATAAATGAATTCATTAATGAGTACAAATTATCAGCAACTACAGCAAAACTTAGCGTATTTAAAATTAAAGCAGATGGGCATCCATTTGAATGAAGTCATCGACTTTAGTATTAAAAATGAACTTTCTTTTATCGATACACTTATAAAATTGACAAACTATGAAATCGATGTACGTGAGCATAATATGATTCATGCGATGGTGAAAGTCGCTGCGTTTCCACATTTAAAGGAGATAAAGGACTTTAACTTTGATTTTCAGCCAAACATTAGCCAACAACAAATACTCGATTTTCAAAGCCTTCGTTTCATCGAAGAAAATGAGAATATTGTATTCCTTGGTCCAAGTGGTGTCGGTAAGACCCACCTGGCCACAGCAATCGGCATTACGGCAGCTAAAAAGCGAACAAGTACTTATTTTATTAAGTGTCATGATTTAATTCAGAATCTAAAGAAAGCCCGTTTAGAAAACCGCTTAGAGAGCCGTTTAAAACATTATACGAAATATAAATTATTAATCATTGATGAAATTGGTTATTTACCAATCGATCCAGAGGATGCGAAACTGTTTTTCCAGCTCATTGATGCACGTTATGAAAAACGTAGCACGATTTTCACAACGAATGTGAACTTCAAATCATGGGA
>NZ_SADV01000051.1 GCF_006864135.1 Lysinibacillus sphaericus | reverse complement strand
AGCTGGCACAATTGATTGAGCAGCCAACGAAACGTGTTACATTACGTGACAAACAAGATTTTTGGATGATAAAAAATAAAAAAGCTGCCTATGCAAAAGTAACAGATAAAGAAAAAAAGAAAATTAGGGCACAAGAAAATGTAACGGAAAGTCAAATCAATGCACAAATAGATAAACTTGTTCGTGAACGAATCACAAACGAAGAATTATTGCAATTGACAGACAAGGACATGGAAGTATTAGCAATCTACCGAGAGATGGTATCAGGCTACAATTTATCACCGCAAATTATTAAGAGTGAAAATGTGTCTGCCGATGAATTTGCACTTGTCTCTGAGCGTTTAACTGAACTACCAGGCGTTAACACAACAACGGACTGGAAGCGTTTGAAATTATCATCACTTGCTATTTTAGGACGTACAACAGTACCAGCAAAAGGAATTCCGAAAGAAAAGCTGAATTATTATTTAGCTCGTGATTATTCACGAAATGACCGTGTTGGTGAAAGTTATATTGAAGCGCAGTATGAAGATTTACTGCAAGGACAAAAATCAGTCGTTAAAAATATTACGAATAGAAAAGGGCAGGTAGTCGATACCGTTACGACTTATGAAGGCGAGCCTGGTAAAGATTTAAAACTTACACTTGATAGTGAGTTACAATTAGAAACGGAAAAAATTGTCAAGCGCGAATTGCTTAACTTAAAATCAAGAGGGGGTTCATATTTACTTGATCGTGCCTTTTTAGTCATGATGGACCCAAATACAGGTGATATTTTAGCAAATGTTGGTATGAAGATTGAGAAAAATCCTGAAACAGGGAAAAATGAAGTCGTCGATTATTCGTATGGAACCTTTACAACAGCTTATGAGGCAGGCTCTGCAGTTAAGGCAGCAACACTACTTACTGGTTATAATCAAGGAGTTGTTTCAATGGGTGCCTATATGGGAGATGAACCTATTGAATTAGCTGGGACACCTACAAAAAAGTCAATTTTTAACCAAAGTGGTTATATTACGATGAATGATTTAACAGCTCTAGAACGTTCGTCAAATGTTTATATGTTTAAAATTGCTATGCTTATGAATGGAACACCGTATAGCTATAAGATGCCACTTCGCTTAAAAGACGATACATTCTCGAAAATGCGTAATAATTTTGCGCAATTTGGCTTAGGTGTAAAAACAGGTATTGACTTGCCGAATGAATTTAGTGGTTTACAGGGGCCATCTGGTCCAACGATGGGTGGTAAAACACTCGACTTGGCAATTGGACAGTATGATACGTATACACCTTTACAATTGGTACAATATATCTCGACAATCGCAAATGGCGGTTATCGTATTCAGCCACATATTGTGAAAGAGGTACGTGAGCCATCAAATGATGGGCAACAGTTAGGTCAATTAGTGACTGAAATAGGACCAACAATTTTAAATCGTATCGATAATCCTGTAGAAGAAATTGATTATGTGAAAAAAGGGTTACGCCTAGTTTATACAGGTTCGCAAGGTACTGCGCGAGCTCAATTTGCAAATACTCCATATACTGCGGCAGGGAAAACAGGAACAGCTGAGGTAGTGTATTTCGGACCGTTAAAAGAGTATTATGGTACGGATACACTTACTTTTACACATGTTGGTTTTGCGCCTTATGAAAATCCTGAAATTGCCTATGCTGTCGTCATTCCATGGGCGACAACAGGGCGTGAGCATTTGCCGAATAATAATATTATCGCTCGCGATGCTTTAGACAAATATTTTGAGTTAAAAGCAAAATATAAAGCTGAAAAAGTGACTGATAGTAATGTAAAACAACCAATTTTACCAGCTATTTCAAAAGACAAAATTGGTGAAGATGAGCAAAAATAAGAGAAATCGCTAGTGCATTTACATGCCTAGCGGTTTTTTTGTATCTTTTGAAAACCCCTTGCTATGCGAGGGGTTCCAAATGGATAATAAAAGTTTAGTAAACGTGTGTCAGATTAACAAAACTGTCGATTGGTAAGAGGGCACTGAAAAACTTACGTTTTCATAAAAGCGAACCTTTCTCAGATAAAAATAAGGCACTTCTTGTTCGATTTT
>NZ_SADV01000050.1 GCF_006864135.1 Lysinibacillus sphaericus | reverse complement strand
AGTCTAGTGATGATGGCAAAGAGGTCACACCCGTTCCCATACCGAACACGGAAGTTAAGCTCTTTAGCGCCGATGGTAGTTGGGGGCTTCCCCCTGTGAGAGTAGGACGTCGCTAGGCGCAAAAAGTCGCTGCTGATAAACTCAGTAGTGGCTTTTTTTATATGCAAAAGAATATTAAATACTAGCAATATATATAAAGGAGACATTTCAACCAAGTGAATGGTAAAATGTCTCTTTATTATATTTTATACAGTTGTTGTTGCTACTCGTAGTTCTATACGACGAATCTTACCAGAAGTTGTTTTTGGTAGCTCATCGATAAAGACAATACTACGAGGATATTTATAAGGCGCTGTTAATGCTTTAACGTGCTCTTGTAGTTCTTTTATTAACTCGTCCTCATCAAGATCTCTGAAGCTTTCTCGTAAGACGACAAAGGCTTTAACAATATGGCCTCTAATTTCATCTGGAGCTGCGACTACAGCACATTCTTGTACAGCTTCATGTTTATTTAAAGCATCTTCTACTTCAAATGGCCCAATTGTATAGCCTGATGAAATAATGATGTCATCTCCTCGACCTTCAAACCAGAAGTAGCCGTCTTCATCGCATTTGGCTTGGTCTCCAGTAATATACCAATCTCCACGGAAGGCAGCTTGTGTACGTTCAGGCTCACGATAGTACTCCTTAAATAGAGCAGGAGAAGATTTGTGTACTGCAATATCTCCAACTTCTCCAACGGGTGCCTCGTTGCCTTCATGATCTATAATACGGACAATATTGCCAGGTGTAGGAACACCCATTGAACCAGGACGTAAATCAATATTTTCAAGTGTGCCAATTAATAAGGTATTTTCCGTTTGTCCATAGCCATCGCGAACTTTAAGATCGAAATTTTTCATAAATGTTTCGATGACTGGTCGATTTAATGGTTCACCAGCCGAAACAGCACTGCGTAGAGAAGATAGATTATAGTCTTTTAAATTATCAATCTTCGCCATAATTCGATATTCCGTTGGAGTACAGCACAATACATTAACCTTTTCTTCTTGAAGCAGTTTAAGATATGTTTTTGCATCAAATCCTCCGTGGTATACTAATGCAGTTGCGCCCAGCATAATAGTCGATAAAAATGGGCTCCAAATCCATTTTTGCCACCCTGGAGCTGCTGTAGCCCAAACTAAGTCACCTTCACATACACAAAGCCATTGTGAAGCGGCTGTTCTAATATGTGCATATCCCCATCCGTGTGAATGAACAACTCCTTTTGGTTTGCCAGTTGTGCCAGATGTATAAGAAAGAAATGCCATATCATCTCTTTTAGTAGCAGCTGCTGTAAATGTATCTGGCTGAGTACTTGCTAATTCATCTAAAGAGGTCCAATCACCAGTAGCAGTGCCTATAAGCAATTTATTATTTAAAGCCTCCACTGAAGAAGTAATACAATCTACCTCACTTGTGAACGCTTCATAGGCTATTACTGCCCTTGCAGAAGAGTGTGCCATACGATATTCTAAATCACTTGCACGTAACATTTCTGAACAAGAAATAGGAACAATCCCAGCCTTTAGACAGCCGAGGAAGACAAAATAAGCTTCAGGCAGACGAGGAATAATAACTAATACGCGATCTCCTTTTTGAAGCCCCTTCTTCGTAAAGGCATGCGCGTATTGATTCATTTTTTGAACAAGTTCAACATAGGAAATTGTTTGACGCTCCTGTTGAGTATTTAGCCACCGTATTGCTTGGCGATCACTATCTCGAGAAAATTTCTCCAATTCCTCTGTAATATTATAGAATTCCGGTGCAATTAAATCGTTTGTTACCATGTGAACATTCCTCCCCTAAACAAATTTATTAGAAAATTCGTAAAACTATTTCTATTTTAACAATTACAATAATATACAGCAAGAATATTCTGTACATGAAATAGAAATATTAGATATAATAGAGAACTATTAGGTTTCTTGTTGCTGCATAGGAAGACTTCGACAAAAAATATAAAAATTTTCACAAAAAGTATTGCATAATTTATAATGCTTGCTATAATAATAAATGTACTTAAGAGGTTTTAAAAACCGAATTGAATAGTATTGTTCCGAAGTAGCTCAGTTGGTAGTAGCACCTGACTGTTAATCAGGTTGTCGCAGGTTCGAGTCCTGCCTTCGGAGCC